>CAVWJY010000040.1:0-233204 GCA_963755245.1 uncultured Acidobacteriaceae bacterium | reverse complement strand
CTAGAGCACCCAATTTAGCGACACTTGCCGCCGTCTCGCCGGCGGTCTGTGCAAGCGCCAGACTGGGAACGAGGACCAATACTATTGTTCCAAGAATTTTGGCGTTCATCGTAGCCATGGGATTTATCCTTCCACGATACACTAATGTGTTAGCACCACTCTGAACGGGAGCGTGTGAGCGCAATCACACTACGGCGCGCCAGTCAATTTCGTCGACAGACACGCGAGGCTGCTGGTGGGGCAGGGCGGCTAAGGCGTTTTGAGGCCAGAAGCTGCGGGCGGCGTTGGCGGAAGAGAGTGGGAGTCGAACCCACCTGAGACAGGCTCGCTGCCCCACACGGATTTGAAGTCCGGGCGCCCCACCGGGGACAATTCTCCTCCAGTCTCGTCACCGGATTGGCATGGCGACCCGAACAAATCCAGACGATGTCGGTTGACGCGACGCTCATCGCCCTTGCGCAAAGTGACGCCATGCCGATCGAAGAAGTCCAAAATCTGGATCGCCACCTTGCGACCGTTGTCGACCCGGTCGCGGAATTGCGCAGCAGAAAAAGAGCCGTCCTTCCCTGACGCTGACAGATCCGCAATGATCGTGGCCATCTCCCTGACTGTCGACCGCAAGAAGAAATGGTCGTGCGCCACTTCGTCAGCCCGACCCATGCGGCCTACGCGTTTGAGAGCGCGGCGCAGATCTTTTTCGGCGCGTCCGGTCGTCGCCGCGAGGTCGCGCACTCTCGGCGGACGGAAGCGCTGCGCCCCGCCGAGAAGCGGCGCGATCATCTCCCAGGCAGCTTTATCCTCGGGCGCAAGCTGCACCTCGTGCGACGGAAGTCTGACGAACGCGCCGTCCAAAACGAGACGGCCTGAGACGACAAGCTTTTTCAAGGCGAGGTCGAATGCCGGCTTCGGAAGTCTTGGCTGCGACGTGACCCGCAGCTGTTCTCGTCCTAAACCTTGACGATCCGGATTTTCGGCGTGATAGGCCCCGATCCGCTCGAGCATGGTCGACGCGAAGAGGGCCCAACGCTCGCGGGTCAGCGCGATTTGTGAATCTCCCACTTCCAAAATGACAAGCCCGAGTTCCGAGACGAGCTGGTCTTTCCGCTCGACGGAGACCGCTCGATCTCGTGCGAACGCGGCAACGTCAAAAGCGAACGGCGGCGTTTCCAGAAGCGCAGCGAAAGAGGCCGACGGATCGGCCAGCGCGAGCGCGGCGCGCTGCTCGCTCCTCTCCGGCGTCCGCCTCCCTCTGGCCCTTCCGCGCAAATCAAGAAATACGCCGCCGCCCAGCGTACGCTGGGCCGATACGTCGCGAACGACGAAGCGGTCATGAGCTGCTGCTGCGATCGGCCGATCAAGAACGAGCTGGACGTCGGCCGCTTCTCCTGGAGCGATCGGCTTGTCGTCGAACAGGACGATGCGCGCGCCGGCTTCCGCCGAGGCATGATGAAGTCGGACTGGGAACCATTGACCGATCGGCTTTTTCTCAGTTGGCAGGACTCGAATACGCGCGTCGATGCGATCGGTTGGCGCTTGCAGCTCGGGATCGAGCGCCACGTCGCCGCGTCGAATCGCGTCTTTTGTTATGTCCGGGCCGGTGAGATTGAGCGCGCAGCGCTCGCCCGCATGCGCCGCCTCGGCCTGGCGGTTCTGCGCATGAAGAGAGCGCACGCGCGCAAACAAGCCGGATGGGCTGAGCTGGATCCGGTCGCCGAGGTGGACCGCGCCCGACAGCACCGTTCCGGTCGCCACGACCCCGACGCCAGACAGCGTGAAGACGCGATCGACCGCAAGCCGAAACCTCTTGCCTGCCGCGCGATCGCGCACCGCGCCCGACGCCTCTTCGAGATGCGCACGCAGCGCGTCTACGCCCGCGCCGGTCAGCGCCGAGACCGTCAGGATCTCGGCATGCGTCAGCGCTGTCGTCGCGATTATGGCTTTTGCCTGCCGCGCCAAATTCTCGATAGCCTCGGGGGATGCGAGCTCGGCCTTCGTGAGGACGACGACGCCACGATCCGTGCCGAGCAGATCGAGGATCGCCAGATGCTCAAGCGTCTGCGGCATAATCCCGTCATCGACGGCGATTGTCAGAAGGGCAAAATCGACCCCGCTTGCACCTGCGAGCATCGTGTGAATGAAGCGCTCGTGGCCTGGAACATCGATGAAGCCGATCGGCTGCCCCGATCGCGTGGGCATATAGGCGAAGCCCAGGTCAATCGTGATGCCGCGGGCTTTCTCATCCTTCAGCCGGTCGCCAGCGACGCCCGTCAGCGCTTTGACCAGAGCCGTCTTGCCGTGATCGATGTGACCGGCGAGGCCAACAATCACGGCAGCGCGTCCGTCGATGAGCGCTCATCAGAGGGGGCGCCGCATGCGCGGCTCCGGGTAGTAACTTGGAAGTGCGACAGATTAGAGAGGAACGCCTCATCCTCGCCCAAGCAGCGCAGGTCGAGCACCAGGCGCTCCTTCTCAATTCGTCCGATGACGGGTCGCGGCAGCTCGCGCAGCATCGCGGACAGACGTTCCAGCTCGGGGCCTCTCCGCTTGGAGGCGATGGCGAGACCCGCGCTCGCGATGGTTTCGAGCGGCAGCGCGCCGGAGCCGATCTGGCTCTGGCATTCGCAGAGCTCGACCGCGAAGTCGTCGCCGAGCGCCGCCGCCACGTGTGGCAGCAGCCGCCGGGCTTGCGCCTCGATCTCAGGTCGTGATCGCGTCAGCGTCTGCAAAGTCGGAAGGCGCTCAGCGAGTTGGATCGGGTCCCGATAAAGTTTAAGGGTGGCCTCGATGGCGGCCAGCCTGATCTTGTCGAACTCGAAGCGCGCGCTTCATCGGATTGCGATTGATAGCCTGGATCAGATCGCGCTTGCCGACAATGAAACCAGCTTGCGGCCCGCCGAGCAATTTGTCGCCGGACAACATCACAACGTCCGCGGTGGCCACGGCCTGATGGACTGTCGGCTCCGCCTGCAGCCCGTACTGCACGAGGTCCACTAGCGTGCCCGATCCAAGATCGTGCGCGAGCGGAACGCCCGCCTCCTTCGCGACAGGCCTAAGCTCCGCCGTCCCGACCTCGGCGGTGAAACCCTGTATGCGATAGTTCGACTTGTGGACTTTTAGGATCAAGCCGGTCCGTTCGTTCAGCGCCGAACGATAATCCTTCATATGGGTGCGGTTGGTGGTGCCGACCTCGACCAGTCGCGCGCCCGCGCTGGCCATGATTTCCGGCATGCGAAAGGCGCCGCCGATCTCGATCAGCTCGCCGCGCGACACGATCACCTCTCGACCGCTCGCAAGAGTGTTCAGGACCAGAAGCACTGCGGCGGCATTGTTGTTGACGATTGTCGCGTCCTCCGCGCCGGTCAGATCGCATAAAAGACCTCTGACATGGTCGTCCCGTTCGCCGCGCTTGCCCGTATCAAGGTCGAACTCGAGCGCAACCGGATTTTGCATGGCCGTGACGGCGGCTTCGATCGCCGCTTCGGCGAGGACTGCCCGGCCAAGATTTGTGTGCAGGACCGTACCGGTTAGGTTGAACAACGGGCGCGAACCGGAGCGGTCCTCTCTCTCGAGACGGGCGCGACTTTCGAGCGCGAGACCCTCAGCGCTTGGAACGGCGGGCTCACCCTTGAAGCGCCGACCGAGCGAGCTCGATCGTCGCGCGGATCGCGTGCGTTGAGGCCGTTTGGCCGTAGCGCTCAATAAGAGTGGCCGCCGGGGAAGTGTTCAGGACTGCGGATACCGACGGGAGGTCGCGCAGGCGCGCCGATATTGTGGGGTCCATTGTCCCCTCGCTTTAGCCTTGGCAAGCCGGCCGCACGATCTGAAAGCGGCGCCACCCCTTAACACGGAGCAGAACGCATCAGAAACCACGGTGCTTCAGACGCTCACCCGCCTGCTGCCGGTCAGCGCCTTACTCGTAGTCGGTCGCCTTCGCCACCGTCTCCCACGAGTTGATATCCTGGGTGAACTCCGCAATCTTAGTGCGCGCTAAGGCGTAGGCGCGCGCGCCGAGCGGCATGTGCAGCGGCGGCTTTTCCGAGTTCGACCGCTTTCAAGATGACTTTGACGGCCTTCTCCGGGTCGCCGACCTGCTTGCCGTCGTTGTTGGCGCGGAAGGTGCGGAACACGCCTGCCGTTCCCGCATATTCCGGCATCTCCTTCTTGGCGGCCGAGATCGAGCGGCCGAGGAAATCGGTTCGGAACGGACCTGGCTCCACGATGATGACGGCGATGCCGAACGGGGCGACTTCAGCAGCGAGATATACTCAGTGCTGCCATGTCTAACACTGAAACTGAAGTAGCTCCGCAGGCGGAGCCGCAAGAACAGACCAAGCAGACGCTCGATATCACCGAAATTATGGCGATCCTGCCCCATCGTTATCCCTTCCTGCTGATCGACCGCGTGGTCGAGATCGAGCGCAAGAAGCGCGTCGTCGCGATCAAGAATGTCACCGCCAACGAGCCGCACTTCAACGGCCACTTTCCCGGCTACCCGATCATGCCCGGCGTGCTGATGGTGGAGGCGATCGCGCAGGCCGGCGGCGCGCTGCTGCTGACCGAGATTCCGGATCGCGAAGAGAAGCTGATGGTCTTCACCGGCATCGACAGCGCCAAGTTCCGCAAGCCGGTGGTGCCCGGCGACCAGCTGCGCATCGAGGTGACGGTGCTGAACTGGCGCAGCATGGCGGTCAAGATGCTGGGCGTCGCGACCGTCGACGGCAAGGTCGCCTGCGAGGCGACGGTGACCTGCATGCTGGTGCCGCGCCCCAAGGGCAAGAACGCGTGAGCATCCATCCCACCGCCATCGTCGCCGCCGGCGCCGTGGTCCCGGAGAGCTGCACCGTCGGCCCCTTCTGCACGATTGGGCCGAATGTGGTGCTGGGCGAGGGCTGCGAGCTGGTCTCGCACGTCGTGCTCGACGGGCATACGACGCTCGGGAGCGGCAACACGATCCACCCGTTCGCCTGCCTGGGCATCGCGCCGCAGGATCTGAAGTACGCGGGCGAGCCCACGCGGCTGACGATCGGCGACAACAATACGATCCGCGAGTACGTCACCATCTCGCGCGGGACGCCCGGCGGCGGCGGGATCACGACGGTGGGGAGCGGCTGCCTGATCATGGCCTACACCCACATCGGCCACGACTCGCACATCGGCAGCGGCTGCATCCTGGCCAACTCCGCCACGCTCGCCGGCCATGTGACGGTGGAGGACTACGCGGTGGTCGGTGCGCTCTGCCCGGTGCATCAGTTCTGCCGCATCGGCAAGTACGCCTACATCGGCGGCGGCACCACGATCACGCAGGACGTGCTGCCCTACTCGCTGACCTCGGTCGAGCGCAACAACCATGCCTATGGGCTGAACAAGGTGGGGCTCGAGCGCAAGGGCTTCTCGCCCGAGGAGCTCAAGCTGCTGCGTCAGGCCTACCGCCTGCTGACCGGCGGCAAGCGCAACACCTCGCAGGCGCTCGAGGCCATTCGCGAGACCCTGGCGGAGGCTCCCAGCGAGCATGTCGCCTATCTCGCCGACTTCATCGCCAATAGCCAGCGCGGCATCATCAAGTAAGTCCAGAACTAAGTCAGAAGTAAGTTCAGCGACCGTCGCGAAGGTTCCTCCACTCCGTTGCAGGGACCTTCGCGATCGCTCTGCGCCGCCTGTGCGTTCAAGCACCCGCTCGAGCAGGCGCTTTTCCGACAAGCGCCTACGAACCGAAGAAGACATCCCTCGCGAAATCTACAAATGTCCATAGACTCGCCCGCGTCGCGGAGAGGCGGGCTTTTCCGCCCGATGGGTTCGCTCACTGAAAGAGCAGCCACTTACTCGCGCCTGTCGGCGTTCGCCGATTTGGGCGCTCATTTGCTCGCTATCATTACGTTCGTTCTCGCCAAACTTGCATTCTGCCTTGTGCTGCAAGCATCGCGCTGGAGGACCGGCCATGGGCCATCTTTCGCAGTCCTTCGGACTCTCTCCTTTCTCGCTTCCCTTCTCTTTGCCTCGTCCCATTTGCCCACCCCACAGGAGCCCGAGCGCAAGACACCGGGCAGATCGCCGGCCGGGTCACGGACTCCTCCGGCGCAGTGATTCCGAACGGAACCGTCACCGCCACGAACGTCGGCACCAATGCTGCCCGCACCGTCCAGACCACCGCAAACGGGGACTATCTGATTACGGGTCTGGAGCCGGCGACCTACCATCTGGCGGTCAGCGCGGGAAGCTTCAAGCCCTTCCTCGCCAATGTGGAGGTTACGGTCGCCGGCCACGTCACGCTCGATGTCCAGATGTCCATCGGCGGAACCACCACCGAGGTCGCGGTGGTCGCCCAGGGCGGCGCGCAGGTCAACACCCAGACCCAGGAGCTGTCGCAGGTCGTCAGTCAGGAGCAGGTCTCGCAACTGCCCAGTCTCTCGCGCAATGCCTATGACTTTGTCGCGCTGGCGGGCAATGTCTCGGCGGGCGATGCGGCCAACAGCGGCGACTCGCGCTCCAACAACACCTACCAGAATGGTCCCGAGCCACGACGCGCGGCGTCGGCTACAACATCAATGGCCAGCGCACCAGTGGCACCGAGGTGCTGCTGGATGGCGTGGAGAATATCGCCGTCTTTACCGATGGCATCGGCGTGTATGTGCCGATCAATGCGGTGCAGGAGTTCCGCGTGACGACCAGCAACTTCGAGGCCCAGTATGGCCGCGCCTCGGGCGGCGTCGTGAATGTCACCACCCGGGCCGGCACGAATAGGTTTCATGGCAATCTCTGGGAGTTCAATCGCTTATCCGCCTACACCTCCAACACCGAGACGAACGACCAGATCAATTCGGCCTTTGTGAACGGAGGCGGAACCGGCCCCCTGCCGGCGCCCAAGGGAACCTTCACGCGCAATCAGTTTGGCTTTGCGGTCGGCGGACCGATCCTCAAGGACAAGCTCTTCTTCTTTGGCAGCACGGAATGGACCCGCGTCCGCAGCGGCGCCGTCTGACGCGCAGCCGTTCCCACCCCGCAGTTTCTCGCGCTCACGGCGCCCAATGTGCAGAACTTCTTCACCACCTATGGCGGGGGCAAGACCTTCAACTTCATCCAGACCTTCCAGGCGGGCCCGGCGGGCATTGGAGCCATCCCCGGCGTCCCGAATGGAACGCCCGTCTTTGGTCTGGTCACCTACACCGCGCCCGCCAATGCCGGAGGTGGCCTGCCGCAGAACACGTATAACATCGTTGGTCGCTTCGACTACAACCTGAACGACAAGACGCAGATGTTCTTCCGCTACGTCAACTACAACGAGGAGGACCAGATAGGCGGCGTCTTCGCCTCTCCCTACTCGCAATACAACGTGGGCCAGGCGACCTTCAGCACGGCGTATCTGTTGAGCGTCACGCACGTCTTTAGCCCAAGCCTCGTGACCAACACGAAGCTGAGCTTCAGCCGGATCAACCTTCCCCAAACCTATAACACGGCGCTGCAGAATACGCCGACGCTGATTGCTTCGGTGAATGCCCAGGTTCCGACGACCTCGACCTTTATCCAGCTGCCGGGCTTCTTCGACTTCAACCCGGCGGTCGGCGGTCTTCCGTTTGGCGGCCCTCCAACACGATTCAGTGGAACCAGGATCTGAACTGGGTGAAGAAGAACCATTCCATGCAGTTCGGCGTGCAACTGCTCTACATCCAGGACAACCAAGCCTATGGCGCCTATGCCCAGGCGATCGAGCAGCTTGGCGAGCAACTCCATTGCCGGGATCCAGAATCTGGTCACGGGCAACCTGGCGACCTTTCAGGCTGCGGTGAATCCCAACGGGGCGCTGCCCTGCGTGGCCGAATCCAGTACACCGGCGCCTTGACCCAAACCCCCGGCTGCTCGGTCACGCTGCCGGCAACCTCGCCGTCCTTCGCGCGCAGCGATCGCTTCCATGACTGGGCGGTCTATGCGCAGGACTCCTTCAAGGTGACCCCGAAGTTCACCTTCAACTACGGCGTTCGCTATGAGTACTACGGTGTGCAGCACAACAACAACCAGAACCTCGACTCCAACTTCTACTACGGCTCCGGAGCCAACCTGTTCCAGCAGATTCGCAACGGCCAGGTCTACACCGCGCCCAACAGTCCCATCGGCCGGCTGTGGAATCCGCAGTATGGAACGGTTGTCGCCGCGCATCGGATTTGCCTTGGATCTGTCCGGGGACGGTCGCACCTCCCTGCGTGGGGGATTCGGCATCAGCTACGAGCGCAACTTCGGCAACGTCACCTTCAATGTGATTCAGAATCCGCCGAACTACGCCGTCATCGTGCTGACGGGTTCGGCCACCAATCCGATCCCTGTGACCAGTTCCAACGCCGGCCCGCTCGCGGGCTCCTCGGGAAGCGTGCCGTTGCCGCCCACCAGCCTGCGCAATGTGGATGAGAACATTCGGACCGCGCAGACGCAGTTCTACAGCCTCAGCGCTGGAACGGCAACTGGCCCCCGGTACGGTTCTGTCGCTGGACTATGCGGGCGCACGCGGCCTTCACCTGTACGACATCAAAAATTACAACGGCCTCGGCAGCGGCAATGTCTTCTTAGGCGATCCGCTCTCCGATGGCCAGGGCAACGTGGCCCTGACGCGGCTCAACCCCCAGTACTCGAACATCAACAATCGCGGCTCGGGTGGCGACTCGTACTACCACGCGATGAATATCCAGTTCCAGATGACGAACCTGCATCACACCGGGCTGAGTCTGGTCGCCAACTACACCCTGGCCCATGCCACCGACGAATTGAGTACCTCCTTCTCCGAGACCGCGGGTGCCTTTAACCTTGGCTATACCAACCCCTTCTATCCGGCGCTGGATCACGGCAACGGCGATCTCGACATCCGCAATCGCCTGGTGATTGCGCCCATCTATCAGACCCCGTACTTTACCAATGGCCACAGCTCGCTGAAGCAGGCGCTCTTTGGCTGGCAGGTAACCGGCATCTATACCGTCCGCACCGGGTACGCCCTTCAGCTACTACGACACGACGAACGATTCGCAGGCAGGCCAGGGCTACAACATCCCTCGCTATACTCCGACCACGCCCATTCCGCAGCACACCTTCAAGACGACCAATGGAGCCAGCGGACAGGGAATCAACAGCTATGTCATCGCCGACCTGCCGCCGGCATACTCCTTCGCGAATCCGGCGCTGGCCATTCCCGGATTTCCCAATGGCATCTCCGATTGGGGCCCGTATCCCGCCGCGATGACCGCCCGCAACTCCTTCCGTGGACCCGGCGCCTGGAACTTCGACGCCGCGGTGAGCAAGACCATCCCGATCCATGAACAGATCAATATGGTCTTCCGCGCCGAGGGCTTCGACCTGCTCAATCACCACAACCTGTACATCCAGGAGACACGGGCCGATGTGGCAACGTCGGCGACGGAGTGCCGGTTCCCATCACCGCCTCCAAAGGCGGGGTCGGCAACAACGGCGGCGCCAACGACGAGCGCCGCTTCGGACAGTTCTCCCTGGCGCTCAACTTCTAGACTCGGTTCCAACTGAGTACGGCCTTTCGCGCGGCAGTTCCTCACCCGGACTGCCGCGCTCTGTTTTCTCCAGCCCACATTCCACTAAAGTAAGGGCTGGAGACCTCATGGAGACACTCGGCCTGATCGCCGGCAACGGCCGCTTCCCTTTTCTGCTGCTGGACGCCGCGCGCGCCCACAACCTCACCGTCGTCGTCGCCGCCATCAAGGAGGAGACCGACCCCGAGATGAACGAGCGCGCCGCGCAGGACCCCCACATCCGCGTGCACTGGCTGTCGCTGGGCGAGCTGTCGCGGCTGATCGAGACCTTCCAGCGCGAAGGCGTCGCCCGCGCCGTCATGGCCGGTCAGGTGAAGCACAAACAGATCTTCTCCTCCATCCGGCCGGACTGGCGGCTGGCCAAGCTGCTGCTGTCGCTGCGCACGCGCTCGACCGACATGCTGCTGGGCGCGATCGCCAAGGTGCTCGGCGACGAGGGCATCGAGTTGATCAGCTCCACGCAGTATCTCGAGCCGCTGCTGGCGCAGGAGGGCCTGCTCACGCGCCGCGCCCCCAGCGAGCGAAGAGACCAAGGACATCGACTACGGGCGCACCGTCGCCCGCGCCATCGCCGGCTACGATCTCGGCCAGACCGTCGTGATCGCCGCGCAGGCCTGCGTCGCGGTCGAGGCCATGGAGGGCACCGACGCCACCATCGCGCGCGCCGGCGCGCTCTTCCGCACGCTCGAAGTGGATGGCGTCGACGGCGACCAGAGCTCCACGCTGAGCCGCTCGCTCACCGTCGTCAAGGTCGCCAAGCCGAATCAGGACATGCGCTTCGACGTCCCGGTCATCGGCCTGGCCACCATCGAGACCATGCGCGCGGCAGGCGCCACCTGCCTGGCCATCGAGGCCGGCCGCACCCTCATCTTCGATCGCGAGGCGATCGTCGCCGCCGCCGACCAGGCCAATATTTGTGTGATCGCGCGGCCATAGACCGGCTCGCTCCGTCATACTGAGCATGCACCTCAGGAGATTGATATGAACCGCCCAGGAATCCGCGCCGCCTCCGCCCTCGCCGCTCTCTCGCTCTTCGCGCTTACCGCCGCGATCGTCCCTGCGCCCCGCGCCTACGCCGCGGAGATCGCGGTCGGCACCAAGGCTCCCGACTTCTCGCTGCCCTCGCAGGAGGAGACCCCGGTGCATCTGAGCGCCTACAAGGGCAAGTGGGTCGTGCTCTACTTCTACCCCAAGGACATGAGCAGCGGCTGCACCATCGAGGCGCATAACTTCCAGCGCGACCTGCCCAAGTACGACGCCCTGAATGCGGTGGTGCTCGGCGTCTCGCTCGATACCGTCGAGAGCCACAAGACCTTCTGCACCAAGGACTCGCTGACCTTCAAGCTGCTCGCCGACCCGGACCACAAGGTCATCGACGCCTACGGCATCCCCATGGGCACCCGGCCGGCCAAGGACGGCGCACCCGCCATGTCCTTCGCCAAGCGCGAGACCGTGCTGATCTCGCCCAAGGGCAAGGTGGTCAAGGTGTGGACCGACGTCCAGCCCGCCAACCACAGCGACGAGGTGCTCGCCGAGCTGCAGGCAGACAAGAAGTAGCCGGACGGATCCTGCACACCGACCTCCAGACGCAAAAAGGCCCGGGCTTCTCGAGTGAGGAGACCGGGCCTTTTTGCTTGCCTTACGTTCGTACTGCCAAAGTCACAACGGTGCGTTGCCGGTTAGGAACGACTACTTCTTCGCTGCCGTCTTTGCCGCGGCCTTGGTCGCCGTCTTCGTTACAGTCTTGGTTGCCGGCTTCGCTGCAGCCTTCGTTGCGGTCTTCTTGGCCGGAGCCTTCTTCGCAACAGCCTTCTTCGCCGGAGCTGCAGTCTTCGCAACTACCTTCTTCGCCGGTGCTGCCTTCTTTGCCACTGCCTTCTTCGCGACAGGCGCCTTTACGACAGCCTTCTTCGCAACAGCCTTCTTCACTACGGCCTTTGCTACAACCTTCTTCGCGGCCGCCTTCTTTGCAGGTGCCTTCTTTGCTGCTGCCTTCTTCGTTGCCAAGGTAATACCTCTCTTCACTTGATTTTTGCTGCTCGCAGTCGTTGTTGCTAAGCGCCTTTTTAGGGGCTGCCTTACCGCCGCGCGTTGCACTGGACTTCTTCGCGGCAGATCCTGTGATCGACTTCACGGCGGACTTCTTCGCCGTGGTCTTCTTCGCCGGGCTCTTCCCCGGCACAACCTTCTTTGCCGTCTTCTTGACGGCAAGCTTTTCGCGACCGTCTTCTTGGCCGCAGCCTTCTTCGCCGGCCAGCCGACTTGGTCGCGCAGCCTTCTTCGCCGCAGCCTTCTTCGCGGCCGCCTTCTTCGCCGCAGCCTTCACCGGAGCGGCCTTCTTCGCCGCCGCCTTCGCCACGACAGCCTTGACCGGAGCCGTCTTCTTTGCCGCAGCGGCCTTCTTCGCCGCCTTCTTCGCGCTGCGCAGCACCTCTCCGACGCTCGCCGTCTCGCCGCGCTCGGGCTGCTTCGAGAGACGCCGTCCGCAGGGGTATAGCCGGTGACCGGCGAGGGCGCCTCGCTCAACAGATCGGCCTCCTCCTTGTGCGTCGAGGCGACCAGCAGCTTGTCGGCCTCTTCCTCCTCCGCATCTTCGTCGACCGCAAGTTCCCGTCCTCGTGCTTCGAGTTCGTCATCGTCGTCCGAGGTGAGCGTCACCTCTTCTTCCTCATCGTCTTCGTCGTCCGCATTGGCGTCGAAGTCGTGGCTCAGGCCGGTCGCGCCATCGACTCGTCGTCCTCGTCCTGATCGTCCTCATCGTCGCCGTTGGCTGCTGCCTGCAGCTTGGTTGCCTCTTCGAACTCTTCGAATCCATCCAACTTCATCGCTCATTCTCCTTGACGCTCAGCACGCTTCTCAACCGCTCATTCCCATGTCACGCTTCGCTTGCGTGTCGCATTAGCCCCGTGTTCCGCAATGACGAGCGTGCATGTCGCACCGCGGCAAGATTCTAGCAACAGTCTGCATCGCTGCGCTAACGATAGCAAGAACTCTTTTCACGAAGGAAGCTTATCGTGCAGCATTTTGCGCAGTCGACGGTGCGCTTGTGATGCAGCTCCGTCTTCTCGACATGCGACCATGACTCGACGAGGTCGGCTTCGAAGCCTTCGCCACATGCTGCGATTCGCCTTTAGATCCGCGGCTTCCGTGGCACTGTGGCGCCATGCGCACCCCCCGCGTGCGCAGTCGGAGGCAACGCTCTCGCTCGCACTGCATGCGACCCGCGTCCGCCGCGACCACGAGCATGCAGCGAAGCGACGGCCCGCACAGGCTCGGAGACCTGAAGCCTGCGGCCCAGGCTGACCGCGCCGCTCTTCAGGCGGTTCCATTTGCGCAGATCTTCGACCGACACATTGAAGCGATCCGCGACCGTGACCAGCGTGTCACCGCGCTTGATCGTATAGAACTGCGCATGCGATGCACTCGCTGCGGACGCGATCGGAATCACCAGCTCATCGCCGGGATCGACCGTGTCCGTCACCGCGAGATCGTTGGTCTCCGCGATGTCGGCCGGCCGCGCATGGAAGTTGGTCGCGATCTCACCCAGCGACTCGCCCGGCTTCACCGTGTGGAAGCGCCACAGCGTGCGCTTCTCCTCGGGGATCGTCTTCATGCGCGCGAGGAAGACGTCCTTGCTCCCCACCGGGATATGCAGATCGAACGGCATCTGATCGGGCGTCCGCATGCGCAGCAGGCTGGGATTGAGCGCCACCACCTCTTCCAGCCGCGCGTCGTCACGTCGGCGACCAGGTGCAGATCGACCGCATAGTCCACCGTCACCGTGTCCGACACCACCGGCCGCATCCGGCACCAGCTTGTCCAGCCCATACTGCTGCGGGTTCTTGGCCATGATGATGGCCGCGATGATACCCGGCACATAGCCCTTCGTCGCCGTCGGGCAACGCGTTGCGCCGGTAGAGCTCCCAGAAGTCCGCGTAGCCGGTGCGCATCACCGCACGCTGCACGTTGCCCGGACCCCAGTTGTAGGCGGCCATCGCGAGATACCAGTCGCCGAACTGGTTGTAGAGCTCCTTCATGAACTTCGCATACGCGATCGACGACTTCTCCGGATCGAAGCGCTCATCGACCCAGCCGTTGCGCTGCAGCCCATACGCACCCTGGAACGGCATGAACTGCCACATGCCGGCCGCGCCCGACGGGTTCACCACCTGCGGCTGAAAGCCCGACTCCGCCACCGCGAGATAGATCAGGTCCTGCGGCACGCCCTGGTCGCGCAGGTCCTTCGAGATCATGTCCTTGTACTTGCCCGCGCGCTCGAGCGAGCGCAGCAGGTGCGCGTGTCCCGCCTTCGAGTTGGTGAAGTAGCTGATCCAGCCCGCCACGTAGTCGTTCACCACCAGCGGGAAGTCCGACTTGGTCGTCTGCAGCTCGGCGCTCAACTGCGCCTTCAACTCCGGGTTGACGGGGAAGGTGACCTCATCGGCGGCATCGAGCGGCGCAGCCTCGACCGCGGGCGAGAAGCCGTTGCCCTGCTTCAACGCATCCATCTCCAGCGCATTGACCGAGTTCAGCAGACGATCGAACTCATCGGCGAGCTGCGGATCGCCCTTCAGATCGAGGCCGCTGCTCAGCATGGTATCGACGGCGAGATCGAAGTCCTGACGCGCCGCGTCGAGCTTGCCCGCACGATAGTTCGCGACGCCGCTGCGATAGGTTGCCTCGGTGCGCGCGATCAGCTGCTGCGCGCGCTGCGCGTTGGCCGCCGCCTCGGCCTGCTGCGCCGTCGTCGGCGGAGCAGCCGGCTGCGCTGCCCTCGGCCGTCGCGGGCTCGCCCGCCGCCGTGGGTGCGGTCGCCTGCACCGGCGTCTTGCCGGGAGCAGCCGCGTTCTCCTGCGGACATCCTGCCAACAGAATCAGCGGCGCGCACGCCACTACCGGAAACCATCGCCGCACCAGCTTATCTAATCTCATCCGCGCCATTCGTTCAGCTCATTGTAAGACGCAGAGCAGAATAATTGCGCTGAACGCGGACGCGACGGCTCGACAGGAATCGCTCGTTCAGAGGAGACAGTGCGCACTCACGAACCGCGTCTCTCCCAAGCGAATCAGCGGCTCCGGATCAGCACCGCGGTCGCATCATCGGTGTGATCGGAGCCATGCCCGAAGCGCCGCACCTCCTCGATCAGCTGCTCCACGCACGCCTCCGGCCGCAGGAAGTGCTCCACCAGCCGCGCCGCGCCGTACTCTTCGCCGCCCGGGTTCATCGCCTCGGTGATGCCATCGGTATAGAACAGCAGCTGCGTCCGGGCTGCAGCGCGACGTGCACTCGGGATACGACGGACACGCCCAGTCCCAAGCGGCATGCCGGTCTCGACCTCGAGGAACGAGCACGTCTGTCCGATGCCGATGCAGCAAGCGGACGCAGATGCCCCGCGCTGGCGACGGTGATCGTGCGCGTCGCGCGCATCGAGCACCGCATAGAGCATGGTGACGAACTTGCCCGTCGGCAGAGTCCTCCAGCAGCGTCTGATTCAACTGCGCCAGCACTCGTCCCGGCGAACTCTCCATCTTCACCAGCGAGCGCAGGATCGCGCGCGTGGCCGACATCAGCAGCGCCGCCGGCATGCCCTTGCCGGAGACATCGGCGAGCACGATGCCACACCGCGCATCGCCGAGATCGATGAAGTCGAACCAGTCCCCGCCACCGTGCCCGCCGGGTTCCACGCGGTCTCGAAGGCAAAGCCCGGCAGCAGCGGCACGGCCTTCACGAACAGCGCCTGCTGCACCGCGCGCGCCTCCTCCGCCTCGTGCTGCATCCGCTCCCGCTCCATGCGCTCGTCAGCGAAACAGCCGCGTGTTCTCGATCGCCACCGCGATGTGCCCGGCGAGCGCCTCGAATGACCTGCAACTGGTCCTCGGAGAAGGCGTTCGGTCTGCTTGTGATCGACCGAAAGAACGCCGATCACCTCGCCGTCGAGCTTCAGCGGAACGCTCGACCTCCGACCGCGTATCCGGCTCACACGCGACGTAGTACGGATCGACGCGCACGTCGCTGGCATAGCGCAGCTGGCCGGTCGCGGCGACGTGACCGACCATGCCGCGCCGCCCGATCCCAATGCTCGCCCTTCTTGAAGGCCGTGCAGCCGCGCACGCCGTGCAGCACCATGTCGTCGGCCTCGGGATCGCGCAGCCACACCGAGACCTCGACGCAGCCGATCGATGCGGCGATATCGTTGACCACGCGCTCGAGCAGCACATCGAGATCGAGCGACAGAGGTAATCAGCTGCGCCGCCCGCTGCAGCTTCATCAGCGCCTGCACAAAATCGCAGGAGGTGTGGATGTGCGCGGAGGTGGGACGAGACGTCGGCCGGGAACGATCATGTGCGGATGATGACCGAGCGAATCGTTCGAATCGGAAGGATGGGAGTTGCCATGCAGTCCTCCTGAGCAAGAGCCACTTCCGGAGCAAGGCGCAGTCCGGCGCGTTGCGGCCAGCTACTCCTTTCGATGTCCGCCCGAGCGCGCACGATGCAGCTCCGTTCGCCACATCGATGCCGCGATGCGGCTCGTCAGCCTGCACGCCGGCCCATCGCACGTCGGAGCACCGCAGCCGCCGTTCCGCCATCGCGTCACGCTCCGCCTCGCGGGTGTTAAGATAGAGAGCGAGGCCCTCCGCACCAACAATGGATCCAAATCACATTCGCAACTTCGCGATCATCGCGCACATCGACCACGGCAAATCCACGCTCTCCGACCGGCTGCTGGAGCTGACCGGCTCGCTCACCTCGCGCGAGATGCAGGCGCAGGTGCTCGACGCGATGGACCTCGAGCGCGAGCGCGGCATCACCATCAAGGCCCACACCGTCCGCATGATGTACAAGGCGCAGAACGGCGAGACCTACCAGCTCAACCTGATCGACACGCCCGGCCACGTCGACTTCTCCTACGAGGTCTCGCGCTCGCTGGCCTCCTGCGAAGGCGCGCTGCTGGTCGTCGACGCGTCGCAGGGCGTCGAGGCGCAGACGCTCGCCAACGCCTATCTCGCCATCTCGAACGGGCTTGAGATCATTCCCGTCATCAACAAGATCGACCTGCCCTCGGCCGACATCGAGCGCACCAAGGCGATGATCGAGAAGTCCGTCGGCCTGCCTGCCGACGACGCGATCGCCGTCAGCGCCAAGACCGGCCTGAACGTCGCCGACATCCTCGAAGCCGTCGTGCACCTGCTGCCGCCGCCCAAGGGCGATCCCGAGGCGCCGCTGCAGGCGCTCATCTTCGATAGCTGGTTCGACCCCTACAAGGGCGTCATCGTGCTCGCCCGCATCATCAACGGCAAGCTGCGCAAGGGCATGAAGATCAAGGTCATGTCCAACGGCCGCCGCTTCGAGGTCGACTCCATGGGCGTCATGACGCCCAAGCCGGTCGAGATCGCACGAACTCACCGCCGGCGAGGTCGGCTTCTTCGTCGCCACCATCAAGAACGTGGCCGACACCAAGGTCGGCGACACCATCACCGAGGTCGACCGTCCCTGCGCCGAGGCCCTCCCCGGCTTTGAAGACATCAAGAGCATGGTCTTCGCCGGCCTCTACACCGTCGACTCCCACGCCCACGGCATGCTCCGCGACGCCCTCGAGAAGCTGCGCCTCAACGACGCCAGCTTCTCCTTCGAGCCCGAGTCCTCCGTCGCCCTCGGCTTCGGCTTCCGCTGCGGCTTCCTCGGCCTGCTGCACCTCGAGATCATTCAGGAGCGGCTCGAGCGCGAGTACGATCTCGACCTCATCACCACAGCCCCCGGCGTGCAGTACAAGCTCACCATGACCGACGGCTCGGTCTCCATCGTCGACAACCCGTCGCGCTGGCCCGACCCCTCCGAGATCGAGAGCATCGAAGAGCCCGTCATCATCGCCAAGATCCTCACCAACGAGGAGTACGTCGGCAACATCCTCAAGCTCGTCGAAGACAAGCGCGGCCGCCAGCAGAACATCGAGTACGTCTCCGAGACCCGCGTCATGCTCACCTACGAGCTGCCGCTCAACGAGATCGTCCTCGACTTCTACGATCGCCTCAAGTCCGTCTCCCGCGGCTACGCCTCGCTCGACTACCACCTCGCCGGCGCCTGGGTCTCCCCCATGGTCAAGATGGACATCCTCATCGGCGGCGACCCGGTCGACGCGCTCTCGCTCATCGTCCACCGCGACTCCGCCTACGACCGCGGCAAGCGCCCTCGTCGAAAAGATGCGCGAGCTCATCCCGCGGCAGATGTTCGAGGTCGCCATCCAGGCCGCCATCGGCTCCAAGATCATCGCCCGCTCCACCGTCACCGCCATCCGCAAGAACGTCATCGCCAAGTGCTACGGCGGCGACATCAGCCGTAAGCGCAAGCTGCTCGACAAGCAGAAAGAGGGCAAGAAGCGCATGAAGCGGATCGGCAAGGTCGACATCCCGCAGGAGGCCTTCCTCGCGGTGCTCAAGGTCGGCGAAGAATAATAGCACCGAAAGCCATGGCCCGATGCGGCGAAATTGACGCCGCTCGGGCCGTCTTTTTGTCGGCGATCGACAGAAAATCCCGTCCGATCGCGGCGGTTTGTAACCGGTGCGTAACTATCGTTTGTGGAAACCCTTCCGCTCCAAGTGCTTAGACCCAGCCGCCGAAGCAGCTTTCCACAGCTTTTCCAGCAAACCTGCAACCTTTTGAAAATAAATGGACTGCCCTGTTTCTAACGGCGTCCGCGTGACGCCACAGAGCTCGTCCGGCGCCCGTGCAGCGATTCTGTCCGCAAAAAAATCCACAGAGTTTTCCACAGTTCGGTGCCTCTGGACTGTCAATGAACAGCGTGGCTCAAAGCATGAAAATCTCTGAGTTTCATGTTGGCACGCAATAGTGCACATCGGCCGTCGTCGTCATGCCTACCAGCAGCGGACAAAAGACGAAGAGGCCCCAGAACGGGGCCTCTTCGTGGTGCTGCGTACGGCTGTTGTCGAGCTTACTGCTTGGGAGCGGTGGTAGCGGACGATGCGGGCGCGGGTTCGGCGCTCGGAGCCGACGGCGGCGGCGCCGCGATGCCGGATTCCTTGTTGTACGCCGTGATCACCGCTTCGGTAACGTCGGTCGTCGGCAGCGCCCACATCACGTTGCTCTGCTGGCCGCTCACGTCGAGCAGCAGCGTGAAGCCGTTCTCCGAAACATACTTCTTGGTGGTCACCGAGACCTTCTGCGCGACCTTGGCATAGGCCTCCTGCAGGTCCGACTGGTAGGCCGTGTTGGCATCCTCGGCGTCGCGGTTCAGCTGCTTTTCCTTGGTGTCGATGTTCTTCAGACGCGTGGCGCGCTCCTCGTCCGACAGGGTCGCCGGCGCGCTCTGCAGCTGCTTCTTCAGCGAGTCCACTTCCTGCGCCAGAGCGTCGATCTGCGCCTTCTTCGGCTCGTACTTCTTCTGCACGTCCTGCACCGCGCGCTGGCCTTCGTTGGTCGCAAAGACGGCCTGCTCGAAGGCGATCAGAGCGATCTTGGCGGGAATCGCCTGGGGAACGCTGCGGGTGCGGCGGCGGCGGCCGGAGTGGGGTGCAGGAGCTGCGGTCTGGGCGCTTGCAGCCATGGTCATCAACCCCGCGCCGAGCGCGGAGACAAAAGCGAGAGTGCGATTCATGCTGTGTGAAACTCCTTGAGATCGATAAAAGCCGTTGAAACCGTCCATGCCGCTCGTCAGGCCGCGCGCCTGCGATGTCTCCTGATCCTGATCTGCAGCCCTTCCTGCCACTCCACCTATATAGAGGAGGCACAATCCGCTCGCAACGCCAGCTGCAGCGCTGCGATCTGTATACCGCCCTTCCGGATCCAGTTTTACTTGGGCGGGGAGGTTGGAGCGAGAGGGGCTGCCAGAACACGCTAATTATAGGGTCCACCCGATACCGGGTCAAACCAAGATGCAGTCAATTGACGAAGTTCTCCGATGTGGCCCACCGTCCTCGATGATTCCAAAATCTGGATTCCAGCATCCGCGATCTTCTATTTTTAGATATCCATCCCTTCGGAGGATCCGGAAAACCACCCGAAAACGCAAGGAAACTGCGGGAGTACTCGGTTTGGCCGCTCGATTGCTTCTCTTCTAGCGCGGAGCAGGACAAAACGTACCCGCCCCGCAGTTTCGCCCCCGGTCAGGAAGTTCCAGCACCCATGTATGGTGCGGTTCACCGGCAGGGGAGAAGGCTCCAGAACATACGGTAGCCCTTTTTGGAGGCCGTGACAGGCCATTCGATCGAGCGACTCGAGACGAGTCTCGATCCCAGCAAGACGCACAGGAAGCCGCTCCCACCCGGGAGCGGCCTTGATCCTCTCCCGAGGACCTCTCGTCGACTCTCATGAGATCTCCGGGGCAGCGAAGATTTCTCTCCGGTCGCTTGCTAAATGACGCTGCCGCGCGTATCATCGACTTGCGTTCTGAACCGGCTGTGGGTGCCGATCTTTCCGCGCCATCTCTTCGGAGATATTCCTAAGCAATCTACGCTGCGCGCGTGGAATGCTCACTGAATCCCGCGAATCCCTGGCTGGATCCGTGACGATCAGAGGTTAGTCACAGATCAGGTCACAGAGTTCGTTTCAGGTTTGCTGCAATCGGTGAACCGGGTTTGCCAGCGATGGTCTAACCAGCGCGTGCAGCCAACATAGATGCACAGACGTTTCCTTCAGAGTAGAACTTGACACTGTTTCTTCCGACGCTTACATCCCGGCTTGGTTCGCGCTCCGCATTGGTGGCGGAGTCGTTCCTGCAGGCGGCGTGGGTTTGGAAACGCTAAATCTTGCACGTGCAACAGGAAGTGGAAGCATGACTTCAGATCAGAATGTGTCCGAGGTGCAACCGCACCAGGATTCCCTAGCCCCACCCCCTCCGCCCTCCGTCTCCGGAGATTCCGGGCAGGAGGCGGTCAGGCTGCGCCCCGCGGTATGGGGCAGTCCAAGAGCAGTCGCCGTCGCCGTCGTAAGCGCAAGGGCAAGAGCCTGGACTCGGTCGCCGCCAGCGGTGCGCCGCAGGCCGGCGAAGCAGGCAGCGGGGAATCGGGGCCGTCGGCCGCTTCCGCCAGCCATTCCGACTGCCGGGCAGGCCGCGCCAACGCCAGCAGCCGTCAGCAAAACTTCCAGTCCGCCAACGGGCAGCAGCAGCACAACAATGGCGGCACCACCAAGCGCTGGAAGAAGAAGTTCCGCGACCGCGACCGTCAGCGCCCCAGCGACAATCCCGGCAACCAGGCCGGCAACGGACATGGCGGCGGCAACGGCGGTTCGCGCGATCGCGACACCCACCAGTTCGGCAACACCGTCAGCGGCTTCAAGCGCAAGGGCGGCGGCGGTGGTGGCGGCGGCAAGCAGCAGCGCGGACCGCGCAGCTTTGTCGGCCCGATGGACCACAGCTACCGCGTCGTCAACGGCAACTTCGCCGACGCTCCGCCCTCCACCATCGAGACCCACGGCAACTACCAGCCGCGCTCGAACGGCGGCGGACGCGGCTACCAGAGCGACTCCCAGCCCATCGACTACTCGCAGGGCCGCGCCATTCCCATCCCCGAAGACGCGCCGACCAAGATCTTCTTCTTCATCGACGACCTGTTCTTCGTCGCCAAGATCCAGGAGACCGCGCGCAAGCTCGGCGTCAAGGTCGAGTTCGTCAAGAACGATAAGGAATCGCTCGCCCGCCTCACCGGCGGCGAGGAGGCGGATCGTCCCGGCCTGATCGTCTTCGACCTCAACAACGCGAACGCCAAGCCGATGACCCTGATCCCCAAGCTCAAGGCCAAGCTGAAGCGCAGCACCTCGATCGTCGGCTTCCTCTCGCACCTGCAGGGCGACCTGAAGGCCAAGGCCGTGGAAGCGGGCTGCGACACGGTGATGCCGCGCGCCGCCTTCAGCCAGAACCTTCCCAACCTGCTGCGCCGCTACGGCATCGTCGAAGAGGAAGAGCCGAACTTCAACCAGTAATCACGATTTGCACTGAAAACAGCGATGCCCGGAGAGATCAACTCTCCGGGCATCGCTCGTTTTTGAGAGACGATTGCGCGTCTAGCCCGGAGGCCAGGTCATCGACCGTCCGCCCAGCAGGTGCAGGTGGAGATGATGCACCGTCTGGCCGCCCTCGTCGCCGGTATTCACCACCACGCGATAGCCCTTGTCGAGCTGCTGCGTGCGCGCCAGCTGCGCGGCAACCGCCAGCAGATGCCCGAGCACCGGCGTGTCCGCGTCGGTCGCATGCGCCATCGAGGCCACGTGCTGCTTGGGAATGATGAGCAGATGCGTGGGCGCCTGCGGGTGGATATCGGCGAACGCCAGCGTGTGCTCATCCTCGTAGAGACGCTGCGCCGGAATCGTGCCGGCGACGATGCGGCAGAAGAGACAATCGGTAGCCATGGCGTGATTTTACCCTCCTCCGCCGGCCGCTCCTTACGCGCAATCGACGAAAACTGCGGCGCCGCCGCACACTTGCGGTAAAGTAAGCAGCGATGCATCTCGACTCGAACCTCTTCCGTGATCTCGTCGTCGTTCTCTTTCTCGTGGCGCTCTTCGCCGGCAAGATCGCCAAGGGCAAGGCGAAGGAGACCCCCGAGGGCCTCGCCTTCCCGATGAAGCCCGTCTTCAGCGCCATGCGCTTCATCGCGCTGCCGCTCTACTACGCCTACTTCTTTTATTGGTACTGGCAGCATGCACCACGCCTTCTCCTGGCCGCTGACGGTGCTCTTCATCGCGGTCATGGCGTTGCTCCTCAGCCAGGCGCCGGGCACCATCGTGCTGACGCCCACCGCCATCGAGCAGCGCTACTGGTTCCTGAAAAAGAAGGTCATCCTCTACCCCGAGGTCATGGCGATCCAGAAGACCAGTGCCGGCCGCGCCATCGCCATCCTCGGCGACAACCGCGTCCGCATCACCCACACCACCAACCACAGCGATCAGGCGGCCTTCGAGCAGGCCATCGAGCAGCGCACCGGCAAGAAGGTGCTTTTGTAACCTGCGAATCGAGCGCCAATCCGTACCTGATCCAGGCGCTAATCCGTCCGGATCAGGTACGGCTCCGCCGCCGGATTCTTGGGATGAATGCTGGCCTCGACCTCGTCGGCGTGGTGCTTGTCCGGATACGCCGGATTGATCCGCACCCAGTAGCCGGTCGGCCCGGAGAACTCGATGACCTTGGCCGTGTGATAGCGCCGCAGCATCTCCTCCTTCAGCTTGACCGCGTCCTTTTCCTTGTCGAACGCGCCCACCTGCACGCACCAGCGGCCGCCGGGAATGCCGTTCGGCCGGGGCGGCGGCGTATAGGCCTCCAGCCGCACCTTGGCCACGCCCATCCGGTAGATGCCGGTCGCCTTGGCCGCGGCCAGCGAGAGATCGATGATGCGCCCGCGCACAAACGGCCCGCGATCGGTGATCCGCACCACCGCCGTCGCGTTGTTCGCAAGATTGGTCACCCGCACCCAGCTGCCCAGCGGCAGCGTCAGATGCGCCGCGGTCATCGCGTTCTGATCGTAGACCGAGCCATCCGCGCCGCGGCGTCCGGCGTACGGCGGACCATACCAGCTCGCCAGACCGACCTCCACCTCGGAGGGCTTGCCGCGCAGATCTCGGGGGCAAGCGGTTCGCTGCTCCCGGAGTTCGCGCTCGCGCTTCCTTCAGCGCTGCGCGACGGTGCGTGCGCCGGTGCCATCACCGGCGGGGGCGGCGGACGATAGGCCACCTGCGTCTTCTTATGGCAGCCCGTCACCCCCAGCCCGACCAACAGCAGTGCGAGTGCCGGCGCTCCCGTCCGCCCTGCCCACTCACCCCTCCAATGTCGTGCCTTGCGACCGCGCATCACGCCTTCGGCTCACCCGGTGGCGTGGGACCAGCACCCGGCCTCGGCGGCGGAGGCGTGCGCTGCTGTTCGTCGAGGCGCTCGGCCAGCTTGCGCAGCTCCTGCGCCGCGACCCGCAGCGCCGCGCTGCCATGCCGCCGCACATCCGGCACCACCTCGTCATTAATATAGGAGATCACGCGGCGCAGATCCTCTTCCACATGCGCCGTTGCTTCGTGCAGCCGATCCTGCCAGGGCTGCTTCGGGTCTTCGGGATACGGACTCATAGCGGCACGCTCCAACACGTTCCATGATGAGTATGCGGAGCGGCAAATCGGCGGGTCAACCACGAACCGCGTCCCGCAGATCCGCCGCACCGAGATGGTAACCCTACGCCCAGCCGATCGGGAAGGCCCGATACGCTCGCCGGGCAGCCGATTGCGATCTCCCCGAAAACCCGCCCACAGGTGCGGCGTACCGATAACCGAACCGGCTGCATTCCGAGTGCCGTCTTTCGCCGTTCAATGCAGATTCTCGCCGTCGGACCTATTTCGCTTTTCGCCTACGTTACCCCTGCGTAGTCTGATCGTGGTCTGAAAGGGGCGAGCGTTGCTTTAATGCCGCCCTTACGCTTCAGGAATTCGCTTCCCGTCGCACACGATTTTGTTACACACGTTCGGGACCTGTCGTCAGGCTGATTGCACCAGCGCTAGTAGTGGAACTCGGAGCCGCCAGATCGCAAAGACGTTCGATCACGACGCTCGATCACGACAGTTCTCAACGACCCTCTTATTGGAGACAGAAACGCACATGGCTAAGAAACCAGCAAAATTGATGGAAAAGGCTCTCGTCGTCACGGCGAAGGCAGGTTGGGCAGTATTCAACAAGTTGAACTCGATCAGCCCCAACGCCAGCTTCACCCCCAAGTGGAGCGACAAGCCGCTGCTCAAGAGCTACCAGAAGGAGAAGCCGCCCCTCGGCTGGCCGCGTACCACCGACTCCCTCTGTCCCAAGTGCATTCCTGAGATCCGCCAGCAGATCGTCGACGGCAAGCTGCCCCACGAGATCCTGCTCAACGAGAAGGTCGGCGAGATCAAGGCCCAGATCATCGAGCGCGACGGCCAGATCCTGATGGTCAAGGACTGCCCCATCCACGGCCACTTCGAAGACGTGATGTCGATCGACACCGCCTTCTTCAAGCACCTCGAAGAGGTCTTCCCCGGCCGCGACATCAAGGCGCACAACGACGAGAAGCTGCACAACCACGGCACCTCCACCGTCACCCACGGCCGCGGCTCGGTTCTGACCATCGACCTGACCAACCGCTGCAACATGATGTGCGACCCCTGCTTCATGGACGCCAACCAGGTCGGCTTCGTCCACGAACTCACCTGGGACGAGATCAAGACCATGCTGGACAACGCCATCACCATCAAGCCCAAGCGGCAGATGAGCGTCCAGTTCTCGGGTGGCGAGCCCACCCTGAGCCCCTACTTCCTCGACGCCGTCGCCTACGCCCGCAAGGTCGGTTACAACTCCGTCCAGGCCGCGACCAACGGTATCGAGTTCGCCAAGTCCAAGGAGTTCTCGAAGGCCGCCGCTGAGGCCGGTCTGCGCTACGCCTACCTGCAGTTCGACGGCATCGGCAACGCCGCCAACTCGCACCGCAAGGTCGGCAACGCGTTCGACGTGAAGCTCCAGGCCATCCACAACCTGCACGAAGCCGGCGTCGATATCGTGCCCGTCACGACCATCATCAACGGCATCAACAACGAGCAGGTCGGCAACATCATCAACTTCGCGCTGGATAACCCGAAGAAGATCAACTTCCTCAGCTTCCAGCCGGTCAGCTTCACCGGCCGCGACGAAGACATCTCCGACGAGCGTCGCAAGGCGCAGCGCTACACCCTGTCGCACATGGCGCACGACGTCAAGAACCAGACCGGCCTCGGCGAGCCTGTCCGCGACTGGTTCCCCATCTCCTTCATGTCCACCTTCTCCGACTGGGCCGACCTGGTCCACGGACCGAACCACGACTGGGGTCAGCTCTCCTGCGGCTGCCACCCGAACTGCGGTATCGGCATGGCGCTCATGATCGACAAGGAGACCAAGGAAGCCGTTCCCGTCACCGCCTTCCTCAACGCCGACCGTCTCGCCAAGGACATCGCCCGCGTCAACGACGCTGCCCGCGGCAAGACCCTGACCATGATCGGCGCGGCCCTGGCGCTGATGCGCAACTACCAGCCCGCCAAGGCTCCCACCCACTTCAAGATCAAGGACCTGCTGCAGAAGTTCGACAAGTGCTTCGGCGCGACCGGCCGCAACTACGGCAAGGTCACCGGCGACCGCACCATGGAAGACATCAACAAGCGCCGCGGCGACCGTTGGAACTTCCTGTTCATCGCCGGCATGTGGTTCCAGGACCTGTTCAACTACGACTTCCGCCGCACCGAGCAGTGCATCATCCCCTACGCCACGCAGGAAGGCGAGATCAGCTTCTGCGCGTACAACACCGGCGTGGGCTGGCGCAACATCATCGAGAAGATGCACATGACCTCCACCCTCACCAAGTGGTACGAGGAGCATGGCCGTCACGAGATCTTCGCCGGCGGTAAGAAGGTCGGTCTCGAGAAGGAAGCCAAGTACGATCTGGTCCTCAACCAGGAGCACATCGACGCGGCCGCCAACGACACCTTCGAGAAGTCCGGTATCGCCAAGAACGCCCGCGAGGAGAAGATCCGGGCGCGCGACGCGAAGATCAAGCAGGACGCCGAGAACGCCCGCATGGCCAAGCTCTACCGCAAGGAAGTGCTCGGCGAGCAGGAGCAGCCCGGCTTCATCTCGATCGGTGAGATCAAGCCTGCCGCTCCCGTCGCCCCCAAGGCCGAGGTCGAAGAGACCGTCTCCGGCGACTAACCATTGCATGGCAGCGGTACGCGCTTCGCGCAAAACCCTAAAAGACAGCAGCAACAATAAGGAAGGCCGCCAGCAATGGCGGCCTTCCTTATTTGTTTGTCCCAAACAGACGTTCGACAACAGCAGTCCCGATCAGAACTCCACCAACTCCACCCCGAGCCGCTCAAAGTGCTTCCGGTTCAGCGTTGCCACCGCCAGCCCATGCACCTTGGCCGTTGCTGCGATCAGCGTGTCGTTCGCCTCCGCAGTGTGCCCTGCCTTCTTCGCGGCAGCGAGCATACGTCCGCTCAGATCGGCAATCGCCTCGTCGACCGGGAGGATGCGTCCTTGAAAATTTGGGATGACCTGCTGGGCGAGCCACGCCTCCAGATGCTCCCTCTTCTTCCCCTTCGGCAGCAACTCCACACCGTAGCGGAGTTCGTGAACGACCACCGCGCTCAGGTACAGGTCCGTCGCATTCTGTTGAAACCACCACCGCATCGTGGTCTCGTCGGGGCGAGTCTTCCCAATCTGCGACAACACACCGGTATCGATCAGGTACTTCAAAGATCCACCTTGCGCGGCGTCCAATTCACGCGCGGCACCTCAAAGTCCACTCGATCCTCCGGGGCCGGACGCAGCGCCTCCCACAGGATCTGCCCAGAGGTCTTCCCCTCCTTCGTCGCCTCGATTCCCGCGGTGCGCCGGTTCAGTTCTTCTTCGGTCAGCACGACGAAGCGCTTCTTGCGCCGTTGCACCACCTGCGGACCTTCCGTCTCCGCCTTGTCCAGAACCGCGCTGAACTGAGCCTTCGCCTTGGTCGCTCCCCAATTCGCCACCGTCGCACCTCTAGATGACCATTGATAGTCATTTCGTACGCTCAGTATCAGTAGTCATCCCGCACCGCCCCAACCTGGTGCATAATGGCAGGCGAACGATCGAGCGATGTGCAAGCGTACCTGCGTTTGAGAGCGATGGGGGAGGCCACACCGCGATGCTCATGTCGGCGAATTGCGAACGCACGAAGGTCTTCGATTCCCTGTTTGCGGGCTACGTTGGCCCCGCCTTTTCCCTCCGCCTCTGGGATGGCTGGCAGTGGGCCTCCACCGTGGACGCCGCCCCCCGCTGCACCGTCGTCTTCAACTGCGCCGCGCGCCTTCGAGTCGCTCGTCCTCCGCCCCAGCGAGATCACCCTCGGCGAGGCCTTTCTCGCCGGCGACATCGACGTCGAAGGCGACCTCTTCTCCGTCTTCGCCGTCACCGAACACATCTTCCACTGTCCCCAGGGCCGCCGCCGCAAGTTCATGGAGACGCTCTCGCGCATCGTCTTCGAGATCACCCGCTGGTGGAACCACGGCTCCCCGCACACGGTCGAGAGCGACCGCTCCGCCATCTCCCATCACTACGACCAGCCCGTCGACTTCTTCCGCCCCTGGCTCGGCGACTCGCTCGTCTACTCCTGCGCCTACTTCCGCTCGCCGGAGGACGACCTCGCCACCGCGCAGGCCAACAAGCTCGAGCTCGTCTGCCGCAAGCTCCGCCTCAAGCCCTCCGACCGCTTCCTCGACATCGGCTGCGGCTGGGGCAGCCTCGTCCTGCACGCCGCCTCGCATCACCACGTCGAAGCCCAGGGCATCACCATCAGCCAGGAGCAGGCCGCCGTCGCCGCCGCCCGCATCCGCGCCGCCGAGGTCGCCCAGAGCTGCGGCGCCGAGCTGCTCGACTACCGCCACGCCCCCGACCGCTTCCTCGCCTTCGACAAGATCGCCAGCCTCGGCATGTTCGAGCACGTCGGCATGAAGAACCTCCCGCGTTACTTCCGCACCGTCTACGACCTGCTGCGCCCGCGCGGCCTCTTCCTCAACCACGGCATCGCGAAGACCAAAATCGCGCAGCCCACCCACGATCCCGACAAGGCCCTCTTCGCCCGCTCCATCCAGAGCCTTCCTCAACCAGATTCCGCAGCTCCGCCGCGCCCAGAACTCCTCGTTCATCGACAAGTACGTCTTCCCCGACGGCGAGTTGGTCACCCTCTCCGAGGCCCTCCAGACCGCCGAGTCCGCCGGCTTCGAGATCCGCGACGTGGAGAACCTGCGCGAGCACTACGAGCTCACCCTGCGCGCCTGGGTCGACGGCCTGCAGAAGAACGCCGGCCAGCTCCTCAAGCAGGTCTCCCAGGCCACCTACCGCACCTGGCTGCTCTACATGGCGGGATCGGCCGCCGCCTTCCACCGCGGCGACATCGCCGTCTACCAGACGCTCCTCAGCCGCCCCGAGCACGGCGTCAGCGGCCTTCCCCTCACCCGCGAGGACTGGTACGCCCCGGCACCTAGGCACCTACAGCGCCCGCCTACTCCGCCTCGCGATGCGGCGCCATCCGACGCGCGCGCGCAGCCCGATGCCGAGGGCCAGCCTGCTCCCCACCAAACGACCACCGCCGCACCGGCCCCACATCCACATGGACGAACCGCGACCGCGGATAGTACCCCACGCCGCCCGCCTCCAGCGACAGCGCCGCATCCCGCAGCCGCGCCGTCCCAACCCCCGGCACACGGATGTCGATCGCCCTGGCCTCCATATGCTGGCTGTGCTCCGCCACGCCGCTCGCCGCCGAGCCGCCGCGCAGCGCCGCGTTGGTCTCCGGCGTCCGGTAGCCGCAGACGATATCGATCACGCCATCCGGCCGTTTCAGCCGCGCCATGATCGTGTGCAGCAGGTCGAACTCCTTCAGATCGTATTGGGTAACCGTGTCCGTCCGGTAGTCGCGGAGCAGGTAGTTCAGCTTCTCGATCGCCGAAGGCACATACGCATCCCCGATCCGGTACACCACGTCCAGGCTCTCGCCGGTATGCAACTGGTAGAGGTGCAGCCGATAGATCTTCGCGCCCGGCGTCACCGCGGCATCGGACGCCGCCATCGTTCCGGCGACCGGGAGCTCGGCCGCCCGCGCCATCCCGCTGCTCGCTCCCACCAGGCAGACCGCCACCATTGCCGCATACGCAGCGCGCATCAGGCGCATCCAGGCTCCCAAACTGCTCAATTGAATTTGAACGACGTCGAATGGCAATCGCAAATCGCCATTCCCGCCGCCAGTTTATCCCGCGACCGCCCGCCCCCTCTCAACCCACCATTCATGCATCAACATCTCTTCCATCCCATCGAACCAGCCTAGGCACCCTTCCCACTGATCCCTGATCCCTGCCTTTATGGCACTCTGGAACGCATGACCCTCGATCCCGTCCAGCTTCGCGTCCTCGGCTCCCTCATCGAGAAGGAGATCACCACCCCGGAGAACTACCCGCTGTCGCTCAACTCCCTGATCGCCGCGTGCAACCAGCGCTCCAGCCGCGATCCGGTGCTCGACCTCACCGAGGACGAGGTGCGTCAGGCCCTGCACGCGCTCGAGGAGAGGGACATCGTCGCCCCCGTCCGCGACGCCCGCGTCCCCAAGTACGAGCATCGCCTCCGCACCGTCCTCAATCTGCGCCGCGACGAGACCGCCGTCCTCTGCCTGCTGCTGCTGCGCGGTCCCCAAACCCCCGGCGAGCTGCGCTCCCGCGCCGACCGCCTCTACAGCTTCGACGGCATCGCCCAGGTCCAATCCACGCTCGAGCGCCTCGCCACCCGCGCGGCCAACCCCGACCCCAACTCCGACCCCACCGCCACCGGCCCCCTCACCGTCATGCTGGCCCGCCAGCCCGGCGCCCGCGAGAACCGCTTCGCCCACCTGCTCGGCGCTCCGGTCGAAACCACCCAAGCCGAGACGATCCAGGCCAGCCATCGCGATTCCGCACCCTCTCCCAGCGCCCCCGATCCCGCGCTGCTCGCCGAGCTCGAAGAGCGCCTCGAGGCCAGCATTACAGCTCGCCTCGAAGCCCACTATGCGGCCCGTCTCGAGCAGCTCGCCGCCCGCATCCAGCGCCTCGAAGACCGCATGGGCCACACCGAAGCCACCTCGTCCACGCCGGGAGAAGTGACTCCTCCCTCCCCCTAACCGCCCCCAGATCTCCGCTCGATCGCCACCCCTTCGCACACGCGAGCGACGCGATGTGCTTTATTCGTCAATATGAAACAATGAAATACTTGGCGTTGAAGCGCTTTTTTCTACCTCAAACTGGAGGAGACGAGGCTTCGCGCTGAGTCACTGCGGCACGGCAGCACTGCTTTTTTTGATGGGAGAGGGATGAAGGGCATCATTTTTAATCTGCTGGAAGAGGTCGTCACCAACGCCTACGGCGAAGACACCTGGGACGAACTCCTTGTCGCCGCGAAGGTCGATGGCGTCTACACCTCGCTGGGAAGCTATCCGGACGAAAGCATTCAGGCCCTGGTCGCAGCCGCTGCGAACAAGCTCGCGCTGACGCCCTTTGCCGTTTTGCGCTGGTTCGGCCAACAGGCGATGCCGCTGCTCTTCGAGCGTTATCCCGAGTTCTTCCAGGCGCAGACATCCACCCGCTGCTTCCTGCTCAGCGTCAACAGCATCATCCATCCCGAAGTGCTCAAGATCTATCCCGGCGCCTCGGTTCCCATGTTCGAGTTTCGCGACGCCCCCGATGGCGGCCTGCTGCTGGGCTACCGCTCCCAGCGACGCCTCTGCGCTTTGGTACAGGGCTTCGCCGAGGGCGCAGGCAAGCACTTCGGCGAAGACGTCGTCTTCGAACACCGCACCTGCATGCTCGACGGGCACGAGAGCTGCCTCTGCCACATCGCCTTCTCTCCCGCATCCGGTCACGCCGTCGTGCTAACCGTCTCGTCCGATCTCCGAGGAGCACGCCGTCGAACTCAGCAAACTGCGCCACCGCCTCCAGCGGGAGCGAAGCGCCCGCCTGCAGGCCGAGACCATCGCCGAGCGAGGGCTGCGGGAGCTCTACGACAAAAAAGAGCAATTGGAGCTGCTCGGGACCATCGCCGTTGCGGCCAATGCCTCGACCTCCATCGACGAAGTGCTGCACCTCGCGCTGGGCGCCATCTGCCGGTCCATCGGCTGGCCCCTCGGCCACGCCTACCTCGTCACTCGATCCGGCACCGCCCCCCGCCTCATCCCCACCACGATCTGGAACGATCCCAGACAACCATCGCGCCCAGGCCTTCCGCCACGCAAACCGAGACCACCGAGTTCACGCAGAACATCGGTCTTCCCGGCCGCGTGCTCGCCTCCGCAGAGCCGGTCTGGATCTCTGACGTCGCCGTCGAGGACAGCTTCCTCCGAGCCGAGGCCGCCATCCAGGGAGGCATCCGCTCCGCCTTCGCCTTTCCCGTCCTGGTCGGCGCCGAGGTCGTCGCCGTGCTCGAGTTCTTCGCCGATCGCGTGGTGCCCCGCGACGACTTCCTGCTCCACCTCATGAGCCAGATCGGCGCCCAGCTCGGACGCGTCGTCGAGCGCCGCCGCGCCGAGGAGCAGCTCATCCACGACGCCTCGCACGACCCCCTGACCCGGCTTCCCAACCGCACCCTCTTCCTCGACCGCCTCACCCGCGCCATCGCCCGCAATCAGCGCCATCCCGAGGCCCGCTTCGCCGTCCTCTTCGTCGATCTCGACCGCTTCAAGCTGGTCAACGACAGCCTCGGCCATCACGCCGGCGACGACCTCATCATGCAGATGGCCGCCCGCCTCGCCGCCTCGCTCCGCGCCAGCGACCTGATCGCCCGCACCAGCCGAGCCCTGCGCTGAACGAGCCCGCAACCCTGGCCCGCCTGGGCGGCGACGAGTTCACCATCCTGCTCGACGACCTCACCGACCTCGGCGACGCCGTCCTCGTCGCCGACCGCATCCAGCAAGCCCTCGCGCAGCCCTTCCTCGTCGACGGCCATGAGCTCTACGTCAGCGCCAGCATCGGCATCACCTGGAGCGACACCGGCTACACCACCGCCGATGCCGTGCTGCACGACGCCGACCTCGCCATGTATCGCGCCAAAACCCTCGGCAAGGCGCGCTACGAGATCTACGACCAGAACATGTTCGCCCTGGCCGTCAACCGCCTGGACGTCGAGACCAACCTCCGCCGCGCCCTGCAGCGCAACGAGTTCGAGCTCCACTACCAGCCCATCATGGCGCTCCGTCCCAGCAAGCTCGTCGGCTTCGAGGCCCTCGTGCGCTGGCGCAAATCCCCCACCGAGCTGATCTATCCCGACGACTTCATCAGCATCGCCGAGGACACCGGCCTCATCCTCTTCATCGACACCTGGGTGCTGCGCGAGGCCTGCCGCACCATGCACCAATGGCACCAGGAGTTCCCCACCCCCGAGCCGCTCAGCATCAGCGTCAACCTCTCCGCCCGCCAGTTCGCCCGCCCCGATCTCGTCCAGCAGATCCGCCAGATCCTCGACGAGACCCAGATCGATCCCCGCTCCGTCCGCCTCGAGATCACCGAGAGCGTCAGCATGGCCAACTCCGAGCGCACCGTCAGCGTCCTCTCCGAGCTCAAGCAGCTCGGCGTCCGCTTCAGCATCGACGACTTCGGCACCGGCTTCTCCTCGCTCAGCTACCTCCACCGCTTCCCGCTCGACCTGCTCAAGATCGATCGCTCCTTCGTCTCCCGCATGGCGCTCGACAAGGACAGCCTCTCGATCATCCAGACCATCCTCAGCCTGGCCCGCAACCTCGGCATGGAGGTCGTCGCCGAGGGCACCGAGACCGAGGACCACGTCACCCAGCTCACCTCGCTCGACTGCGAGTACGGCCAGGGCTACTTCTTCTCCCGCCCGGTCGCCGCCGCCGCCGCCCGCACCCTGCTCGAGACGGCCTCAGCCACCCACGCCACCACCCATTAGGCTGATCGACATATTCAATTTCGGACCCTCAGAAGCGTCCTCTCGACCACCCTCGAAAGCGATCCTTGCCTCAAACGTGCTCCTAACCACCCCAAGAAGCACGCCATCTCGACCATCCTCGAAAACGTCATCTCGACCGAAGCAGTGGACAATTTACCGTCCGCTGCGCAGTGGAGAGACCCCCGCATTTGTCTTTGTCTTCTGCTTGAACTCACGTAGCCCCACGCACAACCTCTGCCAGAAACAGCGAAGGGCGGAGAGTCTCCTCTCCGCCCTTCGCTGTTGTGGTTGCCGCGTGGCTTAGAACTCCAAGCGCAGTGAGAGTTGCACCACACGGGCTCCGTTGTTCTGATTGCCCGGAGCAGCTACGGTGTTGCTGATCGTGCCAAAGGTGGTGCTGGTGAAGTCCTGCTGGTCGTACCCGTTGTAGGAGTTCGATTGCGGCAGGCCGAAGTTGGGATGGTTGAACGCGTTGAAGGCGTCGGCGCGGAACTTCAGATTGACACTCTCGCTGTGCAGCGGGAAGGTCTTCGCCAGGCCCAGGTCCTATTGAAGTACCCAGGTCCACGCAGGCCGTTACGCGAGCCGATCTGGAAGCCGATCGGTCCGACGTAGGCGGCCCGTGCAGCAGCCTGGTTGCCGAAGATATTTACACCACCACCAGCGAGCTTCTGCAGGTGGGTTGCCACCGCCGACTTGGGGCCGACGAGGATACCCGGAGCATCGTTGGAGTAGCTGGCATCGAAGGCGTCGGAGTTGGTACCCCAGGCCAGACCGGTGTGCCAGTCGGTGATTCCGCTCAGGTCCCAGCCACCGATCGCTTCGTCCGCCCATCCGGGAAGATTGCTCAGGAATGCCCGGTGGCTGCCGAAGGGAAGCTGATAGGTAGCGTCTGCGGTTACGTAATTGTTGATGTCAAAGTCGGAGTTGGCGCGGCACTCGCGGGGACGAATGTCGTCGCAGATCAATCCGACGCCGCCGATGCCGGTGTCGCCCGTGCTGTTGGCAAAGAAGGAGACGTTGTCGATGGAGTGCGCCCAGGTGTAGTTCACGTCGAACTGCAGACCGTGCGAGAGGTTCTTCTGCAACGACACCAACATGGCGTTGTAGCTGGAAAATCCCTTGCTGGTGTAGAACGAGTTCTCAGAGAACTGTGCGGCCGAGCCCACGTTGAGCGGGGTGAAGTTGGACAGAGCCTGGACGAAGTCGCCGAAGTCACCGTTGTGGACCAGGCCTCCAAAGTTGTAAGCGAGATATTGCGTGTTATTCGCAAACTGGATCACGTTGCCGTTACTATCCAAGGCCGGATTTGCAGCTCCGTATCCCGCAGGCAGAAGGTGTTCAAACCACGGCTGTGCCGCGAGGCTTGTTGGATTCTGACCTGCCCGGATTTGCGTCGTGATGGCAGCGAAGGCAGCGGAGAGCATCTGGCCCGAGGCCGCATCCGGGAAGTCGAGAATCTGGTTCGCATCGGCCTGCGCCAGCAGACGGCGTCCGAGACGGCCTGCGTAGCTGAGCTTGAGCACCATGTCTCCATCGAACGTATGCTGGATACCCGCGTTGTAGCTGATGGAGTACGGGGTCTTCAGCGCAGGATCGATGGCGGCATTGAAGGCCAATCCATTCTGCAGACCAAAGGGCACACCATTGTTCACAAAGGGCTCGTAAGGCGCCTTCGGGCTTGCCGGCGCCGTGATGGAAACCGTGGAGATGCCGTTGTTCGCATCCAGACGCGGGTCGGTCCGGATGGAGTCATACGGATCGCCCGGAATTCCCTCGGAGGTGGACTTGGTCTGCTGGAAGAGGTACGAGTCCGCGTCCTGGATCTGCTGAATGGCATTGACGACGGTGCGATCGTAGACGATGCCGATGCTGCCGTTGAAGACGGTCTTCTTATCGAAGTCCGGGTTATAGGCAAAGGCAAAGCGCGGCGCGAAGAGATCGTGCTGGGGCTGGAAGATCGGCGGGCCGTTGTTGGCCTTGCCACCGAGGACGTAGGCCATCAAAGGTACCGCGTTGGGGCCGGTGAGTCCGGCAGCGCTCTGCGCGAGGCGGTCCGACATGTATTGGTTGAAGGACATCGTCTCCGTGCTCTCCAAGCCACGCGTCTCATAAGGCACGGAGAAGAACTGATAGTTCACGCCGTAGGAGAGGGTGAGCTCAGGCGTCACCTTCCAGGTATCGCCGGCGTACAGTTCGGTCTGGTAGTTCTGGTAGATGCGCTGATCGCCAGTGAGCTGCGGCAACGCAGTGCCCGCGGTGTTGTAGTTGAAGTCGCTCTGCACATTGCCGATACGGCCGAGCATGAAGGCGAAGGCCTGGTCGTAGGTCTGGTTCGCCTGGTTCTGCAGCGTCGCACCGGTATTGATATCAGCAGGACGCAGGCTGGCATTCAGGTTCAGGGTCTGGCCACCGAGACCAACCTCAATCGTGTTGTAGTCGGCGACGGTCTTATTCATCGGCCGGATGTCCTCGAAGGTCCCACCCATCTGCAGGGTGTGCGCCCCCTTGCTCCAGGTGAAGTGATCGCCGATCTCGAGGACCGGGATGCGGCGGCACGCTGGGTGGGATTGAGGTAGAGCGAGGAGGCGAGCGCCGCCTGCGTGCCATCGCCGAAGGTGAAGAAGTTCGAGCCGTCCGGGTTATAGGAGTTGGGGAAGCCGTAGTTCTCCAGGGTCTCACCGAGGAAGAGCTGGTTGGACTTGTTGGAGCCGATGGTCCACTCGTGGCCCACCGCGAACCCATACGAACGATCGACGAACGGGTTGGTGGCCGGGTCGCCGCCAAACTCATTCAGATTCTCGGTCGCAGTTCTCGCGGCTGATGTTAAAGCGGCCCCAGACCTTCATCGTTGCGTTGAGGTTGTAATCGACTCGTCCGACGTAGTTGGTCGCGAAGTCATTGTCCGGAGCATTGAAGTCATAGCCGCCGGAGTTGATGCCGTCTCCTTGGCTCAGCTGATTGGCATGGGGGAAGCGCGCATTGATGGCCGCGAGCCAATTCTGGTCTTCGCCGATACCGGCAGGGTCAAGCGCCTGCACCTGCTGGGGCGTTACGCTGGCAATATTGCCGTCCTGATTGATGTAGCTGATATTTCCGTTGCGCAGTGAATCCAGCGGCACAGTCCGCTCAGCGAGCTGCGAGCTGAGGATCCGCGAGTTGTAGTAGTTGAAGAAGACGAACAGCTTGTCCTTGAGGATCGGTCCGCCGAAGTTGCCGCCGAACTGATTCTGAATCAGGTGGTTGCGGGGAATGGCCGGCGACGCATTGTTGCTGAACCAGCTGTTGGCGACCAGCGACGGATCGCGATGGTACTCATTGATGTTGCCGTGAAACTGATTGGTGCCACTCTTGGTGACGAGCTGGAACTGACCGCCGCTGCCCATCCCGCTCGACGGGGGAAGTCCGCCCACGGTGCCGTGAAACTCCTCGATCGAGTCGACCGGCGCATGTCCAACGATGGAGCCCGCGAATCCGGAGCTAACGCCGGAGTTGCTCTGTGAGGCATTGCCGGTCGCAAAATCGTTGACGTCCATGCCGTCGAGCGTGATGTAGTTCTGGTCGACGCGCGCGCCGGTCGTGGAGCCCGAGTCGGTGACGCCCGGCTGCAGGGTAAACAGCGCCGTGGGGTCATTCCGCTGCTGCACGGGAAGCTGATTGAGCAGCTTGACGTCGAAGGTGTTGCCGATGTCCGCATCGGTGGTATTGATCGTCACCTCGGAGTTCGAGGCCGTCACCTCGACATTCACCTCCTGCCCAGCCTTCAGCGTGGCATTCTGGGTACGGGTCGTCGCGACCGTCAGATAGATGTTCTTGATGTCCAGCGCGGCAAAGCCGGAGAGGTTAAAGACCGCTTCATATCCTTGGCCGGGGGGAATATTGGCGAAGGTGTAGGAGCCCATGGCGTTGGTGGTCTGGGTAAACTTCGAGCCCAGTGGCCTTATTCAGCAGGGTAACCGTGACACCCGAGACCGCAGCCCCCGAGGAGTCGGTTACCTCACCGGTCATGCCGGAGACGTCCTGAGCCCGTAGAACCGATGATGCGGCGAAAATAATCGCCAGTAGGACGAACAACGCGCGAAGCTTCTTCATAGTGCGGATCACACCTCTGATAGCGTTTCGGGACCAAAAAATTGTTTTGCTTTGACTTGCCATAAAGCACGTAGCTCGCCAAACCAAAAATATTGGTCCCACCCGCGCCATTCACGGTAAAAAGCACTCGACAGCCAAAGGCAACGCTCGGGCATTATCCCGATTCGCAGATTTGTGATCGTTGATTATCTGAAAAATAATAATGACCGGATCGAAATAAGGAACTCAGATCCTGAAATTCGAAATCCAGGAAAGTTTCTTGGAGCTGGAGTCAGCCCACTCAGCCGACCAGCTCTTATTAAGATGAAACAAAAAGGGCGGCCCGCAGGCCGCCCTTTCCAAGTCCAACAGATATTCAGTTCGAAGGCTTCCAGTTAGAAGGTGAAGGTACCCTTCAGCTGGATCAGACGAGCCGAAGAATCGCCACCGAGGCCCGATCCCAGGATCGACGTCGGCGTGTTCACCGTGCTGGTGATTACGCCCAGCGTCGTCGGGTTGGCGATGTCATTGCCCGGAGAAGCGAAGTTCGGGTGGTTCAGAGCGTTGAAGAACTGCGCGCCCAGCTCCAGACGGCCCGTATCCGAGTGCGGAAGAGCCACATGGAAGCCCTTCAGGATGTTGATGTCGGTGTCCGTGTAGGCAGGACCGTAGACCTGGTTGCGGTGCTGCTGGCCGAACGCCGGTCGGATCCATGTAGTTACCCGGCGTCGCGATCGCGCACGGAGCTCGCCGCCGATGCCCGTGTTCATTGTTGTAGATCGAACCACCCACGCCGCAGCTGTTCACGCCGTGAACCTGAGCGGCAAAGAACGGAAGGACCGGTATAGTTGGTTCGCCTGCAGCGCGCTGTCGACCACCGTGAACGGCATGCCGCTGTGGTGGAATACGGTTCCACTCACCTGCCAACCGTCGGTCAACAGCTTCGGTCCACCGTAGTACGGCATGGTGTAGATGTACGAGGCGGTGATGTTATGCCGCACGTCGTAGTCTGCATTGCCATAGTTCTGGCGGATGTTGTTCGGATTCTCCGCCAGGTGATGCTGTTGGTGTCGCTGAAGGGCAGAATGCCGCCGTTCGAGATCTCATCCAGCGCGTGGCTATAGGTGTAGTTGAAGCTGATCGTCTGCGTCTTGGTCCGACGGTTCACGCCCACCAGCAGACCGTTGTAGTTCGACATCGCGCCGTTGCTGATCTGGCCCACCTGGCAAACGAGGCGTTCGGAGCCGCAGTCGGGAGACCGGTGAAGTTGACCGTCACCGGTCGCGCCCGGCGCTGCCGTTGTCCACGCCATAGGCGTTCACGCCGCTGTTGATCCCCGGCTCATGGTAGCCATGGTTGCCCACGTAGGCCAGCGAGACCACCGTCTGCCGCTTCGCGATCGATCGCCTGCTCCACCTGGAGGCTGTACTCCTCGTAGGTGGGGTAGTGCAGCTTGCCGACCGCAGTAGTCAGACTTCGGAGCCGTGAAGGAAGCCATTCGACGCTGTTGGACAGCGAGTAGTAGCTGGCGCCGTTCTTGAAGCCAGCCTGGAAGGCCGCGTTCGAGCATCGGTCATCGTCTCGCCGCTGGTCGGGTTGGCCGGGTTCACGCTGATCGGGTTGCCTCCGTAGTAGGGCCCATAGAGCGTTGAAGCCGACGTTGGTCGGCGCGTTGTTCAGCAAATCGTCCGCCACCGTTCCGGGGAAGACATCGGTGAACATACCGAAACCGCCACGCACCACGGTGCGGCTATCGGCACCCAGCGGAGACCAGGAGAAGCCGACGCGCGGATTGATCGCGATCGCCTGGTAGCCCGGGAACGCCGCATGCTGCCCGCTCGCGATCAGCGTCGAGTAGGGCGTCATCGTGCTCGGGCTCAAGCTGCTCGAAGCTGCCGTTCGTGTCCGCGAAGCAGTTGGTCTGGCAGACCGGGTTGGAGTTGTGCTCCAGACGAACCGCCGCGGTGATGTTCAGGTTCGGACGAATCTTCCAGCTGTCCTGCACATAGCCAGCCAGGTTGTAGAGCGCAACCGGCTGCGTGGTGCCGCGTCGGATACTGCTGCTCGTAATAGTCCAGTCCCTGCGCGTTAGGAAGCCGCCGTTCTCGGTGGCCTAGGCCAGCGGCGTCGTCAAGTGCGACGGGCTGTAGTCCGTAATGTCGTCGCGACGGAAGTAGATGCCGGTCTGCATGGTGTGATGGCCATGCGTCCAGCTGAAGTCATCGATGAACTGATAGTTGGTGACGTTACGTCCCTGCGGGAACGCATCGTCCTCGCCGCCCAGCGTCGTGAAGTTACCGCCGCCCACGTTGGAAGTTGAGCGCATAGGGCAGCATCGCATTCGCCTGCGCCAGGTTCGGTTCGTGAACACCGAGCAGCTACCACATCACGTTGAACAGGAACTGGTTGCTCATGTTCGCGTTCAGCACGTGCGTCTCGCCGAAGGTGCCTTCGAACGAGGGCTGCGGGCTGTCTGCGATTGAAGATCGGGTTGATCGGGTCGGTGTAGGTCGCCTGCACGCCCTTGTCATACTTGAAGTGACCGAACGCCGTGTCCTTGTTGCTCAGCTTGCCATCGACACGCGCCGTCAACAGACCTTCTGTGGTGAGAGTTCGTTCTGCGTCGCGTAGTAAGACACGGGCGCTGACCGCATTCGGGTCCGATCGCCGACTGCGTGCGCCGTCGAATAGCCCTTCGCATTCTGATAGAGGCTGAAGATGCTTCTTGTAGGTCGGCAGATCGTGCCGGAGCGCGCGGCCAGTTCTCCGACATCGTTAATATACGTCTGGCTCGGCGCATACACCTGCTGCGAGCTCGGCAGCACGATCCGCAGACCTTCGTAGTCGACGAAGAAGAACAGGCGTCCTTCAGGATCGGTCCGCCGATACGTGCCGCAAACTGGTTCACGTTATCGAAGTTGCGCGGCATCGCCTTCCTGGTTCAGGAAGTAGTCGTTCGCATTCAGCGTCCGTGCCGTTCCACTGGTACATCATGTTGCCGTGGAACTTGTTCGTGCCCGAGATCGTGACCTCGTTCACCTGCGCCCCGCCCAGACCGCCGTACTGGCCCGAGTACGCGTTCGACACCACGTCCACCTCGGAGACCTCGTTGTTGCCCAGCAGCAGGTTGGTCGCGCCCGAGTTGTTGATGATTCAGGAACGGATCGTTCTCATAGGTGCCGTTCAGCGTGAACGTGTTCGAGGTCGCCGGCAGACCGAAGACCGAGAAGTTACCGTAGCCGCCGCCCGAAGACGTGTTCATCACCGCGCCCGGCGAAACCTGCGCCACATAGGTCAGGTCGTCGCCCGGATTGGGCAGGTTCTGCACTTCCTTCTGCGAGAAGGTCGTCGAGACCTGCGCATCTTCCGTGTGCAGCAGCGGAACGTCGTTGCTCGACACATCCACCGTCTCCGCTCCAGAACCGATCGCCAGCTTCGCATCCACCGTCGAGATCTGACCCGTCGCAACCGTGACCACCGTCGTAAACGTCTGGAAGCCCGACTCCGTCACCGTCATCTTGTAGCTGCCCGGCTTCAACAGCGACGCCCGGTAGGCACCGGTCCCACTCGAGGTGAGGGTCTGCGTCGTGCCGGTGTCGGTATTGTTCAGGACAATCTTCGCACCGGGTACAGCGGCACCCGAGGTGTCAGTCACAACGCCGGCGATGTCACCGGAGGTTATGCTCTGCGCGTATAGCGAGGGGGGGATGACCGAGAGTGCAACTACAGGACCCAGACCCAGTGCCACAGTAAGGAGCGTGGAGCGGAAACGATCGAAAATCATATCCCTCATACAGCATTTCAGTGGCCATTCCTGAAATCAGGAAGACGTCGCGTCGATTACCGCCTACATTCAATAACTTAGCGATACGCGAATCCAAAAGCCATCTCCCAATCTTCAAATTCACAGATCCTTTTACAGAATTTCTTCAAAAAACAATATTGTCGTCGCAAAATACGCAGCCGCTCCTGAATCCCATAGAGTCGGCGCCGCGACACCACCCTCCTAACACATCCTCTCCGTTTTTGGAAGCAATCTACCAAATCTGAAACCTCCCCCGGTGCGCCCAGCTCGCCCCAGGCGCCAATTTGTGCGCTTTTCTGCACAATTCACGCCTGATTCACGATTGGCACCCGACTTGCTCTATCGCGGATAACCATTTCCACAACTTGTACTTGCAGTCACTCCAGCAGCTGAACCATGGGCCCCCGTCGAGTGCAGTATCCGCAGGAATACTCCTGTCGGTTTTTGACCTCAACCTGCGCCTTCATGCCGTACTGGCGCATTCACCATTGCTTGCAAAGGTTCCCACCCATCCTTCGTTAGGAGTCTTTATAGATGGTCTTCAGAAAGTCGTCGCTCATTGCCATCTCCGCCGTCGTTCTGGCCGCCAGTGCCGGATCGGGATTCGCGCAGACCAGTAAAGGTATTCTTACCGGGGTCGCGCGCGACCAGTCCGGGGCCGTGGTCCCCAACGCCGCCATTACGGTGACCAACCAGGACACCAACGAGACCCGCACCGTCCGCTCCAAGGCCGACGGCGCCTATCGCATTGAAGCGATTACCCCCGGTAAGTACACCATCGTCGTCAGCCAGCCCGGATTCGAAACCGCCCAGCTCAAGGACGTGGTCGTCGCCGCCTCGGCCGTCACCTCCTACGACGTCTCCCTCAAGGTCGGCGAACAAACTACTGAGGTCTCCGTCGAGGCCAATCAAGCCACCATCAACACCGATGACGGCACCCTGACCGGAACGGTCAGCACCCAAGAACTCAAAAAGCTCCCCATCTTCTCCCTCAATCCGGTAGAGCTTGCGACCACCGTCCCCGGCGTTCAGACTGTCTCCAACAACAACGGCTTCTCCAACGGCATCAACATCCAAGTCAATGGCGCACGTCCCCGCGACAACAACTTCCTGCTCGACGGCCAGGAGATCAACGACGTCGGTATCTCCGGACAGGCCTTCCAACCGCAGATTCCCGACATCTTCGACTCCGTCAGCGTCATCACCAACTCCGCCTCCGCCGAGTACGGCCGCGCCGGCGGCGGTATCGTCAACATGATCACGCAGCACGGCACCAATACCTTCCACGGAGAGGTCTTTGAGCGCTACACCGGCTCCGGCTTGAACTCGGTCCCCGGCGGCTATCGCGGCACCGACTTCGTCAAGACCCGCTATGACCAGCACAGTTACGGCTTCACGGCCGGCGGCCCCATCATCAAAAACAAGCTCTTCGCCTTCGGCGCCTTGGAGCTCCAGCGCTACTACGGACAGGAAACTCCAGGCGTCAACCTCTTGCCTGATGCCGCCGGCTACGCTACCCTCCAGACCATCGCCGGCCCTGCTGCCGCACAGGTCGCGACCTTCGACCAGTACGTCAGCAACGGCGCCTATCTGACCAAGGATTCTGATGTATCCCGGAACCAGCGGCCCGATCACCCGCAACGTCGGCGTCCTACCCGGCTGCCCCACCAGCGGCTGCGTCATCTCATTCGCCGGCTTCCAGCGCCCCAACCAGGCCGAGCTAAGCCCCGACACCCAGTGGATGTACCGCGTCGACTACACCCCTTCGGAGAAGGACAGCCTCTCCTTCCGCTACCTTCACGACCGCACCTCGCTCTCCCCGGACTTCTTCAACAACCCGAACGCGCTGGCTGGATTTGATACCCAGCAGGGCGGTCCGACCGAGGTCGCAGAAGGACAGTGGACCCACATCCTCAGCCCGAATCTGCTCAATGAGTTCCGCGTCTCGGAGGCACGCCTCTCCTTCACCTTTGCCCCCACCGCGCAGACCATCGCCAATCCGCTCAACAACCTTCCCTCGATTGAATTCGGGAGTCTAGCGGGAACCACCGCAGCCGGTAGCGTGACAGCTCCCATCTTTGGCCCCAACCAGAACTTCCCCCAAGGCCGGGAGGAAAATCTCTACCAGTTCCAGGACACCATCGGATACACCAAGGGCCGTCAATCCTTCCGCTTCGGCGTCGATATTGGGCGCCTCATTGAGATCGATCTGGTCTCCCAGAATGCCCTCGGAACCCTCCTCTTTCAGGACGGCGGAAGCGGCGTCTCAGACTTCGGAAACTTCCTGCTCAATCAGCTCGGACCGAGTGGAACCGCCACCAAGGTCTTCGGCTCCACCCGCGTCGACTCCCACGGCTATCGCAACGGCATCTTCGCGCAGGACGACATCAAGCTCAACACCGACCTGACCCTGAACCTCGGCGTACGCTATGACTACCTCTCCAACCCAGAGAACTCCCTCAAGTACCCCGGCGTCGATCCCACCAACGTCTTCGCCCCGATCAACACCGTTGTCCCGATCCAGAACGACTACAACAACGTCGCACCCCGCATCGGCTTCGCCTACTCGCCCCATAATGGCGGCTTCTTCGGAGACGGAAAGACCGTGATCCGCGGCGGCTTCGGCGTCTTCTACGACAGCACCTTCTCCAACATTCTGGTCAACTCCTCGCAGAATTCGCCTGCCGCAGCAGCCTCGACCCTGATCCAGACCACCGGAAACGGACTCCAGAACGCCAGCGGCTTGATCTCGACCATCACCTCTGTGCTGAGCCCGCTATCCACCGTCGAAAGCGAAAACAGCCACCTCGTCAATCCGCTCACCTACCAGTACAACCTCGGCATCGAGCACCAACTGCCGGGCCAGAACGTCCTCGGCATCCGTTACGTCGGCAACCGCGGCGAGAAGGAGTTCGCCAACCAGCAGTACAACTACTTCAATGGAGCCACCGGGACGCGCCTAGACACCGACCGCGGCGCCATCATCCTGCGCGGCAACTACGCCGACTCCGACTACAACTCGGTCCTCGTTGACTTCACCCACAACTTCAACCATGGTTTGCTGATCAAGGCCAACTATGTCTATGGCAAGGATCTGGACGACGGCTCGGAGATCTTCACCCTCGGTACCTCAACCACCTCCTACTCCGCCAATCTCGCACCCGGCGGCCGTGGTCAGGATTGGGGAAACTCCGCCTATGACCACCGCCAGTTCTTCTCGGTGGCCTACGTCTACTCGCCCGCAGGACTGCACTCGGACAACAAGTTCGTCGACGCAGCCTATGGCGTCTTCACCCGCCACTGGACCATCTCCGGCGTCTCCCAGCTCCAGAGCGGCGCCTTCCAGAGCTTCAACACCTCCGGGGTTGATACCGACGGCGACGGCAGCGCCACAAACGACCGTCCTCTCGTAACCAACCGGGCGGCATCGCCGCAGCTGGTGGGTGTCGACGGTCAATTTATCGGAGGAACCCCCGGCGCCTTCTACGACATGGCCCAATTCAATAGCACCCAAGGCCAAGCTCTTGTCCCCGTCACCCCGGATCAGGTGCACTTCCTGGTTCCCTACGGACCGCTGAACCAGTACCTCCACCAGGAGGTCGGCCGCAACAGCTACCAGCTCCCGGGAACCACCACCCACAACCTCTCGCTCGAAAAAGGCGTCGGGCTCTCCTACCTCCATCTGGAGCACGGAACTCTCCTGCTCCGTGCCGAGGCGCAGAACGTCTTCAACCACAACGACAGCACGGTGGGAGATACCAACGTGCTCGACGCCGGCCCCAACGGATTCCTCGCCCCCTCCCGTGCCAGCGCGAACGTCAACTCCGAGCCTCTCGAACCGCAACCTCATCCTCTCGGCGCAAGATCCTCTTCTAACCGGATCCCCCCCGCAACCACAAAGGCGCCCTTCGGGGCGCCTTTGCTGCGTCTGGGCTCCTCCCATCCCCTCAAAAACTCCGGCTTCCCGCGCAAACCCTCTATAATAGAGGCATCAATCATGGCTGACGATCAGAACCCCGAGCTTCCCCTCACTCCTCCGGAACCACAGGACGCCGCCTCCAACACCCCTCCGCCCGATTCGCCGCCGACCCCGGGTCGACCGTCCAGGGCCGGGGTGCCGCCTTCCTGTACCCGATCAACATCGAGGACGAGATGCGTCGCAGCTATCTCGACTACTCGATGTCGGTCATCATCGGCCGCGCCCTGCCCGATGTCCGCGACGGCCTCAAGCCCGTGCATCGCCGCATCCTCTACGGGATGCAGGAGATGGGCCTCCAGTTCAACAAGAAGTACACCAAGTGCGCCAAGGTCGTCGGCCACGTCATGGGTAACTACCACCCCCACGGCGACTCCGCCATCTACGACACCATGGTCCGCATGGCCCAGCCCTTCAGCCTGCGCTACCCCATCGTCGACGGCCAGGGCAACTTCGGCTCCATCGACGGCGACCCGCCGGCCGCCATGCGGTACACCGAGTCCCGCCTGACCCGCATCGCCGGCGAGATGCTCGCCGACATCGACTCCGACACCGTCGACTTCAGCCCCAACTACGACGAGTCGACCCTCGAGCCCTCGGTCCTGCCCGCCCGCATCCCCAATCTCATCATCAACGGCAGCTCCGGCATCGCCGTCGGCATGGCGACCAACATCCCGCCGCACAACCTGCGCGAGGTGGTCAACGCCGCCATCGCCCTGATCTCCAAATCCCCGCAGGATCATCGCTCGGATCTCGAGCTGGTCCTCGAGCACGTCCTGGGACCCGACTTCCCCACCGGCGGCTTCCTGCACGGCCGCACCAACATCCCCAACGCCTACCGCACCGGTCGCGGCCGCTTCATGATGCGCGCCAAGTGCGCCATCGAGAACATCTCCGGCGGCCGTCAGGCGATCATCGTCACCGAGATCCCCTACCAGGTCAACAAGTCCAAGCTCATCGAGCGCATCGCCGAGCTGGTCACCGACGGCGTCATCACCGACATCGCCCGCGATGAGTTCCGCGACGAGTCCGACCGCGACGGCATGCGCATCGTCATCGGCCTCAAGCGCGGCGCCGAGCACCAGATCGTCCTCAACCAGCTCCACAAGCACACCCAGATGCAGGAGAGCTTCTCCATGATCTTCCTGGCCGTCCACAACGGCCAGCCGAAGGAGCTCCCGCTCGACCACGCCATCCGCGCCTTCCTCGACCACCGCGTCGATGTCGTCCGCCGCCGCACCGCCTTCCTGCTCTCGCAAGGCCCGCGACCGCGAGCACATTCTGCTCGGCTACCAGATCGCGCTCGACCATCTCGACACCGTCATCCGCGTCATCCGCCAGTCCGGCAGCCGTTCCGAGGCCCGCGAGCGTCTCTTCAGCTACTTCTCCGGCCGCACCATCGACCTCCGCGGCACCGAGCTCGCCGGCGTCATCCTCGACCCCACCCGCTACAACGTCGACATGACCTTCTCCACCACCGGCACGCTGATCCTCAGCTACCGTCAGGTCGACGCCATCCTCGAACTGCAGCTCTATCGCCTCACCCAGCTCTCCATCGACGAGCTCCTCAACGAGCTCCGCCAGGTTCGCGACAACATCGCCGAGTTCGAGTCCATCCTCGCCTCGCAGGCCAAGCTGCGCGCGGTCATCATCAAGGAGCTCGAAGAGGTCCGCGACAAGTACGGCGATGCTCGCCGCACCATCATCATCGACGAGACCGCCGAGCTCCAGCTCGAGGACCTCATCGCCGACGAGCAGGTCGCCGTCACCGTCTCCAACACCGGCTACCTCAAGCGCACGCCCATCTCCATCTACCGCCAGCAGCGTCGCGGCGGCACCGGTCGTCTCGGCATGAAGACCCGCGAAGAGGACTTCGTCGCCCAGCTCATCATCGACTCCACCCACGCCTATCTCCTCTGCTTCACCAACTCCGGCCGCGTCTACTGGGTCAAGGTCTACGAGGTCCCCGACGTCGGCGCCGCCGGCAAGGGCAAGGCCATGGCCTCGCTCATCGACCTCCAGCCCGGCGAGAAGGTCGTCACCATCCTGCCCGTCCGCGACCTCACCGAGGAGGGCAAGAACATCCTCTTCGCCACCCGCAACGGCACGGTGAAGAAGACCGCCCTCAAGGACTTCTCCAACGTCATGGCGCGCGGCATCATCGCCATCGGCATCGACAAGGACGACGAGCTCATCACCGCCCGCGTCACCGACGGCAAGCAGGTCATCTTCCTCGCCACCCACGACGGCATGGCCATCCGCTTCGACGAGCGCGACCTCCGTCCCATGGGTCGCCCCGCCTACGGCAACAAGGGCATCAACCTGCGCAAGGGAGACTACGTGGTCGGCGCCGCCGCCACCCCCTCCGACGAGGCTCGCAACCAGCAGCGCCGCGAGCACGCCGAGAAGCTCGGCCTCACCGCCGAACTCAACGCCCTCATCGGTGCTCCCTCCACCGCCGACGCCTTCCGCGAGGCCGGCGCCGCCACCACCACCGCCCCCGACGGCCAGGAGCTCCTCGGCTCCAACCTCGAGGACAACGGCGACGCCGACACCCAGGAGAAACAGGAGAAGCAGGCCAAGCTCGACAAGCTCGACGAGAAGCTCGGCCTCACCTCCTGCCTCATCCTCTCGGTCAGCGAGAACGGCTTCGGCAAGCGCACCGACGTCGACCGTTACCGTCTGCAGTCCCGCGGCGGCACCGGCGTCATCAACATGAAGACGACGCCCAAGATCGGCAAGGTCGCCGGCATCAACCTGGTCAACGACACGACCGAGCTGATGGTGATCAGCCAATTCGGCAAGATCATCCGCATCGACACCAAGTCGATCCGCGCCGCCGGCCGCTCCACCATGGGCGTCAAGCTGCTCGACCTGGACGCTCAGGACCGTGTCGCCGCCGCCGTCGTCATCCCCCCCGAGGAGGCCAAAACCCTCCCCGAAGAAGGCACCCTCCTCCAGTAGGAGTTTCCTCCTCGCACCAAAAACGGCCCCGCAAGGGGCCGTTTTTCATTTCTTCGCTCCCGGGGTTTCGCCTCGCTTAGGGCACTGCTGAAAGCCGTGGCGATCTTCCCGAAATCCCGGTATGTCTTCTTATCTCCTTTGGCTCATATCTTGATCCCTGCTTTGTATAGCAACTCTTCAAACAAAGCGCGGTAATCGAACGCGACTTTCTTGATGTCTTCTCTCCGGCAGGTGTAATGGATTTTATGAGCTGAAAAGTTTCCCAGCTTGCGGAAGACTTCTGCGGTTTCCTTGCTGTTTCTTGAAAGGCTAAAAGCCTGCGTGGACTTGACCCGGTCGAGGATCTTTTCGAGCATCAAGAAATTGCCGTCAGGGCCACGTATTTCAGCTGCCTGGCTTGCGTGCTCAAAGGAATGAATAAGCAAAACCTCCATGAGCCGCCTCATCAGGACCGCACACCCGTCGAACACATTGTTCTCGTAGGCGGCATTTATCTGTCTGCACAAGGACTCTATATATGCGCGAGTAGGCGTAAATACACTATGAGGAATGATCGAGTTTTGATGGGCGATTTCTTCGTTCTCGCTCAAATTCGGATAATTATCCTGAAATCGATCAATCGCCCTTCGGTGTAAGCGGAACGACTCAGGGGATGAACCCCTGACTACATCGAAACATTCCTTGAGATGGGATCGAAGCCTGCTGACGTTCGGGCTCCCGAAATGAAGCCCCTCAAGCCAGCCGGCCGCTTCTGCCGCTGTGAAATCGATCTTCTCCTCGGTCTTTAAAAAGAAGAAGGCGAGAAGGATAGCCTTCTCGACCTCTCGAACTTCCTTTATCCCAGCTATCTCGACGAAGCGCTCTAGCTTCATTGCGACAGACCAAGGCCTTCCTTTACCAGACCACGCGCGACATTGTGCCCCTCGTCTGTAAGGAACCAAGCCCCCTTATCCTCACCGACAGGAGCAGGAGAAGAAACCTTTGCACTGCTCAATTCACGAGGTACGTTAGGAGGGTGAAGCTTGCCCGCCGGCTTGAACTGGCTGTTCCACGTCGCAGTGAGTTGCGAGGCTGATGCTTCATCAGTACCCTTCACGCCTTTGAGTACGAACAACAGCCAAATACATTTCTGAGAAACCGTCCAGCTCTGCTTTGGGCTGCCATATTGTGCAGAGTCGTGGCGAAAATCAATCGTTGTGGAAGCTCCAGCGTCGGGGCCAGACTTGCCATTAGAGGGCTTCCGCCTAGGTGCTCGCTTGGCTTTGATATCTGCGGAATCAATAACCAGGGGATGTCGCAGTGTCTGTTCTGGCACGTCGCCCGTAAAGTCCGTCGGTTGAATCATGCCTCCCAACTGACGTTGCACGGCGCTTGTAATCGCTGGTATGTCCTCTCGGTCCCCGTCTACTTCTAATTCAAAGCCCTGTACCTTCACACGAATGCGAAACTTCCCCACGGAACTCTCCTTTGCATGATCGGCTATGACCCGAGCGTAGCCGCAGCTTGCGGACAAAGGCAAGGAGATTCGTAGAAAATTCTCGGTCCTAATTTTGGCTAGGGCTATCTCCCCACTGATCGCGCCGTTGTCCTACTCGATAGATGTAGTCGAGTCCCTAAAGCTGCGCGATCACATCCTCAACGCTCACCCCATCCAGCCACTGGTGACGGTCCCGCGTGTAGTCCCCACTCCCGGCGCGGTACACCCGAATAAACCGCGCCAGCCCATACACACCCAGCTCGCGGTGCAGGATGCCGAGCGCATGGCGCTCGAACTCGTCGTCGCTCATCCCGTCGATCATCGCTACGGTCTCATTCGGAGCCATTCCTGCACCTCCTCGAGCCAGTCTAGCGGATTTGCCATGCGCACCGTCGGCGCACCCAGCCCACGCGCGGCCTTGCGAATAAACCGATCATCCGTCGTCAGCAGCACATCGACCGGCAGATCCTCGCCATGAGCGAGATGCAGCGCATCGAACGCGCCATATCCCACCCTTGCCAGCAGTCTACCGCGATCCAGCACCCGCTCGCTCGGAGAGCTCACCGAAGCCGCATGGGAGAGCAGCTCTAGCGCGTCGGCTCGCTTCCCCAGATCTGGATTCCGCCTCAGTTCAACCTCAAGCACCCGGCTCGCAACCCACTCGCACCCTGCCCAGAAATATGAGGCCGAAGATCTGTTCGACCGCCTCCGCCTCCGCGCGAATACGGGTCTGCCACTGGTCATCGGACAATCGGTTCAGCGCGCAAGCATCGAGATAAATCCGCAAAGCGCTCCGTACAATCCAGGCTCGTTTCCGCTACACGGAGGATTCTACCCTCAAAATAAATCCCTCAAAAACCCCAGCAAATTCGCGTGTCAAGCCCCCGCACCACCCCGAAATCGCGAAATCCCCAACAACGACGCGCCTTTTCCGCGCTCAAGATTTCTGCCGATTCACCCCACCCAACTCGCTACACTTAAAACAGAGAAAAGGGCGAAGGCAGGATCCGCAATGATCCCAGCCTCCGCCCATAAGTCTTTTCGTTGGAATATTTTAGCGATAAGTCCTTTGCTATGACTATTTTGCCAGCGAAGACATCCTCTATCTCATTGAAACGAAGGATTTTACCTCCAAGATAGGGGGAGGGGGGGTACCCCCTCCGGCACGAAAGAGACTACCGGGCCGCGGTCTCCCCGGGCATGATCGCTCCCGCCTTCACCCACTGCTCGACCACCGCGATGTCCGCGTCCGACAGCTTCGGCTTGCTCGGCGGCATCGGCATCGGGTCGTCCTTCGGGCCCTCATGCCGGATCAGCTTCACGATCAGGCTCGACTCCGGGTGCCCCGGAACCAGCACCGTCCCATCGTGGCCGCCCTTCAGCATCCCCGCCTTGGTCGCCAGCGAAAGTCCGCCGCGATGGCTCGTCCCGCCGTGGCACTGGTAGCAGTTCGCCTGCAGCACCGGCACCACTTTTTCCGTATAAAACTGCGCCGACGCTGGATCCTGCGCCAACGCCATTCCCGAACCCAAAGCCATCACCGCCGCTCCCAGAAACAAACCCCGCATGCTTGCTCCCTTTCTCTGCCTAATTGTTCTGCTTTCTCCGTCGAGTATACGGAACCCAGCTCAACACTTACAGCCTCTCGCCGCAATCCGCTAAAGTAGGAATTGCTCTGGCGTCTCCGCGCCTTCACACCCGCAATGCGCTTCCCTGCTTCCCATCACGCCGCGACGGCGCTCCTCTGCTTTGCCCTGCTTCCATCTCCGCTCCACGCGAGCGTCACGCATCCTCACAAGCTCAACGTGCACCAGCACAAACCCGCGCAGCTCCAGCACGTCCAGCCGCGCGCGCACAAGCCATCGCGCCGCAAACCCCGCGTGATCATCGCCCCGCGCGCGGTTCCCGGTCGCGCCGCCGTCGATCACGCTCCGCTCGATCACCCCAAAGCCATCCGCGTCGCCGATCGCGCCACCGCCGATCGCGTCCACGCCTTCGTCGCCGCCCAGCAGCACCATCCGCACCACACCGCGCACATCGTCACCGTCGCGCACCACACCGCAGCGCCTCCGCAGCTCGCGCCCGCAGCCTCGCACCGTCGCCCATTCCAGCGACCGTCGCCACGCCCACTCTGCTTCCCACCCTCTACAACAAGCGCGGCCGACTCATCGTTCCGCCACCGCTCAAGGGCTCCCACGAGATCCTGCTCCACCAGAACGAGGTCGCCGACCGCGACGGTCTCACCCGCATCCAGGACGACGCCGACCTCGACCGCATGCGCAACCAAGGCCTCCTCGTCGCGCTCCCCCTCAGCCCAGAACCTCCAGGTCGACGAGCGCCTTCCCGCCAACCGCCGCTACTGCCGCGCCTGGACCGCGGACTTCCTCACCCAGCTCTCCCGCGAGTTCTACGCCCGCTTCCAGACGCCCCTGCAGGTCAACTCCGCCGTCCGCACCGTCCAGTTCCAGCAGCACCTCATCCACATCAACGGCAACGCCGCTCCCGCCGAAGGCGACACCGCCTCGCCCCATCTCACCGGCCAGGCCATCGACATCGCCAAGCACGGCCTCTCCATGACGCAGATCGCCTGGCTTCGCGGCTATCTCCTGCCGCTCGTCCAGACGGGCAAGATCGACGTCGAGGAGGAGTTCCAGCAGTCCTGCTTCCACATCAGCGTCTACAAGAGCTACCTCCCGCAGAGCCGACGCCCTGCGCCGCAATCTAGCCAGCCACCACTCCGTCGGCACCGCGGACCTCGCCGTAAGCGTCCGCTAACTTACCCACAAACAGAACGCCCGCATTCTCACTAGGAGAGTGCGGGCGTTCCTATTTCCGGCCTATCAAGCCGAAGCGGTTACTTGGCTTCGTTCTTGAAGATCTGCTCGGCGAAGTAGTTCGCAACCTTCGCCTGATCCTTCAGCATCTCGAAGTACGCGTTCTTCAACAGCTGCGACCGGTCGTTGTGCAGCTGCTGCCGGATCCCCTGCTGCACAATCGGATCGCTCAGATCGTGTTGTCCGGGAAGCTCCTTCGAGGTCAGCTTGTAGATCGCATATCCCACCGGCTTCTTCGACTGGGCATCGAGCACCGGGAGAATATCGGTGATCTGCCCCGGCTTCAACTTCATCACCGCGTTGTAGACATTCGGGTCGGCATGCATCTGCGACTCGGTTACAAATCCCATATCGCCGCCGCTCGCCGCCGTCTCCGGACGCTCCGAGAAGTTCATCGCGAGCGCGCCGAAGTCTTCGCCGCTGTCCAGCCGTGCCTTCAGCGCCTGGATCTTCTTGCGCGCCTCGGTATCGTTGGTCGCCTTGCTTCCCTGCAGGTTGCCGGGCTGGTCCGAAGGCACGCCGGTCACGCGAATCTCGGCAAGCCGATACTGCGTCTCGATCAGGTTGTACTCAGCCTTGTGCTGTTGATAGAAGCTCGCAATATCCGCGTCCGACACCGTGATCTTGGAGTTGATCTCCTTATTCAGCAGCTTGTTGATCGTCAGCGAGTGGCGAATCTCCTGCCGCAACGAATCGATGGTCAGATTCTGCGCCTTGAGGTGCTGCCTGAAACTGCTCCTCGGTGGAGGGAGCCTTCATCTCCGCGACCTTCGCGTCGACCTCTTCGTTGGTCGCCGTCAGGTTCATCTTGGCCGCGCGCTGCTCGATGATCTCCTCATTGATCAGATTGCTGACAACCGTCAACCTTGCCAGATCGGCCTGTTCGGGAGACGGAGGAGCCTGCTGCTGCTGTTGTTGAATCAGCGCGGCATACTGCTTATCCATCTCCGCACGCATAATGGGCTTGCCATTGACCGTGGCCACAACGTCCGCGCTGGGTGCGCGATGGCACCCAGAGGCAGTCACAAGAACAGAACCTGCGAAGAGGAGGACAGGGAACAACCGAAGACGTGAATCCTTCGGCTGCCGTGCAAAATCCGATCTTTTCGTCATTAGTGTCTCTGCAAACCTTCGTATGGTGTCGTTGGTACGAATCTAGTTGCCCGGCTTGGGAGCTGCGGCCGGCGACGTCGCCTCAGGCGCGGGCGGCTTCTGCCCGGCCGCGATCAGCGCGCCATCGATCATGCGATAAACATACTCGATGGGCTGCGCCCCTTCAATCTTTTCGCCATTGATAAACAAGGCAGGAGTCGCCTCTACGCCCAGCTCCTCGCCTTCCTTCATCGACTGCTGCACCGCGCTCGCGTCCTGCTTCGCAATGCAGGCGTCCAGCACATCGGCCTTCACCTTCTGCCGAGCGCCTTCTTCGCGCGCCAGCTTGTCCAACATCTCGTTGGCATGCGCCACCGTCTTCTCCTGCGGCGTCGTGCCGCCGATCTCGCTGGCATGGGCGTGAATGTAATCAACAAGGTTCCAATATCCGGGAACGCTCTGCGCGCCAACGCAGTTCACATCGATCGCCGCCCGCATCGCCCAGGGATGCTGCTGCAGCGGGAAGTCCCGATACACCACGCGCACCTGATCCTTGTAGCGCTTCAGCACCGCAGGAAACAGCTGTGCGTTCATCTGCGCGCAGAACGGGCACTCCAGATCGTCAAAGCCCACAATCAGCACCGGCGCGTTCTCCGGGCCTCCACGACCCGGCCGGCCGCCACCCGAGACCAGCGTCTTCGGGTCCTGGCTGATATCGAACTTCTTGAACTGAGCCAGCGTCTTGCCATCCTGCGACAGCAGAAAATCCAGGGGAGCGGTCTGCTTGCCTGCGCGCGCTGAAGCCGACCGTGATCGCATTGAACCCAGGCATGTCGCTCTTATGCGGAGCTCCAATATGAATCTCGTACTCTGCGGGCACATTGGCGCGCGAGCGGATCAGCACCTCGATCCGGCGGGCCAGCTCTGGGGACAATCCATCCGCACTCGCACCGTTAGCCTGAGGGTTGGTCGCAGTGGCCGAACTGGCTGGCAGCTGTGCGTGGCAACCAATAGCTGCCAACGTAAGCGCCAGAACTAAAGAGCGAAAGGGAGTCACGACGGTAGACACAATGCCCCATTATTGCATGGCCATTCCCGCCCGTGACCGTCCCTCCCTCCTCAGAACAAGCTGGTCGCGCGACGCAGATTCCCCGCCGACCCGATATTGGCCAGCGTGAAACTGAACGTCTCCGTACTCTCGTTACGCACCGCGCCCAGTTCGTATTTGCGATATTCCACGTTGAAACCGCAACAGTTCCAGTTATACGACGCCTGCACCGAGGCATACTGCAGCGAACCCTGCCGCAGATCGAAGCCGCCACTCGCCGCCGCGCTCAGCCCCTCCTTGGTCGGCTTGCCCTCTCCCAACAGCACCCGCATCTGGTTGAAGTTGGAGGTCGTCGAGGCCATCCCATCCGTATAGAACCGTCCCGGAGCATTCAACCGCGCCAGGCTGAATCCCCCGAACGTATCGCCTTTGTGCACATCAACAAAAAGGTTGTTGGTCGTAAACTTGCTCGCACCCGTGTCGTAGTCGAAGTCCCACTCCACATCCACCGTGTCCGACGGCCGGATCCGCAGCCGCGAGATCAGCGGCGCGATACTGCGCGGCTCCGTCAGGAATGCGATTCCGGTATAGTTCAGCGTCGTTTCCAGGATATTGCGCTTGCCATCGACGATCGCGCCACCGAAGTTCTCGTTGAAGAAGGCCTTCTGCGCCACGCGCCAGCTAAAGAACTCACGCGTCCCGCACCGGGGCGTCGTGGGCGCCGGCTTTCCATTCGGCGTGTCGTCGGGCTGGGTATCGTCCTCGGTCACGTCGGCCATCTCTGCGGGCTTGCCCTGCTCCGCCGGCCGGCACGGATGAAAGCGCCCCGGCTTGAGAAACAGCCGCTGCGTCACGCCGTACTCCAGCTCATTCGTATCGCTCGCGACATCCACGTCGTCAAACCGCAGGATATTTTGAAAGTTGTTGATCCCCGTCTCATACCGATAGGTAATCTCCGGCTCGATGGTGTGCTTCACCTCGCCGTGGAAGATCTTCTCCAGCAACGGCGAATCGAAGGTCCGCTCCACCACCGGCGGCCGTATCTCCAGCTCCGCCTCCACATCGCTCCGGTTGATCGACGCGCTCGATTCCACCGGCAGCCCGGTGATCTGCGCACAGCGTACTCAGCCTGCTATCGCCATAAAACGTATCCCGCACCGCGACCGAGGGCCGGATATGCCAGCCGCCCACCGCGAACGGATACGCCAGCTCCGGGTGAACATCGAACCGGCCGACGCCTCCCGTCGTGAACCCCGGCTGCGTGCGCTTCATCCCGCTCGCCGAAGCGTCCATGCTCCACAGCTAAGCGGCCATCCCCCAGAAGATGTTCCGTCGTCTCGAAGTTCAGCGAAGGAATATGGAAGATCGTGATCTGCGATTCCACCACCGGCTCGTCCGCCGCGATCTGCGCCGGCGTCTGCGGCAACGGCTTCTCGCCCTGATAGCGATCGACGAGCAACGAGGTCGAGGTTCCATCCTGATTGTGTACGCCGTACACGTCCGAGAGAATATCCGTCGTCACCGCTTGGTTGAAGTTATTCGTGAACGCCTCGCGGTAGATGTAGGAGCTCAGATACTCGGCGTCCGCCGCCACGCGCGTCTCCGGCGAAAAGTCATGCCGCGCCTTGAAGGTAATATCCGTGCCGCCCTGGTAGGTATACACGCCGCCCGGAGGCGTATAGCCCCGATCCTGCAGCGAACTGAAGTGCGCCGTAACGAAGTCCTGCCCAATCCCGCGATAGCGATACGTCCCCGACTCCGACCACCCGCGCAGCGAGTAGTAGATCATACCCAGCGTCAGATCCGAGCTCCGGTTGATCACGAAATAAAACTTGTCGCCGATCGTGATGCCCTTATCGGACGAGTTGCCGACCTCCGGAATCAGAATGCCACTCTGCCGCGCGCCCGGATCCGTCGGCAGCGTCACGTACGGAAGATACAGCAGCGGCAGATTCAGCAGATGGAAGATGCTGTTGCTGCCGCGCGCCTTGTCTCCATCCACGCTGAACTTGCCCGCCGACAGCAGCCAGTCCGGCGTCGGCAGCTGACAGGAGGTCACCGTGCCGTCGTAGACGTCGTACTCCTCCGGCCCGCGCTTCACCACCACCTTGCCCGAGAACAGGAAGGGATTGCTGTTGGCATACACCACCCGCCCGCGTCGTCCCCGACTGCTTCAGCCCCACCGATCCCACCGCATCGTAGAAGCGCCCCGTCTGCGTCTGCACATTCAGGGTCCCGTGGCTCGCGGTAATGTGCTCGTGATTGGCTCCGCCCTCGATCAATAAGTGACCCGTCGCGGTTACATCTCCGGTGTCGCTGTCGTACTCGATATGGTCGGCATGGATCACGCGATCGCCATAGGTGATCACGACATCTTTATCCAGCGTGTAATGGCTGCCAACCTTGATCTGCGGATTGGTGGATTCGATCTCCACCGTGGTGCGAGTATCCGCCTGTGGCACCACCTGCGCCGTGGCATAGGGCAGCTGCCCCGGGGCATCGGGCAGCGAGCTCGAGCTCGCCTCCCCGGTCGCCGCGGACGCGCCGGTGGGAGGTGCCAGCGAAGACACCTCCTGGGCCGCAAGATACTCATGACCAAGACACGGCAGCATGGTACTTAAGAGAAGGACGGCATTTAAGACTCGGCTTTGCAGGCAGTTACGGCAGGGTGTTCGCACGACCTCACGCATCCTTCTACTGTAAGACCCCCTCACGATGTCGACCAACGCGCCGCTCCCGTCGGGCAGCAAACTGGGCGTGCACAGAGTTAGACGTCGCTGCGAGCGTTTGCTCTGCTTTTCTGGTTCAACGCTTTTGGAATGCTTCACGGACGGGCCACTCTTTTTGAGGCTAACCGATTTACGCAAACGGGGCACGAATTGAACACACTGAGGTCCGCAGAATTTCAACTGCACTCGTCCGACAGGTCACCCGCCGAGCGAGAGCGCGAAGCCGACAACCTGCTGCGCCAGCAGGTTACAGAACGCCTCGCGGCGCATCGCTCCCGCCGCGATCGCGGCGCCGCTCCGGCTCCCACCCCGGAACGCTCCCCCTCCTCCAGTCGCGCGAACCAGATCGCGGCCACCGTAGCCGAGCGCTACGCCCGCTCCCAAAGCTATCGCGACTTCCTGGCCGCGGAGTCCCAGCGCGCCATCGATGAGGCCAACGCCGCCGCCGAGATCGCCGCGCGCAATGCGATCGCCATCGAGATCGCCCAGCAGCAGCTGATGGCAGAGCTCGAACAGGCTCGCCTTCAGGAGAACACCCCCGAGATCCCGCAGCTCGCGCTCGTGCCTGCCCCCGAGCCTCGACTCCCTGGACTTCAGGAGCATCAGGAACTCCAGGAACTCCAGACGCTTCAAGAGTTCCAGCAACACCCGGAGCTTCAGGAGCTCGTCTCCGAGCCGGAGCCGCCGCTCGAGCTGTCCCTTGTGCCGCCGCCCGCCGCTTCCACGCGACCGCGCCGTCAGGCCACCGCAGCTCCGCAGTCCTCTCTCGCACGCAACGCCGCGGCCGCTGAGCCCGATCCGCGCCTCACCGTTCGCCTCTTTGGCGAGCTCGGCCCCATCGGCAGCGCCAGCTCGCCGGGAGCACGCTCGTCCCGCGCCTCCGCGCTGCGCGATCCCTTCGACCACCATCCCCACGACCCCTTCGAAGAGGACGAACGCATCGCGCTCGACGAAGAGATCGCCTTTCGCCAGACCCCCGTCTTCGAGGAGCCCGCCAGCCCACCCGAGCCGCTGCCCGCGAATCTGCTCGAGTTTCCCCGGCAGCTCGTAGCCTCGCGCAAGGCCAGGCCGCGCTTCGCCGAAGGCCCTCTCCGCGAGGAGGCCGAGGCCGCCGCCAGCTCGGCGCAGCTCCGCATCTTTGAGGTCGAGACCACGCAGATCGCCTCCCACCCACGGCGACGAGTCCACCGCGCCCGAGTGGTCCTCCATCTGCCTCGAGACGCCGCGCAGCCACGCCGTCGTGGTCGATGAGACGCCCTTTGTGCTGCCGCCGCAGCCCGCGCCGCTCAACCTGCGCCTGATGGCCGCGGCCGTCGATGCCAGCATCCTGGCCGGGGCCTTCTTCACCTTCGTCGCCGCGGCCGCATTGGCCGCCGACCGTCTGCCCACCGGCCCGACCGCCGCCGTCTCCGCGGCCGGATCGTTCCTGCTCCTCTTCCTGCTCTACCAAACCCTGTTCTTCACCCTCTCGGACGCGACCCCGGGCATGCGCTACGCCCGCATCGCGCTCTGCACCTTCTCCGACGAGAACCCCACCCGTTCCGCCATGCGTCGCCGCACCTGGGCGCTGCTGCTCTCTGCCTGCCCGCTCGGCATGGGCTTCCTCTGGGCCTGGCTGGACGACGACCGCCTCGGCTGGCACGACCGCATCTCCCGCATGTATCAGCGCAACTACTAAGCGTATCGACTGATCAAGTTTCGGCCCTCCCAAAACGTCCCGCCCATAAAAACGTCATCTCGACCGAAGCGGCGGACAGCTTATCGTCCGCCGCGCAGTGGAGAGACCCCTGTATTTTGTACTTTCTTTCCCTCAAACTCACAGACCGCACGCGCGTTGGGATATGTCGATCACCACACCGCCGAACCAACAAGCAACCGCATCGAGCACAAACAGAGCAAAAGCAGCACAAACAAAAAGGACCTGCGCGAGCAGGTCCTTTTCAAGCTTTGCGTCCCGCCTGCTTGCTCCCAGCGCATGCGCCAGGAGCAAGCAGGCATCGACTTAGAACGTGGTGCTGACCGTCAGACGGAAGGTCTTACGCGGCTCGCGCAGCTGATAGTCCGCTCCGTAGTACTGCAGCGCCTGTTGGTAGCTGTAGTCGCCCGCCGTGGTGTTCGGGAAGAAGCTCCGGAACTCCGAGTTGCTGACGGCAAGCTGCTGCGGCAGATTCCGCTCCAGACGCAGCGGGTTGTACGCGTAGTAGAGCCGGAAGGGCGCGTTGATGATCGGCAGAATCACCTGCAACTCGGCACCGTTCGACATACGCGGAACGAAGTTCGTACCCGGCACCGTCTTCAACAGCGGCAGCGCCGGGAAGTCGACCTTCTGTCCGCCGAAGCAGGCGCCGTTGATGAACGTCGGGCAGCCATACGCCACGCTCGTGATCGCCGACGCACCCGCCACGCTCTCGCGCAACTGGCTCTTCTGCAGGTCGCCGACCAGACCGAAGTCCGTGAAGAAGGCAAACGTCACCTGGTTCACGATCGGAATCCGGTACTCCAGGTTGGACGTCAAGCTGGTGTCGCCGCCGATCGCCACCAGACGATAGATCGGCAGCGGAATCGTCACATTCCCCAGCGTCGGGTTGGTCGGATCGCGCGGAACCGTCGTTCCGTCCGGGTTCGTCAGGTTGAACAGAATATTGTTCGGGATAAAGGTGTACGGCGAAGACGCACGAATATCGAAGCCGCGCACATCGTTCTCACCACCACCATAGATACGGTTCATCGGCGGCGCCACGTCGCCGGCAAAGCCGGCCGAGTGCGAGACCTGGATACGGTACCCGAGGACGTTATGCCCTTCCTTGTTCACCCGAAGACCCTTCATCGGGAAGAACTGGCGATAGCTCACGACCGGCTGGTAGTACTTCACGTTGCCGCCCGCACCGGCAATCTGCACCGCGGCATTGAAGTCCTTGCCGTTGTGCGGTCCGACCGCGCGGTCCAGCGTCGAGAACGTGAAGCTCGGCGTGAACACCGAAGTGATAATGCCATTCAGCTGATTCTGTCCCTGAATGCCGGAACGGAATGCCAACGACTGAAAGACATTGTGCGTATTCGTATTGAAGGTCGTAATGGACGAACGCGAAAGTCCATACGAGAGTCCGACTCGCGCCACGCCCGACTTGCTGAACAGATGCCGCAGCGGCTCGCTCACCGAGAACGTCGTACCCACCGTCGAGGTGTTGTAGTTCTGCAGCTGCGACGGCTGCGCCGCCGACAGATTCGCGCTCTGGCCGGTGGTCGAATACGCCTTCGCCGGGTTGTAGTCGCGCTTGCTGTCGAACACCTGGAAGCCCACCGAGATCGGCTTGTTGCGCAGGTAGGGCTCGGTAAATCCGAAGCTCTCGGTCCGCGCCAGGTCGCCGATGTTCGCCGTCAGCGACAGCGTCTCGCCCAGACCCAGGAAGTTGTTCGTCTGATAGTTCAGACCGATGAAGCTTCCCGAAAGACCGCTGACGCCGCCGTTCAGACCGATCGAGTTCTTACCCTTCTCCTTCAGCTTCAGCAGCAGATCGACCGTGTGGTTGTCCGCGTTCTGCCGGCTCTCCGAGTCCTGGTCCGCCTTCAGCGTCTCGAAGTAGTTCAACTGGTTCAGGCGCAGGATCGAAAGCTCCCACAGCTGGCTGTTGTAGGCCTGGCCCTCTTCGAGCATCAGCTCGCGGCGAATCACCTTGTCGCGCGTCACCGTATTGCCGGTGAACTCGATGCGCGACACATAGAACTTCTCGCCCTCGTCGATATCGATATTCAGATAGACCAGCTTCTTCGCCTCATCGACACGCGGCGTCGGGGTACCGACAAAGTTGATGTAGCCCAGCGAGCCATACGCCTTGCGCAGCTGATCCAGACCCTTGCTGAACATGGGTGGCGTTGAAGTACTCGCCGTCCTTCTGCGCAAACTGCGCGCGCAGAACCTTCAGGTTCGTAACCGCCTTGTTCCCCGAGAAGGTAATGCCGCCCAGACGGAAGCGTTCGCCTTCATCCACCGGCATCAGGATGTCGATCCGCTTACCGGTCGAAGGACGCAGCGTAAAGAAATTGATACCGCCCGCGTCACGCACCTTGGTGGTCGCGTCGCTGGTGCGTGCCTGGAAGTAGCCGCGGTCGCGGTACGCCTGCTGCACCCGCTCGGTGTCCTCATCCAGCTTGCTGGCGTCAAAGGTCCGCGGCAGCAGGTTCTCCAGAATGATCGAGTGCGGAATGCCGATCGGCCGCAGATTCACCATCGCCGCACGCAGCGTACGGTCGCTCAGGTGCTGCGTTGCCGTCGAAGGCGATCTTGCCCACCTTGACCGTCGGACCTTCCTTGATCACAAAGGTCAGCGCCACCGAGGCCGGAGGAATATTCTTGACCTCCGTCCGGATCATGCGCAAACTGGTGGCCATGCTCCGCCAGCAGGTCGCGCAGCACCACCTCAGCCTGCTTGATCTTGGTCGGATCGTACTGGCTCTCGACGCTCAGCGGCACCTTGGCCTTCTTGAACCGCTCCAGCACGTCCGACTGCGAGACCGCGTTCAGGCCCTTGTAGTCGATCTCGCGAATGGTCGGCTTCTCCTTCACGTAGATCACCAACTGCACGCACTTCGGCGTCTCGACCTTTTCGATCTGGACGTTCTCGAAGTACTCGGTGTTCCACAAGGAGTTGAAGTCGCGCTCCACCGTCAGCGGATCATAGGTGTCGCCCTCGCGGCTGAACAGCCGCGCCAGCACCGACTCCTTCGGAATGCGCCGATTCCCGATCACCTGCGGATGCGCACAATATCTGTGGCGTCGCCGGTGCTCCGGTCGAGAAGATGTTGCCCTTCGGAAGGGGAGTTACCTGCCCAGATCCGTTCGGAACCGCCAGCGCGGTGAGGGCAAGAATTGCTACGGCAACAGCGATGCGAATGCGGCCGGAGCGCGTGCACACAGGCTTGGTCTGACTCATCAGGGAGCTTCCGCTCTCTCGCTTTACGGTAAAAATACGCACACCCTCATTGCTGTCGAAATCGCGCCCAAACTGCATCCAAGCTCGATCCTCTGCGAAAATCTGATTATATGGGAGCAACCCGCCTGACGCGAGTTGGCTCCCTAGTTACTCCCTCCGAACGCCGCCCACAGAAATTCCCCGTGCCGCCGCCGGCCCATCGATACGCGCAATTGCTCAATACTCCGACTCTACTCGCTTCCGCTTCGTTACTCGCCAACCAACAAATCTTTGTAAAAAAACATCCCTCTCGCCGTCCAACCAATCATTCGGCCGCCCTGCGCGCCAGCACCGCCGCAAACACATCGCTGTCCACATTCGCGCCACAAAGCACCGTTCCCACGCGTGCGCCCTCCGCCAACCCGGCCGCTCGCGCGGTCCTGCAGCAGCGCGGCCAGTCCCATCGCCCCGGCGCCCTCCGCCACCTGATGAATGTCCGCGAAGTAGGCACGCATCGCATGCTCCACCTCGGAATCTGTAACCATCACGATCCGCTCCACGCCCGCCCGCACAAACTCGAGCGACGCCGCATCCGGCCGCCGACACGCCACGCCATCCGCAATCACCGTCGTCACCGGGTGCTCGATCACCTCACCCGCGGCAAACGACAGCGCCATCGCCGGCGCGTGGCTCGACACCACACCCACAATCTTCGTCGACAGCCCCAGCGCATCCCGCGCCGCCATCATCCCCGAGATCCCCGAACCCATCCCGATCGGCACATACACCGTCTCCAGCCACGGACACGCCGTCAGAAACTCCAGCCCATAGGTCGCCACCCCCGCCACCAGATTCTGGTCGTAGCTCGGAATGCGATGCCACCCCTCCGCCTTGTTCGCCTCCGCCAGCGCCGCCGCATGCTCGCTCGCCGCCTGCAGATCCTCGCCGAACTCGATCAGCTCCGCGCCCAGCGCACGCATCGCATGATTCTTCTCGCGGCTGTTGCCGTGCGGCACCACGATCACCGCCCGCACCCCCACCTGCCGCGCCGCAAACGCGATCGACTGCCCATGATTGCCCCGCGTCGCCGAGACCACCGTCTTGATCTCCGGCCGCGTCCGATGCAGCCAGTCCATATAGACCAGCCCGCCGCGCAGCTTGAACGCTCCCACCGGCGTGTGGTTCTCATGCTTCACCCAGACCTCGGCCCCGGCCCGCACATTCAGCAACGGCCACGTGTACTGCGGCGTCGCCGGCATGACACGATGCACCACCTCAGCCGCCTGGCGAATCTCCTCCAACCCCGGCAACGCAACCGCTTCCCTTACCGCTACTGCCTCAGCCATGAACCCCTTGCTCCGTTCGATTCCGTCTACACGCTACACCGCATTACAACCTCGACCCCAGCCTTCCGCACCTCCACCAACGTCGAGTAAAACGTCGCCCCGCCGCCGATATCCGTCAGCCGCTCCGACGTCAGCGCATTCACATTCGCGCCCGCGCCCGAAATATCCCGCCCAGCTTGTTCCAATCCAGCCGCGCCGCCACCACCCCCGGCGCCACCTGCCCATCCACCAGCGCCCGCAGCCGCATCCGCCCCCGCGCATTGAAGACCTCCACCTCATCGCCCGTCGCGACCCCCCGCGCTCGCGCGTCCATCGCCATGCATCTCCAGCACGCCCGCCGTCTTCGCCTCCATCCGCTGGTGCCCCGGCATGATTCGCGAACGTCGAGTTCATATAGTTGTCCGCCTTGCGCGGCAGAAACTCCAGCGGATACTCCCCTCCCGCATGCGCCCGCGACTCCTGCGGCGCCACAAACACCGGCACCGGCGTCAGCTCCCCGCGCCCGCTCGGCGTCCGGAACCACTCCGCCGTACTGAACGGCAGCGTCCTCCCCTCCGCATCCTCCGGCAGCTTCAGCGCCACATGCCCCTCCCGCTCCAGCCGCTCCCGCGTCGATCCCCGCAAACCACGGGTGCTTGCGTCATCCAGCGCCTGATCGATCAGACTCATCCGCCGTATCGTCGAAAGCAAGCCTCCGGAAATCCCATCCGCCGCCCCAGCTCGCCAAACAGCTCCACGTTGTTCCGCGCCTCGCCCAGCGGCGCAATCGCCGCGCTGCGACACCTGCACGAACAGATGCCCATACGCTCCCTGCACATCCTTCGTCTCAAGAAACGTCGGCGCCGGCAGCAGCACATCCGCATAGTCCGCCGTATCGGTAAAGAACTGCTCATGCACCACCGTGAACAGATCCTCGCGCCGCATCCCCCGCAGCACCGCATTCTGGTTCGGAGCCACCGCCGCCGGATTCGAGTTGTACACAAACAGCGCCTTCACCGGCGGCCATCCTGCATCCCGAGCGTCGTCAGCGCCTGCCCCAGCTCGCTCATATTCACCACCCGAGCCGCCCGTCCCAGCGGACTCGCCTGCATCAACTCCGGCATCTGCAACGCCTCCGAGTTGAACGGAAACGATCCCGACAGTCGACAGCTGCAACCCGCCGCCCTTATACCGCCACGCCCCCGTCAGCAGCGGCAGCATACACACCGCCCGCGCCGCCGTCCCACCATTCTCGCTGCGCTGAATCCCATAGTTCAGCCGAATCACCGCCGGCCGTCCCGTCGTCCGCGCGCAGCGTCGCATACGTCCCGCGCCAGCCGCACAATCGCCTCCGCCGCAATCCCCGTCACCGCCGCCGCCGCCTCCGGCGAGTGCTCCGCCCGCAGCGCATGCGCCCGCAGCTCCGCAAACCCATGCGTCGCACTCGGCGATATACTCCGCATCCTCCAGCCCCTCGCGCAGGATCACATGCATCATCGCCAGCGCCAGCAGCCGCATCCGTCCCCGGATTGATCGCCAGATGCTCATCCGCCAGCGCCGCCGTCCGCGTCCGGTACGGATCGATCACGACCAGCTGCGCGCCCTTGCGCCGCGCCTCTTCAATAAACGGCCACAGATGAATATTGTTCCCGTGGATGTTCGCGCCCCACGCAATCACCAACCCGGCATGCGCAAAGTCCTCGCGGCGCCGTCCCCAGCTTGATCCCATACACGCTCTTCAGCGCCGCCCCACCCGCCGCCGCGCAGATCGTCCGGTCCAGCTGCGACGCTCCCAGCCGATGAAAGAACCGCCGGTCCATCGACCCATACCCCAGCTGCCCGATCGTCCCCGCATAGCTGTACGGCAGCACGCTCTCCGGCCCAAACTCCGCCGCAATCGCCGTCAGCCTCGCCGCAACTCAGCTCCAGCGCCTCATCCCACGAGATCCGCTCGAAACGCCTCCGCCTCGCGCCCCTGCCTCCACCGGCCCCTTCGGCACGCCCGCCCGCCGCCGCATCGGATACAGCAGCCGCTCCGGCGAGTACACCCGGTCCAGATACTTCGCCACCTTCCCGCACAAAAATCCCCGCGTCACCGGATGCGCCGGATCGCCCTGCACCTTCACCGCGCGCTCCGCTCCCGTCTCCGCGCCGTCGCGATCGTCACCAGCACGCCGCACGAGTCCGGGCAATCATGCGAGCACACCGCATGCACCACGCGCGTCGCGACCGCTCGTGGCACGGCACTGGCTTCCGAATGCCCGGGAGTTTGTGTCATGGGTAAATTCTAGTCCAATCCTGCCTCTCATCTCCCACGCCCCCGCTCACGTTGTATGCTGCATCCCAAGCCCGACTCACTTCACCTGACCTCGCCCAACGCCATGTCCAAAGCCCACGCCTCCCCAGCCCGGCTCGAAGCCTTCTCCGACGGCGTCATCGCCGTCATCATCACCATCATGGTGCTCGAGCTCAAGGTCCCCCACGAGCTCGGCCTCGCCGGCCTTCGTCGCCATCCTGCCCACCCTCGCCATCTACCTGCTCTCCTTCGCCTTCACCGGCGTCTACTGGGTCAACCACCACCACCTCGTCCACCGCACCGACCAGGCCGACGAGCGCATCCTCTACGCCAACCTCGCCTTTCTCTTCTGCCTCTCCCTTCTGCCCTTCTTCACCGCCTACGTCCTCGACCACAAGATGGACTCCTTCTCCGTCTGCATCTACGTCCTCTCCATGATGCTCACCGGCGCCAGCTTCCTCCTCCTGCGCCTCGCCATCGGCCACCACCTCCGCACCACCGGCCAGCTCGAGCGCCAGGACGCCATCGCCGAGCGCAAGCACTGGATCTCCATCCTGCTCTATCTCATCGCCATCGGCCTCAGCTTCCGCCATCCGCACCTCGCCCTCGCCCTCGTCGCCCTCGTCAGCGTCCTCTGGATCATCCCCACCGCCCACATCGTGCCGCCCACGGCCTGCGTGCCCGAAGATACCCCAGCCAAGCACCCCAACCCCCAATAACGCGAATCTAAGTCCCCGAAGCAAGGCCCAGCACGCCAGCGCCTCGAACTCAGCTCGCCTCACGACTCGCCGCCCTCCGTACCGGCTCCCGAGGTCCATCAGCGTTCCGATTCGACACCTGCCGAGGTCTCATGCTCTCCGTCCATCCCGCCTTGCGCCTCTGCTCCTCTTCCTTCTTTCTCGCCTTCGCTCCCGCCATCCACCCGCAGACGCCCAACCTCAAGACCGCCTCCCAGCTCGAGCTCGACGTCGTCAAGGTCCTCCTGCGCCAGGAGGACGGCCTGGAACCGCGGCGACCTCGACGCCTTCGCCGACGCCTACAAAAACTCCCCCGACACCCTCTTCATCAACGCCCAGATTCAGCGCGGCTACGACAGCATGCTCGCCGCCTACCACCAGAACTACCCCACCCAGGAGAGCATGGGGAACCTCTCCTTCTCCGACCTCGAGGTCCACCCCCTCGGCGACAACTTCGCCCTCTGCATCGGCCGCTACCACCTCGAGCGCAGCAAAAAAGCCGGCGGCAGCGCCGACGGCCTCTTCTCCCTGGTCCTCGAAAAAACCGCCGACGGCTGGAAGATCGTCGTCGACCACACCACCTAGCGCCCTCTCGGAACCTCCGCAACGTCATCTTGACCGCTCGAGAACGTCATCTCGTCCATCTCGAAACGTCATCTCGACCGAAGCAGCGGACGGCCCCATCGTCCGCTGCGCAGTGGAGAGACCCCTGTATTTTCCTTTTGCTCGCACCCCAAAAAGCGGCCGTCGACTTATCGAGCAGCAGGCAGCTCGACCGGATACGGCTGGCCGAAGTCCGCGGAGACGCTGAGCTCCCGCCACGCCTCGGCCTGAGCGATCTGGCGACCGGAGTAGTCCTGAGCAAGATGCACCGCCATCACACCGAGCAGCAGGTGCGTCGGCAGCTTTTCGCCTTTGACGACGCGTACCAGGATCTCCCCAGCGCGCTTGGGATCGCCGGCCTTCGCCACGTCCGTCTCCAGCAGGCGGGCGAGGGCGCCGACGGTGCCGTCGTACTCCGCCGGGATCGCCTGGATCTCCATCGACGGGCCAGCCCAATCCGTAGCGAACCCACCCGGCTCGACGGTGAGGCAGCGAACGCCGAACGGCGCGGTCTCGGCGGCAAGAACCCGTGTGAACCCGTCGACCGCGAACTTCGCCGCCTGATACGACCCCAGCCCCGCATTCGCGCCGACGCGGCCACCGACCGAGGAAAACTGCACGATGTGCCCGCTCCCTGCCGCTTCAGCACCGGCAGCGCAGCCTTCGAGACGTTGTAGACACCCCAGAAGTTCGTTTCGAACTGGCGACGGAAGTCCTCCTCCGGCGCGGTCTCGATCGGGGCAATATTCGCGTACCCGGCATTGTTCACCAGCACGTCGATCCGTCCGAAGCGGCGCACCGCCGCCTCGATCGCCGCCTCGGCCGCCGCGCCGTCCGTCACATCCAGGGCTACGGGAAGCACACGCTCCCCGTACTTTTCGACGAGAGGAGCAAGCTGCTCCGGCCGACGCGCCGTTGCCACCACCGAGTCGCCCGCCTCCAACGCTGCCGTGGCGAGGTCCAGACCGAGGCCGCGCGAGGAACCTGTGATAAACCAAACTTGATGAGTCGTCATGATGGTTGGTACTCCAAACCCAGTAGGGTTAATCTTTAAATAACACCGTTGCGTTATTACCGCAACACAGTTTCGCTATGACACCAGATAACCCAGAACTTCCAACGCGCCCGCAGCACCGAGGCCAAAGAGCAGCGCGAAGCCGCCATCCTCGAGGCCGCCCGCGCCCTCGCCGCAACCCATGGCGTGCGCCAGATCACCCTCACCGACATCGCCGAGGCCATCGGCATGCACAAGTCCGCCCTCCTGCGTTACTTCGAGACACGCGAGCAGATCTTCCTCGTCCTCACCGCGCGAGGGCTGGCGCGAGTGGTCCTCCACGCTGCGCCAGGAGCTGGCTCAACTCGCGGAGATCTTCTCCGGCAACGGTCGCGACCGTCTTTGCGCAGACGCTCACGGCGCGGCCGATGTTCTGTGACCTGCTCGCCCAGGCGCCGTTCAATCTGGAACGCAACGTCTCTCTCGAGGCCATCCGGGCGTTCAAGCTCATCGCGTTGAACGAGGTCAAAGAGATCGGCTCCGAGCTCGAGCGCCTGCTCGGGCTCTCCGCCCTCCACGCCACCGACACCATCGCCACCGCCGTATGCATGGCCGGAGCGTTATGGCAGATGGCAACCCCCGGTCCCCAGGTGTTGGAGTTCTATCGCAGCGAGCCCGAGCTTGCCCATGCCATCGTCGATGTGGAACCAAGACTGGTCCGTATTCTCGAAGCCCTGCTCACGAGCTATCTCCCCACGAACGCCAACCGCTGACGACGAAAACATCAGACAAGCCCCACGGAAACGTCATCTCGTCCGCTGCGCAGTGGAGAGACCCCCGTATTTTCCTTTGCTCGCCCCAAAGACCCCACGCGGGGACGAAAAAGGGACCCTCGTAAGGGTCCCTTCGTATTCCTCAGAAGAAGCAGCGATCAGATGGTCATGATCTCTTTTTCTTTTCCCTTCAACAGCTCCTCGATGCGCTTGATCTCGCTATCGGTCAGCTGCTGGACCTCTTCATTGGCCCGCTTCTCATCGTCGGCCGAGATCAGCTTGTCCTTGGCCGCCTTCTTGATCTGCTCGTTGCCATCGCGGCGGATGTTGCGGATCGCCGTCTTGTGGTCCTCTGCGGTCTTCTGCAGCTGCTTCACCACCTCCTTGCGGCGCTCCTCGGTCATCGGAGGAACCGGCACCCGGATCACCTTGCCGTCGGTCATCGGATTCAGCCCCACGCTCGAGGTCCGAATCGCCTTCTCGATCGCCGACACCATCGCCAGATCGTACGGCTGCACCAGGATCAGCGTCGGCTCCGGCGTGCTCACCTGGCCCATCTGCGCCACCGGCGTATCCGTGCCGTAGTAGTCCACCTTGATCTGATCCAGCATGTGCACGTTCGCCCGTCCCGTGCGTGCCGCCAGCAGATGCGCGCGGAAGTCCTCGACCGACCGCTCCATGCGCCCCTTCAACTCCCCGTGCGTCCCCTTCAACGCCTCGATATTTGCCATCGCCGATGCCATAGTCTTTTATCCTTCCTCTTGCGCCAAAGGACGCAGAGCCCGCGCAGCGATCACTTCCGCGACGCCCGCTCCTGCCTCGTTGGACTTCCTCATGACCTGCTCGTTGGCCGCACTATCCAAGGCAGCCGCAGTATCCGTTCCTCAGTTTACGACGTTCCAGCCTCAAAGCGCGCAGCACCGCAAATTCCAGCGCTCGGTCCCCAGCCGACTCAGGCCCAATTCAGGCCCGACTCAGACCCCATTCAGCTTCCAGACCCGCTCTCCTCCGCCTCTTCCGCCTCGACTCCAGCCATTCCGGCGATGTCCGCCCCCAGCCCGCGCCCTTCCTTCTTCTTTTTCTTCGGATACTGTTTCTCGGCCACCGGAGGAGCCATCACCGCCTGCACCTTCGCCTCCATCGCGCCCCAGTAGCGCAGGTCCGCCGGCCGTGCCGAAGGCACCGTCTGCCGCATCCGGCAGTACCACAGCGCCCACTCCAGCTCCTTCGCACTCTTGTTCTTGATCGCGGCCTCGACCCGCGTCACCTCAGAAAACGACGGCATACACTCCCATCCTTAAACAACAACCAGCAACAAACAAAACCCAACCGCAAACACCCAGCCCGGACTAATCCCGGCGGCGTCCGCCGAACAGCTGCAACACCGCCAGAAAGATATTGATCGCATCCAGATAGATCGACACCGCCAGCGACACCGCCGACTGCCCGTCTCCTCCCGCCCGAATCCGCGCGAAGTCACCCACCGTCAGCAGCGTGAAGACGCCCAGCGTCAGCCACGAGTACATATCCGGCGACATAAAGTGCAGGAACAGGCTGACGATCCCCAGCAGCATCAGCACCAGCAGCGCGGCAAAGCCAATCCCCGCGATCCTGCGGTAGTTGATCTGGAACAGGTACGCGACACATCCCATCGCCGCCATCCCCAGCCCCGTCGTCGCCGCCGCCTGAAACACCATCGCCGAGCCAAAGGCACGCATATACCGATGGATCAGCGGCCCGATCTCCCAGCCCATAAAGTAGCTCAGCGTCAGGAACAGCCCCAGCGCCAGCGCCGGGTTCGCCCGCCGCGCCCCATTGATGGCAAAGATCAGCGCGAAGACCGCGATCAGTCCCGGAAGCGTCGACCACGCCGGCGCCGTCGCCACGCCCAGCGCCGTAATCAGAAACCCAAACGACGTGATCGCCAGCACCTTCGCCAGCAGCGAGGCCGTCTCCTCCCGCGGCATGTCCACGATGCCGGGATAGGCATTCATCCGATAGTCAGCCATTTTGCCTCTCCTGCGGGCGGCGCATCGCGCCAGCCCAAAGTTCACAAGCTCATATTAGACGCTTCCGCCGCGCCGACCGTCGCGCCACAACCCGCGACCGAGCCCCACAAGCCACGCCCAACGCCTACGCCGCCTGTCAGCTCTGACGACGCCCGTTCCTGATCCCTACTCCCTGATCCCTTTCCCTGCCTCTACGCCAGCCCCGTCGACTCCGCCTGCTCCTGCGCGTGGTAGCTCGACCGCACCAGCGGTCCCGACTCCACATGCCGGAAGCCCATCCCCAGCGCCTCGTGCTTCAGAAACGCGAACTCCTCCGGCGTGTAGTACCGCGTCATCGGCAGATGATCCCTGCGACGGCCGCAGATACTGCCCGATCGTCAGAATATCCACCTTGCGCTCCGCCAGATCGCGAAACACCGCCAGCAGCTCGTGCATCTCCTCGCCCATCCCGACAATAATGCCGGTCTTGGTCACAATCCGTCTCGCCCGTCTCCGCCGCAATCGCCTTCGCCTTCGCGCAGAAACTCCAGCGACCGCTCATACCGCCCACCCGACTTCGCCACCCGGTACAGCCGCGGCACGGTCTCAATATTGTGGTTCAGAATCTCCGGCCGCGCCGCCACCACCAACCGCAGCGCCTCCTCATTGCCCTGAAAATCCGGCGTCAGCACCTCGACCCGGCACCCCGGAGCCTGCAGCCGAATCTCCTCAATCACCAGCACAAACGCCCGCGCCGCGCCCACATTGTCGTCATCGCGATTCACGCTGGTAATCACCGCATGCGCCAGCCCCAGCTGCGCCACCGCATAGGCCACCCGCCGCGGCTCATCGAAGTCGATCGGCTCCGGCTTGCCCTTCGGCACCGCGCAAAAACCGCACCGCCGCGTGCACAAATTGCCCAGCATCATGAACGTCGCCGACTTCTGATTCCAGCACTCGCCGATATTCGGGCACTGCGCGCTCTCGCACACCGTATGCAGGTTCAGCTCCCGCGCCATCTTCTTCAGCGCGTGGAACGTCTCGCCCATCGGAGCCTTCGCCTTCAGCCACTCCGGCTTCTTCACCGGCCGCTTCGGCGACAGGTCAATCTGCACCAGATCAGTTCTGCCCCGGATGGAGGCTTTGCAGGCTTCCTTCAGCTACCGGCGGTGTCATATCTCTCCATTCTATTCCCCACCCACAGCCATCACACCAGCCGCTCCCGCGTCTCCTGCCGCACCAGGTACAGGAAGAACAGCAGCACAAAGATCCCCCGCACCAGAAAGAACATCGCATGCAGCTTCGAGAACAGATAGAAGTCGCCCGCGCTCAGCAGCAGACATCCCGCCGTCACCAGCGACCAGCCCCACTTCTGCAGCCGCAGCAGCCCGAAGATCCCCGCCGCCAGCAGCGTGCACAGCGCCAGCACGCCGTACTTGGTCACGCCCGCCGCCAAACGCGCCGTGCAGCCCCGCATACACATTCAGCATCGTCATGAACATCAGGAACATGCAGATCCCGGCGATCCCCGGCAGCATCTGTCCCGCGCGCTCGCTCTTCCGCTCCGCCTCGCTCATCCGCTCTCCGTTCCGATCCTGATCCCTGATCCGCTGATCCCTGCCTTTACAGCGTATGCAGATACGCCAGCAGGTCATCCATCTCCTGCTGGTCCATCGCATTGCCCATCGCCGGCATCAGCCCGCGCCCATGCAGAATCGTGTCCGTCACCCGCTCGTCATTGGCCGGCGCGCCGCTCGGCAGCGACGGCTTCTTGTACATCCCCAGCAGCGACGGCCCATGCAGCGACCCCGTCTGCCGGTCGTAATGGCACACCCCGCAGCGCTCCTGAAACACCTCATGCCCATGCGTCTGCTGCGCGTTCAAACTCCCCAGCGGCTCCGCCGGAGGCGCGCTCTTGCACCCGGTCGCAACCAACCCCAGGCCCACAGATCCCAGCAACACTACCTTCGATAGAAGATTCACCCGACCATTCTCACCGGTCCGCCGCCCCTTGTCACCGTCTGGATCCTAATAGCGCACATCCCGATAGAAGATCACGTACGTCTCGAGATACCACGACACCACGAACAGCCCCACCATGATGCCCATCGCCCAGACGAAGATCTGCATCGGCAGCGTCCCTCCCAACCCTACGCGGCCGGCATCCCGCACCGCCGTCTCGCGCGCCTTCGTCGCCTCACCTTCCCGCTCACCTTCGCGAAAGATCAGCCCGCTCACCACCGAGATCCCCGCCGCCAGCACCAGCAGATACAGCGAATCCCACACCCGCTCCTCGACCGTCCGGCCCGGCACCAGAAACGCCGTATGAAACACCGCATACAGCGACAGAATGCACAGCAGCAGCGTAACCGGCTTGACGACCTCCACCAGCGTACGCACCTGGCCCGCCCTTCAACCTCGCCCCGATTCTATCTCGCCGACCGTGCCCCGCCACGCGCTCGCAAACGCCTGCCACACCGGAGTGGACCCCAGCGGAATCCGCACCAGAATCACAATCGCCATAAACACCAACGCTCCCACGGTACTCCGCAGCACCCTGCCCAGCGACACCTTGTCATAGGCCACCACCACCAGCAGAAGCCCCAGAGGCACCACGTCCAGCATCGTCCAGACATGGGCCTGCACAAACGCGCTCGGCCAACGCCCGACCGCCGCATCGATCAACCCAATCGTCGCCATCAGAATCAGCCGCTTGTGCGCCGCCGGCCGAAAGCGCGCCCGATACGCACAATAAACCAGCACCGAGAACACCAGCATGTCACTCATCGGCACGACGTAAAAGGCATTTGCATCCACTCCCACAGGCTTTCTCCGCAGGGAGTCCGTCGCCGCCATCACCCCCAGCACCACCATCGTCACCGCCAGCCCAAACCCGGCCACACCGAGCCGCTTATGCCACCGCACCTGCTTCGTCGAGATCAGCACCGTCTGCACCAGCAGCAGCACCATCCACAACGTGAACGCCGCCCCATGAATGTGAATCAGCACATTCGGCAGCGGTGCCCGCATCATTCCGGCGAGAAAATACGTCTGCGCGAATCCCACCAGCACCATCGCCCACAGCAGCAGAATCATTCCTGCAAAGAAGATCCTGTCCCACTCCGGGCGCTTCGGTCGTCTCCCGCAGTACCGTCTGCTGCCGCATCGCACCGGTCGCCATCGGTTGCTCCTGAACGTGTCTCGCTCAAAATCGATCCCACGCAGTATGGCCCCAATTCCCGCTCGCCCCGAAAATTATTTCTCCGCCACTCCCCACCGAAAGCACCCAACCCCTACAAAAGCTCCAGAAACTCATCCACCGACATGCCCGCCGCGCGAATCAACGCCCGCAGCGTCCCCACCGAAAGCTCCTTGTGCTGTGGAATGGAAAGATTGGCTCGCTGCCCCGCCTTCGTCATCATCAAGTGGCTTCCCACCTGCCCGATCGCCGTCCAACCGTCCCGGCCAAACGCCTTCGCCGCCTCCTTGCCGGAGATGTTGCCAAGCTTTCCCATGGCGCAATCCTCTCAGGCCCGGACTGGGTTATGTGTACAAGTTTGTGGGCGCGACAAATCCATCAAAAAAGCTGCCCCAAGGATCGCGTGTCCGCCTAAACCGCCACCACCACCTGAATCTGTTCCGGAGACATCGCAGGCATCGCCCGCACCGCCTTCTGATCCTCCGCCCACATCCAGGCCGTGATCGCCTCCTTGATGTTCTCGAGCGCCTCCTTCTGATCCCGGCCCTGCGACACACACCCCGGGAGCGCCGGGCACTCCACCACGATCCAGCCGTCCTCCGCCTCTTCCAGCGCAACATGAAAGATCATCGTCCCGGCTCCCTTCGCCTTCTCGCCCCAAGTATATCGCCGCCCCTACACCACCGCTCCGCCACCCTCACTCCGCCGCCGCCACCGCCGCCACGATCCTGTCCATCGCCGTCCGATCCGCGCCACTCCCCGGAGCATGATCCGTCACCATAATCGAGAACACCACCGTCCTCCCGCTCGCGCACTCCAGATACCCACTCAGCGCCCGCGCCTCGCCCAGCGTCCCCGTCTTCGCAAACACACGCCCCTTCAGCCCATTGAGCGGAGCCTCCGCGAAGCGATTGACTAAAGACCCATCCACCCCTCCCACCGGCAGCGACGCCTTATACACCGCAAACCAAGGCTGCCCCGCCGCATACTCCAGCAGCCGCGCCACCGCCCGCGGCGTCACCAGATCGTGCCCACTCATCCCCGACCCGTCATAGAACACAAAGTCCTCCGGATCCACCCCGGCACCCACCAGAAACTGCCGCACCACCCGCGCCCCCTGCGCCGTCGATCCGTCGCTCCCCACGTCGACTGCCCCAGCCGCCGCAGCAGCAGCTCCGCATGCAGATTCAGACTCATCTTGTTCGTCACCCCCACATCCTCGCCCACCGCCGCCGACCGATGCGTCGCCAGCAACTCCGGCGCCGCACTCGGCAGCGACCGCACCGTCCGCGCCTCCCGCGCCATCGACCACCCCCTGCGCCGCGGCACACTCGGCAACCCAATCGGCTCCTCGCTCGCCAGAAAGCCCCTGCATCTCCACCGGCAGCCGTGCTGCGCCCGCGCCACTCCCGTCACCACGATCCCGCGCGCCTCCAGCATCCCCTTCAGCGCCACCGCCGCATACTCCGCCGGATCCTCGATCGCCACCTCCTCCACATCCGCCCCCGCATCCGCCGCAATCGCCCCATACACCCGCAGCACCCTCGACCCCGGCGCCCGCTCCATCCCCACCACGCTCGCACTCCTCGCCGCCCCCGTCGTCAGCCCCGACTCACCGTGTAGTACGGCACCGCCGGATCGAGCGTCACCACCGCCGGCATCGCCCGCCTTCGCCCCCGGCGTCACCGTCACCCGGATCTGGTTATCGTTCACCGACAGCGCCGACACCGGCGCCCCATACCCCCAAACCGCATCGTCGATCGCCCAGTCCGCCGGATACGGCTCCCACGGAAACAGCGTGTCGTCCCCCACCACATCGCCCGTCCACCCGCTTCAGCCCCGTCGCCGCAACCTGCATCCGCCATCTCCTCCAGATACCGCAGCGGATCAACAGCTCCCGCCGCAGTCTTGCCTCACTCCGGCTCGACATACGGCACCGCTCTGCCCGAAAGATTCGCATCCCCGCCGCCCACCAGCACCACATCGCCGCGTCAGCTCTCCGTTCGCCACCGATGCCCTTCGCCAAGACCCGCGTCGTCACCCGTGCCTCCGGCCCCAGCAACGCCAGCGCCGCCGCCGTCGTAAACAGCTTCGTCTTGCTCGCCGGCTGAAAGAACTGCCCCTCATTCAGCGAGTAAAGCGGCTTCTTTTTTTTTTTTTTCACAATTTTATCAACTTCTTAAACAACTTCTATTGCTCGCCGGCTGAAAGAACTGCCCCTCGTTCAACGAAGATCGGCGTCCCATCCATCCCCGCCACCATCACGCCCCAGTGCGCCCGCGCCACCGCCGGATCGCTCACCAGCGCCGCGATCTGCTCCCCCAGCCCACTCCCCGCCGCCGGCAGCGCCTGCGCCCTCCCCACGCCCGCCACGCATCCCGCCACCACCACGGCGACCAAACCCACCGAACCCGACCCCATCCGCCTCATCCGTGCATCCCGCCGTCCACATGGGCGAAGTCTAGCATTCACGCGCCTCGCCCCCACCCGAACCCACCTTAAAATGACCTATGTCCGCAAGCACCTCCCAGCCCCGCCCAGCATACGACTGGCGCCTCCGCACCCGCACCCTCCCCCTCGGCCGCGAGACCCTCATCATGGGCATCCTCAACGTCACCCCCGACTCCTTCTCCGACGGCGGCCGTTTCCTCGCCCCCGCCACCGCCCTCGACCAGGCCCTCCGCCTGCTCGACGAAGGCGCCCACATCCTCGATCTCGGCGGCGAGTCCACCCGCCCCACCTCCACCCCCATCACGCCCGACGAGGAGCAGTCCCGCGTCCTCCCCGTCCTCGAAGCCATCCTCCACCACCGCCCCGCCGCCATCCTCTCCATCGACACCTACCACGCCGCCACCGCCCGCCGCGCCATCGAAGCCGGCGCCGAGATCGTCAACGACGTCAGCGGCTGCCTCTGGGACCCCGCCATGCCCTCCACCCTCGCCGACCTCCGCTGCGGCGCCGTCCTCATGCACACCCGCGGCCGCCCCGAGGACTGGCCCACCCTCCCGCCGCTCCCGCCCGCCGAGATCCTCCCCCTCGTCCTCACCGGCCTGCGCCACTCCCTCTCGCTCGCCCACGCCGCCGGCGTCGCCCACCGACCAGATCGTCCTCGACCCCGGCTTCGGCTTCGGCAAGCTCGGCGCCGAGAACTACACCCTCCTCGCCCACCTCGCCGACCTCCACCCCTCGGCCTCCCCATCCTCGCGGCCTCTCCCGCAAGGGCTTCCTCTGCCAAGACCATCGCCCCGCTCTACGCCCGCCGACCCCACCCGCCCTCCCCATCGAGCGCCCGCGCCACCGCCACGCAGGCCGCCAACGTCGCCTCCATCCTCGCCGGAGCCCACATCCTCCGCGTCCACGACGTCCGCGCCGCCCGCGACGTCCGCCGCCATCGCCGACGCCATCCTCCCGCACACCTATGCTCACGGCTGCATCACCTTAACTCACAGGTTGCATCGGGATCAGGCTGGGTAGTCCACCGCGATCACGTCTCATCCTCAGCTGAAGTGACCTGGGTATCGCCCACGCAGCGAGACCGCCTCCTTCCGACGCGCATCCTCACCGCGTCCGCATCCGACCAAAACAAAGCCACGTCATCTCGACCGAAGCGGCGGACAGCTACCGTCCGCCGCGCAGTGGAGAGACCCCGTATTTCGCTCGAGCACCGCCGTACCCGCCTGTTCCCTGTTCCCTACTCCCTGATCCCTGCCCCAGTGCTATCCTGAGGGCGAAGGAAAACCGAATGCTCATCCTGCTCGCCGCCCTGCAGTGCATCACCCTGATCGCCCTCGTCGTGCTTCTGCTGCGCAAGCCCGCGCCCCCCGCGCCGATCGACCCCCGCCTCACCCAGCTCCCCGACCAGCTCGCCCGCCTCGAGGCCCACCTCGACACCCTGCTCCGCTCCTCCCTCACCGAGCTCCGCGGCGACCTCCGCGCCGAGGCCCAGCTCTACCCGCCAGTCCGCCGACGCCGCCTACGCCGCCCTCCGCGCCGAGATCACCGCCAGCATCGCCACCCTCGGCCAGGCCCTCGCCACCAGCCTCGACCGCTTCCGCGAGGACAACGCCGCCACCGCCGCCGCCCTCCGCAACGAGGTCCTCGGCAACCTCTCCCGCCTCGGCCAGGCCCTCGCCGCCGAGCTCGCCAAGTTCGGCGAAACCAGCGCCTCCGCCGCCGAAAAGCTCCGCGCCGATGTCGACCAGCGCATGCGCTCCATCGCCCAAAGCTTCTCCGACTTCAAACACGAGGTCACCCTCGGCCACACCGCCCTGCAGCAGTCCCTCAACGCCAAGCTCGTCGAGCTCATGGGCACCAACAGCACCCACCAGGACAAGCTCCGCGCCGCCGTCGAAGACCGCCTCGAAAAGCTCAACACCAGCAACACCGCCAAGCTCGAAGAGATGCGCCAAACGGTCGACGAGAAGCTCCACTCCACCCTCCAGACCCGCCTCACCGAGTCCTTCGGCCAGGTCACCACCCACCTCGGCGAGGTCCAGAAGGGCCTCGGCGAGATGAAGGAGCTCGCCACCGGCGTCGGCGATCTCAAGAAGATCTTCTCCAACGTCAAATCCCGCGGCGGCGTCGGCGAGTTCCTCGTCGGCCAGCAGCTCGAGCAGATGTTCTCCCCCGAGCAGTACCTCAAGCAGGTCAACATCAAGCCCTCCACCAAGGAGGTCGTCGACTTCGCCCTCAAGTTCCCCAACGGCGACCCCGGCAACCTTCGTCCTCCTCCCCATCGACGCCAAGTTCCCCCGCGAGGACGGCGAGCGCCTCGAACACGCCTACGAGCACGGCACCGCCGACGAGATCGCCGACGCCGGCAAGGCCTTCGAGCGCGCCATCCGCGCCCAGGGCAAGAGCATCGGCGACAAGTACATCGACCCGCCCACCACCATGCCCCACGCCATCATGGTCCTGCCCACCGAGAGCCTCTACGCCGAGGTCGTCCGTCGCCCCGGCCTGCAAGTCCGAGCTGCAGCAGAACTGCCGCGTCACCATCGCCGGTCCCTCCACCTTCATGGCCATCCTCACCAGCTTCCAGATGGGCTTCCACACCCTCGCCATCCAGAAAAAGGGCGACGAGGTCTGGCGCGTCCTCTCCCGCGCCAAGGGCGAGTTCGAAAAGTTCGGCGGCCTCATGGACAAGGTCGAAAAGCAGGTCGGCACCGTCCAGTCCACCCTGCGCGAGATCAACGGCAAGACCACCACCATCAATCGCGCCCTCAAGAACGTCGCCACCCTCGACGCCCCCACCAAGCTCCTCGCCTTCGAAGAAGCCACCGGCAGCCTCCTCACCCAGCTCGCCGCCACCACCGAAGACCTCTAACCCACCATCAGCATCCGGAATCCGGGTGCCCCATCCTCGACGCACGGCTTCATCGTGCGGCAGTGCCGGACGCGTCCTCCGACGCGCGACTGCTCTCTGTCCGCTGCGGTCGAGAGCGTGGGCGTATCGAGCGCCAGTCGAGACCCTGCCACTTCGAATAAAGCCTCCCACTTGACACAGTCCCACCTTCCAGCCACCGCCACAAATCCCACACCCAGTCCCAAATCCCGGCAGCCCCCTTTCGACCATATCCCCCTGTTTCGAAGACTTTGGCTACTCCCTCCGGGAAGAAGGGCGCCCTCACCCAGCACAACCCAGGCACCCCGCACCCCTCCCGCCTTGCTTATGCTTTACACTCAAAAAGGCGCTCAGTATCCTTGAGCTTTGGGATCCTTGATTGAACCAGCGCCACAGTTTTAGATTTCGACCCAAATTACAGGAGAAACAAATGGCAGCAGTGGATGAGAAGGTCAAGCAGATTATTGTCGAGCAGCTTCAGGTGGATGAGGCCGAAGTTACCCCGGGTGCAAGCTTTCAGGAAGATCTCGGCGCCGACTCCCTCGATGTCGTAGAGCTCGTCATGCAGTTCGAAGAAGCCTTCGATATCCAGATCCCCGACGAAGACGCCGAGAAGATCAAGACCGTCAAGGACGCTGTCGACTACATCGAAAAGAACCAGAAGGCGGCTAAGTAATAATGGAGCAGCGTCGCGTCGTCGTCACCGGCATCGGCCTTGTCTGCGGTGTCGGAAAAACTGCGCCAGAGGTCTGGGAAGGACTTCTGGCCGGCCGCAGCGGTATGGCGGAGATCAAAGCCTTCGACCTCACCGGCCACTCCGTGCGCTTCGCGGCTGAGGTGAAGGACTTCGACCCGCTCCTCTTCATCGACAAAAAAGAGGCCCGGAAGATGGGCCGCTTCATTCACTTCGCCATCGCCGCCGCCGAAGAGGCCATGCGCCACTCCGGCCTCGTCGTCACCGAAGAGATCTCCGAGCGCTTCGGCGTTCACATCGGCTCCGGCATCGGTGGCTTCGACGTCATCGAGCGCGAACACTCCGCCATGCTCGCCGGCGGTCCGCGCAAGATCTCGCCCTTCTTCATCCCCGGCTCCATCGTCAACCTCGCCGCCGGTCACGTCAGCATCCGCTTCAACGCCAAGGGACCCAACGAGGCAACGGCGACCGCCTGCACCTCCAGCGCCCACTCCATCGGCGACGCCTTCCGCATCATCCAGCGCGGCGATGCCGACGCCATGATCGCCGGAGGCACCGAAGCCGCCATCACCCCCATGGGTGTCGGTGGATTCGCCGCCATGAAGGCCCTCTCCACCCGCAATGAGGACCCCGAGCACGCCTGCCGTCCCTTCGATAAGGATCGCGACGGATTCGTCGTCGGCGAAGGTGCCGGCATCCTCATCATGGAGGAGCTCGAGTTCGCCAAGGCTCGCGGCGCCAACATCCTCGCCGAGGTCATCGGCTACGGCATGTCCGCCGACGCCTTCCACATGACCGGTATGGCTCCCGAGGGCGAAGGCTGCCGTCGCGCCATGGCCGCAGCCATCAAGGTCGCCGGCATCAGCCCCGACCTGATCGACTACGTCAACGCCCACGCCACCTCCACCCCCCTCGGCGACGCCCTCGAATCGCAAGCCATCGAGAACGTCTTCGGCGACCGCGCCAAGAACCATGAACTCCTGGTCAGCTCGACCAAGTCCATGACCGGGCATCTGCTCGGCGGCGCCGGTGGATTGGAAGCAGGCATCACCATTCTGGCCATGCAGCACCAGATCGCCCCTCCGACGATGAACATCGTCGAGCTCGATCCGGCCTGCCGCCTGAACTACGTCCCCAACAAGCCCCAGGCCGCCAAGATCGACTACGCTCTGTCGAACTCCTTCGGCTTCGGCGGCACCAACGGCTCGCTGGTCTTCAAGCGCTGGACCGAATAACCAGCACCGAATAGTCAGCACCAGACAGACGCAACACAAAAGGCGCGGCTCCTCTCCCAACACAGCCGCGCCTTTTCTTATTGCGCAGGGTAGCTGCCAATCACGAGGCGTCTCGACCATCCCAAGAAGCACGTCATCTGCCGGTATGCCATGCCCAACAACGAACAACATCTCGACCGAAGCAGCGTCCTCGTCGACACAAGAGCAATCTAGAACAAGAGCAAATGTCATCTCGTACTTATGTCGTGTTAGACACGCATCGCGCATTCGCGATAGTCCATCTGGACGCAACAGTTGCCCTTCGCTTCCGCTGTGCAGTGGACGAGACTCCACTGCATTTGTCCTTATGCTTGTGCTTGCACACCACGCAGGCGCATGACCCCTCATGCAACCCCAGTATCGCCGTCCGCCCCCACCTTCAGCACAATCGCCAGCAACCACCACCCCACCACCACCGCAGCCGCCGCACCGCGCTTGATCCCCGCCACCGTCGACACCCCGATCGCCAGCACAATCGCCGTCCAGATCGAGAAGATATCCGCCGCCGACAGCAGCTCCACCAGCCACTTCGGCGACTCCCCGCCCATCAGGTAGTACCCGATGTTCGTCCCCACCGGGTTCTTCATATTGAACTGCATCGCCGCCCAGCCCGGCCGCAACCGCAATCATCACCAGCACATAGAACAGCGTCAGCGGCAGCGTGCCATAGAACCACACCCCCAGCATCTGCTGGAAGGTAGCCCTTCCGCCCGCGACAAAGTTCGCCGTCGCCAGCAAAACTCCCGCCCCGATCAGCCCAAAGATCAGCCCAAACACCGGCCCGGCGTACAGGAACTTGAACTGCATCTCCAGGCTCGTGCGAATCGCCGCCGCCTGCTCCGGCGTCGCATTCGCCAGCCGGTCCTCCAGCGCGGACGACTGGTGAATCACCCCATCCACCAGCGTCGGCAGCCCAATCTTGTGCACGATCGTGAACGCATACAGCAGCCCCACCACCGCCGCAATCAGGAACGGAAGCCACCAGCCGGCGCCCTTCCTCACATCGGTAAACGTCTTCTCCGGGGCGACAAACGTATCGACGACGCGCTGCAGCGGATGCAGCACCGGGCCTTCCTGGGACACCATCACCTGCTCGGACATGGCAGCACTCTCGAAATTAGGGGTTGGAGAATCGTCGAAATTGTAGCCCCGGCCTCGCTCCCAGCCCACCAAAAATTTGCACCTGCCTGCAACCGCCGTCCCATCCCGGAAAGCCTCACTCCACCAGCGCCAGCAGATCCCCAGCCGCGACCGTATCCCCCACCTGCACCGCCACCCGCCGAATCCGCCCCGCCTTGGGCGACCGCATCTCGTTCTGCATCTTCATCGCCTCGAGCACCACCACCCCCTGCTGCTCGGCCACCTCGTCGCCCTCCGCCGCCAGCACCCGCACCACCCGCCCCGGCATCGGCGCCCGCACCGCCCGCGGCCCGCCTTCGCCTCCAGCCACCGCCACCCCGCCGCGCCAGCGACCGCGGATCCCGCACCGCAAACGGAAACCGTCGCCCCGCAACCACCACCGCATCCCCATCCAGCACGCACTCCCACTGCCGCCCGTCCACGATCAACGAGAGCACCCCCTCCCGCACCTCCGCCGCGTCCACCGCGACCGCCACCCCATCCACCACGCAAGCGACCTCACCCGCCGACGCCAACGCCGCGTCCGGCACCTCCACCCGCCGCGACCTCCCCTCGATCTCGATCCACACCGTCATCCGCGCAGCCCCTCACGACGCCCTGCGTCGCCCCACCGGCTCAGCCCAGCCTCAACCATCGCCCACGCCTCGCTCACGCCTCCCACCGCCCGCAGCGAGCAGCGCCGCCGCAATCGCCACCACCTCCTCCGGCACCGCCCTCTCACTCCGCCCGCAGCCGATCCGCCGCCAGCAGCCGCTCCAGATACCCCGTATCGATCTGCCCCGCGCGAAACTCCGCGATCCATCAGAATCCTGCGAAACAGCCCCACGTTCGTCTTGATCCCCCCGACGACATACTCCCCCAACGCCCGCAGCATCCGCTCGATCGCCGCCTCCCGCGTCTCTCCAAACGCCACCAGCTTCGCGAGCATCGGATCGTACTCCAGCGGCACCTCCCAGCCCTCATACACGCCCGAGTCCTCGCGAATCCCCGGCCCCGCCGGCTGCAGCAGCCGCGTGATCCTCCCCGGCGACGGACAGAACCCATTCTCCGGATCCTCCGCATAGATCCGGCACTCGATCGCATGGCCCGCGCGTCACGATCTCCTCCTGCCGCAGCCGCAGCGGCTCTCCCATCGCGATCTCCAGCTGCATCCGCACCAGGTCCAACCCGGTCACCAGCTCCGTCACCGGATGCTCCACCTGCAGCCGCGTATTCATCTCCAGAAAGTAGAAGGCCTGCTCCCCCTCCCGCTCCTCCACCAGAAACTCCACCGTCCCCGCATTGACGTACCCCGCCGACAGCGCCAGCCGGCACGCCGCCTCCCCCATCCGCCGCCGCAGCGCCTCCCCCACCACCGCCGACGGCGCCTCTTCGATCACCTTCTGATGCCGCCGCTGCACCGAGCACTCGCGCTCCCCCAGCGACACGCAGCTCCCATACGCATCCGCCATCACCTGGATCTCGATATGCCGCGGCCGCTCCAGCAACCGCTCCAGATACACATCCCCGCACCCAAAGCTGCGCTCCGCCTCGCTGCTCGCCGCCGCGAACGCGCCCGCCATCTCCTCCGCCGACGCGACGGCCCGCATCCCCTTGCCGCCGCCGCCCGCCGTCGCCTTCAGCATCACCGGATAGCCAATCTCCCCGGCTACCCGCAGCGCCTCGCGCCACATCCCGAGCGCCGTAACCGATCCCGGCACCCGCGGCATCCCCACCGCATCCGCCGCCTGCCGCGCCCCGATCTTCGATCCCAGCCGCCGCATCGCCTCCGCTGGCGGCCCAATAAACGCGATCCCCGCCGCCACACATTGCTCCACAAACTCCGCATTCTCCGAGAGAAACCCATACCCCGGATGGATCGCATCCGCCCCCGCGCGCACGCGCGACCTCACAGATCCGCTCCCCGCGCAGATAGCTCTCCGCCGCCGCCGCAGGCCCGATCCGGTACGCCTCATCCGCATACGCCACATGCAGCGCCCTGCGATCCGCGTCGGAGTAGACCGCGACCGTCGCGATCCCCATCTCGCGGCACGTCCGCATCACCCGCAGCGCAATCTCGCCGCGGTTCGCCACCAGCACCTTTGTGATTGATCTTCGCAAGCGCGCCCATTCTACCCCGCTTCGCGACCGCGCCTCTCGGCTTAAAACACGAAGGCCTCCCACTCTGGGAGGCCTTCTGTGAACTACATACCGCTACGGCGCGGCCTACTGCATCGTGACGCCGCCGCCAACCTTCTGTTCCTTCTTCAGCTCGTTCGCCTTGCGGGCGCCCATGCCCTTCTGCATCCAGTCATCCGCCTTCGCCAGATCGGCCTTGCGCGCCGCGTCATCGCCGCACTCCAGGTCCGCCTTGCGACGGTTCATCAGGTTCAGATAGGTCATCGCCTCTTCGTACGTCGGGTTGATGCTCACAGCCTTCTCCAGAGCCTCAATGCCTTCGGTGACGAACGTGCGTGTTGGCAGCCTGCAGCTTCTGGCACGCGCCCTTGGTCTTCTTCACGTTGCCGTTGCCGTCGTCGGTCAGACCGTCGGCCGCGAGGATCGCCACCGCGCTCTTGTACGCCTGCATCCAGTCCACCACACCGATCGTGTAGTACGCCTCGGCATTGTTCGGATCGAGCGCGATCACCTTGCGCTGATACAGCTTCGCCTCGTCCATCTTCTTGATGTTGCGGTCGATCGAAGCAATCTGCTCCAGAGCCGTCAGATCGTTCGGATTCTTCGCCAGAACCGCCTGGAAGCCATCCAGCGCCTTCTGCGCCAGCGCCAGGTTCTCCGGCGTATCCAGGTTCGGAACGACCTGGTAGGAGTAAGCGGTCGCCAGATACAGCTTCGCATCCTCCGAGCTCGGGTCCAGCTTGATCGCCGTCTGGAAGTGGTCCACCGCCTCTTCGTAGCGCGCATTCTTAAACGCCTGCACACCCTTGTTCAACTGGTCGCGCGACTTGAGCTGGTTACAGCCAGTGGCACCAAAAAGCAGGGTCGCCACAAACGCGGCCGTAACCGGGATCCGAGCAGTCAATTTCATGGGGCGTGTGTTCTCCTTGGAGGGCGCAAATAGTAAGTAATATGTGGGACTTTAGATCCCTGGGACAGGCTGCTGCAATTGCGTTCGATTGTAACGGCAGATGCCATAAAATAACCAGAGCATACAACCGCATTCTGTTGAATGCTTGAAGCACCAAAATTTTCGGAAGTGTGCGACTTCGATAAAGTACAACCCCGCCTGCCCACTCTGGCAAGCGTGCATACCCACCTTGAAAACTGCAAAGACATCCAGACCGATCGCGAGTCGCTCGTCTTAACGAGCAACGAGCGACGCACCAAAGCACGTCGCTCCCACTCATCAAGCGAATTGCATCTACTGTCCCGCTTCGACCCGAGGCGTGATGATGCCGATGTTGTCGACCCCGGCCTGATGGCCAAAATCGATCACCTCGGCGACCTTGCTGAAGTCCAGATCCTTATCGCCCTTCACGAACATCACCTTCTCCTGGCGCGTCGCGAAGATGTCCGCCAGCTTCGACTCGATCTCCGACTTGTTGAACGACGTGTCGTTGATCTTGTACGCCGGAGCGCCCGCGCCATTCGACATGGATCTGCACCACGATCGTGCGATCGTTCGGCTGATCCTGCGTCTTGTCCTTGGGCGGCTGCGGAATCAGCGTATCCAAACCCCTGGGCGTCACAGGAACAATGACCATGAAGATGATCAGCAGAACCAGCAACACGTCAATCAGCGGCGTAACGTTGATATCCGATACCGCCCCGCCTGTACTTCCACCGCCCATCGCCATAGCTTTATCTCCTTGTTACCCAACTCTGATGCCAACTCTGCGAGCCCGGCGGCTCGTACCGCGATCCACTCCGGTACTGTCCGAAACCTACTGATCCTGCCGGTCGGTCAACATGCCCAGCTGGCTGACGCCCGCCGTACGAATGCCGTCGATCGTATCCATCACCTTGCCGTAGTTCGCGCGCGAGTCGGCGCGGAGGAAGACCTGCTTTTCGGTCTTGTTCTCCAGCTTGGCAGAGATCTTGGTGCCGATATCGTCCATCGTCACCCGGTCCTGGCCCAGGAAGGTCTTGCCGTCGCGCGTCACCGCCACAACCACGGCGTCTTCCTTGTTGGCGTCTTCCATCACCACCGCCGCTGCCGCCTTCGGCAGGTCCACGTTCACCTTGTTGTTCAACATCGGCGTGATCACCATGAAGATGATCAGAAGGACCAGCATCACGTCCACCATCGGCGTGACGTTGATATTCGAATTTACCTTCTTGCCTTCATCCCGCTTTGCCATTGCCATCGTTTAACTCCGTCCGGTTTGCCGGTGTGCGCGTCTTTGTCGACTTCAGTCCTGCGGCTGGTTCCGAGAGCAACCCTGCTTTGCCGGGCCGCAGTCCCCGAACCCGGATACCACCGGATTCGGAGACTGCCGGCCAGACAAGGACTCCCGCCGTTGTTGCTCTCCTGCCTGCTGCATCGCACCGGATGCAGGTCCTGCTCCAACCAGAGAACTAGCGGTGGCTCTGCTTGATGAAGTAGTCCACCAGCTCGCTCGAGCTGTTGTCCATCTCGACGTCGAACGCTTCCACCTTGTTGGTGAAGTAGTTGAACGTCATAACCGCCGGGATGGCGACCAGAAGACCGAACGCGGTCGTAACCAGAGCCTCCGAGATACCGCCGGCAACCTGGCCGATACCCGAGGTCTTCGCCGTCGCGATCGACTGGAAGGCGTTCAAGATACCCACAACGGTGCCGAACAGACCGATGAACGGAGCCGTCGAACCGATCGTCGCCAGACCGCCCAGACCGCGCTTCAGCTTCGCGTGAACGATCGCCTCCGAACGCTCCAGAGCGCGCTTCGAGCTCTCAACCTGCTCCGCGGTGATGTTGCCGCCCGAACCGAAGCTGCGGAACTCCTGCAGACCAGCGGTGACAACCTCAGCGAGGTGCGACTTCTTGCTGCGATCGGCAACCTTGATCGCCTCGTCCAGACGGCCGTCCTTCAGAGCGCCGGCAACCTTCGGCGCAAACTCACGCGACTGCTTGCGGGCCGCCGAGAAGTACAGCGCGCGATCGATGATCACGGCCAGCGACCAGATCGACATGATGAACAGAATCACAACAACGCCGCGTGCGAGCCAGCCCATGTTCTGGAGCAGACCCATGAAGCTGAAGCTCGGAGCTCCGGCATCCTGGAAGAAAAGGCCAAGCGAGGACGGTACGTGGGCAATCTGTGCGATGATGGGCGAGAATCACTGGAATCTTTCCTCCTGATTTAACTCTGTCGTGCTCAGAGCTAGTTCACTGCAGTCCCCCCGCTTCACACAACCCGCAGGGGGCTTCGACCAATACGTAAGACGTTATCGAACCCGTGGTGGGCAGCCGTGAGGCTAGCCGCCAAAGTTGAAGTTTACAGTCACCGTGGTATCCACCTCGGTCGGCTCGCCGTTCAACAGATACGGCTTGTACCGCCACTGGCGCACCGCGTCCAGAGCAGCGGCCCGCAGCATCTCCGGTCCGCTCACGACCGTCAGGTTATCGATCGTGCCCGTCTTCGAGATCAGGGCATGCAACACCACCGTACCCGAAACGTGTGCCGCCTTGGCAATCGGCGGATAAACCGGCGTCGTCTTGCTCAGGATCAGACCGGCAACCACACCGGCCGATACCCGGGTCGGGCCCTTCGGCTTCTCCGACGCGAACCACCGGCGTCGGAGCCGTACCCATACCACCCATCACGCCGCCGGGAACACCACTTCCACCGCCCATGCCAGACATACCCGCAACGCCAGCCATCTGCGGCGGAGGAGCAGCATCGTCCTTCACGTTCTTGATGTCCTTCGGAATCTTGGTCGGCGCATGCAGGCCCTGGTCAATCTCCGAAACCATCTTGATCGGCTTCACGATCTGCTGCGGCGGCGGAGGCGGTGGAGGGGGAGGCGGAGGCGGGGGTGCCGTCAGCATCGCCGTCATGGCGGTCTTCGGCAGGGCCTCAGGATAGAGCAGCGGGATCAGGATCAAGATCGCAACGATCGAGATGTTCAGACGCGAACGTCGCGATCATCCAGTACTTGGACTTGCTCTTGATCTTCCCGCCTGATTCCATCAGGGAGTCTTCAAACATGGCAACCTCTTCTTCATGAGGACGGCGAGTGATGCTACGTTTCTATAGACACCGCGGGAGTTCGAAATTGTTCCCGCGGTGCGAAACAGTGGAAATCCAAGCAAAACAGTGGAAAACTTACGCCTTGGCCCGCTTGGCCGGCAGCGTCGCCGCCTTGCCCCGCTTCGCCCGCCAATCCTGGTACGCCACCAGCATCGGTGCCGCCACCGCGATCGACGAGTACGTGCCAATCAAAATTCCCACCACCAGCGCGAACGAGAAGCCATGCAGCACCTCGCCGCCAAACACATACAGCGCCAGCACGGTCAGAAACGTCAGTCCCGACGAGATCACCGTTCGCGACAGCGTCTGGTTGATGCTGCGGTTGACCACATCCGCCAGCGACTCCCGCCGGCTCATCGCCAGATTCTCGCGAATCCGGTCGAACACCACGATCGTGTCGTTCATCGAGTAACCGATCAGCGTCAGCAGCGCCGCGATCACCGTCAGCGTAATCTCCTGGTTCACCAGGCTGAACGCGCCCACCGTGATCAGCGTGTCGTGGAACACCGCCACCACCGCCGCCACGCCATAGATCAGCTCGAACCGGAACCACAGGTACACCAGCATGCCGATCAGCGAGTAGATCGTCGCCAGCCACGCCTGCTGCTGCAGCTGCTTGCCCGCCGTCGGTCCGACGATCTCCACCTGCTGCACCTCGAAGCCCGAGTCATGATAGTTCGCGTTCAGCGCCGCCATCACCTGCTCGCGTCCCTGGTCGTGGCTCGCATCCGCGGTCTCCGACAGCGGCAGGCCGATCACCTCTTCGTTGCGCCGACTGGCCAAACGCGGCGCTGATCTTCGAGATCGTCGCATCATGAATCCCCGCCCGGTCGATCGCCGACCGCAGATGATCCTCATTCGGCGTCGTGTCGAACTTCACATACACCAGCGTGCCGCCCTTGAAGTCCACACCCGTCGGGATGTGGTGCCAGAACAGCATGCTGAAGATTCCGGCAACCGAAAAGATCAGCGAAAAGCCCAGGAAGTACCACTTCTTTCCCAGCCAGTCGATATTTGCATTCCGAAACAGTTCCACGCGTATAAACCCTCGGCGGCAGCCCTCTCGGCCCCGCGGTTCTCAAATTCGCTTAGATCGAAAGCGCCGCCGTACGGCTCTTGTTCTTCAGCACCGCGTCGAAGATCACCCGCGACACCAGCACCGCCGTAAACAGGTTGGCCAGCAGACCGAAGATCAGCGTCACCGCAAAACCGGCCACCGGACCCGTTCCGAACAGGAACAGAATCACCGCCGACACGATCGTCGTCACGTGCGTATCCACAATCGTGATCCACGCATGCGCAAAGCCCGACTGCACCGCCGCCGCCGCCGTCTTGCCCGCCCGGATCTCCTCGCGAATGCGCTCGAAGATCAGCACGTTCGAGTCCACGCCCATACCAATCGTCAGAATCACGCCGGCGATGCCCGGCAGCGTCAGCGTCGCATGCGAGTAGCCAAGGAAGCCCAGCAGAATCAGCAGGTTCAAGATCAACGCCAGGGTCGCGTTGATACCCGCGCCGCGGTAGTAGATCAGCAGGAACGCCATCACCAGCAGGGTGCCGGCGATCGCCGCCTCCACGCCCTGCTTGATCGACGCCTCGCCCAGGCGTCGCGCCCGACCGTCCGCGTCTCCAGGAACTCGATCGACGCCGGCAGCGCGCCCGTCCGCAGCATCATCGACAGATCCTTCGCCTGCTGCTGCGTAAATCCACCGGTGATCCGGCCCTGGTCGCGAATCGCGCCCTGAATCCCCGCAACCTCCTTCACCTTGTTGTCGAGCACGATCGCCATCGACCCCGTGCCCTTGTGCGCGTCGGTGAACTTATAGAACTCGTCGCCCGCCGTCGAGGTCAGCGTGAACGACATATCCGGCCGGCCATTCTCATCCTGCGAAGGCTGCGCGTCGCGGAAGTCCGTGCCCGAGACCACCGGCACCCGCTTCAGCAGCCAAACCTGATCGCCCGCGCCCTGCTGGCCCGAGCCATGCAGCAGCACCGAGTCCGCCGGAATCGCCGCCCGGATAGGCCGCCATCGCCTCCTGGTCGCTCGCCCACGGTCCGCCCGCAACCTCATGAATCTCCAACCGCGCCGTCGACTGAATGATCTCCTGCACGTGGCCCGCATCTTCAATGCCCGGCAGCTCGACCAGAATCTCGTTCTCGCCCAGACCGTACTTCTCGATCGCCGGCTCGCTCACGCCCAGCTTGTCGATACGGTCGCGAATCGTCTCAATCGACTGATCGAGCGCGCGCCCTTCAATATCCCGCACCGCCTCCGGCTTCAGCGTCAGGCTCAGCGACCCATCCGGGCTGTTGCCCAGGTTGTAGTTCGCATAGTTCGTGCCCAGCATGCCGCGAACATCGCCCTGCTTGCCCACCGGAACGCCCGTAATCTGAATCGTATCCAGGTGCGCCGGGTCGTTCTTGGTCGCCGCCGCGCCCGCAACCCCGGCCTTCGCCAGGTCGTCCGCCAGCCGCTGCACATCCTTGTCGGTCTCGTGCGAGACCGCCTCGGCCACCTTCACCTGCAGCACCAGATGGGTGCCGCCGCGCAGGTCCAGACCCAGGTGAATCCGATCCGTCAGCGCCTGCTTCAGGCCGCCACGCGGAATCCCGATGATGCCGTACACCGAGAGCGCCAGCACGGCGACGATAAATACGATTCGATTGCGAAGATTCTTGCCCATGGTCTCGATTTCTATTCCGAAGATTGTCATCCCTCCGCATCGCGGAGGGACCTGCTTCGTCTTGCCTCTAATCTCTATCGCGGTCGCGTCCAGCCACGACCCAGCACGACTAGCCATGACGGAAGCAGCCCAGCTAGCTGGCCGCGCTCTCGTCCGCCGTCGTCACCGCCGCGATCGCGCTGCGCACAAACTCCAGCTTCACCCCATCCGGCTGCACCCGAATCACAACGGCGTCATCCTTCACCGACAGCACCGTGCCCCGGATCCCGCCATTGGTCGTCACCTTGTCGCCGCTCTTCAGATGACTCAGCATCTCCTGCCACTTCTTCTGTTTCCGCTGGTTCGGCAGGATCAGCAGAACGTACATCGCCACAAAAAAGACCGCCAGCAGCGGTAGACCACCCAGACTGCTCAACACGCCCGCACTCTGCAACCACATCGCAAACATCACTGTATGAACTCCGTTCAACCATCATCCTGCAACGCCACGCGTCAGGCGCCATCCGACCAAGATCGAGCGAAAGCAACAACGAAGCGCAACAGAAATGGAGAGTGGATCACTCCCCATCGGGAAGCTTCGCTCGCGCCGTCCCCGGGCTCTCACCCCAAACGACACAGCTCGGCTTTTGGCAGAAGGGTTGCCTAGCCCCTAAGCATCGCGTAACCGCCCTTCCCTGTCAAGAATTCGCTCCGCAACCGCCTCCCGCCTCCCTCGAATCCGTTTCCCACCGCCCGGCGACTCCTTCTCCTTATGGAACCGTAAAGCTCACCGTCCCATGGAAGTATTGCCGCCTCCCATCCCGAATCAGCGGTCGAAACGTCCACTGGTGCAACGCATTCATCACCGCCCCCTGTGCACCGGCAGGCACCTTCGGAAATCCCATGCCGGCAAGCTCTCCTTGCTCATTCACACTTACCGACGCCTCCACCACCTCCCCGGACTTGATCAACCCGAGCGGCCAAACAGGCTCAACCACCTTAGTCGCCAAGGCTCTCACCTCCGCATCGCTCAACTTCGGCAAGGCATCGGCAAGCCTCGTCTCGAACGCAAAACCCAGACCACCCTCGACCTCGACCGGTTGACCGGACTTGTCGACCGCAGGTTTCATCGTCCATTGCCGTACTTGGTCACGCACGGAATCGTCGAGACCGGCATTGTCCGAGTTCAAAGGCCACACCTCACGAACCTGCCCCTTGCTATCCACCGAGAGATAGACCGCCAGCCTTCCACGCACATTACCCGAATGCACCGGCGGCCATGTAATCGGCGGATTCCCCGCGCTCAGCGCCTCCATCTGCGCCGCGCTCACTTGGACCCGCCGGAATCGATCCTCCTCCACCGGCAATGAGGTGAAAGTCGCCGCATCGTTCCCCTTTGCCTCATCTTCCAGCAGCAGGACCTCCCCAACCAGTTCCGTACCCGACTCCGGATGATCGACCCACTTGCGCGCAATCTGCTTCTTCACCGAAACCCCGGAAGTCATGAAACTCCATGTCATACCCAGGACTACCGAAGAACTTCAACCGCCCCTCACCGTCGAAACAAACGTTCGAAAACGCATCCGTCGCCCGCTCCCCGGTACCGATCTTCGATTGCATCCGGGCACATGCGTCCGAGCGGTCACCATTGGGCATCGTGATCTGCTCGATCATGACCTTGCTCTCCGTCCAAACGGCGGCATTTGGAATCGGGTCAAAGGCAGCCGTCACAAACCTGCGTAACCAGAGCGGAAAATAATCCCCCTCGTCTTGCTCGGACCTCCTACCGCCGGCAACAACAATGGTCTGCCGCATTCCACCCTTCGCGGAAACCTCACGCCTCCATTGATCGGGAGACACCCACCATTCCTCGATCACCCCCTGATAGGGAGACTGCGGATTCTCCGGCTCCGACACGCGGATGCGGATATGGAATGGGCGAGCGCCCTCGCCGGTTAGCGCCCCTTTCGCCAGCGCCTTCCCCACTGCATCCCCGAGCGGCACTTCCGTACGCTTGATCTGCCCTTCTGAGGCCAGACAAATCCCGACCAATCCAATCGCAGTCGCCAGCCAAACTTTTCGCATCCGAACAATCTACAACATCAATCCTTTACCGGCTGGCACTTCCGGCCAGACTCTCACGCCCCCCGCCACCTGCCCAATACCGGACACCGGCATTCCACTTCCGAACACTCCTGCCCCCAAATCGACTCCGACCGGCTCCCCCACCCCAAACCAACGCCCCGCCACCCCCCAAAATCCGCCACCACCCACCCGGAATCGTTTTGGCGCGCGAATTGCCACCAGCTCCCGTACAGTTCTCCCACATCTCTTTGGAGCTCCCGATGAAGAACCTGGCTCAGGATCTGCTCTACGCGTTCCGGCAGTTGCGGAAGGCGCCCGGCTTCACGCTCACCGCGATCCTCACCCTGGCCCTGGGCATCGGCGCCACCACCGCCATCTTCAGCGTCGTCGACGGCGTCCTCCTCGAGCCCCTCCCCTACGCCGACAGCGGCCAGCTCGTCGTCATCTGGGAACGCGTCCGCTTTCTCCAGAAGATCTTCCCCCTCGTCGGAGCCAACCCCAGACACGCGCAGCTCTGGCAGCAGCAGAGCACCGCCTTCACCCACCTCACCCTGCTCCAGCAGAGCGTCGCCGGCGTCGCGCTCGGCAACGATCACCCCCGCTTCGTCGGCCGACTCATCGCCCAGCCCAACCTGCTCACCGTCCTCGGCGTCCACCCCGCCCTCGGCCGCGACTTCCTGCCGCAGGAGGGCCTTCCCGGCCACACCCACGTCCTCCTCCTCAGCTGGCACCTCTGGCAGACCCTCTTCCACGGCGACCCCGCCGTCCTCGGCCAACTCCTCCAGGTATCCGGCACCCCCTATCAGGTCATCGGCGTGCTTCCCGAAGCCTTTTACTTCCCCAAGGCCACCGAGCTCTCCCCCACGCCCGAGACCGGCGACCTCCCCGAGACCGAGATCCTCTCCCCCCTCGCCATCGACAGCAACAACTTCGGCTGGAACAGCGACTACGGCAACTACGTCGCCCTCGGCCGCCTCAAGCCCGGATCCACCGCCGCCGCCGCCCAGGCCCAACTGGACACCATCTCCCAAAACTTCGCCCGCCAGATGCCTCCCGATCAATTGGATGGCCCTCCCACCGGCGCCCTCGCCACCGCCGTGCAGCCGCTCAAGCAGGTCATCGTCGGCAGAACCACCCGCAGCGTCTGGCTCCTCTTCGCCGCCGTCCTCAGCGTTCTCCTCATCGCCTGCGTCAATCTCGCCAACGCCCAACTCGCCCGCTTCATCGCCCGCGACCGCGAGGCCGCCCTGCGTTCCGCCCTCGGAGCCTCCGCCTGGAGGCTCCTGCAAGGCAGCCCTCGCCGAAGGCTGCATCCTCGCCCTCGCCGGTGGCCTCCTCGGCGTAGCCCTGGCCAACCTCGCGCTCGACTCCTTCACCCGTTCCGCCCAGTTCGCGCTCCCCCGCGCGGGAGCCATCACCCTCAACGGCCACGTCCTCGCCCTCTCCCTGCTCCTGACCCTCGGCGCCACCCTCCTCTTCGGAGCCCTGCCCGCCCTCCGTCTCCGCCGCATCCGCCCCCAGCAGGCCCTGACCTCCACCCGCGCCGCCGGATCCCGACCCGCATCCCGGCTCCGCCGCTGGCTCATCGGCGGACAGGTCTTCGCCTGCACCACCCTGCTCCTCGTCGCCGCCCTCTTTGCCCGCAGCCTCGGCCATCTCCTCGCCACCGACAAAGGCTTCTCCTCCGGCCACGTCGTCGATCGCACGCGTCACCTTCAGGGCACAACAGCCACCGACGACCAGCGCGCCCTCTTCGACGACCGCGTCCTCGACAAACTGCGCACCCTGCCCGGCGTCCAGTCCGCGTCCCTCGTCAGCTCCATGCTCCTCGAGGGCGAAAGCTGGCTCGACTCCGTCACCCGTCACGACCAAACCTCCCGCCAGGCCGCCCTCGCCAACTACCGCTGGATCAGCCCCGGATACTTCGCCACCCTCCAGCAACACCTGCTCGCCGGTCGCGACCTCGACGCCCGCGACCGCACCCTGAAGAGCGCCGTCATCTCCCAGGCAACCGCCAGCGCGGTCTGGCCAAACCAGGACCCCATCGGCCGCCAGTTCTCCCGCAACGACACCACCTACACCGTCGTCGGCATCGTCGCCGACGCCCGCAACAACTCGCTCCGCGCCGCCCCCGTCGCCATGGTCTATCTCCCTTATTGGGACAACCCGCCCTACAACACCTTCCTCCTCATACGCGGCACTCAGGACACCACCCTCCTCGCCGCCTCCGTGCGCAACGCCATCTGGAGCGTCAACCCCGGCGTCACCATCGCCGCCATCCGCACCCTCGACTCCAAGCTCACCGACTCCCTCGCCCCCGAGCGCCTCGAGACCACCCTCCTCGCCGCCTTCGGAGCCGCCGCCTTCCTCCTCGCCCTCCTCGGCATCTACGCCACCCTCAGCTACTCCGTGCACGCCCGCACCTCCGAGATCGGCATTCGCATGGCCCTCGGAGCCACCCGCCGCAGCGTCTATTGGGCCACCCTCCAGGAGACCGTCGCACCCGTCGCCCTCGGCCTCACCCTCGGTTGGATCGCCAGCCTCGGCCTGGGCCGCGCCGTAGCCGCTCTGCTCTACGGAGCCGCCGCCACCGACCCATCGGCCGCCCTCACCGTCCTTCTGGTCTTCGCCTGCGCCACCGTCGCCGCCACCTTCCTGCCCTGCCGCCGCGCCGCCCGCATCGAGCCCATGGCCGCCCTGCGCGCCGAGTAACCCGGCTTCCACTGGAAAGACCGAAACAGTTTGCCCGACAGCTACCCCACCACCCGCTTCAGCTAGTGAATCCGCAGCCGCAGAAGCTGTCTCTCCGCCGCCTCATCCGTCGAGAGGTTCGGATACGCCGCCGGCACGAACTCCATCCATTCCCTAACAGCGCCTGCCACGCCTCCTCTATCGCCTTCAGCGCCTCTAGCGTCTAGCTCCCATGTCCTCCGGCTCATGAAGGCATCGCCTGCACCGCCTCATACGCCGCTCCAGCTCCCGCTGCATCCGCTCCCGGTCCCCGTCGTCGCCCGCCGTATGCTCCCCGCCGCAAACGCGTCAGTTGATCACAAACTGCTCGCGCAGCAGGTTCTCATCGTCCAGGATGAATCCCGCCGTCCCGCTGCCTCCACCCCCTGGGTACTCGCCCCAACCCGTGCCTTCTCAAACGCCCGCTCCCAGTCGTCAAGCCTCGGCAGCTCGCCTGCCCCCGCTCCGGCCAACGCCCTTGCATCGCCTCTATCCGCCGCGCCCGGTCCACGTCGGCCTTGCGCTCGCTTCAACTCCGAGCAAAACCCACCCATCGCGCCACTGACCTGGTCGTCGCACAGATCGAAGCTCGTCCCAGCAGGGAGCCTTCCTCCCGCATCGCCTCCAAACGCCCGATGCGGTACTCCACTCCTTCTCGGCCACATGATCCAGTTCGCAGGCAAACCGAATCGCAAGCGTAACTCCGCGACACGCCATCGCCGTTAGCGTACAGCATCGCCAACGTCCCCCGCCCCCGCCATAACGCTTGTTCATGAGCCCTCCGCAATAAGCGCACCGCAGCGCCGCGCCATAGTCTGAGCCTTGCCGAACCCGTAGTACAGCGCCTATCATCGCACTTCTCAGCCGCACCCTTGTCCTGCCTGCGCGCCGCCGCCTCCAGAAGCCGCCGCAGCCGGTGGCAACGGAGCATCCAGCGCCGTCGCACACACCGCCTTCCATTTCTCGTCCTCAAAGAGAACCGCGCAGCTCCAGCCTCTTTCTCTCCCTGCACCGCCACTGTCCCTGCACTCCATACCCAGACACCACCAGCAGAGCGACCCCCGCCCACATCGACATCCTCATCCACTCGCCCCCGAACGCAAACGCTCCCATCATACGAAAGCAGCTTTGCCGCTTCGATAAACGGCACGACGAAGAGCTTCGAAACGCAGCGGATAACCTTCACGAAGCGGAGCGGCTATCAATAGAACACGTCAAAACACGTCATCAGAACACCTCATCTCGACCCCACCGAATACCTCATCTCGACCGAAGCGGCAGACATCGTCCGCCGCGCAGTGGAGAGACCCCTGTATTTGTCTTTGTCTCCACCCAAAAGCTCTGTCAAGCCCCCCACCACCCGCCAAAATCAGGAAATCGACAATAAATACGCACCTTTCCCCACCAAAGAAATGTGCCGATTTGCCCTCTTCCGTTCCATACAATAGAAATAGAGAGAAAAAAAGAGAACGCGCGAAGGGCAAGCCTTTCCCCATTCGCCAGCTAACCCGTTCTTTTTGAAGACTTTAGCCACAAGCCCTTTATTATGACGACTTTGGCGCGACACACCACCGCCAAGTCCTTTGTTTTGAAGACTTTGCATCCAGAGATAGGGGAGGGGGGACCCCCCCGCGAAAGGCAAACCGCATGGCGCTCGCTCCCAGCCTCAACGGCCCCCTCACCACCACCGAAGACCGCGCCCGCATCGCCGAGCAGGAGCGCCAGCTCGTCTTCCCCGCCTTCGACGCCCACACCGCCTGGTCGCTCGGCAGCACCCTCCGCCGTCTCGCCGTCGAGCGCAACCACAGCCTCGTCATCGACATCCGCCGCTTCGGCTCCCCCTTCGAGCCGCTCTTCTACGCCGCCCTCCCCGGCACCACCCCGGACAACGGCCGCTGGGTCCAGCGCAAATCCAACGTCGTCGCCCGCTTCCACCGCAGCTCCTACGCCGTCGGCCTCTACCTCGCCGAGAGCAGCACCACCATCGCCGAAAAGTACGCCCTCCCCGAGGCCGACTACGCCACCCACGGCGGCGCCTTCCCCCTCGCCGTCACCGGCGCCGGCATCCTCGGCAGCATCACCGTCTCCGGCCTGCCCCAGCGCGCCGACCACGAGCTCGTCGTCGAAGCCCTCTGCCTCGAGCTCAACCGCGACTACGCCGCCCTCAAGCTCCGCACCCTCTAGGTCGTAATCGACGTCCGGTTCTGCCGGGAAGTCGTCCGAAAATCTCGGGTGACCATCCAGTCCTCAGATCAAAGCACGGTCTCATCGTGCGGCAAAGGTGGGATCTCGAGCGAAGCGAGACCGCGTTACCCTTGCGTTGCCTCTTATAGCCGTCATCGCTGACGCGCAGCGAAGGATCCCGATGCACGGTCGCCCTTGCCGCGCGCACTCGAAGCTTCGCGCCGCCGCAGTCCCGCCCCAACTACGAAGCGGATCGCCACTACTGCGGCCCCACCAGCCACTGCTTCCGGTCGAGCGCATCCAGCCGCTCGATCGCATACCGCAGCGTCGTCCGCGGCAGCCGCGCATAGTGCCTCCGCAGAAACCCGAGCAGCTCCGCCTGCGACCGCTTCCCCGCCTCGCGCAGCAGCCATCCCATCGCCTTGTGGATCAGGTCATGCCGATCCCCGAGCAGCCGCTCCGCCACCCGAAAGGTCAGCGCCGTCCGCCCCTTCCGCAGCTCCGCGAACGTACTCACCATCGCAATCCGCCGCTCCCAAAGCACCGCCGAATCCGACCAGCCCCTCCAGCACGCTCGGATCTCGCTCCAGATGCTCGCCCACCAACTCCGCCGCCGACGTATCCACCAGGTCCCAGTTGTTCACCCCAGCCAGATTCTCCAGGTAGAACCGATGCAGCTCCAGCCGTCCCGCCGCATCGGCCCGCTTATGCGCATCCACCAGAACCAGCAGCGCGATCAGCCGATGCTCATGGAACTCCGACCCAGCAGCTTCGCGACCTCCTCCAGCGGCAGCCCGCGAAACGCCTTCGCGATCACCCGCTGATCCGGCACGCTCAGCCCCAGCATGCGGTCGCCCTCGGCGTACTCCCCCGCGCCGGTGCGGAAGAACCGCGCGAGGAACAGCGCCCGCTCCGGATCCCGCAGCGCCGCCACCTCCCGCTTCACCGCCGCCGCCGTCAGCTTTACCGTTCCAGCCCGCCATCGCCGCTCCCGCCAATCGCCTCCTAAACGCTCCGCAGCCACCGGCGAGCCCGCAGCCAGATCCGCCCGCACCCGCTCCATCGTATCCAGATAAAACGCCAGATTATGGATCGAGTTCAGCGTCGCGCCCAGCGCCTCCCCGGCCACAAACAGTGCCGCAGATACGCCCGCGTATACCGCCGGCACACCATGCACCCGCACTCCGCATCGATCGGCCCCTGATCCTCCGCATACTCCTTGCGCTTGATGTTCATGCGCACGACCTTGCCCTCCTCCGCGCGCGAACAGCAGCCCATGCCGCCCCGCCCGCGTCGGCAGCACGCAGTCCATCATGTCCACGCCCATCCGCGCATACTCCTCAATCTCATCCGGATACCCGACGCCCATCACATACCGCGGCTTGTCCTTCGGCAGCCACTCCAGCGTCCGCGCGATCATCTCCCGCGTCACCTCCCGCGGCTCGCCCACCGCCAGCCCGCCAATCGCGTACCCCGGAAACTCCATCTCCACCAGCCGCTCGGCGGACTCCTGCCGCAGGTCCGCATACATCCCACCCTGCACGATCCCGAACAGGCTCTGCGTCTTCCCGCCCAGCGCTCTCGAACCACGGCACCCGCTGCTTGTGCGCCTCGAATACTCCTTCGACCGCGCCGCCCACGCATGCGTCAGCCCCATCGACTGCTTGCGTCCGCTCATAGCTCGCCGGATGCTCCACGCACTCGTCGAACACCATCGCAATATCCGCCCCCAGCGCAATCTGCACATCCATCGAGTGCTCCGGCGAAAAGAAGTGCTTGCTCCCATCCAGATGCGACCGGAACTCCACCCCCTCATCCGAGTATCTTCCGCAGCTCGCTCAGGCTGAACACCTGGAACCCGCCCGAGTCCGTCAGCATCGGCCGCTCCCAGCTCATGAACCGGTGCACCCCGCCCATCCGCCGGATCAGCTCATGCCCCGGCCGCAGATACAGGTGATACGTATTCGCCAGGATGATCTGCGCGCCCTTGCCCTCCGCGCCGTTCACCTCCAGGACCTCCTGCGGCACCGCCTTCACCGTCGCCGCCGTCCCCACCGGCATAAACACCGGCGTCTCCACCACCCCATGCGGCAGCGTCATCCGGCCACGCCGGCCACCGCCCTCACTCGTCCGCTCAACCGCAAACCCTAAGCCCATCCCTCAATTCTATGGGCAGCCCGCCCGCGTCATCCGCCGAGGGGATCTGCGTCTGCTTTGCTTTGCTGTTGCCGTTGCCGTTGCTGTTGATCTGCTTCTGTTGCTGTTGCTGTTGCCGTTGCCGTTGCCTTTCTTGTTGTCATCCCCGAAGGGGATCTGCGTCTGTCTTTGCCTTTGCCGCCACCTTATCCGCCTATCAGATCAGAAATCACGTCATCTCGACCGAGCAGTGGAGGGACCGCTGTATCGCGCGCGCGTGACCGCTCTCACCGAACACGCATACCGTAGACTTCCCCCAGCCGATGCCCCCACCGCCCCACCGCCCAAACCCGGCTCTCCGCTCGAGGTCCTCCTCGCCTTCCTGCGTCTCGGCTGCCTCTCCTTCGGCGGTCCCATCGCCCATCTCGGCTACTTCCACGCCGAGTTCGTCCTCCGCCGCCGCTGGTGCTCCGCCCAAACCTACGCCGAGATCGTCGCCCTCGCCCAGTCCCTTCCCGGACCCGCCAGCAGCCAGGTCGCCTTCACCCTCGGCCTCCTCCGCGCCCGCTGGCTCGGAGCCCTCGCCGCCTGGACCGGCTTCACGCTCCCCTCCGCCATCCTCCTCATCGCCTTTGCCCTCACCCAAGCCCACCTCACGGCGGCTCTCAACCCGGTCCTGCACGGCCTGCAACTGGTCGCCGTCGCCATCGTCGCCCAGGCCGTCCTCTCCATGCAGCGCTCGCTCGCCCCCGACGCCAGCCGCCTCACCCTCGCCCTCGCCGCCGCCCTGATCGCCACCTTCGCCCCGCCCTCCCTCAGCACGATCCTCCCCATCGTCCTCGGTGCCCTCATCGGTATCGTCCTCCTCAGCCGCACCCCGCCCCCAACCGCCGCAGCTCGCCTGCCCGATCTTCCCGTCACCCGCGCCGCAGGGCATCGTCGCCGCGACCGCCTTCCTCCTCCTTCTCCTGCCGCTACCCGACTCCCGCCCGCTCGCGGTCTTCCACGCCTTCTATCGCTCTGGAGCCCTGGTCTTCGGCGGCGGCCACGTCGTCCTTCCCTCTGCTCGAGCACGCCGTCGTCGCCCCGGGCTGGGTCTCCCAATCCACCTTCCTCGCCGGCTACGGAGCCACCCAAGCCGTCCCCGGCCCGCTCTTCACCTTCGCCGCCTTCCTCGGCGCAAAGATCGGAGCCAAGCCCGCAGGCCCCGCCCACCCCTTCGCCTACGCCGCGCTCGCCCTCATCGCCATCTTTCTTCCCGGATTGCTCCTGCTCACTGCGGCATTGCCCTTCTGGGCGACCCTCCGCACACGCCCCCGCCTGCAGGCCGCTCTTCGCGGCATCAACGCCAGCGTCGTCGGAGTCCTCTTCGCCGCCTGGATCCGCCCCGTCTGTACCACCGCCATCCACAGCTCCGCCGACGTCCTGATCGCCGCCGCTGCCCTGATCGCTCTCATCCGCTACAAGACCCCACCCTGGATGGTCGTGCTGGCCCTCGTTCTGGCCTCCGCCGGCCTCGCCACCCTTCGATCTTCCATCCCATAGAAAGATCGGAAGCGCCTCCAACACTCTGTTCTTTCCCGCGCATCCATGCAGGAATAACTGCGAGCCTCATCGCAGAGGACGCTCTGCCGATACCAATAAGGAGTCCACACCATGCATCTTCTGGATATCCTGACGATGCTCTGTGCCGGCCTGATGGTCGGCAACGAACTCGCCGTCTCCCTCTTCATCAACCCGGCCCTCTGGCAGCTCGACGAGCGCGCGCAGGCCGCAGCCGTGTCCCTCTTCGCCCGCTCTCTCGGCAAAGCGATGCCCTTCTGGTACGCCCTGTCTCTCCTGCTGATGATCGTCGAGGCCGCTCTCCATCGCCATCGCCCCGGTCAGCTCCCGCTGCTCGTCGCCGTGCTCCTCTGGACTGCGACCATCCTCTACACGATCGTCGCTCTGGTCCCGATCAACCAACGCCTCGCCGCTCTGGTGCCCGGCTCTCCGACTGCGCAATGGCAACAGCAGCACCACCGTTGGGACACCCTCCACCGCTGGCGCGTTCTGCTCCTCACCGCAGCACTCATCGCGCTCATGAGCGGGATTCTCGAACACTGAAGCCGCTCGAGCGCCGCAAGACCGACAGACCCAAACACTCCGAGCCGACGCTCTACCGCTCCACCAGCTCCACCGCCTGCGCCACCGTAATATCCGGCGCCAGAATCTCGAACTCCGAGTGCTCCGCGTGCTCCTGCTTCCCGATCGCCTTGAAGAAGATCGCCCGCCCCGTCACATCCGTATCCAGCGACTGCGTCTTCCACTCCGTCCCATACACCGGCCCCGTATGCACCGGCTCCCGCGTCGTCGCGAAGTGGCTGCCCGCCTTGATCGTCGCCACCAGCCCATACGCGATGCTCACATCCTCCGGCAGCCGTCCCTCCAGCTCCCGCAGCCGCATCTTGCCCGTCTCCACCACCACCGAGCCCACCATGCCGTGCAGAATCCGCTCCTCCATCGACTGCGGCGCGTACGCCGGATTCGGCTTGAAGTCCACCCGCAGATAGCTGCCCTCCTGCCGCGGATTCTCAAACAGGAACGCCTTCGGCAGCAGGTTCAGCATCTCCTTGGCGTGCTGCTCGTCGTTCTTCAGCGCCTGCTCCCGCCGCGCAAACGCCTCCGGATGCGCCGCGATCTCCGCCAGCCGCGCCCGTTCCGCCGCCAGCCTGTCTCCCGTCAGCGGCTGTCCATCCACCGCCAGCAGATACCGCACCTTGCCCACCGACGTCTCCGCCACCCGCTCCCGCCACAGGTGCCCGCCCGTCCGCTCCGACCGCTCCTCGGAGACATACTCGTAGCGCTCGCGATGCTGCTCCGCCTCGTTCTCATGCGCGACCATCGCGACGATCGCGTCCTTCGGATTCAGCTGCGGACTCATCTGCGCCCGCGCCACCGTCCCCAAGCCACTCGCAACCCCAACCGCCACCAGCATCGGGATCAGACGCCGAACACCCTGCTCCACAACCGAACGATCCAAACGGCCCATCGCGACGATCATACCGCGCCCCCCGTTGGCCGATCTTCGCCCATCCCCATCCGCCAAAATCCCGCCCAAATCGCCCCCGCGACCACCCCTCAAAGGGAGATTCACCGAACTGTAAATCCCTGTTCACGTATCCCGCGTATCAATGGTTGCGCTCCCTAATACCAACAACTTACGTTCCGAGGAACTCATGATCACGCACATCCGGAAAGTTCTCGCGTTTGGCTTGTCGTCGACCTTGCTCCTCAGTGGTTGCGGCACCGGGCTCACGCTTACGCCTCTCCCCGTAGCCCCGACCGCCACCGCCGACCACCGCGCAGGCGCCATCAAGCACGTCGTCGTCATCTTCCCCGAGAACATCTCCTTCGATCACTACTTCGGCACCTATCCCAACGCCGCGAACCTGCCCAGCGACAAGGTCCAGTTCACCGCCGCCGCCGGCACCCCGATCCCGAACAACTACGTCTCCAATCCCGACCCTGCTCACCTCCAATCCCAACCTGAACACCGCCAACAACAAGACCGCTACTCGGCAGCACCGTCACACTCCCAGGCCTCCAACCCCTTCCGCCTCGACATCGCAGCAGGCCGCCACCGCGGACCAGGACCACTCCTACGGCCCCGAGCAGCTGGCCTTCGACGGCGGCAAGATGGACCTCTTCCCGCTCTCCGTCGGCGCCGCCGACAGCGCGCGAGCCCCCAGCCTGGCCGCCAGCACCAGCGCTCCCGCCGCCGCCAACACCACCGCCCTCACCATGGGCTACTTCGACGGCAACACCGTCACCGGCATGTGGAACTACGCCCAGCACTACGCGCTCAATGACCACTCCTTCGGCACCACCTTCGGCGCCTCCACCCAGGGCGCCATCAACCTGATCTCCGGCCAGACCAACGGCGTCATCAACCAGAGCACCGGCAGCTGCCGCCGACATCGTCGCCGACGGCAACGGCGGCTACACCGACATCGGCGACGCCGACCCGGCCGGCGACATCTGCACCACCAGCTCCGCCACCTTCAGCATGTCCGGCAAGAACATCGGCGACCTGCTCAACGCCGCCGGCGTCACCTGGGGCTGGTTCCAGGGCGGCTTCAACCTCGCCGTCACCAACTCCAACGGCACCACCGGCTGCAAGCGCACCACCACCTCCGCGGTCACCGGCGTCACCGAGCCCGACTACATCCAGCACCACGAGCCCTTCCAGTACTACGCCAGCACCCAGAACCTGAACCACACCCGCCCGGCCTCGGTCGCCGTCATCGGCACCAGGCCGACACCGGCGCCGGCACCGCCAACCACCAGTACGACATCCTCGACTTCAACGCCGCCCTCGCCGCCGGCAACCTGCCCGCCGTCAGCTTCCTCAAGGCCCCCGGCTTCCAGGACGGCCACGCCGGCTACTCCGATCCCCTCGACGAGCAGAACTTCATCGTCACCGAGATCAACGCCATCCAGACCTCCCCCTTCTGGTCCAACACCGCCATCATCATCGCCTACGATGACTCCGACGGCTGGTACGACCACCTCACCGACTTCGTCAACGGCTCCAACACCACCTGCCGACGCCGCCTTCTGCAACGGCACCTCCGCCGACCCGCACCGGCGTCACCTCCGGCACCACCCCGGTACAGGGTCGTCTGCGGCCTCGGCCCGCGTCTGCCCCTGCTGGTCATCTCCCCCTGGGCGAAGGCCAACTACATCGACAGCACCGTCACCGACCAGAGCTCCATCACCCGCTTCATCGAGGACATCTTCCTCAACAGCGCCCGCATCGGCGGCGGCTCCTACGACGCCGATGCCGGAACCCTCAACAACATGTTCAACTTCTCCAACGCGGCCGCTCCTCCCAACCCCAACAACCTGCAGCTGAACCCCACCACCGGTCAGGTCGTCAGCACCACCGCACCGGCAGCCGTGACCACCGCGCAGTAACCGCGCGGTTCACAGAACCGTCACACACCCGCTTTACCCTTACAGCACGCACTCCGGACGACCTCGGAGTGCGTGCCTTTTTCACCACCCAAGCCCTTCTCATCTTCGACCTCGTCCGGAGCCCACCGCTTTGTCCCCCACCCGCCGCACCTTCCTGCAGCAAGCCTCCGCCTTCGGCCTTCTCTCCCGCACCGTTCCCGCCCTCGCGCAGCAGATGATGCACGACCACATGGCGCCCTCGCCCAGCCCGGCGCCCCCGCCGCCCAGCCGCCGCCGGTCGCCCATGCTGCACGCCCTCGAGCTCCCGCCCTTCGTCGATCCCCTCCCGCTGCCCGAGCGCGCCCGCCCATCCCTCGGCCACCACGCCGGCCCGCAAAAGCTCCGCATCGGCATGCGCGAGATCCACGCCAAGGTCCACCGCGACCTCCCGCCCACCCGTCACTGGGCCTACTACGACCTCGCCGCCCCCCACGCGAGCCCACCGCGCTCGCCCCCCTCATCGAAGCCCGCTCCGGCCAGCCCCTCGAGGTCGAATGGGTCAACCACCTCCCCACCCAGCACTTCCTGCCCGTCGACTTCACCCTCCACGGCTGCGGCCACGACCTCCCCGACGTCCGCGCCTGCGTCCACCTCCACGGCGCCAAAGCCCCCACCAAGGACGACGGCTACCCCGAGGACTGGTTCGTCCCCGGCGCCTCCCGCACCTGCCACTACCCCCTCCAGCAGGACGCCGCCACCCTCTGGTACCACGATCACGCCATGGGCCTGAACCGCCTCAACATCTACGCCGGCCTCCTCGGCATGGCCATCGTCCGCGATCGCACACGAAGACGCCCTCGACCTCCCCTCCGGCAAGTACGAGATCCCCCTCACCCTCTACGACCGCGACTTCACCGCCGACGGCCAGCTCTTCTACCCCACCTCCGGCGATCCCGAACACCCCTGGGTCTCCGAGTTCTACGCCGACGCCATCCTCATCAACGGCAAGATCCGCCCCTTCCTCGAGGTCGAACCCCGCCTCTACCGCCTCCGCGTCCTCAACGCCGCCAACAGCCGCTTCTTCTCCCTCTCCCTCACCGACCAGCCAGCCCTTCCACCAGATCGGCTCCGACCAGGGCCTGCTCGCCGCCCCCGTCCCGCTCACCCGCCTCAACCTCGCCCCCGCCGAGCGCGCCGACCTGCTCATCGACTTCACCCACGCCGCCGGCCAGCGCCTCCATCTCCTCAACGGCGCCTTCGAGATCCTCGAGTTCCGCGTCGCTCGCCAGCACGTCCAGCCGCAGCCAGCCCGCCCACGTCCCCATCCACCACCCAGCCCTCCGCACCATCGCCCGCATCCCCGAGTCCAGCGCCATCACCACCCGCACCATCACCCTGCACGACTACCACGACAAGGTCCAGAACTCCATGCTCATGCTGCTCAACGGCAAGCACTGGCACGAGCCCGTCACCGAGCAACCCCGCCTCAACACCACCGAGATCTGGGAGTTCGTCAATCTCACCGAGGACACCCACCCCATGCACCTCCACCTGGTGCGCTTCCAGATCCTCGACCGCCGCCAGTTCGACGTCTTCGCCTACCAGATGCAGCAGCAGCCCCGCTTCCTCGCCCCCGCCATCCCCCCGAGCCCAACGAGCGCGGCTGGAAGGACGTCGTCCAGTGCCCCCCCGGCATGATCACCCGCATCATCGTCCGCTTCGAGGGCTACCCCGGCAAGTACCTCTACCACTGCCACGTCCTCGAACACGAGTCCAACGACATGATGCGCCCCTTTGAAGTTCTCGCCTGAGAACCCCAAAGGGACGCATCGTGGAACAGCCTTATTTCTGTTAGCAGCCGGATTACTTGATCGCCGCCGTCATCTCGTCGCTCGTGCTGCACCTTGAAGCGATAGGTGAAGCCAATGTACGCGTAGGTCAGCGGAGCGTGCTTCGTCGGCACGCCCTCCGTCACCACCTCGCCGGGGAAGAAGTGACCCACGCCGACGTTCGTCACGAACGACTTGTGATAGATGTACTTCGCCGAGGCGTCGAACTCGCTGCCGATGTCGTCGCCCTTGAAGCCACCCGTCGGCGCTGCAATCAGGCTCGTCTCCCGCGCCCGAATACACGCCGTCCTGCATCGTCGCCACGTGCAGCGAGCCGCCCTGGAGCAGCACCAGAAGGTTCTCCTTCGGCGTCAGCTGCAGGTTCACACGCTGCTGCTTGATGTTCTGGAAGCCGAACAAGTCGACCAGGCCGAAGGCGTTGTGGCTGCTCGGATACTGCTGATCGAAGGTGCCCCACGTGGTTCCCATTCGGATGTCGAATTACCCGTCGCGTAGTCGTACTCCGCCTCGAGGTGCGGCTTCCACGGCAGACGATCCGCGCCATAGCCACCGCGGACGATCGCCGGCCCCGGCTTGAATCGAATCGTTGCTGTAGCTGCCGCGCTGCAACATCCCGGTGCCCGACGAATCAAAGCCATACCAGTGGGTGTTGTAGTACGAACCGAAGGTCACCTCGGTCTCGGTCCCGTAGGCCCCTGCTGGCCCTTCACGCTACGGCTCCGCCTTGATCAGCACAAACGGCTCGATGTCGGTGTGCGGCACATACGTCGCCAGCTTCGCGTGCACGCCGTGGAAGGTCAGACCCGCGCCGTGCGTTATCCAGGCTGCTCGGGTGAACCGTCACCACCGAGGTGCTGAAGATGTTCAGCTGATTGACATTGCCAATCCGCAGATACGCGCCGTCCCAGGTGCGGCTGTTGTTGGTCCAGTCGCTGATACCCACCACGCGCTCGTCGCCGATCCGCATCTCGAAACGACCGACCAGCAACTGCGCCGGCTTGTAATGGAAGTTCAGATAGCCCTGGCGCAGGTCGAAGCTCGTCGCGCATATTCGCCGCCGTATCCGGCAGCGGAAGACCCAGCGCATGGGTGTCCAGAAACTGTCGCGTAGAAGGTCAGCCAGTTGGTCGGAACCACCGTCACGCCGCCCCACACACGGGTCAGCTCATAGGCACGATCCTTATTCTGAATCTCCGTGAGCGAGCTCTGATTCTCCGTACGCCCGCGAAGCTCGAAGTCCAGCTTCATCCAGCTGGGCATATCCTGATAATTGAACGGCTGAACGATACCTTCCTTCAGCGGGTACATCGCCTGCTGCGCAGACACTGCGGAAGGAAACGAGGCTACGGTTGCCACTGCGACAAGGGCCGAAAAGCTCTTCAAAACGGACGCAATCTTACGCAAAGGAAAACTCCTTAAGGGGCCCGGAGTAGTGCATCGTGTGCACTACTCCGGGGTTGTTGCTGTTTTCTCTCTCTACTTCTCCGGGGTGATAACAACTTCGGTCTTGCTGATCTTCGCCAGGAAGTCCTCTCCGGTGCCGAGGTGCTCCTCGATCAGGCGCGACGGCGTGTGCGCCAGCCACTCGCCCAGCGAGACATCCTGATACTCAGGCGTCGGGAAGACCTCGAGGAACACCAGATCGTCGTCGCCGATGTTCTCCACATAGTGCGGCATCGACTGGTCGACGTAGCCCACATCGCCCGGCTGGAAGTCCATCGTGCGAGCGTGCCCAGCCGCCGCATAAACCGTCATGCGCGCCGTGCCCTTCACGTAGTACTGCCACTCGTCCTCGTTCGGGTGCCAGTGCAGCTCACGCAGTCCGCCCGGCTTCAGCGTCACGATCGCCGCCGCGATGCCGGTCACCGGGAAGTTGTGGACGTCCACAATCTTCACGCTGCCGCCCGCCGTCACCTTGGTCGGAGCCATCTTGTTGGTGAAGAACGCATAGGGGCTCGGCACCTCGCCGTTCACCGCATACGCCTGCTTCTTCTCCTCCGCCAGAGAACGCGGAAGCTCGGCCGGGAAGATGAACTTCTCCTTCGGCACGTTCTTGAAGATCGACGCGTCGACGCCGAAGTTCTTCGCCAGAATCTCCTTCGGCGTGTGGTGGATCCACTCCGTCAGCAGGAAGGTCTCATACTCGCTGAAGTTGCCGTCGTCGAACACCAGCAGGAACTGGCAGCCATCCTCGCCCAGACCCTGGATCGAGTGCGGAATACCGGCCGGGAACAGCCACAGGTCGCCTTCGTTGATGTCCTCAACGTACGCACGGCCCTTGTGGTCCACCGCCGTGATACGCGCCGTACCGGCCGTCATGTAGGCCCACTCCGAGCCCACGTGCCAGTGCAGTTCGCGCACGCCGCCCTTGATCAGACGCATCTCCACGCCGGCCATCTTCTTCGACAGCGGGAAGTCGCGGATCGTCACCTGACGCGTCCATCCACCCTCTTCCACGCGACGGCGGCCAAAGGCCATGGGGTACTTGAACGGGGGCTGTCCACCCGCATCGGTGGTCGGCGGATACAGCGAATCCGGATTCTGCGACTCGACGGTCGGATTGATCGGCCCAATGTTGCGCTCGTTCACACCGGTGTGGCTATCGTGGCTCAGATCCTTGGTCTGCTGCGCCGCCGCCACAATCGGAAGACTCGCCGCCGCAACCAGGGCCGCCGAGGTCTTCCCCAGAAACGACCGCCGGCTCACGCCCTCGTTGCTCATGTTGTTGTCCTGCTCTGCCATTGTTGCTTCCCTTTCCGATGCTTAGGATCGATGAAAATCGACGTACGTCTGCGGCCCGCGCACAACTGTCCGCGGGGGTATCGCAATGGCGTCCCAAAACTTACGATGGATTTGCCAGCGCTATGTGTAGTTCGTAGGCGAGATGGCCGATTACCGTACTTTCCCACATCGCATGACAAAAACCGTAACTTCCCAATAACTAGGCTATATAAAACCTGAATTAATGACAAACTCACGCCGCGTAAAACCGCCTCCGCGTCACGCGCATCCAAGCCCAAGCTCGATGCTCTCCGTCCTCTCCCGACCGTCAGACGACGCCCGCGCCAGCCTCCTTCCGACCCCTCAACGCTCGCTCGAAACCGCATGTATTCGTCGTTAATCGCCAATTTAATCCGATTGTCCAGCCCACACATCGCCACCCCCCTCCGCGCAAAACCCACACCGTCCCACCCGTCACCCGCAGCGCTCAAAACCTCCGACGACAAGACCTCGATAACCGAACGCATGTGGTTCGATAATCGAACCGTGTCCGAAATCCGACCACCTGTCATACCGAACATCGCACGCCACAATGCCCCGCAAACGACAAAAACCGTCGCGACAGGCATCGCCACGAAAGAGGCTTCTTTGGCATCGCCGTGAAGGGGCTCTTCTGCAACCGGCAGAACGAGCTTGGGTCGTTTTTAGTTCGCGCGCGCCAGCAACCGCTCCCGCTCGATGCCGTCCAGCGCAGTCCACAGCGCCTTCGCCGCCTGCTCCGCCACCGCGAGCGCCCGCTCGGCCGCCTCCGGATCCTTCGCCAGCTGCGCGTTCATCAGCTCGCGCCACACCGACGCATGGTGCACGTCCGCCGTCTCATGCAGCGTGAAGTAGCGCGCCGCCGCTCCGGTCGTCGCATAGTGCGTCGCCAGACCCTCGTGCTTGGTCTTCGCAATGCCCGGAACCCGCGACTCGTACGCATACAGCGCGGCCATCGCCACCACCGGCTTCTCCTGCATCAGCTCGCGGTAGCCCGCGATCAGCGCCGCCATCTCCGGCTGCACCGTACGGCCCCGCACCTCGTCCTTGCTCGCGCCCATGCCCTCGGCGAAGTCCATCCACAGATCGCTGTGCGCCCGTGCCAGCGGAGCATCCACGCCCTCTTCCTCGGCCAGGTTGCGCAGCACCTCGCGGCGCTCCTCCCCATCCGGCATGCCCGCATGCAGCGCGCTCAGGTAGCTCGGGAACGCCGACACATGATGCCAGTACTCCGCCGCGTACTCCTTCAGGTCCGCGCGCGTCAGCTCACCCATCGACCACGCCTGGTAGAACGGGTGCGTCAGCAGATCATACTGCGCGATCTTCGCTTCAAGACGGCTCCAAAACTCGGCGTTGCTCACATTTGCGGTCATTTTCGTCATCCCCATCCATTTCAGCCTGAAATTACAACACTACCGCCAGTGTACTCCGACCCCATCCCGCACCCCACGCCCCACCCCAGCCACTCGATCCGCACTCCTCGCAACCAAATCCAGCCGCACACCGAACTCACGCCTCTCGTAGCCAATCGCATCAGCCAACAGACCGCATCGCTCAATTTACCGTATCATGCACGAAGACCGATACCGAGATACGCATCATCTCGAAACCGAAGAGACGATCCTCGACGCACGGCCTCATCGTCCGTTGCGCAGTGGCGAGACCCCTGTATTTCTTGCTTTGCTCTCGCAGCGAAGTCTTTGCTCGTCGTCCATGAACGCAGCGAAGAGAACCCGGGTGCCCCATCCTCGCGCACGGCCTCATCGTCGCAAGGTGGGGTATCGAGCCCGCCCACCCAGGCGAGCCCGACCGCGTAGCCATCCCTGATCCCTGCCCCTAAAGAGCCTCCAGCAGCTCCGCCACCGTCCGCCCCGTCACCGGATCCACCATCTCCCCCGCGATCTCCCCCAGCGGCTCCAGCACGAACCGCCGCTCCCGCATCGCCGGATGCGGCACCGTCAGCTCCGCCGTCTCCAGCACCACCTCCCCAAACAGCAGCAGGTCGAGATCGATCACCCGCGGCCCCTTCGCCACCGTCGCCGAGCGGTCCCGTCCCATCGCCCGCTCCACCCCGAGCAGCCCCTCGAGCAGCGCCACCGGCTCCAGCTCCGTCTCCAGCAGCACCGCCCCGTTCAAAAATCGCGGCTGATCCAGATACCCCACCGGCGCCGTGTCATAAAAGCTCGAGACCGCCGTCACCCGTCCCAGCGCCTCCAGCCGCACCACCGCCTCCCGCAGATTCGCCGCCCGATCCCGCGTCCTCCCGACTCCAGATTCGATCCCAAAGCGATCGCCGCCACCTGCGGCCCCGGCTTACTCAAGCGCCCACCCGCCGCACAATCGCTGTCCATCTTACCCACACAAAAAACCATCTTCTCCGCCACAAAAACTCACGCAATAACCGCTTCCAATCCCCGCGCCGCCACCGTTCCGACCTCCGGTTCGGTGTATCCATAGGCCAGCTCCCACGCCGACCGATCCTGCATAAGTCGTTTCACCAGAGCAGTATGCATCGCATGCCCAGCGCGCTCCGCCACCACCTTGCCCTGGATCCGCTTGCCCGCCAGCGCCAGATCCCCAATCAAATCCAGCACTTTATGGCGAACGAACTCATCGGGAAACCGAAGTGCCCCATTTTGAACACCTTGCCGCGACAAAATGATGGCGCACGTCGTCCGAAACCCCGCGAATCAGCCCCATATTCCGCAACATCGGCTCATCTTCCTTCCACCCAAACGTCCGCGCCGGAGCGATCAGATCGGCGTACACCCCGCGCTCCAGATCTCCCGTAAACGACTCAAAACCAATGGGTTCCGGGAAGTCGACGCGATACTCGATGGTGTACCCCGAGCCCGGATAGACGCCGATAAACTTGCTCCCATCCTGAACCTCAACCTCCCTCAGGATGCGGATATACTCCCTCCGCCGCCGTTGCTGCTTCAGCCCAACCCGCTGAAACGCTTGGACATACGGCAACGCACTACCATCCAGAATCGGCACCTCGAGGTTGTCGATCTGCACAATCACATTGTCGACCCCATACCCCACCAGCGCCGACAACAGATGTTCCGTCGTCGAGATCAGCACGCTGCCCCGCATCAGGCTCGTCGCGTAGCTCACCTTGGCCACATTGCGCCCGTTCGCGGGAATCTCAAACCCGTCTAAGTCCATGCGACGAAAGACGATACCCGACCCAGCAGGCGCAGGAACCAAACGCATCGAGACCGGCGCGCCACTATGCAACCCAATCCCCTGAAACTCCACCTCCGACCGGATTGTGTGCTCAAAATGAGCTTCTATCGCCACGCACGAACGCCTTTCGCTAACGTCCTCAGAGTAACCCCGCGGCAGCTTCGCGCAATGTGTCTTAATTACCACACTTCGAGATTCTCTTTCCGCCTCGCGAAGCCTCTCCATCCGGCCCCATAACCCTCTTCTCTGCTATACGATAGCGCCATGGATACTGCGAGCCCTCGCGAACCACATCGAATCCCAGCGCCCCTGGATGATCAACCTTCTCCAGCGCCTCGTCGAGCAGGAATCCCCCAGCGACGATCCCGCCTCGATCAACCTCGCGAACGCGCTCGTCGCCGAGACCGCCACCTCCTTCGGCGGCACCGCCAAGACGCACAAACAAAAGCAGTTCGGCGACGTCCTCGAGCTCCGCTTCGGCCCCACCCGCAGCCGCCAAAAGCCCCTCCTCCTGCTCGGCCACCTCGATACCGTCTGGCCCCTCGGCACCCTCAAAACCATGCCCTTCCGCGAGGCCAACGGTCGCCTCTGCTGGCCCCGGCGTACTCGACATGAAGGCCGGCGTCGTCATGGCCCTCGCCGCCCTCAAAACCTTGCAGGAAAATGAACTTAGCCCGTCCCGTCACCCTGCTCCTGAACAGCGACGAGGAGATCGGCAGCCCCATCTCGCGCGCCCATCACCGAGCGCCTCGCCCAGCGCTCCTCCGCCGTCTTCGTCCTCGAACCCGCCCAGGGTCTCGCCTACAAGACCGCCCGCAAGGGCGTAGGCCAATACAATCTGCAGGTTACGGGCGTCGCCGCGCACAGCGGCGTCGACTTCGAAGCCGGCCACTCCGCCGTGCTCGAGATGGCAAAGCTCGTCCAAACCGTCTCCAACTTCACCGATCTGCGTAAAAAACGCACGGTAAACTGTGGCGTTTTGCATGGCGGAACCCGCTCCAACGTGGTCGCCGCCGAGGCCCACGCCGAGATCGACGTCCGCATCGCCAAAGCCAGCGACGCCGCCCGCGTCGACAAGCTCTTCCGCAGCCTCAAGGTCTCCGATCCCGCCTGCCGCCTCGAGATCACCGGCGGCATCAACCGCCCGCCCATGGAGCGCACCGCCGGCACCGTCGCCCTCTTCAAGCGCGCCCGCAAGCTGGCCGCCGAGCTCGGCTTCGCGCTCGATGAGGCCGCCACCGGCGGCGCCTCCGACGGCAACTTCACCGCCGCCCTCGGCGTTCCCACGCTCGACGGCATGGGCGCGGTCGGCGAGGGCGCCCACGCCAGCCACGAACACATCCAGCTCGAGCACCTCGTCCCACGCACCGCCCTGCTCGCAGCCATGATCGCAACCAGCTGATTCTTTGAGCGTTACCGAACCAGCCGATCCAGCATCGCCGAGACCCGCGCCAGCGGCAGCCCCACCACGTTGAAGTAGCAGCCCTCGATCCGCGGGATAAACCGCGCCGCCCGCCCCTGGATGCCGTAGGAGCCAGCCTTGCCCATCGGCTCGCCGGTCGCGACGTAGTCGGCGATCTGCCGCTCCGTCAGCGGATTGACGACAACCTCCGTCACCTCCGCCTCGACCAGCGGAGCCGACATCCCGGTCACCAGCGCAACCCCCGTGATCACCTGGTGCGTCTTTCCCGAGAGCAGCCGCAGCATCCGCGCCGCATCGGCCTCATCCTTTGGCTTTCCAAGGATCTGCCCCTCGCAGACCACCGTCGTATCCGCGCCCAGCACCACCAGCCGCGCCGGATCGCGCTGTTTCCCGAGCTTCGCCATCACCGCCGCGGCCTTATGCTCCGCCAGCCGCATCGTGTAGCGCGTCGGGTCCTCGGCCAGACGCGGCGTCTCGTCGATATCCGCAGTCTCAATCTCGAAGGTCAGCCCGATCTGTTCGAGCAGATCGCGGCGCCGCGGGGAAGCAGAGGCCAGAATCAGCATGCTCCGCTCGCCCGCTCGACCGAGACAACCGCCCGCATCGTGTGCACCGCGCCCGGCGCCAGCGTGACTGCATTCCCGCCCGCGTTCGCCGTCTCGACACACAGCATCCCATGCCAGCCCTCGGGCTCCATATCCGCCATCTTCGCCGTCAGCTCCGCCCACGGATTCCACACGATCGTCGTCCGCGAATTCTCCTTGTCCACGGTGATCCTGCGCCCGCCGGCCGCGTCCTCGATCACGCACGTGCTCGCCGAATCCACATAGACGCGATCGGTCGTCTGCGTCAGCACCAACGCGTCTTCCGCCTGCGTCTTGCGCTTCGCGTTGCCGTCCGCATCGAGATCCCGCTTGTCCAGATACGCCGTGTCCCGCAGCCCGCTGCGTCGCAGCCTGCCGCACATCCGCCACCGCGAAGTACGTGTGCAGCGCCTCCTCGAAGACCAGCGGCGCCTCCGCATCATTCGCCACCGTCAGCCGCATCTCCAGGGTCCGCCCGATGACGAGCTGATACGCCACGCGAAAGCGGTCGAAGCCCAGCGCCCGCGTCGCCTCGCTCGGAGCCAGCGTGAACGTCAGATGCAGATCCTCGCCCGCCAGCGCCGCAAACGCGAACTCCCACTCCGCCGTCCGCGCAAATCCATGCGCCGGCCCGGCCTGGCCATCGTGCCGATCCCCGAACCAGGGAAAGATCACCGGCACGCCGCCGCGGATCGCCTTGCCCTTCTGGAAGGCGCTCTTGCCGCTGAGAAACAGCACCGGCTGCTCCCCGGCAGGCTGCCAATGGGTCAGATGCGCGCCCTGAAAATAGATCGTGGCGCTCGCAGCAGGCGTCGTCACCACCGCACGCGTCAACCCGTTGCTCTCTTCAAACGCCAGCAGACCGGGCAGACCAAAGTTTTCGTTCAACGCAGCGATATCCATATAGCAATCAGTGTAGAACGGCGACGCGGTCGGTCTCGCGTGCATTGACGCCGTCGTCCGCAGCAGAGCGTAGATTTGCGGGCGTTCTACCTGGGGCAGCCATTCCGCCCCGACCGTACGACACTTCCAGTACGACACCGTAAAAGGAGTCGCGCCATGCACACACTCGTCATTGAAGGTCATATCAAACCAGGCAAGAAAAACGAATTCCTCGCCGCCTGGAAGAAGGACATTCTGACCTCACTCAAAAAACAACAGGGCTTCGTCGATGAGATCCTCCTGTTCGGCACGACCGAATCCGACTCCGTCGTCGGCCTGAGCTTCTGGAAGACCCGGGAAGAGGCCGAACGCTATCAGCGCGACACCTTTCCCAAGCTGAACACCTCCCTCCAGCACCTGATGAACGGAACCCCCACCGTGCGTTCCTATAACGTGGAGGCCTCCGAAACCTTCCGCATCGCGGGCGAAAAAGCCGCCTAGACCCCACACGAACGCCCAATCGCGTTTTAGCCGCGGACCACAAGCCGCGGCTAAAACGACACCCGCGCCCCGAACTGGAACTGCCGCGGATCGGACGCCGCCGTCGGCTGCCCCGCACTCGTATAAAGCAGATTCACATCCAGCGTGTTGTTCTTATTGATCAGATTGAACGCATCCGCGGTCACCTGCAGCGCCATCTGATTGCGGAAGGCGAAGGCCCGCGCCAATCGAAAATCCGTGAACACCACGTACGGCTTGATCCCGGCTATTGCGGCCCAGATCGAGCCATTGAAGTAGCTGCTGTCCGGGCTGGCATCCGCCGGAGCGTCGATGTAGCACGGCAGGTTGAACGCCCCAGTCGGCGAGTACTTCGACAGCACCGGCGCATTGCCGCAACTGGTCGTGCCACTGCCCGGCTGCACCGCATTCGGCCGGTCCGTCAGCGGATCGAAGTCGAAGTTCGTGTCCGTGCCCGTCAGCACATTGAACGGCCGGCCCGAAGAGATCTCGAGGATCGGCGCCACCGTCAGGTTCGAAAACACCGCCGGAAGAAAGCCCGTCCCCGCAACCCGCCCCGAGTTGTAGACCCCGCTCATCACCAGCCGGTGCCGCTGATCGAACGTCGACACCGACCGCTCCGCGTTCGGATCGAAGTTATTCTGCGGCGCATCCGAGGTCGACACCACATCGGTCGAATCGTCGATCGCATGCGACCAGGTATAGCTCAGCAAAAACTCGTAGTTCGTCGCCAGCGTCTTGCGCAGATTCACCGAAAGCCCGTTGTAGCTCGAGGTCCCCGTCGTCAGGTTCGGCGTCATGTCGCCAAACGGAACCTGCTGCCCCACCCCCAACCCATCGGCCGCCGCGATCTCCCCCGCCAGCGCCACGCACTGCCCCGCTCCCTGCGACACCAGGAAGTTCGCCAGCGACGCATTCAGCCCCGACCTGCGAAAGAAGTTCAGCAGCGGAGGCGCGACATACGGCCCCAGCGGCCCCGATCCGCACGGATTGGTGCCACTCGCCGTCGCCACCGTCAGCGGGCTCGAGGTCCCGCTCGCCACCGCGAACTCCGACGTCCCCAGCCCCACTCCCGCCGTGCCCGCATTGACCGCCGCCACCGCCGCGCGCCAGTTCGCCGTCAGCAGCGCCGGATTGACCGGGTTCACATTCACCGGACGATTCAGATGCCGCCCCCCGGTCGCGTTGTAGGCGACGTTCAGCGTCAGGTTATGCCCCAGGTCGCGCTCGATGCCAAACGAGATCTGCTGCACATACGGCGTCACGAAGTGCAGATCCGCAGGCAGTCCCGACGGCAGAATCGCCAGCGGAAACCCCGCCGCCAGATAGTTCTGGTTCACAAACAGCGAGTTCGAATTATTCGGATCGAAGCGCTGCTGCGTCGGCAGATAGTTCAGGCCCGCCACCGGCAGGCAGTTCGGATTGCTCAGCGATCCCTGAAACGTATTCGTCGCATTCAGGTTCAGCGGGCTCGCCGTCGAGCCAGCGGTGCACGGCGCGCCGCCCGCAAGAATCACCAGCGGCACCGTGTTCGAGTTGAAGCTCAGCGACTGCGCCTCCAGATTCCCCGGCGCGCGATCATAAAAGATCCCATAGTTGGCACGAATCACCATCCTGCCATCGCCGCGTCGCGTCGTACGCCAGACCGATGCGCGGCGCCACATTGCCCGCCTGCAGCCGAATCCCCTGGCCAATCCCGTAGATGGTCTCCGCCGTGGCGGTCGTCTGGTTCAACGCGCCCTGCGTGGGAAACGCCTCCACGTCATAGCGAACGCCGTAGTTCAGCGTCATCCGATGCGCCACCCGCCAGCTATCCTGCAGAAACGCGCCCAGCGTCTTCAGGTCGTACTTCAGCGAGGTCGTCCCGATGCCCTGCGCGAACGACTGCGGAATCCCCAGCCCATACGCCTGAATCGGCGAGAACCCCGGCAGCCCCGCCAGCGCCGACGACACATCCGTCGCATTCAGCGCCGCAAACGTATAGTCCCCGCCGCCGTACAGCTGCCCCTGCTTGATGTCGATCGGAATGTAGCGCAGGTCGATGCCGGTCTTCGCCGTATGCGCCTCGCGCGTGTACGTGAAGTTGTCCTGCAGCTGGTTCTGGTCCTCGATCCGGTCGACCACCGAAAACGGCGTCTTGCCGAAGTACGCAAACCCCGGAATATTCACCGCCACGCCGCTGCCGCCGGGCGAGTTGGTATTGGCGAACTCGATCGGATGCCGCGAGATACTGGATGCGCAGCTCGTTCACCTTGTTCTGCCCCAGCAGCGTCGTGTACTGGCCGGCGATCGTCACATCGTGAAAGTCCTGCGTGGCCGTGCGCGAGAACGCATTCTCCCCCAGGTTCTGGTTCGCCGCGCTCTCCTCGATGCCCGTGATGTAGCTCGGACTCACGCTCGCCCGCACCATCAACTGCTGGTTGCCGGTCAGCTTATGATCCAGCCGCAGGCTGTAGATCTCCGTCTTCTCCGTCACCGGAAAGTTCCCGATCAGCGCGTTCAGCGGCGTAAACGACGTGGGCGTCGCCTGCCCCGAGGTGACGAAGTTGCTCGCCCCGATCGTCGGCTGCAGAAACGCCGGATTCTGCCCCGTCAGCGCCAGCGCCGAGCTCGATCCCACCAGCGCCACATACTGCTGGATGTTCGGCGTGTTCGCCGGAATCGCCGCCAGAAACGCCTGTTGCTGCGGCGTTCCCTGCACGCTGAGCGTCCCCGTCGGATAGCTGTAGAACTTGCTGACATCGATGCTCGTCAGCCCAAAGTTGTCCGCGCCGATATCGGAAAATCCCGTCTCCTGCCGCCGCGTAATCTCCGTCGAAAAGAAGTAAAACGTCCTGTCCGGAACGATCGCGCCGCCCACCGTAAAGCCCGCCTGCACCCGCGTATACGCCGGCTGATCCACGGTGCTGAACGGATTCGTCGCCTGGATATACCGGTTCCGCAGAAACCCGAAGGCGCTCGCATGGGTCGCATTCGTGCCCGACTTCGTGATGATGTTCACCACCCCGCCCGACGCCCGTCCATACTCCGCGTCGAACCCGTTCGTGATGATCTGAAACTCCTGCACCGCGTCCTGCGACACCGTCGCCCGCGTCCCGCCCGAGACGTAATCGCCCGCATCCACGCCATCCACATTGATCGAGTTCGACCGCGCCCGCACCCCGCCAAAGTTCAGCCCCGAGGTCGGAATCGCGCCCACCGACGGCGCCGCATCCCGCGCAATCTGCGAGTTCGTCAGCGTGAAGTTGATGTAGTTGCGCCCATTCGTCGGCAGATTCGTGATCTTCAACTGGTCCACCGTCGTCGACTGCGAGCTCCGCTGCGTCTCGATCACATCCGCGCCCGCGCTCACCGTCACCGTCTCGCTGCGCCCCAGCGACAGCGTCAACGGCAGCTCCGACTGCGCCCCCACCGTCAGCACCACGTTGCGCTGCTCGAGCGTCGCAAACCCCGGCGCCGACACCGTCACCGTGTACCCTCCCGGCGGCAGCTCCAGCACCAGGTAGATTGCCCTCGGCATCGCTCACCACCGCACGGCGGAAGCCCTTGCTGGGATCCGTGATCGTCACCGTAGCGCCCGGAATCACGGCGCCCTGCGGATCCCGCACCGTGCCCGTCAGCTGCGCGGTGGAGATATTCTGCGCCTCCAGCGACCGGACGCCGCACAGAAGCACGCAAACCAGAGACGAAGGTGGCAACGAACTGCGACACGCGCACGAACATGAATGGCACCTCGGGCGACCGCCCATCACCGCGATTTGCGTTCGCAGCCGCAGAAACAGGAAGTCTTTGTGCGGCCATCTTCTACATGAATGCGCGTTCAGCGCGCAAGCGAAGATTTCGCCGCGCCACGTTTTTTTCCGCGCCGATCACCAAATCGGAACCCCGCTCCTCCGCGCGGCCCAACCCGCTCTCGATCCGCTTACGCCCCAGCCCCACCCGTGGCACACATCCCCCGCAGCGGACACCCGCCGCAGCGCGGCTCCATCTTCGTACACCGCCGCTGCCCATGCAGCTTCACCAGCATGTGGTGTTCATCGAGCATCTCCGCCGACCACCCCGCCGGAGCCATCTCCATCAGCCGCGCCTCCGCCTCATGCGACCCGGCGTTCTTCCGCACCAGCCCCAGCCGCTCCACAATCCGCAGATGATGGCTGTCCATGCACATCGCCCGCCGGCGCAGCGTGCTGAAGTTCACCACCGCCGCGCTCGCTCGCGCCCCGATGCCCTCGAACCCCTCCAGCCACGCCCGTATCTTCTCCGTCTGGTAGCGGCGCAGAAACTCGAGCGAAAGCGCCCCCGTACGCTCCGTAATCTGCTCCAGCGCCGTCTTCAGCAGCACCGCCTTCGGCTCGGGAAAGGTCACCGCCCGGATCGCGTCCTCGATCTCCGCCACCGGCGCATCGCGCAGCCGCTCCCAGCCGCCGAAGCGCTGCCACAGCTCGCGCAGCACCTCATCGGTGGTCTCCGTCTTGGTCCGCGACGCCAGCATCGAGTAGATGAACTGCGTCAGCGGATCCCACGGCTCCCGCATCGCCGGCCGCCCGTAGGCCGCCAGCAAAACGCTCATGCAGCTCCTCCAGCCGCGTATCCGGAAACAGCCCTGCCACTGCCATCGAACCCTCCTAAGTCGTCTCAGCGCCGGGTTCCGGGTCACGCCGTAGCTCATGCCCTCGGCGGTCTGGATCCCCCACGCCATCCGCGGCGTATTGTGCGCAATGCCGATACGGCCATCCGGCCCCATCAGAATGATGCCGCCGTGCCCGCCCAGCCGGTCGTACAGGTACGCGATCGCCGCCGCAGCGGCCTCCTCCGGAGCCGCTCCCGCAGCCACCCGATCCACCGCCCACTTGCCCAGCACCAGCTTCATGATCGGCTCGCCCCAGCCCGTCAGCGACACCGCCGCCGACAGATTGTCCGCATAGCAGCCGCAGCCGATCAGCGACGAATCCCCCACCCGCCCCGGCGTCTTCGACAGCGTCCCACCGGTGCTGGTCGCCGCCGCCAGATTCCCCGCCGCATCCAGCGCCACCGCACCCACGGTATCGTGCGACTCAGCGCCGCAGCAGCGCCAGCCGCCGGCCCGGAGAACGTCTCATCCACGCCGCCCGCCAGCTCCGCCTGCTGAAACGTTGTACAGCCGCTCCTGCTCGCGCGGAATCACCAGGTCCATGTTGTCGCACAGCTCCATGCCATGCTGCCGCGCAAACCGCTCCGCGCCCACGCCGACGAAGTACACATGCGGGCTCTTGTCCAGCACCAGCCGCGCCGCCCGGATCGGGTTCCGCAGCCGCTCCACGCAGGCCACGCCGCCCGCGCGCAGGTTCTCGCCGTTCATCAGCAGCGCATCCAGCTGCACCCGGCCATCGCGCGTCAGAAAGCTTCCCCGCCCGGCGTCGAAGGTCTCGTCGTCCTCCATCACCACCACGGCCTCTTCCACCGCCGAGACGGCGCTGCCGCCCCGCTCCAGCACCGCATAGCCCGCCGCCAGCGCCTTCTGAATCCCGTTCTCGTGCGCGGCAATGCCCTCGTCCGGCATCGCCCAGGCGCCGCCGTGAATCATCAAAATCGGTTTTGTCGACATAGTTCCAATTCCAGCGCCCGCAGCTTAGCGACGGCTGCAGCTTCCGCCGCTCGGTCTCAAGATAGGTGTAACGAATACGATGAATGACCGTAATGCGTCGAAAAGAAGGCCAGCACCCACAACGCCGCGGCCATCACGCCCCAGCGGTTGCCCAGCGCGCCCAGAATCACGCACACGATCCGCTCCGGCCGCTCCATGAAGCCGACCTTGCAGCTGCCGATCAGCGCCTCGGCGCGTGCTCGCGTGTAGCTCACCATCAGGCAGGCGGTCATCACAAACGCGACCAGACCCACGTAAAACAAACGGTTTCCGCGCGCGTAGTACACCAGCAGACCGAAGAAGATCGCCACATCCGAGTAGCGATCGATCACCGAATCGAAGAACGCGCCAAACACCGACACCTGGTTGGTCAGCCGCGCCACCCGGCCGTCGACCATATCGAACACACCCGCTCCGATGATGATCAGCCCGGCGATCAAAAACATCTTGTTCGCGTTATTGGCGCGCGCAAAGCCAAAAAACACCGCCGCGACGATGTTGATCAGCAACCCAATGAACGTCAGCGCATTCGGAGAGATGCGGGTCAGCGCCAGCCCGTTCACAATCTTGTTCAGCAGCCAGCCGCTGCCCTTCCCGAATGCCTTCGTCCAGGTCATCTACCCATCCAACTCGTCGTACGTGGCCCCTTGCGACCAGCGCACCTGGTCCTTACTCGGCCGCATCGTGAATCGTGGTCAGCTTCAGCACCTCAAGCTCGCGCTTGCCGTTCGGCGTCACCACCGTGGCCATATCGCCCACCCGCTTGCCCAGCAGCGCGCGGCCGATCGGCGAGGTCGTCGAGATCAGACCCTGCGCCACATCCGACTCCTCGCTGGTCACCAGCTTGTAGGTCAGCTCGTCGTTCTTGCTCGAGTCGAACACCACCACCGTCGCGCCAAAGCCGACCTTGTCGTGCGGAATGTTCGTCAGGTTCACCATCGCCAGCTCGCCCATCCGCTTCTTCAGCTGGCCCAGGCGCGCGTTCACGAACACCTGGCGCTGCTTGGCCATGTGGTACTCGGCGTTCTCGCTCAGATCTCCCAGCGCGACCGCCTTCTTGATCTCGGCGGGCAGCTCGGTAGTGAGCTCGTGCTCCAGCAACTTGATCTCTTCTTCGAGCCGTTTCTTGACTTGTTCAGGCATGGGCTTTTCCGGATTCTGGATTACAGGCAGCCTCGCGTGACCTCAGCCGCCGCGACGCCTTCGGCGTAAAACCTGATTATACGATGCCGCCCCGCCCACCCCCGTTCCAAGCCAGCCCCGAACCCGTCCCGTCACATTACTAAGACACGAAGAATCAACGCCTCCTGACCGCAAAGCGGCTCACCCTCGTCGACGCAGTCTGATCCCTGACCTATCGGGCTTCAGCGCCAAGGCACTGTCATCTCGACCGTGCGGCGGACGGTCTCATCGTCCGGCCAGCGAAGTGGATGGAGCCCCTCACGCCCTCATCGCCGCTTTCGATGCTAGCAGCAACCCCAGACCCTCAGCTCCGCCAGTGCAGCGTCACCGGCCCGCTCAGCGGATGCTCCCCCGTCCCCTTCAACCGCGCCTGCTTCAGCGCGAAGTACCACTTCGCCGGCTTGTCCGCGTCGTCGATCAGCATCAGCCCGGGGTTCGACCGCAGCCCCTCGGCCTGCTCGATCATCGTCTCCTGATCCTGCCGCACGAACCGCGCCCCAAAGAACTTCGCCACCGTCGTCACCAGCGGCACGTGATAGAAGACGTTCCACGCCGCCACCACATCGATCCGGCAGGTCGAGGCCGTCACCGGCGTCACCGTCGTCAGGCTCGAGAACCACTTCGGCCCGCAGCGAATCGTCTCGTACCGCCGGTTCGGCAGCACAAAGTCGATCGTCGTCGTGATCGGCTCGCCGTACACCCCCAGCAGCTTGTACGGCGCGCTGTTGCCCGAAGGAGCATGCGCCGCCATCCGAAACCCCTCCGGGATCGGCTCGAAGTGCTTGTGCTTCTCGTGCATGCTCGCCTGCGACCGCCACCACCACGACTGGTGCACGAACGGCCCATGCGCCGGATCCATCAGCCCGATGATCCCATGGTCCACATTGCACGGCAGATCCGCCACCAGATGCGCCGACCGGAACTTCGCCGAAAACTTCGGCACCTCCGGCACCGCCGGCAGCTCGCCCGACACCCGCCCCGCTCCCGCCTCCGGCAGATACACCCACGCAAACCCATCCCGCTCCGCGCACGGATAGCTGGTCGCATAGATCTTCTGCGGCTGCAGCGTATCGATCTGCGTCAGCGACGGAATCTCCTGGCACTGCCCCGAGCACGGCTCAAACCGCCACCCGTGGTACTTGCACTGCACCGTCTCGCCATCGAACCACCCCGCCGACAGCGGAATCCCCCGATGCGGACACAGATCCTTCATCGCAAACAGACTGCCGTCGTTCTTCCGCCCCACCAGCAGCGGAACCCCCAGCAGCAGCGTCGTCACCGTCTGGCCCTTCCGCGCGATCGCGTCCGTCCGCACCGCCGGGTACCAGTATCCAAACATCAGCTCCGTCGCCGGCGCACCTCCGGCCAGCCCATTCGGCGACCCGCCATTCGGCGACAGAGACTCGACTCCGCGCCCCGCACTCCACTCCGCATCTTCCGCATCTGTTTTCCGTACATTCAGCCTGAGGCTACTACACCCAGCCCGCTCACACCCAAGCATTGCAGCGCGAACGTGCTGTTGCCCTTCTTGGTTGTCATCCCCGAAGGGGATTGCTTCTGTCTTTGCCGTTGCCTGTTTTCGTCGTCGCTCCGCACACAACCAGCAGCGCCCGATCAGAACAAATTAAACCCGCGAGATCCGCCCATCCCGCAGCCGGAACACCTCGCCCCGCCACACCACCGTATCGCCCGCGAAGCTCCACGCCCAGAACAGCAGCCCGAAGCAGTCCCGCACCGGCAGCAGCCACAGATCGCGCAGCACCTGCCCATCCCGCAGCACGCCCACGCCCACCATCAACGCCACCGCCACCCGCGCCAGCAGCGCCACGCTCAGCAGCGAAAAGCTCCACAGCGCGAACCCGCTCGCCACCACCGTCAGCAGCGCCCACGGCACGCAGTACGTCACCCCCAGCCCCACATACCCCAGCTTGCGCGAGTCCCGCGTCGTCCGCGCCCAGCGCAGCTGATGCTCCCAAAATCCCCGGAGGTCGTACGCCGGCACGCTCGTCTCGACCACCTCCGGACACAGCTCCACCCGATACCCCGCCTGGCTGATGCGATACCCCATCTCGTAGTCGTCCGCCAGCGCGTCCACCAGCGCCTCCAGGCCCCCCGCCGCCGCCAGCGCCGTCTTCGTCATCGCCAGCGTCGATCCCAGCCCGAACCGTATCCCCCCCTCCAGCCACCGCGCCGTCATCACCCCGGCCATAAAGTCGGTCGAGATCCCCAGCGCCTCCAGCCGCGCCCAAACCGTCGCTCCCGCCCCAGCCCGCAGCCGTCTTGCCAATATACGGAGCCGTCACCATCCCCACCTCGCTCGTCCGCGAACCCCCGCATCACCCGCTCCAGATACCGCGGCGAGACCAGAATGTCACTGTCGTTGATCACCACATGCTCGTACCGCGCCTCCGGCAGCATCTGCACCAGGTTCGACACCTTCCCCGAGGCCCCCAGCCGCTCCGGGCACACCACCAGCCGGATCGCCACCGCGGGAAACTCCGCCCGCAGCCGCTCCACCTCGGCCACCGCCGGATCGTCCAGGCTGCTCACGCCGAAGAGAATCTCGAACGGCCCCGCATACTCCTGCAGGCAGTGGCTGCGGAACCCCGCGTACATGCGCTCATCGACGCCCTTCACCGGCTTCAGCAGCGTCACCCCGGCGGCCTCACCCGTCGCCGTACTGCTCTGCCGCCCGCTCCACCGCCGCACAAACGCCCGCGCCCCCCACAGCGCCAGCACCATGTACACCACGCCCGAAAACGTCAGCAGCGTCAGCAACACCTCAACCACGTGCGAGGCAGCAAGCAGGGGGAGACCACGGGCAATCAGCATCCCCCCAGTCTATCGAACCAGTCTCCCAGCCTACTCGTACCGCAGCGCCTCGATCGGGTTCAGATTCGCCGCCTTCCACGCCGGATAGATCCCGAAGATCAGCCCGATCGCGCACGAGCACAAAAACGCCGCCGCCACCCACAGCACCGACAGCGCCGACGGCAGCAGGAACGTCAGCCCCAGCGCGATCCCCGCCCCCGCCACCACGCCGATCACCCCACCCACCGCGCACAGCGTCATCGCCTCCAGCGTGAACTGCGTCAGGATCGTCTGCTTGGTCGCGCCAATCGCCTTCCTCACCCCGATCTCCCGCGTCCGCTCCGTCACGCTCACCAGCATGATGTTCATCACCCCCACGCCGCCCACCAGCAGCGCCACGCTCGACAGCGCGAACAGCAGCCCGAACAGCCCAAAGGTCAGCTGCGTCCACAGCCGCGTCAGCGAGTCGGTCCCGAAGATCGCAAAGTTATCCGGCGCCGCATTGGCCACCTTCCGTCGCCGCCGCAGCAGCTCCGTCAGCTCGTCCTCCACCAGCGGCCGGTTCTTCGCATCGTCGTACTTCAGCGTGATCCAGTAATCCAGCTGCTCCGGATGAATCGTATGGAAGGTCGTAATCGGAAAGTGCGCGACGTTGTCCTGCGGATTCTTCCCGCCCCCAAACGGCTGCTTGCGCGGATTCAGCACCCCCACCACGGTAAAGATGTCCCCCGTCACCTCCACCTCCTGCCCCACGGCGCTCTGCTGCCCGAACAGCTCATCGGCCGTATCGCTGCCCAGCACCACCACCTTGGCGTACCGCGCCTGGTCCATGTCGGTAAAGAACCGCCCCTCGCGCAGATCCAGGTCGTTCACCTCCTTCACCGACGGCGTATCGCCCTTCGAGAATCGTGTTCTGCATCTTCTGCCCGCCGCCCTTGATCGCCGTCGTCCCGCCGCGTCCCGGCGCCGTGTTGTCGGTGTACTGCAGCGCCGGAGCCACCGCCACCACATGCGGCAGCGCCTTCATCGCCTCCGCGTCCTCATACGTCAGCTGTTTGCGGGTCAGCATCTCGGTCGTCGGCCGCTGCCCAAACACCGGGAACCGAAACACGAACACCACATTCGACCCCAGCGACTCCACAAAGCTCGACACGTTGTTATTCAGCCCATTCACCACCGACGAGATCACGATCACCACCATCACGCCGATCACGATGCCCAGAATCGTCAGCCCGCTGCGCAGCTTATTGGTCCGCAGCGTATCCAGCGCCATCTTCACCGTCTCTTTGACATCCACGATCCGCATAAAAACTCCTAGCTGCTAGCCCTTAGCTTTTAGCTCTTAGCCCAAAACCCTGCCCGCCTGGCTCTCAGGCCTCGAGCGCTACCAGCACTCCCGCACCCAGCTAAAAGCTAAGAGCTAATAGCTAACAGCTGCCTTCCTCACTCCGCCCGCAGCGCCACAATCGGATCCAGCTGCGCCGCCTTCCGCGCCGGATACACCCCAAAGAAGATGCCCGTCGAGGTCGCCATCAGCAGCCCCAGCAGCACGCTCCAGAACGCCACCGTCGACGGGAACCCCAGCGCCAGCGTCACCACCTGCGCCACCAGAATCCCCCCGATCACCCCAAACGCCCCGCCCACCAGCGCCATGGTCGCCGACTCGATCAGAAACTGCAGCAGAATATCCCGTGGCCGCGCTCCCAGCGCCTTGCGAATCCCAATCTCGCGCGTCCGCTCCGTCACGCTCACCAGCATGATGTTCATGATCACGATGCCGCCCACCACCAGCGAGATCAGCGCAATCGCCCCCGCCACCGCGCCAAACGACTGCGTAATCACGCTGAAGAACCCCACCAGCGTATTGTTCGTGTCCAGCTCGAACGAGTCCGGCGCTCCCGGCGCATCATGCCGCCGCGACCGCAGCAGCACCCGCATCTCGTCCGCCGCATCCTCCAGCCGCGGCCCCGCCTCGCCCGCCTTGGCATAGATCAGCAGCGTCTTCGCCGTCCCATAGCTCTTCTGGTAGGCCGTCAGCGGCACCGCCACCCAGTTATCCTGGCTCGCCCCGAAGGTGCTGCCCTGCTTCTCGCTGATCCCGATCACCGTGTACGGCGTCCCATCCACGCGCAGCTCCTGGCCCAGCGGATCGATGCCCGCAAACAGATGGTCCTGGATGTCGGTGCCGATGATCGCCACATGCGCCGCGTGGTTCTCATCCGCCTCGGTAAACCCGCGCCCGGCGGTGATATTCAGGTTCTGCAGCGACGGCATCTGCCACGTATACCCGCGAATCTGCGAGTCGGTCACCGACTCGGTTCCCCGCACCACCTTGCCCGTCGACGACTGCTGCGCCCCGATGCCCACGCAGCGATGGCAGTTCTCCGCCACATACTGGTAGTCGGGAAACAGGATGTCCTTGCGCGCCTGGTAGCGGTGGTAGTCGTCCGGGTTGGTAATGATCGACGGCATCTTCGCCACCGTGAAGACGTCCGCGCCGTAGTTGGAAAACTTCGTCTGCACGTAGACGTTCGCGCCGTTGACCAGCGTCACCACCGCGATCACGCTGGCCACGCCGATCACCACGCCCAGCAGCGTCAGCACCGAGCGCAGCTTGTTCGCCCACAGCGACTGCAGCGCGATCTTCGCCGATTCCTTAATCTCCATAGGACTTTCGTCCACACCATCAAGGTCGATTCGCGAATCTAAGATGAGACTACACCACCGCCTACGCATGCCGATCGCGGAACATTCCTGGCCGTTCCGCAATCCGCCTGCGGCAGGGCCTTGCCTCCCTTCCGCCGGCCTGCGAGCATAAAGGCATGACGGACCTTCTCCAACGCGATCTCCACGCGACCGCCGCACGCCCAGCCCGCCGCCGCGTGTGCGCCGAAGCCCCGCTCGCGGGTCCTCTGGCTGCAGGGCATCACCATCGCCTGGATGCTCGTGGAGTTCGGCGTATCCGCCTACGCCGCGATCACCGCGCACAGCCCCGGAATGCTCGCCTTTGGCTCCGATAGCCTGGTCGAGCTTCTGTCCGCCGCCGTGGTTCTCCTGCAGTGGGTGCCACGCCTGTCCCTCTCGGAACGCAGCGCCGCCCGTATCGCCTCGGTGCTGCTGTTCGTTCTCGCCGGTGTCGTCGCGGGAACCGCCCTTGCCTCCCTGGCGCTCAGGCTGCAGCCGTCGACCAGTCGCGCCGGCATCGGCATCACCTTCGCCGCGCTGCTGAGCATGCCCCTCCTCGCCGCGCTCAAGCGCCGGGAGGCGCGGCGCAGCGGAAACATCGCCTTGGCCGCCGATGCGGCGCAGTCGGCCACCTGTGCCTACCTCGCCCTGATCGTGCTGGTGGGACTCTCCATCAACGCCGTCTTCCATATCGCATGGTTCGACGCGGTCGCCGCCCTGGTGGCAGTTCCCATCCTCCTCAAAGAGGGACGCTCTGCCTGGCAGGGAAAGACCTGCGGCTGCTGCCATCTGGGGTAGCGGAATACGCGCATACCGGGTGCCCCATCTTCGACGCACGGCTTTATCGTGCGGCAAGGTGGGGTATCGTTTGCGGCAGCAAACGACCGCCTTACTGATCCCTGATCCCTACTCCCTGCCTTTCCTGTCAATCCCCCAAGCCCCCTCCAAAACGAGAAATCCCCAACAAAGACGCGGCCTTTGCACCTCAAGAAATGTGCCGAACGGTTCCCTCCAACTTGCTAAACTAGAACTAGAGATCAGAAAAAGCCCGGCCACCCGCCGGGCTTTTCGTTTTTTCCAGGCCCGAAAACCCCGTGGAACCACCTAACCCGTTTCGATAGAATATTTTAGCCGTAACCCATTTAGAATGAAGATTTTGGCCGCCGACATACCGCGTAAGCCATAGCAAACAAGCAACTTGCGTCCAAGATAGGGGGAGGGGGGGATACCCCTCCCCCACTCGCGGTACACTAGAGAAGCAGGCGGCCGGATGATCGCTGCCACGCGCGCCCGCAAGGGTGTCGCGTGGGGGAGGAAAGTCCGAACTCCGCAGGGCAGTGTGCCGGATAACGTCCGGGACGGAGGGTTCAAGCCCTCTGGACGGCCAGTGCAACAGAGAGCGAACCGCCAAGCCGCCCGCGCAAGCGAGCGGAAGGTAAGGGTGAAAAGGTGCGGTAAGAGCGCACCGGGCTCGGCGTAAGTCGAGTCGCAGGGTAAACCCCACACGGAGCAAGACCAAATAGGCAGGGATGCTCGCCGCACTCTCCAGCGGCAGCAAGCGCATTGGCCCGATGCGCCCAGGCGGAGAGACCGGAACCGAGCGCAAGCGAGGGGACGGAGCCGGAACCTGCGGGTAGGTTGCTAAAGCGCCGCAGTAATGCGTCGCGTAGAGGAATGATCGTCTAAAACAGAATTCGGCTTACGGGCCGTCTGCAAACCTGAAATGGCCCCGGAAGATCCCATCGGATCACCGGGGCCGCTCCAGTTTAGGCCCCAAAAGCTTGGGCCATGCAGAACAGCACTCGCTCACGAAAGAAACGTCATCTCGACCGAAGCGCCGGACAGCTTACCGTCCGGCGCGCAGTGGAGAGACCCCGTATTTGCCTTTGCTTTACTCCAAACGAAGAGGAGAAATCGCTCTACTTGAAGCCCAACGTCGGATGCGGAATGTACGGCTCTTCGAGCTTCGCAATCTCCTCCGCCGTCAGCTTCACCTTCAGCGAAGCCACCGCGTCCTCGAGATGGTGCGGCTTGGTCGCGCCCACGATCGGCGAGGTGATGAACGGCTTCGACAGCATCCACGCCAACGCGACCTGCGCCATCGGCACGCCGCGCTCGGCCGCGATCTCCGCGCACCGGCCCACCACGCGCTCATCGGCCTCGGCCGTGCCCGCGTACATGCCCTTGCCGAACGCGTCGGTCTCCGACCGCTTCGTCTCCGAGCCCCACGGCGCGCGTCAGCCGGCCACGCGCCAGCGGGCTCCACGGAATCACGCCGATGCCCTCGGCCGCGCAGACGCCCATCATCTCGCGCTCTTCCTCGCGATAGATGCAGGTTGTAGTGGTTCTGCATCGACACGAACCGGGTCCAGCCCTTCAGGTCCGCCAGGTACAGCGCCTTGGTGAACTGCCAGGCATGCATCGACGACGCGCCGATATACCGCACCTTGCCCGACTTCACCAGGTCATGCAGCGCCTCGAGCGTCTCCTCGATCGGCGTCTCGTTGTCCCACCGGTGCGTCTGGTAGAGGTCGATGTAGTCGGTCTCCAGCCGCCGCAGGCTGGCGTCCACCTCGTTGAAGATGGCCTTGCGCGAGAGCCCGTTGCCGTTCGGCTCCTCCCGCATCACCCCGTGCACCTTGGTCGCGATCACCACCGACTCGCGCCGCACATTCTTCTTCAGAAAGCGTCCAACGACCTCTTCGCTCGCGCCGCTCGAGTACACATTCGCCGTATCGAAGAAGTTGATTCCCAGGTCCAGCGCCTGCTTCAGGAACGGCTGGCTCGCAGCCTCATCGAGCGTCCACGCGTGACGTCCCGGCTTGTTCTGCTCCGCCGCCGGCGCGACGCCGTACGACATACAACCCAGCGTAATCCGCGACACCTTCAACCCGGTCTTGCCAAGGTTTACGTATTCCATTCCATCTCCTCTATCCTGACGATCGAGCGCTACTCGTGGCAACGCTCGTTGGCTTATCTGATGCACCAGCCTCCATCTTCCACTCATCAAATCACGTCGCCGCCAAACCGCGCCAACCAGCCCAATCAAAACGAGCCCCTCCACATTCGTGAAGGAGCTCGTTTGGCCCGTACGTGGCTTTGTGACCTCTTCGGTTACGGATTCGGCTTCGGCAGCTCCATCAGCAGACCGCCGTTGCCCGTCTGCACCGTCGGCAACTGCCCATTCCAGCGGTCGATCAGCGCCTTCTGGTTCTCGATCTTCCTGCAGCTCCAGCAGCTGCGGCGTCAGGCTGGTCTGCCGGATTCGATTGGCCTCCGCCTCGCCGTTTGCCCGCGTCACCGCCGCCTTGGCCTCGCCCTCCGCCTCAGCGACCGTCTTGGCCGCCTCCGCCTGCGTCTTGGCCAGCTCATTGCGCGCCCGCTCCGCATCCTGGATCGCCTGCGCCTTGCTCGTGATGGCCTCCGCAATCACCTGCGGCACCCGCGGCGCGCCGATGAACCCGAACTGCTGGATGCCCACGCCAACCGGCTCCATCTTCCTCTGGATCAGCGCCTGCACCTTGCCCAGAAACTCCGCCTTCTGCTCGCCGTAGATCTGTTCCACGCTGTAGGTCGAAGCCACCTCGTTCAGGCTGTTGCGCACCACGTCGCGCAGAATGCCGTGCGTGAATGCATCCAGATCGCTCACGCGATACTTCACGTAGAAGTCCGGAACCCGCCGCGGCTCGATCGCATAGCTCAGCGATACATCCGAGTAGATCTCCATGCCTTCCTTGGAGTTGAAGCTCATCTCCTCGTTGGCCGCGCGGCCCTCGTTCAGGTCGCGCGTCCACTTCACCGTCTGCACGAAGGTGGGGAACTCGATGATCTGCGAGCGCAGCGGGCTATAAAACACCCATCCGGTCCGGATCGGAATCTCCGATGGTCCGCGCTGCGATCCGCTCAGCACCACCTCCACGCCGACGTAACCCGCGCCGATCCGCGTGATCGACGCGATGTAGTTGAAGAAGATAAACGCGGCGATCAGCGCGACGACCGCGACGGCGCCGACTTTGATCAGACGCGCCGTCTGCCGCTCCAACATGTCCGTGCCACGGCCACTCTCGTGGCCGGAAGAATTCATGACCTCACCAAACAGACTCATATATGCCTCTTCCAGAGATTGCGAAACACGACGACGCTCCCCACTGCCAACAGCAGCAGCAGGCCGAAGCCCCCAAATACGGCCCAGTTACTCGGCAAATTTAAGAGGTGGAACGCCGTCACCATGCCCTCAAAGAGCAGCATCACGACCAGCAGCGAAACAATCGACTTCCAGAACAGTCTCACAGGTCCTCGGCCTTTCGTACGGCCCAACAAACCATGCAACCGAACAACCGGACGATCATAGGCCCGGCTGTATAAAGATTTCGTAAGTTCTGCCACGCCCTATCCCGTAATCACACCCAGCGCGACGATCGAGATCACGATCGCCGACGCATCCTCGATGACCGCGATATTCCAATCCGGCCGCCCCGACCATTGCACCAGCGACTTACGCACCAGTAGCCACCGAAGGCTCCCAGCAACGCGCCCACCGCGCCCAGCAAGACGCCCGCGACCGCCGAGCCCGAAGCTCCCGTGGCCGCAATCGCACCCACCAGCCCGCCAAAGACCAGCCGCGCCGCCAGCGGTCCCGGATCCGTGCGGTTCGGCAATCTTCGCCCATTTGTCGGCCACCAGCTCGGCCAGCGCCAGCAGCGTGAAGATCACCACCGCGACCAGCTTGCCCGCCCAACCTGCCCATGTCCCTTCCACCGGCAGATAGCCAAGGTACGCAAACCAGCACGCGACCGTAATCGGCGTGAACGTCCGCAGTCCCGTCATCATTCCCAGCACCGGAATCATGAGAATATTCATCCTCGTTACCATCCTTATGAGTTCGTCCGCCTGCCGCTCATCGCCCGCCGTGCACTTCAAGGTACATCCTTCCACCCAATCGCCAGTCCAAGCGTTGCTTCGTGCTACGGATGGATCTCGTGCTACAACAGTCGCATGCGCTCCATGCTCGTTCTCCCCGTGCTTCTCTCGGCACTCGCCCCCGTTTGCGCTCAGGAACCCGCAGCAAAGCCCGACGCGCATCTGCCCTCCATCGCCACCAGGACCGCCGCCATGCAGCACATGCCCGGCCTGCTTCCGCTCGACTGGGATGCCAAGACCGGCAAGCTCTACCTCGAGATTCCCCACCTCAACCAGGACCTCCTCTACACCGACTCGCTGCCCTACGGCACCGGCTCCAACGACATCGGCCTCGATCGCGGCCAGACCGCCGCCGGTCGCATCGTACGCTTCGAGCGCGTCGGCCCCAAGGTGCTGCTCGTCGAGCCCAACCAGATGTTCCGCACCTCCTCCGACGACCCCGCCGAGCAGCTCGCCGTACGCCAGTCCTTCCCCGAGTCGGTCCTCGCCGGCTTCAAGGTAGAGGCCGAAGATCCCGCCGCCAACGGCACGGAAGGCGCCGTCCTCGTCGACGCCACCGACTTCTTCCTCCGCGACGCCCACGACGTCGCCGCGACCCTCGCACGCACCCAGCAGGGCACCTACAAGATCGATCCCGCCCGCTCCACCATCGCGCTCGACCGCACCCGCGCCTTCCCCAAGAACACCGAGGTCGAGGCCATCCTCACCTTCGCCACCGACGCCACCCGCCCCGGCGAATGGGTCCGCGACGTCACCCCCGAACCCCACGCGATGACCCTGCGCGAGCACCAGTCCTTCATCGAGCTGCCCGGCGCCCGGCTTCACCCCGCGCCGCTTCGATCCCCGCGCCGGCTACTTCCCCACCAGCTACCGCGACTACTCCGCGCCGCTCGGCCAGCCGCTCGACCAGCAGTTCATCCTCCGCCATCGCCTCATCAAGAAGGACCCCACCTGCGCGACCGCCTGCGAGGCCGTCCAGCCCATCCAGTACTACGTCGATCGCGGCGCGCCCGAGCCCATCCGCTCCGCGCTGGTCGAAGGCGCGCGCTGGTGGGATCAGGCCTTCCAGGCCGCCGGCTGGGCTCCCGGAACCTTCAAGGTCGACGTCCTCCCCGAGGGCGCCGATCCCATGGACGTCCGCTACAACATCATCCAGTGGGTCCATCGCTACACCCGCGGCTGGTCCTACGGCGCCGCCGTCGCCGATCCCCGCACCGGCGAGATCATCAAGGGCAACGTCACCCTCGGCTCCCTGCGCGGCCGCCAGGACTACCTGATCGCCGAGGCCCTGCTCTCGCCCTACGTCACCGGCAAGACGATCACCCCGGCCAACGACCCCATGCTGCAGATGGTGCTCGCCCGCATCCGCCAGCTCGCCGCGCATGAGACCGGCCACACCCTCGGCCTCGCCCACAACTTCGCCGCCAGCTCCTTCGCCCACTCGCCCGAGCAGTCCGTCTCGGTGATGGACTACCCGCACCCCTGGATCACCCTCGACGCCAACGGCGTACCCGACCTCTCGCACGCCTACGCCGTCAACATCGGCCAGTGGGACAAGGTCGCCATCGACTACGGCTACCGCCAGTTCCCCGCCGGCTCGCGACGAACACGCCGCACTCAACAAGATCCTCACCGACTCCGAGAAGACCGGCCTCATCTACATCACCGACGAGGACGCCCGGCCCCTCGGCGGCGCCCACCCGCACGCCCATCTCTGGGACAACGGCGGCGATCCCGCCGACGAGCTCAATCGCATCCTCACCATCCGCGCCGCCGCGCTCAGCCGCTTCGGCGCGAACGCCATCCACACCGGCGCGCCCATGGCGCAGCTCGAGGACACCCTCGTCCCCCTCTATCTCCTCCACCGCTACCAGACCGAAGCCACCATCAAGGAGATCGGCGGCCTCGACTACCGCTACCAGCTTCGCGGCGACGGCCAGCTCAACCCCACGCTCGTCAGCCCCGGCCGAGCAGAGGAAGGCGCTCGACGCCGTCCTCAAGACCCTCTCGCCCAGCTTCCTGACGCTGCCCGAACCCCTGCTCCAGATCCTCCCGCCGCGCCCTCCCGGCCTCGAAGCCACCCGCGAGTCCCTGCCCTCCGACACCGGCCTCACCTTCGATCCCGTCGCCGCGGCCGAGTCCGCCGCCGACCTCACCCTCAGCGTTCTCTTCAACCCCGCAACGCGCCAGCCGCCTCGTCGAGTACCACGCCCGCAATCCCGAGGAGCCCTCGCTCGACGCGGTCATCGACGCCACCCTGGCCGCAACCCGCCCAGCAGCCTCTGCAATTCGCCCCACGTCTTCCACAGGCAGCACCTCCTCTTCCACAGACTTTTCCACAGCCGGAGGCGATCCTGTGAAGCTCACCGCTGCCGTGCAGAACGCCGTCTACGTCCGCACCGTCGAGGCGCTCCTCACCCTCGCCGCGAACCCCGCAGCCTCCTCCGGAGCCCGCGCCATCGCCTTCGCCAAGCTCGACCAGATCAAGCGCCAGGCCAAGCCGTCCCTCCCCACCGAGCAGTACGTCGCCCACCGCATCCAGCAGTTCCAGACCGACCCCGCCAAGTTCGTCCCCGCCAAGCCGATCGACGCTCCCCCGGGCATGCCCATCGGCGACACCGACGACGAAGACTAACCACCGCACCGCAACCCGAGGCGATCGCCGGAGGATCCTACCCTCCAGCGATCGCCCCGATCACCAGAAACGTCTCGCTCCCCCGCACCACCGCGTCCGGCAGCTCCGCATCCGGCGACAGATGCGAGAGGTCCTGCTCACACGCAAAGAAGCGGATGAACGGCCGCCGCAGCTTCGTCGTCTGATCCCGCAGCGTTCCGCACAGCGCCGGATACGCCGCCTCCAGCGCATCGAGCACCGACCGCTGCGTCACCGCGCCCTCCACCGCCACCTGCACCTCATGCCCCACGCCGGCGAGCCGGCACAGATTCCCCGGCAGCTCGACCCGGATCGTCGCACGTCGTCGCGCTCATGGCAGCGTCTGCACCTCGACCGACAGCACCGCCGGAAGGTCATGCACGATCGCCTGCCACGTATCGCCCGCGTCCGCCGAGCCATAGACCTGCCCGCCCGTCGTGCCAAAGTAAACGCCGCACGCGTCCAGCCGATCCACCGCCATCGCGTCGCGCAGCACATTCACATAGCAGTTGCTCTGCGGCAGCCCCGCCGTCAGCGGCTCCCACTCCCCGCCGCCGGTGCGGCTGCGATACACCCGCAGCTTGCCCTCCAGCGGAAAGTGCTCCTGATCGCTCTTGATCGGCACCACGTACACCGTCTCCGGCTCATGCGCATGCACGTCGATGGCGAAGCCGAAGTCCGTCGGCAGATCGCCGCTGATCTTCTGCCACGAGTCGCCCGCGTTATCCGAGCGCATCACGTCCCAGTGCTTCTGCATGAACAGCCGCTCCGGATGCGCCGGATGCATCGCGATGTGGTGCACGCAGTGGCCCACCTCCGCCGTCGGATCCGGAATGTACTTCGAGTACAGCCCCTGGTTGATCGGCTTCCACGATTTGCCACCGTCATCGGTACGAAATGCGCCCGCCGCCGAGATGGCGATGTAGATCCGCTCCGGGTTCGTCGGATCGAGCAGGATCGTATGCAGGCACATGCCGCCCGCGCCCGGCTGCCACGAGGGCCCCGTCCCATGCTGGCGCAATCCCGACAGCTCCTGCCACGACTCGCCCGCCGTCGCTCGACCGAAACAGCGCCGCATCCTCGGCGCCGGCATACAGCGTGTCGCGCATCGGTGAGCGACGGCTCCAGATGCCACACCCGCTTGAACTCCCACGGATGCGGCGTGCCGTCGTACCACTGGTGCGTGCCCGCCACGCCGTCGTAGACGAACTTGTTGCCCACCGCGATTCCACGTCGCGCCGCCATCGTCGGAGCGCTGCACCACCTGCCCAAACCAGCCCGAGCTCTGCGACGCATAGATGCGGTTCGGGTCCACCGGCGAGCCCTTCAGGTGATAGATCTCCCACCCCGCGAAGTGCGGCCCGGAGACCTTCCAGTCCTTGCGCGTTCCGTCGGCGGTCAGGACGAACGCGCCCTTCCGTGTCCCCACAAGTAGACGAACCTGGCTCATGCTGCCTCCCCATTCGACGTGCGGAGAATCAACGCAAAGCGAACCTGAAAACGGTATCGCCGCCCGCCGCGTTTGGCAAGCGCAGAGAGGTTTTCGCATCCCGCCCCGCAGAGTCACGGAACATTATCTAAATGCCATCGGCACCTAAGTACGTCGTGATACCCGATACACTGAGCCAACATGAAGCTTCTAAAAGTTTTATCCGGAGTGCTTGCCGCACTCGCCCTCGCATGCCTTGGAATCGCCGCCGCGGGAGCGACCTACAACGCCCTGAGCCTGAGATGGTCCGCCGCTTGATCTCCACCTGGGAGATCTTGTAGGCAGGTTCAAGGAGGATCATCGACATGCAGATTCGTTCGGTTGGTATTGACCTTGGCAAGACGACCTTTCACCTGGTGGCGCTTGGCGATAACGGCAAGGTGCTGCTGAAGAAGAAGTTCACCCAGAAGCAGTTGATTACCTTCACCGCGAACATGCAGACCTCCCTGATCGGGATGGAAGCATGTTCCGGGGCGCACTTCCTTGGCCGCGCTTTGCGAGCACAGGGCCATGATGTGAAGCTGATCCCGGCTCAGTTTGTGAAGCCGTTTGTGAAGTCGAACAAGAACGACTTCATCGATGCCGAAGCCATCGCCGAGGCAGTGGATCGCCAGAACATGCGCTTTGTGCCGATCAAGACAGATGACCAGCTCGACCTGCAGGCTCTGCATCGCGTGCGCGACCGGTTGATCACACGACGAACGTCGGTGATCAACCAGCTGCGTGCCTTCCTGCTGGAGCGTGGTCTGGTCTTCGCGAAGAGCCCGGCCAGGCTGCGCGAACGGATGCCTGAGATCCTGGAAAACGCCGATGAAGATCTCACTCCGCGCATGCGGAACCTGCTGGCTCTGCTGTGGAGCGAGTGGAAGGATCTTGAACTTCAGATCGTGCGAGATGAACGATGAAGTCGAACAGATCGCTTCGAGCGATGCGGCATGCCGCGGCTGAGACAGATCCCCGGCATCGGACCGCTGGTCGCAACCGCGATCGTGGCCGCGATCGGCAACGGAGCAGCCTTCCACAAGGGTCGAGAGTTCGCGGCCTGGTTGGGACTGGTGCCGAAGCAGTACTCGACCGGCGGCAAGGCGAAGCTGGCTGGCATCAGTAAACGCGGCAACTCTACCTGCGCAAGATACTGATCCATGGAGCACGCGCTGTCGTGTTGCGATCCAAGCGCGAGCGGATCGCGATGGGCGCATGGTTGACGGCTCTTGAAGCCAGAGCCCCGCGCAACGTGTTGATCGTCGCGGCGGCCAACAAGCTGGCACGGATCGCATGGGCCGTGCTCTCATCCGGCCAGGACTACCGAGCAGTTCAAGAAGCAGTCGCTGCGTAGGCAAGCGTAACTATCAAGATCAAGTTCTCCCACCGAGGTCTGCACCGGACAAGTAAAGATGAAAGAACAGTCAAAACGGCGTACCTGAAACCTGATTGCTCAAATGGCCTCATACAGCCGAGGGGTTTTCTAAGGACAGGCACGCGGCGTATCTCATCATGGCCAGGAGAACAACTCTCCACCAACAGGCCGGATACATTGACGCAGACTTTCCTTCATCCAACAACTTTTCCCTTGCAGTCGGGCGGCGGACCATACATTCAGCAAGTTCAAGTCCGGGACTCAGATTGCCAACGACTATGCCCTAACCGCCTCCGCGAGTGTACATTCTGCCATCAACACTGCCGGGTTAACCACATCTGCGCTCGATGGCTCGAGCGCAGAGTGGAACAATACGAAGTTTGTGTTGCGAAGGAGCGGGCTAGCTCTGGCGCAGCCAGCCGTAGAGCGGGAACTGCTCCGCCAGCTCCAGCACCTGGCCGCGAATCTTCGCCAGCGCCGCCGCGTCGTTGCGCTTCTCGAGCGCCTGCGCGATCCAGCCGGCGATCGTGCTTCATCTCCGGCTCCTTCATGCCGCGCGTGGTCAGCGCCGGCGTGCCGATGCGGATGCCGCTCGGCTTCATCGGCGGATTGGTGTCGTACGGAATCGCGTTCTTGTTCACCGTGATGCCGGCCGCGTGCAGCGCGTTCTCCGCCTCGCTGCCCAGAATGCCCTTCTGGAAGACATCGACCAGCATCAGGTGCGTGTCCGTGCCGCCGGAGATGATGCGGTAGCCCTCGTCCGCCAGCGCCGTCGGCCAGCACCTTGGCGTTGGCGACGATCTGCGCGGCGTAGGCCGCGAAACTCGGGCTGCAGCGCCTCCTTGAAGGCCACCGCCTTGGCCGCGACGATGTGCACCAGCGGGCCGCCCTGCTGGCCGGGGAAGACGCTGCGGTCGATGCCTGCGGCAAACTCCTGCTGTGCACAGGATCAGGCCGCCGCGCGGTCCGCGCAGCGTCTTGTGCGTGGTCGTCGTCACGACGTGCGCGTGCGGCACCGGCGAGGGATGCACGCCGCCCGCGACCAGCCCGGCGAAGTGCGCCATGTCCACCATCAGGTACGCGCCCACCTTGTCGGCGATCGCGCGCATGCGGGCGAAAGTCGAAGATGCGCGGATAGGCGCTGCCGCCGCCGACGATCACCTTGGGCTGCTCGCGCACGCGCCAGTCGCCTCCAGCTCGTCGTAGTCGATGACCTCGGTGTCCTTGCGCACCTGGTAGCCGACGACGCGGTAGAGCTTGCCCGAGAAGTTGAGCTTGTGGCCGTGCGTCAGGTGGCCGCCGTGCGCCAGGTCGAGGCCGAGGATGGTGTCGCCCGGCTGCAGCAGCGTCATGTACGCCGCCGCGTTGGCCTGCGAGCCGGAGTGCGGCTGCACGTTGGCGTGCTCGGCGCCGAAGAGCTGCTTGGCGCGGTCGCGCGCCAGGTTCTCGACCACGTCGGCGTACTCGCAGCCGCCGTAGTAGCGCTTGCCGGGATAGCCCTCGGCGTACTTGTTGGTGAAGACCGTGCCCGCCGCCTCGAGCACGGCGCGGCTGACGAAGTTCTCCGACGCGATCATCTCCAGCCCCTCGTGCTGGCGTGCAATCTCGTTCTGAATCTGGGCCGCAATCTCGGGATCGGACGCGGCAAGGGGGGCAACAAGATCAATCGACATGTCAGGATTCTACCCGTGCATGGCGCCCGCATGCACTCGGAAACGTCCGGAGACTGCTCCCCGGACGCCGCGTCGAATCTGCACAATACGAGCTCGCCCCTGAAATCAAGGCGCGAAACAGGGTCACTTTTTCGACAGCGAGCTCACCGAGAGTGCGATGAGCGCAGCTCGCGGTCGGAACGCCCTGTTCGCGAAGCCGCTTGAAGGCCTGATAGACAAAGGATCCCAGGTACCAGCCGTCCATGATACTTGTACGGCGTCTCGCCGGTGGTGTAGTGGCCGCAGGGCAGCACCTTCGACACATAATCGACGCCTAGAGCGGTCGAAGTTCTTCAGCACATCGAGCGAAAACTCCTCCAGAAAGGTCAGGTCGTACGTTGCGTGAACGACCAGAACCCGTTTGGAATGTGCGGCAAACTGCTCCATGTAGGACGTCGGGCTGACAGCCCGAAAGATCTCCCGCACGTCGCTCCTGGCGTCAGCCCCGCCTCCTCAAACGCCGCGCGGATGTGCCGCGTGCTCTGCCCGGTCCACACCACGTCGCCAAACTACGTGGAGGCGTGGTTGAAGGCGCAGACCTGCAGGCGCGGATCATGGGCCGCGGCGATGAAGGCGTAGCAGGAGCCGAGGCTTGTGCCCAGGACGCCGAACTGCTCATAGCCCTGGGCTTCCAGCCAGTCGAGGCAGCAGCGGATATCGATGACGGCCTGCCGGCAGGCGGCGATGGTGCGGCCGATGTTGGAGCTTACGGCGTAGTCGGAGCGCTCCAGCTCGGCGGGCCGGCGGATGTCGTGGTACGGCTTGGAGAGGCGCAGCGCAGAGATGCCAAAGCGATTGAAGAGCGTGCAGAGGGCGTTGTGGCTGAAGGCATCCGCGTTCCACTGCGGCATCACGATGATGGCCTGCTTCGGCTTGCCGCTTCTGGCTCTCCGGCGGCGCCGGATACCAGCGCGCATTGACGATGTCGTTCTCCGGATAGCGGGTGCGAACCGGCGAGGTAAAGCGCAGAAACTGAGCGGGTTCGGTCTCTCCCGTGGCGGCGCGGCGCTTCAGTTCCGCATCCTGCTCGAGGGTCTCCGGGCGAACGTTGGTGGGAAAGAGCTGCGGGTGCCGCTCTTCGAGACGGAAGTCGGTCGGCGTCGTATAGCCGAAGAACTCCTGCTTGCGCGCGACGATATCGTCGTTGGCTGCAATCATTTGCGCGAGAGCTGCGGCGGAGTCGGCCGGCGGAGACGGTCGCGGCCGGGGTGAAGTCCTGGAGCCAATCGAAGCCCCATTCCAGGGGACGAACGATGCGATTTGTGTCTCGTGTGGTGAGCGCGGTCTCCCAGGCAAACATCCACTTTCGATAGAGGGCTGAGAGCATATTGCCTAAGTTTATCAAGGCCTCCGGATTCACATTGCTGGGCTGCAGCGCCGCGATGCAGCCAGAGCAGTTAGAGCTCGTAGAACAACAGGCAGACGCGGCCGATCAGATAATCCGCGGCGGTCTCGTGCGCGGCGAGAGGCAGCAACTGCACGGAGCAGGATGCGGATGCGGGCCGCAGGATCAGGCAGTTGTGGTCGAAGTCCGCAAAGCGCAGCAGGAGGGCGTTGCCGCTGCGCACGGCGTAGAGGGTGGGCTGGTGGGCGCGGTAGGGCGCCAGGGAGTTGTAGTGGCGATCGATGACGGCGACGGTGCCTGGGGCCAGCACGGGCTCCATGCCGGCGGCCTGCTGCACGTCCGCGCGGATCGGCCACGAAGCGCTGCAGACGGAGGCTCTTGGGGGAGGGGCGGGCGCGGTTGTCGGCCAACCGGCTGGCGGAGATGTGAATGGTCTCGATGATCGCGGAGGCGGGGATTCTGGCCTCCTCCATCGCGGCCGAGGAGGAGACGACGGGCACGATCTCGGTGGGCTCGTGCGACTCGGGCGCGGCGGCGGCGAGTGAGATCGACCGGAAGGATCTGATCGATGGTGATCTGCTGCGCGGCGAGGACGCGATCGAGGCCCTCGAGCGAGAGCGCGCGTTTGCCATTGAGGAAGTTGGAGATATGAGCCTGCTGAAAGCCCGTTTGCTGGGCCAGCCGGGTGCCGGTGAGCGTTCCCCGCTCGATGCGGCGGAGGAGTTCGAGGCGAAGCAGTTCGTGGAGGTCGTGAAAATTCATGGGTTTGGGTGTTTCTAGCGAACAATATCACTGAGCAATAGCGAAGATAAGGCGAATAGTTTGTCAGTTGCAATAGGTTTATTGCTTATATAAAAGATTTTCTGGCTGATTTAGGGCATATTTCCGCGAGTCGAGAATCTTTCTTGACTTTACCTTTGTCTGAAAGCTATAACCCTGAAACTTTCTTAACCGAGACATCGACCTGGCCGGCGACGGCGCGGGCCACGACCAGGAGAGGTCACGCCTTTTGCTGGCTTTGCCGCTGCCTGGCTCCCTGAGTCTATCGCTTGTAACGATTCCATGAAAAAGGAGAAAGCAGAATACGCAGGATCGCACCATGCCAAAGAGCATGGAGATCGCTGACGACGCTTCACCGCAACCTGGATCGCCCGTTCGACCAGTTTGCACGCGACTACTGAGGCCGCCAGGAGATGACACAAAACTGGTTCGGGGAGAGAAACATGAAGCACTTGCGCGTAAATCTGAAGATTTGTGAGGGGTGTGGGGCGCTTTGGCTTCGCGCCGCAACCGTTGCGGGTGTTTACTGCCGTGGATGCCTGACCCGGCTGGCCGATTTTCCGGTTCCGATCCGAGGAAGCACTGGCCCAAGCGGCGCCGCAAATGCACGCGGGACAGGACTTGCGGGGGTGAGCAATGAGTGCGGCGGTGTTGGTGCTGCCGCGGGTCTGGGCGAGCGTGCCGGTGCAGGTGGAGGCGCGAGAGGAGGCTGTCTGCACTCCGCTGCGGCCGGAGCTGGCGTTTTACCGCAAGTACACCGAGGCGATGCTGCGGCGCTTTGTGTCGATGTCCATGGAGGCGGGCAGAGTGCCGTCGTTATTGGGCAAAGAGATGTTTCATGCCAGGGTGACGAACTACGTGGTGCGGAGCTTTGAGGATGTTGTGATCTTCGTGCACGATGTGGAGAAATGTATCGCCAAGCTGGACAGCGAGCAGCAAATGCTGATTCGGCGCATTGGGGTGCAGCAGTACAGCCAGGCGGACGTAGCGGGGATGCAGGGCCAGACCGATACGAACGGTGATTCGGCGGTACAACGAGGCGCTGGATCGGTTGACGCGGATGTTTCTTTTGGCCAAGTTGCTGGAGCCGCAGAATACTGTCAAGGGGCAGGAAGCGCGAAAATCGCTCTAACAAGCTGATAACAAGAAGACTTATCGGCGCGAAAAAATGTGCCGATATGTTCCCTTCCAGCTTGCTATTCTGGATATGTAAGTAGGAAATGAGCGGGAGAGCACCCAACGGGTGTCTCTCCCGTTTTTATTTCCGGGCAACGACGGAGGGGGTGGAGATGCGGAAGCGTCGAGAGGATGGGCGGTTTGTGCGCGGGCCGGGCGTGGGGGCGGAGAAGGTCTCGGTGGAGGTGGAGCGGGAGGCGGACGGCGAAGGAGCTGCCTGAGGCTCCCCGGCCGAGGTACTGCAGGACGTATACGCGGAAGCGCGTGGCGGAGGCGCTGCCGGAGATCGTCGAGAAGTTTGTGCAGCAGGCCAAGCAGGGCAGCGTGCCGCATGCACGGGCGCTGGCGACGTTGGGCGGGCTGGACAAAGGCGATGTGGCGCCGCCGGTGGTGCGGCGGCGGGGCAAGAGCCTGGGGCAGCAGCTGATGGAGGAGTTTGGCGATCCTCGCCGGAGGTGCTGAGCGGTTGGGTCTGCTCGGGGCATCTGGGCTGGTAGCGCGAGCGAAATACAGGGGTCGTCTCCACTGCGCAGCGGACGGTGAACTGTCCGCTGCTCGGTCGAGATGACGTGTTCTGAGAGACGGCGCTGTCGAGCGAAGAGAGACGAAGGAGAGAGCATGGAGCGCACGGGACGGAGTACGGGGCGAGGTTCGGAGGGGCTTCCGGGGCATCTCCTGAGGCGGCACGGAGTCAGCGGAGCGGGAACGCGGCAGAACAACGGCGTGGGCCGAGCGGAGAGCGGACGGGCATGGAGCTGCGGGCGATGGCGGTGGAGTTTCCGGTGGTCCATGGGCATCCGAACCGGCTGCCCTTTGAGGGCGTGCTGACGCTGGTGGATGTGGCGAGCGACAAGGCTCCGAGCGGCGCACGCGGCCATCGGGTGGTGCTGACGCGGGCGGCGGCGGAGGCGGCGCTGCCGAGTCTGCTGGGGATGGCGGTGGACTACAAGGCGGGCTGGGACGGGCATGATGCGCGGCAGAAGTGCGGGATCATCACGGCGGCCGAGATGGAGGGCAAGAAGCTGATGGTGGCGGGCTTTCTGTTCGCGCGGGACTTTCCGGAGATGGAGGGCAAGCTGGAGGCGAGCGCGGGCAACTCGCGCGCCTGATGGGGATGAGCTACGAGCTGGCGGATGCGCATGTGGCCGATATGCGGGCGCAGATATGGACGCTGACGCGGGCGACGTTTACCGGGGCGGCGATCCTGCTGCGGGAGAAGGCGGCGTATCGGAGTACGAGCTTCCGGCTGTGCCGGGGAGCGGGAGTTGGGGACGAGGCGGTTGGCGCGGGCGGTTTGAAGGCGGCTGGAGCATGGGTGCGGCTGGCAAAGACGAAATACAGGGGTCTCGCCACTTCGCAGCGGACGATGAGGCTGTCCGCCGCTTCGGTCGAGATGACGTGCGTTCTTTGAGTGCTGTGGGATGGGGATCGGTGGAGACACGTGGTGGTACACGAGAGCGATAAGGAGGGTTGGATGTCGTTTCTCGGTGTGTTGGAGGCTGTGGGCAAGGGGTTTGAGAAGGGGTTGAAGTGGGCGCTGACGTATGCGGTGCCGGTGGAGAAGCTGGTGGCGCTGCTGTTTCCGCAGGCGCTGCCGGCGGTGACGGCGGCTGGTGGACGCGACCACGTTGATCCAGAACGCGGTGCTGCTGGTGGAGCAGAAGTATGCGGCCAGCGGGGTGCAGAGCGGCACCGGTGCGCAGAAGCTGGCGGAGGTGATGCTGCTGACGCAAGCAGGCGGTGACCTCGCTGCTGGCGCAGGCGGGGGTGACGGTGAACGCGAGCTATCTCGAGAGCCTGGTGTCGGCGGTGGTTTCGATTCTGAATGTGCAGCAGATGCCGTCGAGTGCGGTGCGACGAGGGCTAGCGACGGCGGCGAGCTAAAGGAGAGGCGATGGAGATGGAGATGAAGGACGAGTTGCAGGCGCAGATCGAACGGCTGGCAGGCGCGGCGGAGACGCTGGAGCGGCTGGTTGCGCAGCAGAGCTGTGCTGGCCGCGGATGGCGAGGCGTCGATCGGGCGCATCGTGGCGATGGTGGGCGCGACGGCCGAGAGCAAGCGCGAGGCGGAGTTGCTGGAGCGGTTGGCGGAGGCGGAGCGGACGATCGCCGAGCTGCGCGCTTCTGCTCCTGCTGCGGTTACACATCAGAGTCGCAGGACGCTGCCGGTGGGCCTGCTGGCCAAGCAGGAGAGCGCGGGGGTTCGATCGACACGGCGGCGCTCGATGCGGCGCTGGTGAGTTTGAGCCTGGAGCAGCGGATCGCGGTGAAGGCGCAGTTGCTGCGCGCGGGGCTGGTCTAGTCGGCACGCATCGCAAGGGCGCGATGCGTGGGTGGATGCAAGATGCAGGGTGCGGCTGAGGCTGCACCCTTTTGATTTTCGAGAGGGATGAGCATGAACGCGAAGTTTACGGATTTGTACGCGACGGCGGACTATATTGGACCTGGCGCGATTGAGGTTCCGCTGTATCAGACGGAGATCACTGGACCTGGTGCGTCGGCGCGGCGTGTTTGGGCAGCGCATCAAGCAGGTTCCGGCGACCGGCCACCCGTCGCGCTTCTTTGAAGAGACGGCGATTCCGGCGGCTCCGGCGGCGAGCGCGTTTGTGGATCCGCGCAATATCGTGGCTCCGGTGGTGAGTCCGACGCGGGTGGAGCGGAGCGTTCCGCTGAAGGCGCTGGTCGCACAGATCAACTACAACCTGTTCGACATTGAGATGGGCAAGCAGCAGAGCCAGTTTGCGTATCTGCAGGCGAAGGACCTGACGGATACCGTGGACGGGATTCTGCGGACGCATGATCTGGCGCTGTGGAACGGCACCGACACCAGCCTGAGCACGCCGACCACGCGCGCAGTACTTCGGGGCGATCGGGCAGATTGCGGCGGGCGGCAACACGACGACGATTCCGGTGGGCTCGAGCATTGTGGATGGGCTGAAGTCGACGATTGCGCAGATGCTTGCGAACACCTCGTTTGGGGTGCGGCCGACGGCGATCTATGCGAATCCGGTGCTGCTGGATCTGATCGATCGCGAGATGAAGGCGGAGTTCAACGTGGTGCTGAACACGCGGCACGATCGAGGGCGGATTGACGGTGAAGACGCTGTCGACGCAGGCGGGAGATATTCCGCTGATTCCGGAGTGGACGCTGCCGTATACGGGCACGCCGGGCACGGGCAATGCGGTGCTGCCGGCGTACATCGTGACCGAGGACCTGATCGAGTACCACTGGCTGAGCGATCCGAATCCGCGGATCTTCCAGCTGGGCGTTCCGGGATCGCTGGCGTCGCAGTATGTGGTGGTGAAGTTCGGCGCGGTGGTGGTGCGGGGTGCGAGCTATGCGCACTACCAGGTGCTGGTCGACCGCTAGAGGCAGGGATCAGGGCTTAGGGATCAGGGATCAGTAGGCAAAGACAGGGGGCCGGTGTGTTTGTGCCGGTCCTCGTTGCTTTTGGTGGTTGCTTTTTGAGAAGACGATTGGGAGGCGGATGCGATGGGTTACTTGTTGCCGGCGGAGTATGCGGAGTACGGATTGCCGGAGGGGACGACGGACGACTGGGTGACGATGGCATCGGCGCTGATGGAGAGCTACTGCCGGCGCGTGAGCCTGATGGCGACCGAGTATGTGGAACGGATGCGGCTGACGGCGGGATCGCAGGCGGTGCGGTTGAGCTATCTGCCGCTGGTGGCGGTGGCTCCGGCGACGAGTGCGCTGGTGTGCGTGAATGTGCGCTATGCGACACCGCGGCGCGGTGAGTTGGAGGATCCGATGCTGGCGCAGGTGGCGTGGGCGTTCAGCGTGCCGGGAAGCTGGAGCGCGCTGGATCCGGCGAGCGTGGATGTGGATTGTGCAACCGGCGAACGTTACGTTTCCGAGGACGTTTCTCGGGCTCGGGTACAACGAGGTCGAGGTGAAGTACACGGCGGGGTTGGTGGTGGTGCCGGCGGCGGTGAAGATCGCGTGCGCGCAGATTGTGAAGAATGCGCAGGCGACACCGGCGCTGAATGTGAAGTCGAGCAAGCTGGACACGATGCAGATGCAGTACTTCAGCGGGGTGCTGATCGATCCGCAGGTGCAGGCGCTGCTGCGGCCGTATCTGGCGCAGAGGATCGGGTGACGCGATGGGGAACAGAGGTGCGGCTGCGGTGAGCGCGGCGGATACGCTGCTGCGTGGAGTGGGCGGACGGAAGGTGCTGCTGCGCATGCCAGCGCCGGCGATCGCGGGAGATGACGGAGAGCAGTTGGGGATTGCGACGCCGGAGTTTCAGGATCTGCCGTTGTGCCCGGTGGTGTTTCGACGGGTGCGGGCGACGATGACGCCGGCGACGGCGCTGGAGGTGGGTGCGACGGCGGGCAAGGCGACGCAGTTCGAGCTGCTGGTTTCGGCGACAGCGGTGAGTGGGCTGGTGGGGTCGCTGGGGTATGAAGTCGGCGGCGGTGCTGTTTCGGGATGCGTTTGGGGTGCTGGTGGACGAGGCGCTGCTGGAGGTGGAGTCGGCGACGTGGTCCGAGGTGGATGGGGTTCCGTATTTGTATCGGTTGCTGTTACGTGAGCCGCTGGCGCTGCTGACGTAGCGGGATGAGACGAGGTGGAAGGCATGGAGAATGCGCGGGATACGTTTTATGTGACGCTGCGGAACCGGCTGGCCGCGTTGAATCCGGGGCGAACGGTGGTGGTGCGGGGCGTGGTTCGTCCGGGCGTGCTGGTGGAGGAGAACGAGCTGGCGACGGCGTTTCAGCCGGTGGATACGTTCTGCCTGCACTGGACGGGCATGCGGGTGGATACGGTGGGCGCGCTGCCGCTGGTCGACGATGGAGTGCGCGATCCGGTATGCGACCGATGGCAGCGCGGGCAATGGCGGCATGGATCGTGGACGTCTGCTGGCGGCGATGGATGGCGAGCTGACGGCGGCGATCGGACAGCAGCCACGGCATGCGGTGAAGAGTAACTATGCGGGTGTGGCGGTGGGCGTGGCGGCGGTGCCGATGGCGACGAATATCTTCTGGGGCGATGTGGCCTTTGGAGCGGTGACGACGGCGGGCGAGCGGATCGAGCGGGTGGCGACGGTGGAGGTTTTTTCCTACCAGGAGGCGGGTGAGCTGTGAGTACATCGACGACAGGTTTGACGGCGGCGGGGTTGACCAATGCCACGGCTCCGGTGGCGCGGCGCGTGCGAGCGTACTTCGCTCCGGTGAACCGAGCGACGGAGACGGCGACGATCTTCGATGCGGCGCAGATGGGTGGGTTCGCGCTGGGGACGCCTCCGGCGCCGTGGGTGGATCTGGGCTGGGTGACGGGGTTTGCGCGCAAGAGCGGGACGAAGGTGGGAGCGCTGCTGGCGGGTGCTCCTGCGGTGGTGCAGACGCAGGTGCGGACGGAGATCGAGGCGACGGTGTCGCTGGAGTTCGAGAGCTGGGGCAAGCTGCAGCTGGCGGTGGCGTCGGGGTCGGAGCAGATGAATCTGCTGGTGACGGCGGCGGGCGCGGCGGCGAATGGGTCGGGTGGACTGGCGGGAGCGCCGGTGCCGCTGGTGGGGGCGCGACACCGGCTTCGACCGCGACGAGTTTGAATGTGGGGGCTGCGGCGGCGGCTGGGTTCAGCGTGGGGGACCTGGTCGCCGTCGACGTGGACTATACGGGGCAGGTGGGGTTTGTGGGCAGCGGGGTGAGCGCGGCGTATGTAACCAGCGCGGTTTCAGTTGGGAACGATGTGAACTATGTGCGGCGCGTGTCGCTGAATGTGGGACGCGTGGTGGGGATCGCGGGCGGCGTGCTGCAGTTGGGCGCGGCGCTGCTGGCGGGGGCTCCGACGGCGGGGATGCAGGTGAGCCGGCTGATCGGCTTCTGCGATCGCGAGGGCGGCCGGTTTTTTCAGGAGTGGTCGGGGCTGTTTGTGGCTGAGGGAGAGCAGGGGGATCGGGTGCTGTATCACTATCCGCGGCTGCAGGCGATGCAGGGTGCGGCGGAGAGTTCGAGTGCGCTGGTGGGAGTTGCGGGGACGACGACGCTCGAGCGGATGCGGCTGGCGGGTGTGTTTCGCGCGCTTCCGGTCGACGGATGCGAACGATGGGGCGATGGTGCTGTGTTTCCGGAGTTATCTGCCGGGGGCGATGCGTGCGGTTTAGTGATCTGTCGACTGCGTGTGGCGATGTGAGTTCAAGCGGAAGACAAAGACAAATACAGGGGTCTCTCCACTGCGCAGCGGACGGTAAGACTGTCCGCTGCTTCGGTCGAGATGACGTGCTTTGGTGGTCGACGTGAGTGACGAGACAATGGGATTTGGACGAGGAGATTCGAGATGCGCTGGATGCCGAAGGGGAAGAGGCTGGTGGAGGTGCTGCTGGCAGGAGTGCTGCTGGTGGGGATGGCGTGTCGCCGCGGGGACGCTGACGGCGCAGAGCGACGGTTCCGACGACGCAGCTGACGGATACGGTCTATCGCGCGGATGGCACGACGGCGACGGGTACGGTGGTGATCAGCTGGCCTGCGTTTACGACGAGCAATGGGCTGACGGTGCCGGCGGGGAACACGTCGGTGACGATTGGAGCGGGCGGAACGTTCAGCGTGGCGCTGGCTCCGAATGCGGGCTCGAGCCCGATGGGGAGCTACTACACGGCGGTGTTTCATCTGGATGATGGGACGATGAGCCGCGAGTACTGGGTGGTTCCGGCGAGCCAGTCTCCGGTGGCGGTGAGCACGATCGAGAGCACGCGTGCTGCCGGCCAGCGTGGCGATGCAGACGGTGACGAAGAACTATGTCGACACGGCGATTGCGGCGGCGGTGGCGGGGCATCCGCTCGATAGCTCGAGCCCTATGTGCTGAAGGCCGGGGATACGATGACGGGCGCGCTGGTGCTGCCGGGCGATCCGGTATCGGCGCAGCAGGCGGCGGACAAGCACTATGTCGACACGAATGTGGACTGACGGTGCAGGACGGCGAGTCTGCAGAGCGAATACAGTGCTGAGCGATCTGCGGCAACATGGCGACTACTGCGCGCACAAATCTGGGGCTGCGGAGTGCTGCGACCACGGCGGCGAGCGCCTATGACGCGGCGGGGGCGGCGGCGGCGGTGCAGACGGCGAGCCAATGCAGACAGACGAACAATGCTGAGTGACCTCGGCGAATGTGGCCACTGGCGCGCACGAATCTGGCGACTGGGGACGGCGGCGACCAGCCGGCGTTCGATGCGGCGGGACGGCGGCGGCGGCGCAGGCGGCGAGTTTGCAGAAGGCGAACAACCTGAGCGATCTCGCGAATGCGGCCACGGCGCGGACGATCTTGGGTTGGGGACGGCGGCGACTGCAGCGGCGACGGCGTACGATGCGGCGGGAGCGGCGGCGGCGGCGCAGGCGGCGACTTTGCGAAGGTGGCGGCGCCGATGGCGGGGCTGAATACCTATCTGCCGTTCACGGATGGGTCGGGGACGGTGGTTCACGATCTTTCGGGCAACGGACACAATGCGACGCTGACGACGGGCGGCACGCAGGTGTGGACGCCGCAGGGGCTGCAGCTGCAACTCGGAGACGGCGACGCTCGCCAATAACAGCGGGCTGCCGACGGTGGGGTTCTGCGCGTACTTTCCGGCGGGACCCGAGTGCATTTACAAGCCTACAGCTACGTCTCTTCGGCGACGGTGAGCGGGCAGAACGGGTATAACTTTCGGATCTGCGTACAACTCGCCGTATGGACGCACCTTCAGGCCTATTTCCCGACGTGTGGGCGCATCGAATGGAGGCCGTCGACGGTTGCGATGGATGGATTCTCGGGCAACCACTGCTTCGAGTTTGTGATTGGCACCTCGTCGAGCGTCAATGACCGCATGTTCTCCGACTGCGGGGAGATGACGTACTACGCGCAGGGTTCGGGCTATGCGTTGCTTGGCGGAGTCACAGCTGACGAATGCGGTCACGCCTGCGCGCGTGGCTGACCAATGGGAGCTTTACGCCGAATCCTACGATGTATAGCTTCTGGAATGCGACCACGGCGGATACTCCGGCGCAGGCCGCAGGCGAGGATTGCCTCGCGAGGTGGCGCGGCTGACGGCGCTGGGGGTGAACTTCGGCGATCCGACCGGCGGGCAGAGTACGGCGTCGAGCTGCGCGGTGGATGGGACGTCGATCGACCAGGGGTATGAGGCGAGCGCTGCGCCGTCGGCGCTGCTGGCGCTGGACTACAGCTGCACGATCACGAATATGGCGATCAGCGGGCAGGCTCCGAAGGACATGGATGCGGCCTTCAACAATCGCATCGCGCCGCTCTACAACCCGCGCGGGGCGAAGAATATTGCGTGGAACGGCGGGGTTACAAATGGGATCGCCAGCGTGGGCGAGAGCGTGCAGAATGCGTTTCAGGATGTGCTTTCGTGGAATCGGAAGGCGCACGCGCAGGGCTGGAAGACGATTGTCTACGACGATGATCAGCCGGGGATGCACGGGGACCGGATCAGACGAGTACGAATGATGTGCTGGCGCAGCAGTTCAACGCGCTGCTGCTGGCCAATGGGGACCAGTTCGACTGGGTGGCGAACGAGGCGGCGTATCCGTACCTGGGGGCGACCGGGGCGTATGCGAATACGACCTACTTCAACGCCGATAGGGGTTGCGGGACGCATCCGACCAACGCCGGGCAGGTGGGCATTGTGGCGGCGATGCGGGCGGGGTTCGAGGGGGTGTATGGCAACCCGATGACGCTCGGTGTCGGCGGCGTATACGCAGGTGAACTCGGATCGGTTGATCGTGGCGAACTCGACGGCGGCGAGCTTTGCGATCACGCTGGTGGACGCGAATGCGACCAGCTTCAACGCGCAAGGCAAGCTGTGCGTGAAGAACATGGGCACCAATACGGTGACGCTGACGCCGATCAATAGCGAGACGATCGATGGCGCCAGCAGCTATGCGGTGGGCTCGCTGGCGACGGCGTGCGTGCGGCCGTACATTGCGAATCCGGCGGCGGGGCAGGCGGAGTGGGTGCGGGTGGAGCCGTAGCGTGGAGAGAGGCCTGGCTCGCGGCGCGAGGCTGGGCCTCCTTCGTGCGATGGAGCGTGGAGCTGCGGTGGAGGGGGTCGATGCAGCGGGAGGCGGCGGAGGAGAGGCAGGAGCGGTACGCGCGGGAGAATACCGCGGAGTGGATGCGGTTGGGGAGGCGGTTGGAGGAGAGGCCGCCGAAGCTGGGCGGCGTCACGATCGCGCAGGAGCTGGCGGAGCGGTATCTGCGGGTGCGGGGGCGGGAGGGTGGGGAGATCGCCGCTGGTGGCGAATGCGGCGCAGCAGGCGTTTGAGCAGAGGCGCGGGCGGCAGAACATCGTGCTGAAGGCGCGGCAGATGGGGATCACGACGCTGGGTGGCGGGACGGTTCTTTCTGAAGACGATTACGGCGCGCGGGCGTGCTGACGGTGCAGGTGGCGCAGACGCGGGAGGCGGCGGAGGGGATCTTTCGCATCGTGCAGCGGTTCTGGGAGTGTCTGCCGGAGGAGCTGCGCGAGGGGCAGCTGCGGCGGAGTCGTCGCGAACGCGGGGCAGATGTGCTTTCCGGAGCTGGACAGCGAGTTTCGCGTGGTGAGCGCGGCGGATGAGAACGCGGGGCGCGGGCTGACGATCCAGAACCTGCACTGCAGCGAGGTGAGCCGGTGGCCGGGCGATGCGGCGGACGACGCTGGCGGGGCTGCGGGCGGCGCTGGCGCCGGGGGGCGAGCTGGTGCTGGAGTCGACGCCGAATGGAGCGTATGGCTGCTTCTACGAGGAGTGGATGCGGGCGGGTGAGCTGCGAGGCGAAGTGGCGTGGTGCGGCACTTCTTTCCGTGGTGGATGGAGCCGAGCTTATGTAGCGGCGGCGGTTGACGGATCTGATCGGCGGAGGAGAGCCGGTTGATGCGGCGAGCATGGGCTGACGGCGGAGCAGATCGGGTTTCGGCGGGGGCTGGAGGCGAGCTATCGGGGGCTGCGGTCGCAGGAGTTCGCGGAGGATGCGGAGAGCGTGCTTTCGAGGCGACGGGGGAGTGCTGCTTCGATGTGGAGGCGATCGAGCGGCGGATGGCGGGGCTGGCGGAGCCGATCGGAGCGCGGCGCGGCGGAGCGCTGCAGGTCTGGCTGCCGCCGGTGGCGGGCAAGGAGTACCTGGTGGCGGTGGATACGGCGGGCGGCGGGATGGATGGCGACTTTGCGGCGGTGCAGGTGATCGAGCTGGAGACGGGGCTGCAGTGCGCGGAGCTGCAGCAGCGGCTGGGGACGCTGGAGCTGGCGCGGGTGGCGGCGGAGCTGGCGCGGGAGTATGGCGGCGGCGACTGATTGCGGTGGAGCGGAATAATCATGGGGCCGGGGTGCTGGCGTATCTGGATGCGGTGGAGCGGTATCCGCGGCTGTATGAGCAGGAGCGGCGTGGCGGGCTGGCTGACGACGGCGGCGATCGAAGCCGGGGATGGTGAGCCGGATGGGAGCGCTGCTGGTGGAGTCGGCGTGGATGTTTTCTGAGCAGGAGGCTGCTGGGGGAGTGCCGGACGTTTGTGGCCTGCGCGGGCGGACAGGACGGGCGCGGCGAACGGGGCGCACGACGACTGCTTGATGGCGATGGCGATGGCGCAGGCGGTGCGGGCGGAGATGCTGGAGCGGAAGAGATGCGGCGCAGATCGACGGTGCGAACGTGATCGTGCAGTATGCTGCTAGTGCGAGGTGATTGGCGTGTGGCGGTGCTGGCGGTGCAGGCGATTCGACGGATGCGGGGCGGGGCGCAGAGCCAGTTGATGCTGGGCGCGGACGGCAAGCTGTGGGTGGTGAAGTTTCAGAACAATCCGCAGCATCTGCGGGTGCTGGCGAATGAGCTGATCGCGACGCGGCTGGCGGAGGCGGTGGGGTTGACGGTGCCGGCGATGCGATGTGGTCGAGGTGACGGAGTGGCTGATCGCGAACTACGCCGGAGATGCACGTCGAGCTGGCGCGGAGCGGGCGGGAGCCGTACCGGGCGGGGCTGCAGTTCGGAGTCGCAGTTTGTGGGCGGGCTGATGCCGGGGCAGGTGGTGGACTATCTGCCGGAGCAGCAGCTGGAGGAGGTGCGGAACCTGGAGGAGTTTGCCGGGATGCTGTGCATCGACAAGTGGACGGGCAACTGCAACGGGCGGCAGGCGGTGTTTGAGCGGCAGGCCGCGGGAGCGGAGGTATCGGGCGACGTTCATCGACCAGGGGTTCTGCTTCAATGCGGGGGAGTGGACGTTTCCGGACTCGCCGCTGCGCGGGGTGTATGCGCGGAACCTGGTGTACGCCGGGGTGACGGGGTGGGAGAGCTTTGAGCCGTGGCTGAGCCGGATGGAGGAGATGGCGGCGGAGACGCTGTGGGAGATCGCGGAGGCGGTGCCGCCGGAGTGGTACGGCGGCGACACTGGCGACGATCGAGCGGCTGATGGAGCAGATGCTGGTGCGGCGCGGGCGGGTGCGGGAGTTGATTGCGATCGTTTCGGGATTCGGATCGGGAGCCGTTCCCGATGTGGGCGCAGAAGGTGGACGATTGTGGTGCCGCGGCAGTTCGCGGAGGTGAGCGGGACTAGTAAATTTGTGATGTAGAGATGGTGTTGATTGCAGGAGAGGGTTGGTGTGAGAGAGCGGGTGCCAGTGCGAGTTCTTCCTGATCCGGTATGTGCCGGATGTGGTGAAGGGCGAGTTTACGAACATCGGCGTGGTGCTGCGCGAGGCCGGGCGGGCGCGACGGCGCGGCGGTGGTGCGGTTTACGCGGGACTGGAGCCGGGTGCGGTGCATGGATGCCGGATGCGGATATGGGGCTGCTGGAGGCGCTGGAGGGGGAGATTGCGGCAGCGGCTGCGGATGGGCGCGCGGGATACTGAAGCCGGTGATGGAGGTGCTCGAGGATACGCTTTCGAACTCGGTGCAGATGACGAGGCGCGGGCGTGCCTGGCGGAGAGTATGCCGGCGGAGATGGAGCAGCTGATGCGGCATGTATGTGGAGCCGCTGAAGGTGAAGGTGGAGCGGAAGACGGACGGGACGGGCGGCGATTGCGGGGGCGATGCGGACGGAGTTTGAGCGCGCGGGAGTGTGGGGGCTGATGCGGAAGCGGATTGCGGCGGCGACTGTATACGCGGGCCGGGCGATCCGATGCGGATCGATTGCGGGTATCAGGCCGAATGGCGGTGGATGTCCGGATGTTTCAGGCGGTGTCGCTGGAGGGGGATGTGGAGGCGGCGAAGGTGCTGGCTTACTCGGCTCCGCAGTTGCGGAGGGCGTGGCGCGGGTGGAGAGCGCGAGGCTGGAGTTGACGGCGGTGGTGGAGCCGCTGCGGCTGTCGTGCGAGGGATGAGGATGAGGCGACGGAGCGGTACCGGTTTGGCGTGGAGACGATGGAGCGGCAGGCGATTCGGGTGATGACGGTGAACGATCTGGCGCGGGTGGCGGAGACGGCGCGGGTGGAGTTGCGGGTGTAGAGATCGGGCTACAGCAGTGACAGAGATTAGCAGCGACGTAGATTAGGACGGTTGATGGCGAGGGTGGCCATGGGCTGTGCCTTTTTTATTTTGGCGAGCGAACTGCGAGACGGAGAGGGATTGCGGCGATGGGGATTCAGGCGAAGGTGAAGCGATGTGTGGCAGCGGCTGGCGGGGGTGGAGGCGGCGGCGGGTGATGCGACGATGGGCGAGCGGAAGACGGCGATGCTGCCTTCGATTCTGAGTCCGTATAACCCGGCGCGGAGCGGGCAGAACGCGTTGCCGAAGCCGACGCCGGCGAATCTGCGGCAGGTTTGCGGAGACGCCGGTGGCGCGGCGGGCGATCAACGTGGTGAAGGACAAGATCGCCAGCATGGACTGGCAGGTGCGGGTGCGGCGCGGCTACAGCGCAGGCGACGGTCGACGATGCGGAGGCGCGGATGGCGGTGCTGCGGCGCTGTCTGGAGGAGCCGAATGCGGCGGACAGCTTTCGCACGCTGTGGGAGCAGGTGCTCGAGGACCTGCTGGTGGGCGGCTTTGGCGCGGTGGAGATGGAGGCGACGGGCGATCCGATGCGGCCGTTCCATCTGTGGGCGGTGGATGGCGCGACGATCCAGATCGATCGCGAAGTGGGATGGCGATCCGGCGAAGCCGCGCTATGCGCAGGCGACGGGGCAGGCTGGGCAAGGAGGCGCTGATTCCGCTGCTCGATGACGAGCTGATGTATATGCGGCTGAATCCGCGGACGCTATACGCCGTTTGGGCTGGGGCGGCTGGAGGTGGCGTTCGAGACGGTGAACCAGTTTCTGAGCGCGAACCGGTATGCGGGGCGGCTGGCGAGAACTCGGTGGTGCAGTATGCGCTGTGGCTGAACGAGGCGACGCCGGAGCAGCATGACCGGCTGATTCGCTGGTGGCAGGACGAGATCGAAGGCACGGGGCGGGTGCCGCTGCTGAGCTGCGAGCAGAAGCCGGAGGTGCTGCGCTTTGCGGGCGGCACCGATGCCGATCTGCGGATGGCAGTGGCAGGAGTTTCTGATCCGCATGATCGCGAATGCGTTCGATCTGCCGCCGATGCTGCTGGGCCTGCAGAGCGATGTGAACAAGTGCGACGGCGGGCGAGTTGGCGGATGAGGCGTTTCAGAGCGCGGTGGTGCCGGTGGCGAAGCTGCTGGCCGAGCACATCACGCGCGATCTGTTTGCCAAGAGGCTGGGATGGCGCGAGTTCGAGTTCTGCTTCAACGAGCTGGAGAGCAGGGACGAGATGGAGGAGCTGCAGATCCAGACGGAGCTGCTGCAGGCGGGCGTGCTGACGGTGGATGAGGTGCGGCAGCGATGCGGCGGCGCTGCCGTGGCGGAGAGCCGGAGGCGGATGCGTCGTTGCTGCTGGCTGGAGACGGAGGTGGCGGAGTGAAGCTGACGATCGACAATCTGGATGGGCTGGGCGCGGTGGACTACAGCGCGTGCGATCGCGGCGGATGGTCCGCTGAAGATCGAGCGCGTGCTGAATGCGCCTTCGATCGTGCAGCGGGCATGCTGGAGGTGGGCGATCGGCGCTGGCGGTGCCGGTGCGGCGGGCGCGGGTGGTGGTGACGGCGGAGAACGGGACGGTGCTGTTCACCGGGTATCTGGCGACGGAGCCGGTGGCGTGTATGCGGGCGTGGGGACGACGGGGCCGGTGTATCGGTACTGCCTTCAGCGCGGTGAGCGATGAGTGGCTGCTGGATAAGCAGAGTGCTGCCGCTCGCGGGCGACGGGCTGGCGCAGCTCGGCGGGCACGGTGCTGGCGACGCTGACCGATCGCGTGGGTGCGGGGTTGTTGACGACGGCGGGGGTGAGCGAATGGGCGCTCGGTCGGGGTGTTTGAGCCTTCGGACAGGCGAGAGCTGGTCGGCGAATGCGGGGCGTGCTGGCGGCTTCGACGTATGCGGCGTATCGGGTGGTGAATGGCGCGTTGACGCTGCAGTCCGGCGGGGACGGTGACGCATGCGCTGAACTTCGATACGGGCGATGGGGACGTGGCACGCTGTCGATGGCGGCGCTGAAGACTGCGTCGGTGAAGGAGCTGGCCAACGATGTGACGCTGAGCGGCGAGATGGAGCCGGCGGCGTACATGAGCGAGACGTTTGCGGGGGATGGGACGACGACGGTGTTTCAGCTGACGGAGGCGCCGTTCAAGCCGACGGCGGCGAACTCAGCAGCTGCTGACGGACAGCTTCAATGCAGGGCGTCGTTCAATACGCAGATCTGGAATGTGACCGATCCGGGATCGCATCTGGGCTTGAGCGGCGGCGGGGCTGACGATGACGGGCGGCAACGGGCTCGACGGGCAGACGACGCTGACGGCGATCGACGCGATGGAGATGGGCGGGACGCTGGTGATCGAGGCGGGCAGCGTGGTGCTGAATGCGGCGAGCCATGGGGATTCTGTGCGGGCTGTACTGCGGGACGGTGATGACGGCGAACTGCTTTGCGGGCTACAACGTGCGGCAGAGCGGCGGCAACACGGTGGTGACGCCGTTGGTGAACGGGGCTGAGGTGGGGACGACGTTCACGGTGCATGCGGGGCATCTGTACACGCTGCGCATTCGGCTGCACTGCGTGGAGATGCAGCGGGTGCTGCAGACCTACTACGCGATGGTGGATGGCGTGGTGGAGTCGTTTGGCGGCGGGCTGGTGACGGCGCCGATGGCGATGGTGTTCGAGCTGCAGGATCTGGGGGTGGCTTCGAATACGCCGGCGACGGTGCTGTATGACGGGACGGCTGCGGCTGAGCGAGCTCGCCGGCGAGCTGCAGCTTTGCTGCCTGGTGGACAGCGTGCAGCTGTTCGGGTCGATGGGGTACTGCACGGTGACGCAGACGGGCTCGGCGTGGGTGGTGAGCACGCTGCCGAGCGGGGCGAAGGAGACGCGGCTGATCGGGATCGCGGGCGAGGGCGTGGACTGCAAGGTATCGTCGACGTCGACGGGGTAAGGTTACATTCTTTGCGGGGCGGGTTCCGGTGGCGGGGGAACTGGTAACTGTGTTCTATCGCAACGAGCAGCGGGCGCTGGCGCGGCTGGAGGATGCGGCGAGCGTGGCGGCGGAGGCGGCGGGCGGAGTGCCGGGAACGGCGCGCTGGCTGGGGAAGGTGCTGCAGCCGGTGGCGCGGAGCTCGGTGGATTGCGAGAGCGCGGCGCAGGCGGTGCTGAGCTTTGCGACCAACCGCGCGGCGGCGATTGCGGGGAGCTACGCGGCGGTGAATCTGCAGCAGGGGACGGATGTGTGGCCGGGCGATGTGCTGGCGCTGACGCAGAACGGCGTCGACGACGAGCGTGGTGGTGCGGAAGGTGCACGCTGGAGCGGCAGTCGGCGTTGCCGGAGGTGGTGACGTACACGATCGCGTTTGCCAACGACTGGGCCGAAGGGCTGGGGCTGACGCTGTCGGAGGCGATTGCGGCGGATGCGGTGCTGCCGCAGACGGCGTTGAGCAGGCGACCGGGTAATGGTGCTCGCGAACCTGCAGCAGCTGCAGCTGGTGAGCGCGACGGCGACCGCGCTGCAGGTGGATGCGGGCATGGTCGCCGCCGGCGGGCGGCGGCTTCGAGGTGCGGCGGCGGGACGGGGACTTTGGGCCGGGCGTGGACCAGGACCTGGTGCTGCGGAGCCCGGTGCGGAGCTTCTCGATTCCGCGGACGGCGCAGGTGGAGCAGTACTACGTGCGGATGTACGACGCGTCGACGCCGCCGCTGTACTCGCGGTTTTCGAGCGCGGTCTTTACGGACCTGCCGGTGAGTTAGTAGAGGAGGTGGGAGATGACGGAGTTCGAAGGACAGGTGCTGGCGGATCTGAGGGTGTTGAAGAGCCAGATGGAGCAGCTGCTCGGGGTCGGCCAGCCGGGGACGGCTGACCGAGGTGGAGGAGCGGGTGGTGCGGCATGAGCAGGCGCTGCAGCGGATGAAGGGGATGGTGGGAGCCTTCGGTGGGTGCTGACGGTGGTGCATCTGGCGATCGATTACTTTCTGGCGACAGACATGGAGGACAGAGATGATGGATTTTGTGAAGGTATTTTTGCGGGGGATTACGCTGCTGCCGGGGGTGATTCAGGGGACGGAAGGGCTCTTTGGAGCGAAGACGGGCGAGCAGAAGAAGGCGGCGGCGCTGGAGATCGTGGGGGCGGCGATCAACATCGCGGACGCGGTGAGCACGAAGCAGATTGCGGATGCGGCGAGGTTTACGGCGGGGTTGAGTCAGATCGTCGATGGCGTGGTGGATTGCCTGAATGCGAGTATCTGGGCGAAGCACTAGGGGTTTGCGGACAGCGAGGCGCGGGTGCGGACGGCGTCCGGGATTCACCGGTGGAAAAGCTATAATCGGGGCCATGGACGCCGAACCGCTGGTTGGAGTTGTGATGGGAAGCCGCAATGATTATGCGGTGATGCAGAGCGCGGTGGAGATGCTGCGGGAGTTTGGCGTGGCGCATGAGGCGCGCGTGGTTTCCGCGCATCGGACGCCGGATCTGCTGTTCGAGTATGCGGAGACGGCGGTGGGCCGCGGGCTGCGCGTGATCATCGCGGGAGCGGGCGGCGCGGCGCATCTGCCGGGCATGATGGCGGCGAAGACGGTGGTGCCGGTGCTGGGCGTGCCGATTGCCGGCGACGGCGCTGCAGGGGATGGACTCGCTGCTGTCGATTGTGCAGATGCCGAAGGGCATTCCGGTGGGAACGCTGGCGATCGGCGCGGCGGGCGCGGCGAATGCGGCGCTGCTGGCGGTTGCGATGCTGCTGCGACGAGGCGGATGCGGCGCTGCGGGAGAAGCTGATCGCGTGGCGCGCGAGCCGGCGCGATGAGGTGCTGGCGCAGACGCTGGATGAGACCGGCAGCGAGAGGTGGACGCGTGAGCGCGGAGCTGGAGCAGCACGTCCGATTCTGCCGGGCGCGACGATTGGCATCTTCGGCGGCGGCCAGCTTGGCCGCATGACGGCGATGGCGGCGCGGGCGATGGGATATCGCATTCAGGTGCTCGATCCGGACCCGGCGTGCCCGGCGCGGTTTGTGGTGGATGAGTGCCTCGAGGCGGGATGGGACGACGCGCGCGAGGCGGCGAACCTGGCGCGCGGCTGCGATGTGGTGACGCTGGAGATCGAGCAGATCTCGCCGGCGAGCATGGAGGCGGCGGCGAGCTTTGCGCCGGTGCGGCCGGGGCGGGCGATGCTGGCGATCATTCAGGACCGGATCGAGCAGAAGGACTGGCTGCGGCGCAATGGATTTCCCGTGGGCGAGTATCGCGCGGTGCGGTCGCTCGATGAGCTGCGCGAGGCCATTGCGGCGCTGGGCGGGCGGTGCTTCTGCAAGAGCGCGACCGGCGGCTACGACGGGCGCGGGCAGGGCAAGGTCGGCTTCAGGCCAGGCGCGCGGACTTCGAGGCTGAGGTGCGCGGCGCGTGGGAGGCGCTGGGCGAGAGCGCAGGCGTGGCCGAGCAGGCGATCGAGCTGGAGCGCGAGATCTCGGTGCTGGTGGCGCGGGCGCCGAACGGCGAGGTGAAGGTCTATCCGGCGGCGTGGAACCATCATGAGAACCAGATTCTGGCGTGGAGCGTGATTCCGGCGCCGATCCCGACGGCGATGGAGGCGGAGGCGCGGAAGATCGCCGAGGCGATCGCGGATACCTTTCAGCTGGAGGGGATTGCTGGCGGTGGAGATGTTCTGTCACCAAGGACGGACGAGCTGCTGGTGAACGAGCTGGCTCCGCGGCCGCACAACAGCTATCACGCGAGCGAGCGCGCCTGCGTGACCAGCCAGTTCGAGCAGCTGGTGCGCGCGGTCTGCGATCTGCCGCTGGGCGATGTCGAGGTGGTGCAGCCGGCGGCGATTGCGAATCTGCTGGGCGATGTCTGGCTGGACGAGAAGGGCGAGCCGAAGGAGCCGCAGTTCGATGCGGCGCTGGCGGTGCCCGGAGTGCGGCTGCATCTCTACGAGAAGCAGCGGCCGCGCAAGGGGCGGAAGATGGGGCATCTTTCGGCGGTGGGGGCGACGGCGGATGAGGCGGTGGAGCGTGCGTGCTGCTGAGAGCCGAAGGCGGTGCTGTAGCGCGAGCTGCTTACGGAGCAGCGTGAACGTCCTTGTCGCAGCTTGAATAGCAGAAACGCGCGGCGACGACCTGCGACATGAGTCTCGCCGCGCATTTGTTTTCTGTCGTAGACTGCTTAGCCGATGTCTTCGGACCAGTTCTCGAGGTAGGCCTTGAAGTCCGACATGAACTTGCCGGCGTCGGCGCCGTCGACGATGCGGTGATCGAAGCCGAGGGTGAAGCGCTGGATGGAGCGGATGGCGATGGAGTCGTTGCCGTCCTTGTCGGTGATGACCTCGGGCTCCTTGTTGAGGCCGCCGATGCCGAGGATGGCCGCCTGCGGCTGGTTGATGATCGGGCGTGCCGAACTGCTCGCCGAAGATGCCGGAGTTGGTGAGGGTGAAGGTGCCGCCGGAGATCTCGTCGGGCGCGAGCTTCTTGCCGCGGGCGCGGTCGGCGACATCGACGATGGCGCGGGCGATGCCGAGGAAGTTCTTCTCCTCCGTCTGCTTGATGACGGGGACGATGAGGCCCCAGTCGAGCGCGACGGCGATGCCGATGTTGATGTTCTTGTTGTAGCGGATGGCGTCGCCCTCGACCGACGCGTTGACGATGGGGTGCTTGCGCAGCGCGGCGATGGCGGCGCGGGTGATGAACGGCATGTAGGTCAGCTTGACGCCGTTGCGCTGCTCGTACTTCGACTTCTCCTTCTCGCGCAGCTTGACGATGCGGGTCATGTCCACCTTGAAGACGGTGTGGACGTGCGGGCTGGTGCGCTTGGACTCGACCATGCGCTGCGCGATGATGGCGCGCATCTTGGTCATGGGGACGAGCTCGCCGGGCTGAGGCGGAGCGGGTGCGGCAGCGGGCTTGCGGCTGCGGCGGGCGCTGCGGCAGCGGCTGCAGGCGCGCCGGCAGCGGCGGTGGGCTTGGGACCCTGCTCGAGATGGCCGACGATGTCGGCCTTGGTGATGCGGCCGGCGGCGCCGGTGCCGGGGACCTGCGCGAGATCGACGTTGTTGTCCTTGGCGATCTTGCGGACCAGCGGCGAGGAGCGCAGGCGCTCCGTCTCGGAGGCGCTGGCGGCGACCGGCTGCGGCAGCGCGGTGCAGCGGCAGGAGCAGGCAGCAGCGGGCAGCGGCAGCGCGCCGGGGCAGCGGCAGGCTTGCCGGCGGCTCCGCCGATCACAGCGACGACGGTGTTGATCTGAACGGTCGAGCCTTCGGGGACCTTGATCTCGGAGAGGACGCCGGCGACGGGCGAGGGAATCTCGGCGTCGACCTTGTCGGTCGAGATCTCGAAGATCGGCTCGTCGCGCTGGACGGTGTCGCCGACCTTCTTGAGCCACTTGGTGATGGTGCCTTCGGTGATGGACTCGCCCATCTGCGGCATCAGGACGTCGGTGCCGGCGGCTGCAGCGCAGCGGCTGGCGGGGGTCTCGTTCGCGGCGGGAGTGTCGACAGCGGCGGGGGTCGCGGTGTCGGCGGCGGGAGCTGCTGCGGTCTCGGCCTGCGCGGCAGCTGGCGCGGCCGGCGCACCGCTGGCGCCGTCGGCGATGGTGCAGACGACGGTGTTGATCTGCACGGTCGTGCCTTCGGCGATCTTGATCTCTTCGAGCGTGCCGGCGGCGGGCGAGGGGATCTCGGCGTCGACCTTGTCGGTCGAGATCTCAAACAGCGGCTCGTCGCGCTGGACGGTGTCGCCGGGCTTCTTCAGCCACTTGGTGAGGGTGCCTTCGGTGATGGATTCGCCCATCTGGGGCATGACTACTTCGGTCGGCATTGATAAGTCCTTCCACGCGTGAGTCAATCTGCGCCGTATTCGGAGGCGCAACCCTTCAGATTATAGTGCTGTAGAACGGGATCGTGCTGCGGCAGCTTGCCGCTTGCGTTCGATTAGCGAACAGAGCGCTGCCAAGCAGCTGCTCGAGCGAGTCGCACCAGAGCATCTGGCGCTCGAAGACATGGCCGAAGTTGCGGGCGGCGGCGTTGCAGCGCGGCTTCCATGGTGGGCGGTCGGGATTGCGGTCGGGATCGGCCTCGAGTTCGAGGCTGGTGACCTCGCGGTCGGCGATGCCGCAGGGGACGATCCACTCGAAGTCGCGCAGATCGGTGGTGACGTTGAGGGCGAAGCCGTGCGAGGTGACGCCCTGCGAGACGTGGACGCCGATGGCGGCGATTTTCTTCTCCGGGATGCTGCCGCCGGCGATGGTCCAGACGCCGGTGCGCTTGCAGATGCGCTGGGCGAGGACGCCGAAGTCGCCGCAGGTGCGGATGAGGGCCTCTTCGAGCAGGCGGACGAAGTCGACGGGGCCGAGGTGGGGGCCCTTCTTGCCGGGGAGGTCGCCGCGCAGATCGACGATGGGGTAGCCGACCAGCTGGCCGGGGCCGTGGTAGGTGACGTCGCCGCCGCGATTGATCTCGTGGAGCTCGACGCCGCGCTGGCGGAGCAGGTCGTCGGTGGCGAGGATGTTGGAGCGGTTGGCGTTGCGGCCCAGGGTGAGGACCGGCGGATGCTCGAGCAGCAGCAGCGTGTCGGCGATGGGTTCTGCTTGCGCGCGGCGACGACCTGCTGCTGGATCGCGAGGCCTTCGGCGTAGGGGACGCGGCCGAGATGGAGAAGATTCACGAACATAGGGCAGACTCGAATCAGTGAAAACAGCCGAGCCGCGGCGGGCTCGGCTGTCGTATATGCACGCGGTACGGCTAGACGTTGATGGCCATGCCTTCGACGCTGGAGAAGCCGTCGAGCAGGCTCTCGCGAGAGCGTGGGGTGGGCGTGGATGGTGAACATCATGTCTTCGACGGTGGCTTCGAGCTCCATCGCGGTGACGCACTCGGCGATGATCTCGGTGGCGCCGGGGCCGATGATGTGGACGCCGAGGATCTCGCCGTACTTGGCGTCGGCGACGACCTTCACGAAGCCGTCGTGCGAGTCGAGGATGGTGGCCTTGGAGTTGCCGACGAAGGGGAACTTGCCGACCTTGACCTGGTAGCCCTTTTCCTTGGCCTGGGCCTCGGTCAGGCCGACGATGCCGATCTGCGGATCGGTGTAGGTGCAGCCGGGGATGCGGTCGCGGCGGACCGGGCGGGCGTACTTGCCGGCGATCTTGGCGGCGACGACCAGGCCGGCCATCGCGCCGACGTGGGCGAGCTGGGGCAGGCCGGCGACGATGTCGCCGATGGCGTAGATGCCGGGCTCGGTGGTCTCCATCCACTCGTTGGTCGGGATGAAGCCGCGATCGAGCTGGATGTTCGTCTTGTCGAGGCCGGCGTCGTAGGTGCGCGGGGCGCGGCCGACGGCGACGAGGACCTTTTCGGCCTGCTTGGTCTCGGGCTTGCCGTCGGACTTGGTGAAGTGGACGAGGACGCCGTCCTTGTTCTTCTCGACCTTGTCGACCTTGGCGGAGACGTGGACGTCGATGCCGCGCTTCTTGTAGAGGCGGAGGAGCTCCTTGCTGATGTCCTCGTCCTCGACGGGGACGATGCGGGGCAGGGCCTCGAGGATGGTGACCTCGGCGCCGAAGCTCTTGAAGACAGAGGCGAACTCGACCCCGACGGCACCGGCGCCGATGACGACCAGCGACTTGGGCATGGTCGTCGGTCTTGAGGATCTCGATGTTGGTCAGGATGGTGTCGTCGGCGGTGTAGCCGGGCAGCATGCGGGCGTCGGAGCCGGTGGCGAGCACGACCTTCTTCGCCTTCACGGTCTGGGCGGTGCCGTCGGCGAGCTTCACGTCGACGGTGTGGACGCCGTCCTTCGCGGGGCCGGTGAGGCGGCCGTAGCCCTTGAAGGTGGTGATCTTGTTCTTCTTCATCAGGAAGTCGAGGCCCTTGGTGTGGCGCGAGATGACGTCGTCCTTGCGCGCGAGCACACCCTTCCAGTTGAGCTTGGGCTGCGACGCCGTCGATGCCGTAGCGCTCGGCGTGCTTGAGGTGGTCCCAGAGCTCGGCGGAGAAGAGCATGCGCCTTGGTGGGGATGCAGCCCCAGAGCAGGCAGGTGCCGCCGAGGCGGTCGTTCGCATCGATCAGCGCAGTCTTCAGACCGTACTGCGCGGCGCGGATGGCGCAGGTGTATCCGGCGGGCCCGCCGCCCACCACGACAACGTCAAAGATCGTCTCTGCCTTCGTATCAGCCAAGGGTAGATGCTCCGTTTTCTGTGTATGTACCAAACCGGTTTATTTTACGCCCGAGGTGGGAGAGGCAGGGATCAGGGCTTAGGGATCAGGGATCAGGACGGCGGGACGCGTTGCGACGGGCGATTTGGAGCGATAATGCAGGCATGGCGAGCGTGACGCTCATCCCGGTCAGCGAGTACCTGAAGACCATCTACCGGCCCGACTGCGACTACATCGAGGGCGAGGTGAGGGAGAGAAACGTGGGAGAACGGCCGCACGCTCTGTTGCAATTCATCTTCGCGAGGATCTTGAACGCCAATGGCCGGGCATGGGGCGTCGTCGCCGCGCCGAGCTGCGGGTTCGGGTTGCCGAGCGCCGCTATCGCATCCCCGACATCACCGTGATGCGGCGCTCCGATCCGCCGGACGCCGTGGTGCAGGTGGCGCCGTTGCTCTGCATCGAGGTGCTCTCTCCCGCCGATACCCTGGTTGGCGATTCGGGAGCGGGTGGATGACTACCGGCGCATGGGCGTGGAGCACGTTTGGGTGGTCGATCCCGTGGGGCGGCACGCGTATGTGGCCAGCGAGCGCGGCTTCGAGCAGCCGGAGAGCGGGGAGTTTACCGTGCCGGGAACGGCGATCCGCATCGTGCTGGCGGAGGTCTTCGCCGAGCTGGACGAGATGATGACGCAGGGCTGATGCGAACGGTTTGCCGAGCGGCAGAAAGGCGGTCTCGCTCCGCGAGATGCCCACCTTAGCGACGATGAAGCTGTCGCGAAGATGGGGCACCCGAGAACGTGTCGACGTCGCCAGACCTCGTGACAGGTTGCGGTTAGGCGAGGGCCTTGGCGGCGTCCTTGGCGAAGTAGGTGACGATGAAGTCGGCGCCGGCGCGGCGGATGCTGAGCAGCGACTCGAGCATGGCGCGCTGGGGCTCCAGCCAGCCGCGCTGGAAGGCCGCGTGCAGCATGGAGTACTCGCCGGAGACCTGGTAGGCGCCGAGCGGCAGGTCGTAGCGCTCGCGGGCCTCGCGGATGACGTCGAGGTAGGGCATGGCGGGCTTCATCAGCAGCATGTCGGCGCCCTCGGCGACGTCCTGGTCGATCTCGCGCATGGCCTCGCGGAGGTTGGCGCCGTCCATCTGGTAGGTGCGGCGATCGCCGAACTGCGGGGCGGAGTCCGCGGCCTCGCGGAAGGGGCCGTAGAAGGCGGAGGCGAACTTGGAGGCGTAGCTCATGACCGGGATGTCGTGCTTGCCGGCGGCGTCCAGGGCGGTCGCGGATGGCCTCGACGCGGCCGTCCATCATGTCGGAGGGAGCGACGATGTCGGCACCGGCCTCGGCGAGCGAGGCGGCGGTCTTGGCGATGAGCGCGACGCTGGGATCGTTGTCGATGTGGAAGTGGTCGCCGTCGCGGGCGACGACGCCGCAGTGGCCGTGCGAGGTGTACTCGCAGAGGCAGACGTCGGCGATGGTGACGAGCGAATCGAGGGCGCGGTTGGCCTTGAGGGCGCGGAGGCCCTGCTGGACGATGCCCTGGGCGTCCCAGGCGCCGGTTCCCTGCTCGTCCTTGCTCTCGGGCAGGCCGAAGAGGAGCAGGCCGCCGATGCCGAGCTTGGCGCACTCCTCGGCTTCCTTGACGGCCTCGTCGAGGGAGAGGTTGAAGACGCCGGGCATGGAGGAGATCTCGCGGCGGACGCCCTCGCCGGGGCAGAGGAAGAGGGGGTAGATGAAGGAGGAGGGGCGCAGATGGGTCTCGCGGACCAGCGAGCGCATGGCTTCGGTGCGGCGCAGGCGGCGCAGGCGAGTGGCAGGAAAGTTCATGGATCTAGTCTACGAGCCTTGCGGGGCGGTGCGGTAGGGCGATGGCGCTCAGGTGCGGTCGGCGATGGCGTCGTACTCCAAGCCGGAGGCGGCGGGCGCCAGCAGCCAGAGGGTGTAGATGCCGAGGGCGGTGCCGAGCAGCGGCTTGAAGAGGATGAGAATGGCGGCGACGATGGCCAGCGTGCGGCCCCAGGGTTTGCGCTGCAGGAGGCTGTAGCCGACAAAGAAGGCGAGCGCGGTGGAGATGAGGGTGACGATGGCGATGACGGGGAGCAGGACAGCGGGCCATCCGCCGCCGAAGCCGGGATGGAAGGGCGAGTCGCCGCCGAGGAACGGCCAGCTGCGGAAGGTGAAGGCGCGGAGGACGAGGATGCCGATCAGGCCGCCGATCACGCGATACGCGCCGTAGACGAACCAGAGGATGCCGGCGGTCTGGAGGTTGCGCTGGACGCGGAGGCGCGGGACGCCGCGGTTGAAGTACGGGGCGGGAGGCGGCGGTGCGGGGGGAGGCGGATGCGCGAGGTGAGCGCCACAGCGGGCACAGAAACGAACTCCATCGGGAACGGGGCTTGCACAGGTGGGACAGACCATCACATACCTCCGAAAAACGGGCGCCGACAGGATACTACGCAGCGGGAAGCGGGTTGGTTCCGTGCGTGGTGCGGGATGCGCGGAGGATTCGGGCGTCGATGGGTGGGGTCGCGCATCTTATGGACAGGAATACGAGACTGCCGGCGTGCGCACGCGGCAGGGAATGGAAGGGTTATGTTTGGTTTCAGAGCGGCATCGGCGAGGCCTGCAGCGGCAGGCACGACAGAGGAGCAGGGCGGATCGGGTGCGGTCGTGACGCGGCGGAGCGCGATGGTGCGGATGCTGGGGTTTGCGGCGGCGCTGCCGACGTTTGCGGGACTGCTGGGGCGGCGGGCAGAGGCCGAAGCGCCGGCGGCAGGGCCGGCGGTCGTCAACCTGGTGACGTTTACGGTGCCCGCAGAGGGGATGGAACGGTTTCTCGCGATCAGCAAGACGAACAGCGAGGCGTCGCGGAAGGAGCCGGGGATCACGGGCTTCGATGTGCTGGTGGCGCGCGATACCCCGAACACCGTGCTGCTGGTGGAGAGCTATCGGGACGAGGCGGCGTACAAGTCGCACCGCGTGACGCCGCACTTTCTGGCGTTTGTCGAGGGCGCGAAGGAGATTGGAGCGACGCGGACGGCGGTGGTGGCCAACCGCTACTTCCCTGCCTGAGGTTGACGGACGCTGACGACACGGACGGAAGGACGGGCGGCGGGTTCGCTCCGGCTGGGGTCGGTCGCTTACGATAAAGGGGTGACTTCACCGAATCTGCTGCCCGTTATTCCCTCTCCCCTTGCTGAAGCGAGCGCCACGGCGCTCGAATGGTCGCGGCTGCGCGAGTACATCGCGGGCAAGACGTTCTCGCCGCTGGGGCGGGCGTGGATCACGGCGCTCGAGCCGACCTCGGACCTGATCTGGATCGAGCGGCAGCAGCAGCGGACGGCCGAGCTGCGCGCCATGCTGACGGCGGGCGGGACCTTCGAGTTTCATGGCATGTTCGATCCCACGGTGCTGCTGGACAAGGCGCGCATCGAGGGTTCGGCGCTCGAGGCGCTGGAGATTGCGAGCCTGCTGGTGGTGGTCGAGCGGGTGGCGGCGTGGCGGAATCTGCTGAGCTCGCCGGAGGCGTCGCGCGGGCATGGGCTGGCGAATGCGGTGAGCATTCGGGCGCTGTCGCTGGATCTGCTGGAGTACGATCTGGCGCCGCTGCTGCGGGTGCTGCGCGGCAAGATCGAGCCGGATGGAAGCCTGTCCGATGACGCGAGCCCGGAGCTGCGGCGGATTCGCAAGGCGATGGAGCGGCAGCATCGCGCGATCGAGGAGAGCCTGCGGCGGTCGCTGCGGTCGCTGGCCGAGGGCGGAAGCACGCAGGAGGACCTGATCACGATTCGCGGCGAGCGGTTCGTGATCCCGGTGAAGGCGGAGTTCAAGCGGCGCGTGCCGGGCGTGGTGCATGGGTCGTCGTCGTCGGGGCAGACGGTGTTTGTGGAGCCGCTGGAGACGATTGAGCAGAACAATGAACTGGTTCGGCTGCTGGACGAGGAGCAGGCGGAGATTCATCGCATCCTGGTGGCGATGACGCGGGCGCTGGGCGAGCATGCTTCGACGCTGCTGCTGGGCGCGAGCATTCTGGCCGAGGTGGAGTCGCATGTGGCGCGGGCGCGGTTTGCGAACGATCTCGACTGCGTGCGGCCGATCTTCACCGAATGAGATTGCGCTGACGGCGGCGCGGCACCCGCTGCTGGAGCTGCGGATGCGAGCGGCGGCGCGGGAGTCGGGCGAGGCCGCGATGAGGCCGATTCCGCTGACGATTGCGATGCCGGCCGAGGCGCGGCAGTTGATCGTCAGCGGACCGAACACGGGCGGAAAGACCGTGTCGCTGAAGACGACCGGGCTGCTGGCGCTGATGGCGCAGGCGGGGATTCCGGTGCCGGCGGAGGAGGCGAAGCTGCCGCTGTTCCGGTCGATCTATGCGGATATCGGCGATGCGCAGTCGATTGAGCGCAACCTGTCGAGCTTCTCGGCGCATGTGGTGAACCTGGACCGGATTGCGCGCGAGGCGACGACGGACTCGCTGGTGCTGCTCGATGAGCTGGGATCGGCGACCGATCCCGAAGAGGGCGCGGCGCTGGCGGTGGCGATTGCGAGTTACTTTTTGCGGCTGAAGACGTGGTGCTGCATCACGACGCACCTTACGTCGCTGAAGGTGTATGCGGCGAATCATACGGGCGTGTTGAATGCGGCGGTGGGCTTCGATCAGGAGACGCTTTCGCCGACGTATGAGCTGCGGCTGGGCGTGCCGGGAGCCTCGGCGGGATTGAATATCGCGGCGCGGCTGGGGCTGATGCCGGAGATTGTAACCGCGGCGCGCGCGCAGATGACGACGCAGACGGCGGATATCGGTGCGTTCCTCGATCAGTTACATGATCAGCTGACGGCGGCCTCGCTCGAGCGGGAGCAGCTGCGGCGGCGCGAGGAGGAGCTGCGCAAGGAGCGCGTGAAGCTGGAGCTGGAGGGCCGCGCGGAGCAGAAGGCACGGACGCGGGAGCTGGAGCTGAAGCTCGAGTCGCTGATGCAGGACTTTGCGTACCAGCTGAAGGAGACGGTCAAGGCGATCGACGACAAGGCGCTGGCGCAGAAGATCTCGCGCGACTCGGACCTGCGGATGGCGAGGCTGCGGCGGGAGTTCTCCGATCAGTTCAAGTCGACGGTGGTGGCGCATAATACCGGCGCGGATAAAGGCGATCCGGCGGCGCAGCCGCATCTGCCGCGTGGGATCAAGGTCGGCGATCTGGTGAAGCTGAAGTCGCTGGGACGGCAGGCGCGGGTGGAGCGGGTGATCGACGCGAAGAACTTCGAGGTGTCGATGGGGCCGATGAAGATGCGGGCTTCCCTTGACGACATCGCCGAGGTGGAGCAGGTGAAGGTGATGACTCCGCTGCAGGCCGCGAAGCGCAAGGGCGGGGTGACGATCGCGACCAGCACCAGCGAGGACGCGGACTACATGTCGTCGGAGATCAATGTGATTGGGCGCACGGCGGATGAGGCCGAGACCGAGGTGGAGCGGTTTCTGGATCGCGCGTTTCTGGCGGGGCTGCCGCGGATTCGCATCGTGCATGGGACGGGCATGGGGATTTTGCGGCGGACGCTGCGGGAGTTCCTGCGGAGCCATCCGCATGTGGCGATGGTGAGTGAGCCGCCGCAGAATGAGGGTGGTCAGGGCGCGACCGTGGTGGAGTTGCGGCAGTAAGTTGGAGTGATGGCTGGCGCTCGGAAAGCGGTCGTTTGCTGACGCAAACGAGACCCCACGCTTCAGCGACGGACTGCCGAAGCTGTCGGCGAGAGATGGGGCACCCGGCTGCGTTCGGCGGCTGGGAGGTTAGGGGCGGCGGGTGGCCGCGATGGTGGTGTGGGTGGGGTGCTTGGCGTGGGCGTCGTGGGCGGCCTGGTAGCAGAACTGCAAGCCGATGACCAGCAGCCAGAGGGAGAGCGCGAAACGCAGGTAGCGATTGGGGATCTTGGGGGCTACGCCAGAGCCGGCGATGCCGCCGAGGACGCCGCCGATGGCGAGCTTGGTGAGCAGGAGGCCGTCGTAGGTGCCGCCGAAGAGGTGCACGCCGGTGCCGACGAGCGCGATGCCGAGGCCGAAGGCGAGGTCGGTGCCGACGACCTGCGCGGCGCTGAGCGAGGTGAGCGAGAGCAGCGAGACGGTGCCGAGGGCTCCGGCTCCTGAGGAGGAGAAGCCGACCTCGGCGCCGATGGGGAACATGATGGCCGCGAGCCATTTGGAGCGGTCGGCCGAGGGTCGTCCCGATGCCTGCGGGCTTGAAGAAGCGGTAGAGATGCAAGCCGGAGGTGAAGATGATGATGGCGCCGAGGGCGAAGTAGAGGGCGGCTCTGGGGCCGTGCTGGGCGACGTGCTTGAAGAGGACCGAGCCGAGGATGACGCCGGGCAGGCCGCCGAGAAGCATGATGGCGAGCACGCGGTAGTTGATCTGGCGGCGGACGACCTGGACGGGAACGACGATGAACTTGACGATGGCCGAGTAGGCGAGCGCGGTGGAGACGGCGATCTCGACGGGGACGTGCAGGAAGAGGATGAGCAGCGGCGCGGTGATGACTCCGGCTCCGACGCCGGTGAGCGCGATGACGACGGCGATGAGGAAGCCGATGAGGAAGTCCATGGTGGATGCGCCTTTTCGTGCGGTGGTGCTGAGTTGGCTGTGACGTTGCTAGAAGCAAGGGTCCTGCCTCGGTGATGAGGCGTCCAGCGCTTCGTCAGACGTGCTTAGGAGGGTTGGATGTGGATGCCGCACTCCTGCTTCTGGCCGCCCCAGCGGCCGGAGCGGGGGTCGTTGGGGTCGAGCGGGAGGCTGGTGCAGGGCTCGCAGCCGATGCTGGAGTAGCCGAGATCGTAGAGCGGGAGCAGCGGGATGTCGTGCTGCTTTGCGTAGTGCCAGACGTCCTTCGCGGACCAGTCGGCGAGCGGGCTGATCTTGCGGATGGTCTTGCCGTTGGGCAGCGCGAAGTCTTCGATGGGCTGGAGAGCGGCGCGGCTCTTGGCCTGCTCGCGGCGCAGGCCGGTGAACCAGAGTTTGTAACCGGCGAGGGCACTGAAGAGCGGCTTGACCTTGCGCAGGCCGCAGCAGCGGCTGGGATCGGTCTGGTTGAGGATGCCGAACTGCGCCTCCTGCTGCGGCACGGTGAGCTCGGGCAGGAGGTTGATGAGGTTCAGGCCCCAGTCGGCGGCCATGCGGTCGCGGTAGTCGTAGACGTCGGCGAAGTGGTAGCCGGTGTCGAGAAAGATGACGGGGACGTCGGGGATGGTCTGGCGCACCATGTGGAGGACGACCATGTCCTCGGCCTGGAAGCTGTTGGTGACGCAGAGGTCGTTCTGGTGTGCTGCGCGAGCTCCTCGCGGATCGAGGGCTTGCGGCGGCGAGGATCTTTTCTTCGGGGGTGAGGAGTGCTCATTGCTGGATGCTCCTGGTCTTTCGGTGCGGGCAGGATGCCACGTTGTCGCGCGAGCTGCGGCGAGGAAGGCTTCGGCGGGTGTAGGTCGGAGGCGTCGAGCGACGTCGTGCTGTGGCTGCTGTTCGGTGGGTTGCTGCGTCGAGGATGATCGACGATGCCGAGGTGCAGCAGCGAGCTGCAGGATGTTCGGCGCTGGACGCGAGTGCGGACGACGGGGATGTTGGCGTCGAGGAGGAGCTGTTCGAGCGCTGCGGCCTGCACGGCGTCGGGGATGCGCAGGACGGCGGCTTTGTGCGCGGGAACGTTGCTTGTATCGCTGTCGAGGCCGCGGCGGATCATGCCGGCGGCGACGGTGGCGTTGGTGGCCGGGTCGATGAGGATGAAGCTGCCGGTGGCGCGGTTGTCGGTGTAGGGATCGAAGAAGAGCGGGCGCGTGGTGTCGATCTCTACCGTGCCGATGTCGTTCATCGCGAGGGTGTGGACGGCCTCCTGCTCGAGCGACTGGATGTTGGTGCGATGGAGGACGCGGGGGATGCGGGCGTTGAGCGTCTGGGCGCCGTGCTTGAGCAGGTAGGGCGTGGGTCTCGAGGCGGTGCGCGTCGAACCAGACGAGCGAGGCTTCGATCGCGGTGGCGTGCTGCGGGCGGGTGCGCGACGGCGGACGAGGAGGTCGCCGCGGCTGATGTCGAGCTCGTCTTCGAGGGTGAGCGTGATGGACTGCGGGGCGATGGCTTGCGCCAGGTCGCCATCGAAGGTGGTGATGGAGGCGACGCGGCTGGTGCGGCCGGAGGGCAGCGCGACGATCGTCGTCGCCGGGGCGGATGGTGCCGGCGGCGATCTGGCCGGCGAAGCCGCGGAAGTGCTGGTCGGGGCGGATGACGCGCTGGATGGGAAGGCGGAAGGCGTTGGTCGGGCTCGTGGTCGCCGACGGGGACCTGCTCGAGGTGCTCGAGCAGCGTGGGGCCGGTGTACCAGGGCGTGCTGGTGCTGGGCTCGACGACGTTGTCGCCTTCGAGCGCGCTGACGGGGATGGTGACGAGGTTGGCGGATGACCGAACTGCTTCGACCATGCGCGTGCAGGTCGGTGACGATCTGGTTGTAGACGTCTTCGGAGAAGTCGACGAGGTCCATCTTGTTGATGGCGGCGACGAGGTGGCGGATGCCGAGCAGCGAGGCGATGTAGGCGTGGCGGCGCGACTGGGTGAGGATGCCTTTGCGCGCGTCGATGAGGATGATGGCGAGCGTCGGCGGTGGAGGCTCCGGTGGCCATGTTGCGGGTGTACTGCTCGTGGCCGGGGGTGTCGGCGATGATGAACTTGCGGCGCTGGGTGGAGAAGTAGCGGTAGGCGACGTCGATGGTGATGCCCTGCTCGCGCTCGGCGCGGAGGCCGTCGGTGAGCTGGGCGAAGTCGATGGCGGGCTGCGTCTGGCCGGGCGCGGTGACCTTGCCGGTGACGGCGCGGACCTGGTCCTCGTAGACGTTGCGGGAGTCGTAGAGGAGGCGGCCGATGAGGGTGGACTTGCCGTCGTCGACGCTGCCGGCGGTGGAGAAGCGGAGCAGGTCCTTGGTCTGCTCGACTGCGAGGAACTCTTCGATGGCGAAGTCGCTGTCGTCGGACTGTCGGATTGCTAGGACTGCGGCCTGAGAGGTGCGACATTAGAAGTAGCCCTCGCGTTTCTTGATCTCCATGGAGCCTTCCTGGTCGTGGTCGATGACGCGGTTGGCGCGCTCGGAGGAGCGGAAGCTGACGAGCTCGGCGATGATCTTGGGGATGGTGTCGGCGTCGGAGCGGATGGCGCCGGTGCAGGGGCTGCAGCCGAGCGAGCGCAGGCGGGAGCGGACCCACTGCTCTTCGCCGGGGAGCGACTGCACGAAGGATTGCTCGACGGGGATGAGGGAGTCGCCGCGGACGATCATGCGGCGCTCCTTGGCGAAGTAGAGCGGCACGATGGGGATGTTTTCGAGCAGGATGTAGTGCCAGATGTCGAGCTCGGTCCAGTTGGAGAGCGGGAAGACGCGGATGCTTTCGCCGGGGGCGATGCGGGCGTTGTAGAGGTTCCAGAGCTCGGGGCGCTGGTTCTTGGGGTCCCACTGGCCGGCGCGATCGCGGAAGGAGAAGATGCGCTCCTTGGCGCGGGATTTTTCTTCGTCGCGGCGGGCTCCGCCGAAGGCTGCGTCGAAGCCGTGTTCGCGGAGGCCGTCGAGCAGGGCGGTGGTCTTGAGCAGGCCGCAGCAGCGCTGGGTGCCGAGGCGGACGGGGTTGGCGCCGTCGGCGAGGGCCTGCTCGTTGCGCCAGACGCGTGAGGTCGAGGCCGAGTTCGTGCGCGAGTCTGGTCGCGGAACTCGATCATCTCGCGGAACTTGTAGCCGGTGTCGACGTGCAGCAGAGGGAAGGGAATGGGGCCGGGGAAGAAGGCCTTCTGCGCGAGGCGCAGCATGACGGAGGAGTCCTTGCCGATGGAGTAGAGCATGACCGGCTTCTGGAACTCGGCGGCGACCTCGCGGAAGATGTGGATGCTCTCGGCCTCGAGCAGCTGGAGATGGCTGAGGCGGGGAGCAGCGATACCGGGGCTGATGGTGCTGGTTGCCATAGGGTGTACCGATTGCCTTTGGAGGCTGGATTTTCTTGGAGTGCAAAAGACAAAACCCACAGTCTGAGAGATCAGAGTGTGGGCGCGTTTGCTATTCAGTGGTGGAGATAGAGTGGGAGGCTATCGACAACACACGCACGCACACGGACAGGGCATACAGCAACAGAAGCTGCTGCAGCGACGACAGGCCGTGTTGGCGGAGACAACCATTGCGTTAAGCGTGGACGAGCGCGGGGGATTTGTCAACGACGGAGATCCGGCTACCGCCGAAGAGAGCAGCGATGGGCGGCGGCGGCAACCGCACCGCAGGTCCACAATGCGACGAAGGCGAGAATCGGAGTTCTCGCCTTCGCTGCATTGCTTTGTAAGGGATGCGTCGTCCTGGGTTGAGGGTTAGAACTCCACCCGCAGCGCTGCCTGTCCGGTACGGTTGCCCGCGTTCTCCGCGGTCGTCGGAGCGGTCAGCTGGCCGAAGGTGCTCGGGTCGATGGCCGTTGCCGGCGGCGCGAAGTTGGTGTGGTTCAGCACGTTGGTGAAGGTCGTCTCGAAGCGGGCATGGACCCGTTCCGTGATGGGGAAGACCTTCGCGACGCCCAAGCTGACGGTGGCGGTTCCCGGTCCCTGCAGGATGCCGACACCGGCATTGCCGAAGCGACCGGCGTCTGCCGGGGTGGGCGCGAAGGCGTTGATGTTGAAGTACGCCTGCCGCGACTGGCCGGTGTAGAAGTGGTTCGAGACCTGATCGGGACGCGCGTACGCGCCGCGGTTGGCCATGTTGGTGTTGGACTGATCGAGCGAGGCGCTGAGGGTCGGCGTCAGCCAGGGACCGGTCTCCAGCAGGGTCACGGTCGTGAGATCCCAGCCGCCGAGGAGGAGATTCTTGATGCTGCCGCTGGTCATGTACGCGCGGCCCTGGCCGAAGGGAAGCTGATACATGCCGGTCAACAGCATGCGGTGACGGCGCGTGCCTTCGACGTTGCCGAGATCGCTTGCGGATGTTGAAGCGATTGGCGATCGGCACACCATAGTTGACCTCACCGGCGAAGGCCGTGGGCACGTCGCCCTGGTTATCGGCGCGGTTGTACGCAAGGGTGTAGTTGGCGTCGTACTGCAGCCCGTGCGCCATGCGGTGCGTGGCCTGCAGCTCGAAGGCGTGGTAGTTCTGCTCGCCCGCGTTGAAGGTGCTGTAGAGCTCGGTCCAGTTCTGATAGGGCGAACGGGGATCGACATAGGGGCTCGCGGCCGTGGTGGTGAAGGGCGTCGTGCTGGCGGGGATCTGGTTGAGATCCTCCGTGATGCTCAGCCGGTAGGAGTGCATGCCGACGTAGCTGGCGCGGACGGAGGTGTCGTTGGTGATCTGCCGCTCCAGGGTGAGGTTCCACTGGTTCGTCTGCGGGTCGCGGAAGTTGGGATCGACGCCCTGATCGAGGCTGCCGCCACCGATCTGCGCCGAGGTGCTGGGCGGAGCGGTGTTGGGGAACATGATCAGCGGCGTATTCGCGCCGGCGGTGTTGTAGTTGGCGTAGCTGTGCAGGGCCGAGGTCGGGTTACCGCTGTTGGTGATGGAGAGCGGTCCCAGGTTGGTCATGGTGAAGATGCCGAAGCCGCCGCGAATGACGGTGCGGGTGTCGTTGAAGGGACGGTAGGCGAAGGCGAAGCGGGGCTGGAAGTTGCCCTTGTAGGTGTTACGCAGGTTCTGCGGCAGGCCATCCTGGCTGGCGGTGACGTACTTCGTGCAGGCAGCGTTCTGCGTGCCGGTGAGGTTCATGTTCAGGTTGCAGGCGTTGAAGCTCTGCTGGAAGGCGAGGTTCGAGGACTCGATGTTCTGGCTGGCAAGATAGCCGGCGAGCGCATCGGGAACGACGATGGAGTTGTTGCGCTGGTCGAAGTTGGCGAGGTTGCCGCCCATCTCCTGGAAGCCAGGCAGCATCTGCCAGCGGAGGCCATAGCTCAGGGTAAGACGGCTGTTGACCTGGTACTCGTCCTGCGCGAAGAAGCTGTACTGGTTCGCCGTGCCTTGCACGTCCGGGCTGGAGACGGCGAAGTTCAGCGTGGTGGGCGCGCCCTCGAGGAAGTCGCCGAAGGCGTTGCCGGTGAAGGTGGGCTGGAAGATGAAGTCGCCGAAGTCATCCGAGGCGTACTCCGGAGCGAAGGTTTCGATATCCGCGTAGCGCACGTGGCGAATATCGAGGCCGGCCTTCATGGTGTGCTTGCCCAGCGTGTAGGTCACGTTGTCGCTGTACTGCGTGGTCTTGCGACTTGCGTGATGCCGGCCTTGTCGCGGCCGATGGGCGTGAAGTCGGTCCCGGCGTTGAAGTTGAAGGTCGGGAAGGCATCCGTGGTCGGGTGCTGGCTGATGTTGACGCCGGTGAGGCCGAGATCCGACAGCGCCGTCGGCTCCCTCGATGGGGAAGTTCGTGCGTGGTGATCGACGTTGGTGAAGCCGAAGCGGAACTCGTTCAGGATGCTTCGGGGTGATGGTGTAGGTGTGCGAGACCAGGAAGCTGCGGTTGTGGACGCGAGTCCGCATCATTCGGAAGGAAGGCATTGGCGACGTCTTCAGTGATGTTCTTGCGGCTGAAGCGCGCGTAGACAGACTGCTTGGAGTTGATGGTCTGGTCGACGCGGATGTCGGCGCCATTGGTGCGCGACGGGCGTCGGCCTGATAGTTCTCGTAGTTATAGCCACCTCGCCAGCTGTAGTTGGGCAGCGGAATGTAGTCTCAACAGCGCCTGCGCGGTCTTGACTGACGCGGGATCGGGATTCGTGATGGCGGGGTCCAGAGGCGCTCAATGTAGCCTTCGCGCTCCAGCTGCGGTGGGCACGACGAACTGCTGCAGCGCTGCGTAGCTGCGGCGGTTGCCTTCGTAGTCGGCGAAGAAGAAGGTCTTGTTGTGGCCGTTGTAGAGGTGCGGAATCACCACCGGGCCGCTCAGCGAGAAGCCGAAGGTGTTGAACTTCTTCGGGGCCTTGCCCTGGAAGCCGTAGGGATCGGCATCGAGCGCCTGGTTCTGCAGATACTCGAAGACGCTGCCGTGAAGTTGTTGGTTCCGCTCTTGGTGGTGAAGGTGACGTCGCCCACCTGGGAGAACTCGGCGCTGTTGTTGAAGGCGGTGACCTGGACTGCGGCGATGCCCTCCTGCGAGGGATAGGCATCCTGCAGCGGCGCCGTTCGGCGCACCGTTTGGCGGTCGAGATGCCGTCGACCGAGAAGTTGATCATCGAGGAGCTTGCGCCACCGATGGCGATGTTGCCCTGGCTGTCCGGTCTGCACGTTGGGCGAGAGTCGCGAGAGCGCCGAGCGGGCTGGTCGTCGTGCGCGCGATTGTTCAGCGGCAGTTGCGTGATCTGTGGCGTTGTCCTTCTTGTCGCCGACGATGGCGTTCTCGGTGTTGATGTGTCGGCGCCCGAGGTCACATCGACCGAGGTGGCCTGCGCCGCGACCTGCAGCGTGACGGAAGACGCAGATCCTGGCGCGCCGCCGAGCGCGATGGCGGAGAGCACGGTGTCGGCGAAGCCATCGTGATGGGCGCGGACCGTGTAGTGGCCGGCCTTGACGTTCTCGAAGCTGAAGTTGCCCGAGCCATCGGAGGTGATCGTACGGTCGGTGTTCTCATCGGTGCTGTGCAGAACGACCTGTCGTACCGGGAATGGCGGCGGCTGGTGTTGTCCTGCAACGATGCCGCGAATGCTGCCGAAGGTGGACTGCGCGGAGAGCGAGGAGCTCGCGAGCGATCAGGCCGAGCGCGACGACGGCCAGCATCCAGGAGCTCTGGAACGGGGCCGAGGGATGCGGAGCGACGAGCTCTGTGTTGCGCTGCGGAATGCTCTTGGCGGCATGTGTGTGACGGTGTGATCGCTGCGCGTCAAACGGGAGAAGGCCTCTATTGTGTTTCATTGGTGACTCACCTCATCAGGCCGGGAGCGTTCTCCGGCCATCTCCCAAGTGAATCGCAGGGAGCGTCAAGTCGGCATAATGGGCGTTCTTACGGGTTTTTTATAAACTTCTCGCTATGCTCGAGCCTGCGATCAGGGAACAGGCGATGAGAAGACGAGCAATACGTGAAGTTGCCCTGCGGACCGCGCTGGGAATCTCGGCCGCGCTGGGGATCACGTGGGTGGCCTTCAGCTTCCACTTCAATCTGTCCTCCGCGACCTCGCTGCACCTGTTGCTGGTGACCACGATTGCGTTGCGCTGGGGTTTGCTCGAGGCCAGCGTCGTGTCGCTGTTATCGGCGTTGTGCCTGGATTATTTCTTCACCGATCCGGTGTTCGCGTTCAACATGACGGACTCGCGCGATTGGGTGGCGCTGTTCACCTTTGAAGGGGTTGCGTTGCTGGCGAGCCGGCTCTCGAACCGGGTGCGGAGCCATGCCCGGGAGGCGGAGCGGAGTCGTCTGCAGGTGCAGAAGCTCTATGAGCTGAGCCAGCATATTCTGCTGCTCGACCGGCAGAAGCCCGTGGATGAACAGCTGGCGACGCTGATTCAAGCGACGTTCGAGATGAGGGGCGTGGCGCTGTGGAACGCGCATGACCTGCACCTTTCGCGCAGCGGCGATTGTGCCGAGGTGACCGACGACGAGGTGCGATCCACCTATTTCATGGAGAGCAGCGGGGATGATGCCTCGACCGCCACGTCGCGACGCGTGCTGCGTCTGGGGACGCGATCGATCGGGTCGATCGTGCTGTGCGGCCACTCGCTCGACACCGCGTCGATCAACGCGATGCTGTCGCTGACGGCGATCGCGATCGAGCGCGCACGGTCGTTCTCCGCGGAGACGAGCGCCGAGGCGGCACGGCAGAGCGAGCAGTTGCGGGCGGCGGTGCTCGATGGTCTGGCGCACGCCTTCAAGACGCCGCTGACGACCATCCTCGGTTCCAGCTCGGGGCTGCTCGAGATGGATACGCTGCCACCGATGGAGAGGCGGCTGGTCGCTCTGATCGACCGGCAGGCGGCGCAGTTGAACGACCTCACGACACGCCTGCTGCGGACGGCGCGGCTGGACAACGCCGATTTGAAACTGCGGCGGGAACAGATCGATTTGCTGGAGTTGATCCAGGAGCAGCATTGCCGCGGCCTCGCAGGAGCTGAGCGACCATCGCGTCGAACGTGCATCCGGTGCGGCCGGACAGCGCGGTATGGGCCGACCGGATGCTGTTACAAATGGCGCTCCTGCAGCTGTTCGATAATGCGGCGAAGTACGGCAGCCCGGACTCCGCGATCACGATTGGCGTGCAGGAAGAGGAGGCGGAGACGCTGCTCAGCGTGCGCAATGAGGGCTCCTTGATTGCTCCGGAGGAGAAGGAAAAGATCTTTCAACGCTTCTATCGCAGCCCGGGATCGGATCATCGCGCGTCGGGCACGGGCATCGGTCTGTCGGTGGTCAAGCGCATCAGCGAGGCGCATCACGGGCGGGTATGGGTCAACAGCGATCGTCAGAACGGGACGACGTTCTTTCTTGCGCTGCCGCGCATGGCAAAGGAAAAGTAAGACATGGAAAAGCACACCAAGGTTCTAGTGGTCGAGGATGATTCGGGAATTCGGCAGAGCTTGTTTGAGACGCTGGGGGCACTGGGGTTCGCGGTGGGTGAGGCGCACCACGGCGAGGAGGCGCTGCAGCGGCTGCGCATGGTGGACTATGACGTGGTGCTGCTGGACATCAATATGCCGGGGATGGGGGGCATGGAGGCGTGCCGCAGGATCGCGCAGCAGTATCCCGGGCTGCCGATCGTGGTGCTGACGGTGCGGGATGAGGAGTCGGACAAGGTGGACGCGCTCGATGCGGGCGCGGATGACTATGTCACCAAGCCGTTCCAGATACGGGAGCTGACGGCGCGGCTGCGCTCGGCGGTGCGGCGGTCGAAGGTGGGCCTGCAGCGGGCGGACGCGATCCTCGCGGTGGGCGGCGTGGTGCTCGATCCGGAGCGGCGGCGGGTGGAGAAGATGGGCGAGGAGATCCACCTGACGCCCGAAGGAGTTCGAGATGCTGCGGTTCCTGATGGAGCAGGCGGGACGGCCGGTGCCGCATCAGCGGCTGCTGACGACGATCTGGGGACCGGAGTATGGGAATGAGCGCGAGTATCTGCGGGTGCTGATCAATCAACTGCGGAAGAAGATTGAGGATGATCCGGCGAAGCCGAGCTACATCCTGACGGACAGCCATATCGGGTATCGGTTTCGGGAGCGGTAGCGGGACTCTCCCTCGAGCCCTACGGGATGGGTGAGAGAGTACCCGAAAAACTTGACAGAACCCTGCCCCGAAAAAGGGGAGCCATGCTCCAAACCGGCCGGACCAGGGTGTACTTTGGGGGTACTTTGATTTGGACTTATCCCACCTCGTTCCTAGACTTTAGGACTTCAAGTCGGGGGAGGGGGAGAAGACCGAATACAGGGGCTCTCTCCACTGCGCAGGGAACGATGAAGCTGTTCCCTGCTCAGGTCGAGATGACGGGCACTCGGAGTTTGGCTGGTTTGTGGGACTCGGGTTATTTGGGGGTGGGGCCGTTCTCTTGCTGGACGGTGACGCCCTCGCCGGGGAAGGGCCAGTTCTTGTCGAGGAGGAGATCGTTCTCGCGGGTCTCCTTGGGGACGTGGTTGATCTTCAGGTTCTCGAAGAAGTGGACGCCGGTCTTGCCGGCGGTGGCGAGGTCGAGGTCGCCGTCGCCGTCGAGGTCCTGGACGACGAACTGCGTGCCGGCGCCGGCGGTTCCATTGACCGAGATGGGATAGCGGGTGAAGGTGCCGGTCTTGCGATCGATCTTGTAGTAGTAGACGACCAGGGGATCGTAGGAGCCGGGGTCGTTGCCGTTGTGGCCGCGGTAGCGCTTGCCGGTGAGCAGCTCGGGGACGCCGTCGCCGTCGAGGTCGACCAGCGCGAGGGCGTGGATCTGGGAGTAGGACTCGTCGATGGTGTGTTTGATCCAGTGGCGGCTGGCGCCTTCGCCCTGCTGTTCGAGCCAGTGCAGGCCGTAGCTGTGGCCCTGGCCGTAGATGATGTCGGTCTTGCCGTCGGCGTTGACGTCGTAGCCGAGGATGGGGAAGCCGGCGTCGCCGAGCTTCCAGTCGGGGTGCCACTCCCATTGGTCGTGATCGGCGTCGATGTTCTTGAACCAGCCGTAGGGGGTGAGGATGTCGGCCTTGCCGTCGCCATCGACGTCGGCGATGCCGATGCCGTGGCCGTCCTGCTCCTTGCCGCCGACGTGGTGGACCTTGGGCTGGGGACCGGAGAAGTCGACCCAGAGGATGCCGGAGTGGTTGTAGTGGGCGAGGGCGAGATCGGGCTTGCCGTCGCCGTTGATGTCGCCGGTGGCGCCGCCCTCGGTGTCGTAGCTGTCGGCGATGAGGTGGCGCTCCCACATCGACGCCGGGCTTCTTGGGGTTCTCGTACCACCAGAGGCCGTTGACCATCCAGCCGGTGGTGACGACGTCGGGAGCGCCGTCGTGGTTGACGTCGAAGGTCCACTCGCCGCAGTCGGAGACGAACTCGCCGAGGATGCCGACGGTGCGGTACTGGTGGCGCGTCCAGGGGCCGCCGGAGGGGCCGGGGTTCTCGTACCAGTAGGCGCCGCTGACGAGGTCGGGACGGCCGTCGCCGTTCATGTCGAGGGTGGTGATGCCCTCGGCGTGGTCGGTGCCGAGACGATGGACGCGGAAGGTGACCTGCGGGACGCCGTTGGGGCCGGGGCCGGGGGTGGTCTGGCGGTCGGTTTGCGCGGTGGCGATGGCGGCGCAGAGAGTCAGGGCAAGCAGAGAGGCAGCGTGCAGGAGTTTGGGCAAGGCGGTTCTCCGAGTGATTATGCGTTTGATCGAGCGCTGCAGGCGTGAGAAAGATGTACCTCAGGGGCTAAAGCCCCTGCTTTTTGCGGTTCGAGATGCCCGGGCTAAAGCCCGGGCCTACCCCAGAGGCAACGACAAGGACACAAGGCAACGCAAAGACAACAGCAACGAGCGAGACGCAGATCCCCTTCGGGGATGACAACCGAAGCAACGACAAGGCAACGACAGCAACGAGGCAAAGGCAAAAGCAACGGCAACGAAAGATTACTTGAGGGGGTAGAGCTTCATGTTGCGGAAGAAGACCTCGGCGCCCTCGGACTGGAAGAGGATCTTGCCCTCGGTGGGAGAGGGGTCGGTGCCCTCGTTGGCGAGCTTGCCGTTGACGTACTGCTTGACGTCGTTGCCGTGGACGACGAGCTCGAGGACGTTCCACTCGCCGTGCGGCTTTTCGAGGTCGCCGATGGGGTCGCGGAAGCCGACGACGTTTTGCGAGGGGCCTTTGCCGAAGTGATCGATCTTCTTGGCCGCGCCGGGAGGGCCGGTGACGCGCTGGCCGTCGCGGCCGGTGAGGGCGGCGCCGTCGGTCATCCAGAAGTCGCCGGTGCCACCCTCGGTGATCTGGAACTCGATGGAGCGGGGCCAGACCTTCTGCTCGCCCTGGATGTTGTAGAGGATGCCGCTGTCGCGGGCCTTGCCGGCGCGTTCGCCGTAGGTGCCCTCGCCCCACTTGAACTCGGCGCGGAGGTAGTAGTCGTGGAAGGACTGCTTGGTGATGACGTAGCCCATCTCCTTGCCGGAGACGTGGAGGACGCCGTTCTCGACCTGGAAGACGTGGTCGGGATCGGCGTTGAGGCCCTTGGTCTTGAGGAAGGTGTCGAAGTGGTCGAGGTTTGAGCCGTCGAAGAGGACGATGGCGGCCTTGTGCGGCGGAATGACGGGCGATTGCGCGGTTGCGGCGGTGGCGCAGAGGGCGAGAGCGAGGAGGGTGCAGGGCTTGAGCAAGATGGTTCTCGCGATGGCGTTCAGCGATGTATCCGTGTGGAGCTTGCTCGGGATGCTGCGTCAGGGAACGATGAGGCTGATCGGCCTGCTTCGGTCGACGAGGACGTGATTGCTACGGCAGTGACGAGCGACCTTAGAGCAGCTTCATGGCGTCGGGGTCCCAGTGGACGACGTCGCCGCGCTCGATGCTGAGGTTGCTGAGCAGCGCGGCACCGGCGGCGCGGAAGCCGAAGACGGCGTCTTCGACGACGGGCTGGCGGCTGCGGACGGAGTTGAAGAAGTTGTGGAAGTGATCGTAGCTGTCGCTGTAGCCGGCCGGGGCGACGTACTTCTCGAACGCCGGCGGGCGGCGCTCCGGTGGGATGCGTGGCGGGATACTTCTGGCGGTATTGCCTCGAGGATCTGCTGCTGCATGGCGTTGGTGAAGGTGCCGATGGTGTAGCCGGGGGCCTTCTGGCGCGGGACGCGGCTGACGCTGACGGAGTTGCCGGCGATCTCCATGGTGCCTTCGGAGCCGGTGAAGATGAGGCCTTCGCTCTCCTCGCCGCCGTCGACGAAGTTGACGCGGAGGCTGAGGTTGAAGCCCTCGCGGTAGTCGAAGAGGCCGAGCATGACGTCGGGGACGTCGCGGCCGTCCTTCCAGAAGCGCAGGCCGCCGGTGGCCATGGCGCGGGTGGGGCCGTTGGAGCCGGTGATGAAGTGGGTGCCGCTGAAGAGATGGACGAAGAGATCGCCGGCGACGCCGCTGCCGTAGGCCTTCCACTTGCGCCACTGGAAGAACTGCTCGGCGTTGAAGGGGATCTTGCGGCGCGGTGCCGAGGAAGCGCGGCCAGTCGCAGGTCTCGGTGCGAGGCGTCGAGCGGGACGGTGTAGTTCCAGGCGCCCATGGAGGAGTTGCGGTCCCAGCGGGCGGTGACCATGTTGAGCTTGCCGATGGCGCCGGAGGCGAGCAGCTCCTTGGCCTTGGCGTAGATCGATGGAGCTGACGCGCTGGCTGCCGACCTGGAGGATGCGGTTGGTGGAGCGGGAGGCCTCGATCATCTCGGGGCCGTCGGCGTAGAGATGGATCATCGGCTTCTCGCAGTAGACGTCCTTGCCGGCGTGCATGGCGTCGACGGCGGCCTGTTTGTGCCAGTGGTCGGGGGTGGCGATGAGGACGGCGTCGATGTCCTTGCGGGCGAGGATCTCGCGGTAGTCGCGGGTGGTGAAGAGGTCGTTGCCCCAGAGCTCCTTGGCGTGGGCGAGGCGGCCGTCGTAGCAGTCGGCGACGGCGACCAGCTTGACGCCGGGGACCTGCACGGCGACGTGCGGTGTCGCCCTGGCCCTGGATGCCGGCGCCGATGAGGGCGAGCTGGAGGTGATCGTTGGGGGAGATGGGCTTGTCGGACTGGGCGGACGCGTTGGGGGTGGCTGCGAGGAGATGGAGGTTGGGTGCGAGCAGAGCCTGTGCGGTGGTGGTTCCAGCTACCTTGAGGAAGTTTCTGCGATTCCAATCGAGCATTCGTCGCCCTCGTGCGGGGAGGATTTCACAGCACTAGGAACCATACGGGAGGAGGGCGGGTTCTGTCTCGGTTATTCCGATGATCGCGCAGGGAGAGACGCAGGGGTCTTGCCACGGGCAGGGAACGATGAGGCTGTTCACTGCTCCGGTCGAGAGGACGTGCTTTGCAGGAACTTAGCCGAGACGCACCGCCCTATTCTTCCTTGCTTCCTTTTCAGCGCTGGTTAACCCAAAAGGTCCTTGGGGATCAATTGCACAGGAAAATCTCAGGAACCGACCGTCAGGATGACAAACTCGACAAGCGCATCAATGAACAGGATCAAGGACGAGTCGAGTGGGAATGCGTCTCGCATGAGGTACATCGAGCAGGCAGTGGAAGCCGTAAAGCGACCAATCAAATGTGCCTCCTCTGACTGAACCAGGCGGCAGCGGCGTACTGTCCTTAAGCTCGGATGATGGGAACGTTCCGCTGAACAATCCAAATACCGTTCTGTAATGTGGCGGTGAATGGCTCCTGAGAATAACCATCTCCTTCCCGGTGACCGGAACAAGAACATCCTTCGCTAAAGAAATTGCGACCGCTGGTTGAGCACAACCGGAGTCCCAGTAGTGCGACAACAATTCCACACCACAGGATGATTGATTCCATTTGAGTGCTCGCGGGAGCACGAATACAAGAACGGTCAATAGTGCGAGCATCCAAGATGGCTTTCCGTAGCGATGCCTTATCGCAGTATGCAGAGTCGAACATTGCGGCAAACGTGCCCTGAATAATCCAGCGCGAAGGTGCAGTCCCGCAGACATCCATGCTCGACATAGTACCCACCTCGAGTCGCGTCGTTAGTGTAACGACAGCGAACTGCTCCAAAACGGCCGTTAGCGGCAACTTCCCTCTTGGGAGCCTGAACCTACGAAAATTTCTTGCTCGCTGCCGGTGGCCTCCCGTTGCGTGGGGATGATGGCAACGGGAGGGGCGGCGGGGGCTTAGGCGGTGGTGGTCTCGCGGGCTTCGGTGGACTCGAGGGTGGGCTGGCGGTGGCCGCTGGTGCTGGCGCCGGCGTCGGGGGCGAGGCCGAGGGCGTCGAAGACCGGGCCGAGCGCGAGGATCGCCATGAAGAGGAAGGCGAGGTGGAAGTCGTGGAGCTGGGGGAGCGCGGCGGAGTGGCCGTGGGCGTGAGCGACCAGGCGCAGGGTGATGGCTCCGACGGCGACGCCGACGCCGATGCTGAGCTGCATGACGGCGCTGAGGAAGCCGTTGGCGCGGCTCATCTGGGCGGGGGAGATCTCGGTGTAGGCGAGGGTGGTCATGCAGGTGAACTGCATGGAGCGGCTGGCGCCGTGGAAGAAGAGAATCGCGAGGATGAGGGCGGTCGAGGTGGCCGGGCTGAGGGTGGCGCAGAGGACCATCGAGAGCGCGGTGAGGACGCCGTTGACGATGAGGATGCGACGGAAGCCGAAGCGGCGCAGGACCTGGATGACGAAGGCCTTCATGCTGAGGTCGCCGCCGAAGAGGGCGAGCAGGTAGAGGCCGGAGTGGAAGGCGTCGAGGCCGAAGACGATCTGGAACATCAGCGGCAGCAGGAAGGGCAGCACGGAGACGGCGATGCGGAAGGCGCTGCCGCCGTAGACGGAGAGCGAGAAGGTCTTGAGGCGCATCGATTCGAGATCGACGAAGGAGGTGGCGGGCTGGCGGCGGGCGGCGAAGAGGGCGAGGACGCCGCAGGTGAGGCTGAGCGCGAGCAGGGCGGTGGGAAGCTGCCAGTGCATGCCCTCGGCGCCGAGCTTCTCCATGGCGTAGACGGTGCCGCTGGAGGCGACGCCGGCGAGCAGGAAGGTGAGCCAGTCGAAGGGCTGCTTGTCGTTGGTGCGGACGTTCTCGATCCAGAGCAGGGCCAGGGTGAGGGCGAGCAGGCCGAGCGGGAGATTGATGAAGAAGATCCAGTGCCAGCTGGTGTAGGTGGTGATGAAGCCGCCGAGCGGCGGGCCGAGGACGAGCGCGGTGAGGCCGGGCCAGGTGATGTAGGCGATGGCCTGGGTGAGCTTGTCCTTGGGCGTGTTGCGCAGGACGATGAGGCGGCCGACGGGGACCATCATGGCGCCGCCGAGGCCCTGCAGGATGCGCATCAGGGTGAACTCGGTGAGGGTGTGCGAGATGCCGCAGAGCAGCGAGGCGAGGGTGAAGAGGGCGATGGCGCTGGCGAAGACGGAGCGCGAGCCGAAGCGGTCGGCGACCCAGCCGCTGATGGGGATCAGGACGGCGAGGGTGAGCAGGTAGGCGGTCATGCCGATGTTGAGGCTGACGGCGCCGATGTGGAAGCTGCGCGCCATCTGGGGCAGCGCGGTGGCGATGATGGTGCCGTCGAGGTTTTCCATGAACAGGGCCCCCGCGATCAGGGTGGTGACGAAGAGCGGGGAACGACGATGCTTCATGGATCTATTTTACGGGGAACTCGAGGCGATATCGGCCGCCCAGGACGGACGGCACGGGCCGCGAGAAGGCGGCTATCGGCCGCCCCCGGTGTGGAAGACGATGCCGGCGCCGACGCGCATCTCGTTCTCGACGTTGCTGCCGTTGTTGGGAAGCTGGGTGCGGAGCCAACCGAGCTGGGCGACGCGAAGGGTGAGGTGCGGGGAGAGCGCGAGGTCCGCTCCTCCGCCGAGCTGCAGGGCGAAGCTGAGCGCGTTGGAGGTGGTGCCGTTGGGGCCGGGGTAGGTCCCCTTGAAGCCGTGCGCCTCGCCGATCAGGCCCTGGCCGAAGAGGAAGAGGGGATGCCTGCTTCGCCGCGCGACGAGGCGGGTGTAGCGGGGACCGAAGGTATCGGTGAAGAGATTGATCGGGACGGTGGACGGACGCTGCCGGCGGCGTGCAGGCCGGCGAAGTCGGCGACGACGGCGAGGCCGTAGGGGACGTGGCCGACGAGCTTCGAGGCCGCCGCCCTGGAGCCAGAAGGTGGTGCCGGGCACGAAGTTGGCGTGGCTGGCGGCGTAGGTCACACCGAGGTCCAATTGACCAAGCGGAAGAGGCTGCTCGGCGCGCGCCGAGAGGACCGCGGGCAGGGCAACGACGACCAGCAGGAGGCGAACGATCGATTGGCGCATTGGTTTTGTTATCCACTTTCTTGCCGCGGATCACAACAAGAAAACGACGAACGCCCGGAGTTTTTTTCGAGCGGCTCCAACAGGCTGGGAAAGCGCGAGTTGTCAGTCCTGGCTCGGTCGCCTATGCTGTTGCGTGTTCCAGAGGAGCTCAAGATCGGGCGCCGAGGGAGGCGAACGATCCCACGTGCCTCGCGCCGAGGCGGAGGACTGTGGCCTCGGGCGGTGGCGAGTAGCAGCAGCAAGGATTGCGAGCTTGAGGGAGAGCAAGGACCGTGGGTGGGAACGAGCAATGAGGCGGGCACGATTCTGCGGCATCGGATGGGTATTGGTGGCGAGCGGGATGGCTTGCCTGTGCGCGTTGGGACATGCGTGGGGACAGATGGGCGGATCGAGCTCGGGAGCGCCGCAGGCGGCGGTGCTGGACGCGGAGCATCGGCCGATTACGGCGGGCGGGTTCGTGAAGAGCGGGCCGGTGGTCTTCGAGGACATCGCCGCGCGCGCCGGACTGACGCAGTGGCGGCACACGATGGGGACGCCGGAGAAGACATACATCCTGGAGACGATCGGCTCCGGCGTGGGCCTGCTGGACTATGACAACGATGGCTGGCTGGACATCTATCTGGTCAACGGATCGACCTATGAGGCGATGGCGGGCAAGGCGGCAGCGCCGCACGCAGCGCTGTTCCACAACAATCATGATGGGACGTTTACCGATGTGACCAGCAAGGCCGGCGTGGCCAACGATCGCTGGGGCTTTGGGGTTGCGATCGCGGACTATGACAACGATGGCTGGCCGGATATCTATGTCTCGAACTTCGGGAAGAACCGGCTGTACCACAACAACCACGATGGGACGTTTACCGATGTTGCGGAGAAGGCCGGGGTGGCGCTGGGCAACTGGTCGGCGGGCGCGACGTGGGGCGACTTCGATGGGGATGGCAGGCTGGACCTGTTCGTGCCGGGCTATATTCATTACGATCTGGCTGATCCTCCGGCCAAGATTGCCAATAGCCCCTGCCAGTTTCGCGGGGTGCGGGTGATGTGCGGACCGCGCGGACTGAAGGGCGAGGCGGACCATCTGTTTCGCAACAACGGGGATGGGACCTTCACGGATGTGAGCGTGGCGGCGGGCGTCGCCGATGCGAAGATGACGTACTACGGGCTGGCGTCGTTGTTTATCGATGTGAACAACGATGGCAAGGTGGATCTGCTGGTGGCCGATGACTCGACGCCGAACTATCTCTACCTGAACAAGGGGGATGGGAGGTTCGAGGACGTGAGCTATGAGTCGGGCTATGCGCTGAATGAGGGCGGCCGGGAGACGGCTTCGATGGGCATCGCGGCGGGCGACCTGACGCACAATGGACGGATCGATCTGTACAACACGACCTTCTCCGACGACTACAAGCCGCTGTATCGCAACGATGGCAATGCGAGCTTTACGGATGTGAGCTATCAGATGGGCATCGCGGAGGCGACGATGCCGTTTCTGGGATGGGGCGACGGGTTCTTCGACTACGACAACGATGGCTGGCTGGATCTGTTCGAGGCGAATGGGCATGTGTATCCGCAGGTGGATGGGCAGGGCTGGGGCACGAGTTGGAAGCAGCGGCCGCTGCTGTTCCATAGCGACCAGGGCAAGCTGCAGCTGGTGCCGGCGGTGGAAGGAACGGGGCTGGCGGAGGTGACGAGCGGGCGCGGGATGGCGTTCGGCGATCTGTTCAACGATGGCAGGATCGATGTGGTGATCAACAATCTGGATGGGACGCCGTCGCTGCTGCGGAATGTGGTGGCGAACGGCAATCACTGGGTCGAGCTGCGGCTGGTGGGCGGAGCGAAGGGGCCGAAGGACGCGGTTGGGGCGACGGTATATGTAACCGCCAATGGCTTTCGGCAGCGGAGCGATGTGGTGAGCGGAGGCAGCTATGCGTCGTCGTCGGACCCGCGGCTGCACTTCGGTCTGGGGACGGCGAACGGCGGTCGATGCGGTGGAGGTGCACTGGCCGGGCGGGCACGTGGAGCAGGTGAAGCTGCCGGGCGTGGATGCGATCTATACGGTGGTCGAGGGCAGCGGAGTCGGCAGGCCGCTCCAATAGGCGCAAAAGAACACGGGACAGACGAAGGCTGAGTTCGTATAATCATCGCCGCTTCGCAATCAGCATCCATCTCATGCCCTTGTTCAGGAGTAGGCCACGTCATGCTACGTTCCCTCGCCCGTATCTTTCCTTGCCTTGGCGCTGTTGTTGCTGTTGTATTGCTGCTTCCGTTTTCCTTACATGGCCAACAGGCGTCCGATTGCACTGCCGTATCTGAATCCGGCGCTGCCCGTGGACCAGCGCGTCGATGAGCTGATTGGGCGCATGACGCTCGAGGAGAAGGTCGAACAGATGCGGGATCATGCGCCGGCGATTCCGCGGCTGGCGGTGCCGAAGTACGACTGGTGGAACGAAGGACTGCACGGGGTTGCGTTCGCGGGAACGGCGACGAACTTTCCGCAGGTGATCGGCATGGCGGCGACGTGGGACACGAGCCTGGTGCATCACATGGGGCAGACCATCTCGACCGAGGCGCGCGCGAAGTACAACGAGGCCATGCGCGAGAACGATCATGAGATGTTCTTCGGGCTGACGTTCTGGGCGCCGAACATCAACATCTTTCGCGATCCGCGCTGGGGACGCGGGCAGGAGACCTACGGCGAGGATCCGTTCCTGACCGGGCGCATGGGCGTGGCCTTTGTGACGGGCATGCAGGGCGATGATCCGAATTATCTTTCGCGTGATCTCGACGCCGAAGCATTTTGCCGTGCACAGCGGACCGGAGCCGCTGCGGCATCGCTTCAATGTGGATGTGTCGCCGCACGATCTCGAGGACACGTATCTGCCGGCGTTTCGCGCGGCGGTGACGGAGGCGCATGCGCAGTCGGTGATGTGCGCGTACAACGCGATCGATGGGGCTCCGGCGTGCGCGAACACGATGCTGCTGCGCGATCATCTGCGCGATGCGTGGCACTTCGACGGTTACATTGTCAGCGACTGCGCGGCGGTGGCCGATGTGAACACGGGGCATCATTACGCACAAGACATGGCCCATGCCGCTGCGGCTGCGGTGAAGGCGGGCACGGATCTCGAGTGCGGCTTTGCGCAGGGACAGGCCTTCCCGGCGCTGGTGGAGGCGGTGCACGAGAACCTGATCACGGAGGCGGAGCTGAATACGGCGCTGCATCGGCTGTTCCGCGCACGGTTCCGGCTGGGGATGTTCGATCCGCCTGCGAGCTACGCGTATGGGCGGATTCCGTATAGCGAGGACAACTCGGCGGAGCATCGGGGGCTTTCGCTGCAGGCTGCGCGGGAGTCGATGGTGCTGCTGAAGAACGAGCATGGGACGCTGCCGCTGCGGGCTGGCATCGGGCGCATCGCGGTGGTGGGACCGACGGCGGAGCTGGTGCAGTCGCTGCAGGGCAACTACAACGGACCGCCGCAGTCGCCGGTGTATCCGCTGGAGGGAATCGAGAAGCGGTTCGCGTCGCGCGAAGGTCGTGTATGCGCAGGGATCGACGCTGGTGGAGGGGCTGGCGATGCCGATCGAGCATACGGCGCTGCGTCCGGCCAGCGGCGAGCGGCGAGGGGCTGACCGGCGAGTACTTCCACTCTCGGGATATGAGCGGGCAGCCGGTGCTGACGCGGGTGGATCGCAATATCAACTTCAACTGGGACAAGTTCGCTCCGGTGAACGGGCTTGAGCGCAACGACTACGCGGTGCGGTGGAGTGGGACGATTGCGCCGCCGGCGGCGGGCGATTACAAGCTGGGCGTGCGGGTGAACTACTGCTACGCCTGCGAGAACGCGGAGGGCTTCAAGCTGTATCTCGATGGCAAGCTGATCCTCGAGAGCGGACAGGGCAAGACCGGCGAGCGCGGCGCGGTGCTCGAGAGCGCGGTGCACTTCAGCGACACGAAGCCGCATCCGATTCGGCTGGAGTACGTGCATGGCAGCGGGAGCGCGGGGATCGACCTGACGTGGGAGGCTCCGGCGGAGGCGCTGCGCGCGGAGGCCGTCGAGGCGGCGAAGGCTGCGGATGTGACGGTGGCGTTCATGGGACTGTCGCCGTCGCTCGAGGGCGAGGAGATGCCGGTGAAGCTCGATGGCTTCCGCGGCGGCGATCGCACGGCGATCAACCTTCCGGCGACGCAGGAGGAGCTGCTGCACGCGCTGGCAGCGACGGGCAAGCCGCTGGTGGTGGTGCTGCAGAACGGCAGCGCGCTGGCGGTGAACTGGGCGCAGGAGCATGCGAACGCGATTCTCGAGGCGTGGTATCCGGGCGAGGAGGGCGGCACGGCGATTGCCGAGACGCTGGCGGGAGATAACAATCCGGCGGGGCGGCTGCCGCTGACCTTCTATGCGTCGCTCGATCAGATTCCCGGCTTTGAGGACTACGCGATGAAGGGCAGGACCTATCGCTACTTCACGGGCAAGCCGCTGTACGGCTTTGGCTATGGGCTGAGCTATACGAGCTTCGCGTACAGCGGCCTGAAGGTGCCGACGGAAGAGGTCGCGGCAGGACAGCCGGTGATGGTCGAGGGCGAGGTGCGGAATACGGGGAAGGTCGCGGGCGATGAGGTGGTGGAGCTGTACCTGACGCAGCCGCAGGGCTTCGAGACGCCGGTGCGGGTGCTGGCGGGCTTTACGCGAGTCCACCTCGAGGCGGGGCAGTCGACCCATGTGGGCCTCACGATCGATCCGCGCAGCCTGGGGCAGGTCGATGCCGAAGGGCAAGCGGAGCGTTCTGCCGGGCGAGTATACGGTCTCGCTGGGTGGGGCGCAGCCGGATGCGGGCCTGGCGGTGGAGACGGCGCGGTTCCGCGTGGCGGGCACGGCGGAGCTGCCACGCTAGAAGCGAGGCAAACGCGAAGGGCTGCTGGCTGCGTGCCGGCGGCCTTTTCTGTTTGCGTCTGGTCGTTTGATCGGAAGTTATGTCTGACGTACACTCACTGCACCGGAGATCCTTCATGGCTGCCCTCAGATTCCGCTATGGCGCAGATTCGCAATGAGTTCCTCATTTTTCAGAGGTTATGAATCGTGTGGCCGATAACCGAACTAGAATGGTGCAAGCGGGAGCCCCCGGACGGCGGTCTGGCGTTCCAGCAAATCAAACTCTAGATTCTCAGGAACGGCGCAAGCATTTATGGAGAAGGCAGCGGTACTTCGGAAGTTGTGGGAGACGGGCTTGGTTCCGGTCCTCCGTGCGGAGTCGGTGGAACAGGCACTGGGGCTGGCGGAGGCGATTGCGGCCGGCGGCGTGAAGGTGCTGGAGGTCACGATGACCGTGCCCGGCGCCATCCAGGTGATGCGGCGGCTGGCCGAGACGCGGCCGGACATTCTGGTCGGCGCCGGGACGGTGCTCGATGCCGAGACGGCGCGGATGTGCATCCTCGAGGGGGCGAAGTTCGTGGTGAGCCCGGCGGTCAGCGTGAAGACGATCGAGATGTGCCATCGCTACTCGGTTCCCGTGCTTCCGGGCGGCCTCACGCCGACGGAGATTGTCACCGCCTGGGAGGCTGGGGCGGATGTGGTGAAGGTCTTCCCCGCGAGCGCGATGGGCGGGGCGAAGTATCTGAAGAGCCTGAAGGCTCCGTTGCCGCAGATTGAGCTGATTCCCACGGGCGGCGTCTCGCTGGCCACGGCGGAGGAGTTTCTCGCGAGCGGCGCGTTCGCGCTCGGCGTTGGGGCCGACCTGGTCGATCCCAAGGCGATGGCGGAGGGCCGGCCCGAGGCGATCACCGAGACGGCGCGCAAGTACCTGGGCGTGGTGCAGGAGTTTCGCGCAAAGGGCGCAGGGCGCGCAGTAACGCGCGCTCGCGACCCACGAACCACCGGCAGCAACCGCATTTGGCAACCAACGAAGTAAAGGATTTCATGACCATCAATACTCGTATCCGCGAAGTGACCGAGCGGATTATTCGGCGCAGTGAGCAGAGTCGTACCCGTTATCTGGAAGGAGTGGCCGCGAGCGCCGCCAGTGGACCACGGCGGGCGAAGCTGGGCTGCGCCAACCAGGCGCATGGCTTCGCGGCCTGTGGGGCGGAGGATAAGGGCGTTCTGCGGCAGATTCAGAGTCCGAACCTCGGCATCGTCACCTCGTATAACGACATGCTCTCGGCGCATCAGCCGTATGAACGCTTCCCGGAGCTGATCCGGGCGGCGGCGCGGGCGGCTGGCGGCGTCGCGCAGGTGGCCGGGGGCGTTCCGGCGATGTGCGACGGCATCACGCAGGGCGAGGCGGGCATGGAGCTGTCGCTGTTCTCGCGCGACGTGATCGCGCTGTCGGCGGTGGTGGCGCTGTCGCACCAGACCTTCGACGGCGCGGTGTACCTGGGCATCTGCGACAAGATTGTGCCCGGCCTGGTGATTGGAGCGCTCTCCTTCGGGCATCTGCCGGCGATGTTTATTCCCAGCGGACCGATGACCTCGGGCTTCTCGAACGACGAGCGCAAGGTGCTGCGGCAGCAGTTTGCCGAGGGCAAGCTGAGCCGCGAGGATCTGCTGGAGGCCGAGTCGAAGTCGTACCACGAGCCCGGAACCTGCACCTTCTACGGCACGGCCAACACCAACCAGATGATGATGGAGATCATGGGCCTGCATCTGCCCAGCTCCTCCTTCGTGAATGCGAACACGCCCCTGCGCGACGCGTTGACGCGCGCTGCGGCGAAGCGTGCCGTGGCCATCACCGCGCTCGGGCGGGACTACACCCCGGTGGGCAGGATGCTGGACGAGCGCGTCTTCGTGAACGGCCTGGTCGGCCTGCTGGCCACCGGTGGCTCGACCAACCACACCATGCACATGGTGGCGATGGCGGCGGCCGCGGGCATTCACCTGACCTGGGACGACTTCGAGGACCTGGCAGAGGTGGTGCCGACGCTGGTGCGCGTGTATCCGAACGGCAAGGCCGACGTGAACCACTTCCACGCCGCCGGTGGCATGGGCTTCGTGATCCGCGAACTGCTCGCAGCGGGCCTGCTGCACGGGGATGTGAAGACGGTCTGGGGCACGGGCCTCGAGGGCTACACCAAGGAACCGGTGCTGCTGGAGAACGGCGAGATTGCGTGGCGCGAGGGCGCGACGACCAGCGGGGATGCGAGCATTCTGCGCGGCGTCTCCGATCCGTTTGAGACCCACGGTGGCTTGAAGGTGGCGAATGGCAATCTGGGCCGGGCGATCGTGAAGACCTCGGCGATCGCCGAGACGAACTACGTCCTCGAAGCTCCGGCGCGGGTCTTTCACAGCCAGGAGGAGATGCAGGCAGCCTTCAAGAAGGGCGAGCTGCACCGCGATGTCGTCGTGGTGGTGCGCTTCCAGGGACCGAAGGCCAACGGCATGCCGGAGCTGCACAAGCTGCTGCCTCCCCTGCAGGCGGTGCAGAAGCATGGGCACAAGGTGGCGCTGGTCACGGATGGACGGCTCTCCGGCGCCTCCGGCGACGTGCTTTCGGCGATCCACGTCACCCCCGAGGCCGCTGCCGGCGGCGCGCTGGGCAAGGTTCGCGATGGGGACCTCATCCGCATCGACGCGCACACCGGCGAGCTGAGCCTGGTGGCCGAGACAACGGAGTGGCTGGAGCGTCCGCAGACACCGTTCGACGGAACTCACGTGCACCACGGCGTGGGGCGCGAGCTGTTTGCCAGCTTCCGCAACACCGTGAGCACGGCGGACCTGGGAGCGACGATCTTCAACCAGCTGAGCGCGCCTCAGGGCTCAATGTTCTGAGGCGCTTGCAGCGCTTTCCGTTGTGTAACCGAAAGAGGACAAATCCCCTATGCACCGGCCAGTCGGCCAATGCATAGGGGATTTTTTGTTGCTCTGCACTGCTTCTCTTGTTGATCGCTAAGGCTTGAGGGGCAGGTCTACTGTTCCCATCCGTCCGGTCGCTGAATCGCGCACAACGAAGCGAAGTTCTGTCGCTTTTGGTGAAGGCTTGGCAGTGAAGCTGAAGTCGGCTGTCTTCGCGTCGTCGTGCAGGTTGGCGCCGGGCTTTGCACGGTTGCCGTCATGCCGTGCAAGGTATGGCCGAGCATCTTATTCTTCGCATCGAGCGATACCAGCATCACGTAAACGGCCGCCGTGGAGCTCCCATCGTTCTGCAGCTTCCAGGTGAGGCCGGGAGCACCGACTCGTACGAGATAGGTATCGGCGCCGGCAGCCGCCGCCGCGGTCTCAGGCGTGACCGTGACGTGGAGGCCGTTGAGGGGGATGCGGCTTTCGGCAGCGGTCGTCAGGTCGTACGCGGCGGTGTCGGCGCTCTTCTCCTGCTGGACCTGTTCGTTGTAGTACCCGGCGCGGGTGGTCACAGTCAGGCCTGGGCGAAGGCAATCGACATGGATCGTGCGATACGCAGCGGCGGATTCGCTGGTCGAGGTGGGGGCGTAGCCAACGGTATAGAAGCTGGCGCCGAGATCGACCGAGGAGGCGATCTGCTGGGCTACGTCGTTCATGCCGCGAACGACGCGGCCACCGGTGACAGGACCGAGGCGATCGAAGTCTTCGCTGGCGTTGAAGGGATCGGAGTTGCCGCTGAGCGAGTCGCCAGCGGCCTGGACGAAGGCCATCTGCTCGGAGTCGGTGATCTCGGTCATGCCCGCGGCAGAGCTGGTGGGGTCGATGGCGTAGAGCGTAATGCGCGTCGCGAGGAGCACATCGGTGACGTGCTGGAGCGTGTCCTTGACCACTGCGGCATCGCCGCGATCGATGACCGTGGGGTCGATCGTGGGAAAGCCTCCGCCGACCCAGATGAGATTTTTGCGGCCAGCGATACGGACTAGCTTTGGGAGATCTGTTCGAGCGCGCGCAAAGATTGGTCGAGACGCTCGACCGGACCGAAGTCGGTGTTGCCGTTGACTTCGAGCTTCCATGCATTCTTCGTTGGGGCCGCAGCGAGCGCCTTGAGCAAGGGTCGCGATCCCGCGTGAAGCCCTGCAGCGGCTTGAAGTTGTTGTCGTAGACGGTGAGCAGCGTAGTGGGCTGCGCCAGGAGCGCAGGCTGCCTGGCGAGATAGCTGTGCAGCGAGCGGCGTGCGAAGGAGCTGTCGGCGAAGTGCGTGTTGAGCTGATCGAGAATAAGGATTGTTACTGGCGATTGACCAAAGCTTGCGGGCCGCGCGGGGTCGTAGACAGCGGCTGCACCCGCGTCGATGGAGGACGGTGGCAGGGTGTGCGCAGAGGGCGGCTCGAATGAGCTGATGCGTTGCGGCTGCTTGTCTTCGAAGATGCGGAAGTCCTCGGCGGTGAGGTCCGTGACCGGCTTGCCGCTCTTGTCGGTGACGACGAGGTCAAGCACAACCAGGCTCGTGTCGACGGTGATCGTGGCGATGGCCGCTTTCGCCGGGGTTTCCGCGAACACGGGCGAAGCCAGGTTGAGCAGTGCGAGCGCTCCCAGGCTGAGCAAAGCGCGGGTACGGGTGCGGCAGATGAGGACCTGAAGTGGCAAGGACGCTTCCCTTATTCGTTCACTTACTTATTTATTTAGTTAGAAGGATCGTTCCATAGTACGACGGAGTGATGAGGCGTCGCACAGCGGTGGGGTGCAACAACAATGAAGGGCGGCCACGATGGCCGCCCTTCATTGTTGTTGCTGGACGCTGGTTAGAAGTGCAGGCGCGCCGCGAGTTGGATCTGGCGCGGGCTATAGGTGTAGTTGCTGTTGGAGTTGGTGTAGGTGCCGAAGCGCATTGCACGGCGGTGTAGGGAGTCAGCGTCGTTCCGCTGAGCGTATAGGCCTCATCCGCAACGCCAGTGATGTTCTGGTGGTTCATGACGTTGAAGACCTCGGCGAAGAACTCGAGCCGCATCGCTCCAGGTGAGGGACTGCCGGAGAAGTAGAAGTTCTTGCCCAGGCGCAGGTCGACAACGCTGTCTTGGGATGGGTGTAGGTGTTGCGATCGATCACCGGCAGGCGATCGCGCTGGATCCGGAGCCGTTCAGTCCGTTGTACGCCGGATTCACCGCACGGCCGGTAGCTGTCGTGCAACCGTCGACGCCATTGGGCACGGTCGAGCCCGAGACCGAACCGCTGATATACGGGCGTATACGGAAGCCCGCTCTGGAGCTGCACCAGCGGAGCGATGCGCCAGCCACCAAGCAGTAGTCTTTGTAACCATGGAAGTTGGTCTGCGGCTGATAGACCACGGCGCCGACGTAACGCAGGCGAACGTCGGTGGCGCTGTTGCCATAGTTCCAGCGCGCGGGTTGGTGGGATCGTAGGCGTTGTAGCTGGGGACAACAGTGGACTCGTAGGGGTTCTCGTCCAGCGCGTGCGACCAGGTGATGTTCGTCATGCAGCGAGAAGCCATGCTCGTAGCGATGGTCCACTGAAAGCCAGGGCGTTGTAGCTGGAGTTGACGCTGCTGCGCACGTCCAGGATCTGGTAGTAGGCCGGATTGGGACGCGTAGAAGCTGCCGCGCCACGGGCTGCAGAAAGACCTTGTGGTGAAGCTCTGACCGACCGCATGAGGGAGCTTTGCCGCCGCCGTGCGGCAGCACCGTGTAACCACGGTCTGGGGAGGCTGCGGGTAGTCCGGAGAAGCTGTGGCGCCTCGGAGTTGCTGCTGACGGGGTAGGAACTGACGGAGTGCCGAGCCGCTCGTAGGCGCAGCCACCGTGAAGGTGTAGTCGTAGGTGGTCGCCGGGAGCTGAAGTTGGTGTCGATCGCGGTGGGCAGTTCGCGGCCGAGCGACATCATGTAGGTGATACCGAGAGTGGTGTTGCGGCCCAGGTTCTGCTCGAGCGCGAGATCGGCCTCGTGCACCTGCGGGTTCTGCATGTGGGGGTCGAGATAGGCGATGGTGGATGTCGGCAGCTTGGGCGTAGCCGTCGAACGCAGTCCGGTGTATGACTGCGCCAGACACTGGTAGACCTGTGCCGTAGAGCTGCAAGGGCCGGGAAGATGGGACCGCAGTTGCCTGGATACAGGCTGGTCAGACGCTGATCTGAGCGTTGGGCGCGCCGGACTCCAGGTAGGTCTGCAGGATGTTTGAGTTGATGATGCGACCGTAGTACATGCCATAGCCGCCACGCAGGATGGTCTTGCCGTCTCCGTAGACGTTCCACGTAAAGCCGACGCGCGGACCGATGTTGTTGCGGTCGTCCGGGCGATTGGCGGTCTGGGGCAGAGCCGTATTGCGAGCGCGCACAGGTCGAATGCGCCGAGCCAGCGCCGGGTTGCCGGTGTTGACGTAAGGGTTTGGCGGAATGTATTCGTACTCGTAGCGCACGCCGAGAGTCAGGGTAAGGTTGCGGCAAGATGCGCCAGTCGTCGGTGGCGTAGCCGGCGTACTCACGGGTCGCGATCGAGTCCGCGGGATTGCCGAACGTCCTGACCGTAGAGGCTGTAGTAAGGAGCTGCTGCGTGGTAGTTGACGGGCCGCCGACGCCGGTGGTCGGGTTCAGTAGTCGGCGATGAAGTTGTAGGTGTAGTCGTAGCTGTAGCTGCCGTTGCCGTTGTAGAGATTGTTGACGTAGTCGGAGACCTTGTTGTACTCCAGACCGGCCTTGGAGACGTGCTTGCCATGGCTCCAGGTGAGGCCGTCGAGCAGTTGCAGACGGCGCTCGTCGGGGTCGGCGTAGCGGCTCAGGTCGGGGTTCGACTGCCGACGTCGATGCCTTGCCTTGAAGTAATAGCCGATCTGGGTGCCGGCGGCGGCTCCGATAGGGTTGTGCGACAAGCGGCAGTTCATTGGGCAGAGGCGCGTTCTGGTAGTCGTACTCGAAGTCGCGGCCGTACTGCACCAAGCGCTTCATTGAGCAGCGAGTTCGAGAGCACGGAGGTGAGGCGGAGCGATGCCGAAGTCTTCCTTGACGATTGTCGTTGCCCCAGCCGGAGCGGCCCTGATTATCCGTGGTCTGCGAGTACAGGCCGTTCGGCGACGAGTAGCGCATCCGGTTGTAGATCAGCGTGAGACGATTGCGGTCGTTGATCTGGTAGTCCAGCTTGGGCAAGTTGATGACCTGGTCCTGGCGTGCGCGGGACCGTGCCCGAGGAAGGAGTGGATGAATGCCGAGGCCCTGCTGGTAGTAGGCCGAGCCGGCCTGGAACGGACGCCGTAGAGCGCGGCGATCAGGCAGGAGTTGTAGTCGCCCTCGGCGTAGGGTTGAGGGTAGCGGTCGGTGAAGGCTGCTGGTGGAGCAGGTCTCGCCGGCGGGAAGAATCGGCGTCCGAAGGAGCGAAGAAGTCGTTCGGATCGGTGGGCCGCGAGTGGCCGGGAAGTTCGGCGCTGCCTGATCGTAGGCGTAGAACCAGAAGAGCTTGTCGCGGAGGAGGGACCGCCGACGCCGAAGCCCCACTGCTTGCGCCAGTCCTTGGGCTTGTAGACTTGGTTGTAGCTGCCGTTGCCGTTCGGAACCGGTGAGCAGGGTGTAGGGGTTGGTGGCGCCGCCGAGTCGTTGTCGCGGTCGTAGAAGAAGAGCTCACCGTGGAACGTAGTTGCTGCCGGATCTTGGTGACGGTGTTGATGACGCCGCCGGCGGCGCGGCCGTATTGCGCCGAGTAGTTGGAAGTGTTGACCTGGAACTCCTGGACCGCCGCCTGGGAGATGGAGTAGGCAGCGCGGGTGCGGCCGCGGGCCTCGGAGAAGTACGCCTGGTTGTTGTCCGCGCCATCGACGGTGCTGTTGTTCAGCAGGTAGCTGATGCCGCGGAAGCTGAGCAGGCCGTAGCCGTCGAGTTGCGAGACGACGCCGGGCGTGAGCAGCGCGAAGTCCGACCAGCGGCGGCCGTTGATGGGCAGGTTGTCGATCGTGTTCTGGTCGATGGTCGTGGAGATGGCATCGTCCTGCGTGTGCAGCAGTGGAGCCTCGTCGGTGACCTCGACCTTGTCGGAGACCGAGCCCACCTTGAGCTGAGGCGATACGGTCGAGAGGCTGCCGACGGTGACGGTGATGGCGTTCTCCTGATAGGTCTCGAAGCCCTCGACGGTGAAGCTGGCGTTGTAGATGCCGGGCTCCAGTCGGGAACGGGTACTCGCCGGAAGCGTTGGCTTTGCCGCGTCCGCAGATCGCCGGTGTCGACCGACTTGACCGTGATGGTGGCGTCGCGGGCAACAGGCGCGCCGCTAGTCGGTGACCGTGCCGCCGATGGCGCCGGTGGTCGCCGACTGCGCGAGGGCTGCGCGGAATGCCCCTGATGCGAACGCCATCAGGAAGAGAAGAACGGCAAGCAATGCGGAGTGAGCCAGCTTGGTGAGTCTTGACGAAGGTGAGTGTGCATCCAGTGGATCTCCTGACCGTTGGACCGCGCCTGCGCGGAGCGCCAGTCTATACAAAAATGGGGGTGCGGGCAGGCAACGTGCCGCCCGTCGTGCGAAGCGAACTATTGAACCGTGAAGCGGAACCGTGAAGCTGGACGATGTCCCGGTGGAGTCGGTCGCCGTGACCGTGACGGTGTACGTGCCCGAGGGGGTCCCTGGTTGGAGAACGGTTCCAGTGCTCTTACCGCACGCGGCCACTCCAGAGGCTGCGATCAGCAGAGCGAAGGCCATCCACAGCTGCCCATATCGCATCGCAACACGACGGCGACGCAGGCCGATCATCAGCGCCAAGCCAAGGCTCGCGACAACCGAGAACATCTGCCAGCGACCCTGCCCATCAGACCGAAGCTCGCCGGTTGAACCGTCGACCGCCTTCTGGGTATAGAACACTGAGCGCGACAGTGCTGACCGTCGAGCAACCCGCAGCCGTAATACTGGCCGGGCTGAACGAGCAGGCCGAGTTAGCCGGAAGACCGGAGCAGGTGAAGTTGATGGTTCCGCTGTAGACGTTCTGTGTGACATTGAAGCTGTAGAGACCGGTCTGGCCCGCCGCAACGGCGCTCTGCTGATAGCTGGTGACCGAGGGGGCAAAGGACGGAAGCGTCGAGGTAACAGAGGCCGCCACGGCGCTGGTGGACGTCTTGAAGTAACCGTCGCCGCTGTAGCTCGCGGTAATGGCATAGGGCCCTGGCGTGGCGAACGTGTACGGCATGGTTGCCCCGTACACCGGTGCGCTGGTTGTCCCCAGGTTTGTAACGGGCACGGTCGGCGCGAGTGCGTTTCCGTTCGCGTAGAACGTCATGGTGCCGGTCGGTGCGGAGGGCCCGTTGGCGATGATCGACGCGGTCAGGGTGACCGGAGTCGTCGGGGAGACCGTGGTGCCACTGCACGTGGAGCTGCTGGCCGACCACCGTCGTACGGCTTTGCGGGCTTTGAGCGTAGATGCCGCTGAGCGGGAATGTGACGGTGCCACCCAGCGCGGACTGCACCTGCAGGGTTCCGGTGAAGGCACCGAGCGCGGTCGGCGTCGCCGTGATGGGCAACAGGCAATCGGTGGTGTTGTCGCTATTGGTGGTGCAATTCGCGGTGCCGAGCGAGAAGTTCGTCGCACCTGCCGTGAGCGAATACGCGCCCGATCCCAGCGCGAGTCGCCCACTGCGAAGTGGATGTCGACGATGTTAGTGGGCTGATTGGCTCCGACGACGCCGAACTGCGTTCCGGAGGCGATCTCGCGTACCAGATTGGTCTCGGTATCGCCCGCGAACAGGTTGGAGTACGCATCGACGTTGACGCCATAGATGCCTGGACCGGGCAAGCCGGTGGCGGCATAATTTCCGGTACCACTGGAGCCAAACTTCGCCCGGGTCGCAGGGCAGCCGTCACCATTGGCATCGGTTGCTGCGGCGCATACCGAGGCTGCTCCACCGGCGACGACGTACTGTGACAGGCTTCCGCCATCGACGCGCCAGATCACGCCGCTGCTGGCGTCGGTGAAGTAGACATTGCTGTTGGCGTCCACCGCGGTGCCGAAGCTGCTGCCGATACCGAAGCTGCCAGCCTTTCCTCGATTGCCGATCGTCGGCTTCGCACCGACGCTGTTCTGAATGCCCGCGAATGTGGAGAGAACACCAGAGGAGGTGACTTTGAAGACGGAGTCGTAGTACTCGTCACCGGCGTAGACGGTGCCATCGGGGCCGACCGCGACGGAGTAAGTGGAGTCGATAGTGTCGCTATTGGCTTGTATGTTTTCCGTGTACTTGCCATAGCCGCAACCGTTCCCGGTGGTAGTGCCGTTGACGCAATACGGCTTCAGTCGTCCCCGTCGAGGTGCCGGCGATCTTCCAGATTGTGCCGGCAGCCACCGCAACGCCATTAACCGTGTTCGTGCCGCTCGCATTCGTGTTCACAGCGAGAATGGCCTCGGTGTACTCATCGACGATGAACAGGTCGCCCATGGCGTCAAACGCAAGCCCGTAGGGAGAGTGGAGATAACTCTGCGTGGCGGCGTTGATCGTCGTTGTGGCGTTGCTCGCGGCGTATCCGTAGGTGCCATTGGCGTTTCCCGCCACCAGCGAGATGACACCCGTGGTGGGGATGAAGCCATTGGTCGCCGCGATCGAGAAGACTTGGCCGTTGCCAGGGTCGCTGAAGTACAGGTTGCCATTGGGTGCGAAGACGATAGCTGCAGGATGAATGAGCTTGACTGCGGTGCCCATTGCGCCACTGCTGGTGCCGGCCGCCGTGGCTCCGCCGCCAGCCACCGCAGTCACAATGCCGGTGATCGCGTCGACGCGACGTACCAGACCATTGTTGTAGTCGGTGAAGAAGACATTGCCCTGGGCGTCGGCCGCGGCGCTCCGAGCGCCAGGCGTGCTGCCGCCGGCTGCCGTATTCCCGATCTCGATCTCGGTGGCAAGGCAGCCATCTCCGTACGCATCCGTCGAGGTGTTAGCCGGAGACCGGGCAGGTACCTCCTTTAGCGATCACAGAGGCGCCGCCACCCGCGATCAGCTTCGAGGTATAGGGCAATAGCTGCGGCGGTGCCGTTTGTGCCTGCAGCGTGCAACAGACGCAGGCGAGCGCAGCGGAGGCCAGTTGCAAGAACAAACGGCGAGCAAAACCGGAAAAGCGAAGAGAGATAGGCACGAAAAACGGCTCCTCAAACGTGGTGCGGTTCGGGCGAGGATCATCGTGTGATCGTCACCGAAATACTGCACGACCTGACGCTGGGAAATTGGCGGAAAACGCCGCAGACCCAGTGCGCAGAAACTCGCAGTTCAACTTGAATTGGCTAAGTGAACGAAATGTACCAGTCGAGTGTGATCAACAGGTTAAAACTTAGCTTTGAGCTAAACATTTGCCTGCTCGACATTTTTGGACCATACGTGCCCCAGCGCGCTACCCCTTCCATCGGTCGTCGCACTGACAAGGTCATCGCGCCAGATACGGTTGGAGTGTGAACTACCAGCGCTCCAGACGCATCAGCAGCCACTGCCGGGTATGCTCATCGATCAGGTTCAACATGCGCACAGTATCCCCGCGCCGGAAACGTGGCAACGGTATAAGGACATCGGAAGCAAGATGGGATCGAATTTCAGCTATGGTTCCTGATTGTTCAAATCCATGCGGCAGTAGCGACCCGGTGCCAGAATGTGGTTCGGATCGAGGCTGTCTTTAATTTTCTCGATAAGATACCAGCAGGCTCCAGCGGCCTGGTTGGCTACTGGCATCGAATGAACTCCCAATCGGAAAGGAAACATGCCGGCGGCGGAGAGGGCTTCCATGAGCTGGTTGTGACAGCGTAAGGCTCGATCGTCTGCTCCGGGTTCGTCTCTGTCATAAAAGATCGAGGTAAAGACGCGGAGGGTACGGGCTGTGACCGTGCTCATCCCTATGACTGGATCGTAGCCTGACGATCTCAGAATTGCTTCACAAAAACCGACAACATTTGCAACCGTCGCACCATCGAATGGAATCTCCGGACAAACCCACATGGCTCCGCAGCGATCGCGGTCGGGATCGAGATCGCCGTCGGGAATGGGATTGTTTTTTTTTGTATAGAGACTGCGGACGTTGTCGTTGGTCGGCACACCGAGGAAGAGACCGAGTCGTTCTCTCAGGTCAGGGACGGAGCTTTCATCGAGCACTTCGAACGAAGCCGAGGTTTCCTCAAAGGCCTGAAGTGCCAACTCCCGTTGCGCCTTCGCCATGAGGACACTGGGGGCGTAGAGACAGCCATTGGAGTACCAAGCGTCCGGGGCGTGCTCTCTCGCACCGGCGTCCTTTCTCGCATTCAGTTTATGACCGTTCCACAGACTGACGGTGCAGGCACTGTTGCCGAGGTCATGGAGCAATCGCTGTAACGAATCGACAAATGCAGCGAGGCCGCGCTGCGGTATGCGAGCGCTGATTAGCTGCAGGTGTTGTGGGCGTCGCGCCAGCCACAAGGTTGCACGCGTGAGCACTCCGAGATTGGACTGCGTAAAGAGGCCGTCGAGATAGGCGCCAGCAGGCATCGCGCTGAGCGTCGACAAGGCCGTCTTTCCAAAGCGTTCGAAGCCGGTGTGGACGACACTTCCATCGGGCAATACGACCTCGAGCGAGCACATATTCGACAGCCGTTCGCACTGCGGACCGATCCCATCGCCGCGTTCGACACAGTTCCCGATGACGCTGGCGTCCGCAGGTCCACCGATGACGGGTAGAAACCACTGTGAACGTCGTTCGGTGAGGCAGGCATGAACCTGCTCGAAGGTGACACCCGGCTCGAGAGTGATGCAGCCGAACCGCTCGTCCATCGCGAGAATTCGATCGAGCCGTGCCAGATCGAGGATGACAGCATCGCTCGCCGGGACCCGTGATCCGAGGCCCCAGTTACGGCCTCGGCTTACAGGGTATACAGGGATGTTGTGTTGGTTTGCGATCTGTATGCAAGCAGCTACCTGCTCTACCGAGCCTGGCCGAATGAGAGCAAGAACCTTTTGCGAGGTCTCATACGTTGCGGTCTGCCATTGCGCGAGAACAGCGGCCTCGCAGACCACATACTCCGCTCCAATCGCGTCTGACCATTGTTTTATGGCCGATACAAGATTCGACAAACCTGCGCGTTCAGACATTCCAGCGGGCTACCAACCGGCCGTAATATCGATTTTGCCAGGAGCCGTAACGTCGACTTTGCCAGGAAAGGAGGGTGCGGGCAGTGTCTGATTTGGGAGAACGGTGATGGGCGCGGCGATGCCTCCACCCACTGGGCCGGGTGCGAGCGAACTCTGTACGCCGCCGGCGATGCCGTCCAGATCGTCTTCGGAGAGCTGCTCCGATTGCAGCGAAGCCTGCCGCGCCTGCAATGCGTCGTCAGCGGTAAATTCGAATCCATGGAGTCTGCCTAAATCGCTGACCGCCTGCGCCGCATCGCTGGGGGACTTACCCGCGACCGCATCAGTAAGCTTCGCCATCAGTGCGTCGTTGGATGTCGTAGTTGTCATGAATTCATAGATACTTTGCAGGCTCATCGTTCCCTCATCTCAAGTTTGAATTCCGGCGTTGCCGGGTGCAACGCTTGCATCTCAGGCGGCTCCCGCGGCGAGCTGCAATTGCGCAGATCGTCGCGTCATCGTGTGACGATCCGCATTACAAATCGGCTTTTGATTTGTAACCAACGATGTACTGGAGGATGATCAGACAACATTCTGACTATGCTGCGAATCATATCAGTTTCGCGATAGACTTCCGAGATAGTGCTTACAGAATCAATGCCTCCTCATAGCGCATCGACACGAAGATCCTTTGTGGAAGCAGCGAAGGCGCATGCGGACTCACTGAGCAGCAAATCGCAGGCCTGGATCAAGCAGAAGAACCTCGCATGGCTGGAGGCGCATTGCGATGCTTTTGCCGTCTCCGAGAGAGTTCGACGCAGCCGCGCCTTTACAGGCTTTGCCGATATTGTTCGCAATGCGGAGCATGGCTCGATCGAGGTGTCGGTAAAGGTCGAGGCTGGCATCGCGCATGCGGCGCGGTTCAATATCTTCTGTCAGCCATCGAACAAGGCCAGTTTTGTATCGGAGGTCATGGCTTTTTTTGACGATGTAGCCCTCTTCGAGGGCGTTCGGCTGAACATGACACCGCTTCAAGACCTGCTCCGGGCTCCACTCGATTGGAGCAGTGTAAGCAGAGTTGTTTGCGGCATCGACCTGCGCACGCAACCAAGTCTCTCCCGTCTGAAACTATGGTTCTTTGCCGAGGATGAACCGGGCCGACGTGACACCCTGATTATGCGTGCGCTAACAGCACATGGGGTCAGTCCGCTCTTTCGCGCTTTTCATCTTCACCCGGCGCTGCTACTTGGCTATGACCTTTGCTTCGACGGCTCAAGCTCGCTGAAGCTCTATCCCGACATCAGAGGGGATGAGTTCGCCTCTGCCAAGGCCCAGTCAAAACTCATCGCAGGAATGTCTGTGAGAGCGCAAGAGGCGATGGCGGAATCTTACTGGACCCATCTTTACCTATCCAGCCGCAATACGGACACGATGCTGCAGTTTCATCCCAAAGATCCGGATACGTTTCTAGCCGACTGGCTGCCTCATCCCTTGGCGCATGGCATTCATCGCACCTATTCCGAGCTGCCATTGCTCGACATGGTCGTATCTTTACCGGCGATGGAACTTGATCGCAAAGCGGTCGAGAACTTTACCCTTTACTACATGCCTGCGGATCTTCCACCCGGCAATTAGTCTTTCAACTTGTCGATAACATAGCGCTAACTTCGGCACCGGCAAAACCTATCAGCCGGGGATGGTTTCTCCCCGGCTGATGAAGTAGGCGATAGGTTTGCTTGTCTACCAACCGCTGAAGATCTGCTGCACGACAGACTTACTTTCGTTCATGCTATTCGCGGCACCGATCGCGCCTGCTGCGACGGATCCCGAGGCCGAGGCACCGTTCAAGGCTGCATCTACTCCTGCTCCAACACCAGCCCCGATGATACCGCCTCCGACGGGGATAACTTGTCCAGCGAGCTGTCCTGCGACATACCCGACACCTATTTGAGCGGCTCCACCATCATTGACTCCGCCCGCCACGCCATCCAGGTCAGAATCCGAAAGCTGCTGCATGAAGGAGGCCCGCATCGTAGCTGCTTCTTCGGGTGTAAAGTCGTAGCCTTTGCTCTTTCCCAGTGCGCTGATGGCCAAGGGAGCCTCGGCTTCGCCCTTGCTGTTGATCTCCTTCAAGACTTCGGACATCAGGACGGGGTCGGAGATAATGGCGTTGGTAAACTCAGAGGCGCTCTGCAAACTCATTGGTCACTGCTCCTTGGGTTGGGCCTGCGTGATGGAATTACCCGCATTCCGATTTCGCTGCGAGTGTACGGAGGGGAAACTCTGACTCCAGATCATGAAACGATTCGGGCAGCTTGAACCCGAATCGGAGATAACTCTCGTTATGCGATCTGGCGCTGGGCAAGATCTCTGAACTTACCGTCCTGAGCGATAAGCGTCTCATACGTTCCGCTCTGAACGATCCTTCCTTGATCGAGGACAAAGATTTGATCCGCATGGATGATTGTGCTGAGCCGATGCGCAATCACGATGCGGGTAGCATTCAACTGCTCCAGACTCCGGCCCACAATCGCCTGCGTCTCGTTATCCAGAGCGCTGGTGGCCTCATCGAACAGCAGGATGCGCGGCTTGTGAACGATAGCGCGGGCGATGAGTAGCCGCTGACGCTGTCCTCCAGATAGACCACCTCCACCTTCGCTGATCACCGTGTTCATACCCATCGGCATGGCTTCAATGTCGCGATTGAATCCTGCCGCCCTGGCAGCGGCCCAGGCATCGTCCAACGTCAGTGGCGACGACCCGATGATATTGGTAAAGATATCTCCATCGAAGACGCGCCCGTTCTGCAACACGACGCCCATCTGCCGCCGCAGCGATTGCGGATCGATGTCGGCCAGGTCCATGCCGTCAAAGTAGATCGCTCCCGACTCCGGCCTCTCGAAGCCCAGCAGGAGTCGGAATAGCGTGGACTTGCCTGAGCCGGAGTGACCAACGAACGCGACGAACTGCCCCGGCTTGATCTGAAACGACAGGTCATTCAGTACGAGCGGCAGATCATCTTTGTAACGAAACTGGATCCGACTGCCTTCAATTGCTCCGAGCAAACTACCCGGATCCAGGCGCGCGCCTTGCGATTCGGGAATCGCCTTCATGATCGGCGCGGCGCGCTCGTATGCAGGAACGATGCCGATCACCGAGATCGCGGTCATCGCCAGACCAAGCGCCGATCCAAGGAATTGTCCGAAGGCAGCATTGAAGGCGACGAATCCACCCGGAGTAAGACCTGCCCCACTCTCCAGCATTCCGAAGCCGAAGTAGAAGATCGCCAATCCCGAGAGCGCAGGAAAGACACCGTTGAACATGGCCATCACAATCGAGACACGCGAGGATTTGATAGAGATGGTCTTTTGCTTGGTAAACTCCGCCGTCCATCGCGCGAATGCCTGCGACTCCGTACCCGACATACGCAGCTTGGAGATGCCGGTCATTAGCTCCAGCGTAAGCCCGGAGAGTTTGCCGGCGACCTCGAAGATCGCGCGCTGGTACTTCATCTGCAGATAGGCGCAGCCAGCAGAGACCGCCGCAGCAGCCAATACGAGGCCACTCGCGACCAGAGCCAGGGAGGTGCTGTAGTGAAAGAGTAGAAAGAACGACGAGATGGAAAAGACGCCCGTCATGATCGAAGTGAGCGCGGTGCTGGTAAGCATCTGCCGGATCTGCCCGATGGCCAGGCTGCGGCCGACGAGATCGCCGGAGCTGTAGTCCTTGAAGAAGCTCACCGGCAGACTCAGCAGCCGATCCCATACGGCCGACTGGATTCCCGCCTCCATCCGCCCTTCCATGCGCTGCGTCGCGACGTTGGACGTAAGCGAGATGAGGAAGCTGACCATATTCGCAGTGAAGAGCAACACTGCCATCTGATAAAGCTGCGGGCGCTGCGCTCCGGGGATGATGGTGTCGAACAAGACCCCAGTTGCGAGTGGCATCACCAATGCCAGCAGGCTGGTCACCGCGCCCACCGACAACATGGTGACGACGTCGCGCCAGGTGCCGTGAAGCCCAAAGAGTAAAAGGTCCTTCCAGTCCAAAGCGCGGGCTGGAAAGGGCCGATAGAACATCACCGCCTTCGGTGCGAGCGAGGCAGCGGCCTCGGTGGTCAGCCTGATGCGAACTCCTGTGGTCGGATCGTAGATGGAGTAGGCGCGTCCCCTGCGTACAAGCGCCACGGCGACTGGCTCTGCGTCCTGCACCGGTGACGGATAAAACCCCAGCAGCGGGCCATTGTCCTGCTTCCACCACTCTGCGGTGAGCGTAAGTTGACGATAGCGCAAGCCGGAGGTGCGGCCGATGGCACCGGCGTCCGCGAGCGGATCGCCCGTCGTGACGAAGCCCTTGGGCGCTTGCATATCCACGCGAAGATGACGGCCGATGATGCGACAGGCTGCCAACACGGCTGGTCCAGCTTCCGCAGACACCGTGTCCTTGTCCACTTCTGTCTGCAGGACCGAACCCAACTGTTGCAGCGCGCGATTCACGGTCGCCAAGCGAACCTCGCTCTTGCTCCGCAGTCGGACAACCTCGGTCTCCTCCAAGTCGCGACGGCGCAGGACAAGTGCCTGGAGCGATGCACGATGGATCGCGCTGAGGTCGTGAAGCGCCGCCTCATCATCGAGTCCGGCGCTCTCCCGAAGTTCGCGCGTCCATCGATTGATTTGCTCGTCTTCGGCGTCCTCCCTGCTGACCGGGACAACCACCGCGCCCGGCCGAGGCTGGCACAGCATGCTGACGCCACGGCCCTGCCACTCCAGCTGCCCAGTGCCCAGCATGACGCCGCCGGCGACTACGGTAAGCGCGTGAAATAAGGGGCCGGTGAGTTCTTCTCCTTCGACATCGATCAGGAACAGGTCTGCATCGCCTTGCTCGAGGAGCCAGGTCTGCGATTCATCGCCTAACAGGAAACGGCTTGGAGTTTGGTTTTGCATGGTCATGTAGTTGCAATCAGCCGCGTATAAGGCCCCTCTACCGCGATCATCTGGTCATGTGTGCCGCGCTGAACAATCTTTCCCTGCTCCATCACGACGATCTCATCGCAATCGCGGATTGTGCTGAGGCGATGCGCCACGATGATGCAGGTGCATCCGCGGCGGCGGATGCTCTCCCCGACCTGTTGCTCGGTAATGGGGTCGAGCGCGCTGGTCGCCTCGTCGAGCACCAGGACGCGGGGATTGGTGCAGAGGGCGCGCGCGATCTCGATGCGCTGCCGCTGGCCTCCGCTGAAGTTTCTCCCGCCTTCCTCGACGTTGTATTCGTAACCGCCCTTGATCCCTGTAATCGTGTCGTGAATCGCGGCGTCTTTCGCCGCCTGCAGGACAAATGTATCCGGTACGGTTGCATCCCACATCGTGATGTTTTCGCGCATGGAGCCTTCAAACAGAACGATGTCCTGGTCCACCAGTGCAACCGAGTCATGGATCAGGCGTCGCGGAAGATCGTTTCTTGGAACGCCATCGAAGAGAATTTCGCCATCCCAGGGGCGAAACAGACCGCAGATGAGACGAGCTATTGTCGACTTTCCAGAGCCCGATCCGCCGATCAGAGCGACGCGCTGCCCTGGCCGCAGAGTCAGATTGAAATCGCGAATCAGCGGCGTCTCCAGCTTGCTGTAGCCGAAGGTGATATTGCGCAGCTCGACGTACTCCATCCATCCGGGCCAGCCTTCAAAGCGTGGGATTGGCGCAGGCTCAATCGTGAGTTGCGGGTCAACCGGATTCCTGAGCACATCGTCGAGCCGCGTGACGGTGCCCTTCATCTCCTGGATCTGTCCGCTCATGCCCAGCAGCGCGATCACAGGCGCGGTAAAGGTCGCCATCAACGCCTGAAACGAAATCAGCGAACCCATCGTCAGAATGCCATCCATCACGCGGATGCCGCCCAGGCAGATCATCACCGCGCTGTTGAACTGATTGAATACCACGGGAATCGACGAGAGAACATCGAAGAGCTGGCGAGGTCCTGGTTGCGTTCAACAGTTTGGCGTGATGGCCAGACCACTTTGCGAAAAGAAATCGGTTCCCCGGCATTCGACTTAATGGTCTCGATACTCTGCAGCCCCACCATCGAGGTGCTCATGACCTTGCCTTGAAACTGCATCAGTTTCTGGTTCTGCTTCTACGCGGCGGCGGGTGAGGAGTTGCAGCGCCACCAGGTTCGCAGCCATCGTGACGATGCCGAAGCTGGTAAGCAGAGCGTCGAACTTGAACAACACGATGGCATAGAACACAGCCAGCAGAAGGCTCAGCAGGCTTCCGGTCAACTGTCCTGCGACGATCGACGCCAGCGTGTCGTTGAGCGCTACGCGCGAACCGATTTCGCCGCGGTAGCGTTGCGCGTAGAACTCCATCGGAAGCCGGAGAACGTGCCAGAAGAACTTTGCCGAACCGACGATCGACAACTTCATCGACAGACGCTGGAGGACATGGGACTGGATCCAGATCAGCACGGCTACAATCAGCGCCGTCAAGCCCATGACTTCGAGCAACGGAGGCAGCCAGCTGAAGAGTCCGCCGATGAGAATGTTGTCGAGAAACACCCGCGAAAACACCGGCGTAAGAAGCCCGGGAATCACCATCGCCACACTCGCCAGGAATAGAAAGAGCAGCGACATGCGGCTTCCGGGCAGGCGCGACAGAAGCGCCGTCCATACGCTTGGGGGATGTCCTCCGGGCTTGAACTCCGGTCCCTTTTCGAAGCTCAGCACGACGCCGGAAAATGAGGTGTCGAACTCCTTCCACGGGACCCTGCGCCGTCCCGCTGCCGGGTCATTCAGCAGAACGTAGTCTTTCTTGAAGCCTTCCACCACGAGAAAGTGGTTCATGTTCCAGAACACAATGAAGGTGGCTTCGGGCGAGCAGATCTGCCGGCTCCCTTCGCCAGCCTGCTGCGGTCAGCCCATGAGCGCGTGCCGCCTTCACCACGTTGCTCGCCTTGCTGCCATCACGGGAGACGCCACAGTCCTGGCGCAGCTGCTCCAAAGGGATATGTCGGCCAAAGTATGCGAGCACGATCGAGAGCGCTGCCGCGCCGCACTCGACCGCTTCCATCTGCAGGATCGAGGGCGTCTTGACGGGTCGCATCCGCTGCCTCTTCGCCGCCATCAGTACACTCCCATCAGCTTCTTGAGGAAGGGAAACACCAGCGTAATCGGCTTTTGCGTGCGCGTGATGATCTGCGCCGAGCACAAGGTGCCGGGCGTGATCTGCGTCTCCGGCCCATGCGAACTCGACCAGCGGAATCCCGACGGCGTATCGCTTGCCGGCTGCATCGCCACGTCCACCTCGGTCACCATGCCGCGGCCGCGCAGCGAGTCGACGAGCGAGTCATTTTCGAACAGCGTCATCATCCCGTTCGTCGTCGCAGGATAATGCGCCACGAAGGTCACCTTGCCGCGGATGAATCCAAACTCTTCGCGCTTTGCCGTCGAGGGCGATATCTCCGCCTCCATGCCGGGATGCACATCCTTGGCCAGCGTGGACGGGACATAGAGCACGGCGATCAGCTGCCCGGTATCGGGCTGAATGCTGATTACGGGAGAGCCCGCAGTAATCAGCGATCCGGCATAGATCTTCTCTTCGACGACCTCACCGCTGAGGGCGATACGACGGTCGAGATCAATCGTAGGCGATTTCGCATGGATTGCAACGCTGCTTCCTGATCGCGGATCTCCAGCTGACGTTGTTTTTTGAGTTCTCCGGGTTGCCATCTGGTCTGAAACGCCTGCGAGTCGTCTTGCGCAATCTCCGCCTGCAGCCGTCCAATCGCCGACTGAATCGTGACCAGACGCTGCTGGGAATCGACAACAGGCTGGCGCGTAATCAAACCCTTTTCGTAGAGCTGCTGATTGGTGGCGACCTCGTCCGACGCGATCTTCTCCATCTTCTGCTGCTCTTCGATCTCGTGCTTTGCGTTCTCGCTCTGCAGCTCCAGGCTGTTCATCTGCAGCTTTGCGCTGTCTTCGCGCAGCGAGACGGAGTCCGCGGCTTGCCGACGCAGCTCCTCCAGGTGTTGTTCTGCGGCCACGATATCGTCGTTCGAGGCTGGCTGATAGATCTCAGCGACGACCTGATTGGGTTTCACATGATCCCCAACTCGGACGTCGAACGTCTTTACCATATAACCCGATCCGGCGGAGGAGACATTGAAGACTCCACCCGGTCGAATGATGGTGCCCTCGCCAACAGACTTCGTTGGAATGCTGCCGGTATAGGACCAGATGCCCGCAGCGATCATGGCCACCAAAATGAAGCCACCAGCGCTGTCCAGTACATCGGGCTCGCACGTGCATGGCCTGATCGAGTTGATCGGGCGACGAGAGAGCTTTTCAAGAGAGACCTTGCGGAACAACTGATTGTTCATTGGGCAGTTCCTGTCCGAGGCGTCGTCACGGGAAGCGGCGGAGGGTACGTTGAAGACCGCAGGATCCACCGAGCCGCCCTTCTGGTCGGAAGAGACGATCGTGCTGGTTGCCAAAATCGTAACTTGGCACGAGCATCTGTGCGTAATCCAATTCGGCCTGAATCTCACCTTGCAAGGCTCCGGTCAGGCGATCTTCGGTTGCGATCGTATTGAGGATGCTTCCCGCGCCCATGCTCAGCTTTTCCTGCTCCGCATCCAGCGAGTTCCGGTAGAGCTGCACCGACTCGCGCATGCGGCGGAGCTGCAGCACATCGCTTCGAATCCCGGATAGAGCCGGCCCCACGGCGGCGGCCGTCTTGCGGGCGATCTCGCGGTACTGCAGATCCTCTTGCGCCGCAGCTGCTGTTGCCTGCTTCAGCGCGCCAGCGGCTGCGTCACGGGCTGGTGGGAATCGGTAGGTAATACCGCCCCTCAGATCTTCTCCGCGCGCCGAGTGCGCCGGAGAAAAAAGGTAGTCGCCGAGGTTCGATCCCTCATCCAGACCGGAGACGCCGGTGCCGATCGTCACGTCGAGCTCCGGCTTCAAGGCGTTGCGAGAAGCACCCGCAATGATCCGCGAGGCCTGCAGGCGCTGCTTCTGTGCGGCCAACTCCGGTCGCTGGTCGATCGCCAGTTCGATGTAGCGTTCCAGCGCGTCAGCCCCGGCGGGCAGCTGATCGAGCGATAACTCCGCAGGAAATTCGGTTGTCACCTCAGGCAGCTTCGAGACCGCCGACGCATCGAGGCCCATATCGACTGCCAGCTGTTGGCGAGCCTCGACCAGCCGCTGCTCCCCCGCCAGACGGTTCGCCTCGCGCGCCGCCATGTCCGCCTTGACGCTGAAGACATCGGCCCGTGGCAACCGATCTGCATCGATCAGCGATTGAATGCTTTCGACAAGCGTTCTGGTGCGGGATTCGGATCCTCGCAACAGCTCGACCTGCTTGGTCGCCGCGACCACGTTCCAGTAGCTCGAAGCAACCGTGGCCAACAGGCCGGTGATGGTCTCGTTCACCTCGGCCATCGCAGCCTTCAACTGAAGTGCGGAGGAGGTCTCCTGCGCCGTCACGACAGCCCGACCGCGACCGCGCAGAAGAGGAATCGTCACCGCAAACTCAATCTGGCCCTGGCTGATACCTCCGCGGTTGGTCAGATTGTCGGTGAGCCGAGTCGCTGTGATGCTTGGAGTCAGAAGGATCCCGTTGCGCAGCTCCTTCGTAACTCCCAGGCCAATCTGGCTGGTGTAGGTGCTTGCGGACGTGATCGGAACCAAGTCGAATTGAGCGTATTGAAACGCTTCATATGCCGTAAGCGGAAGGTAGCTATGCCTCTGCGAGGCATCGGCGGCCAAGTTTGTATCGAACTGACCTTTGGCCTGCTGCAAAGCGCCTTGCTGCGCAATCACCTGCTGCTCCTGAATCCGCAAAAGAGGATGCCGCAGCAGCGTGGAACGCAACGCATCGGCCAAGGTGAGCGGTTCTGGGCTCTGGGCCAGAACCGGCAATGTAAGGAAGGTTGCCGTGAGCAATCTAGAGAGGGGGCCCAGCTTCCACTTGCGGTCGTTCATCAACACTCCACTACATGGCCCGAATGATGAAACTTACCCAGGATTAGGACAAACGTGCGGCAACGAAACCCAGAAGGATCCAACGCGTCTTTCTTTCGAGACGCAATTCAGTCAGCTTGTACGAGTGTTGCCAGAGTACACGAAGAGTGCCCCGGATACAGGGCGCTTCCAAAGAAATTCATGGTTCCTTCGTTTACGAAACCTCTTTGTTTTCCTTTGTCTGGGTTCACACCAGCAATAAAAAATAAAACCCGATAACTTGGCCGCTTAGCCGAGTTATGGGTTTTATTTACTGCTCCTACTACCTACTACTACTGTTATGGATTTTTATAGGTCAGATGCGCATGGGCATGAGGATGTAGCGGTACTTGACGTCCTCGTTGCCGTCCTCGGGACGCATCTGGCCGGCGGACTGGGCGTCCTTGAACTCCAGGCGCACCTCGCCCTGGGTGCCGATGGCCTTGAGGAAGTCGATCAGGTACTGGCTGTTGAAGCCGACCACCAGCGGATCGTAGTTGTAGGGGGTCTCGATGGTGTCCTCGGACTCGCCGGCGTCGGTCGAGGAGGAGGAGAGCTTGAGCTCGTTCTGCTCGAGGCGGATCTTGATGGCGCCGGAGCGCTCGTCGGCGAACTGCGCGACGCGCTGGATGCGAGCCCATCAGATCCTCCGAGCGGACGATGACGAACTTGGTGTTGTCGCGCGGCAGCACGGCCTCGTAGTTGGGGAACTGGCCGGTGAGCTTGCGGCTGGTGAGCACGCGGCCGCCGACGCGGAAGAAGAGCGCCTGCTCGTCGTCGGCGAACTCGAGGGTCTCGGCCTCGGTGGAGCCGAGCAGCGAGGAGAGCTCGCTGAGCGCCTTGCGCGGGACCAGGGTCTTCTTCTCGCCGGAGATGCCTTCGAGCGTCTCGCCGAGCTTTTCGATGTGGGCGAGACGGTGGCCGTCGGTGGCGACCATCGCCATCGACTCGGCCTTGAGCACGAGCAGCGCGCCGTTGAGCGTGTAGCGGCTCTCCTCGTTCGAGATGGCGAAGATGGTCTTCGAGACCATGTTCTTCAGCGACGCGACCGAGAGCTTGAAGGCGCCGGTGGCGGGAAACTCGGGCACCTGGGGGAAGTTGGCGCGGGCCATGCCGACCATCTTGGTGTTGGAGCGGCCGGCGCGGATCTGCACCCAGTGGTTGTCCATCAGCTTGATGGAGATGTCGCCCTCGGGGAGCAGCTTGATGTAGTCGTAGAGCTTGCGCGCGGGGATGGTGCAGGCGCCGGGCTTTTTGACCTTGGCCGGGCAGCTGGTGCGCAGGCTCTGGTCGAGATCGGTGGCGGTGATGGTGAGACGGCCGGTGTCGCCTTCGCCCGCGGTGGCTTCAAAGAGGAAGTTCGAGAGGATGGGGATGGTCGTCTTGCGCTCGACGACGCTCTGCGCGGCGGTGAGCTCCCGCAGTAGTTCGGCGCGCGAAACGGTGATCTCGAGGTTGCCGGTGGGCGCGGCGACGGGGTCATCTCGGGCTCCTGGAGGGCACTGTGGGAGTGGTGGCAGTGGTCACGTTTGAAATCTCCAATTCCTCTTCTGCGTCTTGCGGTTGCATGGCCTGCTCCGGGCCATGGGCACAGCGGGGCTCTGGCCAAACTGTACACCGGGAGGACCGGTTATGCACAGGGGATCGGCGGCGACTCGAGCTCCACTGGGCGACAGGTCGATTCTAGGGCGAAGCGCGCGGGGGGCGCGAGAGGTTTCTTTGTGGGAAACGCAGGCTTTGTGTGTGAGCCGGGGACGCAGGTGGCCGCATCGGGACGCGGCGAAACGATGCCTGGGGCGCGACGGCTTCTACGGTTTTAGATGCATAAGGAGAAAAGCAAGAAGCAACAGCCGTTGTCGCTGGAAAAGTGGATTTTTTGGCTAAACTGATAGTAATCAAGTGAGTTGGCTGAGTCTCCGAATTTAGAAAAACGCAACGGGAAAATCGAAGGACTTGGAAGAACGGACCGAAATGGAACTTTCGTCCAAAGTTATCCGCATTATCCACAGAGATATTCATAGGTTGCTGAGAAAAGCTGTGAGTTAAGTGAGAATCCGACAGTAACCCCTTTGATTGCCTGGATTTCCAGATGTCAACTTTTCCACAGATTGCGGTGGAAGCAGTGGATAATGGGTGCCGAACGCGAAATCGGGCGCTTCGGAGGCAAAGATGAAGATCGCCATCTTCGGAGCGAGCGGACGCACTGGAAATCTTTTGACCGAACGGGCGCTGGCGGACGGACATACGGTCGCGGCGCTGCTGCGGAGGCCGGCGGAGTTCCCTTTTCGGGACCGGGTGCGGGTTGTGGCGGGAGATGCGTTTGATTCCGGGGCGATTGCGGTGACGCTGGCGGGCGCGGAGGTGGTGCTTTCGGCGCTGGGAGCGCGATCGCTGGGCAATGAGGGCGTGCTGGAGCGGGCGGTGCCGCTGATCGTTGCCGCGATGCAGGCGCAGGGGCCGCGGCGGATCGTGGCTCTGGGCTCGGCGGGCGCGCTCGACAACTCGCTGGACAAGCAGAGCGCGTGCGGCGGTTTGTGGTGGAGAAGATCGTCTACCGGACCATGCTTTGAAGTGGCCGGTGGCCTCGCAGCGGGCGCAGTGGGCGGCGCTTTCGGCCAGCGGGCTCGATTGGACGATGGTGATGCCGCCGATGCTGACCAATGGGCGGGCAACCGGACGGTATCGGGTGGATGGCGAGGCGCTGCCGCGCAATGGCAGCAAGATCTCGCGCGGCGATGTGGCGGACTTCATGATGCGGCAGATCGGCAGCCCGGAGTGGGTGGGACGGGGTGTTTACATCGCCGATTAGGGCGTTCGCAGAGCTGCGGCGCTGGGATGGAGTTCGGACCAGTTATCCACAGACGCTAGTAAATCCTGTTGAAAAGTGGACATTCGGAAAGTACCGAATTTAGATGGTTTGCTGGGAATTCCCACTTAACGCACATTTCCACTGGGGCAGCTGTGGAGGCTTTCTGTGGATAACTCGGATATTTCGGGGCGTTATTTGCGAGCTCTCGTCCTTTCTTCCGAAGCCTGCGCTTTTGAGAGACGGGTTTTCTAAATCAGGACACGAGGCGAACGTGTTTTGTTCGTTGGAGTTGGCCCTTAAATCCACATTTCCAGCGACAACGAGTACTTGTACTAGGATTTCTCTTTCTTTCTTTTCAGTTCTTAGAAGCACTCGCGCGGCAGAGCCAAAGTTTTGGGCAAAAAGCTCGCTGTGCAACACCTCCCAAAGACCGCTCTAGAAAATGAATGAAATCAATGAGATGTACCTGGATCGCACAGAAGGGAGGGGTTTCCCACAAAGAAAGAGCTCGCGCTTGGGCGGAGCGGACGAACCCTAGAATTGGGCTATCGCACTGCATGGCACCGCGGTGGCCTCGATTCGGCGAATCGGGAGCCTCGGTGCGAGAGCTTCGGGTGGCGTCTCGGCGCCGTTGGCCAGCTCCTGAGTCTCGGCTTTGCCGATTGTCGTTGGAATCGGGTTGCTTCTCGATGCGGGGCCAGCTTGCGCGACGGGTGAGTCGCTACGGCTTGGCTGAGCGGGCTGCGAAGACGACGCTGCGCTGGTGCACTGCGTGGCGGAGACAGAGCAGGCTGAGGACAAGCAGCAGCACATCGCGGACCGCGCAGCCGCGGACGGGACATGCCTTCTCTTACGCGCTACGATCGATGGCGAGGGCAGTTTCTGCGGGAAGGAAAGCAATGCAGAGGCATCTCCAGCTGCGCAGGGACCGGTGTAGACTGTTCCATAGATCCTGGTCGAGATGACGTGCATGAGGACAGTCTCTATTTGTTGGTTCCAAGGAAAACTTGTCGGACTCTAGAGAAATGCGCAGGTAGGAAGTGACGAGCTCTTCTTCTGGGTCTTCGCGTCCGTCGAGAGGGTCTCGAACCGGACGGATAGAGGTTAGCTGAGGGTCTCCATCAGCTTGTTGATGGTGCGGTTCAGGTCCTTGTCGGTGCGGCGCTGCTCGTCGATCTTGGCGATCGAGTGCATGACGGTGGTGTGGTGCTTGCCGCCGAACTGGCGGCCGATCTCGGGCAGCGAGGCCTCGGTCATCTGCTTGGCCAGGTACATGGCGATCTGGCGCGGGACGACGATCTGCGCGCGAGTTGTTCTTCTGCTTGAGCTCGGCGACGCGCATGCCGAACTGCTCGGCGACGGCGCGCTGGATGGCCTCGATGGTGATCTTGCGGACCTGGGTGTCGATGAACTGCTTGAGGCACTGCTGGGTGACGGCGAGGGTGATCTCGACGCCGTGCAGGCCGCACCAGGCGATGAGGCGGACGAGCGCGCCTTCGAGCTCGCGCACGTTGGTGCGGACGTTCGAGGCGATGAAGAGGGCGACGTCGGTGGGCAGCTGGCGTGTGCTCGCTCTCGGCCTTCTTCTGCAGGATGGCGACCTTGGTCTCGAGGTCCGGCGGCTGGATGTCGGCGATCAGGCCCCACTCGAAGCGGCGAGCGCAGGCGGTCTTCGAAGTCTCGGCCAGCTCTTTGGGCGGGCGGTCGCTGGCGATGACGATCTGCTTCATGCTCTCGTGCAGGGCGTTGAAGGTGTGGAAGAACTCCTCCTGGGTGCGCTCCTTGCCGGCGAGGAACTGGATGTCGTCGATGAGCAGCACGTCCACGTTGCGGAAGCGGTCGCGGAAGCTGGTCATCTTGTCGTAGCGGACGGAGTTGATCATCTCGTTGGTGAACTTCTCGCCGGAGACGTAGCAGATGGAGGCGTGCGGCTGGCGGCGCTTCACGTCGTGGCCGATGGCGTGCATCAGGTGGGTCTTGCCCATGCCGACGCCGCCGTAGAGGAAGAGCGGGTTGTAGGCCTTGGAGGGGCGCTCGGCGACGGCCTGCGCGGCGGCCATGGCGAACTGGTTGCCGCTGCCGATGACGAAGGCGTCGAAGCTGATAGCTTGGGTTGAGCTGGGAGGCGGCGCTCCAGTCGAAGCGGGACTGCTCGGCGGCGCCTGCGGCGCTGGAGGGCGCGGCGGCGCGGCCGTTGCGGCCGGGCGTGGGAGCGTTCTGGCTGTGGCTGGGAACGGGAGCGAAGCCGCCGTCCTCGCGGACCTGCGGGCGCGGACGGCGTTGGGATCCTGCGCGGGGGTCTTGAAGACGACGTTCTCGATCTCGAGGCCGAGGTTCTCGATGGCCTCCTGGATGAGGTCGGCGTAGCGTCGCCGATGTGCTGGAACTCGGCCGAGGGGATGCGGACGAAGAGCGTCTCGCCGGCGATGTGCGAGAAGCGCGTGGGCTTGAGCCACGTGTCGTAGGACTGGCGATTGATCTTCTTTTCGAGCGCCGCCAAGATGCGGACCCAATAGTTCAAAACGGCGGTAGCCGTGGGAACGAATGACATTCGTTCTTTCCTTGTCCCCACGTCAGCGAGGCACTTTGATTCAGGCCGCAACCGCTTCCTTGCGGAGGTGGTCGAGGCTAACGGCGAAATAGCGGTCCCTTCCCGCTGGGGGCAGCGGGGTTATGAAAAGGGGCCCCTAGTTTGCCGGAAGGACTTCACGTCGTCTACAAAAAAAGCCAAAAAGTAGATCGTTCATGAAGGTGGAGTTGAGACAGATGTGGCAGAGTGCAGAGCAGCTGATCGTGCGGTAAAACCTTAGTAAGCGGGTTTGATGTAGCACGTGGGACGGGCGTTTTGCAGGATTGGGGCGGAGAAAATTGAAGTTGCACCATTCCTTGTGAAGATCGAAATCCAAGGCCGTCGGATGCGAAAAAAAGAGGGCAAAAAGAGAGGCGGAAGGTGGCTTAAGGCGGTCTGCGGAGGCGTTTTTATGGTAGTTCCGCGCGCAGGCTGTGCGAGGCGGCTGCGAGATGACGGCGGAGCGGTGTCGGATTGCGGCAGGGAATGGGATGGAGGGCTGGAAAAGTCGGGACAATTCGGGTATACTCAGGGATTGTTGCGAGAGCACAAAGTTTCGATCGGGATCAGTCCGCGTTTTCACCGGCATTCAGACGCTCCGGCACCGATCAGGATGCACAAATTCAGGATCATTTTCAGGAGTCGATAGTTCCATGCCCAAGCGTACTTTTCAACCCAACCGCCGCCACCGCGCGAAGACCCACGGCTTTCTTACCCGCATGAAGACCAAGGCTGGCGCCGCCGTTCTGAGCCGCCGCCGGGCCAAGGGCCGTCACAAGATTGCGGTCAGCGCAGGCTACCGCGACTAGTCGTACTCGATCCCGGAGCGACTTCGGGATGGAGGTAGATGTAAGAGCTTCTGCAGCAGAGACTGGCCCACCTAGAGCGCTCGCGCCGGGTGGGTCTTTCGTTCTGCGGGAGTTTCGAAGCTGGCTTTTGCAAGCTTGTAGGAGAATGTATGCCGACCACACCGTTTCGCCTGCGCAAACATGCCGACTACCAGCGCGTCTACAAGGCGAGCCGCAAGCAGTTCGCCAAGCAGATGAGCTACTTCTTCACCGTGCGCAGCGCGGAGGAGATCGCGCGCGATCCGGATGGCGCGACCGGCGCGCGGGTGGGTCTGACGGTGGGCAAGGTGATGGGCAAGGCGGTCGACCGCAACCGGATCAAGCGCCGGATGCGGGAGGTGATCCGCAAGAACCTGGGCGCGCTGAGCACGCCGGTCGACGTGATCCTGCATCCGCGGCGGAGCGTGATCGAGCTGGAGTTCACGGCGCTCGACCGCGAGGTGGCGCAGGTGTTTCGCGCGATCCAGAAGATGGCGGCGCGGACGCCGATGCCGGATGCTCCGCCGCAAGCCAACGGCTGCTGTGGCCGACGGGCACTGAGTCGCCATGACCTCCGACGGCCAAATGCGGGATCCGGTTGTGGGGGGAGGATCTGGCGCGGGTTGGAGTCGGGTTTGGAGGCGTGGGCGCTGCGCTGCGCCTTTCGCGTGTATAAGAGCGTGCTTTCGCCGCTGGCGCATGCGATCAGCCCGACGCAGTGTCTGTACCTGCCGACGTGCTCGGAGTACGCCTATGTGGCGCTGGCGCGGTTTGGCGTGGTGCGGGGATCGTGGCTGGCGCTCGGCCGGCTGGCGCGGTGCCATCCCTTCGCCAAGGGCGGCCTCGATCCGGTTCCGGAGCGGAAAACTCCTTTGCCACGGGGGATTCACGGCGACCATTTATCATAAAGAGCGGTGCCCAAGGCGCGTGACGCGCAGGCATATGTCAGCACTAGATAGGAAGTCCCTTTGGCAGAGTTTAAGAATCCCAGTCAGCAGGGCGGCGGCGGCCAGGATAACGGGTCGCTGCTGATCATGATGATCGTCATGGTCGGTATTTTCTTCGGCCTGCAGTACTTCCGCGCGAAGTCGAACCCGCAGACGGCAGCGCCGCATGCGAACACGTCGGCGACCGCGCCAGGCGGGCCAGACGGCTGCTCGCGGCGGCTCCAGCAGCGGCTGCCGTGGCGACGACGCCGGCGGTCGAGGCCGCGGCGGCAACGACGACGGTGGTCGAGAACGAGCTGTACCGCATCACGTTCTCCAACCGCGGCGGCGTGGTGACGAGCTGGATTCTGAAGCAGTTCAAGGACGACGACGGCAAGCCGCTGGACCTGGTGCATGGCGCAGGCGGCGCAGCAGTTCGGCTATCCGCTGTCGCTGTACACCTACGACGACGCGACGATGACGCAGGTGAACGACGGCGCTGTATGTGGCGTCGACGACGGGCACGCTGGCGGCGCCGGGCTCGCTGAGCTTCAAGTACGCGGCCAACGGGCTGACGGTGACCAAGACCTTCTCGTTCGACGAGACCTACCTGATCCACGCGGATGTGGCGGTGACGCGCAATGGCGCTCCGGTGCGGACGCTGATCAGCTGGCCGGGCGGGTTTGGCGATCAGGACAATGCGATCTCCTACAACAGCGCGCAGGTGGACACGATGCGCGATGGCAAGGAGGAGCACCTCGCGGCCAAGAAGATCTCGAACGGCAACACGCTGGAGGGTCCGTTCTCGTGGGCGGGTGTGAGCGATCTGTACTTTACGGCGGTGTTCCTGCCGGATTCGCCGGCGACCGCGACGCTGGCGACGCTTCAGCCACCAGATGGATGTGGCGAAGACGATCAAGCGCACGGGCTTCGGATCGGGTTCGCCGGCCAAGGGAGCAGGTGCTGGTGCCGGCGGTGGGCGCGGCGCTGGGCGATGCGAGCGGCCACACCGAGACGCGCATCTTCGTCGGACCGAAGGCGGTCAACGTGCTGCGCGGGATTCATCCGACGGGCAGCAAGGCGACGCTCGAGCCGCTGCTGGACTTCGGCTTCTTCGGCGTCATCGGCAAGTACCTCTTCCTGACGCTGCAGTTCATCCATACCCACGTGGTGGCGAGCTGGCCGGGATCGTGGGGCTGGGCGATCATCCTGCTGACGGTGGCGATCAACCTGCTGATCCTGCCGCTGCGCATCAAGACCATGCAGAGCGGCCTGAAGATGCAGCGCATCCAGCCGCAGATGGACGCGATCAAGGAGAAGTACAAGAAGTACAAGGTGACCGATCCGAAGCGCAACGACATGAACGCGGAGATCATGAAGCTGCAGAAGGACAACGGCGTCAACATGTTCGGCGGCTGTATCCCGACGTTGATCCAGATGCCGCTGCTGTTCGCGTTCTTCGGCATGCTGCCGAAGGTGGTGGAGCTGCGGCAGGCGCACTTGTTCTGGCTGCCGGACCTGCAGTCGGCCGACCCGTACCACATCCTGCCGATCTTCATGGTGGTGTCGCAGTTCCTGGTGCAGTTCTATACGCCGTCGCCGGGTGTGGATCCGCAGCAGCAGAAGATGATGGCGTTCATGATGCCGGCGTTCTCGGGATACATGACGTGGAGCTACGGCTCGGGTCTGGCGCTGTACTGGTCGGTCGGCAACCTGATCAGCATCGTGCAGCAGCATGGTGATGAACCGGACCAGCCTGGGACGCGAGATGCGGGAGATCGCGGCCAAGCGGGCACGACGCAAGTCGGGCACCGGGCCGACGATCCAGGGACGACGGTAGGCAGCGGTAAGCCGCTCAGCGGTAATTGCTGCAGGAAAGCGAAAGGGACGGCTCCGATGAGCCGTCCCTTTCGCTTTTGCCGCAGTTGTCCCCGAGGTGGTATTGTGATCCTCTTGGCGGACGAGTATACATAAGAAAATGAACGATTTAAGAGATGCGCAGCCGAAGATAGCCCGAATGATGGAGATGCTGTCCACGCTTGGAGGCCTGCGGGTGACCGCGGCTATCTCCGAGTTGACGGCCAGCCAGAGGACAGCCGCGCGGGAGGCGGGGCAGCCGGAGATTTCGGTCGAGCTGTCCGGGCCGGACACGCCGCTGCTGCTGGCGCGCAACGCGGAGCTGCTGCACGCCGTGGAACATATGGCGGCGAAGATCCTGCGGCTGGAGCCGGAGGAGCACGACCGCATCAGCTTCGACGCGGAGCGCTTCAAGGCGAATCGGGATCGCGATCTGCGGCTGGCGGCCGAGACGGCGGTTGGGCAGGTGCGGACGCAGGGGCAGCCGTATCACCTTTCCGCCGATGAGCTCGCGCGAGCGGCGGCTGGTGCACCTGGCGGTGGGGCCGTCGGGGCTGCGGTCGGCGAGCACGGGCGAGGGCGCTCGGCGCTCGGTGGTCATCTACCCGGCGTGATTTGGCCGGCGTGATCTGATCCGGCGACATAACGAAATACAGGGGTCTCTCCACTGCGCAGCGGACGTTGGACGTTGGAACTGTCCGCTGCTTCGGTCGAGATGACGTGCTTTTTCTGGGCGGGAGATATCAGGCGAGCAGCAGGATCTTGCCGATGCCGCCCTTCTCGGCGGCGGCGTGGCCCTGGGCGGCGTCCTCGAGCGGGATCATGCGGTCGATGGGGATGATGAGGCGGCCGGCGACGACGTCCTCGGCCATCTCGCGGAGCTTGGCGGGGTCGGGCTGGGCGACGGACCGGGACGATGTTGACCGTCGGGTGCAGCTTGGCGTTGGCGGGTGGGCCGAGGACGGAGGCGAAGGTGCCGCCCGGCTTGACCTTGGCGAGCAGGGCCTCGGCGGTGGCCTGGCCGACGGTGTCGGCGACGGCGTCGACGAAGCCGAGCTTGTCCATCTCCTGCTTGTCGTCGAGGGCGACGATCTGATCGGCGCCGAGGGATTCGGCCTCCTTCTTCTGCGACTTTTTGACGCCGGCGATGACGATGGCTCCCGCCTTCTTGGCGGTGAGGACGGCGGAGCGGCCGACGCCGCCGATGGCTCCGGAGATGAGGACGGTCTGGCCCTTCTGGATCTTGGTGCCGCGGGTGATGAGCTGCTCGCCGGTCTCGGTGACGAGCGGGAGGGCGGCGGCTTCGACGAGGTCGAGCTTTTCGGGGACGAGGGCGAGGTCGGAGGCCTTGATGGCGACCAGCTCGGCGTCGGCGTGGAGGCGATGGCCATGACGCGGTCGCCGGGAGAGAAGCCGGTGACGCCCTGGCCGAGGGCGCGGACGACGCCGGAGAGATCGCGGCCGAGGATGGCGGGAAAGCTCGAGCGGCATGAAGCTCCTTGACGGCGCCGCTGCGCATGCTTCCAATCGATGGGATTGATGCTGGTGGCGGCGACGCGGACGAGGACCTCGCCGGGACCGGCGACGGGGTCGGGAACCTCTTCGTAGTGGAGCTTGGATGGGGAGCCGTACTCCCGCAACAGAACAGCCTTCATGGGAGTCACCTCAAGCAGTCAGATGCGAATTGGGCGGCGGTGGGCTGCCCGATGTTTTTCTAGCGCGAGCAAAATACGGGGGTCTCTCCACTGTGCAGCGGACGATAAAACTGTCCTCTGCACGTCGAGATGACGTTTCTCAGGAGTGGTCGAGATGACATGCTTATGAGGAGGGGCTGCGAGGCAGCTCGCTAGAGGTTGGCGAGGGCTTGGCGTTGGCGTGGCAGCGGGGGCAGACGAGGCTGGTGTTCTCGGGGGTGTAGCCTTCGATGGCGCGGGCGCGGTGGAGCTCGGCGCCCTGGGCGGGAAGCTCCTCCTCGCAGGAGGCGCAGAGGCCGCGCTGGAGCTCGCGCTTCTGCTCCTTGAGGCGGCGGCGATGGGTGGGGGTGCCGCGCTCGTCGAACTCGAGACGCTTGGCGATGTAGCGCTTGATCTGGAAACGGAGCTGCTCGTCGCCGGCAGAGGCTTCGTCGATGCGTGCCCGCAGCTCTTCGAGCAGGGCGATGGCTTTGAGGCGATCGGGCTCGGAGAGTGCGGGCATCGTGGGTTCGAGGTCCTTGGTGATTAGAGTTCGGCCGCGCGGGAGGCGAGGGTCTGCTTGGCGCGGTCGAGGAAGGCTTCGAGCGTGACGCTGCCCTCGTCGCCCTTGCCGCGGGTGCGGACACTGACGGACTCGGTGTTGGCTTCCTTGTCGCCCAGGATGAGGACGAAGGGAACCTTCTGCAGCGTGAACTCGCGGATCTTCGCGTTCATCTTCTCGTTGCGGGCGTCGAGCTCGACACGCAGACCGGCGGCCTCGAGCTTCGCCTTGACCGCGTGGGCGTAGTCGAGGTGCTTGTCGGAAGAGATAGGAACCAAGCCCACTTGGACAGGGGCGAGCCAGAGCGGGAAGGCGCCGGCGTAGTGCTCGATCAACACGCCGAAGAAGCGTTCGACAGCTGCCGAAGAGGGCGCGGTGGACCATGACGGGCTGGTGCAGCTCGCCGTCCTCGCCCTTGTACTCGAGGTCGAAGCGGGCGGGCAGGTTCCAGTCAGCCCACGGCTGGGCCTGCGGAACCGACCTCAACGGCATGCCGTGCACTGGCACCCGGGTGAAGTCGGCCACGCGCATCGGGTAGTGAGCGGCCGGACCGGGCACATCGCGGTCCGGCATGTCCGGTCGCTCGCCGATCGGCAGATCACGCCGCCGGGTTGCGCCCGGCGCCTGATCGCGCTGCGCGGCGTTCGCACGCGCCTGCGCATACACCTGGTCACTCATGAATCCCTCGCGAAGACAACGGCAGAAAGACAAGAGGAGGTAAGCCATTCTGCGTGGCGGCCGTCACTATCCCGTCACGACGACCCGGCCATAAGGCGGCCTGTCAACGGCGGAAAGAGCCCGCCCGGCAGGGACGTCAGCAGACAACCGGGCCGGACTGGCTCCCACTGTCAACGGCGGGCCAATGTGGGCTCTGGCACAGTTTCCGTTTGCGCCGTGAGGCGCTGTTGGTTCGAGTGGAGGTGAAAGACCTTCGCCTGTGGCCTGTCGCAGCAGGTCGCTGCAGCTGAGGGCAGCCTGGTCCGCGTGGTGGCGGGGAGGGTGGGAGCAGCCCTGACAAAGCCGGGACGTCTCAGTGCTGCCAGATGGGGCGGGTCCGGCGAGCGTGGCGGAAAGGAGTACGCGAGGAACCGGCGCTTTACGTCCTTCACCTGTGGCCACCGGCTCGAACCTGGCGGATCTGGGCCGGGCGCAGCGCGCACCGCTGCCCGTGAGGGCGGCGGGAACTTCCGGGAGGTATACGAAAGCCGTACCGGGAGGCCATGGGGAAAGTCTGCGGCGTACTCATGGCGATGCTGCTGGGACACAGCCGGGCTCCTGATCCGAAAGTAAGACCTCAGCCGGGCATGCCTTTGGAGTCGGCGGCGGTTTGCGCCGTCGGCTTCCGGGTTGGGCTGGGTTAGCTGGCCTGGGCGGTGAGTTCTCCGGTGCCGGGGTCGAGGGGCTCGAGGGTGACCTTCCAGCCGAGGCGTTCGAGGCTGCGGACGTGGCCGCGGGCCTGACGGGCGGTGCCGGCGCGCTCGTCGTAGTAGCCGGGACCGAGGCCGGCGTACTCGGCTTCAGGGTCTGACAGCAGGGCGTGGGCGGCCACGAGCTGGGTTCTCATGACGGCTACCTGGGCTTTCTTCTTGGGCATGTGCCGGGCCAGGCGGCGGAGCTTGGCGCCGAGGAACGTCTGGGTCCGGCCGACGCTCACGGCGGCCTCGCCGAGGGCCGCGCCGATGTAGGGACTGCCGTTCCCGGTGGCGCTGCCGCCCTTGCGCCGGCCGCCGGACTCCTTCGGCCGGGGAGCCACACGGGCCCAGGAGCACAGGTGCCCGGCGGTCGGGAAGGCGCTCATGTCCACGCCGATCTCGCCGATCAGGTCCTGGGCGGTCTTCACCCCGAAGCCCGGGATCTGGTCCAGCTGGGCGAGCTGCCGCGCGTATGGCTCGCACATGACGGCGATCTTCTCGTCCAGCACGGCGACCTGCCTGGTGTAGTGGTCGATGTTGTCCAGCATCATCGACAGCACGAAGGCGTGCTCCTGGGTGAACAACGAGCAGTCCAGGGCCTCGCGCAGCGCCGCGAGCTTGCGCCGCATCACGCCGCGGGCCATCTCCGCCAGCACCCGGGGGCTGCGCTCCCCGGCGGCGATCGCGCGGAGCATCTCCGCTCCGCAGACGCCGTGGACGTCGCTGATCACGCGCCGGCAGCTTCAGGTGCGCGTCCTCCAGCAGCTTCTCCACCCGCTGCTTCTCCGCGGTCATGGCCTGGGTCAGCCGCCGGCGGTAACGGGTGCAGGCCCGCAGCCGCCTGATGTCCTCCGGCGGCACGAACGACCCGGCCACCGACCCTTGCCCGGTCACCTTCGCCAGCCACACGGAATCCAGCTTGCCGGTCTTCGGCCGCCCGGGCTGCGCTTTGACCTTGGACGCCTGGTAGAGCACGCACTCCAGGCCCTGCTGCTCCAGCAGGAAGTACACCGGCTTCCAGTAGTCGCTGGTGCTCTCCATCCCGGCGCGCTCCACACCGTGGGACCGCAGCCAGTCCGCCAGCTCCAGCAGCTGCCGGCGCGTGGTGCCGAACTCCCGGGTCTCCTGCGCCCGGCCGCCCTTCCTAGTCTCGCTCGGCACGCGGACGGTGACCATCACCGACTGCTTGCCGATGTCGATCCCGGCGGCCCGCTCGCAGAACAGCGGCTCGTCCTGGGCCTCTTCCATCGCCTTCTCCTATCATGAGGATGCGGAAAAGGTGACGGCCGCCCGCAGGAGCCGAAGGGCAAACGGAAATCTGATCCGCGGGCTCGAAGCACCAATGCGCAGCCCACAAGAAGGCTCCCGGCGTCAGACTAATCCTCGGGGCCGCGCCCGCCATGGAGAAACGACGTCAGCGAGCGGCCGCACCACCCGCATCATCCCGCCCGCCCCGCCCCGCGAGGCCGGAAACCCGGACGAACCCGCCCCGCCCGGCCACACAGCGCCAGCAACGCCAGCCAGACGCGGACCCGCAGCGGCCCTGACACTTTCACGCCTGCACGGCGTCCGAAAGGCACAAGAGACTAATCCGCTGAGCGAACCACAGTGAACACGGGAACCGCCCGGGGCTGGTTCCCGGTGGCGGGCATCCGGCCCGCTGGCCGGGATAGGCACGCCGACTGCCGAACGGCCGGGCGGGGCGGAGCCGCCGTAGTAGTCCGGGCCCGGGAAAGCTGGCCGCATGGCGAAGGGCGGCAGCGGTTCCGGGGAGGGAAGGCGGCTGCAATGCCGCAAGACGCGCCGCCGAACGGCGGCGCTCGTGATGACGTCCCCGCTGGGCCGTGGTCGCGGGTAACGGGGATGCAGGCCAAGCTTCACCGTTGGGCGGCGGCTGATCCTGGCCGCCGGTTTGATGACCTGTTCAACTTCGTGCATGACCCGGCGACGCTGATCGTGGCGTTCGCCCGGGTCCCGGGCAACCAGGGTGCGAACACTCCCGGCGTGGACGGCCTGACGGCCGCTTATGTTGAGGAGATCGTGGGCGTGCCCGGTTTCCTGGATGACCTGCGGGCCGCCATCAGGGACGGCTCGTTCCGGCCACTGCCGGTGCGGGAACGTAAGATCCCCAAGCCGGGCGGGTCCGGGAAGGTCCGCAGGCTGGGCATCCCCCGCATCGCGGACAGGGTCGTCCAGGCTGCGCTGAAGCTGGTGCTGGAACCCATCTTCGAGGCGGGCGGTCTCGTTGATGTCGGCGGCGCGAGGTACCCGGCTCGAGGCTTCAAGGCCACAGTGCGGGCCGACAGGCCGTCCACGCCGACGGCCAACCAGGTCTCGAGCGCATCACCCAAGGTGTAGCGGCGCTCGGGCCGCAGCCCACTCTCCACCTGCTTATGCATGTCCCGGAGTTTGTCCCGCACCTCGGCCTTGGTCCGGCCCGTGACCTTCTTCCCGATGTGCGTCCCGGACGGGCTGAAGCCCAGGCTTACGGCACCGACATACCGGTTCTTGGAAGCGTCGTAGTAGATCGAGTCTTCGCCTGGCCCGCGACGCTTGCTCGTGGCGTGCATCATGGAGCCACCTCACTCCGAGTGGCTCCCTGTTTGGCTCCCTAAGTGCTCGGCTCAAGATCTCAAATGGCCTCTGACCTGGCGC
>CAVWJY010000039.1:0-110648 GCA_963755245.1 uncultured Acidobacteriaceae bacterium | reverse complement strand
TAAGCGGCGAGAGTGGGTCGGGACCCTCAATAGCCCCACCTCCGCGAAGTACATCCCCACGGAGTGGGAGGTCATGATCCTCCATGCACTAGCTACGCTGGGAACCGTGTACCACGAATCGGATCTCGGCGGGGAGACCAGGCCAGACGTTCACTTTCAATCGCCCGCCGTTACTTTCGTTGGGGACATCGCGACGATCTCAGACCGCGGTTCGCACGAACGGAACCCGATCGGACCGTTCGAGAAAGAACTAGGAAGCGTTGGGAACAGAGCGGCATTACAAGAGGAGCTTCGCGCCTTTCATGCCAGTACCCGACTTCACACAGGCAGAGGAAGCAAGCCTCCGGTCATCATGCCGCCGGTCGATCAATTCCAAACGCTCATTTTCAATGATCGCTTCGATCAATTCGTTCGGGACGTACAACTGACACCTGGTGAGCAACGGCAATTGGCTCTTTGCTGGGCGCGCGAATCGGTCATTCAGATTACATATGTGCCAGGGAGGCGGTTCGTCTGGTGCACGGGTTACACCAGCTATACCATCCCGACACTGCGATCGTAATCCTCTCTATCTCGCGCTCAAAAGGGTGATCAACTCAAGCGCTGCGGCTTCACAGGCCTTCGAGGCGTGATTATCTGTGATGGTGGCGCCCACGTACTGCGGAACATGAGTAGCAGCTACTCGTATTCGGTACGGGACGTCGTATTCCATGCCCTGAAACGCCACACGTCCATTGATTTCGTGGTCATCATTTCGCTTCGGGACCGGAACACTCAAACGATCAAACAGGATGCGAACGTGGAACTCTTCGTTCGCGAGATGAGCGAATGGGCAACACCGCTGAATGCAGTCATGCATGCCATGGTCGGACAGCTTCCAACAATTATGCAAAGCCCGGACAATGCGCGCAATGAACTGGAGCATTGGCTCGGAAGAAAAGAAACGGACGCATGTCCGAGGATTGACGTATTCGGGAGGAAGGAACGGCGTGGGAGAAATCAGAATGTCAACGCAGACCCTGCTTGAGGTCCTGGGCGGTCGTTTATCGGTGAAGGAATTGAACGAGGCCTATTCGCTGAACAAGCGGGAGGGGCTCTTCGAGCATCAGCTTCGCCGCGGAAGCGTCATCGAATCGGCGCGGGTCGAGAGAAAGCCTGACGAAGACTCCGACGAGATCGTGTTCACCTTCGGACTTCACGATCCTTCGGTTGCGCCGTTTACGCTGCCCGACGACAAGAAGTGACCCCGTTATGATTCTGTTTAAGCTTTTACTCAGCGTCGAATGTCGAAACAAATTCCCGATTGGCGCAAACACAAGACCCGAAGATCGGGCGTAACGATCGTTGTCCCTGCGGAAGTGGGCTGAAATTCAAAAAGTGCTGCCTGGCGCACCCTAAGCCGCCACAACCAAGGATGATGGCGTCGAAAGATGGCCTCTCTTGGGCGGAGGTCCCGCCGGAACTGCGCGAGAAGGCAGAGGCGCTTTTCGAAGAAAAGCAGCGCAAGGAACAAGAGCGTTTGCGCAGGTTCGGCCATGTGCGACCGCAAATCTCCACCGTGGCATTTGGGCAACGGATAGTCGCTGTCAGAGGTCGGCTCTACAGCTCCGACAAGTGGAAGTTCTTTTCTGATTTCCTTCGCGACTACGTAGTCGAGACTCTTGGCGTTGAGTGGTGCAAGGCGGAAGCCGCAAAGCCGGAAGAGGAACGCCATCCTGTCATTACATGGCGGGCTCAGGCAGCCCGCTATATGAACGCCCAGCCTGCCCAACCTGACGGAAGCCGGGTTGGCTTACTCACCGGTGCGCTCGCCGCCTTCAATGGTTTCGCCTATGACCTGTACATCGTAGATGACAACGGCGGCATTGATGGAGGATGGTTTCAGCGTCTCAAAAACCGCGAGATGTTCCAGGGCGCGCGCCACGAGTTGTTCGCTGAAGCAACCTGCTACCGAGCCGGTTTCAAAGTCGAGCATGAAGATGAGAAGGATGGAAGTACAAAAACATGCCGAATTCACTGCTCGTCACGTATTGACCGGGCAAATGTTGTCCATCGAAGCCAAGAGTCGATATCGACAGGGTGTCCTGGGTGTTCCGGGCACCCCTGAAATCAAACCGAACTTCCGACTAGGACCGCTCATTAACAGCGCTGTTGCGAAGCAGACGAAGCATCCGCTCGTGATCTTTGTCGACACAAACTTACCGTTCAAGTGGGCGGAGAGAATCTTAGGGCGCCAAGGCGGAAGAGGATTTTCTCGCCCGATGCTTGCTCTTCTGGACAGGGTGAAGGCGCAACACAATAACGCCGACCCGTATTCAATGATTATCTTTAGCAATCATCCGCATCACTACGCGCTCGAACAGCCAAACCCAGAACAACATCTTCTCTCGGTCGTACCCCAGCCCCAGACCGTTCATCCTTTGGCGCTCAGGAATCTCCATACGGCGGCCGAACGCTATGGCAATGTTCCTAATGGTTTCAACACGGAGGAGGGAGAACCAAAATCCGCAGCTCCTCCGAAACCCTGGCCAAAAACGCGTTACGACCTTGAAGTGGCGGGATCAGATGTTCGCATACTGCGTGAAGGCGAGCCGATCCCGCAAATTTTCTCGATCGCAGACAAGGACCTTCCTCAAGCACCAAGCCCGTTGCATGAGTTTCTGGAGGATGTTGGGTTGTCTTGCGTGGATGCACATATGATTTGCACATACATCGAACAAGGCTCCTCCATCCACGGAGTTTTTGCACTTCGATGATCCTGCAGCAGTCGTCGTCCGACTGCCTTTCGATGGATGCAACATTGTTGTTCAATCCACTCATTGATCCTTGATTAGTAACGGGAAGTCGGCTTCTCACCACAAATAGCCCCGGCGGCCTCTTCTCACAACACTTGTCCTGTGAATGCCTCTGCACCCTTCCGCACCCTGGCTGTCAATTCGAGCGGAGCTAGAGCCCTCTGAACAAATGAATTGCAGAATGTATGACGCAGACCTCTGCCGAACCCCAGCAGAGGTCGATTAATCAGTCATGACAAAGTTGCGTACTCGATAGAGCAAGACTTTGAGAGATCGATTGCTCACCCCAGCAAGGACATCTGCTCTGGTCCTTTGCCCGCAGAGAGCGGAGGCTTCTTGCCTTTAGGTGTTTGCGGCGATAGCCGGCCCTTCAAGAGCCGAATGAGCATCGGAACTGTCTTGGGATGACCCTGCTTCTTGTAGACGAAGGCCGTGTCCACCGTCCAGTCCACACCGGCAACGGGCCGCGTAGTGAGTTCGACATCTAACACTGTTCCTTCGCGGATGAGGGCAAAGCCAAATCCCTGTTTGACGAGCCCCTGCATCTCCGTAGGGTGCGATGCCCGAGAATACTCTTCGATCTTCACGCCTACTTCTTCAAGCAGTTCGAGCAGCCGAGCATGGGCCTGGGCATTCCGTTGCGGGTGGTAAAGAACCGTGGGGTGCTGCTGCAGAGTCGGCTGGCTGGAGCGCCGCCTTCGCCGCGAGAGGATGGTCGGCACGGAGGCAGACCACAAGACGATCTCGCCAATCTCATCCACACGGAGACTAAGATCGCCTACTGGCAAGGTGACGATTGCGACGTCGATCTCACCTGAGGCAATCTCTTCCACGAGCTGTGCTGTGTCGCCGTGCACCGGACGGATTGGGCAGTCGGGAAGCAACTCTCTGTGCATGGCAAAGAATGCGTTGAAGAGAGTCGGATCGGCTTGTGACGAGCACCCTAGTCTCAGGGTACGAACCTCACCCTGTTCGACGGCAAGCAGTGCGGCCATCGCCTCATCCCGCGCACTGAGCAATCCCCTGGCAATTAGCTTGAACGCGACGCCATCAGGGGTGAGGCTGATGCGCCCACTCTTGGATTTTCGATAGAGATGAAGTCCGGAGTTTTCCCGAAACTGCTTGGCGTGAGCACTCAAGTTCGGTTGTGTGGTGTGGAGCTGCTCGGCGGCAGCGCGAAAGCCCTTGAGATCCAGAATCTCAAGCAGATACCTGAAGTGACGATATTCGGCCCAATCGTACATACGCATGCTCCTGGAGAACAAGTCTCGGCGTAACGTCGATTACCAAGGAAAGGCGCAGCAAATAGGGGTCAGTACCTGCCTGTGGAAATTTTACCGGAGAGGAATCAAGTTGAGCAATAGAGAAATTTTCAGAAGCGACGATCTTTGAATGATTTGGCGAGACTGTTGCCACGTTCTGTGTGCGCGATTGGAGCGGGTGATAGCTGTGAATTATCACCCGATAAATAGGAAGTATTGGACAGAAAATGGGCAATTTACGGCCAGAGGCTGAAAGCAGCCTCGCGCCGTCGTCGCGAAGCCACACCGTCAAAGCTCTGGAGACACCGATGGCTCTCAACGCAATGGTCCAAACAAATGCCCCACTCAGAGAACCGCTGCTTACCGTTGAGGATGTTGCGCAGCGCCTCAATGTCACGAAAGACTGGGTCTGGGATCACTCCTCACGCAAGGCTCCCCTACCTAGCCCGTAATCCGCATGAGCGACGGCGTCCTTCGCTATCGCTTTGAGCGAGGTCGAAGAGTTCGTCAACAGAACGGGAACGCCTCTCCTCTTTACGCCGGAAACGGCGCTAAAAGTGCCGGAAACACCGGTAAAATATGGGTAGGCCCTACTGTTTTCCCGCCACAGAACTGAGGAAAAAAATGGGTACAAACTCACCAACGAGGATACGTCACACCTCGCGGGAAACAGTGGTACGGGTATTACCGCAAAATAGTGAATGATCCGACTACGAACGAAGTGAAGACCGTTCGCGTACCAGTGAATCTTGGGCCGCAATCGAAGATGACGAAGACCGAAGCCCGCGAAGCACTAAACGTGAGATCACAAAACAGTTGGGCCAGCCTGGCTCCCCCGACGCGCATCATGAATGATGGTTCCGTGACGCTTGGATGGTTTGTCAACCAACCGGTTTATTCCTCTCAAAGAAGCCGTTTGGAAGGAAGAGACCGCCAAAACCAAGAAGCTCCTTATCCAACTCGACGTCGTCGAACCACTCGGCGAAATCCCGTTGGTCAACTTCGACAAGTTCAGTTTGCAGCTTCATCTCAACAAGCTGGCCACAACCGGGTCAAAGGACCGTGTCTTGCAGATGCGCGCATACATCACGGGACATCTTCGCCGAGGCGGTCGATCAAGACTTCCTCGTCAAAGACCCCGCACGCAAACTCAAGGTTCCTGCCCAACTACGGGCCACGGACACCACGACGCTGACTTGGGATCAACTTCGGCTGGCTCTCTCGAAGCTGAGCCTTCGAGATCGCATCCTGCTTGAACTGGATATGACAAACGCTTTTCGTCCGAGCGAGCTCTTCGCTTTTCGATGGAAGCGCTTCGACTATCGGCATCGACGCTCACGGTCGCGGAGACTGTCTACAAAGGCAAGATCCGTGACTGGGGAAAAACGAAGAAGAGCCTCACTGTGATTCACATTCCCCGACAGCTCGCTGACGACTTGCAGGCGTGGCGTCTGGAGTGTGAAGAGAAGGCTCGGGAGGCATTGCCAAGGGCAAGAGAAAGTCCGCTTCTTGTCGCCGGATGACTTCATCTTCGAGAACGAAGATGGAGGTTTCCTCGACACCGACAACTATCGCAAACGCGTCCTTCACAAGGTCGCTCGCGATCTACAGTTGCCAAAGCTGACGTTCCAGGTCATCCGCAGAACGATCGCAACACTTGGCACAGAAGAAGGGGACGATCAAAGACGTTCAAGGTGTCATGCGGCACTCACGTACTGCTACGACCACGGATGTCTACATGCAGGAGATCCCGGCAAGCGTGCAATCGACCATCAACTCCATCAATTCGGAGCTGAGAAAATCGGATGCGCCAGACCCGGAAAAAGTCGAAAGAAGTCGGCTTCAACCGGAGCAGTCGTCAGGAGCCGGCGCAAGCCTTCTGCGCGCGTGACACAAAATGACACAAAGTCACGGAAGGGAGGGATGCTCCGCTTCCGGCATATGCTTGATTTTGAAGGGGTTGTTTGGTGGACCTGATCGGGATCGAACCGATGACCTCTTCCATGCCATGGAAGCGCGCTCCCAGCTGCGCCACAGGCCCACTCTCAGGTAGGACAGTTCTTATTCTCTATGACTTCCCCGATTTCGTCAAACCGGGGAACTTATTGCCCCCCACCCGGTGTCTAAGAGAGTAGATCAGGAAAGTAGATCCAGCCCGTGCCCGGCCTGCCCGCCGCGTCTCCTGCGCCACGGCCTGCCGCGCTCGACAAGCTTCCTGGAACGTCGTACCGTAGAGGGACCCGATATGCAGGCGGGCATGGCAGTGGGCAATTTAGCAAGCGCGATAGGCATCCGAACCGAGGAAGCATCTCTCGTCGCCGACCTCAAGGCCGGCTCCGAGGAGGCGTTCGGTCAGCTCATCGCCCAATATCATCAGCCGCTCTACTCCCTCATCAGCCGCAGCCTCAACGACCCCGCCGACGCCGCCGACATCACCCAGGAAGTCTTCATCAAGGTCTTCCGCAGCATCCGCAAGTTCAACGGCGACGCCAGCCTGCGCACCTGGCTCTACCGCATCGCCCTGCACGAGGCCTCCAACCAGCGCCGCTGGTGGTCCCGCCACAAACGCCAGGAGATCGGCATCGACGCCCCCGCCGAGTCCAACGAGGCCGACGCCGCCGGCGAGACCTACTCCATCGCCGCCACCCTCGCCGACCGCTCCCGCTCGCCCTTCGAGCACGCCGCCCAGGCCGAGCTCCGCCTCCGCGTCGAGGCCGCCCTCCGCGAGCTCCCCGAGGCCTACCGCACCGTCGTCGTCCTCCGCGAGATCGAAGACCTCGCCTACGAGGAGATCGCCGAGATCCTCGACACCAACCTCGGCACCGTCAAGTCGCGCCTCACCCGCGGCCGCGCCGCCCTCCGCGCCCTGCTCGCCTCGGAGCGGCTCCCCGCACAAATTCCACAGGGAAATCCACAGCCAGGATCAGCTTCGTACACAGACAGCAATCCTCATCCCGCTGCCCGGCCGCATCCAACCGTACTGGGAGCGAACCGATGAACCTGCAACAGATCGAGGCCCGCGAGCTGCACCCGCTGCATCCCGACACCGTCCCCGAGGCCTGCCTCGCCATCCGGGCCCAATTCTCCGACTATCTCGACGGCGCCGTCAGCGGCCACGCCATGCATGCCATCGCCGGCCACCTCGACGCCTGCACCGGATGCGCCCACGAGTTCGCCTCCTGGCGCGCCATGCAGCAGGCGCTCTCCGATCTGCGCTCCACCAAGGCCCCCGCCAACCTCGGCCTCAAGCTCCGCTGCGCCATCTCCCAACAGAAGGCGCGCCGCGACGCCCACTGGGCCGACAAGTACATCGTCCGCTGGGAGAACGCCGTCCGTCCCCTGGTCATTCAGGTCTCCGCCGGCCTGGCCGGTGCCGTGCTCCTGATCGGCAGCATCGCCTTCCTGCTCGGCATCATCGCCGCCCCGCAGCCGGTGCTCGCCAACGACATCCCCCTCGACGCCATCACGGCCCCGCACTATCTCTACTCGGCCGCCAGCCCGCGTCCCATCCTCACCGACCACGACACCACCATCGTCGTCGACGCCGCCGTCAACGATCGCGGCCAGGTCTACGACTACCGCTTCGTCTCCGCGCCCGCCAGCCCCGAGGTCCAGCGCCAGGTCGCCGAGCAGCTCTTGCTCTACGTCTTCGAGCCCGCCCGCGTCTTCGGCTCCCCGGTCCGCGGCCGCGCCATCGTCACCTTCGACGGCATCTCCGTCCACGGCTAACCACCCGGCAGCCGCTCCCCCCCCCAAAAAACCGCGCGTCGGACAGCTCCATCGTCCGGCCTCCGAGACATAGCGCGTTGCCCCCCAGTCGGGTGCCCCTCGACGCACGGTTCCATCGTGCGGCAGGGTGGGGTATCGTTTGCGCCAGCAAACGACCGCATCAGCTCCGCACCCCCACCCGGCCACAAGCCAATGGCCATAGCGAGTTTGCCACCATCCCCTCGCTCCCATACTCTATGGGGGGAGCGTCGAACCCACACCGTGCCCTTTCTCTCTCAAGCCGCATCTCTCGCCGCAAGCCCTCGCCGTCACCCGTTCGCCTGCGTTCTGCTGGCCCTCGCGATCGCGACCGCCGTCCCAGCCGAAAGCCAGACCCAGGCCCAGCCTCAGGACCAATCCTCTTCCTCCTCCTCCTCCTCCCAGAGCAGCAGTAGCAGCAGCCGCGGCAACTCCACCCTCGCCGCGCCCGACACCACCCCCAACGTCAGTCCGCTCTCCCGCCGCTCCAGCATCACCGCCGGGGGCTCGGCCACCACGCTTGAGACCAGCGAGCCGCTCTTCGACCTCGCCGTCGCCCTCAACGCCTGCGGCTACGACGCCGATCTCGACCACTCCGATCCCGTCCGCCTCTCCGTCCGCGCCGACGTCGACGCCGCCATCGCCGCCTCTCCCGACGCCCAGGCCGCCCACACCGCCCTCTGCGCCTACATCCACAAGCACGACCTCGCCGACCCCGGCCTGAACCTCGCCCAGTACATCTCCCTCTCCCTCTACCTCTCCCCGCCGCCCGAGCTCACCCCCACCGTCGGCGAGCCCGATCTCCCCCCCGACTCCACCCAGGTCGTCAACATCCTGCCCCTGCTCCGCACCTTCACCCAGGCCATCGAGCTGCACACCCTCTGGGTCAAGTACCGCCCGCAGTATGAGGAGCTCGTCGCCCTCGTCCACGATCCCCTCACCAACGCCATCCTCAACACCAACCGCTACCTCAACCTGCCCGTCAGCGGCTACGACGGCCGCCGCTTCCTCGTCCTGCTCGAGCCCATGCTCTCCCCCGGCGCCCCCAACGCCCGCATCTACGGCAGCGACTACATCGTCGTCACCTCCCCGTCGGCCACCCCCAAGGGCTCCGTCCGTCTCGATCAGGTCCGCCACACCTACCTCCACTACGTCATCGAGCCCCTCGTCTACTCCCGCGCCAGCGCCATGAACCGCCTCCAGCCGCTGCTCAAGACCGTGCAGGACGCCCCGCTCGAGTTCAACTACAAGTCCGACATCGTCGCCCTCATCACCGAGTGCATGATCAAGGCCGTCGAGGCCCACACCATGGCCATCGACCTGCCCATGCCCACCCGCCCCGATCCCCGCGTCCAGCACATCGACCGCGTCGACCAGGAGCGCTACGACGCCGAGATGCTCATCTACGAGCGCCAGGCCGAGGCCACCCGCCGCAACACCGTCGAGCTCGACATGCGCCACGGCTGGGTCCTCACCCAGTACTTCTACGACCAGTTCGCCACCATGCAGCGCGACGGCACCAGCCTCAACGACGACATCGGCCCCATCGTCTACGGCATGGACATCCCCCGCGAGCAGCACCGCGACCAGCAGATCGCCTTCGTCGCCGACACCACCCAGGAGGTCGTCCGCCGCGGTCCCCGCCAGCTCACCGGCCTCGACCTCGCCGAGACCAAGCTCCTCACCGGCGACCGGGACGGTGCCGTCGCCATCGCCAACCAGATCCTCGCCGAGCCCGGCCCCCAGCACAACGAGGACCACGCCCGCGCCCACTACCTCCTCGCCCGCGCCGACCTCCTCGATCAGGATCCCGAGAAGGCGGTGACCGAGTTCCACGCCGCCCTCGACATCTCCCGCGAGCCCCGCACCCTCGCCTGGTGCCACATCTACCTCGGCCGTCTCTACGACATGGAGCAGATCCCCGACCGCAAGCGCGCGCTCGAGGAGTACCACCTCGCCCTCAACCTCCGCGACGACCGTCCCGACACCAAGGCCGCCGCCGAGAGCGGCCTCAAGGCGCCCTTCGCCCTACCCAAGCGCGAGCACTTCTCCACCGACCAAGACAACAGCGACGACAACTCCCCCATCGACCCCACCGGCAAGGCCGAAAAGGACGCCTACCGCCCCCCACCCCCGCAATAAGAGCCTTCCAGGCAATAGAAGCCTTTCAAAGCGAGCACGTCATCTCGACCGAAGCGACGGACAGCCCCACCGTCCGTCGCGCAGCGGAGAAGCCTGTCCTGAGCGAAGCAGAAGGAACCCTGTATTTCGTCTTTGCCTTTACCCTTTGGTTGTCATCCCCGAAGGGGATCTGCGTTTCCCAGGTCCCCCCTCACGCCAGAACCAGGTAAGAACCGGGTGCCCCATCCTCGCGACAGCCTTATCGTGCGGCAGGGTGGGGTATCGAGCGCAGCGAGACCGGTTCTGGCCGAAGTTGGCAGAAGTCAACGGTGGCGTTATTCGACAGATGTCAGGACAAGTTCTGGGAGTCTTAGGGTTTACCTACAACAAGGGGCATTGTCTTGGGTAATTTTCTGCAGGTCGCCGATGCCGAGTGGGATTACTGCCGGATTGCCGAACCATCCACCTGAACGGGGAACCTACCTGTCACCTAATGAGGCTCCGAATCAGACCTAATCATCTGTCTGTAGAATCAGAACTCCACACGCATGTGCGAGAAATCTATCGTCAGAGGCAGCGCTTTCTGCATCAGGTCAAAGCCCAGATTGCCAGCGGCCCAAACTTGGGAAATCTTTCCATCTGAAAGAAAGATCGTGGCCGGGACTAGACTCACAGGCCTGCCAAATTCAAACCCCAATGAAGGAACTATTGAAGAGCTTTCTTCTGTGCTTCCCCCGAACCCGGTTAATTTGTGGCTCTTCACCGTGCCCTCGTTTACGGTGGCGGGAAACTGCCTGGCAAACGCTGGATTCAAGGTTGTGCTGGTTGCCCCCGTGTCCAGCGTGAACGTTAGTGCCTGTCCGGAAAAGCCGACCTGCGTCACTGGATTGAGATCTACAAATGCAAGCGGTGCACTGTTTGAGGGGGCCGCAGTTTCGGGCGGAGCGATCGTCACCGTGCCGTTCGGATCGATACGGAACGACCCGAGCGCCATCAGAAAAGGGAGTCCCAGAATGCCGCGCTGCTCTTCTGGCAATTCCACGAATGGTTCTTCCGAATCGGGCAATACGACGAACGCCGAATTTCTGATGTGGGTCTGACCGATCATCAGATCACTGGCATCCGCCACCTTCGCGGTACTTGTCTGTGCCCCGCCGATGCCCGTGAGCGACGATGCAGAACTCGTGACGGTGAGTCCCAGCCGCTTTGCCTCCGACTCACTCATCATCGAGAGGTTGGCTCCCGTGTCCACTATGTAAGTGGCGAGTCGTCCATTGATTCTGATCGGAATGTGCAGATTGCCATCTGAATGCTCGCTCTGGATGCTCAATGTCTTGCGAGCGGACACACGCATATCCGGTATCTGGCTCAGTGCTCTAACCAGCGATCGGATTGCCAGCGTGTCTGGTTGTCCCGGCTTTTCGGCCAGCATTTGTCCAAGTTCCTTATTGGCAAGCCGGTATTGTCCGTCGCGAAAGTACATCGAGAACAGGTTCGAGTGAGCCTGATAGGCATCCTCCGAACGGGGCTCGCGGTTGATTATCGCCCTCAGCTCGCGCTCGGCCGCCCTCGCCTTCTGCTCGTCTGCTGAGAGTATGCCAGCGCAAAAAGCACTGGCAGCCCCTGAAGCGACCGCTTTCTTGAGGACAAACGGGTCACGCGAACACACATCGGGAGCTTGCGCAGCAGCAGTCAAAGAAGTGGTGAGCGAAAGGAGCAGAGGCCAAACGAGTGCAGCCCTGGTAATCATGCTCACAGTGTAGAACAGAAGCTTTTAAATGCTTGCGAAGGAACATTTCCCCAGCAGCGTTACAAATAGGGCGCACGTCTCTATGAAAAGGTCGAGACGCATGCCCGTGCGTCGCACAAAGGGTAAGTTTTGAGACGTCGCTCAAGTCCGCCAATGCATGAGCCCTTGAGTGTTGCAGATGTCTGTCGCACAGCTGTATCCACTGAAACGGTCGTTTCAAAAGCAAAAAACAGAGTCAGCAAATGGTGCCTCAGTGAATGCGGAGCCATGATCACCGCCGAAACATCCACCCCCCTTGACAAAACCCCACCCCAAACACCCCCATCCGCTGAAACCAGCCCCACAACCGTCTAGACTTGAGGTAGACCTCAGTTTGGACTTAAGGCATCTACTATCTAGACTTTGGATACTTTAAGTACGGGGGGAGGGGTAAGTCCCCCAAAATCGATCCGTTACAGTAGACCCGGGAGGCGTCGCACACATGAAAACAAAAGCACCCCAGCGGCGCAGCAAACCCACCCCGAAGCCCGAGCCCGTTCTCGACCTCGGCCACACCTTCAAGAACCCCGCGCTGCTCGAGCTCGCCCTCACCCACCGCTCGCTCGCCTACGAGACCAACCCCGAGAGCCTCGCCGACCCCCGCGCCGACAACGAGCAGCTCGAGTTCCTCGGCGACTCCATCCTCGGCCTGGTCATCGCCGAGGCCCTCTACCGCCGCTTCCCCAACTCCCGCGAGGGCGAGCTCACCCGCCTCCGCGCCTCCATCGTCAGCCGCAAACACCTCGGCGACATGGCCCTCCGCCTCAACCTCGGCGCCCGCCTCCGCCTCGGCCGCGGCGAGGAGCGCAGCGGCGGCCGCAGCAAAGCCGCCCTCCTCTCCAACGCCCTCGAGGCCGTCATCGCCGCCCTCTACCTCGACGCCGGCCTGCCCACCGCCGCCGCCTTCATCGACCGCCACATCTTCACCCCGGCGCTGCCCTCGCTCACCCTCGCCCTCGACCCCGCCAGCACCTTCTCCGGCGCCGTCGGCGACCACAAGTCCGCCCTGCAGGAGCACCTGCAGGCCGCCGGCCTCGGCCAGCCCCAGTACATCCTCACCGGCCAGTCCGGCCCCGACCACCAGAAGCGCTTCCACGTCGAGGTCCGCATCCACCAGCCCGACACCGACGCCGACACCACCGCCATCGCCAGCGCCGAGGGCTCCACCAAGAAGCAGGCCCAGCAGGAGGCCGCCCGCCTCGCCCTCGCCCACATCGCCATCCTCCCCAAAGCCAGCCCAAACCCTCCGGCGACCGCCCATGACGCTCCCCACTCCTGAGGCCGCCGCCCACCGCCACCACCCCCAGCCACCACCCGAGGGACTCCTCCACGCCTTCCAGTCCCTCGGCTACATCGTCATCGTCGCCGTCTTCATCATCACCTTCATCGCCCAGCCCTTCCGCATCCCCTCCGCCTCCATGGAGCCCACCCTGCTGATCGGCGACTTCCTGCTCGTCGCCAAGCACAACTTCCCCTCCCGCGATCACACCCCCCTCCTCCCCCCCGCCACCCTCCATCGCGGCGACGTCATCGTCTTCCACTACCCCCTCGACCCCTCCCTGCACCTGGTCAAGCGCATCATCGGCCTCCCCGGCGACCACCTCCGCCTCCGCAACGGCCGCGTCTTCATCGACGGCCGCCTGCTCGACGAGCCCTACGCCCGCTACCAGCCCGGCCCCGCCGACAACTTCCGCGACAACTTCCCCCGCCTCCAGAGCCCCGACCCCGACGTCAACTCCAACTGGTGGATCCAGATGAAGCAAGCTCGTCGACCGCGGCGAGCTCACCGTCCCCCCCGGCCAGTACTTCGTCCTCGGCGACAACCGCAACGACAGCGAGGACAGCCGCTACTGGGGCTTCGTCCCCGCCTCCGCCATCGTCGGCCGCCCCCTGCTCATCTACTTCTCCCTCGCCGAACCCGAATCCGACGCCCAGCCGACGCAGACCGACGAACCCGCCGCCCCCCGCCTCACCCCCACCCTCCCCGTCCGTTCCAGCCACCCCAGCGCCCTCGACACCCTCCTCCACCTCACCCGCTTCGCCCGCTGGGACCGCACCCTCCGCATCGTCCGCTGACCCGCCCAGATTCCCCCACGCCCCAACAAGCGATACACTGACCTAGATCTGGAGATGCCGTTGACCACGCCGACCACGCCGACCGAGACCACGCCCGCCGAACCCCTCGCGACCCCGTCCTCCCCCGCGACGCCCCAGACCGAAACCCCGCTCGAGTCGCTCGCCTCCATCTGCACCGCTGCTCATCCTGGTCCTCTTCGCCCAGGCCTTCATCTTCCAGAACTTCGAGATCCCCTCGGGCTCCATGGAGAAGACGCTGCTGATCGGCGACCACGTCCTGGTCGACCGCTCCACCTTCGCCCCGCCCACGCCGCTGGGCCCCCTTCGACCACTTCCGCGACATCCGCCACGGCGACGTCATCGTCTTCCTCAAGCCCAACCCCGAGACCCCCGACCTCATCCTGGTCAAGCGCGCCATCGGCCTTCCCGGAGACCACATCCATCTCCGCAACGGCATCGTCTACCTCAACGGCGTCGCCCAGAACGAGCCCCAGGCCGCCAAGCCCAACGAGAACGACGGCAACCCCAACCACGCCTTCCTTCCCTACCGCGACGCCTTCCCCAGCGTCATGGCCGGCCCCGAAGACGGCGTCACCGCCACCTGGGCCGTCGATCTTCCCACGCACCTCCAGGGCGACGACCTCGTCGTCCCCCCGGCATGATCTTCGCCATGGGCGACAACCGCCTCGAGAGCCTCGACAGCCGCTACTGGGGCTTCGTCCCGCGCGAGAACATCCTCGGCCGCCCCCTGTTCGTCTACTGGTCCTTCCAGACCCCCGCCGACCAGATCGAAAAGACCAGCCTCGGCGACCGCATCAGCTTCATGGGCCACATCGTGGTCCATTTCTTCACCGAGACCCGCTGGAGCCGGACCCTCCACATCATCCGCTAGCCCGCGACCGAGCCTCCTCCGGTCGGCCCACGAACCGGGTGCCCCATCCTCGCCGCACAGTCTTATCGTGCGGCAGGGTGGGGTATCGTTTGCGCCAGCAAACGACCGCTTCCCCCAAGCAACATCGTCCAACACAAAATCAAAGTCATCTCGACCGAAGCGACGGACAGCATCATCGTCCGTCGCGCAGCGGAGAGACCCCCGTATTTCGCCTTTGCCGTTGTGTTGCGTTGTCTGTTTTGCCGTCATCCTGAGCGCAGCGAAGGATCCCGATACCGTCCGCATCACCCCACCGCTCGCACCTTTTCCCCGATACATACCTTGCCTCCCCAGACAGCCCAGTGGAGAAACCCCTGTATTTTCGTCTTTCCTCTGCAAAGACCCCCTGCAACCCATCCGCCCATGAGTCTCCGTCCTCCCCCCGCGCGTCTGATTGAGAGACGAGCATCCGCCACACCAACGGATGCTTCTTTGAAGGGGGACCCATTGTCCACACATCGCCGCTTTTCCCTGATTCTCTTCGCCTCACTGCTCTCCCCTGCCTGCGCTGCCATCGCCCAACAACCAGCAGCCCCGCAGCCTCCCTCTTCGGGCAAGATCGTCCTCGACGTCGTCGTCTCCCCCAAGTCCGGTGCTCCGGTCGCCAATCTCCAGCACCAGGACTTCACCCTCCTCGATAACAAGACCCCGCGCCCCATCACCTCCTTCCGCGCCATCGCGCAGAGCCAGGAGCCGGCCGAGGTCATCGTCGTCATCGACAACGTCAACACCCCCTACCAGACCATCGCCTACGCCCGTCCCCAGATCGAGAAGTTCCTCCGCGGCAACGATGGCCACCTCCCCTACCCCACCACTCTGGCCGTCGTGAACGACACCGGCACCCAGATTCAGGCCAACCCCACCACCGACGGCAACGTCCTCAGTGCCGCCTTCGACCAGTACGAGGTCGGCCTCAAATACCTGCGCCACGACACCGGCTACTGGGGCGCCGCCGACCGCTCCGATCTCGGCCTGCACGCGCTCAATGCCCTGATGGCCCGCCAGAGCGCCCGTCCCGGCCGCAAGATCATCCTGTGGATCTCCCCCGGCTGGCCTCTGCTCTCCGGCCCGCGCATGAATCTCCCCTACAAGCAGCAGGAGCAGATCTTCGGCTCCATCGTGGCACTCTCCAATGAGCTCCGCGACACCCACACCACCCTCTACGCCATCAATCCCCTCGGCGCCGGCGAGAACGTCCTCCGCACCACCTACTACCAGGACTTCATCAAGGGCATCAGCAAGCCCAACCAGGTCGTCCTCGGCGATCTCAGCCTGGAGGTCCTCGCCACCCAAAGCGGCGGTCAGGTGCTCTTTGCCAGCAACGACATCACCGGCATGCTGCAGAAGTGCCTGGCGGACACCAGCGCCTACTACGAGCTCACCTTCGACGCTCCGCCCGCCGAGCATCCCAACGAGTACCACAGCCTAAAGGTTCAGCTCTCCAACCCCGGCCTGTCCGCGCGCACGCTGCAGGGCTACTACGCCCAACCCCAAAGCGCCGAAGCCGCCCCCAAGCCGTAACCGAACCACGCAGAACCACCCGCTGCCCGGAGCTTCCTCCCCCAAAGGAAGCCCCGGGCAGCATTTTTTGGCCGGGTGCCCCATCCTCGACGCACAGTCTTATCGTGCGGCAGGGTGGGGTATCGTTTGCGCCAGCAAACGACCGCCTTCCACCACTCCCAGAGCATCCTCTCAACTCAATAGAAAAGCACGTCATCTCCACCGAAGCGACGGACAGCCTCACCGTCCGCCGCGCAGTGGAGAGCCCCCTGTATTTCGCTTTTGCCGTTGCAGCTGTTCTTGCCGTTGTCTTTGCCGTCATCCTGAGAGCAGCGAAGGATCCCGACACCATCCGCATCACCCACACCGCCCGCACCGTTTACCCTGTATTGCGTTGGCCTACTGATCCCTGATCCCTGTTCCCTGCTTTTCCTGTCAAGCCCCCGGCAACCGCAAAAAGCAGCGAATCCCCAATAAAGACGCGCCCAAACCCACGCACAAATAAGTGCCGAAAGGCTCCCCCGGATTTCGTACACTGGATATAGAGATCAAACCGATCCACGAACAACCCAGGCTTCCACTAAGCCCCATGTTTGCACATATTTTAGCCATAACTCCTTTGTTATGACTATTTTGCAACGCCAGGCAACACGTAAAACATAGCAAACAAAAGAGTTACTTCCGGGCAATAGGGGGGAGGGGTCACGATTCGCCAGCTGCGAGCCGCAACGGCCGCCCAGTCTCTCACTGGAGATGCCGCGAGCTGCCCGACCAGCGACTCACCGAAACACCGCGAATCCAGCCCATAAAGGCCGCTCCAGCCCACCTCCGCGCATCCCACCTTCAGAGCCTTTTCCGGACAAGCTAAAATAGCTAGTCCGCAGAAAGTTCCCAACGCACCCTCATGCTCCCCATCGAAGCCCTCCAGAACGCGACCGTGCCCAGCAAAGATCTCCGCCGCCCCTCTTTTTTTCGCCGCTTCCTGCTCGTCTATCTGCTCCTGCTCGCGATCGTTCTGCTCGCGCTGATTCCGCCGCTGGTCAACGTCAGCCGCTTCCAGCGCCGCATCGTCACCAGCATCAGCACCACGCTCGGCCGTCCCGTCCATCTCGACCGCGTCTCGCTCAACCTGCTGCCGCTGCCTAGCTTCACCCTCGAGAACTTCGTCGTCGAAGAGGATCCCCGCTTCGGCTACGAGCCCATCATCCGCGCCAACAGCGTCCGCGCCACGCTCCGCGTCAGCTCGCTCTGGCGTCGCCGCGTCGAGTTCTCCCGCATCTCGCTCGACGCGCCCAGCCTCAACCTCGTCCACGACGCCAACGGCCGCTGGAACGTCGAGAGCCTCCTCCTCCAGGCCTCGCAGATCACCGCCGCGCCCACCGCCCAGCGCACCGCCGGCGCCGCGCCGCGCTTCCCCTACATCGAAGCCACCGACGCCCGCATCAACCTCAAGTCCGGAGCCACCGGTCAGGAGAAGCTTCCCTTCGCCCTCACCGAGGCCGACCTCGCCCTCTGGCTTCCCACCCCCAGCCAATGGCACCTCCGCCTCGCCGGCCATCCCGCCCGCACCGACACCAGCGCCTCCGACACCGGAACCATCGAGCTCGAAGGCACCGTCGGCCGCGCCCGCACCTTCCCCGAGATGCCCCTCGATCTCACCGGCCGCTGGCGCAACGCCCCGCTCGGCGAGGCCAGCCTCGTCCTCCTCGGCCACGACGCCAACCTTCGCGGCGAGTTCGCCCTCACCACCGAGATTCACGGCACCCTCGCCGACAACACCGTCAAAGCCCACGCTCAGCTCACTGGCCTGCGCCGCGCCGACTTCGTCCCGCAGCACCCGCTCGACATCGACGCCGAGTGCCAGTCCACCGCCACCAACCTCTTCCACGCCTTCCACGACATCCGCTGCAGCTGGCCGCCCGCCGCAGGCTCCGACCAGAAGGTCCTCGCCCTCACCGGCGATATCCCCGACGTTCACCACCCCGAGACCGCCAGCTTCGAGCTCGGCACGCCCGGCGTCTCCGCCAGCACTCTGCTCAACTGGCTCCACGTCGCCAGTGCCCGCACCCCAGCCGACGAGACCGCCGGCGGCGTCCTCACCGCCAAGCTCAGCCGCGATCCGCTCCCCTCCACCGCAGTCTCACCCGCTGCCAGCCAACCCGTCAACCAGCCCAGCTGGACCGGCGACCTGCTCCTCCACGGAGCCACCCTCACCGCGCCCAACCTCGGCACCGAGCCCGTAGTCCTCGGCGACCTGGCGATCAGCTCCCCGGCACCCGCCGTCCCCGCGCCCACCAAGCCCCACGGCCGCGCCTCCCACCAGCCAGCACCCACAGCGGATCCGGCTCCTAACTCCACCTTCCTGCTCGCTCCCACCACCCTCACGCTGGGCGGCAAGGAGCCCGCTCTCCTCGAAGGCCGCTTCGACGCCACCGGCTACACGCTGCACCTCACCGGCACGGCCGTCCCCACCCGCCTGCTCGCCTTCGCCACCGCCCTGCCGCAGTTCGGCGACGGCCTCCCAGCCCTCTTCCCCACCCCCACCACCACTCCGGTCCACATCGACCTCACCGCCACCGGCACCTGGGGAACCCCTCGCATCTGGACCCGCACTCCCTCGGCGCCCCCCGCACCCCCCGCGCATCGGCACACCCAACACCGCTAACGCTCATCGCACCGAGACGCAAAAAGAAACCCAGGCCCGTTCACGGGACCTGGGTTTCCTTTTGAAGCCAGCAAAGCCCTCACTCCGATCTTCAGATCCATCTTCTCGAAGTGCTCGCTCGACTGCAGCTCGGGCACGCTGCCATCGTTGACCTCCACCTCTTCCGGCGTTCCCTGAAACACGATCCGCGTCGCCGCATCCGAGTGCGCCGCCACCCGCACCCGCTCCGTCGCCGTCAGCGCTCCCGGACCGCACCGTCACCGGCACCTCGGCTACCGCATCGCCGTCGTTCCGCACATCCACCGCGATCAGCCAGCCTCCCGCCTTCGGTCCCTCATCCGGTGTCCGCCGCGAGGACACATGCCGTATGCTCAGATCCGGCAATCCCCGATCGCGATACACCCAGTCATCGAAGAACCAGCGCAGATCCTTGCCGGAAGCCTGCTCCAGCACCTTCTCGAACTCCTCCGGATCCGCATCCGCCGCACCCGCCTTGCGATAGTTCTGGAGCGCTCTCTTCAGCGCGTCCTCGCCCGCAATCGACCGCAGCATCCACAGCACCGCCGCCGCCTTCGTCCGGTAGTACACCTGGCTGCGCGCGCCAATCAAACTCTGCCCGACCAAACCCTTCCCAACCGGAGCCTCGACCAGCTTCGCGACAGCACCATCCTCCGCCTCTCCCGCCTGCGCATCCGCAGCAGCCTTGATCTCCGGCTCCGCCAACGCCAGCGTATTCGCCGCCGCCTCCAGCTGCGCCGTCGCCGCCTCGCGACCGTCGTTGGTCTCCACCCACAGCAGCGACATCAACTGCGCCACGCCCTCATCCAGCCACACATGCGACGACTGGAACCACGCATGCGCCAGCGTATGCACCAGCACCGGAGCCAGCGCCGCCGGATCACCGCCCGCAAGCGGCGTCACCAGGAACGCCGCATCCTCAAACGGCTGACCATCATGGTCGAGCACATTCAGAGGCGCCAGTGGACTTACCCCCAGCCAATCCATCAGCAGCTGCTGCGTCTTCGCCGCCGCCGCGGCATACTGCGTCAGCACCCCGTTCTGATCGGTCACCGCGCTCAACAGAGCGCCATCGGTCACCGTCGGCGCCTGCCCGGTCACAAACAGACTCGGCACCCGGAACCCCAGCGGCCGCGTCGCAAACTCCGCCGTCGCCACGCCCGTTCCCTCAGCCACCGGCGCGTCATTGTTCTCCCGCACCGGAGTCAGAGCCTCGCGCCGTCCGCAGAAGTACACCGAACTCGGCGCCTCCCCGGTAAACTCGACCGCGACCCGCAGCCGCGTCGCCGCTCCCTGCTGCCGCTGCTTGGCCCAGCCCACCGCGTCGAACAGCTTCGCCCCATCGCCCAGAAACACCGGCGCCGACGACACCGGATACCACAGCACATTCCCGTATCCGCGCAGCGCCGTCTGCACATTCAGTCCATCCGCCGAGATCGCGTCCCAGTCCGCCACCGCCGCCTGCTCCGCCGGCGCTCCAATCCGCTCCAGCCGCTCCGCCGACTGCCCAATCTGCCCCGAGTAGAGCGCCACCAGCTCCAGCTTCGCCCCCGGCGCCAGCGCCGTCGGCAGCGTCACCACCGCCTCCCGCGACACCCCGGTATGGTCGGCATCCGTGTTGATCCGGTGCTGCACAAACGTGAGCGGCACCACTCCCGCCGCCGTCTTCAGCCCAAAGCTCTCCCACGCCAGCGTCGACGAGATCTGCAGCGCCAGCCGCGTCAGCGGCGCTGTGCCGTCGTTCCGCACCGCCAGCCCGGCATGCACCGCGATCCGCGCGCGCGCCGGCACCAGATGCACATCCAGGTCGTAGCCCGTGAAGGTCAGCGCATCCCGCTCCGCATCGGTCACCTCGACCGTCGCATCCGGCACCGTTGGCGTCTCGACAGCAACCGATGACGAAGACGACGAAGAAGAAGAGGAGGAAGACGAAGAAGCACCCGGCAAAACAGGAGCACTCTGCGAAGCCGGAGCTGGAGTCTGAGCGCAGGCGCAGCATCCGCAGCCGGCTCATCGTCCGGCAATTGCAGCGGCTGCTCGCGATGGAAGAGCACCGTCCCCTTGCCCGGCGTCGGTTCCTGCTGCTCCGGGGCCGCTGGAGCAGGCGTTGGCCGGCGTCTGTGCCGCCGGAGGAGTGCGCCGGAGGAGTGTTCTGCTGCGCCCAGCCCTGCACCCCGAAGCTCAATCCCATCAGGCAGATCGAACCCGCCCCGAACCGCAACCACCCCGCTCCACCAACCCCAAAGAATCTCAAGATCCCAAACCCTTCCGTACTTTAGACTTCGCCGGCTTCGAGTTAGGGTCGGCCGGCTTGCGCCGCTGCCGCATCGCCTCGTACATCACCACCGCGCCCGCCACCGACACATTCAGCGACGACACCGCGCCCGCCATCGGAATCCGCAGCAGGTGGTCGCAGGTCTTCTTCACCAGATCGTGCAGCCCCGCGCCCTCGCGTCCCAGCACCAGCACGCAGTCCGTCTTGAAGTCGAAGTCCATGTAATCCGGCGTCCCGCGCTCATCGAGCCCCAGCACCCAGATATTCTTCTGCTTCATCTGCTCGAGCGCCCGCACCAGGTTGGTCACCTTGGCCACGCGCACATGCTCGGAGGCCCCCGCCGAGGTCTTCGCCACCGTCGCATTCAGCGGCGCCGAGCGCCGTTCCGGCAGCACCACGCCGTCCACGCCAGTCGCGTCGGCGGTCCGCAGCAGCGCCCCCAGATTGTGCGGGTCCTCCACCCCATCGAGCGCCAGGAAAAACTTATGCTCCGCCGCCGTTCCATCCTCCGCCAACGGCTTCCGGATCGCCAGCAGATCCTCGATGCCCAGCATCCGGCGCTCGCGCACCACCGCCAGCACGCCCTGGTGCATGTCCGTCTTCGCCATGCGCGTCAGCTGCTCGCGCGACTCCGTCGAGACCCGTATATTCGCGATCCGGCACTGCGCCACCACGCGTTCCAGCCGCTCGTCGTGCCGATCCCGTGCCACCAGAACATGATCCAGAGGCCGCAATCCCGAGCGGATCGCCTCCTCCACCGGATGAAGACCGTATAAAACTTCCATCCCTCTAGTCTACCGCCGGGCCGAGAATTTCCCGGCAGCCAGCCCCCATCGCGGAATCCACAGAATACAATATAGAGATCCAATTCTTGCATTCCTATCTCTCGGACGGGTCCCGGCAAGCCATGGCTCCAAAAAAAAGCAGCAAGAGAAGAAATAGCAGCGCAGAGAGCGTCTTTTCGCTCGATCCCGGCGTCAATTCCCTTATGAACAGCGGCGCCATCTCGATCCCCGCAGCCCTCGCCGAACAGAGCGAGCGCGAGAATCTGGCGATCGCCCGCGGCCTGAAACGCCAGGACCCCGAACTGCTCGATCGCTTGATCGAGCTCTACCAGCACCGCCTGCTCCGCTACCTGCTCTTCCTCACCGGCAAGCGCGAGGTCGCCGAAGACCTCTTCCAGGAGACCTGGATGCGCGTCCTGCTCCGCGGAGCGCAGTACAACGGCAAGGCCCGCTTCGACACCTGGCTGTTCACCATCGCCCGCAACCTGGTCATCGATCTCTCCCGCAAGCGCACCATGGCCTCGCTCGACGAGATGAGCGAATCCGGCGAAGACTCCGACTCCCGCCCGCTCTCCATCGCCATCGACGGCCCCTCGCCCCTCGAACAGTTCCAGTCCCGCGAAGACTCCGCCGAGATCGCCGAGGTCCTGCTCAAGCTCGAGCCCAACTACCGCGAGGTCCTCGTCCTCCGCTTCCACGAAGAGCTCTCCCTCGAAGAGATCTCCAAGATGACCAACGCCCCGCTCTCCACCGTCAAATCCCGGCTCTATCGCGGCCTCGCCGCGCTCAAGCCGGAGGTCGAGCGCCTGCGCAACACCCACTCCCAACCCGCCGAGAAGCTCCGCTGATGTCAACACCCGACTCCACCGCGCGCCAGCAGTCTGCCCGCCTCGAGGCGACCAGCCCCGAACCCGCGAGCACCGTGCGCTCCGCCATCCGCCAGATCGACTCCGCCGCCATCTCGGCCCGCGTCAATCGCACCCACCGCGTCGTCCGCGAGCGCGCCAAAACCATCCAGGCCCGCCGCTCCCACGTCCGCAGCCTCTACGTCCCGCTCGGCATCTTCTCCGCCTTCCTCATCGGCATCTGCACCGCCGTCTGGAGCGTGCTCGACCAGTACGATCTCGAGCCCACCGGAACCCCCACGGCCAGCTACCAGATGCTCGTCCTTCTGCTCTGGTCCGTTCCCGTCTCCGCCGCGCTCATGGCCGTCGTCTGGTTCCGCAAATCCCGCCTCACCACCGATGGAGACCTGCGCTAGTGACCCGCATCTGGAACAGACCGTCCGGCACCCCCGATCCCGGCGATCATGTCGAACACCGGGACTCCGAGCTGAGCCTGATCCCCACCTGGTCGGTCCTCCTCGCCGTCCTCGTCTTCCTCGGCGCCCAGTATCTCTTCCACTTCGTGCTGCCGCACAACCGCCACGAGCTCATGCCCATGCGTCTGCTCATGGGCTACTCCTGGGGCACGCTCTTCGCCAGCTACGTCCTGCTGGTCGGCTACGTCAGCCGCGACGTCCGCCGCCGCGACATGCCCGCCGGCCTGTGGATGCTGATCGTCACCATCATGCCCGGAGGCGTCGGCGCCGTCGTCTACTTCCTGCTCCGCCAGCCCATGCTCATGCGCTGCCCGCACTGCACCACCGAGATCTCCTCCACCTACCACTTCTGCCCGCAGTGCCAGTTCCAGATCGCCCCCGTCTGCGGCCAGTGCTTCCGCAGCGTCAAGATCACCGATGCCTTCTGCACCACCTGCGGCCACGACCTCGCCGCCGATCATGCTCCCGCCCGCCTCCGCGCATATAGTGATTAACAGCGGGAGCAATTGAATGGCATCATCCTCCATCCTGAACGCAATCATCGTCGACGACGAACCCCTCGCCCGCCAGGAGCTCCTCTACCTCCTCGAAGGCGCGGACGGCGTCAACGTCGTCGCCCAGGGAACCAACGGCATCGAGGCCGTCGACCTCATCCGCTCCCACCAGCCCGACCTCGTCTTCCTCGACGTCCAGATGCCCGGCCTCGACGGCTTCGCCGTCATCAAAAAGCTCCGCGACAAAGCCGTCCCCATGCCCCAGGTCGTCTTCGCCACCGCCTTCGACCAGTACGCCGTCCGCGCCTTCGAGGTCAACGCGATCGACTACCTGCTCAAACCCTTCGATCGCGCCCGCCTGCTCAAGACCATCGACAAGGCCCGCGCCCGCCTCGCCGCGCCCGCCGACTCTCCCAGCCACGCCGAGGCCAAGCTCGACGCCCTCCTCCGCCTCTTCGAGGAGCAGGTCCAGGTCCAGGCCCCTCGCCCGGCCGCCGCGCCCAGCAAGATCGTCGTCCGCGCCCAGAACCGCCTCCTCCTGGTCGACCAGCGCGAGATCTGCTTCGCCTCCATCGACGAGGGCGCCATCACCGTCGTCACCCCCACCGTCGAGGGCCAGTCCAACTGCCGCACCCTCGAGGAGCTCAGCGACCAGCTCGATCCCGAGACCTTCTGGCGCGCCCACCGCTCCTTCCTCGTCAACATCCAGCACATCCGCGAGGTCGTGCCCTGGTTCAAGTCCACCTACCAGCTGCGCATGGACGACCCCAAGAAGACCGAGGTCCCGGTCAGCCGCTCCCAGACCAAGCGCCTCCGCGACCTCTTCAACCTCTAACCCAGCTTCCGTCTATGCCACTGCCCGTTGTCATCCCCGAGAGGATCCGCGTGCCCCATCCTCGCGCACGTCCTCTCGGCGCAAGGTGGAGTCATCGTGCGCGCAGTGACCGCTTCTTCTTCTCCGCACCCCTAAAACAGCGAACCCCACGCCGAAGCATGGGGTTCACCCTTTACAGCGTCAACGAGCGCCTACTGCCGCCCGTCGCCTCCCTTCCCGTTCCCTTCCCGTTCCCATACGAGCTCTTGAACACGCCCACGCATCCCGCCGAGCTCCCGCACATCGCGTTCGGATTCTCGAGCGGCACAAAGATGTGGTTGTTCCGCGGATTCGCCGCCACGCTATGCGCATTCGTCCCCGTCGGGATGTTCTCCACCCACTGGTTCGTATCCGCATCGATCACGCCCAGCACCGGCGTCGCCGCAGTCGCCGTCGGGCTGGTAAAGAAGTCGCGCGACCCCGTGTAGTAGTGATGATCGCCCGGGTTGTACCAGCTCTCATCCTCGCCACCCACCTGCGTGATCGTCGAGACGATCGCGCCCGTCCGTCCATTGATGATGTACGTCCGCGGCGCAAACGTCGCCGGATCCGGCGCCGGGAAGCCCGGATCGCACCCGATCAGCACGTTATCGCCCGGCCCCTGCGCCATGCCCGCCGCCAGGCAGTTGTTGATCCCGGTGAACACCTGCGTGATCGCGCCCGTGCGCGGATCCATCTCCGCCACCGCGCCCGTCGTCGCGTCCGATCCCACCTCCGGGATGCTCACCAGGAACTTGCCCGTCTGCGAGTCATACAGCACACTGCCGATGCCGCCCTGCGACGCATCCGGCGTGCCATTGCTCCCATCGAACACCACCTTCTTGGTAATCTGCAGTGTTCTTGTCGAGATTAGCGTGACAAATTGTGGATTCCCACCGCCCGCCTGCACATCGCCATTTGTAACCGCCACGAGGCCATCCTTGGGGTCGTAGTCCATCTCATCCGCGCGCAGCGTCCCACCCGTATCGATGGCGGCGATCTCCTTCGGCGAGGTCAGACCCGTGCGCAGATCGAACACCCGCACCGTGCTCGGATAATCCCCCGCCCACAGCTGGTATCCCGCGATCACCGTCCCGTTCGGCCCCGAATGCGGATTGTCCACGCCCACCCCCGCGAACACCTGCGGCGTCATCCCCAGCATCGTGTCATTCGACGCATTGAAGATCGCCACCGCCTTCGACGACCGGCTCGACACCGCCATCAACTGCGTCTTCGGATCAACGTAGATGATGTCGAACGACTTGAACGGATTCGCGGCCGACGTCCCCGGAACCGCGATCTCCGACAGCGGCGTCACCTGGAACGGATGATTGTGCGACCAGTCCGAACCTCCCTGCCACGGCCCGACACCAAATCCCGGCCCCTGGCTCAACGCCGGTAAAGACACAACGGATGCACTAGCACATGCAAACACGAACGCAGCAAGACACCTCTTCATGGCCCCTTCTTTCTCATGCAACGCAAAGCAATTGTGTGGACAGCTGGCGCGTCCCATAAAAGTCCGCTCCAACCTCTCATAGGAGGCCGGCGTTTCCCTCCCGCGTTGCCCTCTTTCCGCGTCCGGCGCGGATACCGCACACATTTTGCACACTTTCTCTTCTGCTTGTATCCTTGTTCGTTACAAGTTCACCGCCCCTGTTTTGCCATGCCTCTGCCCCGTCTTGCCTTCCTGATCCCTGATCCCTAAGCCCTGTTCCCTGCTTTTGCGCCCTCTCCCCCTCCCTCCGAATCCAATCCTCTGAAACTGGAGGAACCTCGTTCATGAATCTCACCAGATCCCTGGTGTTCGCCCTGACCGCGCTCGCGTGTGTCTCGGCCTCTGCCCAAACTGCCGCCCCCACCGCGCCCGCTCCCGAGCAGGTCCCCGCCAAGTCCCTCCCCGTCCCCACCGACGTCAGCCCCGAGCTGCAGAAGCTCATCGCCGCCCCACGTAACCCCAACTGGAACAATCTCCTGAAGACCGGCGACGAGTGGCGCGCCTTCGCCAACAAGCAGGCCGCCGAGACCGTGAAGGGCCTGCCCGCCGTGCGCGAGCGCCTCCACGTCACCGTCAAGCCCACCATCATCAACGGCGTCCACGCCTTCATCGTCACCCCCGACGTCATCGCCCCCGAGCACCGCAACCAGACCCTCATCCACGTCCACGGCGGCTGCTACGAGCTCTTCCCCGGCGAGTCCGGCACCGGCGAAGCCATCCTCATGGCCGGCCTCGGCCACTACCGCGTCATCTCCGTCGACTACCGCATGCCCCCCGACGCCTACTTCCCCGCCGCCCTCGACGACGCCATGACCGTCTACCAGGCCGAGCTCAAGGACACCGATCCCAAGCACATCGCCGTCTTCGGCACCTCCGCCGGCGGCGCCCTCGTCCTCGAGATGATGCTCCGCGCCAAGCAGCTCGGCCTGCCCATGCCCGGCGCCATCGCTCCCGGAACCCCCATGGCCGACGTCACCAAGACCGGCGACAGCTTCTACACCAACGACATGGTCGACAACGTCCTGGTCTCCCGCGACGGCTTCTGCCACGCCGCCACCGAGGTCTACGCCCACGGCCACGACCTCGCCGACCCGCTGCTCTCGCCCGTCAACGGCGACATGCACGGCCTTCCGCCCGCCATCCTCACCACCGGCACCCGCGACCTTCTGCTCAGCAACACCGTCCGCGTCCACCGCAAGCTGCGCGAGGCCGGCATCGACGCCCAGCTCGAGGTCTTCGAGGGCATGTCCCACGCCCAGTACCAGTTCGACGACCGCATCCCCGAAGACCGCGAGGCCTTCAAGGAGATCACCGAGTTCTTCGACAAGCACCTCGCCCACTAACCGCCAACCAAACAATCCCGAGCCGCAACATCGGGTGCCCCATCCTCGACGCACGGTCTCATCGTGCGGCAGGGTGGGGTATCGAGCGCAGCGAGACCGTCTTCCTCAACGGCATTCGAAGAGAAGACGCGCTCACCCACCCACACAAACGTCATCTCGACCGAAGCGGCGGACAGCTTTATCGTCCGCCGCGCAGTGGAGAGACCCCTGTATTTTGCCGTTGCTCTTAAAAAAAAGCCCCATGATCATCTCCGAGACATGGGGCTTTTTCCTGCGAAAGAGCGAGCTACACCTCGAACTCACCCTCCGGCTTCGGCAGCACATCGTTCGGTCCTGCGAACCACACATACAGCGTCGGCAGCAGGAAGATGCTCAGCACCAGGTCCGAGATCAGACCACCCACCACCACGATCGCGAACGGCCGCTGCGAGTCCGAACCGATGCCATGCGACACCGCCGCCGGCAGCAGTCCCAGCGTCGCCACCAGCATCGTCATCATGATCGGCCGCAGCCGCAGCACCGCTCCCTCGACCGCCGAGTCCGCCACCGAGTGGCCGCGCACCCGCAGCTGATTGATGTACTCGAGCATGATCACGCCCGTCTGCACCGACACCCCGAACAGCGCCAGAAAGCCCACGCTCGACGACACGCTGATGTTCGTATGCGTCACCAGCAGCGCCAGCAATCCGCCCACGCGCGCCATCGCCACGTTCAGCATGATCAGGCTCGCCCACTTGAACGACTTGAACATCATGTACAGGATGATGAAGATCAGCAGGATCGTGATCGGCACAATCAGCGCCAGCCGTTTATCCGCGCGCTGCTTGCTCTGGTACTCGCCCGCCCACACAAAGCGATAGCCCTGCGGCAGCGGCACCTCCTTGTTGACCTTGTCGATCGCCTCCTCCACCGTGCTTCCCAGGTCGCGTCCGCGCACGCTGTACTTCACCGCGATATAGCGCTGCTCGCCCTCGCGGTAGATCTCCTCCGCGCCGTCGGTCGTGCCAATCGTGGTCAGCTGCGCCAGCGACACCCGCTCGCCCGAAGGCGACAGCAGCCGCACATTCTCGATCGCCTCCTTGGTATCGCGGTACGGCTTCTGATACCGCAGCACCAGGTCGAACTGCGCCTCGCCCTTCAGCACCTCGCCCACGTTGCCGCCGCCCACCGCCGTCTGGATCGCGTCCTGCACGTCGGCCACGTTGATGCCCCAGCGCGCCGCCGCCTTGCGGTCCACGGTGAAGGTCAGGTTCGGCTGCCCGATAATCCGGAACAGTCCAAGATCCTCCACCCCCGGCACCTTGCTCATCACGCTGACGACGTCGTTGCCCTTCTGCTCCAGCGTCTTGAAGTCATCGCCATAGATCTTGACCGACAGCTCGCCCTTGACGCCGCTGACCGCCTCCTCCATGTTGTCTTCAATCGGCTGCGAGAAGCCCCAGATCACGCCCGGAATCTTCTCCAGCTGCTGGCTCATCGACGCAATCAGATCGTCCTTGTTCTGCTGGAAGACCGGCCGCCACTGCTCCTTCGGCTTCAGATTGACGAAGTACTCGGTATTGAAGAACCCGGTCGTATCCGTGCCATCGTCCGGCCGCCCGATCTGGTCCACCACCTCGGTCACCTCGGGAAAGCTGGCCAGCGCAATGCGTGCCTTGTTCGAGATCGCCAACGCCTCGTCCGGCCCCGTCGACGGAGCCAGCGAGCCGCGCACCCACATCGCGCCTTCATCCAGATGCGGCAAAAACTCCGACCCGATCACGCCGCCGTACAGCAGGATAGATCGCCAGCACCAGGCTCACCCCGCCCACGCCCACCATGACGCCGCGATGGTGGATCGCCCACACCACGCCCTTGCGGTAGCGCGCCGCCAGAAACTCCATCACCGGGTTCTGCCACTCCGACGCGCCCTTGCGGAACAGGAAGCTCGCCAGCACCGGCGCCACGATCATCGAGAAGATCAGCGCGCCCAGCAGCGCGAACGCCACCGTCCACGCCATCGGCTTGAACAGCCGTCCCTCCACCGCCTGCAGCGTAAAGATCGGAAGATACGCCGTGATGATGATGCCGATCGCATAGAACACCGGCCGCTGAATCTCATGCGCCGCGTCCCGGATCTTGTCCTGCACGCTCTCCGTGTCGTTCTCCGAGCGATGGTGCAGATGCCGCACGATGTTCTCGATCATCACCACCGAGCCATCCACCACCATGCCGAAGTCCAGCGCGCCCAGCGACAACAGGTTCGCCGGAATATGCTTCAGACTCAGGCAGATCGAGGCAAACAGCAGCGCGAACGGAATCGTCAGCGCCACAATGATCGCGCCGCGGATATTCCCCAGGAACAGCATCAGGATGATGACCACCAGGATGATGCCTTCGCGTCAGGTTGTGCAGCACCGTATGCGTCGTCAGATGGATCAGGTCGCTGCGATCGAGGAACGGCACCACCGTCACGCCCTTCGGCAGAACGTGATCGTTCAGCTCCTTCACCTTCGCCTCGATGCCCTTCAGCGCCGGGTCCGCGTCCGCGCCCTTCTGCAGCAGCAGCGCGCCCTCGACCACATCCGGATTGTCGATCAGCCTGCCGTTGACGTCCTTATACGTCTTCGAGATCTGGCCCAGCCGGATCTTCGAGCCCTGCTCCACCTCGGCGATGTCCTTGATGCGCAGCGCCGTCCCGTTCTGCGTCTTCACCACCGTGTTTTCGATCTGCTGCACATCCTGATACAGACCAACCGCCTGCACGTTGATCTGCTGCGCGCCCGCCACGATAAAGCTACCGCCGGCGTTCGTATTGTTGGTCTGGAGCTGCTGCTCCACCTGCGCGATGCTCAGCCCGTAGCTGACCAGCTTATCCGGGTTCAGCCGGATCTGATACTCCTTGGTGATGCCGCCGAAGCTCGCGATGTCCACGATGCCCGGAACGCTCTTGAACTGCTTCGTCGAGCGTCCAGTCCTCGATCGACTTCTGCTCCATCACGTCGTACTCGGGATTCTTGCTGTCGATCGTGTACCAGTAGATCTGCCCCGCCGGACTCCAGTCCGTCTGCAGCTGCGGCACCAGACCCGCCGGCAGCGTCACCATGCCCAGCCGCTCCAGCACCCGCTCACGATTCCAGTTGTTGTCCGAGTCGTCGCTGAAGGTCATCATCAGGCTCGAGATGCCCGCCAGGCTGAACGACCGCAGCGCCGTCAGCTGCGGGATGCCCGCCATCTGTATCTCGGTCGGAACCGTAATCTGCTTCTCGATATCCTCCGCCGAGTGCCCCGGCCACTGCGTGATGATGTTGACGTAGTTATCCGCCACATCCGGATACGCGTCCACCGGAAGATCGTGGAACGAGATCGCTCCCCATCCGAACAACAGAATCGCAACCGCCAGAATCAGACAGCCGGTTCTTCAGCGCAAAGTCGACCAGCGCCTTGATCATTGCGCCTCCAGCGTAGCTTCAAGCTGCAGCACGTTGGACACCACCTGCTGCCCCGGATTCACGCCGCGCAACAACTCCTGCCGATCGCCCGCGAGCATCCGGCCGCCCTGCACCTCCACCCGCTTGAACTGACCGCCGCCGTTCGGCACAAACACCCAGTCGCGATCATGCAGATGCAGCACCGCCGACGCCGGCACCACCGCATGCACCACGTTCGTCTTGCTGTCGAAGGTCGCCGTCGCGAACATGCCCAGCTTCAGATTGCCCGGGTTCTTCACCTCGATGCGCACCTTCGCCGTGCGAATGCTCGGATCGAGCACCGGCCCGATATCGCTCACCCGGCCCACCAGCTCCTTGTCCGGATACGCCGTCATCCGGATCCGCGCCGGCTGCCCCAGCTGCAGCTTCGGAATATCGTTCTCGTACACGTCGCAAACCACCCACACCGTCGACAGGTCCGCGATCGTGAACGCCGTCGAGTTGCCCGAGTAGTTCACCCCGGCAGCCGCCGCAATCGTAACGTTCTGCGCCACAATTACGCCCGAGATCGGCGCATACACCGGCACAATGCTGCGCGGATCGTTCTTGTCGATCCCCAGCGTCTTCAACTGCTCCTCCGCCGCCCGTCAGATCGGCGACGTTGTCCTTCTCCGCATCGTCGGCCTGCTCCAGACCGCTCAGCGGAATCGCGCCGTGATCATAAAGATCCTTGGCGCGCACATATTGCTTCTTCGTCAACTGCTCGTCGTTGACCGCCTTCAGATACACATCGTAGGCGTTGGTCACATCCGGGCTCTGCACCTGCAGCAGCAGCTGCCCCTTCTTCACGTTGTCGTCCAGCCGCGCCTTGATGTCCACCACGCGCCCGCTCGCCAGCGAGATCACCGGCACCTCGCGCGAGATATCCGGAAACACCGCGCCCGTCGCCTGCAACTCATCCGGCGCCTCCACGCGGTCCGCCGCCACCAGCGGAAACAGCTCCGGCTTGTCCACATGCACCAGGCTCATGTCGCCCGTCGGTACCACCTGCGGCTTCGGCGGCGCGCCATCGGCCGCATTGAACTTCTTCTCGCAGGCCGTCAACGACACACACGCGATCAGACACAAGGAACTGCTCAGAAAGGTCTTGCGAATCACTGGATCACCTCACGCCCCACGGCGAGATTCAATTGGCTGGCAGACGTCAGATACGCGCCAACGAGTTGTAGATAGGCCAACTGCACGACGCGGTAGTCGCTCTGTGCATTCAAAAAATCCATCAGCGACGCGCCGCCATGCTGATACGAATACGTAACCGTGTCGCGCACACGCGTCGCCTGGTCCTTGTACTTGTCGCGATACGGCACCAGCAGCGCGACATTGCTTCGCACCTGCTCATACGCCGAGTCCACATCGCTGAACACCTGCGCCCGCGCCACATCGGTCAGGTTCTGGTTGCGCTCGATATCGATCTGCGTGCGCTGCTTCTCGCCCTGGTTGCGGTCGAAGATGCGCAGCGGAACCTCCACGCTGAAACCCAGCGTCTGGTGCCCGTCCGGGTTCGCAAACGACGGGTTATACGTGTACCACGCGCTGAAGGTCGGATCGGTCGAGCCGTTCGACACCGCCAGCTGATGGTTCGTCTTCGCCTGCTCCAGCGATTCGATCGCCGCCCGCAGATCCGGCCGCGCATCCAGCGCCGCCTGCTCCACCTCGTTCAACGGCTGCAGATTGCTCTGGAAAGTCGAACGGCCCGGTCACGTCGAACTGCTCCAGCGGCGTGTGGTCGTTCAGCATCTGCTGCAGCGCAATCTTCGCGGTGCGCAGATTCACGATCGCCGTCTGAATCTCCGACTCGTACTGCACCCGCAGCAGCTCGATGCGATCCAGATCGATCTGCGCCAGATCGCCCGCCTTGAACCGCGCCTGGCTGATCGCGATGATCTTGTCGTAGTACTCCAGATCCGCGCGCGCCAGATCCAGCACCGCCTTCGCCTCCAGCGTCTGCACAAACGCCGAGCGCAGCCCGAACACCAGGTTCCGCTCCAGATCCTCGTGCAGCGACCCGCCGATCTGCGTCGCCTCCTGCGCGCGTCTTCAGCCGCAGCTCGCGCTTGTGATCGCGCTCATGCAGATAGCTGATGCTCGGCGAGCCCTGCGTTCCCTTCGTCGGCTGCCAGTGGCCGTTATACGGCGCGATCGCCGTACCATCCTGCGACAGCGTCAGCTGCGGATTCGGGCGCAGAAACGCCGTGATCTCCTCCGCCTTCAGCTCCTCCACATTATTCTGATCCGCCTTCAGCGTCGGATTCGCCGCCTCGAACTTAGCCTTGACCTGATCCCACGTGTAGCCGCTCTGCGCCTGCGCCGCGCCCAGCAACCAGCGGCAGAAGCAGTATGCCAATACACAGACGACCCATGCACTCGCTTTTGATTTCCTAAACCCTTGCTCATGTCTGAAGGCTTCCTGCACTTATCCGCTGCGAGCATGCAAAGCGCCGCACGCACGGTGGCTTTGTAGATGACGTAGATTCGCACGCTATTGGTAACGCAGGATGACTTGCACTTTCTCTGGTTCCATCTCCACAGGCGACTTCGTCCGCCCGATCGAGACACGCAACCGATGCGCCCACCCATGAGGCATTTCGGCCATTTCAATAGCTCGATCATACAGGCCACCTTCTCGCCCTCAGCACTATCTTTCGGTCACTCCTACCCACTGCACAGAGTACCAGGGAAGTCATTCGCTCTCTCCAGACAGGTGCCCATCATGTCGCACCAATCGGCAGTCAAACGATAAGCACTCCCCACGCACAAGAAATGTGCCGATTCTGCCCACCCAATTCTCGCTATCATGCATGTAGAAGTTAGAGTTCGCACCGACCTGGCTTGAGCCGCGCTCAGTGCGCAAGCCGTATTCCTAAATACTTTGAGATTCAAGTCATTTGACGATGAATATTTTGCGAGGCACCATACCGGACAAACCATAGCACGCAGAGAACTTACGCCCAGGCAATCCCCAGGGGGAACCCAGGCGCAAGCAAATGAGGAGGCAACGCATGTACTACTCAATCCGCCACCTGACCAAGTTCCTCTACAGCAACCCGGTCAGCGAGAGCATGATGGAGACCCGCATGCACCCGCGCTCGGACCAGAGCCAGCGCTGCCTCACCTTCCATCTCTCCGTCAGCCCCCGTTGCCGCGTCTTCAGCTACCGCGACCACCTCGCCAACCAGGTCCATCACTTCGACATCCCCGGCCAGCACGGCCAGCTCGTCATCGTCGCCGAGTCCCTCGTCGAGATGCAGCCCCACGCCGCCGTCCCCACCTTCCTCGCCCCCGACGCCTGGGCCGACCTCGACGCCCTCGTCGACGCCGGCGACTACTCCGAGATGCTCTTCCCCAGCGAGTTCGCCGCCCCCACGCCGGCCCTCGACCGCCTCGCCGCCGAGTTCGATCTCCGCCGCCGCGACGACCCGCTCCTCGTCCTCCACCAGCTCAACGAGCAGATCTACCGCTACTTCGACTACGTCCCCAAATCCACCCGCGTCGACTCCCCCATCGACGTCGCCCTCGGCAGCCGCCAGGGCGTCTGCCAGGACTTCGCCCACATCATGATCACGCTGGTGCGCACGAAGCTCCGCATCCCCTGCCGCTACGTCAGCGGCTACCTCTACCACGGCCGCGCCGACCAGGACCGCTCCATCAACTCCGCCACCCACGCCTGGATCGAGGCCTTCCTGCCCCAGCTCGGCTGGGTCGGCTTCGATCCCACCAACTGGCTGGTCGCCGGCGACCGCCACATCCGCACCGCCATCGGGCGCGACTACGCCGACGTCCCGCCCACCCACGGCATCTTCCGCGGCCGCGCCGACAGCGAGCTCACCGTCGCCGTCCAGGTCAACCCCAGCAACGCCGCCCCCCAGCTCGACCGCGAACTCCCCGTCCCCGAGGACTGGTCCACCCTGGTCGAGAAGGCCACCGCCCTTCCCGAGCCACCGCCCGCCCCCACCCGCCAGCAACAGATGGCCGCCCAACAGCAGCAGCATAAATCTTCCTGCCGACCATCGGGAGGCCCAACCGAAGGGATCACACGTCACGAAGTGACCGCCGCCCGCGCAGGGCGCCCGTCCGGCAGGACAGCTTTTCACAGATTCAGCTTCTTGAAGATCCGCTCCGGGATATGCCGAATCACGAACATGATCGGCTGCCACTGGAACGGCACGTACAGATTGTCCTGCCTCTTCTCGACCGCGTTCACGATGCTCTTCGCGACCGCATTCACATCGGCGAACTTCTCGCTGCCCTTCATGCCGCCGGTCATCGCCGTCTTCACCGGACCCGGCTTGATCGTCAGCACGGTCACGCCCTCGCGATCGACGCGGTTCCGCAGCCCACCCAGAAACGCCGTCAAGCCCGCCTTCGACGCGCCATACGCGTAGTTCGACTTCCGTCCGCGCTCGCCCGCAACCGACGAGATCACCGCCAGAACGCCCGCATGCCGCTCGCACGCAGTAGTTCGACAGCCACGTCAGCAGCGACACCGGAGCCATCAGGTTCGTATGGAAGATCTGCGCCGCCTGGTTGAAGTCCTGCTCCGCCTTCGTCTGGTCGCCCAGAATGCCATGCGCCAAATACGCGACATCCATTCCGCCCAGCGAGTTGACCGCATGCGCCAGCAGCTCCGGATGCCGTTCCGTGTCGTCGAGATCGGCAACCGCGGTCTCCACAAACCGCGCCCCGCGCGTGCGCAGATCGGCAGCCACAGCGGCCAGCTTCTCCGCATTCCGCGCCACCAGAAACAGGCTCGCGCCCTGCGCCGCCCAGATCCGGCAGGTCGCCTCGGCGATCCCCGAGGTCGCGCCAAGAACCAGAATCTTCCTGCGACGGTCCCTTGATGGAGGCATGCAGCACCGTGCTGAACGTCCTGCGTCGTCGCCGCTGCGGTGGTGGAAGCTTGAGTACTCATAGGCTCGAACGATCTCCGGTAACGCGCTCCCAGAAGCTGGAGGTAAGCAGTGGATCGCGGAAGCCTGCCAGCTGCTCCCACTGTGGATAGAAGGCCTGGAACTGCGCCGCGGTCATCGCCGCATCCTTCGCCGGATACAGCCTTCCGCCAAACTCCAGCGTCATGTCCGCCAGCCGCTCGAACAGCGGGAAGCTCACATCCGGCTTGATCGGGAAGTCCAGCGCCAGCGTAATCCCAGGCTGCGGAAAGCTCATCAGTCCCGGCGAAGGCACATCGCCAAACGCCTTCAGCACCGCCAGGAACGACGCCAACCCGGACTTCGCCACCTCGCGCAGGATCGCAATCGTCCCCTCGCGCGCGTTCTCCCACGGAATCGCATACTGGAACTGCAGCAGCCCGCGCTTGCCGTACATCCGGTTCCAGTGCAGCACCTTGTCCAGCGGATAGAAGAACGGCTCGTAGTCCTGCAGCGCGCGCACCACCTTCTTCCTCTGCTTATGGAAGAAGACCGTGTTGAACATGCTCACCGTCAGGTGGTTCAGCGCGAAGCCCGGCGCGTCGAACGGGAACACCAGCTTCGGCTCCGGCGAAGGCTTCAGCTCGTCCGGAACCTTCGAGTGGTCGCCTTCCATGAACACGCCGCGGGCGAAGTTCTTCCCCGTCGACGCGCAATCCACCCAACTCACCGTGTACTCGATATGCTGGCTCTGCCGCGTCAGGTCCAGGAACTCGTCGATGCCATGGAACTGGATCCCGCGATAGTCGATCTTGCGCGACACAATCGGCCGCAGCCGTATCTGCGCCCACGGAATCAGCCCCGTCAGCCCCAGCCCGCCGATCGTCGCCGCGTAGAAGTCCGCATTCTCCGTCGGCGAGCAGCGCATCGCCGTTCCATCCGAGCGCACCAGCCCGAACTGCGTCACATGCGCGCCGAAGGTCCCCGCAATGTGGTGGTTCTTGCCATGAATGTCATTGGCGATCGCCCCGCCCAGCGTGACGTACTTGGTCCCCGGCGTCACCGGCAGGAAGAACCCGCGCGGCACCGCGAAGTCCAGAATCTGCGCCAGCGTCACGCCCGCCTCGGCCGTCAGCAACCCGGTCTCCGGATCGAAGTCCAGCAGCCGGTTCATCCCCGTCGTCAGCAGCAGGTTGCCATCCTTCAGCAGGCATACGTCCCCGTAGCTCCGCCCCATGCCCACCGGCAGCGCGCCGTTGTGTACGCCCTCCACCACCCGCGGAAAATCGCCCTGCCAATGCAGCGGCAGGATCTTCCCCGAGTAGTTCGGATAGCGCCCCCAGCTCTCAAACTGCGGGGTTGCGGAGGTTTCACCTTCAGAAGACGCCAGTTGTTCCATAGCCACAGAATACTTTCTTCAAGCCAGAATCGAGATAAACAAATGCGAACGCGCCCAATGACAGGCCCTGCGAAGCCGCATCGCAGACTCCGACGCCACAGACAAGAAAGGTACCGCCGCAGCGGTACCTCTTTGCGAGAACATAATACTTCGGATGCGTCTTAGGCGGCGGAAGCAGCCTTCGCCAGAGCAGCCTTTGCCTCGCCGCGAGAGCGGCAAAACCAGCAGCGTCGTTCGCCGCGATGTCGGCCAGGATCTTGCGGTCCAGACCGTTGCCAGCCTTCTTCAGGCCATTGATGAAGGTCGAGTAGCTCATGCCGTTCAGGCGGCACGCGGCGTTGATACGCACGATCCACAGAGCGCGATACTGCCGCTTCTTCTGCTTACGGCCGGTGTAGGCGAACATGAGTCCGCGCTCGACGGCCTCCTGCGCTGCCTGATAAAGCTTGGATTTCGTGAGGAAGTAGCCACTCGCCCGCTTCAGAATCTTCTTGCGGCGGTCGCTACGTTTTGTACTCCGTTTTACACGGGGCATGTCAATCTCCTTTGGCGTACATCGGTTAAGCGGCTGGAGGAAGGGTGGTCCTCTTCACGCGCTATGCAACTCCCGAATCTCGGTGGAATTTGCTCTCGCAGAGAGCAATTCCAGGGGCCATGAACGCTTGGCAGGCCCTTTGCTGGAAGCTGTGTCGCCACAGCACCGCAGCGGCTCGATCGGGAAAACGTCCTCCCTGCGCCTAAGTTCTAGGCGTAGGGAAGCATGCGGGACACGTTGTAGTGGTCCGCATCCGAGATCAGAGCCGACCCGCCCAGCTTGCGCTTGGTCTTGGTCGCCTTCGAGGTCAGAATGTGACGCATCTTCGAGTGTCCGCGCTTGAACTTGCCGCTGGCAGTCTTCGTGAAGCGCTTCGCAGCGCCCGAGTGTGTCTTCAACTTTGGCATGGGATTCCTAAATAGTTCCGGCCGTAGTACTGCCTAGCCAGGACTCGAACAACTCCAGCCAGTATACCTCGAAACCCACCCCTCCTCCTCCGAATTCGCAACCACCTCCTCCAGCCGCCCGTCGCAACGTGCCCTCAACCGCCCTCAACCGCTTGACACGCCTGATAAAATCGAGAGTAGAAAGGCCGCAAAACGGAGCCTCTTCGGACCCTCCCGAGTCCAGACTTTGGTTTGGACTTATGCTCTTTGTTATCTAGACTTTGGGTACTTTGCCAGGGGGAGGGGGAGGTACCTCTCGAGCGCCCCTTCAAGCGACCGCGGGCTCGCCTCGCAAGCATCCCGAGAACACCCCCGGACACCCCGCCGCAGCGCCGGAAGCAAGGCCCCGCATGGTATACTAAAGGTCTAAAAAGAGTCGCTCCGAAGCGCCTTAAGTGCTGAATTGACGCGGACTTTCCTCCTTCCAGCAAGGTCTCCGTCTCGGCCTCTTTGCAGCACGCAAACCACGATCTTACGGAGTTCCATGGCATCGACCGCAATTCCCACCGAAACCGCCCTTCTCGACCTCGAAACCAAGGCAGCCAGCGAACCCGTGCAAGAAAGAAGGCGGCTACTCCGCTGAAAACATCACCGTCCTCGAGGGCCTCGCGGCCGTCCGCCTGCGCCCCGCCATGTACATCGGCTCCACCGGCGAGCAGGGCCTGCACCACCTCGTCTACGAGGTCGTCGACAACTCCGTCGACGAGGCCCTCGGCGGCCACGCCACCCGCATCGACGTCACCATCCACGTCGACAACTCCATCACCGTCGTCGACGACGGCCGCGGCATCCCGGTCGACAACAAGACCATCAACGGCGTGACCATGCCCGCCGTCCAGGTCGTCCTCACCATGCTCCACGCCGGCGGCAAGTTCGACGCCTCCAACTACAAGGTCTCCGGCGGCCTCCACGGCGTCGGCGTCTCCTGCGTCAACGCCCTCTCGGAGGAGTTCGACGTCGAGATCTGGCGCGACGGCTACGCCTGGGAGCAGGACTACTCCAAGGGCGAGCCCATCAGCAAGCTCCGCAAGATGGGCGCCTCGGCGCGCCGCGGCACCAAGGTCCACTTCCTCCCCGACAAGACCATCTTCTCCGTCACCGAGTTCAGCTACGACACCCTGGCCAACCGCCTCCGTCAGCTCGCCTTCCTCAACAAGGGCATCGAGATCACCCTGACCGACGACCGCCAGACCGACGCCGAAGACCGGCGAGGCCAAGACCCAGACCTTCAAGTACACCGGCGGCATCGCCGAGTTCATCAAGCTGCTCAACAAGGGCAAGGGCGTCCTGCACGAGAAGCCGATCTACATGGAGGCCGAGCGCGACAACGTCGCCATGGAGATCGCCCTCCAGTACAACGACAGCTACTCCGAGACCGTCTTCACCTTCGCCAACAACATCAACACCATCGACGGTGGCACCCACCTCTCCGGCTTCAAGACCGCGCTCACCCGCACCATCAACGCCGCCGGCCAGTCGCTCGGCCTCTTCAAGGACGTCAAGGAGAACCTCTCCGGCGACGACGTCCGCGAAGGCCTGGTGGTCGTCATCAGCGTCAAGCTCTCGCAGCCCCAGTTCGAGGGCCAGACCAAGGGCAAGCTCAACTCCGACATCGCCGGCACCGTCCAGGCCTTCGTCAACGAGCGCCTCGGCGCCTTCCTCGAGCAGAACCCCTCGGTCGCCAAGAAGATCATCAACAAGGCCATCGACGCCGCCCGCGCCCGCGAGGCCGCCCGCAAGGCCCGCGACCTCACCCGCCGCAAGGGTGCGCTCGACGGCGGCGGCCTGCCCGGCAAGCTCGCCGACTGCTCCGAGCGCCAGCCCGACCGCTGCGAGCTCTACCTCGTCGAGGGTGAGTCCGCCGGTGGCACCGCCAAGCAGGGCCGCGATCGCCGCTTCCAGGCCATCCTCCCCCTCAAGGGTAAGATCCTCAACGTCGAAAAGGCCCGCTACGACAAGATGCTCGGCCACGAGGAAATCCGCGCCATGATCACAGCCCTCGGCTGCGGCATCGGCAAGGACGACTTCGACGTCGCCAAGCTCCGCTACGGCAAGCTCATCCTGATGACCGATGCCGACGTCGACGGATCCCACATCCGCACCCTGCTGCTCACCTTCTTCTTCCGTCACATGACGGAGCTGATCAAGCGCGGCCACGTCTACATCGCCCAGCCGCCGCTCTATCGCATCAAGAAGGGCAAGTTCGAGCAGTACATCAAGGACGACCGCGAGTACGTCTCGGTCATGGTCAAGCGCGCCTCCGACGGCATGGTGCTCACCTACGGCCCCAAGCAGCAGAAGATCGAGGGCGCCGAGCTCACCGCCTTCATGTCGCAGCTCAACGACTACCTCGGCTTCTTCGACAAGCTCGACAAGCGCCTGCGCAACGAGCAGGTCGTCCGCGACTTCAGCCTGCTCTTCGCCCACGAGGGCGCCGCGCCGGCCAAGAAGGAGGACTTCCAGTCCACCACCGGCCAGGCTCCCGCCAAGCTCATCGAGATGCAGGCCCGCCTCCAGGCCATCGTCAAGGAGTACCAGTTCCGCGCCGTCGGCGAACCCACTCTCGACGAGGAGCACCAGACCTGGTCGGTCAGCTTCACCGACGCTCAGGGCGCCGTGCGCACCATCGACTGGGCTCTGGCCACCTCCGCCGAGAGCCGCCAGCTGCTCGCCAAGCACGCCCAGATCAAGGACAAGCTCGAGGCCCCGTTCCTCATCTCCTACGCCGCCAAGACCACCGCTGCGGCCGCGCAGGAGGCACTCGACGAAACCGCCGAAGCCGACGAGACCGCGCAGGAAGAGGGCGTCGCCCCCGAGGCCGCTGCCGCCCCCGGCACCGTCGTCGAGACCAAGCCGGCCAAGCGCTCCAACAAGATCAACCAGGATCCGGTCGAGAAGCAGACCCCGCGCGACGTCTTCGAGTACGTCATCGAACAGGGCCGCAAGGAGTACCAGGTGCAGCGCTACAAGGGCCTCGGCGAGATGACCGCGCCGCAGCTCTGGGAGACCACCATGGACCCCGAGCGCCGCACCCTGCTCCAGGTCAAGCTCGAAGACATCGCCGCCTGCGAGGAGATCTTTACCACCCTCATGGGCGAGGACGTCGAAAGCCGCCGCAAGTTCATCGAAGAAAACGCCCTCGACGTCAAGAACCTCGACATCTAAACGCGGCAGTGTGTGTTGTTGTTGTAGTAGTTAGGTTGGACACATAAGTACAGAAGTAGGACAGATAAAGAAAAGGCCGCCTGACTCGCAGGCGGCCTTTCTTTTCTACTTGAGCCTAACTTGGTATAGACGCCCAACTCGTAGAAAGCTTCTGACCGAATCGCCCGGCCATCGTGGCGAACATGCTTCCGGGTGTCACCGTGAGAATACCTTGCGCTACCAGACGAACATGGGGCCGCACACAGTACACCGAGAACCGCTGTCACAGCCGCTGCACATACGCCGCTCGCTCGCCTCTGCCTTCCCGTCTGCTGCCCCATCGTTTCTCTGCCCTTCCTGTCCAAAGCTATTCCGTGCCCAGCCTAGCTGCGCGGCGGAAAGATCCCGGTAAGCGCAATGATGAAGTAGATCGCGAGGTAGGGCGGCGCAATCGATACCGGAAGACTGCCTCCCGTAAGCGCGTTCGTCACCGTGCCGCCTCCACCTGAGACTCCCGAGAGCGACGCCTGCACCCCGGCGATCGTGCCAGCCCCCGGAGGCGCCGAATTCCCCGGCACGTAGAGCGGAGCGGTGTGCCCGGGTACGCTGGCGACGCCCGCCAGATAGTTCCCCGTGGGCGAGGTCGACGTACCCGCCGCCGAGCTTCCCGTGATGGTCACATTCACCGAGGGCGTCCCGCCTCCACCTGACGGGGTAAAGGTGGCGACGTGCGTGTGCTGCGGCATCTGCTGCTGGTTCAGCACAATGCTCTCCGCACCCGCCTTTTCGCCCTGAACATAGACCGGAAGCCCCGCACCGGCCCCTGCGTGAAGCGGGAAGCGGCCTTGCAGATCGGGCAGATTGAAGCTCGTGGTCCCATTCCCTCCGTAGGTCGTCCCCAGCAGCGAAAACAGCGCGGTGTTCGCCGAGATGCTCAAGGTCTGCCCGTTGCACAGCGCCCATCCCTGCGGGGCAAAGTTGAACCCCACCATCCGAATCTCTCCGAGATACTGATCACCCATCTTGCTCTCCCTTTCCTTGCTATCCACTGAGTTTGCTGAGTTTGCCGCTGAAATACATGAGCCTGAAGGACTGCACCGCACCATCGCTACGGCACAAACAGGGTCGCGGGATCGGAGACGGTGGTATTAATGACCAGCCCGGATGAGCCCGCCTGCAGCAGCGGCCGTCTCAGTACCACCGGAGCGGATTCGCTATATTGATATCCTATTCCGCCGTTACCGCCGCAGGCGCCCCCGCCGTTACCAGATGCATACGCACATGAAGGTACCGTTCCCGACGCTGCCTCCGTTTACCGTTGCAGTCCCAATCAGCTATTGCTGGGGGAGAGCAGATGAATGACGCCTCCCCCGCCCCCGCCGCCGGGAGAATAATTTGCTCCTGCGGCAGCATTGGAGCCAGAAGCATTGCCCTGACCGCCATTTGCGGACAACGTCCCCGTATTCGAGATCGAGGTCTTGGAGGCGAGAATGATTATGCCGCCCGCACCACCGCCGTCATAATCCCCTAGACTGTCGACCCCGGCCCCCCGCCGTTTGCCGCAATGGTTCCGCTGATTGTCATGGCGCCTTGAGCGAGGAGGACCAGCGAGCCTCCGCCTAGGCCATAGCCCGCGGAGAGGTCGTTCCCGGAGGGAAACTCCCTCCATTGCCACAACCCATTGGCCCGGGTTTCAACAGCTTTCGCAGCGTAAACGCCGACAGCGCAATCCCGGCGTCCCCGGATGAGTCGGCGGAGCCGCAATATAACCCGCCATCCCGTTCGGCACCACCGTGATCGTTCCGGCAATCTCGACCGTCCCGGTAGCACGGATGACAGTGCCGCTGGGGACCGTCAGGGTCTGGCCGCTCGCGACCGTGAAGTTGGTGCACTGGATATCTTTCGCCGGGATCGGTGGTGGCCCAGTTCGCGTAGAGCTGATATTGCAGACACCTGCCGTCGTCCCATCCGAGCCATCGCCGTAGATGCTGACCACCGGGAAGTTGACGTTGATGGTGGGGGTGCTGGTGCCGTTGCTGACGGTCAGCGAGCCGGTCGTACCACCGGTCGTAATCGTGCCGGCCGCGACCGAACTCACCGCTCCAGCCGAGCCAGTCGGACCGGTCGACCCAACGGCAGCCGGTCGCACCTGCAGGCCCGGCTACCCGGTCGCACCAGTGGAACCGGTCGCACCCGCCTTCGCGATCAGCTGCCATACGCCTGACGGACCGCCCGACGAAGGATCGACGTCCGTGTTGGTAGCAAGCGCAATGTAGGTCGAGCCATTCGTGGTACAGGCCGTAGCACAGTACACCACCTGGCCGATCTGGTAAGGCGTGCTCGAAGACCAGTTCCCGACCCCTCCGAGCGTGCCCGTCGCCCCAGTCGCACCAACCGCACCCGTCACGCCAGTAGCCCGTCGCGCCAGTTGTCCAGTAGAACCCGTTGCGCCAGTCGATCCGTGCACCAACGACCGGCACGCAACCCGTCGCACCAATCGCACCCGTCGCACCAGGACTGTCGCACCAGTGGCCCAGCCGTCGCACCAGTTGCCTCGCAGCAGACCGGTCGCGCCCGGTCGCACCAACCGCGCACCATCAAGCCCCAGAACTTGCGCTCCAGTCTGCACCCACCTGCGCAATCAAACCCCAGGCTGATGCCTGCGTCGGAGGATCCTGACTCGTATTAGAGTTTTGTAACGACACGTAGCTCGATCCATTGCTCGTACAGGTCTAGCGCAAAACACGACCTGACCAATCTGGTAGGCCGTGCTCGAAGACCAGTTCCCGACCACTCCAATCGTGCCTGTTGCCCCCGTAGCACCGGTAGCGCCATTGGTGCCATTGGTACCGGTCGGGCCGGTCGACCCCACAGGACCTTGAATCCCTTGACTACCAGTGCCGTTCGCCATCGTCGGGCCAGTCGCCCCACCGGGCCTTGAATCCCCCAGTCGCGCCCATCGACGTAATCGTCACATCCAGCGTTGCTGCATGCCCGGTCTCATCATTCTCCTTGCTATCCAGAACAAGATCGGCGTTCGCCGAACTCAACGCGAAACCGTAGTTGGCGTGGTCCCACTCACCCAGCCTTGAACCAGAGACGTCACATCGAGAGTTGACGTAACTGCCTGCGCTTGCCGCGGAAGCTGTTACCGAGGAGCCGATACTCGGGGTCATTCGTCATACGTGGCCGCGGGGAGAAGCGCCATACCAGACTCGCCCAAGGCCGAGGTCACCGGGGACAAACTGACCGTGCCCCCCGTGTTGACTCGATTCACAAAGATCGTCAACGTCGCCTGGGCAATCTGATTCGATGCGACCCCGCTTAGCACCAACGACGGATCGAAAAACAACAGCGCCGTGTTTCCGTTGCCCACATAGAGATTGGCAAGCGTGCCAAAGTTCACCGTCGGCCGGTTCGAACTGACAAAGCTGTCCCCTGCCAAAGGAACAATGGTGCCATATGCCGCTGACGAGGCAATCGATACCCCGATCAAGACAGCGACGACGCGAGCGAGCCAGACATGCTTCCAGCCGCTCCCCTTTTGAAGGGCGGCTAAGGTCAGACGAGGCATACTTAGAACTCCCAAATAGAGCGCTACGAAGATAGCAGTCCCGAAAGTGGCCCTAAATCTGTGCGTTGGTTCGCCAGGCATCCACGTCTTGTTCACGCGGCCCGAGACAAATAGTTGGTAGGAAGTATTGCCAAGCATTGTTACATCGCCGAACGGAGATGTCAAAATAAAAATCAAAGCGCATTGAAGATTGCGGCTCTCCCCATCTAGCTGTGAGGTTTCCATAGGTTGTTTGTCCATCTCACCCAGAACGAAGAAGCTTATTGTGTCGAGTAACAAGTTTCTTCGCAGGTCAGATGGATCATCACCATCATGCGCGTTTGACGGTGCATGGTCGATAGCTTTTGTGCCGTGCTGTGGTGGCAGGCCGGCTGAGCCTGTGCGAGGCGGCAGCCGAGCACGGGCTCAGCCGGCAGACGGCGGGTAAGTGGGTGCGGCGGTATCGCAAGCTGGGCGTGGCTGGTCTGCAGGACTGGCGCTCGCGCCCACATCGGCTGCGGTACCGCGCATCCGCGAAGCTGGCCGAACGTGTCGAAACTCTGCAGCGGCGAGCGCTCAACTGGCCAGCGGATCGCGCAGCAGACAGGCCTGAGCCGAGCGACGGTGAGCCGCATCCTACGCCGGCTGCGGCTGAGCCGGATGCGCGATCCGGAGCTAAAACCTGCGGTCCAGCGCTACGAGCACGCCGCGCGCGGGCGATCTGCTGCACCTCGATGTCAAGAAGCTTGGCCGCATCCTCCGGCCCTCGCACCGCGTCACCGGAACCGCCGCGACTCGGTCCCGTTCCGTAAGGGATCCGGTGCTCCTCGACAGCCACATCCCCATCGCGACTCAGCGTTCGACTCTTTCTGTCCAGTCTGCCTACCGCAACGCCTGTGCTCATCTTCCAGCAAATAAAGTCACTTCGATCAGCCAGTCGGTCCGTGCGCAACCCTCTTGGTCACACCCTCCATCGGCCGGTACGATACTCTGGTGCGACCTATCCAAAGCCTCCTTCTCGCCTTTGCCCTCACCGCGTATTCCACCGCGCAAACGCTCACCATCACGCACGCGAAGCTCATCGACGTTGCCGACGGCACAGTACACCCCGAAACCACCGTCGTCATCCAAGGCAACCGCATCCTCCGCGTCGAGCATTCCCGCAAACACGCTCCCAGAACAGGGAAGGTCGTCGACGCCAAGGGCCAATACCTCATCCCCGGCCTGTGGGATATGCATACCCATGTCTACTTCGACGGCATGGCCGATGACGGCACCGACCTCATCCTCCCGCTCTTCCTCGCCAACGGCATCACCGGCATCCGCGATATGGGCAGCGACCTGGACCGGGTCCTGAACGCCCGCGCCGCCATCGCCGCCCACCAACTCCTCGGTCCGCGCATGATCGTCTCCGGCCCCATGCTCGATGGACCGACAGTCCCACTACAAGGCCGCCATCGCGATCACCACCCCGGAGGACGGACGCAACGCCGTCGACATGCTCAAAAGCCGCGGCGTGAACTTCATCAAGGTCCAGTCCGGAGTCCCCCGCGAAGCCTACTTCGCCATCGCAGCCGAGGCGAAAAAAGACGGTATCGAATACGAGGGACACGTCCCCGACTCCATCCGCGCCACCGAGGCCGTCGCCTCCGGCCAACGCACCTTCGAGCACCTCATCGGCATCTTCGAAGGCAGCTCCCCCGCGGCAACCGAAGACCACTACCTCACCGGCAAGAAGTCGCCCGGCCTATTCCTCGCCACCTACGATCCCGCCCGCGAGGCGAGTCTGATCCAGCTGCTCGCCGAGCATCAGATCTGGCAATGCCCCACGCTCTTCTGGGAGCGAGGCCAGTGGCTCGTCGACGCCATCGACTACAGCAAGGATCCCGATCTCCCCTACGCCGCGCACACATGGGTCACCAAGCGGTGGCCGGCCACCCAGAAGGCGATCCTCAAATCGATGGACACCGACCCTCTCCCCGTCCGCGAACAGTTCGTCAACCACGAGCTCGATATCGTGCGCAAACTGCACGCCGCCAATGTACCGTTCCTCGCCGGCACAGACACACCCGCCGGAGTCGATCTCCTCCCCGGCGTCAGCCTGCACCTCGAGCTCCAGCGCTTTGTCGATGCCGGCTTTACCCCCTTGCAGGCCCTCCAGACCGCCACCCTCAATCCCGCGAAGTTCTTCCACAAACTCGACGACTTCGGCCCGATCAAGCCAGGCCGTATCGCCGATCTCGATCTACTCGCGGCCAATCCCCTCGACAACATTGCCAACACGCGAACTGTTACCGCCGTAGTTACAGATGGACGCTATCTTTCGCCCAAGGATCTGGATCAACTCCGCACCGAACTCAAACAACGCGCGGCAACAAGATAGTTCGTCCGCATAGCGAAGTATCGAACCGAAACATGAAGTACAAACCACTCCATCAGACAGGACGCAAGCAATGGGACTCGACTCCGGCACGCACACAGCACTCTCCAACGTCACCACCGCAACCCTCACGACCGTCCTTCTGAAAAAGGGACTCCGCAACGTCTGGCTCCGCGGCACCAAGCCCTTGCGGCCTGGCCAGAAGCGCGTCGTCGGCCCGGCCTTCACACTGCGCTTCGTACCAGCACGTGAAGATCTGGCAACGCCCGCATCCTGGGGCTCTCCCATCTCGACCCGCGCCGCCATCGAGGCCATGCCGTCCGGATGCGTCGCCGTCGTCGACGCCCTGGGCGTCACCGACGCCGGCATCTTCGGCGACATCCTCTGCGAGCGCATGAAGGTCCGCGGCGTCTCCGCCCTGATCACCGACGGCGTCATACGCGATGTGAGCGGTGTCCTCAACACCGACCTTCCCGTATGGTGCCAGGGTGCGGCAGCACCGCCCTCGGTCGCGGGACTCACCTTTGTCAACTGGCAGGAACCAATCGGTTGCGGGGGCGTCGCCATCTTTCCGAACGACATCATCGTTGCCGATGACGATGGCGCCGTGGTCATTCCCAGCGCTCTGCTTCACGAGGTGGTGGACGAAGCCACCAAGCAGGAGGAGTTGGAGGCATGGATCATCGCTCAGGTACAAGCGGGCGCTCCCCTTCCCGGCTTGTATCCACCGAACCCGGAGAACAAGGCTCGCTACGAGGCCTTCCGCAGCAGTCAAAACCCAACTGCGGAGTAAACGACTCAAAGGCGGCAGCCGCCCCAACGATGGCTGCCGCCCGGCTCTACCCTGGAGGAAGCGCGGTCGAGGGAGGCGTAGGCTTGCCGTCCACCGTCGCCGGCTCCATCAACTCCGTCCGCGTCCCATCCGGATCGAACAGATTTGCCTGCCGCTTGCGATTGACGCCTACATGCTCCTCGATCGGGCGATCGTAGCTCTTGAAGTAAGGTCGCGACCTCAAGCTCGTCACGCTCGCAGCAACCTCCGGGACCTGCAAACAGAGATGATGCGCCCCTCCGCGGCGTGTGGGATCCGGCGCCTCCTTGGCGAGCATGAACTCGACATAGTCCTCTCCATTCGGAACCTTCAAATTGACCCACGAGAGGACCGTCCCCGACGAACTTCCCCGCCACGTCTCCTTGAAGCCAAGTATCTCCGTGTAGAACTTATACTCAGGATCCAGCTTGGTGACGATCAGACCAACATGAGTCATGTGCGTGCGAGATGCGGGCGTCACTCATATACCTTCCATAAGCAGCAACCGTCTTCCCCTCCGGCAGATACTGCACCATCTCAACCGTGTGCCCCTCCGGATCCTTGATATTGAAGCTGAGATTACCGATCCGAGTCCGATATGCGTGCTCCGGAACCGCCACTCCCTTCGCAGCAAGATAGAGCCGCAGTGCTTCAATATCGTCCGTTTCCAGCGCAATATGGCTCAACCGATCTGAGTTTGCCTCCTGCTCCGGATACAGTTCGATATATTGATGATCATTCACCTTGAAGAAGGTCATGATCGGCGACCCATCCGGCTTACTCAGCTTGTATGGCTCCTGCAAACCGAGAAAGTCTCCATAGAATGCGCGCGACCTCTGATAGTCATGTGCGAAGAGCGCAATATGCGAGATCCCCAGCGATACGAGGCCGCGGCGGCGTCTGCGCGCAAAGCAACCCTGCAGAAACCAGAAGCATCCAAAGACACTTATTGGCGCCTCTCCAAACCTGAGTCAACTTACCGTACAGTATCTTCAATGTCATCTCCATTTCATCTCTGATGACGAACTTCGGATCGTCTACCTGACAAATTCATCGCACGCGCTGAAGAAATGACTGCTCCAGTAGGCCCGCTGATAATATCAATACCCAAAGGAACGAGGAGAAAAAATGAAGCGGCTTCCCGTCATGCTTTGGACTCTCTTTGCAAGCATCCTGTTCTCCGTCACGGCTCAGTCAGCCTCCCCCCGCATACACGTCCTTCTCCTCGACGGCGAGAGCGCTGGTCCATATCACAACTGGCAACTCACCACTCCTATCCTGAAAAAGGAACTGGAAGAAACCGGCCTCTTCGACGTAACCGTGGCCACCGCTCCTCACGCCGATGGAGACTTCAGTAGCTTCAAACCAAACTTCTCGCACTATCAAGTCGTCGTCTCCAATCTAGACTCCGCCGATTGGCCGTCTGACCTACGCGATCAGTTCGAGCGATACATTCGTAACGGCGGCGGTTTTGTCGTCGTCCATGCCGCCGACAACGCCTTCCCCAACTGGCCTGCCTACAACCAGATGATCGGCATTGGCGGATGGAGAGGCCGCACGGAAACCGCGGGCCCGCGCTGGTTCATGAAAGATGGCAAGCTACTCTCCGACCCCACCCCCGGATCTGCCGGAGCCCACGGCGCTCGTCGCCCCTTCCTGATCATCACGCGCCATCCCGAACATCCCATCATGAAAGGTCTCCCTCCGACCTGGATGCACGCCCCGGACGAACTCTACGGCACCCTTCGCGGTCCGGGCCAGAACATGACCATACTGGCCACAGCCCACTCCGACCCGCAGAACAACGGTACGGACAACGACGAACCAATGCTGATGGTCGTGAGCTTCGGCAAAGGAAGAATCTTTCACACCACCCTCGGTCACGATGCCGTCGCCTTGAGTGGCGTAGGCTTTATCACTACCTTCCAACGCGGTACGGAGTGGGCCGCTACAGGAAGAGTAACGCAGAAGGTGCCACCCACCTTCCCTACCGCAAACACCGTGAGCTCTCGCGTCGATATTGCCGAGATGGATCCTGAGTTCCGCAAGGGACAGACATACCATCCTACGCGCTCCGCTACGGCCTCATTACCGCAACCAGCGCACTAAGTGGAGTGCGCCGCTGCCAGCATAGCGACACACGTCACACTCCGTGCAGAATTTTTATGTTGCTCGCTGGAGTTAGCCCAATGTCACATATTTTTCTGGCTATTCCGCGGACTAGAAGATAAGGTTACGCACGACACATAAGCTCACGTCGACTGTTGGAGGATTATACCCATTCTTACTCCGCGGAGGCCGCGATTAAATTCACCGGGGAGTTTCGCCACACGTGAGTCATGCTCAACAGCGGAGGTCATATGGATAGAAGCGCCATTGTCTTAGAGATTGACGCCGAAATATCACGACTACAACAGGTCCGACAGTTACTGGCTGCCGTCAAAGCCACGGAGAAGCTCAAAGCGAGCCGTCCATTTGCGGATCTGTCGACCAAAGCCAAAAAGGCCACACGCACCTTGAGCGCAACCTCGCGAGAGAACATCGCTGCTGCACAGAAAAAGCGTTGGGCAAAGGTTCGTCGCGCAAAGAAGTCTGCTCTCAACGCTTCTACAGCGCCGGCAGCAAAAAATCCACCTCGACACGCGCAGCGGTCAAAACCGTTTCCGCAAAAAAGACCGCTTCCGCGAAGAAAGCAAAATCAGCCCAAGCCGAAGGCTGCCGTCGACGCCCCGCCACCTACGGAGAAGTAAGAACGATTCTCTACTGCAGAGCCGAGCAGTTACGAGCCAAAAGATAATCCCGCAGAGTTACACCTCTGCGGGATTGTCTTACGCAAAGGAAGCATGCACCCCTCCTTCGCGCTCCTGTTCCTACGGCTTACTTCACTTGGGTTAGGTGGTCACCTGCCGCGCTGGCTGCAGCAGGTCTTCGATGCGGATCGGCAGCTCCCGGACGCGAACCCCAGTAGCATGGTGCACGGCAGAGGCGATGGCAGCAGCAACTCCCGCCAATCCGATCTCCCCCACTCCACGCGCTCCCAGGCTGTTCAGCACCGTGTCCGGATAATCGAGGAAGGTAACATCGATCTTCGGAGCATCCGCATTGGTCGTCAGCATATAGTCGGCAAGGTTATTGTTGATCGGAGCGCCGAACCGCGAATCATAGTTCGTCTCTTCGAACAACGCCATCCCAACCCCCATCACCACTGCGCCTTCGATCTGGTTCCGCGCGGGCTTCTCGTTGATGATCCGCCCCGCGTCGATGACCGTGACTACGCGCGACACCCGCAGTCGCGCCGTCTCCGGCTCCCACGTAACCTCCGCAAACTGCGCTCCGAACGAGTGCGTCGAGAACTTACGATTCGGATCGCCAAAGGTTCCCGCCGACTTACCCTGACCAGATACTCCGCGCAACTTCCCCTTGCTCAGAATCTCCTCAAAGGCAACGCCGGTCTCGGGCGAACTCCCCTTCGGATGCACGCGCCCCTTCGTAAACTCCAGCGCGTCCTCCTTCTCGTTCGCAAAGGCTGCGCCATTCCCGGTCGCAATCGAGTACAGCGCCTTCTGCGCCTTCTCCACCGCATCCGTAACCGCCGGAATCAGCGACGCCGTGGCCCACGATCCACCCGAGATCGCTCCCGGTGGCAGCGCCGTATCGCCCAGCACCACCTCGATCCGATCCGTCGGAATGCCCGTCTTCTCCGACACGATCAGCGAAAGCACCGTGTAGGTTCCCGTTCCGATGTCCTGCGTCGCCGTCGAAACGCGCGCCGTTCCATCGCTCAGCAACTCGACGGTCGCCTCGCTCTCCATCCGCTCGGCGATCCACGATGCACCCGCGACACCCCAACCAATCGTCAGGCCGTCCTTCTTCATCGAGCCGATCTTCGGATTGCGCTGCGACCAGCCAAACTTCTCCGCGCCCACATTCAGGCACTCGACAAAGTGGCGCGACGAGAACGGCAGGTTGATCCCCTCATCCTTCTGCGGCTCATTCATCAGGCGCAGCTTGATGGGATCGATATTCAGCTTGAACGCAAGCTCGTCCATCGCGGACTCGAGCGCGAACAACCCAGGCACCGCGCCCGGCCCACGCATCGAGGTCGGCGTGCCCACATTGCGCCGCACCAGTCCCGACGTCGCGCGCAGATTCGGCGTGCTGTAGCTATACGCCGTAGCCTCGCTGCATCCCTCGGAGTAGTCATCGAGAATCGACGTGTGGTTCAGCGAGTCATGCAGCAACGACACCAGCTTGCCCTCCGGCGTCGCTCCCAGCCGCACCCGCTGCTGCGTCACGCGGACGATGCCCCACATTCTGGAACATCATGTCGCGCGTCACCACCAGCTTCACCGGCCGGCCAAGGTTGCGCGAGGCCTGCGCCGCGATCAGGCAGTGCGGCCACGGCCACAGCTTGCCGCCGAACCCCGAGCCCAGAAAACGCGAGATCACGCGCACATTCTCCTCAGGGACGCCCAGCATCTGCGCCATCACGCCGCGATGATTCACCACCGCCTGCGTGGTCTCATAGAGCGTAAAGCTCTGCCCATCCCAGCTCGCCACACTCGCATGCAGTTCGATCGGATTGTGCGTCTCCACCGGCGTAACGTAAGTCGCATCGATCTTCACCGCGGCAGCGGCAAACGCCTCATCGGGATTCCCGCGTGTGCTGTCGACCTTCGGCTTCTCCTCCGCATCCAGATGGCTGCGGACGTCATGCTTTTCGATGTTGTAGCTGACCTTCACCGCGCTGGCCGCGGCCATCGCCTGCTCGTACGTCACCGCGACGACCGCAGCCACATACTGCCCGTAGTAGCGAATCGTATCGTCTTCAAACGGCGGCCGACGCTCGTCGATAATGCTCGAGAAGCCCGACGCCGGCGCAGCCCGGTAGATCGTGCCAATATTCTGGCGGTGATACACAGCCTTCACGCCAGGCATCGACTCTGCCCGGCTCGTATCAATTGCCGTGATGCTTCCCTTCGCAATCGTCGCGCACACCGGAACGGCATAGAGCATCCCGGGAAGGTTGTAGTCCGACGTATACTTCGCACCGCCCGTGACCTTCAGCGGGCCATCGACGCGCGGAAGCGAGCCAGTCGTCTTGGGAGGAAATGTAGATGCGGTCGCCATGAATTTCTTGTCTCCTCTGAGTAGCCGCTCTAAGCGGACTTGGTTGCGAGGGTGAGCGCGTGCGTGATGCAACGCTTTGCCAGTTCGACCTTGAAGCCGTTCTCGCTCTGCGGAGTCGCTCCATGCAGCGCCGCTTCGGCAGCGCGACGGAAGCTGGCCTCATCGGCAGGCTTGCCATGCAGCGCCTGCTCGGCCTCGAGCGAACGCCACGGCTTGGTCCCGACGCCGCCCAGCGCCACGCGAACGTAGCTCAGCTTGCCCTCGTTCACCTCGGCCACAATCGCCGCCGATGCCAGCGCAAACTCGTACGACGCGCGATCGCGCAGCTTCAGATAAACCTGCTTGCGATTCGCCTTTGGTGCCGGCAGAGTTACATACGTGATCAGATCGCCCGGCTCCAGAACGTTCTCCCGCTGTGGCGTATTCCCCGGCACAACGAAGAACTCGGAGATCGGAACCTCACGTTCGCCCTTTACGCCTTGAATGTGAATCGTCGCCTCCAGCGCCGTCAGCGCAACGTTCATGTCGGAAGGATTGGTCGCGATGCAGTCCTTGCTCGTACCCAGAATCGCCAGCGTGCGGTTCTCGCCTTCGATCGCCGAACAGCCCGTCCCCGGAACCCGCTTGTTGCAGGGCATCGCGTCGTTGCGGAAGTACATGCAACGCGTCCGCTGCAGCAGATTGCCGCCGGTCGTCGCCATGTTCCGCAACTGCGCCGAAGCACCCGCCAGCAGCGCCTGCGACAGCACCGCATAGTCCCGCTTTACATCTTCGTTGTGCGCCAGGTCCGAGTTGCGCACCAGCGCACCGATCTTCAGCCGCCCATCCGGCAGCCTCTCAACCTTGTCCAGCGGCAGCCGATTGATGTCGACCACCTGCGTCGGCCGCTCCACATTCAGCTTCATCAGATCGAGCAGCGTCGTTCCGCCCGCGATGAACCGTACCTGCGCGCCCTGCTGCGCCGTGCTCGACGCCGCTCCAGCCTGGATGGCCTGCGGCACATCGGCGGCCTTGGTGAACTTAAATATCTCCATGAATCAAACTCCTCCGGCTAAGCCCGCTGGCGAACGTGTTGAACGGCGGCAACGATGTTGGGATAGGCGCCGCAGCGGCAGATATTGCCGCTCATCAGCTCCTTGACGTCTGCATCCGAGGGACCGCACGGCTCCTTCAGCAGCGCAACCGCCCGACATGATCTGTCCCGAGGTGCAATAGCCGCACTGGTAGCCATCATGCTCCACAAACGCCGCCTGCATCGGGTGCAGATTGCCCGGCTCCCCGAGGCCTTCGATCGTCGTGATCTCGTCCTCTTCATGCATCGCGGCAAGCGTCAGGCAGGAGTTCACGCGCCGGCCATTGATGTGCACCGTGCACGCGCCGCACTGGCCATGATCGCAGCCCTTCTTGGTGCCGGTCAGGTTCGCGCTCTCACGCAGCGTATCCAGCAGCGTCGCACGCGGATCCACCTCCACCTGCAGCGGCTTGCCATTCACGCGCAGATTCAGCGTAATGGCGCCCTCGATCTTCTCCCCAGCCGCACGCCGGCGCAGCCGACTGCGCCGCGACTGGCTGCGCTGCCGCGGCCAGCGGTCCCGCGCTTGCTGCGGCCACACTCGCGGCACCCAGCTGCGACAAAAACGAACGCCTGCTCACGCGCCCCAGAAAAGAATCCTTTGCCGTCTCGTCCGGCCTTTTTTTCTCGTCACCCATCAACTACCCTCCAAATGAGAAATCATTGGTTGACTAATGGATGCGCCCGCCACGACTTCGATTCGGTGCAGACATTATCCTCCCAACAACAGGCAACCGGAGAACGACCGGCGATCGATCACACGGATCACGTTGATGCGCATGCATCCGCGCCTCCGTCCTGCGATCGATGGCCAATGCGATAATTCCGCATGGATTCCAACCCCCTCTCCTCCTCCACGCGCAGGCGTTTCCTTGCCGTCTGCTCCGCGGCCGGTCTCGGTCAGACCCTCCTGCCCGGCGCGCTCTTCACCCTCGCCGCGCAGGCCCAGACCGCACCCGCCAAGTCCTCGGAGTCAAAAGAATCCTCGAAATCCTCAGCATTCCCCACGATCACCCCGGAGATGATCGATGCTGCCGCCGCCATCGCCGGCATCACCCTCTCTGACGACCAGAAAAAGATGATGCTCGAAGGCCTCACCAGCCAGCGCGACTCCCTCACCGCCATCCGCGACCTGCATCTGCCCAACAGCGTCGCTCCCGCCTTCGTCTTCGATCCCGTCCCCGGCGGCACCACGCTCGAGACCGCCCGCGCCCCGCTCGCGCTCAGCCCCGCGCCCAACACCCGCGCGCTCGCCGGCCAGATCGCCGCCGGCCTCTCCGGCACCTCCGACACCCTCGCCTTCGCCACCGTCCGCGAGCTCGCCGAGCTGGTCCAGACCCGCAAGGTCACCTCGCTCGATCTGACGAAGATGTACCTCGCCCGGCTCAAGCGCTTCGACCCGCGCCTGCACTTCGTCATCACCCTCACCGAAGACCGCGCCCTCGCCCAAGCCGCCCAGGCCGACCGCGAGATCGCCGCCGGCAACTATCGCGGCCCGCTCCACGGCATTCCCTGGGGCGGCAAGGACCTCCTCGCCGTCAAGGGCTACCCCACCACCTGGGGCGCCGGCGGCTTCGAGTCCCAGCACTTCGACACCGACGCCACCGTCGTCCAGCGCCTCGACGCCGCCGGCGCCATCCTCATCGCCAAGACCACCCTCGGCGCCCTCGCCCAGGGCGACCTCTGGTTTGGCGCCCGCACCCGCAACCCCTGGAACCCGAAGCAGGGCTCCAGCGGCTCCTCCGCCGGCTCCGCCTCCGCCACCGCCGCAGGCTGCGTCGGCTTCGCCATCGGCACGGAGACCCTCGGGTCGATCTCCAGCCCGTCTACGCGCTGCGGCGCCACGGGCTTACGGCCCAGCTTCGGCCTCGTCCCCCGCACCGGCGCCATGGCTCTCAGCTGGACCATGGACAAGATCGGTCCCATCTGCCGCTCCGTCGAGGACTGCGCCCTCGTCCTATCTGCCATCTACGGCCCCGACGGCCACGACCTCGCCGTCCAGAACGCCGCCTTCAACTGGGACGCCAACTTCCATTGGCAGCAGCTCCGCGTCGGCTACTTCAAGTCCGCCTTCGAACTAAAGCCCTTCACCCCCGACCCCTCCGACACCAAGACCTCCGTCGCCGAGCAGAAGCAGGACTACGACCGCCACGCCTACGACCTGAAGTACGCCAACGCCGCCCTCGACGTCCTGCGCGGCAAGATGGGCGTCGCCCTCAAGGCCGTCGAGATGCCCAAGTTCCCCTTCGGCCAGATCGTCCCCGTCCTCGAGGCCGAAGGCGCCGCCGCCTTCGACGAGATGACCCGCAGCGGCCGCGACCAGCTCCTCACCGGCCAGAAGCCCTTCGACTGGCCCAACACCTTCCGCGTCGCCCGCTTCTACTCCGCGGTCGACTACATCCAGGCCATGCGCGCCCGCACCCTCGCCATCGCCGCCATGACCGAGCTCTTCAGCGACCTCGACGTCATCGTCACCCCCTCGAACGGGCCGCAGCTCGCCGCCACCAACCTCACCGGCCAGCCCGCCGTCATCGTCCCCAACGGCATTCGCGGCAACGATGCCCCTCACCCCGCCAACGAGGAGGATGGAGCGCTCGAAAACGCCGGTGGCCCCGGCACTCCGGTCTCGCTCACCTTCCTCGGCAGCCTCTACTCCGACGCCCGCGTAGCCGCCTTCGCGCGTGCCTACCAGGACGCCACCGGCTTCCACAAACTCCACCCCACACTGATCTAAACCGGCTCCCGACTCAGTCTGGCTCATCCATCGCTTGCCTTTCCGAGGGATGAGCCAGGCGTCCAGAGCGGCCGTCTCTTCCTCCGCTATCCCACGCCTTATCAATAGCCTGACCACATTTGCCCTGTTCCCTCTGCGCCCTCCTGCTACCATCCGCTTATGTCGCAGCAACCCGCCCCTCTGGTCGTCGCCAATGGTTTAGTCAAGGAGTACAGCAGCGGCGCTGCCACCGCTCGGGTGGTCGATAACGTCTCCTTCAGCATTCAGCGGGGCGAGACGCTGGGGCTGGTCGGCGAATCGGGCTCGGGAAAGAGCACGGTCGCCCGCATGCTGCTGCGGCTCATCGAGCCCACAGCCGGCTCGGTGCGCTTCGCGGACGAGGACGTGCTGGCGGCTAACCCAAGTCATCTCAGAGGCTTGCGGCGGCGCATGCAGATCGTCTTCCAGGACCCCTTTGCCGCGCTCAACCCGCGCATGCGCGTCCGCGAGATCCTCGCCGAGCCCTTCCTGATCCACCGCGAACGGCCTGCCGGAGGGATCGAGGCGCGGGTTCTGGAAATGTTGCAAACAGTAGGGTTAGATGGGTCGGCGAGGGACCGCTACCCGCACGAGTTCTCCGGTGGCCAGCGCCAGAGGATCAATATCGCCCGGGCGCTCGCGCTGCGGCCGGAGTTCCTGGTTCTCGACGAGCCGGTCAGCGCGCTCGACGTCTCGGTCGGGGCGCAGATCATCAACCTGCTGCGCGAACTCCAGCGCAGTCATCAACTTACCTACCTTTTCATCTCGCACTCGATGCCTCTCGTCCGCTATCTGTGCGACCGCGTCGCGGTGCTGCAGAAGGGCCGGCTGGTCGAAATCGGCGATGTGCTTGAGGTCTGCGAGCGGCCGCGGGAGGCGTATACGCGGGAGCTGATCGCCGCCACGCCCGAGCTGCCTGTTTAGAGTGGGTTATCGTTTCTGCCTGGGCCTTTGTGGGAAGTTATGGGTGATTGCGGGTTTGTACGGGTTAATTATGGGTTTTCCGGCGCAGTGTTACCGGCTTTTCTAGGCAATTCTTGGGGTTTGTGGGCGATTTCTCGGTTGAGGCCGAGGGTCTTTTTGAGGGTCTTATGCCTGTCCGGTCGGGTAACCATTACCCTCTTTGCTGCACGAAAAGCGGTGCAGAAGTCCACAAAATGTGTGGCTAACGTGGACAAATTGCTGCGTTTGCGGGCGTCCGGCGTGGCCGGTAACCAAGTTACCGGCGGTTACCTGGCCCGGGATATGAGGTTTTGCTGTCTTCCGGAAGCGGTGGGATTGGTCGTCCCGGGCTTGTACTTTCGGAATCCCGGAATCCTCCGACGTCCCGGATCCAAGTCGCTACAATGAAAAGAGAATGTTTTCGCTCGTCACCGCATACGCCCACTCCACCTGGCTGGTCACCGCCTCCTTCCTCGCGGGCGTCATGAACGCCATGGCAGGCGGCGGCTCCTTTGTCTCCTTCCCCGCGATGCTCGCCATGGGCATCGCCCCCATCCAGGCCAACGCCACCAATACCGTCGCGCTCTGGCCCGGCCAGCTCACCTCGGTCGCCGCGCTGCGCAACGACCTGCGCAAGGACATCCTGCCGGTGGTGATTCTGGCCTCCATTCTGGGCGGCGTCAGTGGAGCCGTGGTGCTGCTCAAGACCAAGCAGATGACCTTCCTGCACATGGTTCCGTGGCTGCTGCTGGTGGCCTCGCTGCTGTTCGGCATCAGCGGTCCGGTCTCCAGCATGTTGCGCCGCCGCGCCATCGCTCGGGCGATCGCCGAAGACCGCGAGCATCAGCCGCAGGCGACTCCGGCGCTGATTCCGCTGTTTCTGGTCCTGCTGCCGGTCTGCTTTTACATCGGCTACTTTGGCGCCGGCGCCGGCTTCCTGATCATGAGCGCGCTGGCGCTGTTCGGCGTGGAGGAGATGCACCAGCTGAACTCGCTGAAGGTGCTCGCCGCCTGCCTGTCGAATCTGTGCGCGGTGGTGACCTTTATCGTCAGCGGCGCGATTGTGTGGCACTACTGCCTGGTGTCGATGATCTTCTGCGGCGTCGGCGGCTATCTCGGCGCGCAGTACGCCCGCCGCATCAACCCCAACGTGCTGCGCCTCATCGTAGTAGCCACCGGCTGCATTATGGCGGGATACTTCTTCTGGAGGCAGGGATGAGTCACGAAGGAATTCGCATCGTTTCGGCCGACCGGGCCGCCGCAGGAGACCGCCCGGGATCAGGCACGGGGCTACGGCGGCGATCTGCCCAAGCTTTCCATCGTCCGCGGTCACGCCGCTGAAGGTTCGCGTGAAGAAGACCGAAGGCACCGGCGTCGAGATCGACTGGCACGACGGGCACCACAGCGCGTGGACCTTCCCCTGGCTGCGCGACGCCTGCCCCTGCGCGACCTGCCACGAGGAGCGCGAACACAGCGGCCGGCTGCCGGGCGAGCCCAAGCCGAAGGACCCGAATCCGCTGGCGCTGTACCATCCTCCGGCCAAGCCGCTCGAGGTGCTGCCGATCGGCAAGTACGCGATCAAGTTCAAGTGGAGCGACGGGCATGAGGGCGGCATCTACTCGTGGGACTTCCTGCGCCGCGTCTGCCGCTGCGAGGCCTGCACCGCCGGCAAGAAGCCCGACACCACTCAAAAGGTTTAGAGCATGACGCCGAACTCCAGCGAACAGCTTCAGACACTGGCCGAACGGCTTCGTCCGCTGTACGACCGGCTCGCCAACCATCCGCTCTATCGCAGCTTCGAGACGCTGGAGGACCTGCACCTCTTTATGGAGGCTCACGTCTTCGCGGTGTGGGACTTCATGTCGCTGCTGAAGACGCTGCAGCGGGGGCTGACGGGCATCGAGATTCCGTGGCTGCCGAGCCGCTTTCCCGAGAGCCGGCGGCTGGTGAATGAGATCGTGCTCGGCGAGGAGAGCGACATCTATGGCACGCAGGCGATCAGCCACTTCGAGCTGTATCTGCGGGCGATGCGCGAGGCCGGGGCGTCGACCGAGGCCATCGACAGCCTGATTCGGCAGCTGCGGCAGGGCTCCAGCGTCGCTGCAGCGCTTGCGCTGTGCGGCGCGCCGGAACATGCACGGCGCTTTGTGCAGGCCACCTTCCAGATCATCGAGCAGGGCGAGTTGCACACGGTCGCCGCGGCGTTTACCTTCGGCCGCGAGGACCTGATCCCGGAGATGTTTCGCGGCTTTCTGCGCGATCTGGACGCGGCTACTCCTCGTACGAGGGCAGCGTGAAGACGCTGCGGTGGTATCTCGACCGCCACATCGAGGTCGACGGCGAGGACCACGGGCCGATGGCGCTGCGCATGATCGCGGAGCTGTGCGGCGACGATGCGCGCAAATGGGCCGAGGCGACCGAGGCCGCCGAGACCGCGCTGCGCGCGCGGATCGCGCTGTGGGATGGGATCGCGGCGAGTCTTGCGGGACGGCCTGCGCTGTCGATCCACTAAGTTTTAGGTGAGGCTGATGATCGTGGCTGTCTTCTAGTGATTGGGAGAGATAGAGGAGAACGGTCTCGCTGCGCTCGATACTCCACCCTTCGCAGCTGGACGGATGAGGACTGTCGCACGCTGCTTCGGTCGAGATGACGTCCGTGTTCGTCGAGAGGACGTTTCGTTTTGGGTGATGGGCTCGCAAAACCTCCGGCGGCAAAGGGAATAAAATTGAGGTTGGAGCCCGCCACACGTTGAGCCAACTTCTCGAAAATATGAACCCGCAGCAGCAGGACGGCATCCAGGCTCCGTCGATGGGCCGGTGCTGCTGCTGGCCGGCGCCGGCAGCGGCAAGACGCGCGTCATTACGCACCGCATCGCGTACCTGATCCAGGAGCGCGGCGTGCCCGCCGATTCGATTCTCGCCGTCACGTTTACCAACAAGGCCGCGAAGGAGATGGCCGAGCGCGTGGAGAAGATTCTCGGGCACAGCTCGCTGGCGAAGCCGACGATGGCGACCTTCCACAGCTTCTGCGTGCGCGTGCTGCGGCGCGATATCGAGGCGCTGCGCATCGAATGGCGTGGGGCTGACGCGGACCTTCGCCATCTACGACGAGACCGATCAGCAGGCGGTGGTGAAGCAGGCGCTGAAGCGGCTGGGGCTCGATGACAAGCAGCTGAAGCCGCGCGTGGTGCTGGGCCGGATCTCGTGGGCGAAGAACCACATGATCGATCCGCAGGAGTACTTTCTCGCCAGCTCGAACCCGATGGAAGAGAAGATCGCGCACATCTTCGAGATCTATCGGAAGGAGCTGTTCAAGGCCAATGCGCTGGACTTCGACGACCTGCTGCTGGAGACGGTGCGGCTGCTGAAGAGCTCGAGCGAGGTTCGAGAACGATACAACCGGCGTTACAGATATGTGATGATCGACGAGTATCAGGATACGAATCGGCCGCAGTATGAGTTGATGAAGCTGCTGGCGGGTCGCATAGGAATGTCTGCGTGGTCGGCGATGAGGACCAGTCGATCTATAGCTGGCGCGGCGCGGATATCCAGAACATTCTGGAGTTCGAGAAGGACTTTCCGGAGGCGCGGACGATTCGGCTGGAGCAGAACTACCGGTCGACGCAGGTGATTCTGGAGGGCGCGTCGGCGGTGGTGGCGCAGAACACGCAGCGCAAGGGCAAGAACCTGTGGACGGCGCGCGAGGGCGGGTCGCTGATCGGCTTCTATGAGGCGCCGGATGGCGAGAACGAGGCGCTGTTTATCGCGGACCGGATCCAGAAGTATCTGCGGGAGGCGGGCGAGCAGGAGGAGGCGCCGCGGTGCGCGGTGCTGTACCGGACGAACTCGCAGTCGCGGCTGGTGGAAGAGGCGCTGCGACGGTATCAGATTCAGTACCACATGGTGGGCGGGCTTCTCGTTCTATGACCGCGCTGAGGTCAAGGACATTCTGAGTTACCTGAAGCTGGTGCAGAATCCGCATGACTCGATTGCGCTGGGGCGGGTGATTAATTCGCCGGCGCGGGGCATCGGCAAGACGACGATGGAGACGCTGGAGCGGATGGCGCTGACCACGGGGATGAGCACGTGGGACGCGATTGGCGCGGGCGATCGAGGACCGGCTGCTGCCGGCGCGGGCGCTGACGGCGCTGGCGGATTTCGGCGGCTGATTGAGGATGCGCGCGCGATGCTGGGGCCGGAGGTTTGCGGAGAAGCTTGAGGAGAAGCTTGCTGGGGATGTTGCAGGTGCTCAGCGACGCGGATGGGGATACGGGGTTCGATCCTGAGGAATTTGCTGACTGGGGATGATACGAGCTTCGATTTTGTGAACCGAAGAGGCTACAAGATTTGAGCCGGTGGAGGATACCGGGGCGCAGACCTCGTTCGATACCAGCTTCAATTTCAACTTCGACTTCGGGCCGAGCGAGGAGGTCTCCACGCTGGCGGCGGAGAATGCGGCGATTCGGAGAGCGCATGGATCGATGCGGTCTCGTTCAATCCGTTTGCTCCGGTGGTGGCGAAGAAGGGCGCGAGCATCAAGAAGAGCGCCTTCGAGGCGCGGCATAGCGGCGATGCAGATCCGGCGGATCGGGCTGCCGAGCGCATCATGAGCGAGGAGAAGCCGGCGTTTCGCAAGCCGGGCGAGGCGGCGACGCTGCCGGAGTTGATCAAGTTTCTGAACGACCGCAGCGGGTACATTCGCGCGCTCGAGGAGGAGGCGACGCCGGAGAGCTTCTCGCGGATTGAGAACCTGAAGGAACTGGCGAACGCGGCGCAGGACGCGCAGGAGCGCGGCGAGACGCTGAACGAGTTTCTCGATCATGCGGCGCTGGTGTCGGACGCGGACTCGTACTCGGCGGAGGCGCGGGTGACGCTGATGACGCTGCACGCGGCGAAGGGGCTGGAGTTTCCGCTGGTGTTTCTGACGGGCATGGAGGAGGGTCTGTTTCCGCAATCGCGGACGCTGACCGATCCGACGGGGCTCGAGGAGGAGCGGCGGCTTTGCTACGTGGGCATGACGCGGGCGATGGATACGCTGGTGATGACGCGGGCGCGGTATCGGCGGCGGTATGGGATCGGATATGCCGGAGTCGAGCGTGCCTTCGCGGTTTCTGGAGGAGGTGCCGGGGCGGCTGATGGAGGATCTGGGCAGCCCGGCGTGGCGGAATGCTCGGCGGAGTATGCGAGCGCGGCAGCGGCTACGGCGAACGGCGGGGCGGCGGCTGATGAGGACGGGGAACGTCACTATAGCTACGAGGATGAGGATCAGAGCGGCGGAAGAGGCTCGCAGGGTTCGTCGCGGTTCGGCGGCGGTGGCGCGCGCAGTGTCGGCTGCCGGGGCAGTCGCTGCGACAATATTGCGAACTTCTTCGGGGCGCGGGGTCAGGGCGGCGTGGCGAAGGCGGGGAGCAAGTTCGGACGGCCGAAGCTCGAGGTTCGCGGAGCCGACGGGAAAGACCGGTCTGAACAAGGGAGTTCGCGTCCGGCACCCCAAATATGGCGAGGGAATCATCTTTCAGCGCGAAGGAGATGGGGACGACGCCAAGATTACAGTACAATTTCAACAGCATGGCGTGAAGAAGCTGGTGGAGAAGTTCGCCCAGCTAGAGCGCCTGTGATCGAATCCGGTCACCGCTAAAATTCCGAACCAAATCCAGAAGAGAGAGACCGGCATAATTTAATGGCAAACACCAAGAGCATCACCGACACCCAGGAGCGCAAGAAGATCAAGCGCGCAGCACGCAAGAAGGCTGCCCCGAAGGCACCCCGCACCGGCGCGCGTGGCGAGAACAAGGCCAAGCTGAAGAAGGCCGCACGCGGTCAGAGCAAGCGGTAGTCAGGCGCTGCGGCAGCCGGGAGAGAGATTCCTCCCGGCTGCCGCAGCACTGATTTTGCCTCGTAACACCTTCAGAATCTTCAGAAATCCAGAAACTTCAGAATCGACAACGCAGTTCGCAGGCAGTCCCATCCCCTTCCAAGAGCAGCACGATACCGAGGGTGTCTCATGCCGATCGCTGTCCCTGAAGCTTGCACCGTTACGAGTCACAGACGAGGTTGAGAGCTGCCACTGCGATGCGCTCGATGCGTCTGCGCGTTTGTGCGTCTGTACTCCTGCAGCAGCCTGTTTGCCCTCCTGATTATGTCCTCTGCCCTTGCCTTTGAAGTTGAGCCCCTTGTCGCCTCGGCTCCGGCCAGCGATCGCGCCTCCATGCAGTCGTTTCAGATTCCCAGCCATGGGTCGCTGCTGAACGCGTTTGTGTATGTGGCTGCTGGAGCGGGACCGCATCCTGCGGTCGTTTTGCTGCATGGATTTCCGGGCAATGAGCGCAATCTGGATCTGGCGCAGGATATGCGCCGGGCGGGATGGGATGTTCTGTTCCTCGACTATCGCGGCTCGTGGGGCACGCCGGGCGACTACTCGTTTACGCACTCGATTGAGGACACCGCTGCTGCCGTCGCGTATCTGCGGCGGCCTGAGGTGGCGCAGTCGCTGCGGCTCGACCCGACGCGCATCGTTCTGCTGGGGCACAGCATGGGAGGCTTTCTGGCGCTGCAGGGCGGGGCTGCCGATCCGACGATTCTGGGCATCGGGATGATCTCGGCCGCCGACATCGGCGGGCGCATTCCCGATCCGCTGCCGCAGGCCGGACGAGGCGCAGGTGATCGCGGGGATGGGCGCCGCGTATGCCCATGAGGGCATGGCTCCGCTCGCCGGATGCACGCCGGAGAGCCTGGCGCAAGAGACCGTCGCCAACGCCGCGCACTTCCGCTTTCTGTCGAAGGTGGAGGCGGTCAAGGGTCGGCCGGTGCTGATCGTGACCTCGGAGGACGGGCTGACGGCGGCGAATGAGAGCGCTGGCGGACGCGCTCCGGAAGGCCGGCGACAGCCGGGTGACGACGCGGCATTTCGACACGGACCACGCCTACTCGGACCAGCGGCACGGCTCTCTCGGCCGCTGTTCTCGAGTGGCTGGCGACCCTAACCACAGCCACGGCGCGATAATCCCCGCAAAAAGGCTTCGCATCCCGTACAATTTTCGATGACGAGCAACCTTTTCGCGGGCATTTGCTGCACCGTAGCTGGCTTGCGCATGAGTCCCGACAGGAGCGAGCACGCTGGCCCGACAAATCTTTCGCACGAAATCTATCGATAAACTGATCTCTGAATCGGAGCGGCCGGAGCACGCGCTGAAGAAGACGCTGGGGCCGGTGTCGCTGACGGCGCTGGGCATTGGCGCGGTGATCGGGTCGGGGATCTTTACGGTCATCGGCACGGCGATCGGCGGCAACCCGTCGAAGCTGGCGGACTGGAAGGGATCGCCGATCCTGGACCTGATTCTGAACCTGCTGCATGGCCATATGGGCGCGGTCGCGGGACGGCCGGGTGCGGGGCCGGCGCTGGCGCTCTCGCTGGTGCTGGTGGCGATTGTGTGCGCGCTGACGGGGCTTTGCTATGCGGAGCTGGCGAGCATGATTCCGATTGCGGGGTCGGCCTATACCTATACCTATGCGACGATGGGCGAGCTGATTGCGTGGATCATCGGGTGGGACCTGATTCTGGAGTACGCGTTCTCGAATATGAGCGTGAGCGTGGGGTTTGCGGCGCATGTGGTCGATCTGCTGGACTGGCTGGGTATTCCGATTGAGTCCGAAGTGGCTGTCGCCGGCGTATCTGCCGCTGGGGCTGCAGGATCTGGCGGGCAAGGATATCTATGCGCCGGGATGGCACTTCGGGCTTCGATATTCCGGCGTTTCTGATTGTGCTGCTGCTGACGGTGGTGCTGGTGCGCGGGATTCGGGAGTCGGCGCGGACGAACAACATCATGGTGCTGGTCAAGATCTGCGGCGATTCTGCTGTTTGTCGTCTTCGGGCTGAGCTTTATTCATCCGGGTCGAACTACCACCCCTTCTCGCCGAATGGGTTCAGCGGCGTGCTGGCGGGCGGGTCGATCATTTTCTTTACGTATATCGGGTTCGACTCGGTTTCGACGGCGAGCGAGGAGTGCAAGAATCCGCAGCGCGATGTGCCGATTGGGATTATCGCGACGCTGGTGGTGTGCACGATGCTGTATATCGGCGTGGCGGTGGTGCTGACCGGGATGGTGCCGTGGCAGTCGGTGGCGGGGGATGGGGCGCCGGTGGTGAATGCGCTGAAGCGGGTGTGCGCTGCTGCCGGGGGCGCATCGGCTGCACTGGGTGCGGCTGGCGGTGCTGCTGGGCGCGCTGATGGGGATGATCTCGTCGATCCTGGTGTTTCAGCTGGGGCAGGCGCGGGTGTGGTTTGCGATGTCGCGGGATGGGCTGCTGCCGGCGGTGTTCAGCAAGGTGCATCCGCGGTTCCGGACGCCGGCGTTTGCGACGTGGGTGGCGGGCTTTCTGGTGGCGATTCCGTCGGGGCTGTTCGATGTGGGGACGTTGGCGGAGATGTCGAACATCGGGACGCTGTTTGCGTTTGTGCTGGTGTCGATTGGGGTGATCGTGCTGCGGTATAAGGACCCGGAGCGGCAGCGGGGGTTCCGGGTGCCGTTTGGGCCGGTGATTCCGGTGCTGAGCATGTTCTTCTGCATGCTGCTGATGGCGGGACTGCCGGCGATTACGTGGGTGCGGTTCTTTGTGTGGCTGGTGATCGGGCTGGTGGTGTATGTGTTCTATAGCCGCAAGCGGAGCGAGTTTTATACGCCGCGCAGCTAGCTGAGGGCATTCGAGCGCGAGCGAAGTACAAAAACAATGACGAGATACGGGATCTCTCCAATGAGCAGCGGACGGTAAGTTGTCCGCTGCTTCGGTCGACATGACGTGCATTCGCTGGGCGAGGCCGCTACACTATGCTTATGTCCAGTCGTTTGAAGCCCGAGCCGATCGATGTGCCGAGCTGGCTGCGGGAGCTGCCGAAGGTCGAGCTGCATCTGCATCTCGAAGGCACGATTCTTGCCGGAGACGCTGCTGGAGTTGAGCGGCGGCATGATGCCGAACCGCTGACGGCGGAGGCGGCGCAGCAGCTCTATGTCTACGAGAACTTTCTCGGCTTCATGGAGTCCTTCAAGGCGGTCTCGTCGCGGCTGAAGGGGCCGGAGGACTACGAGCTGATTACGTACAACATGGTGCGGGATCTGGCGGCGCAGGGCGTGGTCCATGCGGAGGTGTATATCTCGTTCGGGATTATCTATTACTGGAAGAACACGGCGGTTGAGCCGTTTGTCGAGGCGATCGAGCGGGGGCGGGTGCGGGCGGAGAAGGAGTTTGGGACGACGGTCTTCTGGATCATCGATGCGGTGCGGCACTTTGGGGCGGAGGAGGCGGCGAAGGTGTTTCCGCAAGGCGGCGGAGCTGCGACCGCGTTATCCGAGCATTGTGGGGATTGGGATTGGCGGGGATGAGGCGCGGGGGAGCGCGGACCTGTTTCGCGAGTGCTATGCGGAGGCGAAGGCGGCGGGGCTGCGGCTGACGGCGCATGCGGGCGAGACGATCGGGCCGGAGAGCATCTGGTCGGCGATCAATATCGGAGCGGAGCGGCTGGGGCATGCGCTCTCGGCGCAGCACGATGCGGAGCTGATGGAGGTGCTGGCGGAGAAGCAGATTCCGCTGGAGATCAATGTGACGAGCAATATTCGGACGGGGTGCTGCCCGAGCTTCGAGGAGCATCCGGTGAAGGGATTACTTCGAGTCGCGGGCTGATGGTGACGATCAACTCGGACGATCCGCCGATGTTCGGGAGCAATCTGCTGGAGGAGTATGTGCTGGTGCAGGAGCGGTTCGGGTTCTCGCTGGAGCAGATGCGGGAGCTGGCGGCGAATGCGGTGGAGGCGAGCTTTCTGCCGCCGGAGCGGAAGATCAATTTGCTGGGGCAGATCGAGCGGTACGGGTACTAGAAAGACTTCAGGGGAAAACAGGTCGTCCGGCGTGAATGCGCTCGGGCGACCTGTTTTTTTTGCAACTTACCGATACCCCCGTTTTGCAGGACCTCCATTGTGTTTAAGCGTTGCTATCGAACGGTGGGAGATAGCTCATCCTCTGGCGCAGGGGCTAAAATGCCGAGCCATGAAGGGCATCGTGAGATTCCTTACCGTCGCAAGCTGGCTAATATGCGTCAATGCGCTCTCTCAAACCAACCAAGAGAAGCCGGTCGAAACGAACGCTTGCGACATCGCCAACAATCCTGCCCAGTTTAGAGGGAAGCTGGTGCAGGTTCGAGCTCAAATCTGGCCTGATACGGTTACCTCGAATGGGACAATGCCCGATGGATACTGGTTGTATGGTTTTACGAAGTTCCTTGGGGAAGAATCTGGAACCTGCCGTTTTTTACCTGCGCACTTCGTCAGACCTAACGGCCTGTACGGGCATACATACTTTGCCACTTTCATTGGGAGAGTTGTCGGAAACAATCAGGCCGTCGATCCACTTCACACTTGGCGACTCAGTAGGCATTCCGCGGTCATGTTGCGATCGAGAGTCAAGCAGACGTTCACGGAGAGGTAGATTACCTGAACGGCCCGATCAGACGGCCTCAGATCTACGATCAGCATAGTCGTTCCTTCATCCCTCCGGAATAGCGTGATTGTCGTTCTGCCCGCAAAGTCGGCTTTTCAGCAAGTTCATAAATTGGGCGGAAAGGTGCCAGCGGCATGGTGGAGCTGGCGGTAGCGGGATCCTTCGCTGCGCTCAGGATGACGGCAGAAACAGGCAACGGCAGCGGCAAAAACAACAGCAACGGCAAGAGCGTAATACAGGGGTCTTTCCACTGCGCGACGGACGGTGAGACTGTCCGTCGCTTCGGTCGAGATGACGTTTTGGTGGTTGGGGATTGGTTGGGAATTGGGTATTGGTTGGCGGCGGTTTGGCTTGACGGGCTGACTACTCGTGTCGTCGCGGTTCGATCCCCTCTGCTATCCTGCGTGCCTGCTCGAGTCAAGACCTCGATCGACGAGTAGTTTTGCCGCGAAAGAATCCTCTTCTCGTAAGATTCCGAGCAGCAGATCTACCGTGTTGAGATCTTGGCGTCCGGAACGCGTGGACTCCTCCGCGGCAAACTTAAGGATGCGCTTGCACTCGCCGCTCAGTGAAAGATCGATGTTGGTCGGCGTCGGCGGTCTCAGCTCGGTTGCTTGAACGATCACCTCGCGAATCTCTGTCGCGCTCGTTCTGCCGCCCAGATACCGTCCAAAGATCGATTTATCTGCCGCCAATAAGCCGAGGAGTAGATGTTCGCTCTCAATCCGAGGAGTGCCGAACTTGCTCGTCTCCTCCCGGGCGTGAAAGATCGTTCTGCGAGCTTGTTCCGTGTACTTTTCGAACATCGAGGCCTCCTGCTCAGTGGCGGGCCAATCGGGTCTGGGTTTGGGTTATTTGCCGGGAGGGGCGGGGACCATGACGGCGTCGGGGTCGACCTTGGGGATGCCGAAGTGGCCGCTGAGGTGGATCAGGTCGAGGGGGCGGAGGTCGCCGGCGACCTGGATCAGATTCATGTCGCGGGAGGAGCGGATCAGGACCGTGACGTCGTCGATGTCGGCGCCGGTGAAGTGCAGCCAGAGGTCGGTGAGGGTGCTGCGGGGCTGGGCGGAGTTGGCCGGCGAGGCGTTGCCGTTGACCAGGTGCTTCCAGCCAGCGGCGCGGTAGCCGGCGATGACGGAGGCCATCGCCTCCGGGGTGTAGAAGACGGGCTGGTGGTAACGGTAGGTGTCGAAGCGGATGCTGGTGAGAGCGGCGGCGGCACGCTGCTCATCGAGGCCGCCGGACTGGAGCAGGCCCTGGGCGATGCCCATCAGGTTGCGATCGAAGGCGAACCCGGTGTGGGTGGCGGGCTGGTCGGCCAGATTGTCCAGGCTCTGCTGCACGTTGGGCGGCATCGTCTGCGCTCCTGCCAGAAGCGCACTGCCCAGAAACATCACGATTGCAAGACCAAGTCGATAGCGCATGAGAACTCCCCACTGCGGTTAGACACGGATTGTAGGGCGGAGTTACGTGGGGGTGGGGAAATTTCTGGGAGGACGTACCTCAGGGGCTAAAGCCCCTCCTTTTTGGGGGTCTTCGGATGCCCGGGCTGAAGCCCGGAGGCAAATCGAACGGGGCTCTGCTTCGGTCGGGATGACGTTTGCTGTTTGCTTTGGGTAAGCCCCGTCGAGAGGACGTTCTTGGTGCTTGCGGGCAAGAACTGTGGAGAGCTGGTGGAAGAAAGGTGCGAACGGTATGGGTGGTGCGGAGGGTATCGGGGTCCTTCGCTACGCTCAGGATGACAGCAAAAACACACAACGGCAACCGCAACGGCAGAGGCGAACCGCAGATCCCCTTCGGGGATGACAACCAGAACAGCAACAGCAACGGCAGCGGCAGAACGGCAACGGCAACGGCAACGGCAGCGGCAACGGCAACGGCAACGGCAACGGCAACGGCAGCGGCAGCGGCAGCGGCAGCCAAAACCAACAACGGCTCAGTGCGCACTGGCCGAAATAATATGTCGATACATACCTTGGAGCGGGCAAAACGAAAGGCCACAACCATGTGTGGCCTCTCTTGTTTGGTGCGCCGGTAGGATCTGGACGCTACTGGGTTGCGGCGGTGGAGCGGGGGGCGAAGTAGCCCTCCTCGGCGCGGACCTGGTAGCGCGGGTCGATGCGCCTGCAGATAGATGGTGCGGAACGAGCCGTCGTTGCTGGAAGTTGGCCGGGCGGTAGACCAGCGAGTACTGGCTGCGCAGCTCCTCTTCGATGCTGCGGAAGCCGATGGCCACGTCCTCGATGCGGATGGGGTAGAAGGCCTGGCCGCCGGTCGCCTTGGAGATCTGCCTTGCAGCACCTCGTCGCCCTTGTCCTTGCTGGGGCTGACGTTGGTGCTGATGGAGTAGACGATGGTCTGGGCGCGCTGGCACATCTTGATGGCGTCGCTCTCTTCGGCGCGGCTGTAGTTGTCGTCGCCGTCGGAGACGAGGATGAGGGCGCGGCGCAGGCGCCCTGGATCGCGCAGGGTGAGCATCTGGTCGCGGCAGGTCTTATAGAGGGCGTCGAAGAGCGCGGTGCCGCCGCCGGGACGCAGCTTGCGGATGCCCTGGTTGAGCAGGTCGACGTTGTTGGTGAAGTCCTGCGCGAGGTCGGTCTGGACGTCGAAGCCCTCGACGAAGGCGCGGTCGTTGAGGTGCAGCACCTGCAGGAGGAACTCGATGGCGGAGTCCTGCTCGAACTGGAAGCGCTGGCGGATGGAGCTGCTGGTGTCGAGCATGACGCCGACGCGCAGCGGCAGGTTGGTCTGCTGGGTGAACTGGAGGACCGAGACCGGCGGGCGGCCGTCGTCGAGCAGGCCGAAGTTCTGCTGCTGCAGGCCGGTGATGAAGTGGCCGTGCTTGTCGGTGACCGTGAAGATGAGGTTGACCTCGTTGGTCTCGAGGCCGGGCAGGGTGTAGACCTTGCCGGTGGGCCTGCTGCTGGGCGTCGGCTGCTGCCGGGCTGCGGCCGGTGCGGCGGCGGCGGGCGGCTGCGGCTGCGGGGCGGTCGGGGTGCTCTGGACGCTGCGGAGGCGGGCGGCGGAACCGGCGACGGGCTCTGCTGCGCGGCGGCGGAGGCCGCAGGGACGGTCAGGGTGCCGAGGAGAAGCATGGAGGCCAAGCCGCTGGCCAGCCGCAGAGATTGAGTCGTAGAGATCACGAGGTCACGCGCATGAGTGTATCAACTTACCGCTTGCTTCGGCTCGGCGTCTCCCCGGAGCCGGGCCAGGAAGCCGGTCAGGTCGGGGGGAAGCGGAGCATTGCAAGTCCATGGTTTCGCTGGTCCGGGGATGGACAAACGACGAGGTGCGCGGCGTGCAGGAAGTTGCGCTCGAGCTCGAGCACGGCGTCTTCCTCGGCGCCGTCCTTGAGCGCCGGGTTGCGGAGGATCTGGTGCGGCGCGCCGTAGAGGTAGTCGCCGACGACGGGATGGCCGAGCGACTGCATGTGGACGCGAATCTGGTGGGTGCGGCCGGTCTCGATCTTCACCGCGACCAGGGTGAAGGGGCCGTAGGGGGTGGTGAGGCGCTCGACGACGCGTGACGTGCGAGAGCGCGGAGCGGGCGCCGGGATCGGAGGCCGAGCGGCGCGTCGTCATGCGGGTGCGGCGGACGAGGTCGCGCGAGATGGCGAGGTTGACGGTGACGTTGTCCTTGGCGAGGTGGCCGTGGACGAGCGCGAGGTAGCTCTTGTCGAGGCGGCGCTCGGAGAACATCTCGCCCAGCTTGCGGTGGGTGACGTCGTCCTTGGCGACGACGATGATGCCGCTGGTCTGCTTGTCGAGACGGTGGACGATGCCGGGGCGAAGGTCGCCGCCGACCTCGGAGAGCTTGCCGGAGCCGACGTGGAAGAGGACGGCGTTGACCAGGGTGCCGCGGTTGCGCTCGTCGTCGGTGCTGCCGGCGCCGGCGTGCACCATCATGCCGGCGGGCTTGTTGACGACGGCGAGGTACTTGTCCTCGAAGAGGATGTCGAGGGGGATGTCCTCGGGGATGGCGTGGAGCGGCGCGGGCTGCGGCTCGCCCTCGATCTCGATGGTGCTCGCCGCCGGGAGCTTGTGCTTGGCCTTGGCGGGCTTGCCGTCGACGCGGACCTGGCCGGACTCGATGAGGAGCTGGACGCGGGCGCGGGAGATGTCCGGCAGGCACTGGGCGAGGTACTGGTCGAGGCGCTTGCCGGCGGCGGCGGGGTCGGCGGTGAAGCTGCGGATGCCGGCCTCGGCGTCGAACTGGGTGTCGCCGTCGTCCTCGAGGTCGAGGACCGGGATGATGGGCTCCGGGGTGGGCTCTACGCCGCGGGTGGCGCGGTACTCCTGGCGCACCGAACGATGGCGCTGGCCCTTGGGGAGCATATTTTTAGAAGGCATTTCCTGCTCCGATCCGATCCGGTTGCTGTAACTTGGACGGTCCCAAAAGTACAAGGACACCACCCGCGGCGATCATCCCCAGGGCCAGAAACTGCGCCGGGTCGAGCCAGGCGGTCTGGGAGTCGGGAAGAAGATCGGAGGGCAGCCGGAAGAAGTCGAGAAAGAACACCGCAACTCCCGCAGTCAACAAGCCAATGGCCGTCGTTGTTCCAGTGTAGCCTCTTCGGCGCAGCAGCCCAAACAGAGCGGCGCACAGGGCCGAGGCGACGAGGACGGTGTAGAGCTCGACGGGATGGACGGCGCCGAGCATGCGGTCGCCGATGGCCCAGGGGAGGGTGGTCGGCATGCCGTCCTTGGTGCCCTCGAGGATGCGGCCGAGGTTGGCGAAGGCCCAGATGAGCGCGGCGCAGGGGGCGGAGGCGTCGAGCACGGCCAGCAGCGGCAGGCGCTTGCGGCGGAGATAGAGGACCATGAAGGCGGCGGTGAGGAGCATGCCGGTCGTGGTGAGCGAGGGCACGGCCAGCAGCAGCGCGGGGTACATGAGGAAGCTGTGCAGGTTGAAGACCACCAGCAGCAGCGCGCGAGATGACGAAGGCGGCGATCATGCCGGTGATGCCGGCGTCCCAGAGGGCGGCGGGGCCTGGAGGGTCGAGAGCGGCGAAGCGGGCGGTGAGCTGGCTGAGCGCGAGGGCGGCCATGAGGCCGATCGCCGCCACCACTCCGAAGAGGGGGATGTGCAGAGGCCCGAGTTGAAGGAAGGAGGGGTGCAAGCAGGGGTTAGGAGAGAGCAAAAACCGACCCGCTGGGCCGTGCGTCGAAGCGCTGGTGAACCCGTCCTAAGACGGCGGGATCCTGCCGTGGCTCTTTAGGCATTCCGGACTGGCGGACGTTGCACACCGAGCCATGTATACGAGCTAGATCCCTGTTCAATGAATGTTGGTTCAACCAGCGGAGTTCTTGGCACCTGCTTTGCAGGCCGGTTTCTAGATTGGATGCTAAACGGGTGGGTGCGGATTGGCAAGTCAAGCCTGTGGGATCAGGTACCGAACGGAGTGCTTTTGCCAGGTCTGATCAGCCGGCGAGACGTTCGTCGAGGTGCTGCTCTTCGCGGTCATGCGACTATCGCTCGGCGAGGCGGCCGTCGAGGACCTCGTCCAGCATGCCGGCGAGCGAGTCCGGCGTGGTTGCGCATGGTGGTCTGCGAGGTCGCGGTGGTGCCGGCGAGATGGTCGTAGCGCTCGCGCAGGGTGGCGAGCTCGTCGGCGATGTTGAGCGCGGCGAGGACGGCGACACGCAGGGAGTCGACCGTGCCGCCGCGCGCCGAGACCGCGCGCATCTTGCCGTCGACCATCGCGGCCAGCCGCTCGAGGTGCTGCGGGATCGACGCCGCGCAGGTGATAGACCTGGTCGTAGATCTCGACGACGACGGTCTGCGGAGTGGGCGGCGGCGGCAACACGGTCGAGGTCGCGTCCGACGTCGGATCTCGCTCGGATCTCGAGTCGGTCGTCGCTCGGGTTGGGGTGGCCTGTTCCATCATTCTGCGTGATCCGTGATGCTTGTATCGGCGCATTGGGGCTGCGCTGTAATTCTGTTGCGAAATGCGAGCTAGATGAGGTCGTCCATCTGGCGGAGCATGCCCTCGACGCGCTGCCGCACCGTCTCGCGCTCCTTGTTGGTCGCGCTCATCTGCTCCTCGATCAAGGCGGTCTGGGCCTCCAGCTGGGTGCGCAGGCTGGCTACCTCGGCCTCGGCCTGGGCGCGGGCGGCACGCTCGCGCTTCACCACCTCCACGGCGCGAAGCACCTTCTGTTCCAGCGCCTGAAACTCGTCGAAACTAAGAACTTGCTCACTCATCCCCCAAGTATAGAGGCGGGCAGGGTGGATTTCTGCTGCGGATTCTGCGGGGAATTCAGAGCAGGGGGTATACGGCTTGAGTCAGGCTCAGGCCGCTATCCCCCTTCGATTTTGCCGAAGCTACAGTGCACCGATCAGCCGCACCGATCAGCAGGCGATCAGGCGCGGAGGACGCCGCCCAGCGCCGCCAGCGTCTCGATGATCTGCGCCGACCAGGCGGTGAGGTCCTCCTCGCGCAGGGTGCGCTCGTTGGACTGGAAGACGCAGCGCAGCAGCAGCGCGTAGTGGCGCGGCGGGAACCGCCTTGCCCTTGGGGTCGCGGAAGATCTCCTCGGGCGTGAGGCGCTCGAGCTCGGGGATCGCAGCTGGCCGAGGGCGGCGGCGATGGTCGCCCAGAGCATGGTGTCGGGGAAGGTGAAGGAGAAGTCGCGCTCGACCGCCTGGAAGCGGGAGAGCTCGCGGGCGGTGACCTTCTTCAAGGGCAGGGCGTAGAGGGCGGCGAGGTCGATCTCCGCGAGGAAGACGGGCTGGCGCAGCTTGCGGCGCTCGCGCTCGGACTTGGAGAGCTCGCCGAAGCGGGCGATGACCTTTCCATCCAGATAGGCGGTGGCGCCGCGGCCGGACTCGAGCCAGGCGGGAGCGTCGGCGGCGAAGCGCAGCTCGGGGTGGTCGAAGAGCGAGAGGAGCGACTCGACGACGCCCTTGAGCTCGAAGATGGGAGCATCGGCGGCGGCGTAGAGCGGCGCGGCGGCGACGGCTCCGGTGAGGCCGAGAGACAGGCTGGCCTGCTCGTGGACCTCGCTGGTCGAGCCGGTGAAGACCGTTCCCTGCTCGAAGAGGCGCACCGTGCGGACGTCGCGATTGAGGTTGTGGGAGAGCATGGCGACCATGCCGGGAACCAGCGCGGGACGCAGCAGCGTGGCCTCCTCGGAGAGGGGATTCTCCATGGCGATGGTGCCTGCGGTCGGCGCTGTTGCGGCGTCGAAGAAGACGTCGCTGTCGGCCTGCGAGGCGAAGGTGCTGGAGATGGCCTCGGAGTAGCCGAGGGCGAGCAGGCGGGCCTTCACGGCGGCCTCGGCGGCGGCGGTGGGCTGCGCGATGACGATGCCCGGCGTGGGCAGCGTGTTGGCGAAGCGGTTGTAGCCGTAGACGCGGGCGACCTCCTCGATGAGGTCGATCTCGCGCTCGAGATCGAGACGCCAGCTGGGGAGGGTGACGGCGGCCTGGTCGACGTATCCGCTTCGAAGTGCAGGGTGCAGCCGAGCGCGGTGAGGTACTGGGCGACCAGCGGCTTGGTGATGCCCTCGGGGGCGAGGGTGGTGCCGAGATGGCGCTGGACGGATTGCACGGAGAGGGCGATGGCCGGGCGGGAGGCGGTCTTGGCCGCGATCGCGGGGATGACGACGTCGATCAGGTCGCCTTCGACTCTCGCCGCCGGACTCGAGGATCAGCGCCGAGACGAGCGCGTTGGCGACGGGGGCGGCGTCGAAGTCCGCGCCACGCTCGAAGCGGTGCGAGGCGTCGGTGTGCAGGCCGTGGCGGCGCGAGCTGCGACGGATGCTGGCCGGATCGAACCAGGCCGACTCGACGAGGATGTTCTTGGTCTCGGGGGTGATCATCGAGTCCCAGCCGCCCATGACGCCGGCGAGGGAGAGCGGCTTGCGCTCGTCGGCGATGACGAGGTCGTCGGCTTCGAGGATGCGCTCGGTGCCGTCGAGGAGCTTGATGCGCTCGCCCTTGTGGGCGAGGCGGACGACGATGCCGCCCTCGATCTTGTCGAGATCGAAGGCGTGGGTGGGATGGCCCATGCCGAGGAGGGTGAAGTTGCTGGCGTCGACGGCGTTGGAGATCTGCTTCTGGCCGAGGAGGTCGAAGAAGCTCTTGATCGCGCCGGAGCTGGGGGCGATGGTCACGTTGCGCAGGACGCGGGCGGTGAAGCGGCCGCAGAGCTCGGGGGCCTCGATGCGCACCGGGAACGGCGTCGGCGGCGGGCTTGGCGGCGGGAAGGGCGGGGTCGAGCGGCGGTCAGCGGCAGGTTGTAGATCGTCGCCGCCTCGCGGGCGATGCCGTAGTGGTTCATGGCGTCGACGCGGTTGGTGGTGATGTCCATCTCGAAGAGATGGCCGTTGCCGTCGCCGAGGGAGTGCACGCCCTCGACGGCGATGCCGCGCAGGGTGAGGTCTTCGGCAAGTTGATGGTCGTCGACGGCAATCTCGGGAACGTAGGTGCGCAGCCAGCTTGTGAGGATCTTCATGATGGACGGCTTTTAGTTTACCGGTTTCGCGGGGCGTAGCATGGCATAGCCGGGCCATCTTCGAGCGCCATGGAGGATGCGCAGGATGACGATACGATCTGCCTCCAGTCGATACACGACGAGATAGGGCGTTCGCCGAATCACAAGTTCGCGCGTTCCCTCGACCCGCCCAGGACGGCCCATCCCGGGAAATTGAGCCAAAGCCGAGATCGACCGCAGCGATGCGTCCGTCCACCGAAATAGCGCCCTGTGGACTATCAGCAACGATATGTGCGTAGATGTGCCGCCGGTCCGACCTCGCGGAGGCCGACCACTCCACCGTCACTCCGCAGAGCTCTTGATGGTACGCAGGGTGGCGGCGCGACGCTGCGCAAACTCCGCCTCAACCTCTTCGTCCTGGGATACCGGGCCGTGGATCGTCGAGCGCCTCCTGCACCTGGGAGCGAAACCATGCGTCATACTCCGGATCGGACGCGGCCTCGGAATCGGATCGGCATCGGTCGGCGGAATGAGGACCGCAACCGGGGCGGACTCGCCCTCGATCACCACCTCGGAGCCGGCCCGCACATGCGCCAGCACCGCGGCAAAGTCCCGCACCGCGTCGGCCTCCGAGATGTAGATGATCTCCATGGCCATCAGCATACTGCATCGGCGGCATGGGCTCCGAATCCCACTAGGGTGTTCGGCATGCCCTCCCCCGCACGATTTCGGTTGGGGTCGAGCGGTCCGGGGCGTTGTAATGCGAGCGAAATCACAGGGGTCTCGTCCACTGCGCAGCGGACGATAAAACTGTCCGCTGCTTCGGTCGAGATGACGTTTCTAGTAGATGGACCAGGAATCGGTCGATACGGCCTAGGCGAACTGCTCCAGGAAGCGCATGTCGCCGGAGTAGAACTGGCCGATGTCGGAGATGCCGTGCTGGATCATGGCGATGCGCTCGACACCCATGCCGAAGGCGAAGCCGCTGATCTTGGCGAAGTCGTAGGCGGGGGCGAGGCCGTTGGCGATGCGGCGCTCGTCGACTGCCGCAAAGACTGCCGGGTCGACCATGCCGCAGCCGAGGAGCTCGATCCAGCCGGAGTGCTTGCACTTGCGGCAGCCCTTGCCGGCGCAGAAGATGCAGCTGATCTGGACGTCGGCGCTGGGCTCGGTGAAGGGGAAGAAGCTGGGGAAGAAGCGGGTCTTGACGCCGGAGCCGAAGAGGGCCTTCATGGCGTGGTCGAGCGTGCCCTTGAGGTCGGAGAAGGTGATGTTGGTGTCGACGCAGAGGCCCTCGACCTGATGGAAGATGGGCGAGTGGGTGGCGTCGGCGGCGTCGTTGCGGTGCACCTTGCCGGGGATGACGATGCGGACCGGAGGGGCCTGCTCGATCATGGTGCGGATCTGCACCGGGCTGGTGTGGGTGCGCATCAGCAGGCGGTCGCGCGCGGGGCGGCCCTGCTGGTTCGGCGATGACCAGCGTGTCCTGGGTGTCGCGGGCGGGGTGGTTGGGCGGGAAGTTGAGCGCCTCGAAGTTGAAGAAGTCGCTCTCCACCTGGGGGCCGGTGTTGGTCGAGTAGCCGAGGTGGTGGAAGACCTGGACGATCTCCTGCATGGTCTTGAGCAGGGGATGGGCGATGCCGGGGGTGCGCACGGTGCCGGGCAGGGTGATGTCGATGCCGGCGACGGCGTTGGCGCCCGATGCGGTCGCGGCGGGGGCTTGCTCCGCCGTCTCCAGAGCGGCTTCGATCTGCTGCTTCAGCTGGTTGAAGCGCATGCCGAGCGGCTTGCGCGCCTCGGGGGGCGCGGACTTCAGCCAGGCCTCGCTGATCAGCTTGAGGCGGCCCTGCTTGCGACCGAGCCAGTGCAGGCGGAAGGCCTCGACGTCCTTGATGGACGCGATGTCGGCGTTTACTTCGGCACTCAGGTCCGCGAAGGCGCGCTCCAGCGTCGCCTCATCAAAATTTTCCAAGTCAACCATGCGAGTTCAAGGGTAAATGATCGCCCGCGAAAGCCAAATCGCTCCCGCGACCGGCCCCCGATCCTAAACGCGCTGTACCGCGGCATGGTACAGTAGCACCGTGATCGAAAGCTGGCGCGACGCTTGGCTCAAGGATTACTTCTTCGAAGATATGCTACTCGCCGAAGATTCCTGCGGATCTGCGAGAGCGATTATTTCGCAAGCTGAAATGCTTGCGGATGCGACGACCGACGCCGACCTTCGCGTGCCGCCCAGCAACCACTTCGAGAGGTTGAGGGGCAACCTGGAGGGCTGGCATTCCATTCGCGTCAATGACCAGTGGCGGCTGCTCTTCCGGTGGGGCGACGGACAGGCGCAAGGCGTCTATCTGGACAAGCACTCCTATCGGTAGCAGCGCAGAAGGGGGATCCGATGCACACGACGAGAAGGCCGGTAACCGTGGGCGAGATGCTCCTCGAAGAGTTTCTGAAGCCGCTGGGCATCACGCAGACGGAGTTGGCGGAGAAGACCGGACTGCCGCGCAAGCACGTCAATGAGCTCTGCCGCAACCGCCGCGCCGTGACCGCGGATACGGCGCTGATCCTGGCGCGCGTCTTCGGCAACTCCGCCGACTTCTGGCTGAATACGCAGCGACGCACCGATCTCTGGGAGGCGCTGAATACGCCACAGCGCTTGACCCGCATCCAGCGCGCACAGCCGCTCGCAGGGAGCGGGCGCCGCAAACTCGCCGAATCCGTATAGGCTCGATCGCGAGGATGCACTGCGCGCTCTCCGCTGAGCTGAGCCGTGATCGCAGGCCTAGAGGGCGAAGAGGACGATGGCGACGACCAGAGCGCCGAGCAGAAGGCTGCGCTTGTCGGTGATGGCGTAGACCACCGGGTCCTCGTCGAGCTCGCCGCGCGAGGCCAGCAGCCAGAGGCGGCTGATCCAGAGCAGCAGCACCGGCAGCAGCAGCCAGAGACGCGTGGTGTGCGAGTAGAGGTTCGCGGCGCCCAGATTCGAGATGTAGAGCGTCAGCACGAAGACCGAGACGTAGCCGCTGGAGGAGCCGAAGCTGCGCAGCTGCTCGATGTCGGAGATCAGGTAGCCGCGACCGTTGGCCGGGGCCGCGCCGCGCAGCCGCAGGCTCTCGAGCTCGGCGAAGCGCTTGACGAAGGCCAGCGAGAGGAAGAAGAAGATGCTGAAGGCCGCCAGCCAGGGCGAGATCGGAATGCCCGTCGCCGCCGCGCCGGCGATGATGCGGATGGTGTAGAGGCCGGAGAGCACGATGACGTCGACCAGCACGGCGCGCTTGAGGCTGAAGGAGTAGGCCGAGGTGGTCACCGCGTAGATCGCCAGCCACATCAGGAAGCCGAAGGGATGCGGCGAGCGCCTGGTCCGGCGCGATCATCCGCACCACCTGCGGCAGCAGCGCGGCCAGCACGACCGAGGCCAGCAGAAACACGGCCACCACCAGAACGCCGTGGATCGCCGAGAGGTCGCCGGCGGCGAAGGGACGGCGGCGCTTCTTGAGGTGCTTGCGGTCGGCCTCGAGGTCCAGCAGATCGTTGACGATGTAGGTCGCCGAGGCGCAGAGGCCGAAGCTCAGGAAGGCCATCAGGGAGCCGGCGATGAGGCCGGGGTTCCAGGCGTGGGCCAGCAGCACCGGCAGGAAGATCAGGATGTTCTTCGCCCACTGATGCAGGCGGATCGCCTTCAGCCACGCCTTGAGCGAGGAGGCGCGGTCCTCGAAGGTGCGGACCGGCACCACCTTGGCGCGGCGCAGCCCGGTGCTGAGGCCGGAGAGCGGATTGGCGACCATCGGCTCCTGGCAGGCCTTCAAGAGGGGAAGGTCCGGCGAGGCGTTGCCGATGTAGCAGAAGCTGTCGCCGAAGCGGCTCTGGAAGGCGGCCAGCTTGTTCTTGCCGGCGAGGTTGACCGTGCCGTCGGAGCCGAGAACGCCGGTGAAGATGCCGAGATGCGCGGCGACCCGCTCGGCCAGCGCCGTGTCGGCGGCGGTCGCGAGGTAGATCGGCCGCCCCTTGGCGTGCTCCTGCTGGAGATACTGCATCAGCTCGCGGTTGTAGGGAAGATGGGCGACGTCGAGCGCGACCGCCGCGGTGATGTGCCGCTTGAGCGCGGCCTTGCCCTGCGCCAGCCATCCCGGGAGCTGCAACAGGGCCGCCGGATGTTGCCGCGCCAGCGCCAGGGTGGCATCGACCAGCGTGTCCGACTTGACCAGGGTTCCGTCCAGATCGACGCACAGAGGAAGATGCAGCGGAGCGGAGATACTCTCGCCCTCTTCCGCAACGGGCTGGGAGGAGGTGAGGGACGAATCTACGGGCACCGGCATGGGCAGAAACCTCTTCGAGTGAACAATGAACAGATACATCCATATGATCACAGGCCGACTTCGGCGGCGAGCCCTGGCCTAGGCGAGCGCGCCGGTTTCGGCCAGTCGCTCGGCGCGCGAGGGCACGCTGGGCGGCGGAATCTGCGGGAAGTAGGCGTGGATCACATATTGATGCAGCATGCGATGGGTGTTGAAGAAGCTGCCGTTGATGGCGATGCAGTGCTGCTGCATCTTCGCCCACGCGGCCGGGTTGGCGAACAGCGGCGCGATGGCGTGCTCGAGCTTGTCGTAGAGGCTGGCCGCCTCGGCCGCCTCGGTCTCGCCGTCCTCGATCGCCCATCCGGTGACGCCCTCGGCGCAGCCCTCGATCCACCAGCCGTCGAGCACGCTCAGCGAGGGCACGCCGTTCAGCGCGGCCTTCATGCCGGAGGTGCCCGAGGCCTCGTAGGGCCGGCGCGGCGTATTCACCCAGACGTCGACGCCCTGGGTGAGCAGGCCGCCCAGCTCCCAGTCGTAGTTCTCGAGAAAGAGGATCTTCAGGGAGGCGGAGTTCAGGTGCGCCACCTGCTCGAAGATGCCGCGAATCAGCTCCTTGCCGGCGAGGTCGGCGGGATGCGCCTTGCCCGCGAACAGGATCTGCAGGCCGCCGATCGCCTGGGCGATCCGCACCAGCCGCTCGGGATCGGTGAACAGCAGGCTGGCGCGCTTGTAGGTGGCGACGCGGCGCGCGAAGCCGAGGGTGAGGATCGGCCGGATCGAGGGTGGGTCCGGCCTCGCCGGAGGCGCTCCGGGACCCGGACGGCAAAGCGCTCCGCGACGCTGGCAAACAGGCGTCTGCTTGGCCAGACGGTGGCAGGCCGCGATCTCCTCGGGCGCAACCCCGTACACCGACCGGAGGTAGGCGTTGTCCTGCCGCCAGGTGCGGCGCTGCGCGATCGAGCAGCTGCTGCATCGGCTTCGACAGCCAGGTGGCGGCGTGGACGCCGTTGGTGATCGCACTCGATCTTGTAGTCGGGAAACATGGCCTGCGAGACCTTGCCGTGGCGCATCGAGACGCCGTTGACGAAGCGGGCGAAGCGCAGCGCGATGTAGGTCATGTTCATCAGGTTGTTGTGCAGACAGCCGAAGCGCTCGATGGCCTCGGCGCGCTCCTGGCCCAGCACCTGGAACATCTGGTCGAGGCCGAACTGGTCGTGACCGGCAGGCACCGGCGTATGCGTGGTGAAGACGCACTGCTGCCGCACCACATCGGCCTCGGCGTCGGTCGCGCCGGCGAGGCCCGCGTCGCCCGCCTGCTGCTCGAGCAGGCCGATCGCGAGCAGGGAGGCGTGGCCCTCGTTCATGTGATAGACCTCGGGCCGGCATCCCAGGGCGTCGAGCATCTTCAGCCCGCCGAGGCCCAGGATCGTCTCCTGGCAGAGCCGGTAGTAGGTGTCGCCGCCGTAGAGGTGGTCGGTCAGGTGGCGATCCCACGGGTCGTTGCCCTCGACATCGCTATCGAGCAGGAGGACCGGGATGACGTGGCCGGCCACGCCCACGATATCCAAGCGCCAGGCGCGGATGCGGACCTCGCGGTTCTGCATGGTCAGGGAGATGGTCGGGCCCGCCGAGGGCAGCGTGGTCTCCGGCGACCAGGGCACGTCGGACTCGGTCTGCTGGCCCGCCGCATCGAGGTGCTGGCGGAAGTATCCGCGGCGATGCACCAGGGAGACGGCCACCATATCGGCCGCCGTGTCCGCGGCCGAACGCAGGGTGTCTCCGGCCAGGATGCCCAGGCCGCCGGAGTAGGTGGGAAGCGAGGGATCGAGGGCGATCTCCATGGAAAAGTAGGCCACCGTACAGGCACTCAGATCGTAGGTTTCTGCCAAGGACGCGAGATCAGAATTGTTCATGGAAAGGGATTTCCTTGTTGCCCGCCCGAAGGCCGGTTGAATTCAGTGCTGCCTGGCCCACCCTGCCTGACTCACACTTCCTGGCCCACTCTCCCAGACACGCAGCGACCGTGGCCCTTTGGCGCCCGAGCAGCCTCATGACACGCATCTCTGCACCAGATCGCAATCGAAAAGTCCGCGTACGCCTCAATCGAGTCATCGGAATCCGTCTGCTCCCGAGCTTCATCGGCTCCTCTTCTCCCGACCGGAGGCGTCTCACTCCCGAAATGGGAGGAGACGCTCTCAGGAGCGTTAGATGGCAGATGGCCGCCCGGGGAAGGCCGCAGAGGACGCGGAATATCCGCTTGTACGTTACCAATCGCGCGAGATGAAGCCAAACTTGAGCATCCAGCCCGCCACAGCCGCCAAGGCCAGCGCCAACGACGTCCCCACGGCCGACCGCGCCAGCCGCCGACGGGCTGCTTCGAGCAACAGAATCAGCAGATACGCCAGAGCCATGAGCAGAACGCCGTCCCACAGGAACAGCCGGGAACGGCCGTCCACCGGCGCCAGCGCGCTCTGCAGATGAAACGGATGGACGGCGAAGCTACCCGCAGCAAACACCAGCAGAAACAGGAGGAACTGCAACAAGCACCGCAATCGCTTTCTTCATCGAACACGCTCTCCGTTATTTATCGAACACGTTCTCGATGGATGGGTGGGTTCCGGGTACTGCCGGAGATTCTAGCCCCTCCCAAAAGAAATGGTGATGAGGAGACGATTACGGCAGCGTGGATTCGAAGACGGCAAAGCGGTGCTCCAACTCCCACTCCTCGGCGGCCTTGTCGTTGGCCTTCAGGAAGTCGGCGCAGGCGGGCTTCGGATCCTGGGCGCCCATCCGCTCGGCGGCGCAGGCGGCGACCACCGCGGTGTGCTGATCGGGGGTCTTCCAGAGGCTCGGCTCCGGGCAGGAAGCTGTGCTCGATGCCGGTCCGCGCCATGTCCTTGAGCTGGGCGTAGCTGAGGTTGAACTCGAGCGCCGCGCGGGTGTACTCGTCGGTCAGGTCGATGCGGGAGACGCCTTCGTCGTCGGTCGAGAGCGCCACCGGCACGTGGGCCGCGAGGTAGCTGGGCAGGGGATGCATCTTGCCGGCGACGCCGAGGATGACGTCGTTGGAGGTCAGGTTGATCTCGACCATGACGTGGCGCGACGCCATCTCGCGGAGCAGCGCCTGGGGCTCGGTCTCGTACATCACGTCGACGCCGTGGCCGATGCGCTCGGCGTGGCCGAGATCGATCGCCTCGCGGATGTGGAAGCCGAGGCCGGCGGGCGGGACCATGCCCGGGGCCAGCTCCCCGGCGTGCAGGCTGAGGTGCACCTTGGGATAGACGGAGTGGAGATAGTCGAGCATGCGCATCTGGCGGCTGTACTCGCTCATCGCCAGATAGGCGTCCTCGGGCTGCACGAAGTTGAGGCCGACGACGTCGGGCTCGACGCTGGCGACCTCGAAGCCCAGCAGGGTCTGGGCGAAGACCTGCTGCGGGGAGTTGGCGCGGAGAATTTGATACAGGAAGCGGATCTTTACCGAGCAGGCGGCGGCGGCGTCGGGCTGGCCGCAGTGCTCGATGCGGCGGCGGGCGGCGAGCGCGTCGGTGAACTCCGCGCGATCCGCGGCGACCTCGTCGCGCAGGCCGGCGGCGAGCAGGCGCTCGCGCAGCTGGCTGAGCTCGGCGGGCGTGGTGCCGGTGACGTCCATGCCCTCGGGTACGGCGGCGGCGGTATCGCTTGCCTGGTTTGCCTCCCTGTGCGGCCATCCGAACTCGGCGGCGAGCTTGGCGGCGGTGGAGAAGCTGGGCGTGTGCATGATCTCGAGATACTGCTCGTTCTGCGCCGCCGCGCGGGTCGCGACCTCGTCGAGCCACTCGCCGGCGTGCTCCTTGTTCAGACCGCCGAAGCGGGAGAAGGTGGCGAAGAATTGGTCATGGCCGCTGGTGCCGCTCGAGGGCACGAAGCTGCGCATGGAGAAGGAGTCGACCAGATCGTCGTAGAGCTTCTGGTTCTTGAAGGCGTCGGCCGCGGGGATCGTCCCCTGCGGACAGACGGGCTGGACGGGGAGCGTCCGCGAGGTGCCGACGTTCTTTACGAAGTCCCGCGCGACCGGATTCACGCAGAGGTGATCCTCCGCGGCCTCGCGGAGAAAGGTCTCCGCATAGATCGCGCCCGAGAGATGCATGTGCAGGTCCGCACCTTTGGGCATCTTCTCGAGAAACGCATGCAGCTCGAGCGGGCTCTTCTTCGCCGCGTCGAAGGCCTGCGCCGCCCGCTGGTCGGGCCGCTGATTTGGCCGGCGGCCTTCGCTCCATTCGGAGTGCGAGCGGTCTGGGCGCTCCCATGAACCAGTGACCCAACCGCTAGACAACATACCGCTCCGAGGCGAAAAGCACGCAGCATCCAACTCTCCTTCGAAAGTTACAAATAGAGGAACATCTTTTATAGGCAGTATCGCTGACTAGGATATCCTGCGCCGCCTCTGCGCTCGCACCATCGCTCTGCCTTTGCCTGCGCCTGCTGCGGTCTGCCACCCGCCGGGAGGCGTGGATCGAATCACTCCATCCTCACTTCTATGCCGCGCCGCTGCATTATTTTCAGGAATCTTGCGTCCCCGATTTGGCGCAAAGCCATTCCGTTGCTATACTAAGCAAGACGTTTGCGCTGCTGGACTCTCCTCCACGGCACGCTCCCCTGATACAGGCAGGTGCACAGACGGAACAATGCGTACGGGCGACCTTGGCGGCCCCGATGCGCAGGATGACATATGCCAAGGCCAGATAGCTCAGTGGTAGAGCGCGGCCCTGAAAAGGCCGGCGTCGGCGGTTCGATCCCGTCTCTGGCCACCACTTTCTAAACGACTTAGGAATCTAAAAAGTTCGTGTTTTCGTCGTCCGAACAATATCCGAACATCCCGCGTTCTACCATGTCCACTTAGCCGACTTCTGCCGGTTGCAAGGTAAGCGCTTGGTCTGGACCGTTCCTGTGAGTGTGTGGCTGGGATAAGTGTCCACCTAAAATAGGTGGACACCTATTTAGGTGTGTCCTATGGCTTGGCGACGGCGAGGTTCCATGGCAACAGATCCGCGATCCTGCTGATGGGGTGGTCTGGCGATCCGTTCGAGCACCTTGTGCAAGTAGAGTTCAGGATCAAGACCGTTGAGCTTGGCTGATCCGAGCAGCGAGTAGATGGCGGCGGCGCGTTCTCCGCCCGCGTTCGATCCACAGAACAGATAGTTCTTGCGTCCGAGGGCTACGACGCGCAACGCGCGTTCGGCGGCGTTGTTGTCGATCTCGAGCTGGCCGTCGTCGACATAGCGGGTGAGGGCCTGCCAGCGCGAGGAGGCATAGCGGATCGCCGCAGCCGTATCGGACTTGCGCGAGAGCTTCGCGAGCGTGTCTTCCATCCAGGTGCGCATACTGTCGAGCAGTGGTTTTGCTCGTGCCTGACGAACCGATCTGCGTACCTCCGGCGTGCTGCCTCGGATCTCGGCCTCGATGGCATAGAGCGCGGCGATGCGCTCGATCGCCTCTGCAGTCGTCGGCGAAGCATGCGCGATATGGATCTCGTGGAACTTGCGTCGGGCATGAGCCCAACACGCGACTTCGTGGATCGTTCCTCCTTCATAGAGTTGCTGGAAGCCTGCGAAGGCGTCGGCTTGCAGAGCGCCCTTATAGTGCTTCAGGTGCTGCCGTGGGTTCTCTCCCCTGCGATCGGGCGAGTAGGCGAACCATACGGCTGGAGCGCTCGTATCGCCGGACGGCCGGTCGTCCCGGACGTAGGTCCAGAGCCGCCCGATCCTGGTCTTGCCGTTGCCCGGTGCGAGCACGGGAACCGGCGTGTCATCGGCGTGGAGCTTGCTCGCCGACATCACATGAACTCGGACCGCCTCGACCAGGGAGCGAGCAACTCGCTGGTTGCGCCGACCCATCCGGCCAGCGTCGAGCGGTCCAGATCGATCAACAGCGCCTTGGCGGCCTCCAGATCAAGGCTGTCGAGGTCCGGAAGCGACGCGGCGAACATGAGCGAAGTATGGCATAAACCGTGCCCACTTTAAGAAGAAACCAGCGTGAACACTGGAGAAAAAACTCACACGCTCAAGACCGCTGGAGCGGTCCGAAGAGGCGCTCTCCAATCGATCCCCTCAAGCAGCATCGATAGCTGGGCGCGGCTCAAAGACACCGTGCCACTCGTTGCCTGCGGCCAAACAAAACGTCCGCGTTCGAGCCGCTTGGCCAGCAGGCAGAGCCCATCCCCATCAAACCAGAGCACCTTCAAAATGTCCCCGCGGCGGCCACGGAAGACGAAGACATGACCGGAGAGCGGCTGCTGCTCAAGCACCGTCTGCACCTGCGCACTGAGCCCATGGAAGCCACGGCGCATGTCGGTCACACCGGCCGCGATCCAGATCCGCGTTCCTGCCGGAAGCGCAATCACGAGCGCAGACTCTGGAGCACAGCACGCACCATCGCCGGATCGACCTGGCCTTCCAGACTGATCCGAACACTGCCGGGCAGCTCAATATGAATCGAGCCCGCACTCGCTGCAGGAGCTGCATCCGGATCCTCTGCTCTGGAAGCCTCTTGCTCCTCAGCTACACGAACCGGCAGCAACTGTACTTCACGCGCCGCTCGCGTTCCAAGACGGCCAGCCTCATGCAAGCGCCGCCACTTGAAGACCTGGTTGGCGTTGACGCCGTGCTTCATCGCTACACGAGCGACCGAAGAGCCCGCTTCCAGCGTCTCTTCCACGATCAACCGCCGCTCTTCGACACTCCGTCTCCGACGTGGAGACCGCTAACGACAACCCACCGCTGCGTTCCGCCATGAACACATCATCACGGAACCAATCCACCCTGGTCCCGCTACACGGAAGGAGCTGGTCCAGATCACCCTGGCATCGTGCCAATTTTGGTGATGTGTGGGCGGCCAACTTGGCATAGCGCTCGGTCATCTTGATATTCGAGTGACCGAGGATCTTCCCCAGTTCGTACAGCTCGCCGCCGCTCATCATGTACGAGGAGGCGAAACTATGGCGCAGATCGTGGAAAGGCGAAGTCCACGATCCATCCCTCGCTCGGGTGAGCAAATCTTCAAAGGCTTCCTTCCACGCGCTGCCGTCCGCTCCTCGGGCCTGGCTGTGGCGGGAAGATGCAATCCTCGCCTATCATGCTGGGAGCGCTAATTTTGACGGCCAGTTCCGGAAGCATCGCGACGTAACGCATCTTGCTGCCTTCAGCTTTTCCTTACGCCCAGAAGTTCTTCGCTATACAGCGCGTCCACCAGCAAGTCCAATCGCCTTTGATGGCATCACGCCTCTGCCTCCGACCTACTGCTATCTCAAGCCTGATTTTCTGCCAGTCACGATGACCTGGTTCGATCAGGAGCGGATCGGCTTTGATCCAGAAAGGGCGCGCCAGTGAGCTTCGAGGTCATCATTCCGTTTCTGAAACCCATCAAGCACCTGCTCGAGGCCGAGACCGTCTCCGAGATCATGGTGAACCCGGATTCGTCGGTCTGGGTCGAGGAGCGCGGGCAGATTCAATTCCTGCCGGGCATCCGCTTTGACGAGGGTGCGCTCCAGACCGGGCTTGAGGTTTGAAGTTTTGGAAAGAGCTTGATGGACGTCCGGAGGGATCGAGACTGGTGAAGAAGAGTTCTGTCGTTCGTGAAGCCAGGCGCTCCGCCTACGACCCAACTCGCTCCTTCGGGAAATCCGAATTTCGAAGCTGCTGGTGAATCTGGAATTTGCACCTGCTCCGAGCAGTGGAAACTTCCAGTGCTCATACTGGGCAAGCGCGGAGAACTCGATTTCCGGCCGCAGCATCCAGGTTACTCTGCCCGAAATATCGCTCATATTTCCACCTTCCAAAAACGACTTATCGGCAGACAACTTTCGATAACTTACCGTAGCCTATTTGCCCTGAAAACCAGTAAGTACTTGATATCTGTCCACCACTTCCCTGTCGCCCTATCCAACTGCCGATGATCTGACCGTAGTTCGTGTACCCCTGAATATAATGTGCATTCGCGTAGTAATAGGCCGGATATGTCAGCTTCGGAAGGTTGGTATATCCTCCCTCCATCCGGAAATCCAATTTTCTAATTTTGGGCAGGCTGGGCAAATAGACCCCGGGGTCCCCACGCATAGCGTGCTACGAACTTTCCTTGAAAGGGGTCGTCCCAGGCCATTCCCTCGGTATAGACGACGACACTCTTTCTCAAGCCTGGCAAATGGTAGCTCAGATTGAGTTCCTCCACTCTCTTACCAGGGTCGACCGCCTGGAGGTTGCCTGTCGAGGAAAAGCTATGAAGGAAGGTACCAAATGTAAGCGGCCGACCGTAACCTGCAAAGAGCAGAGTGTGCGCAAAGCCGAACTCGAAGTTATTCGTTGGCTTAATCGTCGCCGTGAAGCCCCACAACGCGGGAGGAGGATTCAACCCCTGGGAGGCGCTACCGTAGAGCGTAAAGGTAGGGCCGATCCCTACATAATGGATTCCACCTTGCCGAGCTAAGAACGTATCAAGGTGAACCGGACCAAGCAGCTTGAAGATACCCGGCATTTTGAGTGGCTTTACGCGGTTGAGCCGAAGCATTGGCATAGCTTCTGAGTTGTTAGACAGAATCAAGGACATGCTTCTGTCAGGCCCCCACCATAGAGCTTGCTGCCCAGCGCTGAGTTGCCAATTTCGCAAGTTTAGAGCAGCATAGGCCTCTATTGTACGAACCCTGCTGGTTGTTCCAGCTCGCAGGTTCCAACCGAACGGTAATCCGTCGTACGCAGCAATGGTCTGCTGCGCGGCTAGGCCGTAGGTTGGCATAGCGGAAGCATACTGGTACTCTCCGCGAAGATAGAAGGACAACGGCCCAGCCTCCGCACGTCCTGACACCCCAGTGATCGAATTTGCACCTTGGCCATAAGGCCTCCCATAGTCATCCACCAAAGTCTGACCAAAATGGAATCCATCCCGCAACGGCGCCCCCGCGATGTCGGTGAATCGCTCGTAGGCACTCTCCAACTGCGCTCCAGTGTTGCTACTCCTACCATCAATGATGTTTATCTCATGCGCAAGCTCGGCATCCAGAGCAGCGAGCAAGGGGGCATTCTTTGAATCCTCCTGATCGATACGAGCGTGGGCTTCAGCTAATAGCCGCGCGCATTCAAGTCTCGTCCAGGGACGCACAATCGCAGTGCTCGTTGGCAGGAAGCCCATCGCAGCCAAGCGGTCGAGATCGTCATAGATCCAGCTATCAAGCGGCACGTTACTAGAGCCCTTAGTAAGCAGCCCCAGAGGAGCTTTCTTTGATGTCCTTTGCATCTAAGACGGCTGGCTGCTCTATCTTTCCAAGATATCGCCTGAGGTAACGCCCCACCATGCATCCCCATTTAGTTCAAACCGTGCCGGCGATACTCGCGCGCCCAGGTTTTCGTCTCCTCTTTTCTGCGGCACCGACAAACTCCGCTCCCACTCGTGCAGATACAATGGCGACATCGAAGGCGTCTGCAGATTGTGCTCCATAATCGTCGATAGCAATTTGAGGCTAACTCCTCCGCTATCACTCCCCTGCGCCACCGAAGTGGCAGGTGGCATTGCTGCAACGTTAGCCCACGACGTACTTTGTGCCCGACCGATCGCACTCATTCCGGTGATCAACACAGCTACAATCCAATTGCGCACTCTCTCACTCCCAAAGAAACTTACCACACTCACCGTCATCGCGTCGGACAGACGGCGCGCAATACTATGTTTTCTGCCCCAAGGAAAAGCCTAATCCGCACAACTATCTGCAGGGCAAAGCCCAGCTTATAGCAAGGTCGTAGCCCCTGCAACCAATCGACTAAGCCAATTCAGAAACCTCATTGACGCCTCCTCTGGACTCGCGACGGGCAAGAAATCGAGCGCGCACGATCAACTCGAGTGCGGGTACATTTGATGATAAGCATGCGGCTTATGGGTGCTCTTATGAAATAAACTAAGTGAGAAGTCCGAAGCTCCCTAAGCTATCGTTTATGGACTTCCACGAAGGTTAATATTATGCCCTGTGTAAATTGGAGTCCCGCTCGCTTGTGAAGAGGATTATGCCATGTGCAGCATAACCCTGGCAGGAAGGTCGGCGCACCGCTCGAACGCGCCAATCTCCAAAAGACACTGCAGCGGATCGTGCGACAACTGGACGAGGACGGCCTATCGAAGCTCATGGTCGAGATGGTGCTATTTGGCCCTTATCCAATCGATTGTCAGAACGAAGCGGGTGTCTTCCTATCCACAGACTACTCCTACTCCGAAGAGCATGAACGGGTTATGGGCCGGGAGGCGACTCTCCGGTCGGCTGGATTTGCAAGACGGATCATTGTTGCTCCGTGTCGCGGATCTAAAACGCTCCGATGTGCGGGCGGACGCGTCGCGGTAAGTCCGAGGATCGTCACACTATATCCCGAGGTGGCAATTCCGGCGTGAATGCGGGGGATCCGGTTAGCGGCGTGAAGTTGCCTCCAGCGGGGGAGGAAAGCATCGGTGTAGTTGTCATAAGAGAACTTCCCTCGCCGTCAACGAACGTCTTCCATGCTTGGAAGGTGTAGGCGCTTGTTCCGACCATGAAGGGCGATGCCGTGCCTACGGCCACATACAGGTTGTAATTGGTATTCACTGGCATCGCCGCCCATTCGTGATGATCCACGATTGCTTTCCGGCCCGATGGCCAGATCACGTTGTTCCAGACATGCAGTAAGCTCGGGAACTCCGCTACGGAGCTGTCCGAAGATATTGATCTCGCCAAAGTCGTATGACAGATTCACGTTGTTCTCATAGCAGGTGTTGTTGAAGATGCTGTTGTTGCTACCCGTAATCTGTATGCATCCTGAGGTGTTGTGATAGGCAAGATTGCCGTACAGCAGGGCACCGGTGGTCCGCTGTCAGTCGCAGTCCCGTTCCAAACCGTGGGCTGCGCCCGTTGTCGTGAACAGTGTTATAGCGGAAAATGAGACCGTCGCCGCCGAGATACGCGTCGACACCGGCGGCGTCAGCGCACCTGACCGCAGTAGGAGATGTCCTGATAGTCGACGATGACGTTCCGGATGGAGCCATCAAGAGTCGGACCGATCTGTACACAGTCATACCCTGCGTAGCTGATAGTGTTGTGGCGAAATGGTGATACTGCTGTTCGCACTGGCCTGTACCCCGAAACATTGATTCCGATATTCTCGACGTAAGAGACTATATTGTTTGTGATTGTGACATTGGTTGCACCATCCAGAAGATGCCACCCTGGTTTCCCGCGGAGCCGCAGAGCGGACCGTATTACTACTGAGTACGATGTATGATGACCCTGCTGCGACCTGGATGCATCGTATCCGCCCCTTCAAGATCGAGGTTTTGAATTTGAATGTACGACTGTCCCTGCACAAGGAGCGCAAACGGCGTGGTGCCATACGCAATGCTGTGCTTGGACGCATTTGTGTCGTCGGAGAGTCGAACATAGAGCCTGGATTGACCGGCATCCCACGTGTAGGAGCCTGGCATCAGTGTAGACGCTGGCTGGAACGGAGCATTCGGTGAGCAGGAGGGCGCGATCTTGTCAGGCACGGATGTTTCCGTCGACCGTAACGATGTGGGGCTGGGATTGCAGCACTGTGTCGTGTGTAACGAATCCTGATTCGACCTCAGGCATTCCAGCCGCTGACAACAGTAGTAACGTCGAGGCGTGGCAGAACACCGGAGCCATAGTCCGCATAGGTAATGAAACCTGACGAGTCGCCCGAGTTCAGACAGTGAGTGTGCTATGCCGCGCGCCGCTGGATGGATGGGACCAATCGCGGGCTTCAGCGTTTCTATTCGAGCCGCTCAATGGAACGCCACGGATGGTTTAGGTCGGCGCCACTGTTCGTGTCGTTTCCATTCGCCGCATCGATGATCGTTTGGCGCGGGATTCGTGGGGCTCGGACTAGTGACGGTAATTTCCTGTACGGCCGGTTTGTCATAGACCAGTACGCCGTGATGAGAACCGTGGATGGGGCTTACGTTACTGGAGGGAGCAGTATAGGCGCCGTTGGAAGACATCGTGCCGACATTGATTCCGGCGACGCTGTCCAGGGACCAAGTAACGACTTGTCTGGTAGAATCGGGAACGTTGCAGACTGAACCGTCTGCCCAGGGTCCACAACCGTGGGTCCTACAATGCTGAGGGGTTGGGCGTAGGAAGGCGCGACATCAGCCACTGCAATTTTGATCCCTGACCCGCAACCTCCCACGAATACGGGAGAGGCAAGCAGAAGCGCGCAGCACAGTGCGAAGATTTGTCGTATCCATTGCGTGTCCGCACCGACCGAGCAACCCAGCTTGTCGATCGCCGCGTCGAAGGTGCCCGCCGGCGTGAACGTGCCGATGCAGGTCGTAGATCACCGCACCTGAACGGCCGCGCGAGTCGCCGTCCGTCCAGTTCTGTGGCGTGGGCTTCCACAGCTGCGAGCGGTCGTGCACCCCGTCGGGCTGGCGCGGTGATCGCGGATCGGGCAGCGGCTTCGGGTCATCGTCGAGATATCCACATCGTACGTCCGGGGCAAGACATCGTGGCCGCTTCGGTACTTGGCCCCGAGTTCCCCCACTCGGCGCTCTGTGCCGTCACCGAAATGGACGAGGAGTCGTCGGCCGCGGTGGGTGAGTTATGCGCGAGCGGCTTGCTCAGCGAGGTCCGCCAGCTACCAGAGCCCGTTTACCGCTTCCGCCACGCCCTTATCCAGGAGGCGACCTATAGCGGCCTCCTCAATAGCCAACGTCGAGCGCTTCATGCCCGCGCTGCCTGGGGCTTGGAGACGGCCTCGGCCGACCGCCTCGAGGAGGTGGCAGCGGTCCTCGGCCATCACTTCTACATGGCGGGGGAGGCGGATCGGGCGGTGCAGCACTTCGAGGTTGCGGCCGGGCACGCCGCAGCCATATTCGCCATCGAGGAGGCGGTCTCGTCCTACTGCAGCGCCCTGGAGGTCGTCGACCAGGAAAGCGGCAGCCCCACTATGGCTAAAGCCGCCATCGAGCTTCGGTACAAGCTGGCCGGGGTACTCTGGCGCAGCAACCGTTTCGGCGAGGCACGAGAAGTCCTCCACCAGGCTTTGGGACTTATCGCACCTGACCAACGGTTGCTGGCCGCTCGCCTCCAGGCCCGCTTGGGGCGGGTCGAGGTGGAGGACCACTGCTACAACGCTGCCACCGCCGCCTTTGATGCCGCCGACGAGCTGCTCGGGGACGACCCCGAGGGCCACGACGAGGGTTGGGCCGACGTATGGCTCGAGGTCCAGGTGGACGGCCGCGCCAACCTTTACTACTGGTACAACCAACCAGAGAGGGCGGCGGCGGCCCTGGAGAGAGCCCGTCCAGTAGCAGAAGCCCGGGGATCGTCAAGCCGCAAAGCAAGCTTCTACGAGCAACTTTCGAGCCAACGAGCCCGCGAGAGCCGTTACCGCATAGATGGGGTAACCCTCGCCATCGCACGCACCGCCGTGCAAGTCGCAGAGCAGGGCGTCGGCGAGCATGATATGGCCTTCGTTTTGGGCGGCCTCGGTGAGTTCTTGCTCTGGCACGGCGACATTGACGAGGCAGAAGAGAACTTGGAGGCCGCCCTGGCCCTGGGCGAGCGAACACACGACCAGCAATGCCAGACTTGGTGCCTGTGCAACCTCAACCTCTGCGGCGTCCGCCGCTACGACACCGAGGCGGTGCGATCTTGGTCGCCTCAGGCTCTAGCGGCAGCCATGGTCGCTAAGGACTCCTTCTATTTGGGCGCCGCTAAGGCCGCCATGGCGTGGGTGGCCTGGAGGGAGGATTGCCCAGAGGATGTGGTCCTGCTTGCGACCGAAGCACTCGAGCTGTGGGCCACAGCCGCTGTGGCCTATCACTACAAAGGGTTGTGCCTTTGGCCGCTCATGTCGGTCCGCCTGGCCTCGGGTCAGCTTGCTGAGGCCGTGGACGCAGGCTGCCAGATGCTCCAGCCCGCTCAGGTCCGTCTCCCAGACGACCTCGAGTCCGTCCTGGAGATAGCCAAGGCGGCGTGGGACAGGGACGAACACGAACTAGCGGCTAAGCAGCTTACCGAAGCCCTGGGCCTGGCATCGCAACTCGGCTATGCGTGAGCCACCTCGAGACCAGATAGCACTCCGGGTCCCGGTGCGGTTGCTGGAAGGCGACTGCGCTCCGCCTGGCGGCTGACCCGCGTGCCTGGTTCGACGGCCGTTGCACCTGGACTTGTCGCCCGGTTGGCTCGTAGAGATCGACCCATACTGGACTGCATGGCCGAGGGCCTGGAAGGAAGTGGTCGAGCATGGACACGCACGAGTTAATGAGCAGGATGTCCGAGAACATGTCGGTGCGGCGCGCCTTCGGCGCCGCCTACGAGAAGGACGGCCTGCTAGTGATCCCCGTGGCGTTGGTTGCCGGGGGTGGCGGGGGCGGTGAAGGGACGACGCCTAAGGACCAGGGTCGGAACCCACGTGCGGCGCCGGAGACGAGCGACGATACAGCTCATGGGCCCGAAAGTGCCATGGGGTCCGGCTCGGGCGGGGGGTTCGGTGGCCTGATCATGCCCATCGGAGCCTACGTAGTGAAAGGTGACCAAGTCCGCTGGGTGCCGGCGGTGGACGTGACGGTGGTCCTCCTGGTGAGCCTTGGCATGGTCCGATTGCTGGCCCGGCTATGGACGCGCGGTCGTCGGCGCCAGCACACCTGAAGGGTTGCACGAAGCTGCTCAGCCTCGAAGGGCACAATGTTAATAAGGCCAACGTCCGCAGTTTGACGGGCACCGTTCGTGCGCGCTGCGCTGACCTGGGCCGACCATCTCGCACCTGGACCCACTGAGGAAAGCGGCAGGTTTATTCGCCGGGCTGGTTGGCCGCTAGGAGCATCGGCAGGGAACCGGGGCTTGGCCCGAAACATAATGCGCGCTCCATAAACCGTGATCGGACGGGAACGGAGTGACCCATATCGGCACTTATGGTGGCCGGCTGGAGTCGTTCGGTTGCCCGGTCCAGAAGAGGGGTGTGATTATCGGACGCCCGATAAGTGCCGGAGTAGTACGCTCCCAAGGTTGCCTGATATCTGATCGCAGGCCTGCAGTTTGGCCGGCTCCAACACGATCAAACTGACCAGACACAGTCGCGTCTTGCCGAGTGTAGGGCCGGCCGTGTCGGTAGACGCAACCGGATGACCGTCGGTTGTCGATGCGAAGACGGCAATAAACGAAAAGGCTGACCTCGGAACGGGTCAAATGTTCCACGCCTACTGGCGCGCCGTCATCAGCCGGGACGCTTCCTCTGGATAGTTGGCCTCGTGGTTTGGCCCATGGGCCCCTTTCCCATGCCAGCACGTGTATTTGGTAGCCGAACCGCACGGCCACTGGGTCATTTGGGCGCGGCTCGGTAGCCCCGTCTTGGGCCGGGTCGGCGGCGGTCGTCTGCTTCGCTGAGTGAGACGGGGACCCGAGTCTGCCAAGGCGCCCTCCGATGTCTGGAGAGCGGCCCTTGTATGGAGCGTCACAGGGTGCCCGGCACCAAGCCCCGGACCTCATCGGGCTGCAGCGCTTCCGGAAGCTCGACGGGCCTTCCATAGTCGCCCACACGGCCAGTGAAGGTGGCCCTGTTGTACACCTAGTCGCTACGGTGCCCGCGTGGGTCGGCGCCTAGCACACGAACCTGGCGCAACAACTCCTCGAGCAGCTCGACCACCTTGGCGTAGTCCCCCGGCTCGCCACTGAAGTTGCCGGGTCTGGTGCCGAGTGCCCAAGGTTCCGCGGACGTCGGCGCAGCACCCGGGTCCTTTTCGGGCAGCAGCGCCTCGAGCAGGCCGACGCCCTTAACGTAATCCCCAAGGTCGCCTATGAAGTGGGTCAGTTGTCGATCAAACTGGCCCTAGGCGACCGAAGCCACCAAGTCCTCTTTTTCGGCGATGCTGGCCAGCGCCCTCGAGAGCGCGCTCCACCCGGGCCGGCAGTGATGGCGGCAAGTTGAGCTACATCACCGAGAACTGGTCGTTCGACCCGTTCGTTATTGTCGTCGCCTTCGTGGTTGCTCTGCACGAACTCGGGCTACGCAACTTGAAGCGCCGGTCGCGACCCGAGAGAGCGCGCGGCCGCCGCGTCAACTCGCTCTTTTTCTACGCCGGCCTCGGCGTATTGCTGTTGGCGGTTGTGTCCCCGATCGACTACTGGGCCGACTATTACTTCTTCGCCAACATGATCGAGCACATCCTGATCATGTTCTTCGCCCCATCCTCATCGTCGCTGGGGCACCGTGGCTGCCTCTGGTCCACAGCTTGCCTGTTGGGGTCAGGCGCCCGGTCATGCGAGGCGTCCTGCTGGATAATTGGCCCGCCCGCTGCGGGCGCTGGGCCGGTTCGTCACCGCCGGTTGGGTCGCCATCGTGCTGTTCAACGTGACGATGGTCGTATGGCACCTCCCGGCTCTGTTCGACCTGGCCGAGACCAACCAGGACGTCCACATCTGGCTCATGCACGCCAGCTTCTTCGTGACCGGCGTGCTGTTCTGGCTGCAGATCATCCCCTCGCACCCGGTCAAGCCCAAGCTCCGGACCGGGGCTCAGATCGGGGCCATTTTTGGTACCAACGTGGTGATGATATTCCTGGCCATGGCGCTCAGCATCTTCACCGACCATTCGCTGTACCCCGTGTACGACCATCTCCCGGGCATCACGCTCTCACCCTTTGCTAGCCAACAGATCGGTGCCGCCATCTTGTGGGTTTGCGGGGACTTCTGGGCCTTTCCCGCTCTGGTGGTCCTGTTCAAACGCGCCGCGTCCGAAGAGGGTGGGGCCGGTGCGCTGATCGACAAGGTGCTCCACGCGTCGGTGCCGCTCGGACAGACGACAGGTGACTGACGGGCGACAGGTGATTGAGGTCGGACCGGCTATACCCAGACGGCACCAGTCAACAGCGCCTGCCGTTTGCGCCATAATGCCGCATTATGCGCTAAGGCAGAAAAGTCTTGTTCTTGCCAGGGAAAGCGGATAACGACGGGGTTGGGCGCCGCGATGCTCCCCGGGTGGCGCGCCAGAACCCCCGGCCGGCAGCGCACCCTTAGCGATGCCCTTGAGTTTGCTACTGAGGAAGCGATGGCTGGGACCGGACGGTTACACGGCAGCAGCTAGTCGCCTGTTACTGCCAGACCCGCCGACTGCAGCCGGGACAATTGGCAGGCTAGCGCCTCGCTAGCCCTCGATAGCTGTGGCAATCGCCCGCTCCCCGGCGTGGCAATCCGGCTCTTATCGCAGGTCAGTCGTGACGGGTCAGCATGAACACCGGAATCTGTCGTGTGGTCCTGGCCTGGAATTCGCTAACGGCAGCAGACTCCGCGACCAGCTTCGGCCACAGCTCGGCGCGGGCGGTGTAGTCCAACTCATCCGTTAGTACGGTGAAGGTCTGGGTACCCACCTCGACGTTGACCCTGGGGTTGGCCCTGAGGTTGTAGTACCAGTCTGGGTGGGCTGGCGATCCTCCGTTGGACGCGACGATGGCGAAGCGGACGTCGCCCTGTGGGGAGCAGGCCAGCGGCGAGACGCGCTCGATCCCGGACTTGGCGCCGATGTGGTGGATAAGAATTAGCGGGGTGCCCGCCAATGGGCCGCCGACGTGCCCCTCGTTCGCCCGGAACTCCTCGATGACCTTGGTGTTAAAGTCGCTGGCCATGCCCGGAGCCGATTTCGCCACGGTCTCCTCCAAGGCTTTAGAGGTACTCGTCATGGCGACGGATCCAGAGCTGCCATCCCTCGTCCTCATCGCGGCCCTTCGGCGCCCGATCGAGGAACCCGTAGTAGGGCATCAGGAACTCGACCCCGCGGCCGGTCGTCGAGTACGCCTGGTAGACGGTCCCGTCCTCGAGTGTGAAGGCGGTGAACCCGAACAGCTCGGTCAGGTAGCCGTAGATGTCGGTGCCGGCCACCTTGGCGTTACGCAACGCGACCGCAGGCAGCTGGTCGACACTCTGCTCGATCGCCTCCCGGGTCTGCTCAAGGCTGCTCGAAAAACCGAGGTCGGCGTTGAACGCGCTCTCGTAGCTAGACGCCCAGTTGAAGCTCCACCCCATCCGTTCGCGATACGCCACCAGCTTCTCGATTGGCGCCCCGGAGACGGCGATCAAGGTGACGTCGCGAGCCTTCAGGTGCGGGATCAGACTGTCAAACGAGTCGGCGATCGAGCTGTTCACCGGGCAGCCCGCCTCGTAGCTGGGGCCGAACATGAAGTGGTAAATCAGCAGCTGGGAGCGGCCGTCGAACAGCTCCGCGAGCGTCCTGGGGCCGTCCGCTGTCTGTAGCGTGTACTGCTTGTCGACCGCGACCCAGGGAAGCTCCCGGCGCTGCTGTGCCAGTTCGTCGCCCATCCGGGTGTGTTGCTTCTCGCGCTCAAGCAGCGCGGCGCGCGCCGCCAGCCACTCTTCACGCGAGGCGATCTTGTGGGAGTTAGTCATCGTCTTCTCCATCGATCTGTGCCTCTTGTTCACGCCGAGATGGGCTCGGCCGCCACCAGCGCCGCGTACTGGCGCTCGAACGCCTTGGCCACACCGCTGCGCCAGCCCTCCGCGATCGACTCGGACATCGGGTCGGGGAAGATGTCCTCCTCCCCGTTCTCGACCCCGTCGAAGATGGCTCGAGCGACCGACTCTGGAGAGGCCTTCGGGATCTCGAAGCCTCGGGTCATATCGGTGTCGGTGGGACCGGTCAGGGCGGCATGCACTACGACGCCCCGTCCCGCCAGCAGGGCCCGCAGCGATTGCGTCATGTTGAACGCCGCCGCCTTCGAGATCGCGTAGGACGGAGTGAGCGGCAACGGGGCCAGCGCCATCAGCGACACGTTGTTGACGATCGCCCCCCGAGACTCGGTCAGCAACGGCAGGAACGCCTGCGTCACGTCGTGCGCGCCGAACAGGTTGACCGCAAGGCTTTGCTCGAGGGCGGCACGATCGCCGAGGTCATCGTAGAGCGCGACGCCGGCGTTGTTGATCAGTAGGTCGAGCGACTCGACCCGCTCGACTGCAGCCTCGATCTGCGCGGCGTTGGTCACGTCCAGGGCCAGGGGCGTTACCCGCCTATCCGAGTGGGCCAAAGGCTGGCGCGTGCCGGCGTAGACCCGCTTCGCGCCCCTCCTCAAGGCTTCCTCGACCAGGGCTTGGCCGATGCCGCGGTTGGCCCCGGTCACCAGCACTGCTTTGTCTGTGATTGTCACGTGCCCTCCTAGGGTCCCGACGCCCGGGTAATCCGAGCCGTCAAAGATGCAGACACGACGACGGCCGGAAAGTGGGCGGCCACCGACCGCCCAGTTCGTCACCCGGCCGGGTGCCTGTACCGGAAAGTGCGAGAACTGCGGGAGAGAGGTGGCGCGGGGTGGTGACGGCTGACCTGGCTTTGCCGCGGGCGCCGATTGTCACGCGCCAGGACCTGCTCCCGCTGGTGCGCTGTTAATCGCCGTGTTGCCTGTCATTTTTTGCGCAGTCAGGACGGCTGCCTGTACACCGCGTAACCGGGGGCGCCGTTGGCCTTGACGGGGACGAGGTGCGCACCCCGGCACGGGTTAAAGGCCAGCCAGTCACGCACCGCGGCAGCGCCTTGCAACCACAGTTCATAGGGCGGCATCGAAAAGGCGGCGTCATCGGGAAGGAGCAAGACCAGGGCCTCGACATCGAAGCGCTCGAACGCCGCCACATAGCGGGCCAGCAGGTCGTGGTCGAGCGGGGCGCGGAGGGCCGGGCGGCACCGGGCCGGACGCCCCGAGCGCCGAGAGTCTTCTTGGCCCGTTGCAAGACGCCGTTCACTGAAATGACGCTTACGTCCAGAAGTTCGGCCACTTCTTTGGACTCCCACCACAGGACGTACCGGAGCACAAGCACGGTGCTTGGCGCGGGGGAGATGTTGCAGGGCGGCGATGGAGGCCAGCCGGACGCCTTTGCGGGCCACGACGACATCAGCCGGGTCGCCGTCCGGGCCCACGGCAATCCGGTCCGGGCCGGGTTGGACCCAAACGTCCTCGGGCAACGGGGCGCCCCGTGAACGGGGCCCTGGTGACGAGGGCCCCGAGGCCCATTCTTGTACAGCCACGAACGCGAGGCGGAGCGGCCCTCGAAGCCCTTGTAACCGCGCCACATGCCCGCACGAGCGTGCCTTGGGCCTCGTCGGCCGACCCCAATATCCGGTAACAGTAAGCCGTCAGTTCCCTGCGGTGAGCTTCGAGAGCGCGTCCAGGCCCAGCTCCGGCGTCATCGCCGCCGCCGCGCCCAAATTACCCCGACAATTCAACTGGTCTCCGGTAGTCACAAATCGCTCACCCTGACCTGTCAGTTTGGCCGAGGGACCGCCCCATCTCACAGCTCATAACGAAACGCTCAGTATTCCCTTATCGACAAACGAAATTGGTAAGTCCCAGTTGGCGATGTTGGTGAGCACGGAGTCGCAACGCCGTCTTGAAGTGCCATCAGGCGGGGCCTACCCGTGCTGGGTCCCCCCTCCCAACACCGTGCCCGACGGGCGGCGATGACCGGTAGCGGGCCCGGCGTTGCGCCGGCACCCGGCTTGTCCAAGGGGATTCCCGAGCCTCAGGCGGCGGACCCTTCCCGCCAACTCGGGTGTTCGGGCCGCCACGACAGCTCACGCTTGGCCTTGGCGTTGGAGGCGCCTCGGACCTCGGTCATCAGCACCACTCCTGCTTCACCGGCAAATAGCCGCCCGACAAACCGCGGCACGCGTGGTGGCTTCTTGGCGCCGAGAGCCTGCGCCAGCACCGGTGACCATTCAGCGACGGGGGCCGGGTAGTCGTCGACGACGTTGTAGATGCCGCGCCGGCCTCGCTCGACCGCGGCCACCGTCGCTTCAGCCGCGTCGGCGACGTGGATAAAGGACGATACCCCGCCGCCGTTGCCTACCAGCGGGAACTTGCGCTTGCGGACCATCTCGAACTGGTCACCGCCGGCAGACATCGAGGTGCCCGGACCGTAGAACGAGCCGTAGCGCTACGCGATGCCCTCCGTCCACTCCGCGCCAAGCACCGCCTGTTCTAGGTGGGCGATGGCCTCCACCGTGTGACGCATCTCGCGCTGGCGACGGGTCGACCGGGTCCTCCTCGGTCTTGACTGGGCCCCCGGTGCGGGCGTAACCGGCAAAGTAGCTTTAGGCCACGAACCGCTTGACTCCTGCCGCGCGTCCGGCAGAGAGGAGGCGGTCGGTGCCTTCGGTCCGCAAGCGGTTAGTGAGCGCGAAATCGCGGTCGAAGTGGCGCATGTCGAGCGGCCCGATGGCCGTGAGCTGATGGACGATCACCTCCGGCCTGGAGTTCGCGACAGCCTGGGCAACCTGGTCGCGGTCAAGCGCGTCCGCCACCACCGAAGTGGCGCCAAGCTCGGCGAGCACGGGTTGCTTGGAGCTGTCCCGCGTCATCCCCACGACCTCATGGCCGGCCGAGACCAGTCGCGGTACGAGCTGTATACCTATCGCTCCGGTCGCTCCAGCAACGAACACTCTCACTTCTGTCTCCCTCGATCGAGGCCGATACCGCGATTGGCCGGTCACTAGCACTGCTTTGTCTGCCATTGTCACGTACCCTCCTAAGGTCCCGACGCCCCGGTGGCCCGAGCCGTCAAAGAGGCAGACACGACGGCGACGGGAAAGTGGGCGGCCGCCGACCGCCCAGTTCGCCCCTCGGCCGGGTGCCAGTCCCGGGAAATGCGACACCCAGGCGAGTCGCAGGCCTCCTGGCACGCATGCGCGGGCCGCCCAGGACGCCGAGGACGCCCTCCGGGGCACGCTACTTACCGCCTGGCACGGCCTCGGAGGGCCCGAGGGACGCGCCTCGGCCTGCACCTGGCCCTACCGGGTGCGCCGACTGTCAGCCGCCGGGACCTGTAGTCACTGGCGCGCTGTTCGTCGCCGTCTTGCTTGTGTGTTTTGCGCAGTTAGTCAGGACCGCCGCAACGTACGGGGGAGCCCGAAGTGGGGCAGGACGCTGTTGTCGAACCGGGTCATGGCGCAGATCCGAGGTCCCGCCAGGGTGAGGACGAGCAGCCCGTTGGCGTGGGCGACGGGGGCGTGGCGCTCCCTCAGGTACAAGCCGAAGGCGGGCTGTCGGTTGGCCCGAGTGGCCACAAGCTGGAAGCGCCGTCCTCCCCGGAAGACCACCGATGCATGGAAGTCCGCGACGACCTCCCGGCCGTGGTACTCGAGCGGGATCGGGGGCATGGTGAGCTCCGCGTCTTCGGTCAGCAGGGCAACGACGCCGGCCACGTCGCCGGCCACGAAGGCGTTGGTGAAGCGCTCGACCAGGGCCTCCTCGGCCGACGAGCCGCGGCAGGGGGGCCGGTTCATGTTGACGGGACGCCTGGAGGCGGCCGTCCAGGCCGGCCCGGGCGCGCTTGAGGGCGCTGTTGACCGAATCTTCGCTGGACTCGAGCATGTCGGCCACCTCGGTGGTGTGGTAGCCGAGGACGTCCCTGAGCACGAGCACGGCCCGCTGGCGTGGGGGTAGGTGCTGGAGGGCGGCAATGAACGCGAGCGAGATCGCCTCCCTGGCCTCGTAGCGCGTCCGGCCCGGGCCCGGGTCGGCCACGTCGTCGAGCATGAAGTCGGCGAACGGCTCCAGCCAGACCACTTCGGAGAGCCGCGACGGCTCGGGCCACTCTGCTGTGGGCGGCACCACGGGTTCGCTTATGGGCGGGCGGCGGGGGCCGTCCCGGAGGGCGTTGAGGCACCGGCTGGTGGCGACGCGGTACAGCCACGTACGCACCGAGGAGCGTTCTTCAAAGCCGCCCAAGCCTCGCCACGCGGCCAACAGGGTCTCCTGCAGGGCGTCCTCGGCGTCCTGGGCGGACCCGAGGATCCGGTAGCAGTGGGCCTGCAGTTCGCGTCGGTGGGGTTCGGTCAATTGGCGGAACGCGTCCTGGTCCCCGGCGCGCGCCCGAGCGAGTACCTCCGTGGTCATCCTTGCTACCTCCCATGCCAGTCTCCTTCTACTGCTTCTGGGAGTACTGACCCCGCCGGCACCACAAAGTGGTCGCCGCCGCCCATTTCCGCCCGCGTCCCGTGTCTGCACCTGGACAGACCGTTGTCCCGAGAGTGAGGAAGCCACATGACCGGAGCAGTACCAGACCAAGAAGAAGCCACGCCCAAAACGTCCCCGCCCGGCTCGGGGCGCCGCCTGGCCGGCCCGCCCGCTGCGACGCCGGCGCTCGGCGCCGTGCCCGGTGGGGAGCACGAACTGGCCCCGGCCCGGCGCTGGCGGGCGTTCGCACTTACTGGCCGTGGCCTTCTTCATGACGATCGTCGACCTGACGATCGTCAACGTCGCCCTCCCCACCATCGGCCGCAAGCTCCATTTCCCCGAAGCTGACCTGCAGTGGGTGGTCACCGCCTACGCGCTCACCTTCGGCGGGTTCCTGCTGCTCGGCGGGCGGGCCGCTGACCTCCTGGGCCGCCGGCGCCTGCTGATGGCCGGGCTCGCCGTGTTCACCGCGGCCTCGCTCGCCTGCGCCCTCGCCCCCAGTTACACCTTCCTGATCGTCATGCGGGGCGTCCAGGGCCTCGGGGCGGCGCTCATGCTGCCCGCCGCGTTGTCCATCGTCATGAACATGTTCGCCGAGGGCGCCGAGCGCAACAAGGCGCTCGGCATCTGGGGCGGCATCGGCGCCGGGGGCCGCCACCGTCGGCTTGCTGGCCGGAGGCGTGCTCACCCGCTACGCCGGCTGGGAGTACATCTTCTTCCTGAACGTCCCCATCGGTGCCGCGGTGATGGCGCTCGCCCGGCGCGTCGTGCCCGAGAGCCGGCTGTCGACGTCGCGGCGCCGCTACGACCCCCTCGGGGCGGTCAGCGTCACCGGAGGCCTCGTGTCGTTGGTCTATGCCATCTCCCAGGCCCCGCAAGTGGGCTGGGGCTCCGCCCAGACCGTGGCCTGCTGGCGGCGTCGGCTGTGCTTCTCTGCCGCCTTCGTGGTGGTAGAGGCCAGGTCCGAGGCACCGTTGCTGCCGCTGCACCTTTTCCGCTCGAGGACGATCGCCGGGGCCAACGTCGTCGGCTTCCTGCTCGGGGCCAGCTTCTTCAGCTTCATCTTCGTCGGCACCCTGTACATGCAGCAGGTGCTCGGTTATTCGGCGCTGAAGACCGGGGTTGCCTGGCTGGCCGCCTCGCTCACCTCGGTCGCCCTGGCCGGGCTGTCCCAGATGCTCGTCACCAAGACCTCGGCCAAGATCGTCATGGCGGTCGGGATGGCGCTCATCGGATGCGGCGTCGTCTGGGCCAGCCAAGTGCCGGTCCATGGCCACTTCTGGGCGCACCTGGCCGGGCCTTTCTTCGTGGCCGGCGCCGGCACCGCCTTCGCCTTCATACCGGTCTCGATCGCGGCGCTGGCCGGCGTGGGCGAGGGCGACGCCGGTGTCGCCTCGGGCCTGCTCAACACCTCCCAACAGCTCGGCGGGGCGATCGGGGTCGCCGTCGCTTCGACAGTTGCGGCGTCCCGCACTCACAGCCTGGCCCACCTCGGCTACGGCCCGGCCGCCGCCCTGACCGGCGGGTTCAGCGCGGGCGCTGTGGGTGTGCGGGCTCGTCGGCCTGGCCGCCGTGCCCCTCACGTTCGTGCTGGTCCGGCGCCAGGAGCTGGCCCGGGCAGTGGCGGCCAGCATGGCCCGGGAGGCCCCGGCGCCCGTGCCCGCCGACCGCTGAGACTTCGCCGGCCCGGGGCCCTGGGCCCCTCGCCGTCCCCCGGCGGCAGCCCCCACCTCCCGGGCCGGCACACCTTTTTCGCCTCAACAACCCAACAACCCATCCGCGACGACAAGGGACGATAACCATGACCGTTCAAGATCTGTCCAGCACCACCGCCGTTGTCACCGGCTCCAGCCGAGGGCCCTGCCCCGAGGTGCGTACACTCACCCAACCACCCACGCCCACCGTGCGGCAGGATGCTGGCCCGAGACGTTCGCTCCTAAGCTGGCTGGCACGGGCAACCCTCCGGCACCGCAAGGGGGTGATCGCCGCCTGGGCGGTGGCCTTCATTGTCGGTGCTTTTCGCCGCCAGCCATGTGAGCAGCCGGCTCACTGTCGACTTCTCCTTGCCCGGCCAGCCGGGCTACGAGACGGCGCAGAGGATCCTGTCCACCTACCACAACGGAGGTGACAGCACGCCCTCGATCGTGGTGGTATCGGCCCCGCCCGGCCGGAGCATCGTGCCCCAGGAAAGTACGGTGGCGGCGGCCTTCGGCGAGCTGCGACAAGACATTCCTCAGCTGCGGGTGGTCGACTATGGGGTCACCGGTAACGGGGCCTTCATCACCGACAACGGCGAGGCGACATTCGCATTGTTGTTCGAGCCGCCGCTCAAGAGCTTTGGCACCGACACCGTCGCCAACCAAGCTCGAGCTTTGGTGAGCCGTGCCTTGCCCCACGACCGGGTCGGCCTCACCGGGTTGGGCCAACTCGAAGCGGGGAGCTCGTCAAACGGCCCCGGGGTGTTCACCGAGACCCTGGTCGGCGCGGCCGGGGCCCTGGTCGTGCTGGCCTTCGTCTTCGCCTCCTTCCTCGCCTTGCTCCCACTCGTGGTGGCGGCGGTCTCCATCCTCACCACCCTGCTGGTCGTCCTCGGGCTGACGTACCTGACCGAGGTCTCGTTCATCGTGGAGTTCCTGGTGGCGCTGGTAGGCCTCGGCATAGCTATCGACTACTCGCTGCTCATGGTCACCCGCTGGCGTGAGGAACGAGCTCGGGGAGCCAGCAACCACGATGCGGTGGTGAGGGCGGTCGAGACCGCCGGGCGTTCGGTTGTCCTCTCGGGGGTCACGGTGGCCATCGGCCTCATGGCTCTCATCGTGCTCCCCGTGCCCAGCCTGCGCTCCACCGGCATCGGGGGGATGCTCATCCCCCTCGTTTCCATCCTGGTGGTGACCACCCTCTTGCCTGCGCTTCTCGGCGGTATCGGGCCCCGGGTCGACTGGCCGCGGGTGCGCAAAGAGGCCCACGCCAGCCGGGCCTGGAGCGCGTGGGCGGCCCAGGTCACAAAACGCCGCTTCCTAGCGGCGCCGGTGGCCCTTGGCGTGCTCGTCATAGCCGTGCTGCCGGTGTTCGGGTTGAAGGTAGGTGAGACGTCGGTATCGGCCTTCTCAAAGACCGGCCCGGCCCGGGCCGCCTACAACAGCCTGGTACAGGGAGGCGCCCCCGGCGGCGTGCTCACGCCCCTGGAGGTGCTCACCACCAAACACGCCGCGCCCGCGGTCTTGGCCGACCTGAGGGGCGCGCCCGGGATGTCAGCAGAAGTACTACCTACCGGACGAACCGGCAGCCTCGGGGGCACATCCGACATCGTCGTCGTCCCAACGCAAGAGACAGTGAACGACGCCACGCTCGCTCCTGTACGCACGGTGGAGGCCCGCCTCGACCATGTGGTGGGTGTGCTCGGTGTCACCGGCGAAGGCCCCATCGAACGGGACTACAGCCACGTCGTCTTCGGCCATTTCCCCGAGATGTTCGCGGTTATCGCGCTGCTCACGTTCTTGTTGCTGGCCCGCGCGTTCCGCTCGGTGGTCCTCGCCGCCAAGGCCGTACTCCTCAACCTCCTCTCGCTGGCGGCGACCTTCGGGCTGCTGACCTGGTTCTGGCAGGAAGGGCACGGCTCCCAGGCCATTTTCGGGACCCCGGCTACGGGGGCGATCACGTTCTGGGTGCCACTCATGGTTTTTGCCTTCTTGTTCGGGCTCTCCATGGACTACGAAGTGTTCATCCTCACCCGGGTGCGAGAAGAGTACGACCGCACCGGCAGCACCAACGAGGCTGTGGTGGAAGGGCTCGGTCGCACGGGGCGCTTGGTGACGTGCGCGGCGCTCATCCTGTTCCTGGCCTTCATGTCGCTCGCCTCGGCCCCCGACACCGACATCAAGGTCCTAGCCACCGGTCTCGGCGCCGGGATCGTGCTCGACGCCACTTTGGTCAGAGCGTTCCTCGTGCCGGCCCTGGTGGCGCTGCTCGGGCGCTGGAACTGGTGGATGCCCGACCCCCTTAGGCGCGCGTTGCTGCTGCGGCCCGAGCCCGGGAAAATAGTACTGGCCGAAGCGGGCCGCTGAACCACGGTGACGAGAGCGGACGCGCTGGCTCGGGTCCGAAATGCTCAGGCTGGGCCAGGGCCCGGGCTTTATTGCGTCAGCTCGAGCATGGGGCTGATGCTGATGCTGGTGCTGGTGGCGCTTGGCGTCATGAGCATCACCCCGAAGACGGCCCAAGGGATCTGTTCCGAGCCGAGCTCCTCGACCACGACTCGGTGGCGGTGTTGGCTGCGTACCGGGGCGACGCCGTCGTCGCTGGCGCCATCCTTAACCGCAGCGCAATGGTGGTTGGCATCTCAAATGTCTTCGTGGTCCCCGGTGAGGACCTGGTCCCGTGGCCCCGATGTCTTGCGTTCGCCGGCGAACTGTTCGCGGACAAGCCTGTGGTCGGGTACGAGTCGGGAGCTAGCCTCCTCCAAGCCGAGCGCAACGGCTTTCAGACTGCCGGGCCACTCCGCGTTTGGATCAACGACGGCGGTGCCGCCTAAGTCAGGCTCTCGGAAGAACTTCTTCAGGATAACTGGTGAAGTTGGGTGCCCTGCGAGACATAACGCCTTCCCAATAACCCGGTCGGCATTGGGCGGGAGATAGCGCAGATCGGCACCTCTGGTGCCCGTCTGCTACCTACCTCGCAATCTCGCTCGTGCCAAAGGGATGGGTCGGCCCTCTCGACACGATCAAGAGCAGAAGCGGCGGCTACGGCCTCAAGACGAGCCACGGTGATGAGACTGAGGGCCGGCCTGGAAGACTGGACGGGACGGCAGCGAGGCCAGTCACCCATGCCCTACGGTGGCAGGAGCTTCGGGCGCCGCGCCGTTGGCCGGTCCGTGGTGACTGGCGGCTGAGGGTAGCGCTGGTCGAAGTCCTCGACCTCCGTGATCGCGAGTGCTTGAGATAGCCGGTTCATCGTCACGGTGAACCTGTCGAAGAACCCGATCTGGCCGAGCACGACGCTCCAAGGTGGCGACGCCCACGTCGTGAAGAACCCGACCTGTGCCTCCCACTCATAGCAACGGTCCCGGTCGAAGCCGCCGGCGTCGATCTCCACGTCCGGCGGGGCGAGGAAAACGCGCACGTCGGCGAACCGGACTGGACGGGTGTCACCGCCTATGCGGGACCTGATGGAGCGGTTGGGGTCGGGCGTGACGCCGATGTCCTGAGCTATCCAGGGCGATACGAGGATGTGGTCCGCCCCTGAGTCGACAAGGGCCACCACGTTGTGGCTCCCGAGGCGTTCACCTTCGAGCCGGACTACGACCTGCGGCCGCAGGAGAGGCTTGACGAGGAACTCCGAACCCTCGACCCGGCGCTCCTCGGCGTAGGAGTACACCCAGGGGAACGGTGGCGGCTCCGCCAAGTCGTCAGTTACCCCAAGCCCACTAGCTCGGGCTCGTCTGACCCCGGCATCCTGACGATGGTGGTGTCAGTGATGTCCCTCTCGTGCAGGGCCATGGTCAGCTCGTACGGCGTCTGCCGCGCCTCGACCACCTTGCCGTCCTTCAGGGCCACCCAGAGGCCCGCGAACTCAACCTGGGCGTCTGCGATCGTCGAGCGGACCATTGCCACCTTCTTCGTCGGCAGGGAGACAGCTCTTGACCTGCGGAGGATCTTCTCTTTCCAGTTTCTCACACCGGTCGTCCTTAGGTAGTTGCTATCAAGATACGCTATTCACTTCGTTCCTCGAGGTGGTGGAACCATCCCCAGGCAGAAGTCCGATAACCCCCGTGACCAGCAGTTGCTCGTTCGGCTCACGAAGGAAGAGAGGCGGGTGCTCTTCGCCGCGGCGACCCTTGACGAGGCGACTGTCGGCGCGTTCGTCCGCCAGCTGGTCGCCGACGCCGTCCGGCGTCTCGAGGGTGACCCTCTCGTCCAGCGCCAGCTCTCGCTTCTCGACGAGCAGGCGGCGCGGCGCGGCGGCACCGTGGTCCCGATCGACGGGCTCGGGCGCAACAAGGGGGGTCGGTAGGGGGCGGCGCCGGGATCTCGCCCGAGCAAGTGAGTGTTCGCCCGTTGCATGCGGCTCCCACGGCGTTCCCAACTCCCCCGCTCGGCCGTTCGGTCAACCCCGGGAGCACCAGCATCTAGTGCTGATCCCGAGCGTCCATTTGTGTCACAGATTTGTCACGGGACACGCAAGACCGAGAGCCACAGGAGCGACGGAGCGGGACAACCGCTCGGCAGTACAACCCCCTTGACCAGCCAGTTCGCGTTTTGAGCCGGGACGCGGAAAACCGCCAGCGACGGCCGTATGTGACTACGGATCAGAAGGTTGGGGGTTCGAATCCCTTCGAGCGCGCTCAGCAGCACTTTTACAGATTCCGAGTGTCGTACGTCGGCTCTTGTCGTAGGCACAACCGGTCAGCCCCAGCGACAGCCTTACGCCATTTGCCCTGGCCAGGGCGGCAAAGCCCTTGCTCGTGTATTGACTGCCGCGGTCGGAATTTAGCCGATTTCGGGTTAA
>CAVWJY010000038.1:0-15510 GCA_963755245.1 uncultured Acidobacteriaceae bacterium | reverse complement strand
ACCCGCGTTGAAATATGTCGACACACCCTAGCTCTTGGGCCACAACGTTCCTTCGCACCGGCACATCCTATTCAGTCGGCATATCGACATCCCCCACCCGGCAGCCTCCGTGCTGCCGCGCTTTGGAGGCTCTATCTCGACCGCGAACACGAACACCCACTACGACGTCGTCGTCCTCGGCTCCGGCCAGGGCGGCAATCCCCTCGCCGCCGCCCTCGCTGCGCGCGGCAAACGGGTCGCCATGATCGAGCGCGACGCGGTCGGCGGAACCTGCATCAACTACGGCTGCACCCCGACCAAGACCATGGTCGCCAGCTCCGAGGTCGCCTACCTCGCCGGTCGCGGCCGCGAGTTCGGCGTCGAGCATTGGCTCGATCCGGGTCGATATGGCCGCCGTTCGCGAGCGCAAGCGCAAGATGGTCAAAGCCTGGCGCGAGGGCAGCGAGAAGCGGCTCGCCAAGGGCGTGGACCTGATCCGCGGAGAAGGCTCCTTCCTCGCCCCGACAAACCCGGCAAGACGCGGCGTCGAAGTCCATCCTGGTCCGCCTGAACCAAGGGGGCGAGCTCCATCTCACCGCCGACCTCGTCGTCATCGACACCGGCCTCACCGCTCATCCGCCCCCGCTCCCCGGACTCGACACCGTTCCCTTCCTCGACAACGTCTCCATCATGGAGCTGGACCACGTCCCCGAGCACCTGCTGATCCTCGGCGGCGGTTACGTCGGCCTCGAGTTCGGACAGATGTTTCGCCGCTTCGGCAGCCGCGTCACCATCGTCCAGGACGGCCCCCAGCTCCTTCACCAGGAGGACGCCGACATCGCCGAGGAGATCACAAAGATCCTCCGCGAAGACGGCATCGAGGTCCTGCTTTCGACCCACGCACGCTCCGCCGCCTCCAGCCGGGAATCCAATCAGGACCGTCAGGGACCGATCCGAAATCCAGTCAGGGAAAGGTCCAGCTCACCGTCACCTCCGCAGGCTCCGAGCGAACGCTGGAAGGAACCCATCTCCTGGTCGCGACCGGGCGCAAACCCAACACCGCCCGCCTCAACCTTCAGGCCGCAGGCATCACCACCAACGCTCGCGGCTTCATCCCGGTCGATGACACACTCCAGACCAACGTCCCCGGCATCTATGCCCTCGGCGACGTCAACGGCGGCCCCGCCTTCACCCACATCTCCTACGACGACTTCCGCATCCTGAACGCGAATCTGCTACGGAGCCGACGAACGAGACGCCAAGCGCACCACCAAAGACCGCCTGCTTCCCTACTGCGTCTTCCTCGATCCCCAGCTTGGCCGCGTCGGCCTCAGCGAGAAGCAGGCCGCCGAGAAGGGCATCCCGGTCCGCGTCGCCCGCCTTCCCATGACCTCCGTCGCCCGCGCGATCGAGACCGGCCAGACGCGCGGCTTCATGAAGGCCCTCGTCGATCCCGCAACCCAGCAGATTCTCGGCGCGGCCATCCTCGGCCAGGACGGCGGCGAGATCATGGCCATGCTCCAGATCGCCATGATGGGCAAGCTCCGGTACACCGAACTGCGGGATGCCGTCCTCGCCCACCCGACGCTCGCCGAATCCCTCAACAAACTCTTCTCCACCCTCGACAACGAGTGACGACGATTGACGGCGAGTGACCGCCCTGCAAAAGAAAAACGCCGGATGTCCAGATTCGCCACACATTTTGTGGCTTTCTGGAAGCATCCGGCGTGGTCGAAACCAGCGAAAACCGCTAATTTCTAGTCGTCGTCATCGTCGTCGTGCTTGGCCTTCTTGGACTTCTGGGTGAGCATCGCCGGCACCGGCTTATCCCCCATCGCATCCTTCCAAAGAATGACGTTAAGTGTCCGCGCATCAGCATGATCCGCGTGCTGGAAGTCCATCTTCATGGACGCCGCAGCACCCGCCGCAGCCTTGGTATTGGCGGTGTAGATCAGGTTATTGTCGCGGTTGCGGTAGTCCGCCGAGAAGGCCGGCTGATCGCCCGCGCCGGTAAACAAGCGTGTTGATCAACGAACTAAACGCATCGTTGTTGTTCATCGGCGGCAGGTCGAGCAGCGTCTCCATGGTGCGAATGACCGAGACGGTGGAGTAGAAGCGGCTGTCCACAAACGGCTTGCCATCAGCAGGATGCGGAGCGTACTTGCTGATGACCAGCGCGGTGGAGCGGTGGGCATCGACGTGATCGCCGCCGTTCTGCGCATCGTCCTCGAGGATGAAGAAGGCGGTGTCCTCCCAGAAGGGCGAGTGGGAGATGTCGTCGACGGCGCGGCCTACGGCGAGGTCGTTGTCGGCGACGGAGGACTTCGGCGTCGGGCCACCGGGGGTGGTGCCGGCGGTGTGATCGTTGCCGAGGCGCAGCATGACGAAGTCGGGCATGGTGTCGTTGCCCTGCTCCTTGTCGGCGATCCACTGCTTCAGGTGCTGCTCGAAGATGTTGACGCGGATCTGATCCGGGATGCGGAGGTTGAAGTCCGGAGCCTCGGGGGCGAAGTGGCCGACGAGTTCGGGCTTGGTGGCGATGTTCTTGGCGATCATCGGGATCGCCCAGGGCCACTTGTTGGTGCCGCCGCCCCAGTTCTCGGGAATGGCTTCGCCGGGCTTGATCTCCGGGTTGGCGCAGGGCTCGCCGGGCAGCATGGGGCCGTCCTGCGAGCGCGGCTTGGCCTTGGGAGCTTCGCCGACCTCGTTGCAGAAGGTGGAGGCGATGTACTCGCCGAAGTGGTAGAGAGTCTTGCCGTGGCCGGCGATGTTGGTCCAGAGGTAGCCGCTGGCGGGCTCGTTGACGTCGGGGATGTTCTGCAGCAGCGGGTAGCCTTCGCTGACGACGCCTTCGAAGTCGTAGCCGCGCTGACCGCCGCGGTAGTTCTGCTCCCAGCCCTTCTCGAGGTAGTCGGTGCCGATGGCGGCGTTCGACCAGACGTGACCGTCGCCGGAGACCTCACCGGAGTCGAGGAAGTTGTCGAGCACGCCGAACTGCAGGGCGAGCTCATGCTGGTTGGGGGTGATCGCCTCGCCGTACATCGTGAGCGACGGGATCGCCGTTGCCGACCGGCTTGCCGTCCTTGGTCAGGTCGCCGAGGATCTGATCGTAGGTGCGGTTCTCTTTGATGATGTAGATGACGTGCTTGATGGGGTTCTTGCCGCTGGCGAACTGGATCTTCTCGGCGGCGGCCTTGCTGCGGTTGGCCTCGACGGCCTCGGCGGTGAACGCCGGCAGGTCGTGGTCGATCTGGGCGGCGTCGAGCGTGGCGAGAGAGCCGTGGAGCAGCGTCGCGATGTAGGTCGTGGCGCTCTTCATCCGCGGCATGTTCTTGGTCTCTTCCGTCGGCCGCTGATGGAAGTTGTTCGGACCGGTGCCGGTGCCCTTGGCGGTGGCGACGTAGAGCTTGCCGCCGGTGAAGGCGAGGTCCATCGGCATCCACTCGGTGGGGACGAAGCCGTTGGGCTCGACCATGCCCTTGGTGGCGACGTGGTGGGTGAGCTTGGCGGGATCGAGGACGGCGATGGCGTCGGTGGCGGAGTTGGCCACGTAGAGACGGCGGCCGTCGGGCGACATGGCCAGGGCCTCGGGCTCGGCGCCGAAGTAGCTCTGGCCGGGCAGGCGGGTGTCGAAGTAGCCCTTGACGGCGAAGCGGCCGGGGGCGACGTCGATGGCGGCGACGGCGTCACGGTTGGCGAGCGCGACGTAGAGGGTGCGGCCGTCGGGCGAGAGCTCGAAGGCGCAGGGGTGGGTGCCGGGGGCGATGGGGCTCGCGGGCTTGAGCAGCGCGAGCTTGCGGCCGACGGTGTTCGTCTTCAGATCGAGCTCGACGACCTCAGAGGCGTTCCAGAGGGCGACGAAGGCGCGGGTGCGGTCCTTCGAGACCGAGAGCGCGATGGGATAGGTGGAGGGCACGGCGTCGGTCTCGGAGAGGTCGAAGCGGTGCTGGATGGCGCCGGTGGCCGGGTCGATCAGCAGCACATCGTCGGACAGGTTGCCGGCGACGAGGAGCTTCTCCGAGCCGGCGACGTCGACCGTCGCGATGGCGGCGGGAAAGGGCAGGCCCTTGTCGCCTTCCGACGTCGCCGACGAGGTGGGTGTGGCGGCCGGGGGCGAGCTGCTGCAGCGGCAGCGGGATCAGGCCGGCCTTGCCGGGCTGCTGGGAGATCTTGCCGGTCGCGGGATCGAAGTTGTAGACGATGACCGCGTTGCCGGTGCTGCCGGGCGCGTCGCCGGTGGGATTGGTCAGCGATCCCATGCTGGCGTAGAGGTGCTTGCCGTCGCGGCGAGAAGGCGAGGCCGGAGTAGAGGGTCTGCTTGGCGCTCCCGGCGAGCGTGCGGTCGTCGGGGAAGTCCTGCAGCGCGCCGGTGCGGGTATCCAGCACGGCGAGCGACTGCTTGTAGCCGGACTCGAAGGTGCCGTAGCCCGCGTTGATGGTGACGACGTAGTGGGCGTCGGGCGAGACGGCGATGGAGATCGGCAGGCTGTTCAGGCGCTGCGGATGGCCCGGAGCAGGATCGAAGAGGAGCTTGCTGGTCGGGCAGGTCGATCGTCTTACGACCGGCCACTGTCGGATCGGTCGGATCCTGGCCATAGCTGTGCGGCGTGAACGTCAGTCCCGCGAGAACAAAGGTCGAGAAGAGTGCGCAGGCGGCGCCGGAACGAAAGTTATGCAGCGAAAGCCGAGCGCGGCGGAGTGGATCAGATTGGGGAAACAACACGTTGAGCCATGGGACGACGGTATCAAACGTGTGCCAACAGGGCATTACAAAACTCTTACAACCGCCGATCCGCGATCCTGATAGCGTTGTCCATGAAGCACCAAGGACACTGAAAACACGATGACGCCAATGACTACTTCCGAAGAATCCAGTGCAGCAGCAGTTCAGGATCTCACCTCAACGCCGCGGCCAGCCGCACAGGCGGTAAAGGACAAGGTAAAGAAGGACCTTCGCATGGGGCGCGAGCACCAGGAAGGCCGCATCAACTGGATTACGTCCATTGCGATGGGCCTCTTCCACGTCGGAGCGATCGCCGCGCTGTTCTTCTTCAGCTGGAAGAATCTCGCGGCCTTCGTTGTGATGTACTTCTTCGCGATCAATGTCGGCATCGGCATGTCGTATCACCGCCTGCTGACGCATCGCGGCTACAAGACTCCGAAGTGGGTGGAGTACTTCATCACCATGTGCGGCACGCTGGCGCTCGAGGGCGGACCGATCTTCTGGGTAGCGACGCACCGCGTCCACCATCAGTTCTCCGACCAGGAAGGCGATCCGCACACCCCGCACGACGGCACCTGGTGGGCACACGCGGGCTGGATTCTGTCGGGCCGCGCGATGCACTCCGAGACCGCGCTGCTGGGCCGCTACGCTCCCGACCTGACCAAGGACCCGGTGCACGTGTGGCTGAGCAAGTATCACTATGTGCCGCTGGTCATCACCGGCCTGCTGCAGATCGCGCTCGGCGCGGTGCTGAGCCCGGCGCACCCGGTCATCGGCGGCCTCGGCATGGTGCTGTGGGGAACCTTCCTGCGCGTCGTCGTCGGTCTGCATGCGACCTGGCTGGTGAACTCGGCCTCGCACCTGTGGGGCGGACGCCGCTTCGAGACCCGCGACGACTCGCGCAACAACTGGTGGGTTGCGGCTCTGACCGGTGGCGAGGGCTGGCACAACAACCACCACGCGCACCCGGTGAGCGCACGCCACGGCCTGGCCTGGTATGAGTTCGACATCAACTACTACGGCATCTGGCTGCTGGGCAAGCTCGGCCTGGCGCAGAAGATCAATGTCGCCAAGTTTGATCCGCACAACCCGAAGCCCGCAGGAATGTAATCTTTCCCGCTCGAATCGCACAATGCAATGGCCGTCCTCAGGTTTCCTGAGGACGGCCATTGCATTTGTGCCCTCCGGAATCCGCTTCCGCCGTTGTAGTCTAGCGAAGGACCTGCATACAGGGCCGCACGTCACAATGCCCATGAACATCACTCGCCGCCGCGGAGCCATCGCCACCTTCATCACCATGGGGGTGCTGCTGGTGGGCGTGGCCGTAGCGCTGAACATCGGCTGGATCCTGCGCAACGAGCGCACCGTGGCGCTGGCGATCCTCGGGACCATCCTGTTCGCTCTGCTGATCGCCGGAGTGGTGCTGAACACGGTGTTCCTGGTGCGCGAGGTGCGGCGGAACGAGCGCCAGGACTCGTTTCTGAATGCGGTCACGCACGAGTTGAAGACGCCGATCGCGAGCATACGGCTGTATCTGGAGACGCTGCAGCGCATGCCGGTCGAGGAGGCACAGCGCAAGGAGTTCTACCGCATCATGCTGTCGGACTCGGACCGCCTGCTGGCCACCGTCGAGCAGGTGCTGAAGGCGGGCGAGCAGGGGCATCAAGCGACGCGATGAAAATCGCCGGCTGCTGGATATGGAGAAGCTGGTGGCCGAGTGCGTGGCGGTGACGCTCGAACGGCGGCATCTGCCGGCGGAGGCGATCGGGCTCGTGCCGGTGCCGGGGGCCGTCCGGCTGCGCGTGATGGGCAACGCCGAGGACCTGAGAACGGCGATCACGAACCTGCTGGACAATGCGGTGAAGTACTCGCCAAGCGGCGTGAACGTGCGCTGCCGGCTGGCGATCGCGCACTACACCTGGGTCTCGTTGACGGTGGAGGATACCGGGGTGGGGATTCCGGCGAAGCAGCTGAAGCGGATCTTCCATCGCTTCTACCGGGTGCCGGGACGGTCGATGATGAGCATCAAGGGGACGGGGCTGGGGCTGTTTATCGTCCGCTCGATCGCGCGCCAGCATGGGGGCGAGGTGACGGCTGCCAGCCCCGGACCGGGGTTGGGGACGACGCTGACGCTGCGGCTGCCGCTGGCCAATCCCGAGGGTTCGGCCCGGATGGCGAAGTGAGCTGCAACCAGCCACGTCCTAGAACGGCACATGACCGGCCATAGAATGAGACAGTATGGCGGATGCGAGCATGACGAATACCCTGCCCGGCGCAAGCCCTCTGATCGTGGTGGTGGAGGACGAGGAGCACCTGGCGACGGGGCTGCTGTTCAACCTGCGGGCGGAGGGGTACCGGACCCATCTGGAGGGCGACGGGGATCGGGCGCTCGAGTACCTGCTGGCGGCGCCGCAGACGGGGCCCGAGGCGGTGGACGCGGTGCTGCTGGACTGCATGCTGCCGGGGCGGGATGGCTTCTCGATCGTGCGGGCGCTGCGCGAGGCGGGGCGGTTTACGCCGGTGCTGATGCTGACGGCGCGCAGCCGGACCGAGGACGTGCTCGAGGGGCTGGAGGCGGGCGCGGACGACTATCTGCCCAAGCCCTTCGAGCTGAGCATCCTGCTGGTGCGGCTGAAGACGCTGCTGCGGCGGACGGCGTGGCAGGGCGCAACGGCAACGGCGCGGCTGGAGCCGGAGCAGCCGCTCGCGGCTCCCAGCGCGTGCGGGGAACAACGAGTACCGGTTCCACGAGCGGGTGATCCGGTTCGATGCGCTGGAGTTGGTGGCGCCCGGCGGAACGACGCACCTGACGGTGATGGAGGCCGACCTGCTGCGCTACCTGACCGACCGCGAGGGCAGGATCGTGCCGCGCAAGGAGATCCTGGAGCAGGTGTGGCGCGTCCACGAGGACACCGATACCCGGGCGATCGACAACTTCATCGTACGGCTGCGGCGGTATATTGAGGACGATCCAGCGCAGCCGGTGCATCTGTTGACGGTGCGCGGCGTCGGCTACCGGTTTGTGGCGAAGCCGCAACCCTAGACTCGCGGGCGGACTCTAATGGAAGATGGAAAGGGGAGCTTGATGGCAACATTGCGGATCGAACATATGCACTGCGGCGCCTGCATTCAGCGCGTGACCGAGATCCTGAAGGCGATTCCGGGAACCACGGTGGAGAATGTGCAGATCGGCGAGGCTCACATTGAGAGCACCGCGGAACCGAGCCTGATCTTGCAGAAGCTCAAAGAGGCCGCTTATCCGGCGGTGTTTGAATAAGGCCGCAGAGGCCGGGAAATAAATTCGGAGAGCTGGGCAGTCGTGACCGGCGTCAGTTCTCCAGCCTCCAACGGGTGACTTTTGGGCAGCTCTCCCCCTCCCCCTACTTGAAGTCCTAAAGTCTTCGAAACAGATACTTTAAGTCCAAACTGGGAGATACTGAAGTCTGGACCTGACGGAGGGCATTTTGCGCCGAGGGGCTTTTGCGGGCTGCGTTTTGTCAAGGGCCGGGAGTTGTGCCGGGTGGGTTTGATCGCCGACTCGTCGCCTGCGGCCGAACGAGAACGAGCAACGGCAAAGGCGAAATACAGGGGTCTCTCCGCTGCGCGACGGACGATGATGCTGTCCGCCGCTTCGGTCGAGATGACGTTCTCTCGTTTCTTTATCTGACATCGACTGTTACGTACTTTCCTATCCAGACCGAGTGGCCGCGACGTTATCTTTTCTATTCCGTCTCCATCCTGACCGAGTCGTCGCGAGGTTTCTTCCATCCCGTTGCATCGCGCTCGAGTGGTCGAGAGGACGTAGGCTCTCACCGGAGCTCCGGTATCCGGCTCCAGCAGGCAGTTCGGGGCTATCCGGCAGCCAGCATGGAACTTCCGGCGTTCCGATGAGGAGCCGGCTCGGGGCGGTCGAGGGTACACTTGAAGCTGAAACCGCATGCGCCTGCTGACCCGCTATATTCTCCGTGAAGTTTCCTCCCACGCCGTTCTGGGCGGGGTGCTGTTCACCTTCGTGCTGTTCATGCGTGACCTGAGCAAGATTCTGGAGCTGGTGGTGCGGAACTCCGCCGGGCTCTCGGATGTGATCCGGATCATCCTGTACACGCTGCCGAATGCGTTTACGGTGACGATTCCGATGGCGATCCTGGTGGGCATTCTGCTGGGATTGAGCCGGTTAGCGGCCGACAGCGAGATTACGGCGATGCGGGCGAGCGGCATGGGCGCGCTCTCCTTTGTGCGCATCGTGTCGATCGTCTCGACGGTGGGGCTGGCGCTGGGGTTGGTGAACTCGATCGTGCTGGCGCCCAAGGCGGCCGTCTTCCCTGCTGGCGCTGCAGGACTCGTTGAAGTCGTCGCAGGCCTCGTTTGAGGTGCAGCCGCGGGTCTTCTATGAGGACTTCCGCAACTACGTGCTGTATGTGCAGGATGTGCGTCCGGCGTCGGGGACGGCGCTGTGGCAGCATGTGTTTCTGGCGGATCTGTCGCAGGCCGGGTCGCCGCAGATTACGACCGCGCAGGACGCGGTCGTGGTCAGCGAGCCGGAGCCGGCGGGCGCAGGGGATGCGGCGGGCAACACGCCGGCGATCCACCTGCACATGATGCATGGGACGCAGCACCAGCTTTCGCCGACCGACCCGAACCAGTACGACGTCTCGACCTTCCACACGACCGATATTCCGATCCAGACCGGCGTGCAGGACGATACCCATGTGAGCCGGATGGATACGCCGCTGCATGCGTTGAGCCTGCGGGAGGTCTACCGGCTGAGCCGGGTTCCGGCGAAGAACGCTGCCGACCAGACGGCGCGGCCGTACCAGATCGAGCTGAATACGCGGTTCTCCTATCCGTTTGCGTGCCTGGTGCTGATGCTGGTGGGCGTGCCGCTGGGGTTGACCTCGAAGCGCGGCGGACGGAGCAGCAGCTTCGTGATGACGATCTTCCTGGTGGTGGGGTACTACCTGATCTCGTCGGTGGGCGTGGGATTTGCCAAGAGCGGGAAGCTTTCGCCGTTCTTGGGCGTCTGGTCGGCGAATCTGATCTTTACGGCGGCGGGCATTGCTGCTGCTGCAGCAGATGTCGCGCGGCGGCATGGGCTCGAGCATCTTCGCCTCGCTGGGCCAGGGGCTGAGCCGGATTCTGCACCTGGCGGTGCAGCGGAGCAAGGGCAAGAGCGAGCATGGCGAGGAGGGCGTGGACGCCGGCACTGGCGGAGACGCTGGCGCGGATTCGTGCGACGGCTGCGGACGCGCTTTCCGCTGCTGCTGGACGACTACGTGATGCGGGAGTTCCTGACCAACTTCGGTCTGGTGCTGGCGGCGTTCACCGCGCTGTTCCTGTTCTTCACGTTCTTTGAGCTGACCGGCGATATTATTCGCAACCGGACGCCGCTGGTGACGGTCGGCGAGTATCTGCTGAACCTGATTCCGTACATTGTGTACGCGGTGACGCCGCTGTGCTCGCTGGTGGCGGTGCTGATTACGTTTGGCGCGCTGAACCGGTCGTCGGAGCTGACGGCGATGAAGGCGACGGGCATCAGCCTGTACCGCGTGGTGACGCCGGTGCTGGTGGTGGCGGCGCTGCTGGCGGGGGCGCTGTTCGTCTTTGGCGAGTCGTACCTGCCGGATGCGAACCGGCGCCAGGAGGCGCTGCTGGCGGTGATCAAGAACAAGCCGGCGCAGACCTTCCTGCGCCCGGACCGGCGCTGGATCTCCGGCCAGACGGGAGCGACGGGCACGCCGGCGCGCATCTTCTACTACCAGTTCTTCGATCCGGATAAGGATATGTTCGCCAACCTCACGGTCTTCGAGCTGGATCCGAACACCTTCGAGCTGAAGCGGCGGATCTTTGCCACGACGGCACGGTGGGATGCGACGGCGAGCCAGTGGGTCTTCAGCAATGGCTGGCAGCGGGCGTTTGAGGGCGAGGCGATCTCCAACTATGAGCCGTTCTCCGTGTCGACGTTCTCCGAGATTCGGGAGCAGCCGGGGTACTTCAAGAAGGAAGACCTGCAGTCGGAGGAGATGTCGTACGGCGAGCTGTCGCACTATATTGTCGACCTGAAACAGAGCGGCTTCGACACGATGCGGCTGCGGGTGCAGCTGATGCGGAAGATCGCCGCTCCGCTGGTGACGCTGGTGATGGCGATCCTGGCGGTGCCGTTCGCGCTGACGATGGGCAAAAGCGGCTCGCTGGCGGGCATTGGGACGGCGATCGGGGTGGCGATCTCGTACTGGGTGGTGGAGGGCGTCTTTGCCGCGATGGGGAATGTGAATACGCTGCCGCCGCTGCTGGCGGCGTGGTCGCCGGACATGCTGTTTGGCATGGCGGGGGCGTATCTGCTGCTGCGGACGCCGACCTAGATGCACGTATCGGAGGAGGAGATTTCGACGCGAGGGGCGAGACAGGGGGAATCTTGGTTGCGATAGGATGGACTTACCTATGAAGCTTGCCCTGACCCTTCTCGCGCTTTCGACCGCTGCGGCTGCTCAGACGACCGCAACGAAGCCCGTCACGCATCACCAGACTGCGCCCGCCTCGGCGGTGGTTGTGAATCCCCCCGGAGCCCCGAAGGTGGTGGGGATTCCGAAGACGCTGTATTCGCTGAAGTACATCGACACCAAGATCGGCACCGGCGAGCTGGCGACGACGCACAAGTGGTAGACGGTGCACTATACGGGCTGGCTGCCGAATGGGAAGAAGTTCGACTCGTCGGTGGACCGGAAGGAGCCGTTTCGCGTTTCCGTATGGCGCGCACCGGGTGATTATCGGCTGGGATACCGGATTTGAAGGCATGCACGTCGGCGGCAAGCGACGGCTGTACGTGCCGTGGGAGCTGGCGTACGGCGAGCTGGGGATGCCGGCGCGGGGCGCCGCCGACTCGGGTATGCCGCCCAAGCAGAACCTGATCTTCGACGTGGAGCTGCTGGGGATCTCGGATACGCCGCCGGCGTCGATGATGCCGAAGCCCGCGCCGCTCCGAAGCCGGCAGCCCGGCACCGCCGGCGGGCGAGGCGAAGCCGGCGGCTCCGGCGACCCCGCCTGCACCGGCAACGACGCCTGCACCTGCAGCCGACAGCCTGCCGAGCCGACGCCTCCGCCTTCGGCGAAGTAACGGGAAGGTCGTTGCTGAAAACACGAGGCGGGAGCACCCGGAATCTTTCGGGGCTCCCGCCTTGTCTAATAGTGGAAAGCTGAGAGAAACCGACGAATATGTTTGCCCGCCTACGCCCACTCGTGCCGTACCTGAAACGCTATTGGAAGAGCCTTGCCTGGGGTGGCGTGGCGGTGATCCTCTACAACGTCATCAAAGTCATGCTGCCGCTGGTGATCGGGCATGCGATCGACGATATGCACCACGGGCTGACCGAGGCCAAGATCGTGCACCACGCGCTGCGGCTGTTGCTGGTGGCGGCGCTGTCGGCGATCTTCCTGTACATCACGCGGCAGGTGATCATCGGCGCGTCGCGGGAGATCGAGTTCGATCTGCGCAACGACCTGTTCGCGAATCTGGAGCGGCAGCCGCCGAACTTCTACCACACGCACCGGACCGGCGACATCATGGCGCGCACGACGAACGACCTGAATGCCGTGCGGCAGCTGCTGGGGCCGGCGATCATGTACTCGGCCAACACGATTGTGTTTACGGCGGCGGCGCTGCCGTTTATGTGGCGGATCTCGCCGAAGCTGACGCTGTGCGCGTTTGTGCCGCTGCCGATCGCGTCGGTGCTGGTGCAGTACTTCGGCAACCGCATTCATACGCGGTTTGAGCGGATTCAGGCGATGTTCTCGGATATCTCGGCCAAGGCGCAGGAGAACTTCTCGGGAGCGCGGCTGATCCGGGCGTTCGCGCAGGAGGACGCGGAGATCGCGTCGTTCGAGACGGCGAACCAGGAGTACATACGGCGCAGCCTGCTGCTGGTGCGGCTGATGGCGATGCTGTGGCCGACGCTGGAGTTCGTGCTGGGGCTGTCGCTGATGATCTCGCTGCTGGTGGGCGGCCATGAGGTGGTGGCGCACCGGATCAGCGTGGGGCAGTTCGCCTCGTTCAATGTGTACATGGTGCAGCTGACGTGGCCGATGATCGCGATTGGCTGGGTGGTGAACCTGTTCCAGCGCGGAACGGCGTCGGTGGTGCGCATCGATGAGCTGCTCAAGCAGAAGCCGGAGATCTGGGATGCGGAGGGCGAGGCGTTCGCGAACGAACCGATCGCAGGAGCCATCACCTTCCGCGGACTGAACTTTGCCTATAAGGCGGACACGCCGGTGCTGACGGGGATCGATCTCGAGATTCCGGAGGGATCGAGCCTGGCGCTGGTGGGGCCGACGGGGTCGGGCAAGTCGACGCTGGTGAACCTGGTGCCACGGCTGCAGGACGCCGCGCCGGGGATGGTGCTGATCGATGGGCGGCCGATTCGCGACTTCAAGCTGGAGGAGCTGCGGCAGGCGATTGGATTCGTGCCGCAGGAGACCTTCCTGTTCTCGAACACGATTCAGGACAACATTGCGTTTGGCACGCCGGAGGCGACGCTCGACGAGGTGGAACGGGCGGCCGAGACGGCGCATATCCGCACCGAGGTGCTGGAGTTTCCGAAGGGCTTCGAGACCATGGTGGGCGAGCGCGGCGTGACGCTGTCGGGCGGCCAGAAGCAGCGGACGGCGATCGCGCGGGCGGTGATTCGCGAGCCGAAGATCCTGATCCTGGACGACGCGCTGGCCAGCGTGGACACCTACACCGAGGACCAGATCCTGAGCGGTCTGCGGCGGGTGATGCAGGGCCGGACGACGATCTTCATCTCGCACCGGGTCTCGACGGCGCGGCACGCCGACCAGATCGCGGTGCTGGTCGAGGGCCGGATCGAGGAGCTGGGGACGCACGAGGAGCTGCTGGCGCGTGGCGGCTACTACACCAGTCTGTATGAGAAGCAGCAGCTCGAAGAGGAGCTGGCGGTGACGAGCTAGCTTTTAGCGTTAGCTTTAGCTTTAGCTGAAAACAACAGCAATGGCGCGACGCTCTCCGTCGCGCCATTGCTGTTTGGTGCGTGTTTCGAGGTTGGAGAACGCCACGGTTACATTCTTCCTATGCCGATTCTGTTACCGCGGAGGAATCATATTGGCCGGTGCGGAATCACCGTTATTCTTTTGACACGCCCAGCACCTTCACGATGACGCGCTTCGCACGCTGACCATCGAACTCGGCATAGAAGATGCGCTGCCAGGTGCCGAGGTCGAGTTGGCCACGGGTGACGGGAAGCGTGGTTTCGTGATGCAGCAGCAGGGCTTTGAGGTGGGCATCGGCGTTGTCCTCGCCGGTCTGGTGGTGCTTGTAGCCGGGCCAGGAGGGGGCAAGCTTTTCGAGCCAGGTGGAGATGTCTTCGATCAGACCATCCTCGTTATCGTTGACGTAGATGGCCGCCGTGATGTGCATGGGAGAGACGAAACAAAGCCCATCGTCGATGCCGCTGCGGCGGACGATGGCCTCGACCTGCGGGGTGAGGTGCACCATCTCGTAGCGCTCGCGGGTGTTCAGGGTGAGGTATTCGGTGTGGGCCTTCATGGTGGCCATACAAGACTTCCTTTCGCATGCATGGGGAGTTGGGAATCCCCCGTGGCTATCCAGTTTAGCGGTTGCGGACGATGTGGCGACGATGCACGCGGTCTATACGGCGATGACTGGGCGCATGAGGACCGCATGATGATCACGACCGGTCGCGGAGATAGACGAGATGCAGCGAGACGCGCGTGGATGCGCTGCTCGAGGCCGCGCTCGATTGCATGGTGGAGGGCGACGCGGACGGCGCGGTGCGGGCGTTTGAGCAGGTGCTGGCGGTGGAACCGAAGCATCCCGAGGCGCGGCATGGGCTGGTGCGGGCGCTCGAGGATGCGGGTCGCGGCGACGACGCGCTGCGGGTCACGGAGCAGCTGATCGCGGAGGATCCGGACGATGTGCTGGCGGTGACGCGGCTGTCGATGCTCTACCAACATAAGGGGATGATCGCGGAGGCCGAGGCGGCGGCGGCGCGGGCGAAGATCCTGGGCTGGAAGCAGGAGCTGCGCTCCGGCGTGACGGCGAAGACGACGCTCTGATGCATCCGCAGACAGCCGTTATAACTAAAGATATGACGAAGAATGGGCTGCGCTTTTTGGTGGCGAGTACGAATGCAGGCAAGCTGCGGGATTTTGAGCATGCGCTGGTTACAGAATCGGGGACGTGCGGCCTTCGATCTCGCGCCGCTGCCTGGGCTGAAGGAGATTGAGGCGCCGGAGGAGGACGCGGAGAGCTTCGACGGCAATGCCCGGCTGAAGGCGCTCTACTACTCGCGGTTTGCGCCGGGGGAGCTGGTGCTGGCGGATGATTCGGGCCTCGAGGTGGACGCGCTGGATGGGGCTCCGGGAGTGCGGTCGGCGCGCTTTGCCGAGGACTGCAACTTTGTCGCCGGCGCCGAGCAATGAGCGGAGTGATGCGCGCAATAATCTGTGCCTGCTGGCGGCGCTTGGGAGCAAGCCGGAGGAGCTGTGGACGGCGCGGTATCGCTGCGTGCTGGCGGCGGCGAAGGATGGCGTCGTGGTGGCGACCGGAGCCGGCGTGGTGGCGGGCCGCATCGTGACCGAGGCGCGTGGCGATAAGGGCTTTGGCTACGATCCGTACTTCGCGCCGGAGGGCCAGGCGAGGACGATGGCGGAGCTGGATCCACAGACGCGGCTGGGGCTGAGCCATCGCGGCCGGGCCCTGGTGGACCTGCTGCGCAACTTCTAGTCCGCTCGAACGGGCTTGTCCGGCAGGCGGGCTAAGTCGTTTGTTACGAACGAAT
>CAVWJY010000037.1:0-23178 GCA_963755245.1 uncultured Acidobacteriaceae bacterium | reverse complement strand
AAACGAGCAAAACTAAAAAGGCGCTGCGAAGAATCTTCGCGGCGCCTTTTTAGTTTTGCTCTTATGCGTTCGGACTAGAGGCCGGGGTCGGCGGCTTGGAGTTCGGCGGCGATCTCGGCGGCGGCGGCGCGGGCCTCGTCCTCGCGGTCGGGAGGGAAGCTGATGGCGCCGACGCGGGCGTGTCCTCCGCCGCCGTAGCGCTCGCAGATGGCGGCGAGATTGACCAGCTTGTCGGCCGGCACCGGGGTCCACGGGTTCGTGCCGACGGAGACCTTGGTGCGGAAGCTCGATTTGCTGAGGCCGACGACGTAGGTGCCGCGGGGGTGCAGGTAGTAGGGGATGAACTTGTTGTAGCCCTCGGTGGGCTGGTCGGTGATGTCGAAGGTGATGGTGCCGCGGTTGAGGGTGGAGCGGTCGCGGATGAGGTCGATGGCGGCCCGGTGGCGGGCGAGCAGCGGCTCGACGAGCGCGGCGACGAAGGGCTGGTCGAGCACCTGCTGCAGCGGCATCTCGGTGAGCAGCGGGATCATGCGCGGGATGAGCGTCGGGTCGCTGGAGCTCTCGATGACCATGGTGAGCCGCATGGCGGGCGCTTCCATCTCGACGGCGGACTGGGCGCTCTCGTACTTGGCGCCGTCGACGATGTTGGCCCAGTGGATGAGCTCGGCGAAGCGGCTGGTGTCGTAGCCGAACTTCGTCTGCGCGATGTGGGCGATGAAGCCGGTGCAGGAGACGTAGTTGGGATCGTAGAAGTGGCGGAGGGCCTGGGTGCCGTCGGCCTGCCGGCCTCGAAGTGCTGCTGGTCTTCGGGGGTGAGGAAGGCGCTGAGGTGGTGGTCGAACCACCAGGTGACGCGGGGCGAGGGCGAGTACTTGAAGTCGACGATGGCGTTCTCGTCGCCGGTGAAGTCGCTGGCGTCGAAGAGGCCGCCGGCGCGGTGCATGAGGCCCTGATAGGAGTAGGCGCTGGCGGTGCCGATCACGTCGCGGTGGAAGCGGGTGAAGAGGGAGGCCGAGCAGGCGCCGTCGAAGCAGTTGTTGTGGTAGAGAATGCGGCAGTTCAAGCTGGGTCTCCCTTTTCGGTACGTTCAAACGCGAAGTTTTCGGGAGGGGGTCCCCCCTCCCCCTATCCTGGAAGCAAGTGCTTTTGTTTCTTTTAGTTAGAGGCCATACGCGACGGCAAAATCGTCATTCTAAAGCGGTTACGGCTAAAATCTTCCATCGAAAGGCTTTAGAGGATGCGAAGGAATGCGGTCGCGTCCTTCCCCTCTATTTCTATTAGAACAGATCGAGGGGAGTGAATCGGCACCTTTATTCGCTTTGTTTTGTTTGAGTTATACGATTTGCGACTTGACAGGAAAAGAGCACGGATCGGGAGATGCGGCTCTCTGGGGAACAAATGCCTGCGTATTCCAGTATCTAGAGCCGTGGGTATTCTAGGAAGTTAGTTGTCGATGAGGTGATGGGGTGAAGGAACAGCAGTTGCGTGCGAAGGGAATCGAACCTGCGCATGCGGGGCCTATGGAGCAGATGGAGACGGAGTTGTTTGCGCAGGGGACGGAGCCGCCGTCGCTGCTGCGGGAGGTATTCGTTGGGCCGGATGGGCTGCGGCCGGGGTGGGGGATCCTGCTGTATGCCGTGCTGTTCTATGCGCTGGCGCAGATCTCGTTCTACGCGGCTGGGCAGATGCACCTGTTGCATCATCCGGGGAACGGATCGGGAGCACAGGGCAGCTCGCAAACGCCGCAGTACCTGCTGACGACCGAGGCGCTGATGGCCTTCAGCACGCTGGCGGCGACGTGGGTGATGGGGAGGATCGAGCGGCGTCCGTTCGGGAGCTATGGCTTCGGGGGAGGGCGAAAGGTCGCCTTCTTTACGACGGGATTTTTGTGGGGAGCCGGCTTTCTGGCGCTGCTGGTGGGAGCGCTTTGGAAGGCGGGGTGGCTGGCCTTCGATGGGCGACTGCTGTTCGGCGCGGACGTGGCGCGGTACGGCCTGGTGTGGCTGGCGGGATTTGTGCTGGTCGGGGTGTTCGAGGAGTCGCTGATGCGGGGATACCTGCAGATCACGCTGGCGCGGGGGCTGGCGAGCCTGTATGCGATGGCGTTCCGAGAGAACGCCTGCGGTTCGGGCGAAGGGCGGTGGGGTTCTGGACGGCGGCGGTGCTGGTCTCGTTCCTGTTTGGGGCGAGCCATGGGAGTAATGTGGGCGAGTCGCCGCTGGGGTTGGTGTCGGCGGGGCTGATTGGGATGGTGTTCTGCCTGACGCTGTGGCGGACGGGATCGCTGTGGTGGGCGCTGGGGTTCCACGCGGCGTGGGACTGGGCGCAGTCGTTTGTGTTCGGCGTGGCCGATAGCGGGACGATGGTGAAGTTCCACCTGCTGGGGACGCACCCGCTGGGCAAGGTGCTGCTGAGCGGCGGAGCGACGGGGCCGGAGGGCAGCGAGCTGATTCTGGGGGTCATCGTGCTGATCACGGGCGTGGTGGTTTGGACGCTGCCGGTGGCGCGAGGCCGGGGAGACGCGTTGCCTGCGACCAGAATGGAACGCTCGGTGTAGACGGCTGTGGAAGGCTGCGGGCGGGGCTGGAAGGTGGATTTAGACTGAGCAGAATATGAATCCGTCTGAACTTCCTCCAGCCCCACACGACACCAACCCCAAGCCTGACGCGGTCGCGCCGTCTCCTCTGCCACGAAAGAGGGTTGGGTTGCACCGGGAGGATCGGGCGGCCGGTGGGGGATTCGACGGGCGGACGCCGCGAGGTGGACGGGGAGTTCGGCGGCTGCTGCGCGGGTTGATGGTGGGGCTTCCGCTGCTGGTGGTGCTGGCGGCGGCGGGGTTCTTCGGCGGGCGCGTGTGGATGCAGCGGGCGCTGCGGCAGAGCCTGCCGGTGGTGGATGGGCAGTTGGCCGTGTCGGGGCTGAAGGCTCCGGTGACGGTGCTGCGGGATGAACACGGCGTGCCGCATCTGCGGGCGGGGTCGATGGACGACCTGGTCTTCGCCCAAGGATATGTAACCGCTCAAGATCGGCTGTGGCAGATGGACGCGCTGCGGCGGCATGCGGCAGGCGAGCTGGCCGAGGTTCTGGGCAAGAGCATGATCGAGCACGATCGGGCGCAGCGGTATCTGCAGATACGGGCGGCGGCGGATCGGGCGTTGACGGTGCTGCCGGCGGACGAGCGGCATTGGCTGGAGGTGTACGCCAATGGGGTGAATGCGGCGATGGCGGCGATGGAGGGTCCGGGCGGGCATCTGCCGCTGGAGTTCCGGCTGCTGCGGTATGAGCCGAAGCCGTGGACGGTGCGGGACTCGCTGCTGGTGGGGCTGGTGATGATGCAGGACCTGTCGACGTCGTTCCCGGAGAAGCTGGATCGCGAGGCGCTGACGTCGCGGCTGGCGCCGGAGATGGCGGCGGATCTGTATCCGGTGGGGTCGTGGCGGGATCATCCGCCGACCCAGCCGGTGGACCTGACGGCGCCACGGGTGATTGAGGATGTGCCGCTCGATGAGTCGCAGACGGGGGCGGTGGTGCGGCCTGCGGCTCCTGCTCCAGAGGAGGCTCCGGTGGAGGCGCGGCCGGTGCGGGCTGCGGGGCCGGATATGCTGACGCGGGAGCGGGTGGAGGGTCTGCTCGCGGCGCGGCAATCGCTGGCGCTGATGACGGCGCAGTGGCTGTGCGAGGGGTGCCTGGCGGGATCGAACGGATGGGCGGTGACGGGGAGCAGGACGCAGTCGGGAAGGCCGATGCTGTCGAGCGATATGCACCTGCGGCATGGGGTTCCAGGGATCTGGTATGAGGCGGATCTCGAGGCTCCGATGGGACGGGTTCTGCGGGGACGTTTCACGCGGCGGGAGTGACGCTGCCGGGGACGCCGTTCGTCATCGTGGGGCATAACCAGCATGTGGCGTGGGCGTTTACGAACCTGTTCGCGGATGTGCAGGATGTGTACATCGAACAGACGCGGGGGACGGGCGACGGCGAGCAGTTTCAGGGTAGCGATGGACAGTGGCATCCGGTGCTGCATCGGCGGGAGGTGATCCGGGTGCATGATGGGCTGGATGTGACGCTGGATGTTCCGGAGACGGTGCACGGCGGGGCGGAGACGCCGATCATCTCCGGGCCGGACGAGCATTTATCCGAAGGAGAAGCGGGCGCTGGCGGTGCGGTGGACGATCTACGATCCGGCGACGGTGCGGGCGCCGTTCTTCGCGGTGGACTCGGCGACGGACTGGGCGAGCATGCTGGCGGCGATCCAGAACTTCGATGGGCCGGCGCAGAACATGATGTATGCCGACGATCAGGGGCATATCGGCTACCACGCGGTGGGGAAGATTCCGGTGCGGGGGGTGGCTCCGGCGGAGTCGCTGGCGGCGGCGCAGGCGGTTGTGGCGAGTAGCCAGGCGGCGGCGCAGGCGATCTCAGCTGCACCGAGGCGGCGGTGCCGGGGCCGTTGCAGGGGGTGGTGCCGGGGCCGAAGGTGGCGTGGACGGCGCTGAGTCCGGTGCCGACCGATGGGCGCGACCCGAAGCAGGAGTGGACGGGGTATATCCCGTTCGACCAGCTGCCGCAGGTCTTCGATCCGGCGGATGGGGTGGTGGAGACGGCGAATGCGCGGATTACGCCGGATGACTATCCGTACCCGGTGACGTTGGACTGGGGGGATCCGTACCGGCAGGAGCGGATCTGGAAGGTGCTGCACGCCAAGCAGGGGATGGCGGCGGCGGACATGCTGGCGCTGCAGACGGATGTGTACTCGGATCTGGACCGGGTGGTGGCGGAGCGGCTGGCGTATGCGATCGACCATGCGGCTGCGGCGGGGCATGGCGCGGATGGCAAGGATAGGGACGGTCACCTAAACGGCAAGGAGAAGCGGCTGCGGCAGGCGGCCGACCTGATGCGCCAGTGGGATGGCACGGTGAAGGCCGATGCGGCGGCTCCGGCGATTGTGGATGCGGCACGGGCGGCGCTGTGGCCGATGATTCTGACGCCGCAGCTGGGGCTGTCGCCGTCGGGATCCGATGCGGACTCGGCGCTGGAGCTCTACCACTGGGGCTCGAAGGCGTATGCGGAGGAGCAGATCATCGTCAACCAGCCGGGACGGTGGCTGCCGGCGAAGTATGCCAACTGGAATGAGCTGCTGGCGGCGGCGGTGGAGACGGGGATGGAGGAGGCGCATGCTCCGGAGTGCTGGCAACCTGAGCCGGTGGCAGTATGGGCAGGTGCATCCGGTGGAGATCGAACACCCGATCTTTGGGCAGTCGCCGCTGCTGGAGAGGATGATCGGGATGCGGACGGGGACGGGCGTGCTGCCGCAGAGCGGGGATGGATCGACGGTGAAGCAGGTGGCGCGGACGTTTGGGCCGTCGGAGCGGCTGACGGTGGACTTCGCGGATCTGGATCGCTCGACGCTGAACGTGGTGCTGGGCGAGTCGATGGATCCGGCGAGCGCGTGGTTCATGGACCAGTGGAAGGCCTGGTATGCGGGGACGACGTTCGCGATGCCGTTCTCGGACGCTGCGGCGGATGGGGCGGCGAAGCATCGCTTGGTGCTGGTGCCGCGGTAGTTCGGGGATTACGCTTTGGAGGGCGCGTGGGTTAGGCTGTAGGGATGCGTCGTGACGCTCGCTTCCCTGCCCTGAGATCGGTTCCGTTGAGTGTGTTTTTGCTGCCGCTGGCGGCGTTGATGGTGGTGCTGCCGCTGCTCGTCGATGGGTGCTCGTGCGGGCATGACTTCGACTTTCACCTGGTGAGCTGGTTCGAGGCGGCGGCGCAGTTTCGCGCTGGAACGCTCGTGCCGCACTGGGCGTTCTCGCCGGGGTGGAATGCGGGGGAGCCGCGGTTTGTGTTCTATCCGCCGCTGTCGTGGGTGCTGGGAGCGCTGCTGGGGATGGTGCTGCCGTGGGCGGCGGTGCCGGTGGCGTATACGTGGATCGCGCTGACGGCGGCGGGATGGGGGATGTATCGGCTGGGACGGGTGTTCGCCGGGGAGGGGGCGGCCCTGCTGGCGGCGATGGTGTATGTCGCGAATCCGTACATGCTGTTTACCGCGTATGAGCGGACGGCGTACGCCGAGCTGCTGGCGGCGGCGTGGATTCCGCTGCTGCTGGCGGCGGGGCTGCGGGCTCGGGTGAGGGTGGTGGGGATCGCGCTGCCGGTGGCTCTGCTGTGGCTGACGAACGCTCCGGCGGCGGTGATGGGGTGCTATGCGCTGGGGCTGGTGGGGTTGATCCGGCTGCTGATGGGTTGGCGGCGGGATGGCCGGGGTGCGGCGCTGGGATGGGCGTGGCGGATGGCGGCGGGCGTGGGGCTGGGATTGGGGCTGGCGGCGTTTTATGTGGTTCCGGCGGCGTATGAACGGCGGTGGGTCGAGATCGCCATGGTGATGGTGGAGGGGATGCGGTACGGGGATAACTTCCTGTTCCACCATACGGCGGATGCGGACCATGATGCGGTGCTGCGGACGGCGTCGTGGATTGCGGTGGGAATGCTGGCGGCGACGGCGGCGGTGCTGGGGACGGCAGGGATCAGGAAGAGCGGTCGCGCTGCGCTCGATGCCCACCTTAGCGGCGATGAGACCGCCGCGAAGATGGGGCACCCGGGTTTGTGGGTGACTTTGGCGGTGGTGGCGGGGGTGATTGGGGTGCTGCTGACGCCGGTGAGTGCGGGCGTGTGGCGAGTGGCTCCGGAGCTGGCGTTTCTGCAGTTTCCCTGGCGGCTGCTGGCGGTGTTGGCGGCGGTGCTGGGAGCGGGGATCGCTCTGCTGGCCGGGGGGATGAGGCGCGGATGGGCCGCAGCGGTGGGGTTGGTGCTGGTGGCGGCGCTGAGCTGGCCGGCGGTGCGGGTGTTCCGGCAGGCGTGCGACCCGGAGGACACCGTGCAGGCGCGGCTGGCGGTGTTTCAGGCGAAGGCGGGGACCGATCCGACCGATGAGTACACCCCGCAGAACGACGATAACGACGTGCTGCGACATGACGATCCTCCGTTCTGGCTGGCGACGGAGGGCGACGCGGCGGCACCGGCGGGGATGGCGGCGGGGCCGGTGCCGCGGCGGTTTACGGTGACGGCGCCGAAGGCCGAGGTGCTGGTGGTGAATCTGCGGGCGTATCCGGCATGGCGGGTACGGGTGAATGGGGTGCTGGTGCGGCCGCTTGGAGACCGCGCCGATGGGTTGCTGGCGGTGGCGGTGCCGGCGGGGCGGGATCGCGTGGAGATCGCCTGGGAATGACGGAGGATGAGGCGGTGGGATGGGCGATCAGTGGGGTGGCGGTGGTCGTCCTCTGGGAGTGGGGTGGAGGAGGCGGTCTGCTGCTTCCCCACGCTCCACCCCAGCGGATAAATGCCCCACCCTGCCGCACGATGAAGCTGTGCGTCGAGGATGGGGCACCCGGTTCTTCCGTTCTTAGATCGAAGCATCGGAGGGCAGGGTCGGTTATGATCGATGGTTGATGACTTCTACGGTAAAGAACTTGTTGCAGATGGGCGCCGGATTGACCGATGCGGCGCTGGAACGGCTCCTGCCTGGGCCGGAGACCTTGCCCCACTCGATCCACCGCGCGATGCGGCATAGCACCTTCGCGGGCGGAAAGCGGCTGCGGCCGATTCTGTGCATGGAGGCGGCGCGGGTGGCGGCGGGCGGTGCGAATGAGCTGCCGAACGGCGTGGCCGATCTGGGCGCGGCGCTCGAGATGCTGCATACCTACTCGCTGATCCATGACGACCTGCCGGCGCTCGACAACGACGACCTGCGGCGCGGACAGCCGACCTGCCATGTGGCGTTCGGCGAGGCGACGGCGATTCTGGCAGGCGACGCGCTGCAGACGCTGGCGTTTCAGACGATCGGCGGACTGCCGACGCCGGCGGCGACGACGGTGCGGATTCTGCAGGAGATCTCGGCGGCGGTGGGAACCGGCGTGGGACGCGTGGGAGCGGTCGAGACGGGACTGGCGCCGGGGATGATCGGCGGTCAGGTGATGGATCTCGAGGGAGAACATCAGAAGCCGACGGCAGAGATCGTCGAGGCGATCCATCGCGCGAAGACCGGGGCTTTGATCACGGTGAGCATTGTGGCCGGTGGACTGTATGGGGCTGCGGGTTCGGACAGATCCAACTCTGAGGACACGATTGGGCGGCTGCGGCGGTTCGGCGAGCGCGCCGGGACTGGCGTTCCAGATCGTCGATGATGTGCTGGATATGACCGAGGACTCGGCGCAGCTGGGCAAGACGGCGGGCAAGGATACGGCGAGCGATAAGGCGACGTGGCCGGCGGTGTTCGGCATCGAGCGCTCGCTGGCGGATGCGAAGCAGCTGATCGCGGATGCGTTTGCCGAGCTGGAGCCGTTTGGCGCGGCGGCGGATGGACTGAAGGCCGTGGCGCAGTATCTGGTCGAGCGCAAGAACTAAGCCTCTGTTGTTGCTGCGAAAGACAGAGGCAATACAGGGTCTCTCCACTGCGCGGCGGACGATGATACCGTCCGCCGCTTCGGTCGAGATGACGTTTCTTATCTTTCTGTCCTTTCTGGATGAGCATGGTGGAGCAGGACAGCATTGACCGAAGAACAGGTACGGGAGGCGCTGCGGGACTGCTTTGACCCGGAGGTGCCGTGCAATATCGTCGACCTGGGGCTGGTGTACGCCGTGGGCGTGACGCCGGATCCGGATGCTCCGGGGGCGGGGATCGTGGGGGTTCCGCCACGGCACCGGGTGCGCGTGGAGCTGACCCTGACCTCGAAGGGATGCCCGGCGCATGAGCGGATCATCGCGCAGATCGAGGGCAGGCTGAGCGCGTTTGAGACGATCAGCGGGACCACGGTGGAGCTGGTGTGGGAGCCGGCGTGGAGCCCGGCGCGGATCAGCGCCGAGGGCCGCAAGACGCTTGGGATCGACTGATGGCGAGACGTAAGGGCGCGGCGCCGCCGGTGCATCCGTTCGATGCCGCGCATGGGGTGGAGACGGGCGGGTTGATTCCTGCCGGCGATCTGGTGACCGGGCATAGCAGCGATGCGCATGTGACGGCCTACTACGGCGTGGCGCCGTCGATTCTGCGCGGGCTGGTGGAGCTTTGGGCGGAGGCGCGCAAACCATGGCCCGGTGCAGGAGCGGGGGCGGTACAGCTTTGTCGACATCGGCGCGGGTAAGGGCCGGGCGATGCTGGTGGCGAGCGAGCTGGGATTCCGGCAGGTGATCGGGGTGGAGCTGAACCCGGAGATGGCCGATATCGCGGAACGGAATCTCGAGCAGTGGGCGAGCGGCCGCGCGGGCGATGAGACGGCGGGGCCGGTGTCTCCGGTGCGGGTGGTGGAGATGGACGCGCTGGAGTTCGAGTTTCCGGCGGGGCCGTGCGTGGCGTTCCTGTTTCATCCGTTCGAGGCACCGCTGATGAAGCGATTGCTGCGGCGGATGGAGACGCAGTTTGCCAAGCGGCCGGGGACGCTCGACGTGCTGTATGTGAATGCGGAGTGCGCGGCGGTGTTCGACGCGAACCCGGCGTTCGAGCGGCTGTGGTTCGGGAAGGTGGCGATGTCGCCCGAGGATCATGCGGCGGACATTGCGGAGATTGCGCAGCAGCGGGAGTATGGATCGACCGGCGATGAGGAGTGCGGGATCTACCGGTATGTGGGGCGCGGAGCGAAGTAGCTTCGGCCGGAATGGGCTTCGCTTGTCATAGAAGCACCCGAACTGGTCCTGCATATTGAGCAAGGATCTTATCTGAAGTGAGTAAGGTGATCCCCTCGACGGTGGCCTGCGCGACGAGCATGCGATCAAAGGGATCTCTATGAATCCGGGGCAGATCGAGCACCGCGATGGCGTGCAGCCCGGAGATGGGGATCTCCGTGTAATCGTTCTCTAAAAGCTCACGCCGGAGCAGGCTTGGAGGAACGGTGAAGTCCGAACGATGGAGGCCTGCCTTGATCGCCGTCTCCCAGATGCTGGCAGCGCTGAAGAAGAGTTCGTTCTGAGGGTCTTCCATCAGGGCATAAGCGGCGCGCGGTAGACGAGAGGGTTCCACGGCGGCCCAGAGCAGAAGATGCGTGTCGAGGAGAAGCCTCAGAGATCACCTTCAAAGAGGCGCTGAATCTCGTTCGCGTCCCATCTCGTCGAAATCATCGGGAATTTTGAATTGACCTTCGAGGAAGCCGATTCGCTTTCCCTGCTTCGCGAGAGGAGGTTCGATCGCGGTAACCTGCACCAGAGGCTTACCGGCGTCGGCGATCACGAAGGGCTCACCCTGCGCTGCGCTCTCGATGAGCTGCGCGAGGTGAGCTTTGGCTTCGTCGATTTCAACGGTCTTCATGGGAGCTCCGCAGGGCAGTGTAACGCTACCAGGTGCGGGTGAGGAAGAGGCGCTCGTCGCCGCCGAGGTTCTCGATGGCGACCTCGCCGGTGGCACGGGCGACGACGCTGGGGAACTTTTCGCCCCACTCGACGAGGACCAGAGCGTCGGGGGCTTCGATCATCTCTTCGAGGCCGAGGGTGGCGAGCTCGCGCTCGGTCTCGAGGCGGTAGAGGTCGAGGTGGTAGAGGCGGAGCTTGCGGCCCTGGTACTCGTGGACGAGGGTGAAGGTGGGGCTGGTGACCTCCTCGGGATCGGCGGCGCCGAGGGTGGCGGCGATGCCTTTGACGAGGGTGGTCTTCCCTGCCCCGAGGTCGCCGCGAAGGATGACCAGACGCGGGGCGGGCATCAGGGTCTCGGCGATGCGTTCGGCGATGGCCAGGGTTCCGGCGACGGAGCGGGTCTTGAAGCGGCGTTCGATCATGCGTTCTTTTCCTGTTTCTTTCTTTTATTTCTATGGTCGTTCGGGGGTGTTGAGGGCGGTCAGCCAGGTCAGGCCGGTGCGGTCTTCGGTCCGGTAGCGGAAGGCCGCGGAGAGATGGGCGAGGGTGTCGGTGGCGAGGACGGTGTGCTCGTCGAGGGCGCGGGCGGCGAAGTCGGCGGCGAGGCCGTGGAGGTAGACGGCGGTCTCGACGGCGCGGGGGACATCGTTCGGGAACTGGGCGAGCAGGGCGGCGACGATGCCGGTGAGGATGTCGCCGCTGCCGCCCTTGGCGAGGGCGGGGTTGCCGCTGGTGTTGACGGCGACGCGGCCGTCGGGGTGGGCGACGAGGGTGCGCCAGCCCTTGAGGACGAGGGTGAGCTTGTGGTCGACCGCGAAGGTGCGGGCGAGGTTGAGGCGGTCGGCTTCCACCTCTTTTACGGTGATGCCGAGGAGGCGGGCCATCTCGCCGGGGTGGGGGGTGAGGACGAGGGTGCGGTTGTGGCCGGAGAGCTGGGCCGCACGGCCTTCGAAGGCGTTGAGGGCGTCGGCGTCGAGGACCGCGGGGAGGTCGGTTTCGTCGATCAGCCGACGAACGAACTCGGAGGCCTCACCCCGGGTGGAGAGACCGGGGCCGACGGCGAGGACGCTGATGCGCTTGGACTTGAGCAGCGCGGGGAGATGGTCGGGAGCGAGGTTGGCGAGGGCGACGGCACCCTCGGGGCCTTGGGCGAGCGGGGCGAGCATGAGCTCGGGGGCGATGGCGGCGACCAGGTTCAGGATGCTGTCGGGAACGGCGGCGGTGACCAGGCCGGCGCCGGTGCGGAGGGCCGCGAGCGAGGACATCGACGGGGCTCCGGCGGTGCCGTAGGAGCCGCCGAGGACCAGGACGTGGCCGAAGCGGCCCTTGTTCGCGTTGATGTCGCGGGGGGCTTCGGCGATGACCTTCGAGGAGCCGGTCCAGGTGAGGTTGGTCGAGGAGACGACCGCACTCGGCGGAGAGCCGATGCCCGCGACGACGACCGGGCCGAGGGGCTGGCGCGGGGTGAGGTGGCCGAAGACGTGGGCCAGCTTGGGCGCGGTGAAGGTGACGACGGCGTTGGCGGGGAAGGCGTCGGGAGCTGTCTGGGCCGCGGAGTCGGCGTCCCAGCCGGTGGGAAGGTCGACGGCGACGATGGGGGTCGCCGGGAGGGCGATGAGGCGGTCGCGGACGGCGGCGGCGAGGCCGCGCAGAGGGGGCTTGAAGCCGGTGCCGAGGACGGCGTCGAGGATGAGGTCGAAGGTGGGGAAGGCTAGCGCGTCGAGGGCGGCCTCGTCGGGGATGAAGCGGAGCTCGGCCGAGGTGGGCTTGAGGCGATCGAGCGCGGCGGCGGCCTCGCCCTTGAGGTCGGCCTCTTGGCCGAGGAGGGCGACGGTGACCTGGCGGCCCTGCTCGGCCATTTCGGTCATTTCGGACAGGACGCGGGCGGCGACCAGGCCGTCTCCGCCGTTGTTGCCCTTGCCGCAGAGGACGAGGATGCGTTTGGCCTCTGGGTACTGGCGGGCGGAGAACTGGGCGACGGCGGTGCCGGCGTTCTCCATCAGGGTGGCGATGGAGATGCCGAAGGCTTGCGCGGTGCGGCGATCGGTCTCAGCCATGTCGGCGGCGGTGAGAATCTGCATGGTCATTCCCCTGATTCCAGAGTAATTGGTCCTCACGGATGGAGGTACAACGGAGTTTGGGGTTGGGCGGGTTGGTGGGCGTTGCCCGGCTGGAGAAGATCTGGGCTGGAAGGTGCGAGCGACGTAGGTCGGGCGGAGGGTGCCGGGATCCTTCGCTACGCTCAGGATGACAGCAGAAACTAGCAACGGCAAATACAGGGGTCTCTCCACTGCGCGCCCGACGGTGAGGCCGTCCGGCGCTTCGGTCGAGATGACGTACTTCGTGCGCCGCGGTTGGCCTACTTCATGCAGCGGGAAAGCCATCGGGTAAACAGAAACCCCATGTCTCAGAGGAGAGACATGGGGTTCCTGGGTATTGCTGCGGAGCGGTTACTTGGTGCCGCTGAGGCTGGTGGTGCTGGCCTCGATGGCGGTGGGCGCCTTGGGCTGGAAGTAGTTGCGGTCCCAGAGGGACGCGGTAGAAGCGGCCGGTGAGTTCCGCTGCCTTCGGACCAAACGTGGGGCGGCCCCCCTCGAGGAAGAAGACCGTGACGATGCGGCCGGTGGGGGTGTTCGAGTAGGAACCGAACCAGCCGTAGCGCGTGCCGTTGTTCGAGCAGGTGCCGGTCTTGCCCAGGACGGGGAACTCGGTGAAGTTGCTGCGCAGGGAGCGGGCGGTGCCGAAGGAGGCGTTGACCGCGCCGGCCATGCCCGGAAGGATGTCGGGGATGATGGGGGCGATGTTGAGGATGCGCTTGACCTTGGGCTCGAAGTCGGCGATCTCCTGCGAGGTCTGGGGGTGCTGCAGGTAGTAGAGCGTGCCGCCGTTGGCGATGGCCGCGACCAGGGCGCCGAGCTGCAGCGGGGTCACGGAGACGCTCTCGCCGAAGGAGCACATGCGGCCGACGCCGCCCTGAGCGGCGGGGAGTTCGTGGTCGGGGTACTTGCCGAGCTGCTCGCCCTGGATGTTGTAGCCGGCGAGCTCGCCGAGGCCGAACATGTTGGCGTAGTGCTTGACGCGCTCGAAGCCGAGGGTGCGGCCGAGCTCCTCGAAGTAGGGGTTGATGGAGCGGGCGAGGGCGTAGGTCATGTCGACCTTGTAGCCGCCGCCGAGGTTGACCGGGGTGTCGCGGGTGACGATGCCCTCGTCGAGGGCGGCCAGGGCGACCGAGAGCTTGATGGTGGAGCAGGGCTCGGCGCCGGGCGAGAGGGCGAGCTTCTGGTTGACCATGGCGAGGATGCGGCCACTGTTGGGGTCAATCGCGAGGGCGGTGCCGTTCATGTTGCCGAGGGCGTCGATGAGCGAGGCGCGAACGAGCGGATCTTCGCCGTCGCTGACGTCGCCGAGGGTGAGGTTGTCGACGTCGGCGAAGGAGCTGGCGGTGAAGCGCTCGCCGTAGCGGGCGGACATGCGGGTGCGGCGCACGGCGAGGACGGTGTGGCGGCCCTGGTGCGGGCTCTTGAGATCGCGGACCAGGCTGGCGTGGGCGGAGGCGGCGGTCGCGGTATGGGCGTGGTGCCGATGGGCAGCAGTGGCGTGGGCCTTCGCGGGGTGTTTAGGCTGCGCCGTTGTGCTCGTGGCCGCCGTCGCGTCCAGTGCGGTGAGCGCCGGAAGCAGAAGAACTGCCGCGAGGTGCCTCATAATGTTGCCCTTCATAGCCCGATGACCTTCTCTCGTGAGATGCACGAATCCGACCTGCCCTCCCGTAGGCAACAGTACACGCCAACGTTTCGCCCAACGCGTTCAAGGGAGGCCCAACTTAATACTACCGCCCCAAAACGGGATTGTGGCCTGTGGACGAAAGTTGCGTTGTCCCCTTGCGGCCACACTCCCGCGCCCATGCAGGCGCGGGAGGCGGATAACCGGGGTTCTGGAGGAGCGAACCCCGGCTGCGCAGGCGGGTGAAGCCGGACTCAGTGTCCCCGGCGCAGGAATGCCGGGATATCCAGTTCATCGGTCTCGCCGGCCTCCGCATGAGAGGCGCTCAGGCCCGCGAAGGAGGGAACTCGCGCGGGGGCTTCCATTTTGGAATGATCCAGCTCGAGGATGCGGGTCTCGCCGTACTGCGGACGCTGGGGGATGGGGTCGTAGCGCAGCGGCTGCTCCTGCGCCGGAGGAGCAGGGGCGAGCGGGGACGGCGTATAGCCGGAGGCGAGGGGGCGAAGGCCGGGCTCGGGCGACTGCGCGTCGGCAGACTGGAGACGGGCTGGGAGACGCTGCGGGAGGACGAAGCGCGGAAGAACTCGTCGTCGAAGATGGAGGCGGGGACGGGAACGAGCTCCGGTACCGCGCTGGGACGAGGCGCCGGCTCCGCGACAGGCTCGGGGGAGCGCTGCGGCGTGGGCTGGGCGTAGGGCTGCTGCGTGTAGGAGTGGCCGGTGGGCTCGAGCGTGAACTCGGAGGCGGGCGCGGAGGTCTCGATCGCCTGCGGAGCCGGGGCAACCGGCGGCACGGCGGCCGGCGGAGGCGCGATCGGCTCGCCGCAAAAGACTGGGAGACAACCGGCGGGGCAGCCTCGAGCGGCGTGGAGATCGCCGGCTGCGCGGGCTCGGGGAAGCCGGCGAAGGCCTCCGGAAGCGAGGAGACAGGAGCCGAGGGCGCCGAGGGACGGGCCGCCGAGCGGTGGATCGGCACCTCGTCGTAGTCGAAGCGGCGGGTGGGCAGGTTGGCCTCGGCGAGCATGCGTTCGCGGCGCTCGGGCTGGTCCTGCTTGAAGCCGGTGGCGATGACGGTGATCTTGACCTCGTCGCCGAGGCTCTCGTCGAGCACGGCGCCGAAGATGATGTTGGCGTCCTCGTGGGCGGCGTTCTGGATGATGGTGGAGGCCTCGTTGACCTCGGAGAGCTTGAGCGAGCTGGAGCCGGTGATGTTGATCAGGATGCCGCGTGCGCCGTCGATGGCGCCGTCCTCGAGCAGCGGCGAGGCCATGGCGGCGATGGCGGCGTCGACGGCGCGGTTGGAGCCGGAGCGCATGGCGGTGCCCATGACCGCGTAGCCCATGCCGGCCATGGTGGTCTTGACGTCGGCGAAGTCGCGGTTGATGATGCCGGGGATGGTGATGATGTCGGAGATGCCCTGCACGCCCTGGCGGAGGACGTCGTCGGCGATGCGGAAGCACTCGAAGAAGCCGGCGTCCTTGGCGACGGCGAGCAGCTTCTCGTTGGGGATGACGATGAGGGTGTCGACGCTCTCGAGCAGCTCCTGCATGCCGCGCTCGGCCTGCATCATGCGGCGCTTGCCTTCGAAGCCGAAGGGCCGCGTCACGACGGCGACGGTGAGCGCGCCCATCTCGCTGGCCAGCGACGCGATGACCGGGGCGGCGCCGGTGCCCGTGCCGCCGCCGAGGCCGGCGGTGACGAAGACCATGTCGGCGCCCTCGAGGGCCTCGATGATCTTGTCGGAGTCTTCGAGCGCGGCGCGGCGGCCGACGTCGGGGTTGGCGCCGGCGCCGAGGCCGCTGGTGAGCTTGACGCCGAGCTGCAGCTTGACCGGGGCGTTGCGAGGTCTGGAGCGCCTGCGCGTCGGTGTTGGCGACGATGAACTCGACCCCTTCGACGCCGGTCGCGATCATGCGGTTGACCGCGTTGTTGCCGCCGCCGCCGACGCCGATCACCTTGATCCGCGCGCCGTGCGGCATGTCCTCCTGGTAGTGGATGCGGATGGGTTCGGCGCTTTGATCCAGACCTGGATTGGGACTCGGATTGGGCTGGTCCTGGGGATTCGACACGGGGAGTGCTCCTTTATTGAGTTCATTCTGACACTGCATCGGCAGTGCGAAAACAGGTTTCAAGCATGGAACCAGCGGTGATACACAGGCTCGGTTCGGAAACGGGCCGGCGGCGGTGAGCGCCTCGAAGACTCAGAAGCTTCCGGCGAAGATGGCCCTCACCTTGGCGCGCAAGCCCTGCGCTTCGCTGGCGCGGCGGATCTGGGTGCGGTGGGTGTAGAGCAGCATGCCGATGAGCGCTGGCGAACTCGGGCTTGGCCAGCTCGGCGGGCATGCGGGAGAGCGGCACGGGCGAACCGAGGCGGGCCGGAGACGCGCAGCAGGCTTTCGCAGTTGTCGATGCAGGCCGGGGAGATGGGCGCCGCCGCCGGTGAGCACGCAGCCGGCGCCGAGGGCCTCGAGCACGCCGCCCTGGCGGAGGTTGTCGCGCAGCATGGTGAAGAGCTCGCGGGCGCGGGGCTCGAGGATCTCGGCGAGGAAGCGCTGGCGGACGAGGCGGGCGGGTAGCCGCTCCGAGGAGAACAGGCCGCCGCCGATCTCGATCTCGTTGATCTGCGGCACGGCGGTGACGACGGCAGTTGCCGTATTGCACTTGAGCCACTCGGCCTCTGCGACGGTGATGTGGAGGCCGACGGCGAGGTCGTTGGTGAAGTGGTCGCCGCCGATGGGGATGCACGGCGGTGTGGGCGACGGAGCCCTCGAAGAAGACGACGAGTTCGGTGGTGCTGGCGCCGATGTCGACGAGGCAGACGCCGAGCTCGCGCTCGTCGGCGGAGAGGATGGCCTCGGCGGCGGCGATGGCCTCGAAGACGGTCTCGGTGACTTCGAGGCCGGCGCGGTTGGCGCAGGTGACGATGCTTTGCGCGACGCCGCCGGAGCAGGTGGAGAGATGCAGGTTCACCTCGAGCTTGTTGCCGACCATGCCGACGGGGTCGTGGATGCCGGCCTGCTCGTCGAGGATGAACTCCTGCGGCAGGAGATGGAGGACCTCGCGGTCGGGCGGGAGAGCGACGGAGCGGGCGCGGTCGACGCAGGCGCGAACCTCTTCGCGGGTGATCTCGCGCATGCGGTTGCCGAGGCTGATGCCGCCACGGCTGTTGACGCCGCGGACGTGGGTTCCGCCGATGCCGACGACGGCGCGTCTCGATGCCCGCCTTGGCGACGCGCTCGGCGGTGAGGGCGGCTTTGTTGATGGCTTCGGCGGCGGGGCCGAGCTCGGAGATGAGGCCTTTGCGCATGCCGCGCGACGGCTCGATGCCGTGGCCGCGATAGCGCAGGACGCCGTCGTGCAGCTCAGCGACGAGGACGATGCTCTTGGAGCTGCCCGCGTCGAGGACGGTGATGAGATTTTCCGGTTTCTGGTTCAATGGGACGCCTGCTGCGCCGGGTGGGATGCTCCCGGGTTGACCGTGGTTGCGGGATGCCTGGCGGTGGGATGCCAGCTGGAGGTGGACTTCGCGGAGGTCCTCTTCGACGACTTCGCGGACGGCTTGGACTTGGCGACTGGCTTTTTCGCCGGGGTGCTCGCGCCGGACTTGTCTGTGGGCCGCGTTGGGGTCGCCGGTGGACGGCGTGGCGGCTCCGGGCGGCGTGCCCGGCTGCATCTCGAGCACGACCTGGCGGTCGTAGCGCATGTCGACGGAGGCGAGCCGGGGGTACTGCGTGCGCCACTCGGGGAGAAGCTTCTGGAAGCGCTGGTAGCGGGCGATGAAGTCGCTGTCGCCGAAGTGCACGAGGATGTCGGCCCAGCCCTCGGGGATGAGGGCCTTGACGTCCTCGGGATCGGAGAGGTCGATCTCGCTGAGCTTGGTGGAGAGCTTCTCGCCGGTGCTGTCGAGGCTGGTGGTGAAGTGGGTGTAGAGCTGCATGCGGGCGGCCCGGGCAGAGAGCGGATCGCTGGCGTTGATGCCGGTGATGACCGGGAAGGAGTACTGCGGATCGCCGGCGACGTTCGGGCGGCATGTCGAGCAGCACGCCGGAGGCGTCGACCAGGCCGATCTGCGTGCCCTGGCGGACGAAGGCGACCGGGGTGCGCTCGGTGATCTCGACGCGGAGGTGGTCGGGGAGCAGGCGCATGACGGTGGCGCGCTGGACCCAGGGAAGCGCTTCGAGCTGGAGGCGGCGGTCGGCGAGCGAGACCTTGAAGATGTTGCGCTCGAGGTCGTCGCCGAAGATGTCGAGCAGCTGCTCGCGGGTGATGTGGGTGTTGCCGACGATCTCGATGGAGGCGGTGGACGGGAGGATGAAGCGCTCGTCGTGGAGGAAGAAGTTGCGGACGAAGAAGAGCGCTGCGGCGATGCCGGCCAGGAAGACGAGCAGGAGGAGGCCGCCAAAGATGCGTCCCCAGAGGGTGCGGGGGATGCGGACCAGCCTGCCGCGGAGACGGAGGCGGACCCCGCCGGAGCGGCGGGAGGAGTGGAAGTCCTCGGCGTCGGAGTCGGACTGAGTCCGAACGCGGGAGCGGCGTAGGCGGAGTTGTCGTCGAAACCGCGCTGGGTTTCGGGGCGAGCAGGGGCCTTCGCTCGCGAGGAGCGGCGGCGGGGAGCGGGAGAGGCTGCGCGTTCCGGGGCATGAGTCTGCTCCGGCTCGTCAATCATGGCCGTGCCGCTCTCCGAAAATAGGTCGTCTGATCGCAAGCCTGAGCAAGGCCGCGAAGAATCGCCATCCCGACTATAACGCTTCCTTCGCCTAAGTTTCGGTGGGAAATCGAGGGAGTACCTGGGCGAGAACTCATTCGAGAATTTTCAGGCCTTCGTCGTGGGCCCTTGGGAAAGCTCCGCAATCCGCTGCCGACAGCCTCCCGTCCGCCGCTCCAGACTCGGCACGGTGTGCTCCTCCTCCATTGACATGTGTTAGGCTACGGGCTACAGTCGCTCGGATGAAGATCCGGAACTTCGTCCACAAGGGCCTAATACTACAGTTGTAGATAAGTGATAGTCTTATGGTGCTCTGAGGTATTCTCCGGCGTTGTTGATGGAGAAGCGATTATCGGGATGGAAGCGTGAGTTGTTGCGAGCGCATGGGCGCATCGCGGGACTGTTTGCGCGCTCGGAGGTGCGCGAGCGGAGCTATGCGTACCTTCAGGGATTGCTGAGCCACTGTGAGCGGAAGAACGGCTGGCAGTTAGCCGAGTGGATGGGCGAAGCCGCTCCTTACCGGGTCCAGCATCTGTTGGACCGGTCGCGCTGGGATGCCGACGCCGCGCGGGATCAAGTCCGCGAGTACGTGCTGGAAGAGTTGAGCGACCCAGAGGCTGTGCTGATCGCCGATGAAACGGGCTTTCTGAAGAAGGGGCTGCATTCGGTCGGGGTCAAGCGCCAGTACACCGGCACGGCGGGGCGCATCGAGAACAGCCAGGTTGGTGTGTTTCTTTGCTATGCCACGCACCAGGGCGCGGCGTTGGTGGATCGGGAACTGTATCTTCCCGAAGAGTGGGCCGCCGATGGCCCTCGTCGCCGCGCGGCAGCGGTGCCGGAAGAGACGGAGTTTGCCACCAAGCCGGAGTTGGCACGCCGCATGATCGAACGTACGCTGCAAGGCGGGCGCACCCTGCAGTTGGGTAGCCGCCGACGAGGTCTATGGCAACAACAGTAAGCTGCGCCAGTGGCTGGAGGAGCGGCGGCTCGGCTATGTGCTGGCCGTGGCTTCCGATCAACGGCTCCGCTGGCCGGACGGCGAGCGCCGACGCGTGGATGCCATTGCACAGAGTTTGCCGGAACTGGCCTGGGAGCGCGTCTCCGCTGGCTCGGGGAGTAAAGGGGAACGACTCTACGACTGGACGCTGATCCGGGGCTGGGAAGAGGATGGTTGGAGTCACGGATTACTCGTGCGGCGCAGTATCGAAGAACAGCCCGAGCATGCCTACTATCGCTTCTACGCGCCCACGCAAAAGACCACATTGGAAACCCTGGTGCGGGTGGCGGGACAACGCTGGCAGATCGAACAGGCGTTCCAGACCGCCAAGGGCGAGTGCGGGCTGGATCACTACGAAGTCCGACATTGGCAAGGCTGGTATCGGCACATCACGCTGGCCATGTTGGCCCACGCGGTGCTGGCCATTCTGCGCGTACGGGGAGAAAAAAACTCCAGACGCGCAGGTGCCCCTCAGCGTACCCGAACTGCGGCACCTGCTCACGCGCTTGCTCTGGCGCGGATGGCACGGCGTTGACCATCTGCTGCGCTGGTCCCAATGGCGAAGACAACACCAATTCCACGCGCTGCGTTGCCACTACCGCAAACGAGGTTCTCCGCTACCATCCTTCTATCTACAACTGTAGTACTGAAGCTCTACGCAGAAGACAGCGTAAAAGGCGTTCCCCCGGATGCAGTGGACAAGCTCCGCAAGATGCTTGCCTTTCTTGACGAGATGGACGATCCAGAGGAGCTACGAATGCTCCCCTCATGGAAAGCGCACACACTGACCGGTGATCGCAAAGGCGCGTGGAGCCTGAGCGTCACCGGCAATCGACGATTGACGTTTCGCATCGAAGTCGCCGATCGCGCAATCTGCGATGTGAATCTAGAGGATTACCACTAGCAGCGAGAGTGAGAAGACAGGACATCATGCCCATGAAGAACCCTCCCCATCCCGGAGCATTCATCCGTACGGAGATCATTGAAGCCGCGGGATTGACCGTCACGGCGGCGGCCGCAGCGCTCGGCGTCTCCCGACCTACGCTGTCCAGCCTGCTCAACAGCAAGGCCGACCTCTCCGGGGATATGGCGCTCCGCATCGAAAAGGCCTTCGGGGTGCAGATGGACACGCTGATGCGGATGCAGTCTTCTTACGATATTGCCGAGACCCGCAAACGCGAGAAGCAGATCCATGTGCAGCGCGTGCCGTTGCTAACCGTCAATCACTAGACCGAAGGGCTTTTCGCCTCCCCGACTTTTCGTTAGCCGAGCGATCAGGCGGGTTTGGGGGCGAGGGCCTCGAGGATGAGGGGGGCGGCATGGGAGACGCTGCCGGCGCCGAGGGTAACGATGGCGTCGCCGGCGCGGGCCTCGCGGGCGAGGGCCTCGATGGCGTGGGAGACGGTGGGGGCGTAGTCGACCTGCACGGGACCGGAGCCGGGGTTCGCCTGGCGGATGGCGGCGGCGAGGCTGGGGGCGTCGATGCCGGGGATGGGCTCCTCGCTGGCGGCGTAGATGTCGAGCAGGTGGAGGGTGTCGGCGTCGGTGAAGGCGGTGACGAACTCGGCCATGAGGTCGCGGGTGCGGGTGAAGCGGTGGGGCTGGAAGAGGACGTGGACGCGGGTGTAGCCGCAGTCGCGGGCGGCGCGGAGGGTGGCGAGGATCTCGGTGGGGTGGTGGCCGTAGTCGTCGATGACGGTGATGCCGGCGACCTCGCCCTTGATCTGGAAGCGGCGGTCGACGCCACGGAAGGTGGCGAGGCCGGCGGCGATCTGGTCGGGCGCGACGCCGAGCTGGACGCCGATGGCGACCGCGGCGGTCGCGTTGAGGACGTTGTGGCGGCCGGGGACGTGGAGGTGGAAGGGTCCGAGCAGCAGGCCGCGGTAGTTGACGTGGAAGGTGGAGTGGCAGTGCGGCTCGCGGGGCAGCATCTCCAGGCGGAAGTCGGCGCCGGCGCTCTCGCCGTAGGTGTAGACCTTGCGGCGGACGCGGGGCAGCAGCGCCGCGAGCAGCGGGTTGTCGACGCAGGCGGTGGTGGCGCCGTAGAAGGGCACGCCGTCCATGAACTGGAGGAAGGCGCTCTCGACGTCGGCGAGGTCGCGGTAGCAGTCCATGTGCTCGCGGTCGAGGTTGGTGACGACGCCGAGGATGGGGGAGAGCTTGAGGAAGGAGCGGTCGCTCTCGTCGGCCTCGGCGACGAGGTACTGCGAGGTGCCGAGACGGGCGTTGGAGCCCATGAAGTCGACCCGGCCGCCGACGACGACGGTGGGGTCGAGGTTGCCGCCGTTGTGGCCGAGGACGGCGGCGATCATGGAGGTGGTCGTGGTCTTGCCGTGCATGCCGGCGACGGCGATGCCGTACTTCAACCGCATGAGCTCGGCCAGCATCTCCGCCCGCTGGATGACGGGGATCTTGCGGGCGCGGGCCTCGAGCACCTCGGGATTGGTGGGCGAGACCGCCGAGCTGGTGACGACGACGTCGGAGGCGGCGGCGTTGGCCGCGACGTGGCCCTCGAAGATGTGGGCGCCGAGCCCGGTGAGGCGATCGGTGATGGGCGTGCGGCGCAGGTCGGAGCCGGAGACGGCGTAGCCCATGGTGAGCAGGATCTCGGCGATGCCGCTCATGCCGATGCCGCCGATGCCAATGAAGTGGATGCGGTGCGAGCGCGCGAAGAGAAAGTGGCCTGGGACGAACATGATTTTCGTGATTCCTTCCGAGATGGGCGGAGTTTCGCGGAAGACGTGGCCGCTTCCTTGCTCCAGATTTCAATGTAACAGCCGGTGGGGGCCCCTCCCCGGGGGAAGTCCTAAAGTCTTCGATTCAGGATGGATAAGTCCAAACCAAGTCCAACGTGATTTTGGACCTGTGCGGGGCTGCGTGGAAGCGAGAGCGGGATTTGGAGGGTGGGGTTTGTCAAGTCGAGCGTGATAGAAAGATCGGACAAGTTGGAGTCTGGAGGCTGCCGTGGTGATTCTGGACCGGGTACTGGGCTGTCTGTTGCTGCTGGGCGGCGTTGGTCACACGCTGGGGTCGTTTCGTGCCTACGGAAAGGATCCGATGATGCTGCTGTGGTCGCTGTGCGCCAGCCTCTTCGTGTTTTTGTTGGGCGGGCTCAACCTGGTGCGGGCGGGACGGCCCGGAGATACGACGCTGGCGTGGCTTTGCCTGATTGCGGGAATCTGCTGGATCGTGGCGTCGCTGCGCTTCGGCTCTCTGATCGGGAATGTCTTCGATTTCCGGCCGCTGATCTTCGTCGCTCATTACGCTGGCGCTGTGCGGCTTTTGCGTGCGGACGGTGCTGCGGCAGGGCTGAGCGGGAAGGCGGTCTCGCTGACGCTCGATACCCCACGCTCCACCCCAGCGAACAAGGGACGTTCGCTGGGGACCCCGGCCTGCCGCACGATGAAACCGTGCGTCGAGGATGG
>CAVWJY010000036.1:0-54790 GCA_963755245.1 uncultured Acidobacteriaceae bacterium | reverse complement strand
TTATAGCCCTAGTTAGGGAACAGATGACTATAATACAACAGTCCTTTACAGATGCCTTAGTATAGTAATAAGCTATACTAAAAGCCTAGTATTAGTAATTAATTGAAGTAATATGTAAAGAACTCTATAATGCTAAAGTACTTGTACTAGAGACCCCAATACCAACACCCTCTATAGATGAGATTGAGATAACTATATCTAAGCCTAGCCTATTAAATACAAACCCTAAACCCGCAATAGTAACTTAATCTATGTCTATAATAAATCTAATACCTATTATAAAATCTAAAAAGCTCCCTAACCCTTTAATATTTAATAGAAATTGAAATAACTTATATCCCTTTATAACTAAGCTCCGTCTTAAGCTTTTTATAAACTATAACTAATACCCCACTGAAGCTAGCAAGGTTAGCTATGGAATGTCTTATTTAAATAAAGATGCTGTATAAACTATAGACCTATTCTTCTATAATAGTACTTTTGCCAATTTAGAAACCCTTATCTCTCTGCTAGAATAAATATATAATAACGCCAGCCGTAAGTATACAGCTGTTACTAAGCTTAAAAACCTACAACAACAGAACCGAGACTTTTACAGCTTCTTTTTGGAATTTTTAGGCCTTATTAGTAAACTAAATTGGAATAAAGCCGCTAAAGTTACTGCCCTTTAATAAGCTATTTTGGACAAAATTAGAGCCTAGTTAGTAGGCAGGGATCTGCTAAAAGACTTAACCAAATTTGCTATAATATATTAATAAATTAATAAAGACCTTTAATATAATAAATAGACTTATTCTTTAAAACTAACTATACTTTATATTTAAAACTTTATAAAACTAATATATACCCTAAAGTGTAATCTGTCTCTAAACTTTAAAAGTCCTATATACAACCCTATGGATCTTAATATTACTTAATCCTATACACCCTTAGGAACTAATAAACAAAAAACTTAAGCTGTAAATAGAGAATGCTTTAGATATAGTAAAAAGGGCTATATTTAAAGAGATTATTAAACTTACCCTTTTAAAAAAGTTTGCTGTAGTTCCTTTTAGTCCTTAAATTGCTTCTACTCTATAAATCGCTCTTATTCTATAAATTATACTTATTTACTATAAAGCATATCTCCCTTAATTAACTTAGAAAATAAATTATTTTAAAGCCAAGTCGCGCCCTAAGATAGGATATAGAAGAGTATAAGTATCTAGGCTCTTTTAGTACTAATATATAACATAACTCCCTTAATATACTTAGCAAAATTCAAACACTTAGAAAATGGAAGGAAGTATAAATCCTAATAGACAGCAAAGCTACTAGTATAGGCTTTATTAATATAAACTATATAAAAACTTAATATCTAAATTTAAAAGAACTTAACCAACTATAAGGCCTGTAAGGCTTTAATAGCAAACCCTTAATATATAGTAAACTGATATACTACGCCCTTATAAAGCTATAGATGGGTAAATACCTTAAATATATTCCCCTATTTATAACCCCCTTAAAGCAATATAAAGTAATACTTAGATATAGATGGCTAAAATAATATAACCCTTTAATTAGCTAGGTTAAGGAAATACTAAAGTTTTATATAACCTATTGCTAAAGCTATTGCCTAAAATACTACCTGCCCTATAAATATGTATATAACTACTTAAATTTAATATAATATAAATTACCCCTACCACAAACCTTAAACTAATACAATAAAGCCACTATAGAAGATTATAGTAAGAAATATAAAGATATTATGCTAAAACCTCTTAAAATTTGTGTAATATAAGCTGCACCCTTTATATTACTAGCAAGGAAATAAGACCATAAAATCTTTACAGTAACAATAGAAGATATTAAGAAAGTACTAAAACTAAAACAGTATATTAACCCTTAACCTCTTATACCTGAAGAGTACTATAATATAATTAATAAGTTTAAAAAATAGTTTACAGACCAATTGCCCCCGCATTAAAATAAGTATGATTTTAAAATAGAACTTAAGCCTAGTATAACACCAAAATTTAGTCCACTGTACAGTATATTATAAGAAGAACTACTTGTAATATAATAATACCTTAATAAATACCTAAAAAAAGGATTTATTTACCTAAGTTAATCTCTATTTACTTTACCTATACTGTTTATTAAAAAGCTAGAAGGAGGGCTAAGATTTTATATTAACTATTAAGCTTTAAATATAATTATAATTTAAAACTAATACCTAATTCCCCTATTTTAAGAAACGCTTGACCGCCTAGTAAAAGTATAATATTTTATAAAGCTTAATATAATTGCTGCTTTTAATAAAATTCGCGTCTATAAAGGAGATGAGAAATATACAGCTTTCTATATATAATAGGGACTCTTTAAATACCTAATAATACTATTTAGTGTAAAGAACAGTCCTAGTATATTTTAGTAATATATTAATAATATACTTTAAGAGTTCCTTAATGTATTTATAACTGTATATATTAATAATATCTTAGTTTATTTATCTTTGCTTTCTAAGTACTAAAAATATATCTAAATAGTCCTTAAATGCCTACAAGATGCGGGTTTATAATATAATATTAAAAAATACAAGTTTTATGCAACTAAGGTTATATATTTAGGCCTAATTATATCCTATAATAGAATTAAAATGGACCCTAAGAAAGTTGCTGCAATTATAAACTAGGAAAGTCCTATTAATATATAAGATATTTAAGGATTTCTAGGATTTGCAAATTTCTATTATTAGTTTATTAATTACTTTTTAGAAATTGTTTAGCCATTAATAAATCTAATAAAGAAGAATATAAAATTTAAATAGACCCCTAAATATAAATAAGCTTTTAATAACTTAAAATACTATTTTATAACTGCTTTAATTCTTGCCCACTTTAACCCTGACTTTAAATATATTATTAAAACAGACTCTGCTGCTGATAGAGGGCGATTCCCTGCTTCCGCGCTACAAGGACCATTCTCTGAGCGGTAATTGGAACCACCACCGGGACTGCCATATCGAACCCGATTGGCTCCTGCTCTACAAAATCGACGGGGACGATCTGCACCTGATCCGCACGGGAACCCACGCAGACCTGTTCTAACCGCCGGCCCCTCGCGCCTGCAGCAGTGCCGGCATTGTTTGTAACCACGTTCGTGGCATGATGGATCACTCGCAGCAAGTCGTCTCACAGGAGATCCAATGCTCGACGTCCATGCTCCGCACGAAACCGTTCACGGCTGGCGCGACTTCTTCACCCACATCGCCACCATTACCATCGGCCTGCTGATCGCGCTCGCGCCTTGAGGCCGGCGTCGAGGATCTGCACCACCGCCACATCGTCCGCGAGGCCCGCGAAAACATCCGCCGCGAGATCGCACAAAATGAGACTGCGGCCAAGCAGAACATTGGTTTAGTCCAGACAAACGCGGACAAGATGCAGGCCAACCTTGAGAAGGCCCGGGTCCTGGAATCCGACCCGCATGCGCTCGATCACGATGCTATGCACATCAGCTTCCGGTTTACCTCGTTCAACGACTCCGCTTGGCGCTCCGCCCGCGATACCGGAGCCCTCACCTACATGCCGACCGTCGAGGTGCAGAAGTACGCCGACGTCTACAACGAGCAGGAGATCGTCACGCAACAGGCGATCGCCATCTCTACCCATCTATCCGATCTGGCCGCTCCCCTTTACATGGAAAAAGCCATCTCCGACCTTCCGCCGGCGGACGTGCACGAGCTGCTGCGCGCCTGTTCCGCCACCGAGCTGCACCTCGATACGCTGAAGCAACTGGTCGAAAGACTGGAGCAGGACTACGCCAACACCCTGGCAAAGTAACCGCCGCATTGTTCCGGCAAGGCACGCTAGAATGGCCTTGCGAGGCGGGTTTCCCTCAGGAGCGCACCGGATGCGATACGACATCGAGTTCGAGCAGGAAGAGGATGGGCGCTGGATCGCCGAGATCGTCGCCCTTCCCGGCGTGATGGCCTACGGCGCGACCAAAACCGAGGCCGAATCGAAGGTCGAAGCCATGGCGCTGCGTGTCCTCGCCGATCGCATCGAGCGCGAACAAACCACGATGACCCAGGTTCAATTCGCTATCGCATGAGCTCATGGCCGAGTTCAAGGCGCGCAGGGTCTATAAAGCGCTCCTTCGCATTGGCTGGGTCGAGCATCACGTCGTCAAAGGCAGCTCGCACCAGCAACTCAAGCGGCCTGGATTCCCCGACTTCACCTGGGCCTTTCACCACACCGACGAAATCGGCCCACGCATGCTGGCTCGCATCGCGAAGCAGACGGGGCTCACACCCGAGGATCTATAAACTGAACTCAGGAAAAGTCCTCCCCGTTCTCCGCGAAATCACTACAATAGAGCGATCGATATGGTCTTTCTGATTCGATCCCTGCGATGTTGCCCTCCCACCTCGAAGACCCCGCGCTGAACGCCAACGGATGCGGGACCGGCACGCACGGTCCTGCCGTTTGAACGTGTCGTACCACCGCCTGTCGGGCGGAAGGTGCGACCTAGCTGCTTCGAATGAGGTTCAAAACGTGAAGATCGTACTCGCTGAGAAAGTATCCCCTGCTACCCTTGCTGTCTTTCAACAGGAACCCGGATGGCAGATCGTCACCCCGGATCAGATCAAAAACGGCCTCGCCGCCGAGCTGGCCGATGCCGACGGCCTCGTCGTCCGCTCCGCCGTGCAGGCCGATGCCGCCCTGCTCTCCGCCGCGCCGAAACTGCGCGTGATCGGGCGCGCCGGCGTCGGCGTCGATAACATCGACACCGACGCGGCCACGCGGCAAGGCATCGTGGTCATGAACACCCCCGGCGCCAACGCCGTCGCCGTAGCCGAGCTCACGCTGGGCCTGATGATCGCCATGGCGCGGCCGATCCCCCGCGCCAACGCCACCATGCACGCCGGCAAATGGGAGAAGAAGTCCCTGCAGGGGCAGGAACTGCGCGGCAAGACGCTGGGCATCGTCGGCCTGGGCCGCATCGGGCTCGAGGTAGCGCGGCGCGCCAACGCCTTCGGCATGGAGATCATCGGGCACGACCCATTTATCTCCCCCGTCGTGGCCCGCGAGAACAACATCGCGCTGGTCAGCCTCGACGACATCTTCAAGCGCTCCGACTACCTGACGCTGCACGTGGGGCTGACGCCACAGACCGAGGGGCTCATCAACCAGCAGTCGATCGCCAGCATGAAACAGGGCGTGCGTCTGATCAACTGCGCGCGCGGAGAGCTGATCGTCGACGAGGCGCTCGCCGAAGGACTCCGCTCCGGTAAAGTAGGCGGCGCGGCGCTCGATGTCTTCCGCCAGGAGCCGCTCAAGGACTCGCCGTACTCCGGGCTCGACAACGTGCTGCTGAGCCCGCACATCGCCGGCTCGACCGATGAGGCGCAGGAGGCAATCGGCATCCAGCTCGCACAGCAGGTGCGCGACTACCTGAAACTCGGCGTGGTGCAGAACGCAGTCAATCTGCCCTCGCTGAGCCACGAGGAGTACGTCGAGGTAGCCCCGTACATCGGCATGGCCGAGCGCCTGGGACACTTCCTCAGCCATGCACTGTCGCGTACAGTCCATCTGGAGAGCATTCACCTCACCTACAGCGGCCGCGTCGCGCAGGGCAAGACCGACCTGATCCGCAACGCCGCCATCGCCGGCGTCTTCGTCGACTCCGACCCGAACGGCGACGCGGTCAACCGCATCAACGCCGCCGCCATCGCGCAGGAGCGCGGCATCCGCGTGCAGGAGGACAAGAAGGAGTTCGTCACCGGCGGCAGCGGCTCCGTGCTGAAACTCACCCTGCACACCGCCGGGACCGAAGGCGCGGCCACCACCGCCACCGCAACCGTCCTGCACGGCAACTCGCCGCGACTGCTCAGCTTCGATGGCATCGACATCGAGACGCCGCTGCACGGCACGCTGATCGTCATCCGCAACCAGGACGTACTGGGCGTGGTGGGTCGCATCGGCACGATCCTCGGCCAACATGGGTTGAACATCGCCAACTTCGCACTCGGCCGCGCGCACGGAGCTCCGACGCAGTCGCCGCACGCGCTGGCGGTGGTCCAGATCGACGTACAAGGCGATACCCCGAGCGCCACGGCGATCGCCACCGCACTCGAGGCCCTGCGCGAGGTCGATGCGATCAACAGCGTCCATCTGATCGCCCTCGACCCTGCCTAATGCCATGGTGGAATATGCGGCAAACGCGCGGCATGAGCTGGATGGCCAGCCTCTGTCGAGCTTTGCCGCACACTCCACCACGTTCTACCGCACGCAAATCACCCCACAGAACCACCTTTATCCTTCAACCCCAGATAGGAAACGCGTGCTGGATACGGCCCAACATCTCTCGATCGCCCTCAACCACCACCAACGCGGAGCCTTACCCGAAGCGGAAAAACTCTACCGCGAGATCCTCATCCAGGAGCCACAGCACGCGGATGCGCTCCACCTCCTGGGAGTGCTCGCAAACCAGGTCAACCGTCCGCAAATCGCGCTTCAGCTGATCCGGCAGGCCATTGCGATTCGTCCCACAGTGAGCTCCTACCACAGCAATTTAGCCAACGCACTGCAACGGACCGGCGACATCGTGAGTGCGGAGGCAAGCTATCGACAAGCCCTTACGCTCGATAAAAAGAATGCGGACGCCTATGTAAATCTCGGCCGCATGCTGGAGGAACAAACCCGGCTGGAGGAGGCTGCAGCATGCTTCCGCGCCGCAATTCGCTTCTGTCCGACTATGACCGAGGCACATCTCTCGCTGGGCAACGTCGCCACGACGATGGGCGATACCGCGCTTGCCGTGACCTCCTGTAAAGCTGCAATACGCTCTGCCCCGCGCTCTGCGGTGGCCCACAATGCGCTGGGCAATGCGTTGCTTGCCGCTACCCAGGAGGCTGCGGCGGAGGCTAGCTATCGGCAGGCGATCGAACTCGAACCGGCATTTGCCGATGCGCACTACAACCTGGGCAATTTGTATCGGCTACAGGAGCAATATGCTGCGGCGAAGGAGCGCTACCAGAGGGCCATCGCACTCGCTCCCGAACACGCGGAGGCACAGAACAATCTGGGCATCACCTGCACGGACCTCGGAGCGACCGAGGAGGCGGTAACAGCCTTTCAGTGCGCGCTCACGCTCCATCCCACCTACGCCGAGGCGCACTTCAACCTTGGCGGTGCGCTCGCAAAGGCTGCGCAGCACACCGAAGCGGTACGGGCGTTCGACGCAGCCATCGCGATCCGACCGGAGTATGCGCGCGCCTTCCATAGCCGCGGGACCTCACAGGCGGCGCTCGGTGATTTGGCGGCTGCGGCCGATTCCTATCACCGTGCGTTAAGACCAACCAGAGGATGCGGACGTCGCAAGTAACCTGGCCTCGGTGATGGCGCTACAGGGCGATCCTGCAGGTGTTGCGTGGCTGGAGCGGTTGGCCGAGGCACAGCCGGATTCGGCGGTGGCGCATTGGAACTACAGCATGGCGCTGCTGCTGCACGGCGATCTGAAGCGCGGCTGGCGGGAGTACGAGTGGCGCTGGCGATGGGAGCGGTTTCCGTCACCGATCCGCAACTTTACGCAACCGCTCTGGCAGGGCGAGGAGCTGCATGGGGCGTCGATCCTGCTGCACGCTGAACAGGGGCTTGGCGACACACTGCAATTCGCGCGCTATGCGCCGCTGGTGGCCGCGCGCGGCGGACGTGTGATCCTCGAGGTGCAGTCGAGTTTGTATCGGTTATTGCAACGTATTCCCGGAGTCGAGGTCTGCATCAAGGCCGGCGACCCGCTCCCCGAGTTTGATCTCCAATGCCCGTTGATGAGTCTTCCGCAGGCCTTCGGAACCACGCTCGCGTCAATTCCTCCGATCGTTCCGTACTTCTCTTCCGAAGACGATGGTGCTTCGCGACGCACGGCAGCGCTCCGTGTGGGACTTGTGTGGGCGGGCAATCCGAAGCACCAGCGCGACCGGCTGCGGTCGATTCCATTTGCCTTGCTGGGACCGCTGCTCGAACAACCTGGTGTTGCGTTTGTGTCGCTGCAGAAGGACACGGTGGGTGAGGCGGCGATGTTGCCACATCCGGTGGCAGAGGCCAAGGACTTTCTCGATACGGCGCGGATCGTCTCGGAGCTCGATCTGGTGATTACGGTGGATACCTCGGTCGCACACTTGGCCGGGGCGATGGGCAAGCCGGTGTGGGTTCTCATCGCGTCGTCGCCCGACTGGCGCTGGGGCTTGGGGACGGAGGCGACGCCGTGGTATCCAACCATGCGGCTGTTCCGTCAGCCGTTAGGCGAGTGCTGGGACAGCACGATCGCACGGATGACTGCGGAGCTTGCGGCCTTGGCTGCTACGACAGAAGAGAGCATACTGTCGCCCGTGGCGCAGTAAACTGGAGCGGACAGCCACGCTATGCCCACTCGCCTGATTCCCGTACTGAAGACTCTGCTGCACCTTGCGTGCCTTGCGCCGTTCGTCTATCTGCTCGAGCTCTATCGCAACGGAACGCTGGCGCTCGATCCCGATCCGGTGAACCGCATCACCCACTTCACCGGCGATTGGGCGCTGTGGCTGTTGCTGGCCGATCTGGCGATTACGCCGCTGCGGCGGTTACATACGGCTCTTGGCTTCCTGATCCGGTTCCGCAGGATGGTCGGGCTGTATGCGTTCTTCTACGCCACGCTGCATCTCGCGACGTATATCTTCCTGTTCTCCGGCTACGACATTCCCACCGCATTAGCAGGACTCAAGTCCGGCCATCTGGGCGAGTTGTGGACCCAGTTCAAGCTGGTGTGGCCGACGATGTGGGACGATGTCCGCAAACGGCGCTTCATCCAGGTTGGCTTTGCGGCGTGGGTGATGCTGCTCGCGCTTGCCGTGACCTCGCCGCTGGCGGTGTTGCGCGCGATGGGCGGCAAGAGCTGGCAGCGACTGCACCGGCTGATTTATGTAGCGGCGACCTGCGCGGTGATTCACTACTGGTGGCTGGTGAAGCCCGGCGTGCGCACGCCGTGGAAGGTGACTGCGATGCTTGTGGTGTTGTTTACCGCGCGTGTTCTTTATAAGCAGCCGTCCGGTACCTCGACCGGTTTAGTAGAACCTTTTGAGGTCCATGCCGGCGTAGAGGCTGGCGACCTGATTGGCGTAGCCGTTGAAGGGCTGTGTGGGGATGGTGCGGGGGAAGGCGCTGGCGTCGATGCGGCGCTCGTGCGCCTGGGACCAGCGGGGGTGGTCGACGGTGGGATTCACGTTCGAGTAGAAGCCGTACTCGTTGGACGCCATGCTCGTTCCAGGTGGTCTTCGGCTGCTTGTCGGTGAAGTGAATCTTGACGATGGACTTGGCGCTCTTGAAGCCGTACTTCCAGGGCAGGACGACGCGGATGGGGGCGCCGTTCTGGTTGGGCAGGGTCTGCCATAGCAGCCGAAGGTGAGCAGGGCGAGCGGGTGCATGGCCTCGTCCATGCGCAGGCCTTCGGAGTAGGGCCAGTCGAAGCCGCCGGGAGCTCGGGCATCTGCTGCCGGTTGACGTCGGAGACGAACTGGACGTACTTGGCGCTGGGCAGCGGCTCGCAGAAGTTGATGAGCTCGGAGAGTGAGTAGCCGTCCCAGGGAATGACCATGGACCAGGCCTCGACGCAGCGATGGCGGTAGACGCGGCTCTCGAGGGGCGGTAGCGGAGCAGCGAGTCGATGTCGAGGGTGAGCGGCTTCTTCACCATGCCGGTGATCTGGACGGTCCACGGCCGGGTCTGGAGGGTGTGGGCGTTTGCGCCGGGTCGCTCTTGTCGGTGCCGAACTCGTAGAAGTTGTTGTAGCTGGTGGCCTTGGCGAAGGGGGTTTGGGTATCGGGAACGGTATAGGCGCCGGGGACAGTGTTCAGCTTCTGCGTGTCAGCCAGCACCGAGACCGGATGGAGCAGGTGCGGCAGCTGGGTGGCGGCACCACCGGCGCCGATCGCGATGGCCGTGGCGAGGAAGCGACGGCGGCTGGTCTGCGTATGTGACGCAGCGCGGAAGGCGGGCTCCGGCGTGATCTCCGAGGAGGGGATATCGGTCGACGAGGATTTGCGGAGCAGCATGGTGAGTTCCTTCCGGGTTCTATCCCTTAGACGTTCCGGGGCCGCAAGTCGATTCTATGGAGAGAAGGGTCCCCCCTGGGGTTACCCTTACCAAGCTATTTGTTTCCCATGACTTGCAAAATCATGTGCCTGCAAAATATTCCATCGAAATAGGTTACGGGCAAATATTTGCATTCATTGGGGTTAACAGATGGCCGAGGGTTCTTTTCCCCTTTTTCGGGTTCTTCTTACTTAATTGTACGAAATGGGAGGAGGTAAATCGGCACTTTTATGAAGGGGCAAAAAGGCACGTCTTTATTGGCGATTTCACATTTTTTGGATCGCGGTGTGGGTTGACAGGAAAGGCGGGGATCGTTTGCTTTCGCAGACGATGGCCCACCTTAGTCGCGGCTTCGCCGCGCCGAAGATGGGGCACCCGAATCACTCTCCGGATCGACGGAGGAGGAAGAGGGTTGTGCCGAGAGCAATGAGCACGGCGGCGAGCAGCAGCTCGCGCTCGAAGTTGGGGCGCGAGAGCAGGATGTAGGTGAATCCGGCGATCGCGGCCAGCGGCGGCAGCGGGTAGAGCCAGAGCCGGAAGGGGCGCGGCAGGTGCGGCTGGGTGCGGCGGAGGTAGAGCACGCCGATGTGCTGGACGAGAAATTGCAGCAGGATGCGGAGGACGACCAGGGCTGGCGATGACGTCCTTCAGACGAGAAGAAACAGAAGAAGATCGCGATGCCGGCGAGGGTGAGCAGCGAGACGTGCGGGATGCGGTGTTGGGGTGCAGGCGGCCGAAGACGGCGGAAGAATCGCCGTCCCGGCCGCGGCGTAGGGGATGCGCGAGTAGCCGAGGAGCAGGGAAGATGGAGGCGGAAGCGGCGAGCGCATGAGGATGACGATGGCGGCACTTGCGGCGGCGTGGCCGGAGGCCGTGTCGAAGCCGTAGGCGGTCTGCATGAAGAGGACATGATGGCACATGCGGGCTTCGACGGCCGGCAGCGCGAGCTAGCTCCCGCCAGGGAATGACGCCGAGCACGCTGATGTTCATGAGCATGATAGAGGGCGGCGACGATGCAGATGGAGATCGAGGATCGCGCGGGGGATGGTTCGCTGCGGGGTCGCGGACCTCGGCGCCGAGGAAGCATGATGTTGTAGTAGCCCCAGTAGTCGTAGGTGGCGATGAGCATGGCCGACGCCGAGGCCGCTGAAGAAGACATGGTGTGAGTGGAAGGCCCCGGGTGGCGAGGCTGAAGGCCTGGCTGCAGTGAAGTGGGTGAAGCCGGTGACGAGGATCCAGGCGACGGTGCGAGCACGACCGGCCCATGGAACCGACGAGGCGCGTGACGGAGCGAAGTTGCGGTAGAGCAGGGCGACGGCGAGCAGGATCGCAGCGATGGCGACGAGGGTGCAGGGCCGAAGCTGATGCCGGCGACGTGCGGCAATTGCACGGCGATGGGCGCTGTGTGCGGGCGAGTGCGGGCAAGATAGGTGGCGTATTGGCGAGGCCGATGCAGCCGGAGGCGATGGAGAGCGGCGCGCTGAAAAGCAGAGCTGCCAGACGATAGAGGAAGGCGAGAAGCGGCCGGCGCGACCGGGAAAGATGTCGCGCAGAAGGCGTAGGAGCCGCCGGCCTGGGGTATCACGGCGCCGAGCTCGGCCCAGACGAGGCCGTCGCAGAGGGCGAGAAGGCGCCGAGCACCCAGCCAAGCATCGCCTGCGGACCGCCCATCGCAATGACCACCAGCGGCAGGGTGATGAACGGGCCCGACGCCGATCATGTCGAGCATGTTCGAAAGCTACGGCGCCGCGCAGCGTGAGTGTGCGCGGGAGATCGGCGGGCGGGTTGGAGCGAGCGGACTGTATGGGTTGAGTTTACCTGCTGGGGGCGGAACCGGACTTTACATAGGATGGAGCGTATCCGGAGAAGGGCCGTCTTGCTACACGAAAAATGGCCCAGCCGATGAGGCGCGCACGAGATAAGAAGGCGAAACGGCCGACGGTGGGGAGCATCAGGTGTCTTTGTCGAGAGATTTAACCCTAATGATGACGGCACGGTTTACTCCCCTTTCTTCTCTGGTTTTGTTGCGGCGCATGGTGGCTCTGGCGATGGTGGGGCTGACGCTGCCCGCGAGCGCACTGGATGCGGCGCATGATCCGGCGAACCTGACCGGCGAGCGTGTGCGGCCGCAGATGTTGGCCGATGCGCTGCCGCAGGACCAGGGCGCGATGGGTCTCGAGCAGGCGCTGAAGCGGCTGGGATACGCGGGCGAGCATGATGCTGCTCGTCGCCCATCCGGACGATGAAGATGGCGGCATGCTGACCTACGAGTCGCGCGGCCAGGGCGTGCGGGTGGCGCTGATGACGCTGAACCGCGGCGAGGGCGGACAGAACCTGATGTCGGCCGACTTCGACGATGCGCTCGGGCTGGTTCGCACGCACGAGCTGCTGGAGGCGGACCAGTATATGGGCGTCGATCAGATATTCGGCACGGTGGTGGACTACGGCTTCTCGAAGACGAAGGAGGAGGCATTTCAGCAAGTGGGGCCGCGAGCGGGTGCTGTACGACGCGGTGCGCGCGGTGAGGCTGAACCGGCCGCTGGTGGTGGCGCGCGCTTTATCGGCGGCGTGACGGATGGCCATGGACACCATCAGGTGTCGGGCGAGATGGCGCAGGAGATGCTCGCGATGGCGGGTGATCCGAAGGTCTTTCCGGAGATGGGGCTGGCGCCGTGGACGCCGCTGAAGGTCTATGCGCGGTTGCCGTTCGCCAAGGTCACCAAGGACGGTATGTATGACTACGCGACCAATAAGTATCTGCCGACGCGGTTCTACAACTACGTGACCAAGACATGGTCGACGGAGGTGCCAAAGGCAAATGTAACCGTGCCGGAGGGGAAGTTTTCGCAGGCGTTGGGCATGAGCTATGTGCAGTTCGCGCGCAAAGGGCTGGCGCTACAGAAGACCCAGATCGGCGGCGATGTGCGGCTGGCGCCGGCGGGCAAATATGACGTGGGCTATACGCGCTATGGATCGAAGGTTGCCGTGCCGGAGCAGGAGCCTGGGTTCTTCGACGGCGTGGATGTGACGCTGGCAGGGATTGCGACCTTGGCTCCCGATGCGGGGCCGTTTTTGCGCGAGGACCTGAAGGGGATTCAGCGGCTGGTTACGCGGGCCACGGCGGCATTCTCCAAGCAGGCGCCGGAGCAGACGGCTCCGATGCTCGCGAGGGGCTGAAGGCGGTCGATGCGCTCATCGAAAAGGTATCCGCAAGTGAACTTTCTCCGCGAGAGAAGGGCGATGTACTGCATGAGCTGCGGCTGAAGCGGGTGCAGTTCAACACCGCACTGACGCAGGCGCTGGGGCTGCGTCTGACCGCAACGGGCAGTGATGCGGTGGTTCCGGGGAGCACGCTGCAGGTAGGGCTGAAGCTGGAACAGAAGAGTGGCGCTCCGGTGGAGATCGAGGAGAGCGCGGTGACGACGAGCTTCGGGACGCGTGTCGCGACGCAGCTGACGCCGGGCGGTTCACAGACAGTGTCGGTGCCCGTGCCCGCCTCCGCGCCGGTGACGCGGCCGTTCTTCCATCGCGCGAATCTGAAGCAGGCCTACTACGATCTCTCGAACCCGTTGCTGCGGGAGGCTGCGGTGACGCCGTATCCGTTTGTGGCGACGACACGGCTGCGCTACGACGGCGCACCGGTGGAGTTGGCGAGCGTGGTGGGGGACGGCATTCCGACGATGGTGGTGCCAGCTTTGTCGGTGGAGCTGGAGCCGGAGGTGGCGCTGGTGCCGCTTGGACAGAAGACGCTGACACTCTCCGCGACGGTACGGAATGACCAGACCACCGTGACTGGGCCGGTCCATGGGGAGCTGAAGCTGGAGCTGCCCGCAGGGATGGCACGCGGAGCCTGAACGGGCGCGCTTCGATCTGGCGAGCCAGAACGCAGAGGCGAAGACGAGCTTCATCGTCACGCCGGCTGCGCTGGCCGCGAGCAAGGAGTACACGCTGCAGGCGGTGGCTGAGGCAGGCGGCAAGCAGTATCGCGAGGGCTTCCGCGCAGTCGGCTATGCGGGGCTGACTCCGACGAACCAGTATCGCACGGCGACGGCGCGGGTGGTGGGCGGCGATGTGAAGGTCGCACCGGGGCTGAAGGTGGCGTATCTGCCGGGGACCGGCGACGCGGTGGTGGCGTCGCTCGAACAGATCGGGGTGAAGGCGACGACCATCTCCGTCGCCGATGTGGCGGCGGGACGGCTGGCGGCTACGACGCGGTGGTGCTGGGGGTACGGGCGTTTGCGGCGCATCCGGAGCTGGAGGCGGCGAACGCGAAGCTGCTCGCCTATGCGGCGGCGGGTGGCACGGTGATCGTGCAGTACAACACCGGGGAGATGCCGGCGGGGCCGTACCCGATGTCGCTGGGCGTCTCGGAGAAGGTGGTGGAGGAGACGTGCGGCGGTGACACTGCTTTCAGGCAACAACGCCTCAGGCGCGCAGGCGCTCAGCTGGCCGAACCGGATCACGCCGCACGACTTCGACGGCTGGATCGAGGAGCGCGGCCACGGCTTTATGGGTACGTGGGACCCGCACTACGTGGCGCTGACCGAGGTGCACGATCCGGAGCAGGACCTGCAGCGCGGCGGTCTGCTGGTGGCGAAGACCGGCAAGGGCAGCTACGTGTATGTGGCCTACGCGCTCTATCGGCAGCTTCCCGAGGGCGTTCCGGGAGCGTATCGGCTGTTCGCGAACCTGCTGAGCCTGAGCAAGTCGCCTACGACGAAGTAAGTAACACCTTGAGCAACAAACTGGAACAGCCTGGGTGCCGGCGACGGCACTCCGAACACATGCATGGACACGGGGAAAGAGAAAACAGGATGACGATGACGGGAGTGCGGAGACAGGAGTTGCTGGAGGCCACCAACCTGCTGCTGGATGCGCGGCGGACGGCGACACCGATTGCGGATCTTCCGTTGGCGCTGCGGCCGACGACGCAGGCCGAGGCGTACTGGGTGCAGGACCAGATGGCCGAGGCGTATGAGGAGATCGGTGGATGGAAGATCGGCGCGGCGAACCCTGAGGCGACGCCGGCATTTGCGCCGATGCCGAAGGCCTGGATCGCAGCGAGCGGCGCAGAGCTGACCAGCCTGCCCGGAGGCCGTGCTTGGCGGTATCGCGGACTGGAGGCGGAGGTGGCGTTCCTGATCGGCCAGGACCTTCCGCCGCGCAACGTTGCACAGGGAGAGACGCCCTACACGCGCGAGGAGGTGATCGCGGCAATCGCGAGCTGTCATCCGGCGATCGAGGTGCTGGAGTCGGCGCTGGTGGATCCGGAGAAGGCGACGCCGTTATCCAAGAGTGCGGATCTGCAGATGCACGGCGGGTTTATCTATGGCCCGGCGTTCGCAGACTGGCGCTCGGTCGACTTTGCGACCGAGACGGTGAAGCTGACGGTCAATGGCGTGGTGCGCGTGGAGCGGGTAGGCGGAAACACCGCCGGCGACCTGCTGCGCCTGCTTCCCTTCCTCGCCAACGAGGGCGCGGCGCGCACCGGCGGTCTGAAGCGCGGCGACTGGATCACGACCGGAAGCTGGACCGGCAACGAGCAGTCGACCGCGAGAGCGAGCGTCATCGCGCAGTTTGGCCGGCTGGGAACGGCGACGCTGCGGTTTGCATGATCTTCTTGTTGATTTGTTGATCGATGAGGGAGAGATAAAAGAGGCCGTTCCACGGGACGGCCTCTTTTGTGCGCAAGGGTTTAGTGCGGAACGAGTCGGTTACTGGGGATCGGGGTTGCGGGTATAAACGCGGTAGTCGAAGGGTGTGGTGGTGCGGCTCCAGTAGTGCTCTGCGGGCAGGTTGGAGCGCTCGCGGACGAGCGTGTAGTGCTGGGCCAGGTACTGCTGGAACTCCGGCCAGCGGGCGTACTTGTCGAAGCTGCGGGGCTGGCTGTAGCAGACCGAGTCGGTGACGATGAGCAGCTGCGGCGGATTACGGGCGAGCTCCGAGAAGAGGCGCTGACGCAACGCAAGGCTGGTCGGATTGGCGGGGTCAAGCATGTAGCAGTCGTGGAGGAAGCCGGTGCTTTCGACGAGCTGCATTTGGTAGAGCGCGGCGATGCAGCCACCAGCGGCATCCATGCACTGGACGTGATGGCTGATCGCAGCGCCGCCATAGCTTTGAAGGTCGGCGAGTAGCTCCTGGTTGGGCGGCGTGCGCTGGAAGCTGGAGGCGCGGTGGGCATAGAGGACGGCCAGCACGAGGCCGGCGGCGACGCCCACGCCGGCAAGTGCGCGGATCGCCACGGGAACGGCGTTTCTCCAGTTCGGGCGTAGCAGACGGAGAAAGTCGCGGCTGAGCAGCGGCAGAGTGAAGACCAGCAACGGGTAACGCTGGTAGGCGAATCCCTTGCGCTGTGCGAGGTAAGAGACCAGCCCGGTGAGAGCGCAGAGAGCGAGTGCGACGAGATCCGGCGAAAGGGTGAGCGGCTTGTCGCCAGCGGGTTGCTTACGACCGCGTAGCATCACGCCGCGCGCAGCAGCAGCCACAGGCCGACCAGCGGCAGGATAGGCGAGACGGCGTGGGCGACCAGGTAGGAGAAGGGGCGTTGGTCCAGCGAGGCGTGGTAGCGGACGACGCCATTGAACATGTGCAGGAAGGCGACCAGGGACTGCTGGCGCCAGAGAAAGACGATGGGTAAAGGATCGAGACCACGCCGCCGACGCAGTAGGCGACGATGGCGGAGGTGGGAAAGGCGCCGCGGCGGCGCAGCCAGAGCATCCAGCCGAGCAGCACCAGGATGGTGAGCGCAGCGGTGGGCTTGATGCTGAAGGCGATTGCCGCGAGTGCTCCGGCGACGGCTGCGGCGAGCGTCTGAAGCAATTTGGGTGCCCCGGGATGGCGGCGAATCCAGGCAAGCTTGGCGAGACCGACGAGCAGCGCAATGCCGACCTCGAGATCGCGCTCACCGAGCATGTGGACGCCGTCCTGAGCGTGGAGCGTGAAGAGCAGCACGGAGGCGAGCGCGCCGGCGAGCAGGTCCTCGGACGCGAGAAGGTAGAGCGTGGCGGCGGCAGCGGTAGCCATCAGCAGCAGGTCGTAAAGACGCCAGGCCAGCGGGCCGGGGCCGAGGGTGACCATGATCGCCTGCTCTGTGAGGTAGGCGCCGGGAAGGGTCACGTCGACGATGTCGCGGTACGGATGCAGGCCATGCTGCATGAGAAAGACGACGTAGTGGACGTAGGAGGCGTCGCCGACGAAGGGCCAGGACCAGGTAGTGAACGTGAGCCAGAGGGCGGTCAGGCAAAGGAGAAGGCCCAGCAGGGGGCGCCAGGCGAGGGCGTTGGGTCGCATCGTGCTTCTATCTTCGCTCATCCTCCTCGCCGATTGCGGGGCGGGCGGGAAAACGGACATCCTCGGACAGTCGCGGGGAATCCTACGGAGTTGGCGAAGGAACTCCAATTCTAGGAGGAACGGCCGTGGCGCGTCCGTACTGGTCCGGGCAGATCCAGATCTCGTTGGTGAGCTTTGGCGTGAAGCTGTTTGTGGCGACGGAGACGAAGGGGGAGATCCGCTTTCACCAGATCAGCCGCCGTACCGGGGAGCGAGTGCGGCACCAGAAGGTGCTCTCCTCGGCGTTGGAGGAGGCCCCTGGAGAGGCTGCCGAGCCGGTCGAAAAGGATGAGATCATCAAAGGCTACGAGTACCGCAAGGGCGAGTATGTGACGATCGAGCCGAGCGAGCTCGAGCACCTGCGTGTGCCCTCGAAGCACATCGTGGAGATCACGCAGTTTGTGGGGCTGGACGAGTTGCCTCCGGAGTACTTCGAGAAGCCATACTTCGTGGTGCCGGAGAACGACACCCAGGCCGAGGCCTTTGCGGTCGTGCGCGAGGCGCTGAAGAAGACGAAGAAGGCGGCGCTGGGGAAGATCGCGTTCGGCGGGCGCGAGCACGTGCTGGCGCTCACCACCGATGGCGCCAGCGTGCCTGGAAACGGCGGGCATGGGGACGGCATGGGCGGGATGATGGCCTACACCCTGCGCTACCAGGAGGAGCTACGCGATCCGGCAGGAGTACTTCCGCGAGATCAAAAAGGTGGCGGTGAACGAGGACTCGCTGGAGCTGGCCGAGACGCTGATCAAGAAGCAGGCGGCGCACTTCGATCCGAGCAAGTTCACGGATGGCTATGAGACCGCGGTGAAGGAGCTGGTGGAGGCGAAGGTGAAGCATCTGCCGGTGCCGCGCGAGGAGGCTCCTCGCGGCACGGCGCGGCAATGTCATCAACCTGATGGATGCGCTGCGCAAGAGCGTCGGCGGAGCTGCGGCATAGTCCGCGGAGGAGAGCGCGGCTGTAGCGGGAAGAAGAAGGGTCCGGGCAGGCGGCTCCGACGAAGACCACCGAGAAGATGGCGGCGAAGAAGGGGATCACGCTGGTGAAGCCTGCGGCCAAGGGAGGCGGGCGCAATCGGCGTAGCGCGTTCTTGCTGCGATGCGATGAGGACCCGAACACTCGGAGTGAGGTGTTGGTATGGCAAAGAAGAAGGCGGCACGGAGAGGTAGCAGCGGCATCCGACGCGGTGGACGAGCAGCTTGGCACGGTACCGCTCGATGCGCCACTTCGAGGTGACGGCGGAGCCGAGCGGCGGCTCGGCGAAGGCAAAAAAGATTGGAAGGAGCAGGGGCTTCCCTTTGTTATTCAGAAGCATGCGGCGACGCCAGTCTGCACTATGACTTTCGGCTGGGATGGAACGGGGTGCTGAAGAGCTGGGCGGTCGCAAGGGACCGAGCTACGTGGTCGGCGGACAAGCGGCTCGCGGTGCAGGTGGAGGACCACCCGATGGAGTATGGCGGGTTCGAGGGCATCATTCCCGGAGGGCCAGTACGGCGGCGGCACGGTGATGGTGTGGGATCAGGGGACGTGGGAGCCGCAGCCGGGCCACACCGACGTGGACGCGGGGCTGCGCGATGGGTCGCTGAAGTTCATCCTCCATGGCACGAAGCTGATGGGGAAGTGGGCGCTGATCCGGATGAAGGGAAAGGCCGCGGCGGAGACGAAACCGAACTGGCTGCTGATCAAGGAGCACGACGCGTTCGAGCAGCCGGCGAGGAGGAGCCGGTGACCCGAGGCGGCGCCGAACTCGGTGGTGACAGGGCGCGTCGATCGAAGAGATCGCGAAGAGCGAGGACCATGTGTGGAACTCGAAGGAGACCGCGGGAGCGGGCAGGCGTGGTATCGGCAGGAAGCGCCAGAGGGCAATCGGAACAGCTGCGGTTACACATGGCGGCTGCGAAGAGATCGCGAAGGAAGACGGAGCAACTGGATCTTGAAGCCTGCTCCGGGATCTTCCACAGGAGAAACAGCCGGTCTTTGTACAGCCGCAGCTTGCGCTCGAGGCCGAGGTACCGCCCGAGGAGGGAGGATGGCTCTATGAGTTGAAGTTCGACGGCTACCGCATGCAGGCACGTAAAGACGGCGCGCGGGTGCAGCTGCTCACGCGCAAGGGGCTGGACTGGACGGAGCGGATGCGGGCGATCGCCGCCGAGGTGGCGCGGCTGCCGGTGGACAAGGTCACGCTCGATGGCGAGGTGGTGGTGGTTCTCGAGAACGGGACGACCAGCTTCGCCGCGCTGCAGGCGGCCTTTCAGGAGGAGCTTCAAAGGAGGAGCGGCATCCGCTGACCTACTTCTGCTTCGACCTGCTGCATCTCGAGGGGCGCAATCCGCGTGAGCTGCCGCTGGTCGAGCGCAAGCGGCTGCTGGCCGAGTTCTGCGCGGCGCGGACAAAGATATCCTGGCAGTGAGCGAGCATCTGGAGGCTGGCGGTGCTCGGATGTTTCATGAGGTGTGCGCGCTGGCGCAGAGGGGATCGTCTCAAAACGTGCGGGGGGCGCTATCTCGCCGGGGAGCGGCGCGGCGACTGGCTGAAGCTGAAGTGTCTTCATGAGCAGGAGTTTGTGATCGGGGGATTCACGCTACCGGGCAAGGGCGCAGCGGGCTCGAGGCGATTGGCGCGCTGCAACTCGGCTACTACAAGGGGGAACGAGGCTGATCTATGCGGGGCGCACCGGGACCGGCTTCACGCAGAAGACGCATCGCATGCTGCGCCAGAAGCTGGAGGCGATGCGGCTGCCGACGAGTTCGGGCTCGAAAATCGGTGCGTTTGCAGCAGTGCCCACTGCGGCGCGGCGCGGAGTCGTCTGGGTGCGGCCGGAGTTGGTGGCGCAGGTGCGCTTCTCCGACTGGACGACGGACAATCTGGTGCGGCAGTCGGCGTTTCTCGGGCTGCGCGAAGACAAGCCCGCCAGACGAGGTGGTGCGCGAGGAGGCGATGCCCACGCCGAAGCGGAGTGCCCGCATCGATGCGGGAGCGCAGTGTAGCGGCGAAGCGGCGGCGAAGCGGGCGCAGCGACCGAGACCGAGCATGCGGCGGTACGGCTGACGCATCCGGAGAAGGTGCTCGATGCGGCCTCGGGCATGACCAAGCAGATGCTGGCAGACTTCTACTGGGGCATCTCCGAGCGCATGCTGCCGCACATCGCGGGCAGGCCGCTGAGCTTGGTGCGTTGCCCGGAGGGTTCGGGCAAGCCGTGCTTCTTTCAGAAACATGTAACCGCAGCGCTGCCATCGGAGATTGAAACCGTTGAGGTTCCAGATAAGAAGACGGGCAAGCTGGAGCCGTACATCACGCTGCAGACCCGCGAGGCACTGGCGGGGCTGGCGCAGTTGGGCGTGCTCGAGGTGCATCCGTGGGGCTCGCGCAACGAGGACCTGGAGCATCCCGACCGGATGATCTTCGATCTCGATCCGGACCTTGGCCCGGACGAGACGCATGCGTGGGAGACGCTGGGCGAGGCGGCGACGGAGTTACGCACACGACTGCAGGCAGTTGGACTCGAAAGCTTTCTGAAGACCACCGGCGGTAAGGGGCTGCATGTGGTGGCGCCGATCGAACCCACACGCGACTGGGCCACGCTGAAGGAGTTCGCGCACCGGCTGGTGCAGGCGATGGAGAGGGAAAATCCTGCGCTCTATCTGACCAAGATGACGAAGGCAGCGCGGGTGGGGAAGATCTATCTCGACTATCTGCGCAACGAGCGCGGAGCGACGGCGGTGGCAGCGTACTCGCCGCGTGCGCGGATGGGCGCGGCGGTATCGATGCCGCTGGCATGGACGGAGTTGAAGGCTGAACGGCCGATCTACCGGGTGGCGGAGTTCGCAACATGGAGAGGCGCGGCTCAACGCGATCCATGGAAGACGCTGCCGGAGCTGCACCAGTCGCTGACCGATGAGGCTCTGGCAGCGGTGGGGCTGCAGGTGAACGCGCAAGGCGTCATAGTTCATTTAAGGTGTCACGCATGTAGAGCGACGCCAGCTTCAACTCAGGGCAGCTTCATCACGAGGCACTTGGCGGCGCCGCCGGCCTTGAGGAACTCGCTGAGGTCGAGTTCGACGACCTCGAAGCCAAGGGCTTCGAGCCGCGCTCGAGGTTGTGACCGATGTGGTTGAGGATGAGGGTGTGGTCGAGATTGACGACGTTGCAGGCGAAGCGGACGGCATCGGCCTCCTCGACGACGATGCGTTTCGCCGGAGGATAGAAGGCCTCGATCCGGGCGCGCGAGCCAGTGTCGAATGCCTCGGGAAAGTACATCACGAAGCCGCCGGCGAGTGGGGCGAAGCAGGTATCGAGGTGGTAGAAGCGCGGATCGATGAGCGTGAGCGGAACCACCTCGATCTGCCAGGCGTCGCGCAAAATTGATGACTGGCGGCCTGGGTGCGGGGACCCACGCCGGCCCAGAACCGGGACCGTCGGTGCTGAAGAGCGCATCGCCCTCGCCCTCGAAGGAGAGGCTGCGGGGAAGTTCGAGCGGGGTGAAGCCGTGCTCCTCGAACCAACGGCGGAAGTGGGGCTCCTCGCCCTGACGCTCTGGGTGGAAGAAGCGGCTGAGCGCGACACGGAGGCCCTTTCACGGGAAGGGCGAGGCCGGCGTTGGCGGTGAAGACCATGTCGGGCGAGCCGGGCTGCGGCGCGACGAGGGTCACCTCGGCGCGCTGAGAGAGAGCCAGATGGAGCGCCTTCCACTGGCGGGAGGCGCGCTCGCGCGAGGTCGCGTGGACCTGGCCCTCCATCCACGGGTTGATGACGTAGTCCACCTCGTAGAGGTCGGGGGCGCACATCAGGAGACGCTGGCGCGCGGTGCGTGGAAGCTGTGGAAGGGGGAGCAACGAGGGTAGGAGCGATCTCGACCGTCGGCATACAAAGGGTACCTCAAGCTTGAGATTGGCAGCGCCCGAGGGGTTCGTCAACATGAATGATTATGCGGGTTTCGTGCATTTTGATACTGCCGGGAGCACAGGAACGGGCGCAGTACGACACGAGCCTCCAACGTTACGGAGACATGCGGAGGCATGGTTGCGCCAGAGGCAAAGGACACGCAAGGCGGAAGAGGCGCATGGAAAACAATGGTGTGTAACGCTCGCTCCCCAGGTTGCTTGCGCACTTCTGAGAGGATAGCGCTATGATGCCGGCATTGAGTGACGCCGATCCCCTGGAGTGTGTATCGCGCCACCCACCACCGATTGTCCCAACTGATCCCTGCGTTGCTTCCTTGGTTTCAGGCCTGACGGCTTATTCCGTCGTATTCGTGCCCCTTGGTCCACCACACCCAGGAGGATTTATGACGACCCGTAAGGAATCCGCAGATACCGTGGACATGATTCGACACAGCATGAGGTGGAACTTCGTGCGGTCGAATGTGATTCCATCCAATGTCAGCCTTGCCTCGCGCACAGACGCGGGCGATGCCAAACTCAACAAATGTGAGCTCAAGGGATCGGCCCTGCGCCCGGCGGTGAATCCGGCGGCGTGGTACGAATCCCCGGATCGGACCAAACCGTCCGTCTCCAGCTTCTAGACGCAGCCTTTCGTGGCCATGGCGCGTTCTCTCTCAACTACCCGGTCTTCGGGCAACGGATGATTGATAGAGACGGGCCTCTGAATCTCTCTCCTTTTGCTTTTACCGCTGCTTCTTAACTCTGCTCGTTTGACCTTGCGCCAGCGCGGAACCGCGTCTACATGGGCGCACAGAGCAAGCGATGGGCATCAGGATACAGGCGCTCTCAGGGCCGATTCCCAGGCGGCCCCAGAGGACAGCGCGCCGCCGCCAAACGACTTCAGGACTCACGACTTTAGAGCTTTTCGCGATAACGCCGGCTCCATCCAACGGGTGAGAAAACTCGATGGATGGAGCCGCTAGTGTGCATTCCGCTTAGGTGTTCTGCGGCGCGACGGAGTGGAAGCCGGTGGTCTCGTAGTGGGTGGTGAGCTTGCCGTTCTCGACCGTGACGACAGTGAAACCTTCGGGAGTGCCGAGGCGCGTACCGTGCCACCAGTTGCCGCAGACCGCGCCGAGGTGATGTACGGGATGCCGTGCCAGATCACGGTCTCGTTTACGTGGGTATGGCCTTGCAGTACGCCGAGGACGTTGTGGCCCTCGAAGAGCTTGATCGCCTCGGGACCGTTGACGAAGCCGTTGCCGTGCGCGGCCTGCGGCGCGGGTGGGGTGTAGGAGGCGACGGCGGTGACCAGCGGAATGTGGGTGGTGACGATGATGGGCATCCCAGGCTTCTGGGCGCGCGAGATCCTTGGCCAGCCAGGCGAGCTGATCGTCGTCGATGCGGGCCTCGTAGGCGCGGTCGGCGGTGATGCCGATCGAGTCGAGGATGATGAAGTGGTGACCCTTGTGGTCGAAGGAGTAGTAGGTGGGCCGAACCGGTCGGCGAACATCTTCTTGCCGTAGTCGGGGTCGGCGGGGCCGGTGCCGCTGGCGGGATAGACGCCGAAGCAGTCGTGGTTGCCAAGGGTGTGGTGGATCTTGAGGCCGAGATCCTGCTCGGTCTTCGCGTACTGGTCGAAGAGCTGGGTGGCGCGGGCCTTGGTGACGCCGAGGGCGTCGAAGACGTGGTCGCCGCCCTGGATGACGAAGTCGGCGGGGATCTGGCGCGCTTGCGGAAGGCCATGTCGGTGCCGTGGATGGCGTCGAGTTCGGGCTGCAGATGGGTGTCGGTGAGGAAGAGGAAGCGGAAGTTCTCAGGTTTGGTCCGCGGCCAGGGCCGGCATGGAGGGCAGCGCGGAGGCGGCGGCGGTGGCGCCGAGCAGATGCAGGAAATGACGGCGATCGAGATGCATAGAGGACATAGCTGCATGATAAAGAATTTCGGTGAATGGAGGATCAGCGTTGACGCTTGTCGGTCCTCGATGGACTTTCTGCTGAGCATGTTTGCTCTCCCACCCATCGCATAACAAGACACTGACGGGGCCCCACAGTTTCGCGAAGGAGCGCATGATGGGCCGTAGTGTTTGAGTGTGCCGTGCGGTTAGGCCGCGGCGAGGGGGTGGGGGTTCGTGCGGTGGACTTGCTCTTCTTGAACAGGGCAAGGAGGTTCTTCAGGATGCACGTAGAGCACGGGGATGAAGACCAGGTTGAGCACGGTCGACAGCACCATGCCGCCGACGATGGCCGTTCCGACCGAGTGGCGGCCGTAGCTCGCCGGCGCCGCTGGCGAAGTAGAGCGGCAGCACGCCGAGGATGAAGGCGATCGAGGTCATCAGGATCGGCCGCAGGCGAAGTTCCGCGGCTTGATGGCGGCCTCGACGATGCGTCTTTCCGTGTTCGCAGCAGCTGCTCGGCGAACTCGACGATCAGAATCGAGTTCTTGGCCGAGAGGCCGATGAGCATCACCAGGCCGATCTGCACGTAGACGTCGTTCGACCAGGCCGCGCAGCGACCAACGCAGAGCGCTCCGAGGACCGCCATGGGCACCGCCAGCAGAATGATGAACGGCAGCGCGAAGCTCTCATACTGCGCCGAGCCAGCGTGAGGTAGACGACCAGCAGGCCGAGAGCGAAGATGATGATCGCCTTGCCGCCGGATTCGATCTCTTCGAGCGCCAGACCGGTCCACTCGTAGGTCATGCCCTGCAGCATGTTCTTGTTGAAGAGCTTGTCCATGTCTTCGAGACCCTGGCTGGAGCTGAACCCGGCGCCGGCGAGCCGTCGATCTCCGCCGAGCGGAACAGATTGTAGTGGGTGATGACCTGCGGCCCGGAGGTCTCGTTGACCGTGACCAGATTATCGAGCGGGATCATCTGGTCGGAGTCCGAGCGCACATAGTACTGGCGCAGGTCGCTGGCGTTCAGGCGGAACGGCTGGTATCGGCCTGCACGTAGACGCGGTACGAGCGGTTGTTGAAGTCGAAGTCGTTGACGTACTCGAGCCCATGTAGACGCCGAGGGCCGCGGTGATCTGCTGAGAGCGGAACGCCCATGGCCTTGGCCTTCTCACGGTCGATGGTGACCAGCAGCTGCGGATCGTTGGCGGTAAAGCTGGTGTAGAGCGCGCTCAGGCCGGAGGCCGGGTTGCGCGACTGCCCGACGATGTTGTGGGCGATGCGGTCGAGGTCCGCGAAGGTGTTGCGGCCCGAGTCCTGCAGCTTGAACTGGAAGCCGCCGAAGATGCCGATGCCGGGGATGGCAGGCGGTTCGACGGCGAACAGAATGCCGCCGGGTATGCCGAAGAGCTTGGGGCCGATGCGGGCGACGATTTCCGCGCAGAGTGGCCGTGGCCCTTTGCGTGCGCTCGTCGATCGGCTTGCAGCGGAGCGAAGATGAGGCCGGAGTTCGGCGAGCTGCCGCCGGAAGCGAGAAGCCCATCACCGAGAAGGTGCCGAAGACATCAGGATCCTTGCGGACGAGGTCGGCGCCTCGGTCGGCGAACTCGGTGGTGTAGGCGAGCGAAGCTCCCGGCGGCGCCTGCACCATGATGAGGAAGTAGTTCTGGTCCTCCTGCCGGAATGAAGGCCGTGGGCACATGGGTGTAGATGTAGACAGTGGCGGCGAGCGCGGCGAGGAAGAGAGCCAGGACATGACGTAGCGCAATGAGATACAGCCACTTGGCGAAGACGCGCGTAGCCACGAATGACCGCACTGGCATGCAGCACGTTCGAAGGGGTTGAGGATCAGTCCAATCAAGCCGTGTGCTTGTCCTCGCCGCAGCAGGATGCGCGCCAGCGCCGGCGAAAGCGTCAGCGCGTTGAAGGCCGAAATGGCGATCGAGAATGCGATCGTCAGCGAGAACTGCTTGTACAGAATGCCGGTGGTGCCCGGGAAGAAGGTGACCGGCACGAAGACCGAGATCAGCACCAGCGAGGTCGCGATCACGGCGCTGGTCACCTCGGCCATGGCGATGGAGGTGGCCTCGTGGCATCGTGGGTCACCTCGGTGTCAGAGTCGGGGGCGAGCTTTTCGGACGATAGTGGCGCTGCACGTTTTCGATGACGACGATGGCGTCGTCGACCACCAGACCCGTTGCCAGCGTGATGCCGAAGAGCGTGAGCGAGTTGATCGAGAAGCCGAAGAGCTTGATGAAGACGAATGTGCCGATCAGCGAGACCGGGATCGTGACCGCGGGAATGATGGTGGCGCGCCAGTCCAGCAGGAAGAGGAAGATCACGATGATGACGATCGACGATCGCCTCGTCGAGCGTCGTCACCACTTCGCTTGATCGATCGCCGACGACCGTCGTGGTATCGAACGCGACGACGTACTTGATGCCGGGCGGAAAGACTTCGTCAAGCTCGCAGCACGGCGCGGCCTGGCGGTCGACGTCGAGCGCATTGGCGTTCGAGAGCTGCTGCACGCCGACGCCGATGGCGGCAGTGCCCGCTGAACTGGAGGTCGGTGTTGTAGTTTTCGGCGCCGATCTCGGCGCGGCCCACATCCTTGAGCTGCACGATGCCGTTGGCGCTGTGCTGTTCTTGAGGATGATGTTTTCGAACTGCTTCGGGATCGGTGAGCCGGCCGACGACGCGCACGGCGATCTGAAAGTTCTGCTTGCGGTCGGCAGGCGGCCGGCCGAGCTGGCCGGCGGGAATTTCGACGTTCTGCTCCGCAGAGTGCATTGGTAACGTCGAGCGCGGTCAGACCGCGCGCCGCCAGCCTGGCGGGATCCAGCCAGATGCGCATCGCGTACTTGCGCTCGCCGAAGATCATGACGTCGCCGACGCCCGGGACGCGCTTGAGCGCGTCCTTGACGTAGACGTCGAGGTAGTTCGAGATGTAGGAGTTCGAGAGCGACTCATCGGGCGAGATAGAAGCCCGCGGCGAAGACGAAGTTCGGGTTGGCCTTGGTGATGGTGATGCCGGTGTTGTTGACCACCGCGGGCAGACGGCCCTGCGCCGTGGCGACGCGGTTCTGCACGTCCACCGCGGCGATGTTCAGGTCGTAGCCGGTCTGGAAGGTGATCGTGATGGCGGTGGTGCCGTCGTTGGAGCTGGTCGAGGTGATGTAGCGCATGCCCTCGACGCCGTTGATCGGCTGCTCGAGCAGGTGGTTACGGCGGACTCGACGTCCTTCGCGTTGGCGCCGACGTAGTTGCTGGTGACGGTGACCTGCGGCGGCGCGAGATCGGGTAGAGCGAGACCGGCAGGGTCGGAATGCAGACCGCGCCCGCGAGAACGATCAGCAGCGCGCAGACGGTCGCGAAAATCGGCCGGCGAATAAAGAAATCGACCACGGATGTACCTCTGGCGAGCGGTTGACTCCTGCGCCTCTGCGGGCAGGGCATTGCTGAACTGTGCGGCCCAGGAGTGCATGCAAGACTCACTGGGCCGCAGACGAAGGATCGGCCTAGACCCGGCCTGGCTGGGAGCCGGACCGGCCGCAGCGGCTGCACCGGGACGCCCTCCTGCAGGAACTGCAGGCCGGAGAGGATCACCGTGTCGCCCGGCTGCAGACCGGAGCGAACCGGGTAGAGTGTTGCCGATAGGTGTCGCCCAGCGTGACCGCCACCTGGTGCGCGATGTATCCGTTGCCCTTGGGCGCTGCGACGTAGACAAAGGGCTGGCCGCCGATCGCGTACGACCGCCAGCACCGGCACGGTCGGCGCCGGGGCGGTGCTCCAGGTGACGCGCGCCTTGACCAGCTGCATGTCGCGCAGCATCTGCGCGGTGCGCGGATCGGCGCCTTGGCCAGGATGCTCTGCAGGCCGTTATCCACCTGCGGCGAGAGGAAGTTGATCTTGGACTTCACCAGCACGGTGCCGTCGTTGCCGACGATCTCGACCGGCAGGCCCAGTGCGTACCTGCGCGGCACGCTCAGTGGGGATATAGATGTAGGCTTCGAGGTCGGCGTTCTCATCCACCGTGGTCAGCACAGTCGTGGTGGCCACGTAGTCGCCGAGGTGCACCGGGATGTCGCCGATGATGCCGGCGAAGGGCGCGCGGATCTGGTAGTAGTCGAGCTGCTTCTTCTGCGAAGCGGTCAGGCCGACGGAGGAGTCGTAGTCGGCCTTGGAGTTCTCGATAGGCCTGCACGGCCTGGTCGTAGGCCTGCTTGGAGGTGACGCCGGCCTCATAGAGACCCTTCTGCCGCTCCACCTCGGTCTGGTTGTACTTGTAGACCGCTTGCTTCTGGTTCTGCGTGGCCCTCTGGCTCTCCACCGTGGCCGCCTGCTTGAGCGGATCGATCTCCATCAACAGCTGGCCGGCCTTGCACCACCTCGCCGGAGTTGCACCAGGATCTTGGTCAGGTTGCCCTCGACCTGCGGCTGCATGGTCGCCGAGCGGCGGCTCTTGATGGTGGCCACATAGGTGTCGGTGGCAGGGACGGAGTTGAGCGCGACGGGCGCGACCTGCACCGGCATCGCCCGCATAGCGGGCGCAGCCGGAGGATCCTTCTTCGCGCATCCTGCGAGGAGGCAAAGCGCGAGACCGAGCGCGGTCGCGGCAAGAGCGGGGCGGCGAGGATGAGAAAGTTGGGACACGTGCAACTCCTTCGAGGCGGATGTCTGGGGATGCGCCCCCGCGATGGGCGCATCGCAATCGCTCACAGATCGCCGAAGCCTGGTCATTCAGGACTGCGGCAGGAATCCTCCAATGCGGGAGGACAAATTAAAGAACAAATTGAATCTGCGATCCGGGTTTAGATGATTCTAGACGCAAGAGGATGCGGCAATCGGCAAGAGACATTTCGAAGTTCCAGAGCAGTTTCGCCGCAAGGGCTCAGGTCTGGCCGGGGTATCGCCCTGTGTGAAGCGGAAGGGATTGAAGCTTTCGTGGCGGTCGAAGGCATCGGACTGCTCCGCGCGTTTGAGCCAGTTGATGACGAGATAGGTCACCGGGGTAGCGATCACCTCGTACGCCACCTTCAAGAGATAGCCGCTGACGATGATGCGCCCAAGCGTGGATACGCCAATCGTCCCGGCAAAGGTGAGGGTGATCACCAGCACCGTGTCGACCGCCTGGCCCACGACCGTCGAACCGATGGTGCGCGTCCACAGCTTGCGGCCGTTGGTCAACAGCTTCAGTCGCGCCATGGTGTAGGAGTTGGCGAACTCGCCCGCCCAGAAGGCGATCAGGCTCGCGGCAAAGATGCGCGGAATCACGCTGAAGACGGTGGCGAAGGCCTGCTGATTCTTCCAACCGGGCGCGGCCGGCAGCGCGATGACGATGGTCCCCATGGCATAGAGCAGCGCGGTGCCGAAGAAGCCCAGCCAGATCGCGCGGCGCGAGGCGGCAAAGCCGTAGACCTCGGTGAAGACGTCGCCAAAGATATAGGTGATGGGAAAGAGAATGCACCGCGCCGCTCATGGCGAAGGGACCGACCTGGCAGACCTTCTGGGCGACCAGGTTGGAGACCAGAAGGATGACGACGAAGGCCGTGGTCAGGGCGTCGAGATACTTGTAGCGCGTGGCGATGGCTGGCATGGGTGTCTGGAGTGCGGACCACGTCGAGGAAGCCGACGCACCGCATTCACCATAGTAGCGGCTGAGAGGAAGACAGCGAGGGATACGGACTGCGACGGCAGCACGGCACCTTTGGTAACGGAACGGGCCGGCGACGGGCTTTGACACTAAGGAGGAGGATTGGGTAGCGTGGAAAGAGTGAGGATTGGCTCTCCGCATCCTCTCCCATCGCGTCCCCGTCGTCTAGCCCGGCCCAGGACACCGCCTTCTCAAGGCGACAACACACGTTCGAATCGTGTCGGGGACGCCAATACCACTTCTCTCTCCGTACCTGCTTGGTGCGATGAATGCGCAGAGGCAATCGTCTGCGCAAGCATGGAAATCATCAGACCCCGGTCAGCATCGCGCCTTCCTTCACATTTGTAACCGGACTGATCTCGCGCTTTTTCTATCGCGTTGCGGCAGCGGCATGCTATGGTGTTGCGGCGCAAATTCCAGCGTCTGTTTTGTTGCAGAACGAAACGTATCGGTGAATCTCCGTGCGCTCGTGACGCGCAGAAATAGCGGGCGGAGAGCCACGAGTTCGGGACCGGAGGCAAGAGCTGCATGGGCCGTACACGACGTGAGGTGTTGGCGGGTTTGGGGATGGCGGGACTGGGAGCGATGCTGCCTTCCATGGCCCGGAGCGCGGCAGCATTGCCGATGAGAAATACTCATCCACCGAACTGTCCGTTTCGGCTGGCGGTGATCAACGACGAGATCACACAGGACTTCGAACGCGCCTGCGCTATCGTCTCCACCGACTTCGGGCTGGGTTGGATCGAGCTGCGTTCGATGTGGGACAAGAACCTGACCGAGCTGAGTCCCGCGCAGATCGAAGACGCGCGCAAGATCCTCGACAAGTACAAATTGCGCGTGACCGACATTGCCAGTCCGCTGTTCAAAACGGATTGGCCGGGAGCGCCACGCTCCCCGCAGAGCGACCACCGCGACCAGTTCCACGCCGAGTTCGACGCCGCCGCGCAGGACAAATTGCTGGAGCATTGCCTCTCCCTAGCCAAAACGTTTCAGACGGACCGTATTCGCTGCTTCGACTACTGGCGTCTCGACGATCCAAAGCCCTTCCGCGCGGCCATCAACGCGCGACTCGCCAAGGCCGCCGATCGTTGTGCGCAGCAGGGCGTGATCCTGCTGCTCGAAAACGAGATGACCTGCAACACCGCGACAGGCGAGGAGGCGGCGGCGGTTCTCAAAGCCATTCCCCATCGCAACTTCATGCTCAACTGGGACCCTGGCAACGCGGCGGCGCTCAGAAGCACGCCCTATCCGAATGGCTTCGATCTGCTGCCCCGGAAGCGCATCGGCCACTGCCATGCCAAGGACGTTCGCGATCAACCCGATGGCCACTACGAGTGGGCTCCAGTGGGCGGCGGCGTGGTGGATTGGGTGGGCCAGTTGCGCGCGCTCCAACTTATGGGCTACCGCTACGGTCTGAGCCTGGAGACGCACTGGCGCGGCGCGGGCACGCCAGAGGCCTCGACGCGGATCAGCATGGACGGTCTGAAGAAGGCTCTGAGCAGCGCCGGCGTCACCTGTTAGCCCACTGCGGGCGGGGCAAGCGCTGATCGCATGACTTGAAACATCACTGGAACCTCACCGGATATTGGAGATCAAGCAATATCCGGTGACATCACCAAAGATCCCTGGATACTTATGACCAATTTGTTCAATCGTCGTAGCTTTCTCATCTCCAGTGCGGCCGCTGCCGCGGTCTCCGGCCTTCCTGCGAGAGCCGCTATGCAAGAGTTGACGCGCGCCAGCCTCAACCCCTCCCCTATCCGTCTTGGTCTTGCCAGCTACACCTTCCGCGACTTTACCCGCGCGCAGTTGATCGGCTTCATGAAGCAGCTCAACGTCAACGAACTGAACGCCAAGGACGCCAAGGACCATCTGCCCATGGACCCAACCGCCGAAGCGCAGGCCGTCGCCGACTACGCCGCCGCCGGCATCAATCTGCACGCCGCCGGCGCCATCTACTTTCCGCAAAGACGATGACGACGACATCCGCGCCAAGTTCGAGTACTGCAAGCGCGCCGGCATTCAAGTCATCGTCGCCGGCGATCCCACGCCCGCGACGCTGCCGCGCATCGAAAAATTTGTGAAGCGAGTACGACATCCGCATCGCCATCCACAACCACGGCCCCGAGGACAAGATCTTGCCCTCGCCGCTCGATGTGCTCAAGGCGGTCAAGCACATGGACCCGCGCATCGGCTGCTGCATCGACGTGGGCCACACGGTGCGCGCCGGCAGCCGACGTCGTCGAGGCAATCCACGCCGCCGGGCCGCGCCTCTTCAACATGCACATGAAGGACCTGACCGACTTCACCGCCAAGGAGAGCCAGGTCGCGGTGGGCGAAGGCATCTTGCCGGTCCGCGCAATCTTCGAGGCGCTCATCGCGATCCAATACCCCGGCTTCGTCGATCTTGAATACGAGATACACGCCGACGATCCCATGCCCGGCGTCATCGACAGTTTCGCCTACATGCGCGGGGTACTGGCGGCATGGGCTATAGCAGCCTTGGCTAGGGGAGCCGTGCCGGCGTCGGCGCGGCTCCTCAGACCTCCGTTGTCCCAAAATGGAACAGTTCCAGAGATCCCATGCAATTCCCTCAAACTTCGCCTGAAAAAACGCTATCTTCCGACGATAACATTGTAAGCCACGGAGAGCACACGCAACAGCATCGGGGATATCGAGAGAGAAAGGCAGTTCGAAGACACACGCGTTGTATTCGGTGGCACACAGATTGTAGGAGTTGATCTATGCAATCGATAAGATTGGTTCTTCTCAATGCGAGCCTGATTGCTCTGGGAGTTCTGGCCTTCTGTGCCCTCGCGCAGAGCCTGAGCTACTACCAGCGCCGCACACGACGCCGCGATGCGATGCGGCGCGCCTTCCTCACGCAGGACATCCACGAGGCGCACTCGGTCTACTTCCTGCGCTTCTAGCGCTACGTGGCCATGCGCGGGAACCGGGAGTTGCGGGAACAGAACCAGGAAGGAACAAGGGGCGACTTCGTGGTACTCTTCCGCGCAGGTGATTGCCGATGCCCGGGTTCCCGACGATCTCGCGACGCAGCTTCTGCGCCACCGCAACCGCCGCCGCAGTAGCTACCACGCTGCGCGGTCCGGCGCCGCTCGTCGCGCAGAGCGCCCACGGCACGGCGACGCACCCGGACGTCGCCGGACTCGATCACGATCGTATCCTCGCCGAGGCCGCGCCCTATCTCGCCGCCACGCCCACGCCGCTGACCGGCATGCACGCGACGCGCAGCCCCGGCGGCCCCAACGATTTCTACTCCGAGCCCGAGGAGTACCTTCCCGACCCCACCTCCCCAACCGCACCGTGGAAGGAGTCCGCCGACGCCGCCCGCGCGCCCGCTGCCTTCACCGCCCACCGTGACGCCGTGCACAGCCTCTCGGTCCAGGTGGCCACGCTCACCGCCGCCTTTGTGCTGACCAACGACACCCGGTACAGCCAGAAGGCCACCGAGCACCTGCGCGCCTGGTTCGTCACTCCGGCCACGCGCATGCAGCCGAGTCTTGAGTTCGGCCAGCACATCCCCAACGACTCCAGCCGCTATCAGGGACGCTTTCAGGGCCGTTTCCAGGGCGTGCTCGAGACCGTCCCGCTCGCTGAGGTCGCGCAGGCAATTCCCTTCCTCGCCTCCTCCGGTTCGCTCCTCCCAGAGGATCTGACCGCCATACACGCCTGGTTCGCCGCGTACCTGCAGTGGCTCACCGACTCTCCCCTGGCCGGTCTTGCGCGCGATCAAAAGGACCACCACGGCAGCTCCTGGCTGCTGCAGTGCGCCGCCTTCGCGCATCTGAACGCCGCTGGCCTCACCTCCGACGACACGACGCTCAGTCAGCTCCGCCACCATCTCCACACCGTCACCCTGCGTGCGCAGATTCACGCCAACGGCAACTTTCCGCATGAGGTCACCACATCGGCGCCGTATCGAAACTCACTGTTCAACCTCGACCTGCTCAGCGCCGCCTGCGACCTGCTCTCCACCCGTTTCGAGAGCGCCTGGGAGTACGAGCTGCAGGACGGCCCCGGCATGCGCGCCGCCATCGCCTACCACGCGCCGTTTATCGCCAAACGCTCCACCTGGCCCTACCCCGCGGACGCTTTCTTCTTCACCGATCTACCCGGCCGGCGCCCCAGCCTGCTGCTCGCCGGCCGAGCCTTCGCCCAGTCCGACTACACCGATCTCTGGCGCTCGCTCACTCCCATTCCCACCGAGGCTCCCGGCGCGATCCAGCGCTCACTGCCCATTCACCAGCCGCTACTGTGGGTTGCCCGGCCGCACTCGATCGCGCCAGCCTCATAAGAAGAAACGCACAACAGGAGAAGAAACACACCGGCAGGCATCCAGACAGGCATCCCAGATCAGACCCTCTGGACAGGAGTAAGATCGTCCGGTCGTTGGTTCGTGTTCTCCGATCGCCGCATCCAATTGCCTGTCAGGAGATGGCCATGCAAAGCACACACCACCGCGCCGCGGAGCTGCACAATCTGGCCGCGCATGCCCACGCCGCCGCGGCCGCAGCACAGGACAAGGGCGACCACCTCATCGCCCACGAGCTCAGCCAGCGCGCCCTTGAATACTCCATCCAGGCGCACCAGCACTCGTTTGAAATCAAGCATCAGGCCGAAGGACCCCGCCCCGCCGATTAGCCGTATCTCTTCGCCGACCAACGCTTGCTTGTCACTCGTCCACCGACCCCCTACTCTTGATGGAAGCATGACTCACCAACTCCAGCTCGCACTCCTCTCCTGCGCCCTGCTCGGCCTGCGCCACGGCTTTGACTACGATCATCTGGCCGCCATCTCCGACATCACGAGCGTGCAGCGGGGCTGGCGCGAGGGCATGCGCCTTGGACTGCTCTATGCCCTCGGCCACGCCTTGACCATCGCCGTGCTGGGCGCGGCGGTGATCCTGCTGCACCTCTCGCTGCCGGCGGGGATGGATGCCCTCGGCGAGCGCCTCGTCGGAGCCACCCTGATCGTGCTGGCGGTCTATGTCTTCGCCACCTTCCTGCGCCGCAAGCCGCACCCGAACCACAGCCACGCCATCGCCCCGCGCAGCCGCATCGCCCTGCTCATCTCCGGAGCCCGCTACGCTGACTGGAGGCTCCGCAAGATCGGCAACCCCGAGGCCACGCGCCCCGATCCCTTCCACTTCAAATACGACCAGTCCTCGGTCTTCACAGTCGGCATCATCCACGGTCTCGGCGCCGAAACCCCAAGCCAGCTGCTGCTCTTCCTGCTGGCCGCCAACCTCGGTGGCACCAGCCGTGGCTTCTTCGGCCTGTTCTGCTTCATCGTCGGCCTGCTCGTGATGAACACGGCCATGACCGCCTCGGCCGCCGGCATCTTCGCCGGCAGCACCAACCGGCCGCGCATCCAGAGCATCGTCACCTCGCTCACCGCCATCTACTCCTTCGTGATCGGCTTCATCTTCCTGCTCGGCTCCTCGGATAAGCTCCCGCCGCTGGCCCACTAATCGAATCCCCAATCCCCCGAACGAGGCCCATGTCCCAGCTGCGCGTTCCCTTCGTCGAGCTTGAATCCACCCTGCACCGCGCCACGCTGCACCTCGGCCTCACCGGAGATCGCGCCGCGCTCTGCGCCCGCCTCTTCGCCGAAACCACCCGCGACGGCGTCTACACCCACGGCCTCAACCGCTTCCCCCGCTTCGCCCAGATGGTCGCCAACGGCTCCATCGACGTCCACGCCGAACCCGACCGCGTCTCGCGGCAGCCGCCGCTGCTCGAGCGCTGGGACGGCCACCTCGGCCCCGGCAACCTCAACGCCCACGCCTCCATGCAGCGCGCCATCGACGCTCGCCCGCCAGCACGGCCTCGGCTGCGTCGCTCTCGCCAACACCAACCACTGGATGCGCGGCGGCAGCTATGGCTGGCTCGCCGCCGACGCCGGCCTCTTCGCCGTCTGCTGGACCAACACCCTCGCCAACCTGCCCGCCTGGGGAGCGTCCACGCCCGCTCTCGGCAACAATCCCGCTGGTCATCGCCGTTCCGCGCCCGCGCACGGCGCGCACGTCGTCCTCGACATGGCCATGTCGCAGTTCTCCTACGGCACCCTCGCCGCCTACGCCAAACGCGGCAGCCCACTCCCCGTCCCCGGCGGCTACGACACCGCCGGCAATCTCACCACCGACCCCGCCGCCATCGAGGCCTCGCAAGCGCGCCCTCCCATCGGCTACTGGAAGGGCTCCGGCCTCTCCCTCGTCCTCGACATGCTTCGCCGCCATGCTCTCCGGCGGCCTGGCCACCCACCAGATCCCCCGCGACTCCCTGCCGCGAATCCGGCATCAGCCAGGTCTTCCTCGCCATCGACCCTTCGTACCTTCGCCGCTCCGCCGACAGACGCTCAGACCGCATCGCCGGCGACTCCTCGACGCCTCCTCGCCGCGCCACGCCCATCGATCCCGCCCACCCCGTCCGCTACCCCGGCGAACAGACCCTCCACCTCCGCGAGGAAAACCTCCGCCTCGGCGTCCCCGTCGATCCCGAGGTCTGGGAGAAGTACCTTCGGACTTCAGCTAGCCTTCAGAATGCGGCGCCGGCTACTGGCTTGCCGCACTCCCGCCACATACCTCTTATGAAAATTTGATTTCAACCCCTCTGTTGTCTTGGGATAACGCCTTCATTTTCCAAGGAATCGACCGATATATCCGGCAGAGCACGCCTGATATATCAGCGATGCAATCGGAGATCCACCCTTCCGCGAACGGCGTGGAAAGGGTGCGCCGATCTGCGATTTGAGTAGGGCCACATGTTTACTTGGGCCTGGCTACGGAAGCACATGCTTCTGCAGAACGAAAGCAACCTCTGGAGATCACATGCAAAGCTGGACAGTTGGAAAAAGATTACTCAGTGCCTTCTCGGTCACATTTGTCTTGATCCTTGCTCTCCTGGGTCTGTACGTCCAGCAGTCGCGACAAAGCAACCAGCAGTTGAATCGGGTCCTGCATACCTATCAACAAGAAGATCGAGATGGCCAACGCCATCGAGTTGGCCACCACCGAGATGCAGCGGGCGCAGCGCGGCCTGATGCTCGCCTACGAGGCCAAGGACCCGGCCTCGGCGCCGCAGTCCATCCAGCTCTACCAGGACTCCGGCACGAAGATCGACCGACACCCTCGCGCAGTTCGAACCTCTGGTGGCAGCGATCGGAGCGCTCCGCCACGAGCCGACGTGCAGCAGAATCTCGCCACCTGGCAGCCGCGCTTCCAGGAGCTGGTTAACATCTGCGCCTCCGGCGATATCGCAAAGGCCTATGCCCTGCGCAGCCAGAACAAGCTGCGTCTCAGCTGCCATGCACGCCGCCGCCAAGACCATCGTGGACGAGCAGCAGCACGCGCTCGCCGCTGCCGAGGACGACGTCCGCAGCGGCCGGATGGCGCGCTCGCTCTGGATCACCGTGCTGGCCATCGTGGTCTCGCTCGGTGCTGGGCGGGCTCGTCTACTTCCAGGTAGGCCAGATCACCTTCAGCCTGCGCCAGACGGTGCAGCAGATCGATGAGGGCGCCAGCCAGCTGGCCGCGGGCGCCAACCAGATCTCCGCCGCCAGCCAGACCCTGGCCGCCGGCACCTCGCAGCAGGCCATCTCCATCGGCGAGACCTCGGCCGCCAGCGAACAGATCGCCGCCATGACCCGGCGCAACGCCGAGAACGCCACCAAGGCCTCCGGCCTGATGCAGGACACCACCACGCTGGTGGGCGACGCCAACCGCTCGCTCAACCAGATGCAGGACTCCATGCACGCCATCAACGAGTCCAGCACCAAGGTCGGCGACATCATCAAGATCATCGATCAGATCGCCTTCCAGACCAACATCCTGGCGCTCAACGCGGCGGTCGAGGCCGCGCGCGCCGGAGAGGCGGGCATGGGCTTCGCGGTGGTCGCCGACGAGGTGCGCAACCTCGCCCACCGCTCCGCCCAGGCGGCCAAGGACACCACCGCACTGATCGAGGAGTCGGTCGCCCGCTCGCAGGAGGGCCGCTCCAAGCTCGATCTGGTCGCCACCTCCATCCGCGCCATCACCGAGAGCTCCGCCCAGGTCAAGGGGCTGGTCGACGAGGTCAAATCCGGCAGCGACGAGCAGACCCGGGGCATCCAGCTCATCTCCGGCCAGATGACGACCATCGAAAAGATCACGCAGAGCGCCGCGGCCAGCGCCGAGGAGGGCGCCGCCACCGGCGAGCAGATGCAGGCGCAGGCCAGCTCCCTGCACGGCATCGTCCGCGATCTCCGCGCCCTGGTCGGCTAAAACAGCTGAACGGAGTCGGCTTCGGCACGGCACCGCGGCGATCTTCTCTTACATCGATCGCCGCGGTGCCGCATCTAACCTACAATCGTGACGATGGACCTTACTGCGAAATCCGCGCTGCTGCGCTCGACGCTTGAAGATCTGGGCAGTGTCCTGGTCGCCTACTCCGGCGGCACGGACTCTGCCTTTCTCGCTTATGCGGCCCACCAGGCGCTCGGCGACCACATGCTGGCCATCATCGCCGACTCCGCCTCGCTGCCGCGCACGGAGCTGGCCGCCGCGCTCGCCTTCACCGCCGAACACGGCATCCCCACCCAGGTCCTCACCACCGCCGAGCTCGACAACCCCGACTACCAGCGCAACGACAGCCAGCGCTGCTTCCACTGCAAGGACGAGCTCTTCACGCAGATGGAGCAGGCCCGCGTCCGGCTCGGCTTCCAGCACCTCGCCTACGGCATGAACCTCGACGACCGCGGCGAGTTCCGCCCCGGACAGAAGGCCGCCGCGCAGCACCACGCCGTCGCCCCGCTGGTCACCGCCGAGCTCACCAAGGCCGAGATCCGCTCCCTCGCCCGCGCGCAGAACCTGCGCATCTGGGATAAGCCAGCCAGCGCCTGCCTCGCCAGCCGCGTCGAGTACGGCCGCCCCGTCACCCGCGAAAACCTCAGCCAGGTCGAACGCGCCGAAGAGGCCCTGCACGCGCTCGGCTTCCGCCAGGTCCGCGTCCGCCACCACGGCGACCTCGCCCGCATCGAAATCGCCCGCGCCCGAGCTGCCCCGCGCGCTCTCGCTCGAAACCCTCGACCAGATCACCGCGGCGCTCAAACCGCTCGGCTTCCTCTACGTCACGCTCGACACCCAGGGCTACCGCTCCGGCTCGATGAACGATATCCTGCCGCTCACGCAGATTCAACCCGCAACCGTTTCCCAGTAACAGACCCGGGGCCCATGTCTCGCCTTTGAGACATGGGTTCGAGCAACGACCCGCAACCGAACAAGAGAACGACCATGCGCCTCGCCTATCTCGACTGCTTCGCCGGCATCAGCGGCGATATGTTCCTGGCCGCACTCCTCGACGCCGGCGTCGACCCCAGCGTGCTCGCAGAACGCCGCCGCGGCCATGAACCTGAACGCCACGCTGAAGATCGAGACGGTGGACCGCAGCGGCATCTCCAGCACCAAGGTGCATGTGCTCGAAGACGGCAAGCTCGCCGACGCCCCGCCCAACACCCGCGCCGGAGCACACGCCGAACCCAGGCTCAGCAGCCACCGCCACGACCACGCCACCCGCACAGCCATCCCCACACGCACGGCCAAGGTCAAGGTCACGATCATGGCCAAGATCACAGCCATGACCACGAGATCACGCACAGACCACGTGCATGGCCGCTCGCTGACCGTCATCCGCCAGCTCATCCAGAACTCCTCGCTCGCCGCGCCGGTCAAGCACACCGCCATCCGCGCCTTCGAGCTGCTCGGCGCCTCCGAGGCCCGCATCCACAACGTCCCCGTCGAGGAGATCCACTTCCACGAGGTCGGCGCCGTCGACGCCATCATCGACATCGTCGCCGTCTCGCGCCGGCATCCACGCGCTCGGCGCCGACCAGTGGGTCGCCTCGCCGATCAACGTCGGCGGCGGCACCGTCGCCTGCGCCCATGGCCGCTTCCCTGTCCCCGCGCCCGCAACCGCCGACCTGCTGCGCGGCATCCCCACCTACTCCGCCCACGTGCAGAAGGAGCTGGTCACGCCCACCGGCGCCGCGCTGCTTCGCGCTCTCGTCGAAGAGAAGGGCCTCACCTTCGCCCCAGCAGCCCGCCATGCGCGTCGAGAAGATCGGCTACGGCGCCGGCACCCGCAACCCCAAGGACTTCCCCAACGTCCTGCGCCTCTCCGTCGGCGAAACCGCTGCCGACAGCGCACCGGGTGCCCCATCCTTCGCAGCCTCACCGCGAAGGGTGGGACGAAGAATGCCAGCCGAAGCATCCAACTCCGCCCGCCACCCGCACCACGACGACTCCGACACCGTCACCGTGCTCGAGACCGCGCTCGACGACCTCTCCCCGCAGATCATCGCCTACGTCACCGAGGCCGCGCTCGAGCGTGGCGCGCTCGACGTCATGCTCACTCCGGTCATCATGAAGAAGGGCCGTCCCGGCACCCTGCTCACCGTGCTCTGCAATCCTGCCGACAGCGCCGCGCTCGAGCAGCTTCTCCTGCGCGAGACCAGCACCCTCGGCCTTCGCATCCGCCAGGATCGCCGCGTCTGCCTCGACCGCTCCCACACCACCGTCGAGACCGCCTACGGCGCGATCCGCATCAAGCTCGGCACGCACGTGCTGGCGAGATCCTCAACGTCAATCCCGAGTTCGAGGACTGCCGCACCGCCGCCCGCGCCCACAACGTTCCTTTGAAGCAGGTGCAGCAGGCCGCCCTCGCCGCCTGGCACAACACCCAATCCAATCACCGATACGAAGGCCCACACGAAGACCAATGGATAAGTCCTCTCTGCTCGAACTTCTCGCCCAGGTCCAGCGCGGCACGCTCACCCCGGAGTCCGCCGTCGAGGGCATCAGCGCGCTCCCCTTTGCCGAGAACGGCTACGAAGACATCGGCCACGCCCGCATCGATCACCACCGCGCCCTGCGCACCGGCCTACCCGAGGTCATCTACGCCGCAGGCAAGACCCCGCAGCAGACCGCCGAAATCTTCAGCCGCATGGCCGCCGCCGGCTCCGCCGTGCTCGCCACCCGCACCTCTCCGGAGGCCGCAGCGGCTGTGCTCGCGCAGCATCCCGCACGCCGTCCACAACCCCATCGCACGCACCGTCACCCTCGCCGGCAAGCACACCAAGCCGGCTGATGCGAACGACCCCGACGCCCCCTGCGTCGCCGTCCTCTGCGCCGGCACCAGCGACCTGCCCGTCGCCGAGGAGGCCGCCGTCACCGCTGAGCTCTTCGGCTCCCGCGTGCTTCGCCTCTTCGACGTCGGCGTCGCCGGCCTGCATCGCCTGCTCAGCGTCCGCGACCAGCTCGGCGCGGCCGACGCCGTCATCGTCTGCGCCGGCATGGAGGGCGCGCTGCCCTCGGTGGTCGGCGGCCTCGTCGGCGTCCCCGTCATCGCCGTACCCACCTCGGTCGGCTACGGCGCCAGCTTCGCCGGTTCGGCCGCGCTGCTGGGCATGCTCAACTCCTGCTCGCCGAACGTCGTCGTCGTCAACATCGACAACGGCTTCGGCGCCGCCTACACCGCCACGTTGATCGCCCGCGCGGCGCACCCCACGGCCTAACGTCAACCGCGAACGCGAGCATCGCGTATCGCATCATCCTGAGTTTCCCCGGCGAAACTTCATCTTAGTTCTTTTCAAGTAACGTATTTCTCAGGAGATTCCATGGAGCGCAGAGAGTTCCTCAAGACCGCCACCGCAGCCACGCTTGCCGCAGCCACGACGCCGGCACCGCCGCAGCCCAGTCTGCCAAGAGCGCCAAGCCCACGCGGCCGCAGTCGCCCGACATGATCTACCGTCCGCTCGGCACCACCGGCGAGACCATCTCCGCCATCGGCCTCGGCGGCTACCACATCGGCAAGGAGTCGCTCGACGCCACCGCCAGCATCGCCCTCATGCGCCGCGCCATCGATAACGGCATCACCTTCATGGATAACTGCTGGGACTACAACGAGGGCACCAGCGAGATCCGCATGGGCCAGGCCCTGCGCGACGGCTATCGCGACAAGGTCTTCCTGATGACCAAGATGGACGGCCGCACGAAGCAGGAGTTCAACCGCCAACTGGAGCAGTCGATGGGCCGCCTGCGCACCGACACCATCGACCTGGTCCAGTTCCACGAGATCATCCGCTACGAGGACCCCGACCGCATCTTCGCTCCCGGCGGCGCCATCGAGGCCGCCGTCGCCGCACGTGAGGCCGGCAAGATCCGCTACATCGGCTTCACCGGACACAAGGACCCCGCGGTCCACCTGCGCATGCTCGAGATCGCCGAGAAGCACAACTTCCACTTCGACACCGTGCAGATGCCGATCAACGTGATGGACGCCCACTTCCGCTCCTTCGAGAAGCAGGTCCTGCCCGTCGCGCAGAAGCAGAACATCGCCGTGCTCGCGATGAAGACCTTCGGCGATCCCTACATCCTGCAGAGCAAGACGGTCGAGCCCATCGACGCGCTGCACTACGGCCTCAACCAGCCGGTTGCGACCGTCATCACCGGCATCGACTCCGAGGCCGTCCTCGACCAGGCCCTGCACGCGGCCCGCACCTTCAAGCCGCTCTCGGAGGCGCAGGTCGCCGCCATCCTCTCTCGCACCCGCGAGGCCGCGATGACCGGCAACTTCGAGCTCTTCAAAACCACGCCCGCACTACGACGGAACCGCCGCCAACCCCAAGTGGCTCGGCTAAATTCCATCGACGTTACAGCTTAGGTCGTATCACTAGGCCGTACCAACAGATAATCGCGAAGTGGAGTAACGCTCTATTTCACTGGCGATGGAAGTCGTACACAACCCCGACGCGGCGGAGCTTTCACACTCCGCCGCGTTGTTGCATTCCCACCTGTTTCCTTCTTGACAAGCCTCTGCTCCCCGGCCTACTCTTCCCCACCGAAAGGGAGTTCCGGCCTCAATCGATCGGAACTCACCCCTTAGGGAAGGAGGGATCCCGTATGCTTCCGTGCGATGACAAACCCTGGGCCAAACCGCTCGCACGGGTCGTGATCGGACTCTCGATCGTCGCCGCCATCATCGGCGCCTGGTATCTCTACAGCATCCAGCAGCTCTACATCCCCGAGATCACCGCGATCGTGTTGCTCCTGCTCACGGTCATTCCGCCCAACGTGGCGATCCTGCGCCAAAACCCAGGTCACAACCCAATGCTCCGGTATCGCTCAACCGGCCGCAGCCGCGCGTTCCTTAGCACGAGCCTGCACTGAGACCGGGAAAACGCCTGCCGCTTCCTGCACAGGCGTTTTTTACATGCATCTGCTCATCACCAACCAACTCGGAGAGATACCCACCTCATGAACTTGTCCTCAGCCAACGTAGCCGAGCTCCGCAGCCTCTACCTCACCCACCTCCGGAAGACACTCGACATGGAGCAGGCAATCGCCAAACTCCTTCCCGATCTGCTTCAGGCCGCCTCCGATCCTGATCTCTCAACCGCCCTCCGCGACCATCTCGAACAGACCCGTAGTCACGTGGAAAGATCAAAGGCCTCCTCCGCAACAACACCGGAGAAACCGCCACCGAAAGCTGCTCGGTGGTCAATAGCCTCATCACCCAGGCCGCCCAAATCATCACCAACTGCATCGAGCCCTCCATCCGCGACATCGCCTTCATCGCAGCCATCCAGCAGATCGAGCACCATGAGATCGCCGTCTACGGCACCCTCCGCCGCTGGGCCGAGATCCTCAATCTGCGGGATGCCGCCGTCCTCAAGTCCATCGAAACCGATGAGGTCCGTGCCGACGAGTTACTCACCAGCATCTCCCACCGCGTAAACCTACAGACCCTGGCCTAATCCCCGGCTACACGCGTACCGGCAGCCCACCGCCGGCACGCCGCCGATCCCTATCCCTCTACTGATTCACCCCGCTGGCCAGAAACCCGCCGTCCACCACCAGAATCTCTCCGGTTACAAATGAGGCCGCGTCGCTGGCCAGATACACCGCCGCGCCCACCAGCTCCTCGGCCCTGCCGAAGCGCCCCATCGGCGTGCGCAGCCGCAGCTCCTTGCCACGCTCGCTGTTGTCGAGCAGCTCCGCGTTCAGCGCCGTGCGAAACACCCCCGGAGCGATCGCATTCACATTGACCCCCTGCGCGCTCCACTCCACCGCCAGCGACTTGGTCAACGCACCCACCGCCGCCTTGCTCGCCGCATACGCCGTCACCTCCTTCAGGCTGACAAATGTATTCAGCGACGCGATGTTGATGATTCGCCCGTCCCCACGTTCCAACATATGCTGGCCAAAGATCTGGCAGGCACGCAGCGTCCCGGTTACATTCGTGTCCATGATCTCGTCCCACAGCTCCTCGGGAAAGTCGAGCGTCGGTGCGCGCTTAATCCGGCCCGCGCAGTTGATGAGGATATCGACCTTCCCGAAGGCCTCCACCGCGCCCGCCAACAGCGCCTCCAAACTCGCGCGATCGCTCACATCGGACGCAACCCGCAGCGCCTTCACGCCCCTGGCCTCGATCTCCACCGCCGCCGCGTTCACCTGCTCCTTCCGCCGCGAGCTCGGCGCTACATCCGCGCCCGCATCCGCCAGCCCCAGCGCCATCGCCAGCCCGATGCCCGACGTCCCACCCACCACCACCGCCGACTTTCCCTTCAGATCGAACAACGAACTCGCCATCGCACCCTCTCTTCCGCTGAATGTGTAACCGATCCAAATCCAAAGATTGTAATCGCACAAAAACAAATCAAAATATGTAACCTCTACCGCCCCAGCCGCTCCAGAATCTCGCGCACCACCCCATCCTCCGAACGATCATTCGCAACGATCATCGCGTCCGCGGGAGGCTCCAGCGTCGCCAACTGGCTCTCCAGAAGCTTCGGAGACATATACTCATGCTGCCGTCCCGCCAGCCGCCGCTCGAGCTCCGCCCGCGGCACCTCCAGCAGACAGAAGCGCACCGCACCCTGCGGCATTCCCTGAGCCAGCGTCTCGCGATACGCTGCCTTCAGCGCCGAGCATGCGAGTACCCCACTCCTACCCTCCGCAAACCACCCCTGCAGCACGCTGTGCAGCGTCTCCAGCCAAGGCGCGCGATCTGCATCGGTCAACGGAATGCCCGCCGCCATCTTCTGCTTGTTCGCCGCCGGGTGGTAGTCGTCCGCATCCACGAAGATCGCCGCCATGCGCTCTGCCAGCAGCCTCCCAATCGTCGTCTTGCCCGACCCGCTGACGCCCATCAACACCACGATCATCTCTCCCCTAGCCTCCCTCATGAAATCGCCCCTTCAAACCGCCCGCGATATGCCCACAGCCCCAACCCCGGGTTCGAGATATAGAAGATCTCCTCCCCATCCACCATGTTCAAGCCATCCTGTAACCGCGCCGGATCGTACTTGGCCATCATCTCCTTGAGATCGCCATAGGCAAAGTGCACACCCTCGATCTCCTCCCGGTCATGTGCCCCGGACAGTACCGTATCGTGAACCGCCCCTCGCTCGACCCATGGATCAAATGCGCCGCCGCACTCAGATTCCCCGCCAGCTCCGGATCCTTCTTCACCGCCTCCAGCGTCGCCGGCGTCCCGCAGTAGCCATACCGCCGAATCAGCTCATCGATCGTCTTGTCCTCGCCGAACTCATGCACCCCCGGCGCCAGCACAATCAACTCCGCGCCATCCGCCAGCGCCATCCGCGTGCGATAGACGCTCTTATTGCCCAGCCACGTCTATTGAAACTCATGCGGATCGAGATACACCACCGCCTTCTTGATCTCGCGGTCCATCATACGGAAGTTCACCTTCAGGCTCAGCGCCGCCGCCCGCTCAAAGCACTCCGCATCGTCGCCGACGAACATCCCGCGCACCACCAACTCACCCGCCGCATTCTTCCCCACCACCGTCAGCACATAGACGATCGGCAGGTCCTTCGCGAAGTGCTCGCTCGCATAGTTCAGCACCCGGCGCACCGGAGTATCCGCCCGCCCCATCATGCGCTCCATGCCGTACACCGCACCCAGAAAGTGGACTGCGATGAATCCCCATCACTCCGCCCGTGCCCGACAAAGATGTTCTTGTTCCCATTCGCCATGCCGACCACCTCATGCGGCACCACCTGCCCGATCGACAGGATCAGATCATGCCCGCCATCCCGCACCAGCTTGTTCACCTGCGCCGGCCACGGGTAGTCCACCTTGCCCTCGCTCACCTCGTGCATAAACTCCCCCGGCACCTCGCCCAGCGTCACGATATCGTTGCGCCAGTCATGCACGCGAAACAGCGCCTGCGGAGTCTCGCCAAACATGGTCACGATCTCGCTCGTCGCTCATCGCCGATGTGTTCCCAGCGCCGGCAGCACATCCGTCAGCGCCCGCCGTAGTACTCCCACGCCAACTCGGTCAACCGCCCTGCCTGCGAGTGCAGCCGCGTGAAGTCTGGCGGCACCGCCAGCACCTTGCTTGCCGCTCCCCAGCTTCGCCAGCGCCTCAAACAGCCCCGCCCGCACCTCCGCAGGCGACATCTCAGTAGCCGGCGATCCCGCTGCAAAAAACAAGCTCATAGGCCCCCATCCTATTCCCTACTGCTCTACGAACGTATACTGACCCACGCGACGCTATAATTCCGACCCATGAGACGCCTCTTCGATCTCTCGCAGTATGCGCCGACACAACTAGCCGCGTTGAGCATCTGCAGCTCCCTGCTCTGCCCTCTCAGGCGTCGGCATCATGTCCAGTCTCCCGCCGTTGGGGCCGGCATCACCGCTTGAATCGATCGTCAGTCTCCTGGGCAGCATCCTTCGGCATTGCGATCTTCTTGCGGACCAGCACGCAGCTCACCGAGGACATCCGCAACGAGCGATGGACGCGCCTTGAGCTAGAAAGTCTGCGTGCGATCATGCAACACCAAGTCTGGAACTATCTGATCGTGGTGCTGCTCGCAGGTCAAGCTTGCACCCGTCGTCTGTCCTTCCGCACCATGCCTCTCGTGGGACAGTGCCTGTTCTCTCTCCCGCACTCGCCATCATCCAAATCCGAGCATCCTACGACCACGAGCCGCGCAGCCCACCTCCACTCCTCATCTGGAGCAATGACCTTGGCCGCCATCCACTCCGATCACTGGGGCGAGCGCTAAAGCCGCAGCCAACAGCCCTACAGCTTGTAAGCCTTCTTCACCAACCCCACCGTCAAATCCCGAATCACCTCAAAAGCCTCGTCCTCATCCAGCCGGTGCTCCGCCACCAGCCGCCCCAGGAACGCGCAGTCCACGCGCCGCGCCACATCATGCCGCGCCGGAATCGACAGAAACGCCCGCGTTCATCGTTGAACCCAACCGTGTTGTAGAACCCCGCCGTCTCCGTAGCCGTCTCGCGGAACCGCATCATCCCCTCAGGCGAATCGTGGAACCACCACGGCGGCCCCAGCCGCAGGCAAGGATAATGCCCCGCCAGCGGAGCCAGCTCCCGCGAGAACATCGTCTCATCCAGCGTGAACAGGATGAAGCGTGAAGTTCGGCTCATTCCCATACTTGTTCAGCAGCGGCCGCAGGCTCCGCACATACTCCGTCGGCGAAGGAATATCCGCGCCCTTATCCCGCCCGAACTTCTCATACACCACCTGATTGTGGTTCCGCACGCTGCCCGGATGCAGCTGCATCGTCAGCCCATCCTCAACGCTCATGCCCGCCATCTCGGTCAGCATCTGCGCCTGGAACAGCTCCATGTCCTCGGCATCCACCTTCCCCGAAACATCCGCGATACAGCGCTCCGCCGCCTCCGCATCCAGATCCGCCGTCATCGCCGTCAGATGCCCATGGTCGGTCGCCGTCGCGCCCATCTTCTTGAAGAACGCCCGCCGCGCCCGCAGCGCATTCAGATACCCCTTGATACGTCCCGACACTCTCGCCCGAAACCTCACCCAGCTTCTCAATGTTCTCTCTTGAACCCCGCATACTCCGCATCCACCACCGCATCCGGACGAAACGTCGGCATCACCCGCCCCTTCCATCCCGACTCCCGAATCGCCTTGTGATACTCCAGCGTATCCAGCGCCGCATCCGTAGTCGCCAGCACCTCAATCCTGAACTGCTCAAACAGCGCCCGCGGCAGAAACTCCGGCGTCTCCAGCTTCTTCGCAATCACCTCGTAGTACTCATCCGCATTCGCCGCGCTCAGCCGTTCCTTCAACCCAAACTGATTCTCGAGAACGCATAGTCCAGCCACAGCCGCGTCGGCGTCCCGCGAAACAGATAGTAGTGCCGCGCAAAGATCCGCCACACCTCGCGCGGGTCGGCCTCTGCTTCCCATCCACCTGCGGAATCCCCAGCGACTCCAGCGACACGCCCTGCGAGTACAGCATCCGGAAGATATAGTGGTCCGGCTGAATCAGCAGCGCCGCCGGGTTCGGAAACGGCTTATTCTCCGCAAACCAGCGCGGATCGGTGTGCCCATGCGGCGACAGGATCGGCAGATCCCGCACCGTCTCATACAACTCTGCCGCCACCCGCCGCGCCGACCCCTCCGCCGGAAACAATCTCTTCGCATCCAGCATCGTCTTATCCAATCCTTTCCAACACTTCCAAAGCAGAAGCCCGTCAAGGAAGACTACCAAAATAGGCGACCACGCCACTCCAGCATCTCGCAAAAGAAAAGGGGCACCCCAAAGGGCATGCCCCTGTCCCAACCGCCTCTGCTACGGGATGTAGTAACGCATTCCCGTAAACACCATGTTGTCGACCGCCTTAGGCGCGGTGTAGAGGCCGTTCAGCGCTGGTAGGTGCCACGTCACCCTCCCACGCCGACCGCGTGATGTACTGGTAGTTCACCTGGTACTGCAACCGCCCTTACTTCGGGCTGCTGTAGATCCGGTAGGTCCAGCCAGCCATGCCCTCGAAGATGGCCCGCGTCACCGCCGAGCAGTTGCCGCGCCCGGATCGAGCCACCCGTAGCCGCGGTGTCACAGGAACTTCCGTATTGCATCCCGTCGCCACTGTGCTGATGGGAGCATAGCCCGTAAACGGAGTAGCCGCGACGCCCGTCGCATACACCGTCCGCTGCAGGTACTCACCGCCAAAGTAGGCGTACATGTCCAGCTTCGGCGTCGGATGGCTTTCGATCGAGAACAGACCCGTGGTAGTTACGGATCGGCTCAAGCGTCCCTTTCGGATGCACGGTCACGTCGGCCAGCTGCGCCGATCCATAGCGTCCCTACACCATCGCCCCCCATCGCCTGCACGGCGACGTCGAGATACTTGCTCGCCGTAACCCGCGCGTTGCCAAAGACACCGCCGGCAAACTCGGTGTCATTGATTCGGAGCCGCACCGGGACTGGCCGGAATCCCGTCGCGAGGCTGGCCACCGCCGGATAGTAACGATCACGCATGAAGCGGGCCATACCGCCCACTTCAAAGTGACGAGCTCGGATCCGCCGTGTCCTTCACAATGACGTCCGGAGCAATGTTGTTGGTGGGGTTCCGTTGAAAGCGTTGTACAAACCGCCGTTCTGTCCGGCGCCGAAGAAGAAGTTCGTCGGCGCGTTGGTGGCGCTGTAGTTCGTATCTGCGCCTGTTCCAGCGACAGCGGCCACGTTTGAAACGAGCCCTCGCTTCTGCTGAAAGCGGAGCGCCGGCTGCCGCGCCCAGCTGAAGCCCGACGTGTACTGCGCGTCGATGCTGTTCGGCAGCTTCTCGGTGCGGTTATCTATGCCGTGCTTGACCTCCGTCACCAGCGACCACATCTGACCGCCCGTCACCGTGAAGCCGCTGTTCAAGCTGCCTGTCCCCATATCTGCCGCTGACGCAGCACGAAGCTGTTGCTCTGGTTGTCGTTGCTGGTCGTACCCGCGCCCAGGAAGTCCGCCTCGACGTAGCCAGGCTAGCCTTACGACCTCGGCGATCCCCCGTGAACAGCCACCAACGCGGCTCTGCCGTCCGCTGAAGTTCAGCTCGGTCATATGCGCCTGGTTCGCAGCCCATAAACGGAATGCTGTTGAACGGCGTGTTGATATCCGAGTTCAACGAGCGCTGCCGCCACACATTTTCAAACGCGAAGAACGCCACCGGCATAATCGTCACGCCCTTGTAGTGCAGCGTCGTCGGCGACTCGATCTGGTCGTTCAGTCCTTCTTCGCGTCGCTGACCGTCTGCGCGAGACCGGTGGTGGATTCTTCAGATCGCCCACCGTCGCAGTCAGCGCTGTCACCGCCTCCGTGTTCGCCTGCACGCCCGTGTTCAAGCTCTGCGCCTGTGCAGTCGCAGCGGCCGCAGCGCATTCGCCGCCTGCGCGTCTGCTGGGCCGCGATGCCAACCGCGCATCCCTGTCCGCAAGCTGCTGCTTCAGGCTGTCGATCTCGCGACTGCTGGTTCTTCATCTGCTCCCGCAGTTCGCGAATCTGGCGGTCGGTCGCAGACTCGACGGGGCTTCTTCGCAACCGGCTTCTTCTTGTGCCGTCGTAGCTGTCTTGCTCGAATCCCCGGCTTCGGCGCCGAGACCTGTGCCGGCACCGAGATGGTCAACAGCACATAATGCAGCCAGAATCGCTTTTAATTGCTTCGTCATGGAACCTCTCAGGGATTAAAAAGCGCAGCCAGGAGAACAACGTTAGAAAGTTCCTTTCTACGCATCTCTCCACATCTCTCAGCTCTTGTGTTGCATCATCCTTGCAGACGTATGTGAAAGAACGAATAATTTCGACGTAATTTACGAACAATTTGTTGAATCTTCCGGACAAAGTCTCGATTTTCGGAAACCTGCTCTGCAACCGCCTTTCGCGCACAGCACCAAACGTCTGCCCGCACCAGCCTCCGCACTCATTTACCGTGACTATGCCATCCTCCCGCTCGCTCGTCGCGCCCTTGCCCTCGCCCTGCTCGCCCTGCTCCCGCAGCCTCGCTCAACCGCGCAATCCCTCCAGCTCATCCCCATGCCCCGCGAGGTCCGCCCCGCTCCCCGCCCAGCCCCTCACCGCCGGCATCCAGATCACTGCGCCGACCCCTGCGCCCCCGAGACGCCTTCGCCGACAGACCTAAGCCTTCCCCTCCCAGAACATCCCCGTCAACCACCGCCCGCACCATCCCCATCACCGACCCCGCCGGCCTCGAAATCCATCTACACCTCGCCTCCCCGCCCGCCCCGGCGCAACTTCGACATCCCGACCATGAAGCCCGAGGGCTACGCCATCATCCCCGACGGCAAAGGCCTCGCCATCACCGCAGCCTCCGCCTCCGGCATCTTCTACGCCCTCCAAACCGTCAAGCAGCTCATCGACTCCCGCCCCGGCGCCACCCGCCGTCCTCCACACCGCCACCATCCGCGACTGGCCCGCCATGAAGTACCGCGGCCTCCACGACGACCTCTCCCGCGGCCCCGTCCCCACCCTCGAGTTCCAGAAGAAGCTCATCCGCACCCTCGCCGCCTACAAGGTCAACCTCTACTCGCCCTACTTCGAACACACCGCAGCTACCCGCCGACCCCCTCATCGCGCCCCCCGGCGGAACCATCACCCAGGCCCAGGCCGCCGCGCTCGTCGCCTACGCCGCCCATACCACGTCACCATCATCCCCGAGCAGGAAGCCTTCGGCCACCTCCACTACCTCCTCAACTGGGAGCAGTACGCCCCTCGCCGAGACCCCCCACGGCGCACGTCCTCGCCCCCGGCCAGCCCGACTCCCTCAATCTCACCACCACGCATGTTCAACGAGCTAGCCGCCATCTACCCCGGCCCCTTCCTCCACCTCGGAGCCGACGAGACCGTAGAACTCGGCAAAGGCCAGACCAAAGCCGCCGTAGACGCGCAAGGCCTCGGCCCCGTCTACCTCGACTTCATGCAGAAGATCGTCACCGACCTCCAACCCCTCCACCGCAAGCTCCTCTTCTGGGGCGACATCGCCACAGACGCGCCCGACCTCCTCAAAGCTCCCGCCCTCCTTCAAAGACGCCACCATCGCCGTCGCCTGGGAGTACAACCCCCAGCCCAAAGGCTTCACAAGTTCATCACGCCCTTCACCGACGCCGGCTTCGAGACCTGGGTCTCCCCCGGCATCAACAACTGCCGCGGTCTATCCCAACAACAACGCCCTCCCAACATCCAGCAGTTCACCCGCGACGGCCAGAAGCTCGGCGCCACCGGCCAGCTCAACACCATCTGGAACGACGACGGCGAAGGCCTCGCCAACAACAACTGGTACGGCATCCTCTTCGGAGCCGAAGCCGCATGGCACCAGGGCGAATCCTCCATCCCCGAGTTCCAGCAGTCCTACGCCCAGGTCTTCCACGGCGACGCCACCGGCAAGATCAACCAGGCCCAGATAGAGATGATGGCCGCCCACGCCCTCCTCAAGGACCCGACCCAAGTCCGACGCCAGCAACTCCTCTTCTGGCACGATCCCTTCTCGAAGGACGGCCAGCGCATCGCCGGCCAGATCCGCCCCTTCACCCACGACCTCCGCCTCCACGCCGAACGCGCCCTCACCCTGATCGCCGTAGGCCAAAGCCGCCGCCGGCCTCAAGCCCATCGCCGCCAACGCAACCAACCCGAGGCCGACCTACGCCACCTTCTACGACTCCGTCCGCTACGGCGCCGCCACCAGCCTCTCGCGAACCCGACGCCCTCGACGCCCTCGAACTAGGCGCCCGCCGCATGGACCTCATCGGCCTCAAATTCCAGCTCACCGACGAGATCGCCCAGCTACCCCCACGCCTACTCCCTGCAGACTCCACAGAAAGAAGGACCGCGCCGACGTCTGCCGCGACCTCAACAACATCAACGGCATCAACGGCAACATCCAGGACCTCCGCAACACCTACTCCCTCATGCGCGACCTCTACGAAGCAGCCTGGCTGAAATCCAACCGCCCCTACTTCCTCCGCAACACCTCGAGCACTACGACTACACCATCCATCTGGCTCAACCGCAGCGACAAACTCCGCACCGCCCAACGCCAATGAACGACACCCACACCCTCCCCCCGCCGCCGACCTCGGCCTCCCCGCCCCCCCACCCCATAACCCAACCCAGAATCTCCATTCCCAGAAATCTGACATCCGGGTGCCCATCTTCGCGCCCGCTTTTGGGCGCTAAGGTGGGACCGCCTTCCCCACACCACCCCAAACGAAAAGGAAAAGACAGAAGGGCGTGGCCTCAGCCATGCCCTTCCACCCACCCATCCCGAGCGCAACTCACGCAAGAGACCCACCAAACACATCTACTCCCCCACAACCCCCAACACCACCGTCCGCGCCTCCTGCGGCGACAGCAGCTGCAACTGGCATCCACTCGCGCCCTCGCAGCTCAGCCGCCCCCGTCGCAACACTCGCTCCGGTCCACCATCCGGCAGCCCCGACGAAACCGCTGTGCGAATCGCCTCCGCCGCACTCTTGAACCGCGCATCGCCCTGCACCAGCACCACCTCCTGCGTGCCGGCATGCGACGAAAGAATGTCGAACACCGCGCTGCCCTCCACCGGTGCCATCGGCACCGTCACCATCGTATCCACCGGCAGCGGATCCGATGCGGTCGTCCCCGCCACCTTCACCAGCCGCTCCCGTACGCTCTCCTTCAGCCCCTCCGAGCCCCGCGCTCCCAGAGCCGCGCGATACACCGCAATCGCATCCTGATCCCGATGCTCCGCCTCATCGAGCCGTCCCCGGTGGTTGGCTACATGCCCGCGCGGATCAAGCTCCCACGACGCCCGCATATACGCCTCAGCCTTATCCAGCTTGCCCTCGCGGAAGTACACCAACCCCAGCGTCACCCAGTAGTGGCTCAACCGCTCCATCTGCGCAAAGCCCATCCCATCGGCGTTTTTCAGACTCAGCTCCGCGGTATCGCGCTCGGCCTGCCCCACCGCCTCATCGGCCAGCCCATGCGCCTCGGCGATGCCGAACCGCCCCATCGCCATCTGGTACGCCACATCGTTCTTCTGATTCGCGTCCGTCGATCTCTGAGCATCCGCGACGCGCTGCACCCACTCCGCCGGCACCTCGTTCGCCACATGCCCCGCGACAACGCCCGGTACCGAGTGAGGCATATCCTGCACCGCATACCCTGCCGGAACCTCGAACAACGCCGTATCCGGCTCCGTCCGCGCAATGTGCGTCAGCTCCATCACCCGGTTGCCCGTCCACGGGTCCTGATCCACCTCCCGTACCAGCAGCTTAGCTCCCGCGACACCCAGCGATCCTGCGTCGTAACGAGTGCGGCATCATTTCCCACCGTACCCGCCGGAATCGTCGTCGTCACCCGCGTTCCCACCAGCTTCAGCCCCTCGCGCGTCTCCACTCCTAGATCCTTGGTGGTTACATTCTCCGGCTTCAGCAACTCCTTACGAAGCGCCGGGGGCAGCTGCGGCGCCATCAACTGCAGCGTCACCGTCGCGTTGTCTGGAATCGACGCCGCGTGCGCCATCTTCACATTCGTATTCCAGAACACCGTCCGATGCTGCACCGCATCGAGCAGCGTTACGACTGTCGTTGGCACCACGTTTGGATCGCTTGCCGTCCCGGAACCGCCGTCGCCTCCATCCGCTCCGCACCGTTCGTCGCCCGCCAGGCCTTCCCCTTCATCGCGTGCGTCACCCGCACCCCACCCGGCAGCTCTGCACCGTCGTCACCGTCTCATCCGCGCTGTACGGCAGCCCGGTCACCATCTGCGCCCCCGCGCGACCCTCATCGACATCGACATCTGCCCCTGGCCGACCCCCCCGTTCGCCATCACACCCAGCACCACCACCGACAGAACCAACCTGCGCATCCCTTGTTCTCCTCTGTTCGAGATCCGCTCGATTATATCCACCACCCCCACCGCCTCCGATGAAAGCAAACCACCTCGCAACGCCCATCCCAGCGTCACGCCGCCCTACACCCTACACCCTGCTTTTCCTGTTCCCTGATCCCTTCTCCCTGATCCCTGCCTCACCCTGTCAAGCCCCACAACCCACCCCGAATCGAGAAATCCCCAACA
>CAVWJY010000035.1:0-31383 GCA_963755245.1 uncultured Acidobacteriaceae bacterium | reverse complement strand
GACACCTACTCCTGGCGCTACGCCTTCTACATCAACATCCCCATCGGCATCCTCGCCCTCTTCATGATGAATCGCTTCATCTTCGATCCCCCCTCCTTCAAGAACGTCAAGGTGCCCAAGTTCGACAACCTCGGCTTCGGCGCCCTGATCGTCTGGACCGGCTGCCTCCAGGTCATCCTCGACAAGGGCCAGGAGGACGACTGGTTCGGCGCCACCTGGATCCGCTACGCCGCCGTCGCTCTCGTCGTCGCCTTCACCTACTTCGTCTGGCACTGCTGGCGCGACAAGGACTCCCTGGTCGATCTCAAGGTCTTCAAAAATCGCAACTTCGCGATCGGCACCGTGCTCATCCTCTTCTTCGGCATCGGCATCTACGCCACCGTCACCGTGCTCCCGCTCTTCTACCAGGAGCTGCTCGGCTACACCGCCTTCACCGCCGGCCTGGTCGTCGCCCCGCGCGGCCTGGGATCCATCTGCGGCATGCCCATCATCGGCTACCTCTCCAACAAGATCGATCCCCGCCTGCTGCTCACCTTCGGCTTCCTCACCTTCGGCCTCACCACCTTCTACTTCGGCGGCGTGACCCTCGACATCTCCCCGAGGACCCTGCTCATCCCCATCCTCATCACCGGATTCAGCCTCAGCTTCGTCTTCGTTCCCATCAACATCGCCGCCTACGGAACCCTCGCCCCCCAGCAGATCGGCAACGCCAGCGGCATCTACAACCTCTTCCGCAACATCGGCGGCTCCATCGGCATCTCGCGTCGCCTCCACCCTGCTCACCCGCCGCGCCGCCTCCCATCAGAACGAGATCCTCAACTCCATCCCCATCACCGGCCAGCAGTTCCAGAACAGCCTCGGCGCCCTGCAGCGCTCGCTGAGCCAACACTTCGGCCACACCAACACGCTGGCCCCCGCGCAGACCACCCTCTACCAGCAGCTCCAGCGCCAGGCCGCCGCCTGGGCCTTCGTCGACGTCTTCCGCTGGCTCTCCCTGCTCTGCTTCTTCTCCGTCGGCATCGTCTGGCTGCTCAAGAAGGTCAAGCCCGGCAAGCCCCCGGCCGAGGCCCACTAACCGAGCCTCTCGCCTCAGCCTGCATTGGTTTTCCAGCTGGGATCAACACGACTCTTCCAGTGGGATCAACACGTTTTGATATGTCTGAAAATGCTGTATCCGCGTCATGGCAAACCACCCCGGCGAGCCGCTACTGTTAGTTCGTAGCCGTGAGCAGGCTCACAGGAGGAATCAAAACCATGACCACCGCTACCACCGGCCTCATCGACGGCGTCCGCGTCCCCGACACCAAGCTCGCGCGTGAGATCCAGGAGTTCATCCGCGACACCGAGACCGAGCTGCTCTTCAACCACTCCAGCCGCGTCTACTACTTCGCCGCCCTCGCCGGCAACCAGCGTGGCCTCCACTACGACGCCGAGCTGCTCTACGCCGGCACCATGTTCCACGACCTCGGCCTGATGCCCGACTACTCCAGCCCCGCCGACCGCTTCGAGGTCGACGGCGCCAACGCCGCCGCCAAGTTCCTCAAGCGAGCGCGGCGTCTCCGAGCAGGACGTCTACAACGTCTGGACCGGCATCGCCCTGCACACCACCCCGGACATCCCCAAGTACATGCACCCCATCGTCGCCCTGGTCACCGCCGGCGTCGAGATGGACGTCCTCGGCCTCACCCACCACCTCTACTCCGACGAGGTCCGCAACGCCATCGTCGCCCTCTACCCCCGCACCGCCAACTTCAAGGAAGACATCATCCAGGCCTTCTACGACGGCATCCACAAGAAGCCCGAGACCACCTTCGGCAACGTCAAGGCCGACGTCCTCGCCGACAAGGACCCCAAGTTCACCCGCGGCAACTTCTGCAGCGTCATCCGCAACTCCGCCTGGCGCTAACCCAGATCCCTCTGTCAATCCAACCGACTGACACCAGAACGAGCGCGCGGAAAGCCCACATGTCGGTACCCCATCCTCGACGCACAGCCTCATCGTGCGGCAGGGTGGGGTATCGTTTGCGCCAGCAAACGCCATCCGCCCCTAGCAATGCCCTAAGCCGGGTATCCACCGGGTGCCCCATCCTCGACGCACAGTCCCATCGTCGCGACAGGGTGGGATCTGCGAAAGAAACGACTGTCCCTCTCAGCCGACCGCAGCGTCCATCTGGCCGTAGCTCGCTATCGGCTGTCACGCAGCAGAGAGACTGTCATCTCGACCGTAGCTGCACCTTGCGCATCCTTCGCGAACGAAGCAGCCTCGCACTCCGGCTCCCGCCGTCATCCAAAGCCTGTCAAGCCCCCACGCCCCTCCAAATCCCCATAACCACACCGAACCAAGCCACTTCCGCCCCAACAAATACCTGCCGATTCACCCCACCCAACCCGCTAAAATAGATCTAGAGACAAAAAATCAGACAGCCCAGACACCACCGGACCAGGTCGATCCCAAGCCAGACCTCGTTTGGACTTAACCGACCTGCTTTCTAGACTTTAGGACTTAAGTACGGGGGAGGGGGAAGGTACACCGATGCACGCAGGCAGACGCACCATCCGAGCACCGTATGCCACACCGTTGCGCCACGCCCTGGCCGCCCTCGCCCTGCTCCTCCCGCTCGCCGCCAAGTCCGAGGCCCAGTGGCAGCTCCTCGACCCGCCCACCACCGCCGACCTGCGCGGCATCGACAACGTCGGCGGCGGCGTCGCCTGGGCCAGCGGCACGAACGGCACGGTCGTCCGCACCGAGGACGGCGGCTACATGTGGCAGCACTGCTCCACCCCGCCCGGCGCCGAAAAGCTCGACTTCCGCGGCATCCAGGCCTTCGACGAGAACACCGCCATCGTCATGTCCAGCGGCCCCGGCGACCAGTCCCGCCTCTACAAGACCACCGACGGCTGCCAATCCTGGACCCTCCTCTTCACCAACCCCGACCCCACCGGCTTCTGGGACGCCCTCCAGCTGCGATCCAGCACGCAGATCATGACTCATCCTCGGCGATCCAGTCGATCGGCCACTTCGCTCCTTCGGATCGACCTACGACGAGCGGAAAGACCTGGAGCGATCGAGCGCTACCGGACTCGCGCAGCGATCCCAGACGAGGGGCATTCGCCGCAAGCAACTCCTCTCTGTTCCTCAGCTGAAGCCATGGTCCACTATCGGCTCCGGCGGCAGTGGCCCGCGCATGACTGCATGCCTCTTCAGCACGTAGACGATCCAGACGCATCGAATCCATCGCTGCGACCATCGAAGCGTCCCTGTCCTATTCGCCACAGGCAAGATGCGCAGCTTTTCCGATTGCGGCTCGACGCACCGGAATCTTCATGGCAACGCAGGCGACGGTCACTGAAGCTGCGTCGCCGTCGGCGGCGACTACCTGAAGCCCAACGATCCCACCGGCACCGCCGCCTTCACCACCGACGGCGGTCAGCACTGGCAGCCGCCCAGACCCCACCCCACGGCTACCGCTCCGCCGTCGCCTACGACGCCGATCACAAAACCTGGATCACCGTCGGCCCCAACGGCACCGACATCTCCACCGACGACGGCCGCACCTGGACTCCGCTACATCCCAGCGCCGCAGGAGCACGACGCCCCCGACGCCGACCAGCACTGGAACGCCCTCTCGCTGCCCTACGTCGTCGGCCCGCACGGCCGCGTCGGCAAGCTCCGCGGCGACGCCCTCCCCGAACCCGCGAAAACCAAGCAGCCCAAGCCCTAATCCAGCAGCGAAAACACCTCGGCGATGCCCACCCGGATCGCCGTTCCCTCCACCGTCAGCGCCTCCGCCGATACCCGATGAAACCCTGCCGCGTCGAAGCGGTAGGCGCTCCGCTCCTCAGGATCGAACGCCCACACCTGCGCGACTCCCATCGCGAGGTAATCGCTCATCACCTCACGCAGCCGCTTCCACGTGTCCTCCGGGCTCAGCACCTCGATGCACACCAGCGGCGCCTCGCGCACGATCCGGTGCACCTTCTGCTCCGCCCGCAGCACCATCACATCCGGCACGCGAAACCGCTCCGCCGCCACCTGCAACCGGCACTCCGGAATCACGTTCACGCCCCACTCCGCCTCGTGGTTGCCAGATGATCCGCAGCAGCATCTTCTGCACCGTCGCGTGCTCGTACTCGCCCACGTTGCGCTCCTCGACCCGTCCCTCCACGTAGTCGCAGTCGGGCCGATAGCTCGTCCGCAGATACTCCTCCACCGAGACCAACCGCTCTTCGGCCGACTCCACCGGGCTGACATGCGCCGCCATAGCGTCAGTATGCTCCGAACTCCACCGCACCGCTACCCGAAACCTACTGCGGCTGCGGAGTCGTCGACGACCCAGGCGAGCTGTGCCGGTCCCTGGGAACCGCTCCCCGAGCACCGCCCGCAACCGAGCGAGCCCGTCGAGCCCGATGCACCGAACGCGCTCCGGACGCCGACCGCTCGGCCCGACGTGCCCGACCGACGCCGCTGCCAGACCCCGAGCCCAGCGACGTCGCACTGGTGCGAGGTCATCCCGCCCCCGAACAGGCTCGCCTTCGCATACATCTGCTCGATCCGCGGGTCGTACAGAAACTCCCACTTCGAGTAGTTGGTCTGCCCATTCGAGCGCCACGATGCGACTTTGCATCCTTCGGCAGCCCCACCCCGATGAACGGCCCCATGCTCTGCCCCGACCCGAATCCCGATCCCGAGCCAAACCCAGAGCCCGAACCGACGCCGATCCCGGTCGATCCCGTCAGTCCCGCATCCCGTCCCACTCGATTCCCGAGCCACTCGATCCCAATCCGCTCGAACCCAGCCCACTCGATCCGCAAGCTCCGACCCCGAGCTACTCGCCCCGAACGCACTCGAGTCCGACCCACCCGTCGCTCCGGTCGCACCCGCGCCCCCATCCCCGGCGACGCCATCCCCGACGCGCTCCCCAGCCCACCGCCGCCGATCCCGCCCAGCGGCTGCCCGAAGAACCCCTTCACCGTCGTCTTGTTCTGCCCCACCGGAATCAGCCGCCAGTCCGGCTTGCCCGTCAACGGATCGAGGTACCGCTGCCGCAGAAAGCGCTGGTTATTGGTCTTCTCCAACTGCGTCCAGCGACGCCGGATAGCTCCCCACCAGGCTGTAGTACATGCGGATCGCCCGCACATACTGCTGCCCGCGGTGCACCGTCTCCACATCCCGCTCCCGCTTCAGCTCAAACGCCACCTTGGGAGCCGCGATGCTCAGCAGCAGCAGCACCAGCGCCAGCAGCCACGATCACGCCCACCAGCAGGAATCCCTCCTCCCCCTGCCGCCGTCTGCGCCGTTCGCGCCCGATGCTGTCCCCGAACTCTCCATCCCTCGCCGCTACTCGCCGCTGCCTACTGCTTCTGCAGCACCAGCGTCTGCCGATTGTTATCCGTCAAATCCTCCACCTCGATCGAGTTCGCCGCGATCGCGCCCACCTTGTACCGCCGCTGCACCACGTCGCCCGCCGAGGCCAGGAACACATCCTCGCCGTGCAGCAGAAACGCCCGCCGCGTCCCGTTCGCCGCGGTCGCCACGCCGAAGAACTTCAGGTCGATCGGCGGCAGCGGCGGCGGTCCCAGCAGCAGCGGCAGCCGCTGCCAGCGCGGCAGCACTCGGTCGCGCCGGCGCAATCGCCTTCGGGATCACCACCGGCGGCGGCGCCGAGTTCGCCGAGAAGATATTCCTCCCCGACCCGCTGTACACCAGCGACTCCGTCACCAGCATCGCCTCCATCTTCAGCGTCGGATCATACTGCGCCGCGGTCGTCTTCCCACCCTGCCCCGCCGCCCGTCCCGCCACGGCCGCGCCGGCGCCGCCGTCGTCAGCGGTCGACCGCGCCGCTTGCCGGCGCGCTCACAATCACCGGCGGCGCCGGCGGAGGAACATCCGGCGCACTGAACGACGAGTACATGTAATACACCGCGAACAGCGCGCCCGCGCCCAGCACGCCCGCCGCCGTCAGCTTCTTCTTATCCTCGGTTCCCAGCTTCATCGCGCCGAACCTCCCGCCGCAGCGGCTGCCGTCTGCGTTCCGCTGCGGTGCCGCGTCCGCCGCCGGCGCGCATCCGGCTCTGCGCCGCATCCGCCCGCTCATCGCCCTGCGGCATGCGCAGATAGGTCGTCAGCCGCAGCCGCAGGTTCACCGTCCCGCTCTGCTGCCCGGTCAGGCCCACGCCGTCGATCAGGAAGAAGCTCTTGTCCCGCTCCAGCGCATTCAGAAACTCCACCAGCGGACGATAGTCCCCGCTCAACCGCGCATCCATCTGCAGCCCAGCCAGCGCCGGATCCTCCAGGCACCGGCGAGTGCAGATACTGCACCCCCTGCAGCCGCACGTTCTCCTGCTTGGCCAGAGCGCCCAGCTCGCCCACCACCTTCGACTCCGCATAGGGCAGCCGCCGCTGATAGAAATCCTTCGCCTGCTCGGTCGACTTCGCCAGCTTTCCGTCCAGTCCCTGCAAGCGGCAGCGCGGCGATCTGCGCCGTCTTCAACTGCACCCGCTGCTGCGCCATCGCATCGGCGTCCTGGCTGTGCGCCGTGTCCCACGCAATCCCCAGGTGGATCAGCAGATACAGGTTCACCAGCACCAGCGCGCGCCACTCCCGCGAAGTGCAGATTCAGCGGCGTCAGCACCGCCCGCACCCGCTGCAGCCAGCTTGCTCCCGCCTGCCCTGCCTCGTCTCCAGCCGGCCGCGTCAGCGCGGCCATCCGCGTCTGAATCGCGTTCATCGCGCACCTCCGCCCGGCAGTCTCTGCGCTCTCCCGTTTCCAACCGAGCGCCCTCCGAGAGCGTGTACGGGATTCTCCGGAGCCGCAGCTCCGTGCGGCATCCGCCGCCGTCTTGCTCGCAGGCCGATGCGGGTGCGCCGGGTACGACCGGCAACGGGTTATAGCCGCTCAAGATATCGAACTCCACGCCGCCCGGAACGCCTCCGCCTGCCCCGGCCCGGCCTGACTCGCCTGACTCGTCTGCATCGACTCGCTGGTCAGCGCCGGCCGCAAAAACCGCTGCGACTGCCTCCAGATTCCGCACCAGCTCCACCGCGCGATCCCGGTCGCCGCTCACCCGCAGCCGGATGCTCACCTCGCCCTCCTTCGAGATCAGCGGCTCGATGCTCGTCACCTGCACGCCAGCCGGCAGCACATTCTCCAGATCCATCATCACCGCCGTCCAGCTAAAGCTCTTCTTCGCGAACAACTGGTTCAGAAACTGCGCCCGATCCAGCACCGCCTTGTTCTGCGGCTGCCGCATCCGTGCCTCGTTCGCGATCAATTGATTCTGATAGCTGGTCGTCTTGGCCTTCAGCGCGTCCATCTGCGCCTGCGCCGTCTTCGCCCGCGCCGTCTCCACATGCAGCGACGGCACCCACTCCCACCGCGACCAGCGCCAGCGCGATCATGCCCAGCCGCAGCTGCGCAAACAGCGGGCGCAGCTCCACAAACGGCCGGGTCGCAAGATTGACCGAGATTCTCATCAGCTCCTCAGCGCTCCTCGCACACCCGCCAGCCAGCTCCGCGGAACCCGCGCGCTCGCCGCCTGCGCCACCAGCGCCTCCGGTCCGACGATCTCCGTCACCCGCACCGCGCCTGTGCCGCCATCCGCCACCACGCCAAAGCCCGCCTGCGCCAGCATCGCGCCCAGCGCCTCCGCGCCCGTGCTCCCCGCCGACAGCACCGTCGCCGGCGACCGCTGCAGCGTGTCCTCAAAATACGCCGCCGCCACACTCACCGCCTGCGTCACCTCGTCGATCGGTCCATGCCCGCGACCGTAGACCGGAGCGGCTGTTCCATTGGTTCCCGCCCTGCTCTGCACTCTTCTCCGCCCGCGCCTCGGCCTCTGCCTCCGCCGCAATCACCGACGCCAGATCATTGCCATACGGCGCCGAATCCGGCGCGCTCTCTGCCAGTCCATACGGATCCCGGCCATACTGCGGCGCCGGCTGCTGCATCGCCCACTCCTGCATCGTCGCCTCGCGATCCACCAGCGGCAGCGCACTCGCCTGCGCCGGCTCCTCCAGCCCCACCTGCGCCGCCGCAGCCGAAACCTCCGCCAGAATCCCCACCTGCACATTCGCCCGACATATCCACCGACCGGTGCAGCAGCAGCACTCCGCCCTCCACAATCGCCGTCGTCACCGACTGCGGCCCCGCGTTCACCACCAGCGCCGGAGCCGTCGCCGTCTCTCCAGCCCGGCCAGCGCCGCCAGCGTGCTCGGCAGCACCGCGCCCGGCTCGAAGCCAGCCTCCCGCACCACCGCCTCGTACTCCTCCAGCACCGCGCGCGGCATCGCCACCGCCACCACCCGCACCAGCGCCCTTCCCGCCCGCAGCCGGTGCCGTCTTCGCCGCCCATCACCTGGTAGCTCACCTGCGCCTCATCGGCGTCGAACGGCAGCAGCTTCTTCAGCCGGAACCGCACCACCGGCAGCGCCTCGGCCGCCTTCGCCGGCAGCGTGTCGAAGTCCAGCAGCGACACCCGCACCGCCGCATCCGGGACCACCAGCGTCACCTCGCGCCCCGTGCCCTTCTCATGCACCGCCTCGAGCGTCTTCCGCACCGCCGCGACCACCGCCGCCCGCGTCCGGAAGTTCCCCGGCTTCAGCCCCGGCTCGATCGCCTCCGGCCCCAGCTCCGCCCGCGACACCGCCGCCACCAGCCCGGTCGCCGACGCCTCGGCCTCGGCCCGCGCAGCCACAACGCCGCCCCAGCGAATCTCCACCGCCAGCCGCGGCCGCGTCCCAAACGCCTTCGGCAAAATCGTCTTCGGCAAAATCTTCATTCGTCCCAGACTAACCTCTCAAGGCTCTATGGGATAGAGTCCAGGCACGGCGTCCATTCCGCCTCACCTGATCCCTGTCCCTGATCCCTACTCCCTGCCCTTTACCGTCCCGCCTCGATAAACGTGACCTTGTTGATCTCCTTCAGCGTCGTCACCCCCTCCCGCACCCGGTCCATCGCCGAATCCCGCAGGAACGCCATCCCCTTCTCCTTCGCCTTCTTGCGAATCTCGCTGCCCGGCTTCTTCGCCAGCAGCATCTCGCGAATCTCGTCGTCCAGCTCCAGCAGCTCGTGGATCGCCGACCGTCCCCGGAAGCCCGTCCCGCCGCACTCGATGCAGCCCGTGCCCTCGCGGAACGCAAACCCCTGCCACTCCGCCGGATCGAGCCCATTCAGCTCCAGCTCCGCGTCCGTGTAGTGCACCTCGCGCACGCAGAACTCGCACACCGTACGCACCAGCCGCTGCGCCAGAATACAGTTCAGCGCCGACACAAAGTTATACGGCTCCACGCCCATATTCAAGAAGCGCCCCAGCACGTCGACCACGTTGTTCGCGTGCACCGTCGTAAACACCAGGTGTCCCGTCAGCGCCGAGTTGATCGCGATCTGCGCCGTCTCCGCATCGCGGATCTCACCCACCAGGATCTTGTCCGGGATCGTGCCGCAGAATCGACCGCAGCCCGCGCGCAAACGTCAGCCCCTTCTTCTCATTCACCGGAATCTGCGTAATCCCGCGAATCTGGTACTCCACCGGGTCCTCGATGGTGATGATCTTGTCCTCTTCGCGACTTGATCTCGTTCAGCGCCGCATACAGCGTCGTCGTCTTACCCGAACCCGTCGGCCCGGTCACCAGCACCATCCCGTACGGCTCCTTGATGTACCGCCGGAACCGCGTCAGATCCTTCTCCGCGAACCCCACCACGTCGAGCGAAAGTTTCTTGAACTTTTCACTCATCGACTCCTTATCGAGCACGCGCAGCACCGCATTCTCGCCATGCACCGTCGGCATAATGCTCACGCGGAAGTCGATCAGCCGCCCCTTGTACCGCACCCGGAAGCGACCGTCCTGCGGCACGCGCCGCTCGGCGATATCCAGCTCGCTCATGACCTTGATACGCGACAGAATCGTCTGGTGATGCTCGCGCGCAATCGGCGCCATCGCCTGCTGCAGCACGCCGTCGATGCGGTACTTCACCAGCAGCGAGTCGTCGAACGTCTCCAGATGAATATCCGAAGCCCGCCGCTCCAGCGCCGTAAAGATCGTCGTATCCACCAGCCGGATGATCGGCGAGATGTCGTCCTCGCTCGTCAGCCGCTCAATCGAAATATTCGAGTCGAGACTCTCCTCGCTCGACAGCACGTCGAACGCCAGCCCTTCGCTCGCCTCGTCCAGCACGCGCTGGCTCTGCTCGGTCTTCTTCAGCAGGTCGGTGATCTGCGTCAGCGTCGCCACCCGCGTCACCAGCCGCTGCCCCAGCAGGCCCGAGATCTCATCCAGCACCATCAGCTTCGACGGGTCCGAGACCGCGATCGCCAGCCGTCCCTCCTCCTGCTCCAGAGGAACGAAGTTGTAGCGGAACATCATGTCCACCGGCACGCTCTTGAACAGCTCATGCTGGATCTTGAAGTTCTTCAGGTCCACGAACTCCGCGTGGTAGCGCCGCGCCAGTGCCTCGGCCCGCGCGCGCTCATCCACACCCATCTCCGCCAACGGAATTGCGACCGGAATATTTGCCATAGCCGTATGACTCTCCTAGCGCGCAACTGTTAGTCGCCACGCGCAAGATCTCCTCGTCCCCATCCCAAGGATCTTATCTGGTAACAGGTTAGCAGCCCTCACAATAGGCTATAGACCACAGCCCCGTCTCCTGTTACCGTGGCCATACCGTTCCGGCCCCAGCTTTGCATATCCGGCCCGATCAGGCATCCTGCCATCCAATCGCAACCAAGCGATAAACGTCCTCTCGACCGAAGCGACGCTCTCCCTCCGAGCAACTCCCTGTATTTGCCGTTGTCCTTGCTTCTCCTGATCCCTACTCCCTAATCCCTGTTCCCGATCCCGGATCCCTGCCCCTATGCGCATCCTCCATCTCATCGCAACCCTGAACCCTCGCGCCGGCGGCCCCTCCAACAGCGTCCGCCGCCTCGCCGCCACCTACCCCGAGCTCGACAGCGAGGGCGAGGTGCTCACCCTCGACGCCCCCGATGCTCCCTTCCTGCAGGCCACCGGCCTCACCCTCCACGCCCTCGGCCCGGTCCACAACACCTACGGCTACACCCCCCGCCTCATCCCCTGGCTGCTTGCCCACCGCCACCGCTTCGATGCCGTCGTCCTGCACGGCCTATGGCAGTACCTCGGCTTCGCCGTCCTCCGCACCATCGCCGGCCACAAGCCCTACATGGTCTTCCCCCACGGCATGCTCGACCCCTACTTCAAGCGCGCCCGCCCCATCAAGCACCTCAAAAAATCCCTCTACTGGTGGCTCAACGAGTACGATCTGCTCCGCCGCGCCCACTACGTCCTCTTCACCTCCGCAGCCGAGTCCCAGCTCGCCACGCAAAGCTTCTCGCCCCACCGCTGGAGTCCGCGCGTCGTCCCCTACGGCGCCAGCCCCTGCCCCGGCAGACCCCGCCCAGCTCCGCTCCGCCTTCCTCGACCACCATCCCGCTCTGCGCAACTCCGACGGCACCGCCAAGCCCTTCGTCCTCTTCCTCAGCCGCATTCACCCCAAGAAGGGCTGCGACCTCCTGCTCGACGCCTTCAGCAAGATCGCCGCCCAGCATCCCGACCTCCACCTCGTCCTCGCCGGTCCCGACCCCCTCGAGCTCAAACCCGGCTTCGCCCGTCAGGCCGAGAGAGCCGGCCTCGCCCACCGTGTCCATCTCCTCCCCATGCTCGAGGGCGAGCAGAAGTGGGGAGCCTTCTGCGCCGCGCAGGTCTTCGCCCTGCCCTCGCACCAGGAGAACTTCGGCATCGCCGTCGCCGAGGCGCTGGCCTGCTCCAAGCCCGTCCTCGTCTCCGACCAGGTCAACATCTGGCAGGAGATCGTCGCCGACGGCGCCGGCCTCGCCGCCTCCGACGACGCCAGCGGCACCCTCGCCACCCTCACCCAGTGGCTCGCCCTCACCCCCGCCGAGCAGGCCGCCATGGGCCGCCGCGCCCTGGCCTGCTTTGCAACCCGCTACGACATGCGCACCAACGCCCGCGCCATCCTCAAGATCCTCTCCGAGATCGCCCCAGCCCCCGTCCTCCACTCCTAACCCGCACTCTCCCGAAGACCCGCCAATCGACCTCTCCGCACACCCCAAGCGCCTTCCCTGCACCCCAAAGAAAAACGTCATCTCGACCGAAGCGACGGACAGCATCATCGTCCGTCGCGCAGTGGAGAGATCCCTGTATTTCGCCGTTGCCGTTGCCTCCCGCTTGTTCTTGCCGTTGTCTTGTTGCTTTTGCCGTTGTCTGTTTTTGCCGTCATCCTGAGCGCAGCGAAGGATCCCGAGACTCTCCACACCACCCATACCGCCCGCACCTTTCCCCCATGCCGCGCGATCCCTCCCTGATCCCTGTCAAGCCCACCCCCACGCAAAAAGACGTAAATCCCCAACAACGACGCGCCTTTAAAAACTTCAAAAAGGTGCCGATTTCCCCTCGTCCAACTCGTACAATTAAAGAAACGGGGCCAGGAAAGAGCAGACAAGAGCCGCAAAGGCCGTCACAGACTCTAACCCTTTTGGATTGAACGATTTTAGCCGCAACCCCTTTGAAATGACGATTTTGCGGCTCGCCACACCCCGCAAACGGCTCAAAACAAATAGCTTGCATCCAAGATAGGGGAGGGGGAGGGACCCCCGAATATTCAAACCTCCCAACCGCGCAAGCGACCCCAAAAACCGGAGCTATACTCAACGCTTCCATGACCCCAGCCCAGACGAACCAGGTCGCGCAGCCAGCCCTGAAAAACTATCTGCTGGACCACGCCTACGACGAGATGTTCCACGCGGATAACGAGCTCCGCGCGCACTACCAGCCGCTGTTCGAGCACTTCACCGCCTTATCCGCCGACGAGCTGCGTCGCCGCAAGCAATCCGCCGACCTCAGCTTCCTCAATCAAGGCATCACCTTCACCGTCTACGGCCGCGACGAAGGCACCGAGCAGATCTTCCCCTACGATCTGCTCCCGCGCATCATCACCAGCGCCGAATGGGACACTCGTCGAGCGCGGTCTCACCCAGCGCATCACCGCGCTCAACCTCTTCCTCAAGGACATCTACAACGAAGGCCGCATCCTCGCCGACGGCATCGTTCCCCGCGACGTCGTCTACTCCTGCAAGCACTTCCGCCGCCAGATGATCGGCCTGCAGGTGCCGCGCAACATCTACATCGCCGTCTGCGGCACCGACCTCATCCGCCTCGAGAACGGCGAGTTCGTCGTCCTCGAAGACAACCTCCGCGTTCCCTCCGGCGTAAGCTACATGCTCACCAACCGCCGCGTGATGAAGCGCATCTTCCCGCAGCCTCTTCCGCAGCTACAACGTTCGCCCCATCGAGCAGTACACGCAGCTGCTGCTCGGCACCCTGCGCTCGCTCGCCCCCGAAGGCCGACCCGAGCCGAACATCGTCCTGCTCTCGCCCGGCGTCTTCAACTCCGCCTACTTCGAGCACGCCTATCTCGCCCGCCAGATGGGCATCGAGCTGGTCGAAGGCCGCGATCTCGTCGTCCACGACAACGTCGTCTACATGCGCACGACCAACGGCCTGCGCCGGGTCGACGTCATCTACCGCCGCGTCGACGACGACTTCATCGACCCGCTCGCCTTCCGCGGCGACTCCATCCTCGGCGTCGCCGGCCTCTTCAACGCCTATCGCGCCGGCAACGTCACCCTCGCCAACGCCTTCGGCACCGGCGTCGCCGACGACAAGGCGCTCTACGCCTACGTTCCCGACATCATCAAGTACTACCTCGCCGAAGATCCCGTCCTGCCAGAACGTCAAGACCTACCTGCTCACCGACCCCAAATCCCGCCAGCACGTCCTCCAGAACCTGGACAAGCTGGTGGTCAAGGCCGTCGGCGAAAGCGGCGGTTACGGCATGCTGATCGGCCCGCAATCGACCGCCGCGCAGCGCGAGGAGTTCGCCGCCAGGATCCAGGCCGATCCGCGCAACTACATCGCGCAGCCCACCATCAGCTTCTCCCGCGCTCCGTGCCTGATCGGCGACGACCTCGAGCCGCGCCACGTCGACCTCCGCCCTTACGTCCTCTACGGCGACAAGGTCACCATCGTTCCCGGCGGTCTCACGCGCGTCGCGCTCCAGCAAGGCTCGCTCGTCGTCAACTCCTCCCAAGGCGGAGGCAGCAAAGACACCTGGGTTCTCAGCAAGTGAGCCACGCATGAAGCGCTTGCAGCCAGCCGACGCGAAGCGCCATAGAGAGGAGTCAAGCCATGCTCTCCCGCGTCGCCGATAGTCTCTACTGGATGTCCCGCTACCTCGAGCGCGCCGAACACACCACGCGCCTGCTCGACGTCAACCTGAACCTCATGCTCGACGAGAGCGCCGAGAGCGCCGATCGCCGCTGGCAGCGCGTCCTGCTCGCCCTCGGCAATCCCAAGGACATCGAGTGGACCGGCGATCCCTACGCGCTCACCCACGAGCTCACCTTCGACACCTCGCACAAGGGCTCGATCCTCTCCTGCATCATCGCCGCCCGCGAGAACTCCCGCCACGTCCGCGAGCAGATCTCCACCGAGCAATGGCACCGCCTCAACAGCCTCTACCTCGAGGTCACGCGCCCGAACCTCGAGTTCGACAGCCACGCGCAGGCCCTGCTCTCCAGCAGCGAGCAGCAGACCGAGTTCCTGCAGCGCGTCATGGAAGCCGTCCACCAGTTCCAGGGCGTCACCGACTCCACCATGAGCCACGGCGAGGGCTGGCAGTTCATCCAGGTCGGCCGCTACATCGAGCGCGCCTCGGCCACCGCCATGCTCCTCGAGGCCTACCACAAGGATCTCTGGGCCCCGCACGACCATCTTCCCGACAAGAACGAGTACCTCGACTGGATGGGCCTGCTGCGTTCCGCCACCGCCTTCGAGGCCTACTGCAAGGTCTACACCGCCGATCTCACGCCCGAGCGCATCCTCGAGTTCCTGCTCCTCGACGAGCGAGTTCCCGCACTCGCTGCGCTTCTCCATCGACAGCCTCCAGAACGCCCTCGAGGCCATCCAGCGCGAGAGCGGCAACCGGCGTACCGCCCAACTCAGCCGCCTCGCCGGCCGCCTCCAGTCCTCCCTCAGCTTCAGCCAGCGTCGACGACATCCTCGACCAGGATGTCGTCGCCTACCTCCGCAGCATCCAGGCCCAGTGCCGCCAGATCCACGACACCATCTTCGAGATGTACGTCGACTACTCCATCCAGGCCGCTCTCGCCATCTAGAAGCTTGCCGACTCATTGCGTGGAGAGGAGCGTTTTCAGTACGCGATGCTCAGATGCGCAAGTTCCTACAGACTAAGAAGTTTTCCTTGCGACTTACTACAGGCCGCACCAACCCTACAGAACAGGAAGCCGATTCTTGACGATTGCATGGAATGAATCGATAGTGTAATCGATCATCTCCTCAGTTAGACCGGGATAGACGCCGATCCAGAAGACGTTGTGCATCACGTAGTCGGTGTTGGTCAGTTCGCCAATCTTGCGATACTTCGAATCGAGATACGCAGGCTGGCGCAGCAGATTGCCGCCGAACAGCAGCCGCGTTCCGATCTTCCGCTGCTCCAGCGCCTGCACGACGTCGTCCCGCTTGAGCCCGCCTTCAGGCTTGACCGCGATCGGAAAGCCGAACCAACTCGGGTCGGATCCCGGCGTGGCCTGCGGTAGCGAGAAGAACTCCTGCAAGTCCGACAGCCCCTCGTAAAGGCGCTTGAAGTTGCGCGCGCGCGCTGCGATGAACCCCGGCAGCTTCTTGAGTTGCGAGACGCCGACGGCGGCCTGCATGTCGGTCATCTTCAGGTTATAGCCGATGTGGGAATAGATGTACTTGTGGTCGTAGCCGCAGGGCAGCTCGCCGAGCTGCCACTCGAATCGCTTGCCGCAGGTGTTGTCCTTGCCCGGCGCGCACCAGCAGTCGCGGCCCCAGTCGCGGAACGACTCGATCAGCTTCGTCAGCGCAGGCTGTCTGGTCAGCACCGCGCCGCCCTCGCCCATGGTGATGTGGTGCGCCGGATAGAAGCTGACGGTCGACATGTCCCCGAAGGTGCCGACCGCCCGGCCCTGTAGGTGCGCCCCGACGGCATCGCAGCAGTCCTCGATCAGCCATAGATCGTGCTTCTTACAAAAGGCCGTCACGGCGTCGAGATCGAAGGGATTGCCCAGGGTGTGGGCAATCATGACTGCGCGCGTCCGGCCGGACAGCGCCGCTTCGAGCTGCGGCGACGTCGATGTTGTAGGTGGGCAACTGACATCCACGAACACCGGCACCAGCCCGTTCTGAATTGACCGGATTGACTGTGGTCGGAAAGCCAGCCGCCACGGTGATCACTTCGTCGCCAGGCTGCAGTGCGACGGTCGCCCAGCGTCGGCGAAGTCAGGGCCGAAAGTGCCACCAGGTTCGCCGAAGAGCCGGAGTTGACCAAGCGAGCATCGCGGACGCCGCATGACGCGTGCAAACTCGCGTTCGAACTGCTCGGCAAAGCGGCCCGTGGTGAGCCAGAAATCCAACGAGGCATCGACTGCATGCTGGATATCTTCTGCGTCAAAAACCTTGCCAGAGACGGGCACTGCCGACTTCCCCGGATCGAACTCTCGGCGAGGAAAGGCTGCGGCATGGTAATCCGTCACAAGTGCCCTGATTTGCTCGCGCAGCACTTCGACCTGCGACTTCGCTGCGACTTCAGTAGAACTGCCTACGGAACTGTCGCCGTCATTTTGGGCTGCGCTTACGATAAGTGACTCGCTCATTATTTTGGGTAATTCGTAGGCCATCTTTTACGCCATAGGTAGGTGTTTCAACGGAAATAGCACCGATCAAGATATGCGGCGATTTGATCGAGTGTGAAGCGCTGACCATCCGCCCCAGCCCACATTGCTGCGATCATTTTACGATTAGCGGCAATATCTTGGAAAGGCTAAGCACCGGCCTCCAATTCCGTCGACTATGAGTGTCCGAGCGCATCCGACAGATGAAACGAGGCTTTGTTGATCCAGTTGAAACGACTTTGATCATCGGAACCGCCGGACCGATCGAGCCGGATTCTGCGCGGCGGTTGCGAGGGGCAACGATGTGGCTATTTTATAGACACATTACCAGTCGAAAATACGGGGCTGGCGAAGCAGTTTAAGTACCCACTTCGCCAGCTCGCCCATTACCACGATCACTTATCGAAACTTACTCTTTAGGCTAATGGCATACCGTTCCATTGATGGCGAAGGAGCCAGGAATAGCGTTGGTAATGCCATTCCAGGTGCCATTGAAGCCCACGCCAGTATAGGTTGCGCCCGCGGCGATGGTCCCGTTGTAGCTCTCGTTCACCACCCTCACGTTGGCTCCGCTCTGGCTTTCTACACCGTTCCAGAGCTGGCTTACGGTCTGCCCGTTCGGAAAGGCCCAGGTCAGCGTCCAGTTATTGATTGCGGTGCTTCCCGTGTTCTGGATGGAGAGAGTCGCTCCGAAGGCGCTCGTGTTCTGCGGTGAGGTTGTGTAGACCACATGACAGCCGATTGCGGAGCTTGCCGCACCGACCGTCAGAGCAATAGGAGTGCTGGCAGTCAGCGAACCGGAGCTTCCAGTGATTGTAACCGTCGACGTACCGGCCGTGGCCAAACTACTAGCGGTGAACGTGAGCACACTGCTGCCAGTAGTGGGGTTGGTACCAAACGCCGCAGTCACGCCGTTCGGCAGACCGGACACAGCCAGCGTGACATTACCGGTAAGACCGCCGGCGACCGTGATCGTGTCGCTGGCGCTACTGCCCGGAGCGACGCTGACCGCGGGCGCTGAAGCCAGCAGCACAAGGCTGGAGCAGGTGCTGCCATTGACTGCGAAGGAGGTCGGAACTGCATTCGTGACGCCGTTCCAGGTGCCATTGAAGCCCACCCCGGTATAGGTTGCACCCGCGGCGATAGTCCCGTTGTAACTCTCGTTCACCACACTTACATTTGCGCCGCTCTGGCTCTCCATGCCGTTCCAGAGCTGGCTTACGGTCTGCCCATTCGCAAACGTCCACGTCAATGTCCATTGATTGATTGCGGTACTACCCGTGTTCTGGATGGAGAGAGTCGCTCCGAAGGCGCTCGTGTTCTGCGGCGAGATGGTGTACAGCACACGGCAGCCTACCGCAGGAGCCGCACCGCTGACGGTAAGAGCGATGGTGGTACTTGCGGTCAGCGCACCGGAGGTGCCCGTAATTGTAACCGTCGACACACCTGCCGTTGCCGTGCTGCTCGCGGTCAATGTGAGCACACTGCTGCCGGTTGTCGGGTTGCTACCGAACGCCGCCGTCACGCCACTCGGCAAGCCAGACGCAGCCAGCGTGACGCTGCCCGTGAAGCCACCAACGTCACCCACTGTGATCGTGTCAGTGGCGCTATTACCTGCAGCGATCGTCAAGCTAGAAGCCGAGCGCGCGAGCGTGAAGCTGGGCACAGCCACAGTGTTGACCGTCAGTGCAATCGTGGTGCTTGCCGTCACCGCGCCGGAGGTTCCCGTGATGGTCACCGTAGCCGCGCCAAGGGCTGCCGTGCTGCTCGCGGTCAGCGTGAGCACGCTGCTGCCAGTGGTCGGGATTGGTGCCGAAGCTCGCGCTGACTCCACTCGGCAATCCGGATGCAGCCAGCGTAACTCCACCGGTAAATCCACCGAGTATGTAACCGTGATGGTATCGGATGCGCTGCTGCCTTGGGTCACCGGCAACGTACCCGCCGACGGCGTCAGAGTGAAGCTCGGCGTCGCCGGTGCGCCACCGAGTGGGAACTGGATACTGGCCAGCTCGGATTGCTTCAATGCGCTGCTCGGTGTCGCATCATAGTTGCTGTCGAGCAGACCATAGCTATCCTCTCCGTTCAGAGCCCAATAACTCCAGTTGATCGAAGGGTTGTTTTGCAGATACGCAACCAGACTCTGGAACCACTGTCCCTGGCTCCCTGCGGTAGCGCTTTCAATATCAGTACTAGTATTGTCCGTGCCGAACTCGCCCACCCAGACCGGCGCCGTACCTGCCGTGCTGATATAGCCCCAGTACGTGTTCCAGATCGCCCCCAGACTCGTCGCCGTCGTGCTGCCATTGAACCAGGGCTGGTTATAGAGATTCGGGCCGTAGTCGTGAGCCGAGTAGACCAACTGATTCGAAACACTGAGCACCACGGGATTACTAGCGACGCCACTTAGATTTTCCCCCTGCCACGCACAGCTGTTGTTATAGCAATCGTTGCCTTCCACAAAGATGAGCAGCTTGGGATTGATGGCGAGAATCGCATTCCCTGCCGCTGCAGCGGCAACCGGCCAGTTTTGCGCAGTCAGGCTCGCTGGGCAACCGCTATAGGAGCCATTGCTCTCGGTATCCCCCGTCCAGCATCCTCCGCTATAGGCGCCATTGGCGATCAGGTGCGGCTCATTGCGCAGGTCCATGCCGATCACCGTAGGATTGCCGCCGAAACTAAACTGGCTCGCGCTGTAGCGCGTCGCCATTGCCTGCCAGTCCGCGATCCAGTTCGCCTGGGGATAGGCACTGGTGTACCACAGCCCATTGGCTTCGTTGCTGTTGCCAGCCTCGGAGCGATGGTTGTCCAGAATCACGCGCAGACCAATCGACCCGGCATAACTAATGATCGTGTCCATATCCTGAAGTGCCGTCGCTCCCGCCAGCGCCGTGTTGGCTGCCACGCCATTGGCATAGGTGGTGTAGTTACTCGGGACGGGATTGCTTTCCACCATCTGATTCGAAAACGGAAGTCGAATGACGTTGTACCCGAGACTCTTGATCGTGTTCAGAACCGTCTTGTAGTCTTGCGCCCATAAGCCGTGAGCCAGGTAGTCCGAGGTCTCAAATCCATACCAGTTGATGCCCGCAATCCGCACAGTATTCCCGTTCGCATCAACAATCCTGTTGCCGCTCGTGTGCCAATAGCCCACCCCTTGTCCCCAGGCTCTGGGGAAAAGAAGAGCCAGCATAAATGCCGCAAGAAAAAAGACAAAAGGCATCGCCCGCCGAGAGGTGGGCGCAGAAAGGCGCGACGTGCTGAGGTCGGAATGCATCGGTGGTCTCCATCTGTGGCTGCTAATTGGACTGAATCGCACTCGGTTACAAATTCGTTCTGAGCAGCGTTCTCGTCCAAGGCAGAGGAGCACCAAGACAAACAGAACTTACACACATACGGATGGTTCTTTGGAAATCTCTCCGTGACCATCCGATTCGCGAGCGCGAAGCCGTTCGTTGCAAACACGATCGAGGCTTGAATGCCTTTGCCGCAGTCCAGTTCGTATCCGGTTGTTACTCAACGGAGCAAGCAGAACCGTGTGCTGCGCAAAGCGCCATAACAGGGGGAAAACGGAGCAGACAGGATCTCCCCTACATCCCTGGGCCCCACTCACATCCTGCGATGGGTTGAGTGTCTTTCGAATAGTTCGAATGGTAGCGGGATTAGCAGCAGAACAGGGGAGAAAAATGCAAAGACGGTGTCAATGATGGACATGATCGACTGGATATTGGCGCTTTGTCCAGAATCCGGACAGCAGCGCAGCCTGGTCACGTCAAGATTGTCAGAGCAGTTCAAAGAACCTCTGGATGGAAGCTCAGTCCTCTCCCGCGAGAGCACATTCCGACACGGAGAAAACCATCGGGACACCTAGAGCATGTTTGCGATCCAGTACCCAAACAGCGCCAGCAGCAGTGCCGCGACCCCAAACGTAATCTTCTGTCGCCCCAGGTAGCGCTGCCGTCCCAGGGTCATTCGCGGCGCCAGCGGCACGCCCAGCGCCAGCCCGGAGAAGAAGCCGCCCAGATGCGCCATATTGTCGATCCGGATCAGATCGAAGAAGATCGACGCCCCACCAATCACCAGGTTCAGCACCGCGAACTGAATCACCGAACGCCGCAGCCGCCGCAGCTCCTCCCACGGAATCGGCAGCCGCCGATTCGACAGCAGCACAATCAAAATTCCGGCCAGATCCAAACACCGCGCCCGACGCGCCCGCACCCACCGAGCCATAGTTCCGCGCAATCAGGTTCACCGCCGTCGACAGCAGATTGCCCGCAACCCCGGTCAGCAGATACACCGCCACCAGGCCAAACGGCCCCAGCAGCGGCTCGCCCAGCATCCCCAGGTTCCACAGGCACCACATGTTCGTCGCCAGATGGATCCAGCCCACATGCACGAAGGTCGCCGTCAGCAGCCGATACCACTCGCCATGATTCAGAACCAGACCGGCATTATTCGCGCCAAAGCGAACCAGGTCGTTCGGGGTCGGCGACTGCACGGAGACCCCATGCAGCACCATCCACAGAAACACCGCGCAGTTGATCCCCACCAGCAGGTAGGTTCCCGGCGCCCCAAAGAACTCCAACCTCCGCGCGCGCGCCCCGGCTCCGTCCGGCATCCCATTCTCCGGCACCCGAAACCTGCTCTCCCAGCGGAGACACGATCTCCCCTTCAGGCAAACTAGGCGAGCTGAAAGAGCGCGACGGAGAGGAGAAGGAACCGTCCATGGCCGGGGATTAGGCTGCGTTCTTCGAGATCCGATCCTTCTGAAGGCGTTCCAGAAGATCGGCCGGCAGCCGGCTCTGCACCACATCGCCCAGGAAGCCCGGCAGCGGCGTCGCGATCGCTACCAGAACCCACAGCAGCGACGAGACCAGCAAGCCAATGATGGCGACCGCCTCGAGCGACACATACACCGCCGTATGCCGCAGATGCACATGCACTTCGGCCACATGGGTGAGCGCCTCCACCCGATGCATCACCACCGCGGCCAGCAAAAACGCCAGAATCGACAGCGAACTCACCGAGATCAGCAGCACATCCACCGTGCGATGCAGTCGCTGCTTCGAGCGGCAGTGCGCGCACTCGGTCAAATGGTCTTCATAGTCCGTGCGCATCGCCGGCGACAGCCCGGAGATGTCATACCGCCAGCCCGACAGAATATCCCCCACCACCGGATCAATACACGGGGTTGCGGGAGTCCGTCGCTGGCTCGTTACATGTGCAGATCGCGTCATCGTAGGTCTCTCCATTCTACTCTGTTTGATCGCCTAGATACAGAAAGAGATTCAACCTCCACGGCGGTCGTACCAAAACGGGACTGCAGCTCAGACAACCCGTCTCAGAGCGTGATCGGCGCCAGCGGCGTCGCCTGCTCCGCCAGCAAAATCCGGTTCCCCAGCAGCGTCATCCGGTCGCCAACCGCCCGCTCCGCCGCAATCCTCGCCAGCTCCGGCGCATTATTCGACTCGGAGATGTGGCCCAGCACGATATACGCCGCGCCGCCATCATAGTCCCGCGCCAGAAACTCCGCCGTCGCATCGTTCGACAGATGTCCCACCCTCGACAACACCCGCTGCTTCACCGACCACGGATACGGCCCATCCCGCAGCATCTCCAGATCGTGATTGGACTCCAGCAGCAGCACGTCGATCCCCCGCAGCGCCGCCTTCACATTCGGCGGCATGTACCCCAGATCGGTCGCCAGCGCCATCCGAATGCCCTCGGCCTGGAACACGAACCCGCACGGATCGGCCGCATCGTGCGGCACCGTAAACGGCGTAATCCCAATGTCCCCAATCGAAAAGTTCTTCCCCGCCTCGAAGTACTCCACCGCCGGCAGAAACGCCGGATCCGCCTTGGTCGCCGCCGCGCGCTCCAGGAAGCGCATCCATCTCCGGCTCCACCGGCAGCTGTTCCTCGCCCTCCGAAGCCTCCGCCGCGTCCTCATCCCCGGCAGCAGCCAACGCAGCCAGATCAGCCGCCTCCGCCCGCGCCGCCTTCTCCGCCGCCATCTTCTCCATCCACTTGGAGTAGCTCATCGTGGTCCGCGGCGTCAGCATCCGCACCCACGCCCGATGCGTCGGCTCGGTAAAGAACACCGGCACCCGCAGCCGTCGCGCCAGCACCGCCAGCCCGGCCACATGGTCCAGATGCTCATGCGTGATCAAGATCGCGTCCAGCGTCGCCGGATCCTCATTCGCCGCCGCCATCCGCCGCAGCAGCTCCCGGCACGACAGCCCCGCGTCCACCAGCACCCGCGTCCGGCTCGAAGAGATGACGGTGCTATTGCCCTTCGATCCCGAGGCCAGCACTGTCATCCGCATCATGGCTTCCAGAATACGCCGCCCGCCCCTGTGCACAACGGCGAAACCCGGCCCGGTGTACCCACTCCATCACCCGGCCGGGTCCCCGTTCCCTGCTCCCGACTCCCTATCCCTAGCCTTCGGCCTTACCGGAGCCAGAAAGTTCACCGTCGACCGCATCACCACCTGATCGCGCTGGTTATAGGCCAGCGTCCGCGTCCGCACCACCCCGTAGTCCTTGCGCGAGTCGACAGCCGCGCTCCCACCACCTCGATCTCCGTCCGGATCGTGTCGCCCGGCCGCACCGGCTCGGTCCACCGCATCTCCTCCACGCCCGCGCCGATCATGCCCCCGGCCACCTGGATGCTCTGCACCCGCAGCCGCATCACGATCGCCGCCGTCAGCCAGCCCGACGCCGCCAGCCCCTTGAAGAACGAGCCCTCGCCCGCCGCCTCATCCAGATGGAACGGCTGCGGATCGTACTTCTGCCCAAACTCCTTGATCTCCTCCGCCGTCACCTTCGCGCTGCCGGTCGAGTGAAACAGCTGCCCGACATAAAAATCCTCAAAGTACAGTTCGTTGGCCATCGTCTCTCCCTAATTCCTGAATTCCTTCCCTTAGATTCCCGCAAGCGACTCCACGATCTTTTCCCTCCACCGTCAGCATCGACAACCGCGCATCGGCTGCTGCCTCAAGCCTTCCCCGCCTCATACCGATAGAACCCGCGCCCCGACTTCCGCCCCAGCCACCCCGCATCCACCATCCGCACCAGCAGCGGACACGGCCGGTACTTCGGATCGCCCAACCCCTCCACCAGCACCCGCATGATATCCAGACACACATCCAGCCCAATAAAGTCCGCCAGCGCCAGCGGCCCCATCGGATGCGCCATCCCCAGCACAAACACCTGGTCGACCGCCTCCGCCGTCGCCACCCCCTCCATCACCGCATACACCGCCTCGTTGATCAGCGGCATCAGCACCCGGTTCGACACAAAGCCCGCCGCGTCCTGCACCTCCACCGGCGTCTTGCCCAGCGCCACCGCCAGCGCCTCCACCCGCTCGAAGGTCGCCTGCGTCGTCTGGAGCCCCCGAATCACCTCCACCAGCCGCATCACCGGCACCGGGTTGAAGAAGTGCATGCCGATCACCTGCCCCGGCCGCCCCGTCACCGCCGCCAGCTTGGTAATCGAGATCGAGCTGGTATTCGACGCGATCACACTCTCCGGCCCCAGCACCCCGTCCAGCTCGCGAAACACCTCCGCCTTCACCGCGAACCGCTCCGGAGCCGCCTCCACCACCACCTCCGCCGGCGCCAGATCCCGCAGCCGCGTCGTCGCCGTAATCCGCGACCGTGCCGCCTCCGCCTCTGCCTCGCTCAGCCGCTGCTTGGCCACCTCGCGCCCAAGGTTCTTTTGGATCGTCGCCAGCCCCTGCTCGAGCGCCGCCTCGCTGACGTCGCAGAGCATCACCCGATACCCGGCACGCGCGCACACATGGGCGATCCCGTTGCCCATCGCCCCCGCCCCGACCACCCCAATCCAAGCGTCCGTATCCACCCTGCCTCCACCTCACGCAAGCACGGTCTTTGCCCTCTGATCCCCGATCCCTGTGCCCTGATCCCTGCCGTTCAAATACACCAGCGCGCAGGTGATGTTGTCGCCCCCGCCCCGTTCCTTGGCCGTCTCGATCAGCATGCCGCAGAGCCGCTCCAGCCGAACCACATCCATCGTCCCCGTCGTCTCCGCAACGCCTGCCCCGCCTACCCCAGCAGCAGAATCGCGGCAATCTCCTCATCGGCCAGCTCCCGCATCAGCCCGTCGGTGGTCAGCAGGTAGAGATCCCCGCACTCCGCCTCAAGCCTCTGGATATCCGCCTCCACCGTCGCATACGAGCCCACCGCCCGCGTAATCACATTGCGGATCGGCGACCGCTCCGCCTGCTCCCGCGTGATCTCGCCCGCGCGCACCTGCTCCTCCACCAGCGAGTGGTCCTCGGTCAGCTGCTCGAGCACTCCGCCGCGCAGCCGATAACAGCGGCTGTCCCCGACGTTCGCCAGCCACACCGTCCCCCACCGGCCATCGCCATCAGCTACCTCGACCCGCCGCACCGGCTCCGCCAGCAGCGCCACCAGCGTCGTCCCCATGCCGCGCAGCGCGCGCGTCTGCCGCGCCTCCCGCAGCACCCGTTGATTGGCCAGCGCCACGCCCCGGCACAGGCGATCTCCGCCCACCGCGCCCTCGCCCGCGCTCGCCACCAGCCACTCGACCAACGCCTCCGCGGCCACCCGGCTGGCAACCTCGCCGCCCGCCGCTCCGCCCACGCCATCGCACACCACGAACGCCCCACACCCCACATCCGCCGCGCACGCATCCTCATTGTGAGGACGAACCCGCCCCGGATCGGAGGCCATCACGGCGGACAACGTATTGGAGGACATCAACATCGGCAAACAAAACCATACACGCTTCCGCTCTCCGGAAACAGAAGTCCGACCAGAATTCCACCCCTCCCCGAACCCCTCTCCCGTGCCATACTCGGAAGCGAAGTCTCCAACCCACCCATGAAGGCACCCCGTTGAACCAGATCCTCCAGGGCGACAACCTCGCGCTCCTCCGCCGCATGGAAACGGCCTCCGTCGACCTCATCTACGTCGATCCGCCCTTCAACACCGGCCGCCGCCAGTCCCGCCCCCGCATCAAGACCATCCGCGACGCCGCCGGCGATCGCACCGGCTTCGGCGGCCATCGCTACCGCACCGAGACCATCGCTCCCGCCACCGCCAACGGCTACACCGACTTCTTCGCCGACTACCTCGGCTTCCTCCGCCCCCGCCTCCTCGAGGCCCACCGCCTGCTCACCCCCACCGGCAGCCTCTTCTTCCACATCGACCCCCGCGAGGTCCACTACTGCAAGGTCCTGCTCGACGAGATCTTCTCCCGACCCTGCTTCCAGAACGAGATCATCTGGGCCTACGACTACGGCGCCCGCGCCACCGCCCGCTGGCCCGCCAAGCACGACAACATCCTCTGGTACACCCGCCACCCCGAGGACTACACCTTCAACCTCGACGCCAGCGACCGCATCCCCTACATGGCCCCCAAGCTCGTCGGCCCTACCAAGAGCGCCCGCGGCAAGACCCCCACCGACGTCTGGTGGCACACCATCGTCTCGCCCACCGGCAAGGAGAAGACCGGCTACCCCACCCAGAAGCCCCTCGGCATCCTCAACCGCATCGTCCGCGTCCACTCCAACCCCGGCGACCGCGTCCTCGACTTCTTCGCCGGCAGCGGCACCACCGGCCTCGCCGCCGCCCGCCACGACCGCTGCCTTCACCCTCATCGACGAGAACCCCGAGGCCATCGCCATCATGGAGAAGCGCCTCGCCCCCCACCTCCAACCCGGCTCCGTCAAGAAGAAGCGCGTCCGCCCCTCCCGCGCCAAAGCCAAGCCCGTCCCAACCCCATAGAAGGCCGCCCCGACTCCAGCCAACTCCATCCAATCGAGCGAGAACGTAGAATGGGCCATGCGATTTCTGATTGCCTTGCTCGCGCTTGCCGGTCTTGTCGTCTCCATCCTCGCCCTCAAAGTGCACTACATGGATCCCAACCAGGCCCCGCCCTGCAAGGTCGATGGCAAATGGGACTGCGGCGCCGTCAACCATAGCCGCTTCGCCGTCTTCCCGCCCCGCAGCTTCGACGAAGACCCCACCTCCCCGAAAAAACACATTCCCATCGCCGTCCTCGGCATCGCCGCCTACTCCGTTCTTGCCGTCTTCGCCCTCCTCGGCCGCCTCTGGATCGTCCTCCACCTCGCCGAGATCGGCTTCCTCTGCGCCAGCTTCCTCAGCTACCTCGAAGCCTTCGTCCTCGAGAAATGGTGTATCTACTGCGTCTGGTCGCAGGGTCTGATCACCGCCATCCTGCTCGCCACCATCGTCGCCCTCATCCTCAACCGGCGCCCCGCGCGCAGCAGCATGTACGCCTAAGCGGCCACCGCAGCGATGGGCCGCATCAGACGACCATGTGGCCCCGTCTGCTCGCGCAGCTGCTCGAACTCCTCCCTCACCTCACCCGTCTCGTTCCCCTGGCCGACCGCTACCTCACCTCGCGGTCGGCCGTCGAACGAGCCCACGAAGAGGACCGCTCCGCTCCTTCGCACCGACCTCGACGGCATCACCGCCGAGCTGGCCTCCCAAACCCTCAAGCTCGACTCCATCGCCCAGCAGATCGACCGCAACCGCACCGAACTCGCCTCCCACACCTCCCAGCTCCAGACCGTCACGCAGCAGCTCAAACGCCTCCAGCTCTTGGCCATCGCCAGCGCCCTCCTCAGCGCTCTTCTGCTCCTCTCCATGCTCGCCCTCCTCTTCTTCCGCAAGCCCTGAAGCAAACCCTGATCGCAGCCCTGAAATTGAAAAATGAATTGAAAACGTCATCTCGACCGAAGCGACGGACAGCCTCATCGTCCGTCGCGCAGTGGAGAGATCCCCGTATTTCGCTTTTGCCTTTGCTGTTGTTTCTTTGGTTGTCATCCCCGAAGGTGGATCTGCTTCTGTTCTTGCCGTTGTTTGTTCTTGCCGTCATCCTGAGCGCAGCGAAGGATCCCGATACCTTCCGCCCCCCCATACCGCTCGCCCCTTTCACCCCGGACCTTCCTCCCTACCCGCCCAGCAGCGCCCACCGCCCTGTTCCCTGCCTCCACGAAGGGTAAAATCGAACGATGGGCATCAGCACCGCACAAGCTCTCGACTGCTTCCACTCGAACGACCTCATCGGCATCGGCATGGAGGCCGACGCCGTCCGCCGCACCCTCCACCCCGAAGGCGTGGTCAGCTACCTGGTCGATCGCCGCATCTCCATCGCGAGCGCCGATGCCGCAGCCGCCGAGGCCCTCTACGCCCAGGCCGCCGAGGCCCTCGAACTCGGAGCCACCGGCCTCCATCTCGACCTCGCGCCCAACGCCGCTCTCAGCTCCGCCTCAATCTCGACCAGCTCTGCACCCTGCTCTCCGGCCTGCGTCAGCGCCACCCGGAGCTTCGCCTCCACGGCCTCTCCGCCACCACCGTCGCAGCCCTCGCCGCCGCCGCGAACCTCACCCCGCGCGAGATCCTCACCCGCCTCCACACCGCCGGCCTCGACTCCCTCGCCGGCGACGACGCCCTCATCTCCTCCGAGGCGTCCCCCAAGATCGACTGGATCGAGACCCACCGCACCGCCCACCAGATCGGCCTCCGCTCCACCGCCGCCATGGTCTTCGGCCTCGCCGAGACCGTCGCCCAGCGCGTCGATCACCTCCAGGCCATCCGCGCCCTCCAGCAGGAGACCGGCGGCTTCACCGCCTTCACCCCCATCGCCTTCCATCCCGACACCCACCCCGGCCACGTCATTCCCATCGACTGGCAGCCCCCCACCGCCGTCGAGTACCTCCGCACCCTCGCCATCTCCCGCATGCTGCTCGACAACATCGCCCACATCCAGTCCAGCAGCTCCGCCCAGGGCCTCAAGGTCGTCCAGATGACCCTGCGCTTCGGCAGCAACGACCTCGGCTCCATCGCGCTCGAGCCCGGCACTCCGCGCCCCGCCAACCGCGTCACCGAAGAGGACCTCCGCCGCGTCATCCGCGACGCCGGCTTCCGTCCCGCCCAGCGCGACACCCTCTACCGCACCCTCTTCCTCAACAACTAAAGCCGCCCGCCCAACAACAAACCACGTCATCTCGACCGCGCAGCGGACAGTCTCATCGTCCGCTGCGCAGTGGAGAGACCCCTGTATTTCGCCGTTGTCGTTGCCTGTTCTCACCTCATTCCCTTCCCCATCCGGTAGAATCGGGAAAAGATCGAGCCCGCCTCCCCGGCACCTCGCCCCGCAGGCACGCGTCCGGATCCAGGCACCCTAACCATCTCGTTGGAGCAGACCCCTGTACGCCTTCTTTTCATCCTTCCCGGCCATCCCGACAGCCTCCACTCCAGCGACCTCCGCGCTCTTTCTCGCCTCCAAGGGCCTCGGCCACTACTGGCGCACCCACTACGCCGACCGCACCTTCGAGCACCTCTACCGCTGGAACGCCTTCGACATCTGCCTGCTCGTCCCCTACTTCGTGGTGATGTTGATCCTCGCCTTCTACGGCGTCCATCGCTACCAGCTGGTCTGGCTCTACTACCGCAACCGCAAGAACGCCACCAAGTGGGATCAGCCCACCGCCAAGTTCCCCGAAGGCGAGCTCCCCTTCGTCACCATCCAGCTCCCCATCTATAACGAGCAGTTCGTCATCGACCGCCTCATCGACGCCTGCTGCCGCATCGACTACCCCCGCGACCGCTTCGAGATCCAGCTCCTCGACGACTCCACCGACGAGACCACCCTCGTCGCCCAGCAGATCGTCGCGCGCTACGCCGCGGGCTTCCCCGGCATGCCGCCGCAGCCCATCCACTACCTCCACCGCACCAACCGCCACGGCTTCAAGGCCGGCGCCCTCGACAAGGGCCTCGACGTCGCCAAGGGTGAGTTCGTCGCCATCTTCGACGCCGACTTCGTCCCTCCGCCCGAGTGGGTCATGCAGGTCATCCACCACTTCGCCGAGCCCGGCATCGGCATGGTCCAGACCCGCTGGACGCACCTCAATCGCAACTACAGCTTCCTCACCCAGGTCGAAGCCATCCTCCTCGACGGCCATTTCGTCCTGGAGCACGGCGGCCGCTCCCGCGCCGGCGTCTTCTTCAACTTCAACGGCACCGCCGGCATGTGGCGCCGCAGCGCCATCACCCAGGCCGGCGGCTGGCAGCACGACACCCTCACCGAGGACACCGACCTCAGCTACCGCGCCCAGATGGTCGGCTGGAACTTCAAGTACCTCCAGGACGTCGAGTGCCCCGCCGAGCTCCCCATCGAGATGACCGCCTTCAAGACCCAGCAGGCGCGCTGGGCCAAGGGCCTCATCCAGACCGGCAAAAAGATCCTCCCCCGCGTCATGGCCAGCGACCAGCCCTGGCACACCAAGCTCGAGGCCTGGTATCACCTCACCGCCAACATCAGCTACCCGCTGATGATCGTCCTCAGCACCCTGCTCATGCCCGCCATGATCATCCGCTCCTGGCAGGGCTGGCTGCAGATGATGCTGATCGACTTCCCCCTCTTCATCGCCAGCACCATGTCGGTCTCCAGCTTCTACCTGGTCAGCCAGAAGGAGCTCTTCCCCAAGACCTGGTACAAGACCTTCCTCTACGTGCCGTTCCTGATGGCGCTCGGCGTCGGCCTCACCATCACCAACACCAAGGCCGTCCTCGAGGCCCTCTTCGGCGTGCAGAGCGCCTTCGCCCGCACCCCCAAGTACCGCGTCAACAAGAAGGGCGAGAAGTCCCAGGCCAAGATCTACCGCAAGCGCCTCGGCATCATCCCCTGGATCGAGCTGGCCATCGGCTGCTACTTCACCTTCACCGTCTGGTACGCCATCTCGAGCGAGAACTACTTCACCGTCCCCTTCCTTCTCCTCTTCGTCCTCGGCTACTGGTACACCGGCCTGCTCAGCCTGCTGCAGGGCCGCTTCGAGCGCTTCAGCAGCCGCTCCAGCTCCGACTCCGACGACCTCCACGAAAAGCCCTACCCCGTCGGCATCTAACCTCTTCCATCCAGCATCACTTTCCACCCACCTCGCCTCGAAACCTGCGCATGTATAGTTTCGGTGAGGTGGGACCATGGCCGCCGTGACCGTTCACCACCTGTCCGACGAGACGCATCGCGCGCTCGAACGGCGCGCCGCCTGAAGGGTATCAGCACCGAGGCCGAGATCCGCTCCATTTTGGAGGAGGCCGTACGCTCCCCTGGGCCGATCAAGCTTGGCACCGAACTCGCCGACCTTGCTCGGCAATACGGCGGTCTGGACCTCGACATCACGCGTGATCAAACCTCTCGTGAGCCTATTCAGTTTGAATCACTCCTCCGCATGATCATTCTCGATACGAACGTCGTCTCGGAGCCCTTGAAGCCTCAAGCAAACCAGCAGGTGATCGCTTGGCTCGACCGACAACCCCTCGAAACGCTCTTTCTGACCGCGACGAGCCTGTCCGAGTTACTGGTAGGCGTTGAGAGCCTGCCGCGCGGAAGACGCCAGCAGGAACTATCCAATGCACTCAAACTCCTCATCGACCAACTGTTTGAAGCCCGCATCCTGTCCTTCGACAAACCGGCCGCGGTGGCCTATGCGGCCATCTCCGTCCGCGCTCGCCTTTGGGGAACCCCTTTGTCCGTTCCCGACGCGCAGATCGCAGCCATCGCGCATGTCCGCGGATTCACGGCGCCACCAGAGACACCGACCCGTTTTTCGCCGCTGGCAT
>CAVWJY010000034.1:0-35234 GCA_963755245.1 uncultured Acidobacteriaceae bacterium | reverse complement strand
AACTCCCTGCGCATGCCGAACTACTCGCGAATGGACGTCCGCATGCAATGGAGCAAGGCGATCAAGCGCGGCAATATGGTGACCTTCGTCGGGCTCGACAATATTTGGAATCATCAAAACATTTATGAGATGGTCTGGACGCCGCTCTGCGGGGAGGCTCCTGCCCGCTGCACCCGGTGACGGGGATGGGGCGGTATCTGGACGGGGGCTGGATCTACCAATTTTAGCCGCGCGCCTTGCGACGCCCCAGCGAACAGCCCAAACAACAGAAAGCAAACAAGAAGATCGGATGAATCGCAACTCAGTCGCATCTACAAGCTGGTTTCGAGCAAGATTCGACCTTGGTGGCAGGCCTCACTCGATTTAGCGTAGAGAGTGGAGGAGTTCCCCACTTGACGTCGACGCACCGGCTTGCAGCTCGCATATTCCGCCTTCTGGTCTTCTGCGCCACGGCATTTCTGCTCTTCCAGCTCGTCAGCCTCTATCTCAGCTGGCCCAAGCAGGCGATCCTCGGCGGCTTCAGCCTGACCATCGCCCTGCTCCTCAACCGGAGCTCGCGGTCGCACACCGTCACCCTCGCGCTGATGCTGCTCTCCATCGCGGCCACGCTGCGCTACGGCTGGTGGCGCATCCATCTCGTCGTCGACTTCTTCTCCGACGAGTCCAACCACCGGCTCTCCATCGACGCGCGTCCTGATGCTCATCCTGCTCTCGGCCGAGATCTACACCACCCTGATCATGGTGCTCGGCTACATGCAGACCAGCTTCCCGCTCCGCCGCAAGCCCGTCCCGCTGCCCCACGACGAGGCCGACTGGCCCCATGTCGACGTCCTCATCCCCACCTATAACGAGCCGCTCTCGCTGGTCCGCTACACCGCGCTCGCCGCCATCAACATCGACTATCCGCCGGAGAAGCTGCACGTCTACATCCTCGACGACGGCACGCCGCGAGGACTTCCGCCACTTCGCCGACGAGGCCGGCATCGGCTACATCACCCGCAAGGAGCACAACCACGCCAAGGCCGGCAACATCAACCACGCGCTGGCCAGCATGAACTCCCCCTTCGTCGCCATCTTCGACTGCGACCACGTGCCCACCCGCAGCTTCCTGCAGTTCACCCTGGGCTGGTTCGCTCGCCGAAGACCGTCTGGCCATGCTGCAGACGCCGCACCACTTCTACTCGCCCGATCCCTTCGAGCGCAACCTGCAGCCGCTACAAGACCATCCCCAACGAGGGCGAGCTCTTCTACGGCATCATCCAGGACGGCAACGACTTCTGGAACGCCACCTTCTTCTGCGGCTCCTGCGCCGTCATCCGCCGCGAGGCCCTCGACGAGGTCGGCGGCATCGCCACCGAGACCGTCACCGAGGACGCGCACACCTCGCTGCGCATGCAGAAGCTGGGCTGGAACACCGCCTACATCAACATCCCGCAGGCCGCCGGGCTGGCCACCGAGACCCTCTCCGCCCACGTCGGCCAGCGCATCCGCTGGGCGCGCGGCATGGTCCAGATCCTGCGCATCGACAACCCGCTCTTCGCCCGCGGCCTGAAGTGGACCCAGCGCCTCTGCTACTTCAACGCGATGGCCCACTTCCTCTACGCCGTGCCGCGCCTCATCTTCCTGATGGCGCCGCTGGCCTACATGCTCTTCGGACTCTCCATCATCCCCGGCTACTGGGTGGCGATCCTCGCCTATGCCCTGCCGCACCTCGCGCTCTCCAGCCTCACCAACTCGCGCATCCAGGGCGCTCACCGCCACTCCTTCTGGAACGAGATCTACGAGACCGTGCTGGCGCCCTACATCCTGCTGCCCACGCTGCTGGCGCTGATCAATCCCAAGCTCGGCAAGTTCAACGTCACCGACAAGGGCAAGACCCTGGCCGAGACCCGCTTCGACCGCCGCATCGCCGCGCCCACCACCTGGATGCTCTTCTTCAATCTGCTCGGCGTCCTCGCCGCGCCCTACCGGCTGCTCGTCTCCGATCCCGGACACCCCGGCACCATCCTCGCCAACCTCTTCTGGATCCTCTTCAACATGGTCATCCTCGGCGTCGCCGCCGCCGTCGCGCAACGAGCAGAAGCAGCGCCGCTCCTCGGTGCGCATCAAGGCCCGCATCCCCATCGTCGCCCAGTTCGCCGACGGCCAGCAGACCACCGGCATCACCCGCGATCTCTCCGTCGGCGGCGCCTCCGTCGTCTTCCCCGACGCCCACCTCTTCGACGGCCGCCGCCAGCCCATCCGCCTCTCCTTCCCCGCCCAAACCGGCGATGCCCAGATCACCGCCCTCGTCGCCGGCGTCGTCGCGGGCGAGGTCCGCCTCAAATTCGTGCTGCAATCGCTCGCCGAGCAGGAGATCCTCACCCGCGCCCTGTACTCCCGCGCCGACTCCTGGGTCGCCGACCGCGCCGACCGCGAAGAGGACCGTCCCCTGCTCAGCCTCGCCCGCATCGTCCGCCTCTCCTTCACCGGCTTCGGCCAGGTCCTGCTCGGCATGCTTCCCCGCAGCGGCAGCAACTCGTCCTCCGATCCCCGGGCGCCCTGGAAGCCCAGAGCGCCCAAGATCAGTCCAAGCACGAGACCAAGACATCCAAGGCCGTCGCCGCGACCCTTCTGCTCGCCGTCCTGCTCGGCGCCGGCCGCCTCGCGGCCCAGACTCCAGCCGAGACTCCAGCCCAACCTCCGCCCAGCCCCTCAGCCAGACCCGCACCCAGATCACGCTCGAGGACATGGGCGTCCAGAGCGCCGCCACGCTGCGCGGTCCTCACTCCTACTACAGCGTCCACTTCGCCCTCGCGCACACCCAGCTTCCGCGCGCCGCCACCCTCAATCTCACCTACCGCTTCGACCGCCGCCTCCCGTCGCACAGCGCCACGCTCCAGCTGCGCCTCAACAACACGCTGCTGACCGTCATCCCCTCCCCGGCATCCCCCGAGCCCGACGGCCACTTCGCCTTCCTCAGCATCCCCATCCCGCCCGAGATCCTCATCCGCGACAACGAGCTCACCTTCGAGTTCACCGGCGGCGGCGCCTTCGCCTCCCAGCAGGCCGCCAACACCCCGCCGCTCGCCGCCATCGGCGCCACCTCCACCCTCGAGATCTCCAGCGACCCCGTCCCCTTCAAGGCCGACCTCAGCCTGCTGCCGCTGCCGCTCTTCGACAGCGCCCTCCAGAGCACCACCACCCTCCCCTTCGTCTTCCTCACCCCGCCCGACACCGCAACCCTGCGCGCCGCCGGCATCGTCGCCTCCTGGTTCGGCATCCTCGGCAGCGCCAAGCCGGTCCGCTTCTCCGTCGCCATCGGCCAGATCCCCACCGGCAACGTCGTCGTCTTCAGCAACCGCAACGCCGCCCTGCCCGCCGCGCTCGGCATCCCCGCCGGCCCCGCGCTCTCGATCAAGACCAACCCCTCCGACCCCACCGGCAACGCGCTCGTCCTCTCCGCCGAGGACGACGACCAGCTGCTCGCCGTCGCCCGCGCCCTCGCCCTCACCAAGCCCGCTCCCCCGCTCGCCCGCCGGCGACACCCTCCCGCTCCAGGGCGACTCCCGCCCCATCCCCGGCTTCTCGCTGCCGCCCGAGCGCCAGCCCGACGACGCCCCCCGCTGGATGCCCACCGACAAGCTCGTTCTCGCTCGGGACCTACAGCTCCCAGACCGCCATGCAGAGCGACGGCTCGCGTCCGCTGCCCCTCTACTTCCGCGTCCCGCCCGACCTCTACTACGGCGAGCGGCAGAACCTCCTGCTCCATCTCAGCTACCGCTACGACGCCGCCCATCTCGGCACCGGCTCCGCCCTCCGCGTCTTCCTCAACGGCCTCCTCATCAACGAGGCGCCCATGCCGCCCGGCACCGGGCTGCCACCGACAGCCGCCGCGAGGTCGTCGTCCCCGTCGTCAACATGCGGCCCTTCGCCAACACCCTGCTCTTCAACTTCGACTTCATCCGCGGCCACCGCCCCGGCTCCCTCGACAGCACCACCTCGCACCTCGACGGCGAGATCCTGCGCAACTCCTCGCTCGACATCCGCGGCGTCGACCACTGGGTCGCCATGCCCAACCTCGAGCTCTTCAGCAACGCCGGCTTCCCCTTCACCCAGACCGCCGATCTCTCCCAGACCGTCGTCCTGCTGCCCGCCCACCCCTCCCCGCAGGAGATCGCCCTCTTCCTCCACCTGATGAGCCACTGCGGCACCCAGACCGGCTACCCCGTGCTGCGCGTCGAGCTCGCCACCCCCAACGATCCCCTGCGTCCCGACCGCGACTACCTCGTCCTCGGCACCCTCCAGAACCAGCCCGAGTTCGCCGCGCTCGCAGGCGCCCTGCCCGCCAGCTTCGACGCCGCCGGCCTCCATCTCCAGCCCCAAACCGGACTCCGGGCCCGCCTCGCCGCCAGCCTCCGACCACGCCTGGCGCAGCCTCCTCCACCTTCCCGACCCCAGCCGCCAGCTCCTCCAGCCCGGCACCGCCCCCGACGCCATCCTCGAGGGCATCCAGTCCCCCTCGACCCCGGCCACTCCCTCGTCCTCGTCGCCCTGCGCGACGACGACGCCGAGAAGACCTTCACCGACGCCTTCTACGACCGCTCCCAGTCCAGCGACATCCACGGCTCGGTCAGCCTGCTGCGCGGAGGCCACTTCCTCTCCGCCGACCTGCCCACCCCCGGCTACCACCTCGGCACCATCTCCGCCTACACCCGCATGCGCATCTGGATGGCCACCTACTTCCTTCTGCTTCTGGTCGCCGTCTCCCTGCTCAGCCTCCTGCTCGCCTCCTGGATCCGCCGATATCTCGCCGGCCGTGCCGCCCGACGCCTTCGACTCCACCCCGCAAAGCACTCAGCCCTCAGCATCGCATAGAAGAGAGGCCCCACCCACGCTTCCAAAGGTGAGGCCTTTCGTCTACGATATAGAGTAGCAAATGTCAAATCCATCCGGCCTCAACACCGACAATCGAGCGAGACTGCCAAGATCTTTCCCTCCTCCTCCGGCCACATGTTCCAGGGTTACTTCACCCCTGGCCGCCAGTGGAGCTTCAAGAAGAACGATCTGCTCGACGCCCGTGCCCGCAGAATCTTTGAGGGTACCGCGATGGCCTGCGCCGTCGACGCCTATCCCTTTCCAGATGCCGCTCCAGGCCAAGGCAGGCCCGTGCGTCCAGGCCGATGGACATGACATGCTCATGATGTCCTCCTACGACTACCTCGGTCTGATCGGACATCCCCGCATCGACGCCGCCGCCCAGGACGCCATCCACCGCTACGGCACCAGCACCAGCGGCGCCCGCCTGCTCACCGGCACCCTCGACATCCACGACCAGATGGAGCGCGCCCTCGCCGAGTACAAAGGCACCGAGGCCGCTCTCACCTTCAGCTCCGGCTACATGGCCAACCTCGGCCTGATCACCGGCCTCTTCGGCCCCAACGACCGCGTCATCGTCGACAGCCTCTGCCACCGCAGCCTGCTCGACGCCTGCCGCATGGCCGGCGTGCAAGTCCAGCGCTTCCGCCACAACGACCCCGAAAGCCTGCGCGAGGAGCTGCGCGGCGGACAGCCCGCCAACCGCACCCTCATCGTCACCGACGGCGTCTTCTCCATGGACGGCGACATCTGCTGCCTGCCCGAGCTGATCGCCATCAAGAAGGAGTTCGGCGCCTTCCTGCTGGTCGACGAGGCCCACGCCTCCGGCGTCCTCGGCGCCACCGGCCGCGGCACCGACGAGCACTTCGGCATCGACACCAGCGAGGTCGACCTCTGGACCGGCTCGCTCGCCAAGTCCATCCCCTCGGTCGGCGGCTTCGTCGCCTGCTCCCGCGAGGTGGCCATCTTCCTGCAGCACGCCTCCTCGCCCTACATCTTCTCGGCCGCCATGGCCGCCAGCGCCGTCGCCGCCATCATCACCGGCCTCGACGGTGCTCAAGGACGAGCCCGAGCGCGTCGGCCGCATCAAGCAGAACGCCGACTACCTCCGCGACGGCCTCCAGGGTCTCGGCTACGACACCGGCCTCTCCTCGACCGCCGTCATCCCCGTCATCCTGCAGGACGAGAACACCACCGCCCTCTTCGCCCGCCGCCTGCGCGACTTCGGCATCATCGCCGCGCCGGTCATGTTCCCGGCGGTCGCTCAGGGCTCGGCCCGGCTGCGCCTCTGCGTCACCGCCGCCCACACCCAGGAGCAGCTCGGCTACGTCCTCGACGTCTTCAGCAAGCTCACCGGCAACGGCCCCGTCTAAACACCTGCGCTCCGATCGCAGCGCAACCGCTGCGATCGGAGTCGTACACCGTCCCACAAGCACGTCATCTCGGCCGAAGCGGCGGACAGCCTACCGTCCGCCGCGCAGTGGAGGCTGTCCTGGCGAGCCGAAGGACCCGTATGCCCTTCGCTGGCACCGCTAACGCCTCTGCAACCCGAAAGGCCCTGTGACCCCATGCGTTCCCTCGTAACCGGCGCCAGCGGCTTCCTCGGCGGCCGTCTCGCCCAGATGCTCGCCGCCGAAGGCGACGAGGTCGTCGTCCTCGCCCGCCCCACCTCCGACCTCCGCCACCTCGCCGGCCTTCCCATCACCCGTCATCCCCGGCGACCTCGGCGACTCCGGCAGCCTCACCCGCGCCCTCCACGGCGTCCACCGCGTCTTCCACTGCGCCGCCTGCTCCACCGACTGGGCTCCCTGGGACACCTACTACAGCGCCAACGTCACCGGCACCGACAATCTCCTCGAAGCCGCCCGCGCCTGCCCCACCCTCGAGCGCTTCGTCCACGTCAGCACCACCGACGTCTACGGCTACCCCACCACCCCCTGCGACGAGACCCACCCCCTGGTCGAGACCCGCCTGCCCTACAACCGCACCAAGCGCCTCGGCGAGCTCGCCGTCTGGGAGGCCCACCGCAACCACGCCTGCCCGTGACCATCGTCCGCCCCGCCACCATCTACGGCCCCCGCGGCAAGGACTTCACCGTCGAGATCGCCACCATGCTGCGCCAGCGCATGATGCTCACCATCGACCACGGCAGCGCCCCCGGCGGCTTCTGCTACGTCGACAACGTCGCCCAGGCCATGATCGACGCCTCCACCTCCCCGCGCCACCGCTCGGCCAGGCCTACAACCTCGCCGACGGCACCGGCGCCGACTGGACCCGCTACCTCGCCCTCTTCAGCGCCGCCCTCGGCACCCCCACCCCCTGGCTCAACCTCAGCCTGGCCAACGCCGACCGCTTCGCCCGCGTCCTCGAGATCCCCCACCGCCTGCTCGAACTCAAGGGCCGCCCGCTGCTCACCCGCCACGCCGTTCTCCTGCTCGGCCTCAATCAGGAGTTCCCCACCGCCAAGGCCCCCGCGACTTCGGCTTCGCCCCCAAGATCTCCCTCGAGGAAGGCATCCTCCGCTCCGTCGCCTGGCTCCGCGACCGCGCATAGCCCGCACTCCGCAACTCCCGCCCCTCCCGCAAGCAGGTAATATGTCGGGACACGAAGATACACAGCATCGAAATCAGATAAGATGTAAGCTACGCAAACGCTACCGTCCAAAAGAGGCAAATGGCTGACAGCATTCAAGATCGGGTCCTGAGAGTAATCGCTACCACGCGGCGTGTGCCGCTCGAGACGGTTCGTCCGGACAGCACCTTCGAGGAGCTGGGCATCGATTCCCTCGACCGCCTCAATATCCTCTTCGAGCTCGAGGGCGAGTTCGACATCCAGATCGACGACGAGCAGGCCAAGCAGGTCACCTCGCTGCAGCAGATGATCGACGGCATCACCCTTCTGGTCGACGCCAAGCCCGCCTAACCCACAGCGGCTCGCCTGCTGAGCCGCTTGCCTCCGCGAAGACGCAATCCCGTATTTCCCCTTCTATTCCGACCGATTCCTACCCAGATTGCAGCCGGCCTCAACCCCACTCCCTCCTCGATTTGAGGCCTGGAGCTGCTCTTAGCGCCCAAACGCACGGCGTAGCGCCCTCTCCTGAGCCCTCAAGAGCTCGATGCGCGCATCCGCGATCTACGCCGAGCTTTCTGCAGTCTGTAAATTTCTATTCATAATCCTCCCCTTCACATCCAGCTATGTCCTGCCGATGAACAGCCCATCACAGAAGTGTTCGGCGGCTCAATTCGTCGAGGCGTAGCAGGAAGCATCTACGCGACGATTTTCCGCTGTTCGTATGCATGTGGTTGCGCGCCTTGCGGGCGACCCATACATCATCTTCTCGACGCAAACGGTTCGAGAACCGGGGCTTTGCCCTGGCAGTTGGAGGAAATTGAACGATGAAGCATTCGCGATCGCGCCGGATCTCCCGTGCGGGTATGGCCGCCGCTTTGTTCGCGGCGACAGCATGTGCCCAGGGACAATCCGACACGAAGATTACCGGCCCCAGCAATCCAGTCACCGCATCATCTGCTCCATCGGTGGGCAATAATCAGGAGTCTCCCCTCGCTGCACTCTCCCGCTTCATCCCGCCGAGTAACCTTGCGCAGTTGAGCGGCAACGAGATCGCCGAAACATCGCCCGCCTCAACAATGCGTGGACCTACCGGGATGGTAGCAGCAGATCCTTTCGCCTCATCGCCGCAATCGCAGACTCCCGCAGCGAGTGCAGCCGGTTCCTCCCCAGCCCTGCCCTTGGGCACCGAAGTGAAACCGATCGGCAGCCCAACGCCCCTGGTCTTTCACGGCATCACGTTTTACGGCACCTTCGACGTGGGCGCCATCCACGAGACGCACGGCGCCACCTACGATGGGAACTCGCCGCAGATCGGCGTCGAGGATCCCATCAGTAAGAACAGCAACCATGCGCTCACGCACTACTCCGAGGACGGCCTGGGACAATCGAACCTGGGACTCAGAGGGCGCGAACGGCTCTTCGACAACGTTTCGCTGATCTTCAAGCTGGAGCCTGGCGTCGAGCTGCTGGACATGAAGTTCACCAACAGCATTCAATCGCTGGTCAACAACAACGGCGTCGCCCTCCCCGACCAGAGCACCAACTTCGACACCAACCGTTCCGGACGCGTGGACAACGGCGATGCCTATTGGGGCTTCTCCGTGGAAGGCGAGCAGAAGTCCGCAACGCTGGTCTACGGTCGCGTCACCAGTCTGATGGCCGAGAATACCACCAAGTATGACCCCGAACCGGGTTCCTACGCCTTTTCGCTGGTCGCGTACGTCACCCAGGTGGATGGTGGCGGCGATTCGGAGGACTTCCGGCTCGACTCAGCGTTGAAGTTCTCCGGCCAGCTCGGCCGCAACCGGATCTCGCTGCTCGATCAGATCGCCGGGCATAACGCGGTCTTCCAACCGGACGGGGTTTACGGCAGCAATCGGCAGATCTCGCTGGGACACGATTTTCGCCGGGCCTCCGTCGATGTCATCTACTCCCGCGTGCATGACGGCATCGCTTCGGCTTCGCTGAGCGCGACGCAGATGCTGACCCTACCCACGAACTCTCTGGCGGGAACGATCTCCGATAATACGGCGTATGCCGTCATGGGCAAGTACAGCCTCGACCGTGCCGGCCGCGTGACGTTGTACGGCGCCTATGACCACATGCTGTATGCCAATCCGGTGCATCCGCTGACGGCGGGGATCACCACCATCGGTGGCTATGAGCTCAGCGTCCTCACGCAGACCGCCTACACCACGCACAAGATGGTGAATGCGTTCTGGGGCGGCGCGCGCTACGACCTTACGCGCAGGATCAATCTCTCCGGCGGCTACTACACCATGCGCCAGAACAGCTACTCCGGCAACGGCTGCGCGAATACCAGCGCTGCCCAGTGCAGCGGAAACATCCAGGTCGTCTCCGAGGTTGTCGACTACAAGCTTTCCCGACAATGGGATGTCTATGGCGGCGACGAGTGGTCGCATGTGATGAACGGCTATGCGTCCGGCTACATGTACAAGACCAACGAGAATGTAACGATCGGCGGGCGGTTCCATTTTTAGCAACCGTCCTGCTCTTACCCACACTCCGTGCGCGGCAGCTTAGGCTGCCGCGCATTTTCCATTAGTTTTTTGCACCTGTATTTGGAGAAGACGTCATCATGACGCGAACAAATTTCACGATTGGCAAGAAGTTGTTCCTCAGCTTCGGCGCCGCACTCGTGGCCTCAATTGTTATGGGACTGGTTACCTTTAGCAGCATTGCGCGCATGAGCGCGACCTACAACACCGACGGCCGTCTCCCAGATGGATCGACAGATCATGTTCGATCACGTCCAGCTCTACGCCGCGAATCATCGCCTCGCTGACCCGTGACATGGAACTGCGAGGCGAGCAACCACGACTCCGCCGGGATGGAGCAAAGGCACAGCGATGCTGTCGCCGAGCTCAATAAACTGGATGATCTCCTTGCCGTGATCAATCCCCATGCTCGTGACGCCGGGGGGACGGAGCCGTCATGGAGAGCGAGCAGGCCGATGCAGCTCGCCTGGGCAGAGACTCATCGATCGCGTCTACCAGACGATAAAGGCCGGCGATGTCAATGCTTCCATGGCCATCTACCGCAACGAGGCGACCCCACTGCTCAAAGAGTTGAACGACAACGCCGATAACTGGATCGGGAAACAGAAGGTCATCGTTGCAGGATCGATGGAGGAGTACAGGTCGATGGCGGCGCAGGCCGACTGGCTGACCGGCGTTCTGCTGCTTGTCTGCTTCCTGATCGGCACGGGCGGGGTGATCATCGTGCGCCAGATCAACCGCGAACTTCGCTCCACCGTCATCTCGCTGAACGACGGCTCGGAACAGATCGCGGCGGCGGCAAGCCAGCTCTCGGGCTCCAGCCAGGTCCTCTCCGAGGGCGCAAGCAAGCAGGCCGCCTCGATCGAGGAGACCTCCGCCTCGGCCGAAGAGATCAACGCGATGGCGCGGCGCAACACGGAGAACTCGCAGTCCACGGCAACCATCGTGGCTGGGACCACGGTTGCGTTTGAGTCCACCAACCGCTCGCTGACCGAGATGGTCGCGGCGATGGACGGCATCAACTCCTCCAGCCAACAGATCGCCCAGATCATCAAGGTGATCGACCAGATCGCCTTCCAAACCAATATTCTGGCGCTGAATGCGGCCGTCGAAGCGGCGCGTGCCGGAGAGGCTGGCATGGGCTTCGCGGTCGTCGCCGAGGAGGTCCGCAATCTCGCCGGCCGCAGTGCGCAGGCCGCCAAGGATACCGCCGTGCTGATCGAGGATTCCATCTCACGTACCGGAGCCGGCATGTCCAAGGTGCAGGAGGTGGCCACCGCCATCCGCAGCATCACCGCCGAAGCCGCCAAGATGAAGGACCTGGTCGACGAGATCAACCTCGGCAGTCAGGAACAGTCCCGCGGTGTCGGCCAGATCTCCAAGGCGATCCAGCAGATGGAGCAGGTCACCCAAGGCACCGCAGCCAGCGCGGAGGAGACCGCCGCCGCCGCCGAGCAGCTCACCGCGCAGTCGCACTCGGTCAAGGACATCGTCAACCACCTGACCAGCCTGGTCGGCACGGGAGCCTAGCAACCTCTCGGAACTGTCACTGTTTCCGTTACAACAAGCAACAGAAAGCCCCCACATCAGAACGAGATGTGGGGGCTTTCTGTTGATGCGCGTTGAGATTTACTTTGCGGTTTGCGCCATGAAGTCGGCGAGATATTGCTTCCAGACATTGGCCTGCATGAAGGTGTAGTGGCCGTGGGTGACATCGGAGATGGGAAGCAGCACGAACTTGGCGTGCGGCATCCGCGTGACCATCGTTTCCGCGATGCCGAGTTCCGCGGGATTGACGTAGTCGTCGGCAGAGTTGATCCAGAGCACCGGCGCCGTGATCGTACCGACCTTGGGCTCCGGGTTGTAGTTGCGCGACGCGTTGGTGTAGTAGAGGAAGTCGTTGGCGTCGTTATGGGCGATGGCCTGGGAGATCACCCGGTCAGCGAAGGCCTGCGCATCGGCACCGGTCGGCGCTGCCTTTTGTAACTGGATTGGTCCGCTGCCAGCGAGGATGGTCAGGCCGAAGGCGGCGCGCAGACCTTCGCGCGGCTCTTTTTTATAGTGGCCGTGCTTCCATGCCGGATCGTGCTTGATGTCGTCCATCGCCATGTCGCGCCAGATGCGGTTCCGGCCGACGAGCGCGACCGGGAGGCAGGCGAAGCTGGCGAGGCCGTCCATCGCCTGCGGGTAGGTCTCGCCCCAGACGAAGGACTGCATGCAGCCCATCGAGGTGCCAAGGATGAGACGAAGATGGTCGACGTGCAGACCTTCTTCGAGCATGGTGTGCTGGCTGGCGACCATGTCGTCGTAGTCATACTGCGGGAAGCGCATGCGCAGGCCATCGGAGGGCTTGCTGGACTCGCCGTGACCGATGTCATCGGGGAGAATGAGGAAGAACTTGGTGATGTCGAAGGGCTGGCCGGGGCCAAAGAGCGGATCGGAGAAGGCTGGATCGGTCAGCGAGTGCGCGTTGCCGCCGGTGCCGTGGAGCAGAAGGATCGCATTGTCGACGTGGCCTGCGGCGTCGCGGTGCGGAGTGCCGAGGGTGATGTAGTGCAGGCGGAGATCAGCGATGGTCTCGCCATCTTTGAAGTGGAAGTTATGGATGGTGTAGGTGCCGTCCTGAGTCGGCCAGGGCGTGGTCTGTGGTGTCGTCTGGGCCGAGGCGGTGAGGCTGAGGGAGAGAAGTGCAGCAGTGATCAACGTGCAGAGATGCATGGAAGCTCCTAAATACGAAAAAGTAACTGTCGCAGGTGCGTGGAGTAAGGCGGTCTCGCTTCACTCAATCCTCAACTCCAGCAAGGAGACTGCCGCGAGGATGCAGCACCCGATTTGTATTTCCTTAGCTGCGTGTGGGGTGGCGCGGGGTTCGTAATCTCCTCGAGCGAGTCGGGATGCCCCCTGCACAGATGAGACGTTCAGGGATAGGATGTTGCGCTCTTTTGACGAGCCGCCCGTGACAAAGGATTCACATTTCGCAGTTGGCCAGAGGGAGCCTCCAGCTGCACGGAACCAGCATCGACAAATCGTCATCTCCGACCGTAGCAGCGGGCAAGCCCCATCGTCCGCTGCAGCAGTGAGCCAACGCGCTTCATTGTTCTACCGCAGCCCGACCACCCACAGGCACAAATCTGCGGCGCAACGAAAGCAGGGGGAGGATACCCTCCCCCAAAACATCTACGCCTTCCCCAGCACCCGCGCCATGGTCTCGCCGATCTCCGCCGGCGACTTCACCACATGAATCCCCGCCGCCGTCATGGCCTTCATCTTCTCCTCCGCCGTACCCTCGCCGCCCGAGATAATCGCGCCTGCGTGGCCCATGCGGCGTCCCGGAGGCGCCGTCTGCCCGGCGATAAAGCCCACCACCGGCTTCTTCACATGGTCCTTGATGAACTGCGCCGCAGCCTCCTCGGCCGACCCGCCGATCTCGCCGATCATGATGATCGCCTCGGTCTCCGGGTCGTCGTTCAGCAGCCGCAGCGCCTCGACGTGGTTGGTCCCGATGATCGGGTCGCCGCCGATGCCGATCGCCGTCGACTGCCCGATCCCGCGCGTCGTCAGCTGGTACACCGCCTCGTAGGTCAGCGTCCCCGACCGCGACACGATCCCGACGTTGCCTTCCTTGTGAATCCGCCCCGGCATGATGCCGATCTTCGCCTTCCCCGGCGAGATCACGCCCGGGCAGTTCGGCCCCACCAGCCGCGATTTGGAGCTCTTCACCACATCCCACACCTTCACCATATCCAGCGTCGGAATGCCCTCGGTGATGCAGATGACCAGCGGTATCTCCGACGCCGCAGCCTCGAGAATCCCGTCCGCGGCAAACGGCGGCGGCACGAAGATCACCGTCGCATTCGCCCCCGTCTCCTTCACCGCCTCTTCCACGGTGTTGAAGACCGGCCAGCCCTCGTGCGTGGTTCCACCCTTGCCCGGCGTGACCCCACCCACCACCTTGGTCCCGTACTCCGCGCACCCCTTGGCGTGAAAGGTCCCCTCACGCCCCGTGATTCCCTGCACAATCAGCCGCGTATTCTTATCGACCAGTACCGCCATTACTTCCCACCTTTCGCAGCGCTGACCGCCAAGTCCGCAGCTTCCTTCATGGTTGCTTGCCGCACGGCAAACTTCAAGCCCGATTCCGTTCGAGAATCTTCCGGCCCTCTTCAACGTTTGTGCCCTCAAGACGCAGAATGATCGGCAGCTGCACATTCAGCTTCCTCGCCGCCGCGACCACCGCCGTCGCCAGCACATCCACGCGCAGAATGCCGCCGAAGATATTGATGAAGATCGCCTTCACATTCGGATCGCTGAGCAGAATCCCGAACGCATTCTCGATCTGCTCCTGATTCGCGCCGCCGCCCACATCGAGGAAGTTCGCCGCCGACCCACCCGCGTACTGGATGATGTCCATCGTCGCCATCGCGAGCCCCGCGCCGTTCACCATGCAGGCGATATTGCCGTCGAGCTTGATGTAGTTCAGCGCATACTTCGACGCCTCCACCTCGAGCGGGTCCTCCTCCGCCATATCGCGCAGTTCCTTGAGGTCTTTGTGGCGGAACATCGCGTTGTCGTCGAAGTTGATCTTGCAGTCGAGCGCCACCAGCGCCGCCATCCTTCGTCGTGATGAACGGATTGATCTCCATCAGCGTCGAGTCCGTCTCCACAAACGCCTTGTAGAGCCCCATCATGAACTTCACCGCGTCGTTGATCTGCGTCGGCTTCAGCCCCAGCTTGAACGCCAGCTTACGTGCCTGATACGGTTGCAATCCCACCGCCGGGTCGATGTACTCCTTGTAGATCAGCTCCGGCGTCGCGTGCGCGACCTCCTCGATCTCCATGCCGCCCGACTGCGAGGCCATGAACACGATCTTCGCCGACGCCCGGTCCAGCACCAGCCCCAGGTACAGCTCGCGATCGATCGCCGAACCGGCCTCGATCAGCAGCCGCCGGACCTTCTGTCCCGCAGGGCCGGTCTGATGCGTCACCAGCTGCATGCCCAGGATGTCCTTGGCCCGCGCCACCGCATCCTCGAGCGTACGGACGACCTTCACCCCGCCGCCCTTGCCGCGTCCGCCCGCATGAATCTGCGCCTTCACCACCACCGCGGCGTTGCCTGCGCTGAACAGCGCCTTGGCCGCCGTATCGGCCTCTTCGAGCGTGGTTGCCATCTCGCCCGCCGGCACCGGAACACCGTACTTCCGCAGTATCTCTTTCGCCTGGTACTCGTGAATCTTCATCGGAGAGGGAGCCGCCTTTCTCACACTCAAAAAGGGGCGTCTGCCCCTTGCAGAGCATACTAGCGGACCACTCCAAGCAGCCGCAATGCAAAGCGCCCATCTGTGCGGTAACCGGCGCGGTAACCGTCCAGATGAGCGCTTGCCTCTTCCATCACATGTAACTTGATGCGGCACGAACTCAGCACCGCACGACTTCCCCGCGACAGCCGAACTACTGCAGCTCGGTCAGCAGATTCACCTCAAGCGGCTCGGCCAGCAGCTCCTTGGCCTTGCCGAAGATCGTGGTGAAGTGGCTCGTCGCCACATGCGCGTCCAGGTGCGCCTGGCTCTCCCACAGCTCGTTGAAGTAGAAGAGCCCGGTGATGCTCGACGCATACAGCTCGTAGAACGTGCAGCCCGCCTCGACCCGCGTCGGCGCGACCATCCCCGCCAGCAACGCTCCCAACTCCTCAGCCTTCCCCTCGCGAGCCACTGCCCGCGCAATTACGCGTACTTCCGCCATGCCATCTCTCCTTGTGTCGTTCTTATGTCGTTCTCGTGCTCCAGGCTCACCGCATCTGCAAAGCGCAGCAGCGATGATACAGCTCACGGAATGCCTGCACTGCATAACTATGGATGCGCGCTCCACACCCTCCGCACCACCTCTTCTCGACCGCGCGCCACCGCCTGTCCAGATTCGCCACACAATTTGCGGCGAGCAGAGCCTCCCTTTGCGCCCAAAATCACCCCACACGCGAAAATTGATAGCCTTCCCTTATGTCCCAAAGCACCGCACTGCGCCCGTTCCTCCGCCAGATTCTCGAGCAGCGCTCCGTCCTCACCCGCGACGAAGCCCGCTCCCTGCTGCGAGCTGATCCTCGCCGGCCACGCCACCGACATCGAGATCGCCGCCCTGCTCGGCGCCCTCGCCGCCCGCGGCGAAACCCCCGCAGAGCTCGCCGGCTTCGTCGACGCCATGCGCGCCGCCGCCACGCCCCTGCCCTTGAACGACGCGGAGCGCAGCCGCTTGACCGACACCTGCGGCACCGGCGGAGACGCCTCCGGCACCTTCAACATCTCCACCGCCGCCGCCCTCGTCGCCGCCGCCGCCAGCACCGAGATCATGGTCGCCAAGCACGGCAACCGCGCCGTCACCTCCACCAGCGGCTCGGCCGACGTCCTCGAGTCCCTCGGCATCCCCATCGATCTCTCCCCCGACGCCGCCGCCACCGCGCTCCGCGCCCATCGCTTCGCCTACCTCCACGCGCCCACGCTGCACCCGGCGATGAAGGCCGTCATGCCCGTTCGCCGCGCCCTCGGCGTCCGCACCGCCTTCAATCTGCTCGGCCCGCTCGCCAACCCCGCCGGCGCCCGCACCCAGGTCATGGGCGTCTACGCCGCCGACCGCGTCCCGCTCGTCGCCGAGGCCATGCTCCTGCTCGACACCCGCCACGCCTTCGTCGTCCACGGGCAGGACGAGACCGGCCTGCGGCCTCGACGAGATCAGCATCAGCGGCCCCACCCAGATCGCCGAGGTCCACAACGGCCGCATCACGCTGCAAACCGTCACGCCCGAGCAGTTCGGCCTCACCCGCGCCCCGCTCTCCGCCCTGCGCGGAGGCGACGCCGCCAGCCAACGCCGCCATCCTGCGCGCGATCTTCACCGGCGAACCCGGCCCCTGCCGCGACATCGTCCTGCTCAACGCCGCCGCCGTGCTGCTCGTCGCCGACTGCGCCCCGGACCTCGCCGCCGGCATCGACCTCGCCCGCCACGGCCATCGACACGCGGCGCCGTCACCCGCCCTCGCTCCAGACCCTCGCCCAGCCCGACAAGCGACATCGCGCAGCGAATAAACTCCGAGAACGCTACGCCGGACTCTGCCGTACAATCCCGCATAGGCCACGCACCGACTCTTGGACCTCAGATGTTCAGGAGCTCACGATGTCCACGCCGTCCGCCCCCGCGTCCCGTAGCCCCCTTCGATCCCGCCATGGTCACCACCGCGCTGGAGCTGCCCAACTACCGCATCGTGCGCAACTACGGCGTCGTGCGCGGCATCGTCGTCCGCTCCCGCTCCATCCTCGGCACCTTCGGCGCCAGCCTGCAGACCATCCTCGGCGGCAACATCACCCTGCTCTCCGAGCTCTGCGAGAAGACCCGCCAGGACGCCTTCGTCATGATGATGCAGCACGCCGCCGAGCACGGCGCCAACGCCATCATCGCCGCCCGCTACGACGCCAACGAGCTGATGCAGGGCGTCACCGAGGTCCTCGCCTACGGCACCGCCGTCCACGTCGAACCGGTTCCGTCGACCCATCCCTGAGTTGTTTACGAATAAAAGGAGATCTGATGGCCCGCATTACCGCTGGACCCCTGCGGCCGATGCCCCGATCCCACGAGCTGAAGCGGTCTAAGCCTCGCTCGAGGCCACCGGCAGCTCCATCTGCTCCGATCCCTGCTCGTCCACGAACGGCCGGAAGCACGCCCGGCAACGCGCCTCATACATCCCCGCCGCGCCCACCATCACCACCTGCTGGTTGGCTCCCAGCCGCTGGGTATGGATCGCCGGAGCGCCGCAGACCATGCACACCGCCGACAGCTTCGTCACCTCGTCGGCGATCGCCATCAGCGCCGGAATCGGCCCAAACGGCTCGCCGCTGAAGGTCGTATCCAGCCCCGCGATCACCACCCGCTTGCCCAGATGCACCAGCTCCAGCGCCAGCGCAACGATCCCCTCATCGAGGAACTGCGCCTCGTCCACGCCGATCACCTCCACCGCGTGCAGCTGCGCGGACAGCGCCTCCCGCATCCGCTCCACGTTCGCAATCGTCTGCGCCTCGTGGGTCTGCGCGCTATGCGAGGCGATCGCCTCCCGGTGGTAGCGCAGATCGATGTCCGGCTTGAAGCACAACACCCGCTGCCGCGCGATCCGCGCCCGCTTCAGGCGGCGAATCAGCTCCTCCGACTTGCCGGAGAACATGGGTCCAGTAATCACTTCAATGCGGCCGGGAACGGGGAGTGGTGCCATGGGTGCGGGTTTCCTTCAGAATCTGATTGGTCTCCCGTTATCTTAACCGTCTCACCCCGGTGGATTTCCCGTCCCCAACCGCGACTGCTCGCTAGAAGCTGATAGCCGACCCCGGTCGAAAGCACCGGGAAGAACGAGGCATAGCTCAGGTTGTGGTTGTTGCGCGCGGTGAACTGCGTCAGGCTCTGCTGAAAGCCCGCGTCGTTATTGACCGACTCACAGCCAATCGACGCCGGCTGCGACGGATCGCAGGCGCTGCCGGTAAACGCCACCTTCAGCGTCGGCTGGCCCTCGTAGTAGAAGCCCAGCTCCACCGGGAAGCTCAGGTGCTTGTTCGACCGCGGCACGATGTTGCCCCAGCCCACCGTCAGCCCCGGCGAGGTCTTGCGGAAGCCCACCGATCCGCTGCCGTGCAGCGGGTCCGTCAGGCTGCTGATGTAGTTGGAGCCGCTCAGCGTAATCGTGCTTCCCGACGGCACCAGAACCGTCGCCCGCACCGTATTGTTGTTGGAAAAGTTCACCATCGGGCTGACATGGAAGCCATTGCGGAAGGGGAACCAGTCCAGCATCGCGTGTCCCGATACGCAGCTGCAGGTTGATCGCGACGTTCGCTCCCTGCTCCACAAACGAATCCGAGAAGCCAAAGAAGTCCGCGCCGGTGCGCAGGTTGAAGTGCCGTGCCAGCGGGGTCGCCGTATCGAACCCGATGCCGTTGATGCCCACGTGCGCCGCAATCCCAATCCGCGAGAACGGCCGCACCGGCCGCTGCGGATTCACGCTCCCAGCGCTCAGGACCGGCATCACCCCCGGCGCAGCACTGGACGCAGAACTGGCGCACCCGACATGCTGCTCGAATACCCCACCAACAGCGGCTCCATGCTTGCCTGCTGCGTCTCAACCGCCGCAGAGGACGAGGATGAGACGCCATCCACCCCCTGCCCAACCGCGACCCCACACCAGCCCCAACCGCGACCGACAGGCCCAGAACAACCCCTAAACGAAACAGAACATTCCCGCGCGTAGGCCTCGGGGAGCCGAAAAAACAGAAAATGGCATGCATTGCTGCAGCATACAAGTCGCCCACCGAGCCGTATATCACCGATTGTTACTTTCGATAGGGGTACCTAGTTACCTAATAGCGACATCGAAGAGCCCAGAGAGAAATCGCGCCTTCTTTCTAAATTCACCGACTCTTTCTGGCCCTCCTCCGCAACTGGCGCCACGCCCACGGTATGCTCAGGTGATGGCTAAAGGAGAACGAACCATGCGCCGAATGTTGCTGACTGTCACCGCCTGCCTGCTCACCCTGCCGGCAGCCCACGCCTTCGCCAAGTCGAAGCCCCTGGTGGTTTCGCTCAAGAACTCGACCGGCCAGGACGCCGGCACCGCCACCTTCCAGCAGGGCAAGAAGGAGCTGACCATCAAGGTCCAGCTCAAGAACCTTCCCGCCGGCGAGCACGGCGTTCACATCCATCAGAAGCCCCTCTGCGAGGGCCCCGGCTTCACCTCCGCCGGCGGCCACTTCAACCCCGACCACAAGCAGCACGGCACCATGAACCCCATGGGCCACCACGCCGGCGACCTTCCCCAGAACATCGTCATCGGCGCCGACGGCACCGGCCAGGTCACCTACAAGGTCGATTACCTCTCGCTCAAGCCCGGCGATCCCCACAACATCCTCGCCGACGGCGGCACCTCGATCATGATTCACGAGAAGGTCGACGACATGAAGACCGATCCGGTCGGCAACGCCGGCAGCCGCATCGCCTGTGGCGTCATCACCGCGCCCACCCTGCCCTAACCGAGCCTCCCGGCTACACGCTCGACCGGCCAACGGCACAGCAAGGAACTATCCCGAACGCCCCTGCGTATAGAAAACGCATGGGCGTTCTTCTCATGTCCGTTCCCGCGGCTACACTGCTTCCCGCCTCCCTCGGGCGCAAGCGTGCCCCCGCGCCCCGCCGCGCAGCCCAGCGCTGTCGCCGCGGCACATCCGGCTGCCACCCGCCGAGCCCCACCGATTCTGCGCCGCGCACCAGCCCCTCGCGCGATACACTGCTTCCCACCGTTTAGAGCAGGTCGAGGCGACGTTGCAACGCAGTCCACAGCAGATCGCAGAGCAGGAGGCCACCCTTCGCCTCGTCCACCAGTGCATCGCGGGCGACCCGCAGGCCTGGCGCCAGCTCGTCTCCGGTCAGCACCGCCGCATCTACGCCATCTGCTACCGCTTCACCAACTCCCCCACCGACGCCGAGGACCTCACCCAGGACGTCTTCCTCAAGGTCTACCGCAACCTCGCCACCTTCGACACCCAGAAGGGCAGCTTCCAGACCTGGATCACCACGCTGGCCCGCAATCTCCTGGTCGATCACTTCCGCCGCACCCGGCTCGACCGCGCCAGCGACTCGCTCGACGCCAGCACTCAGCACACGATCCCGACGGCCCCACGATGGCCGATCGCCTCCCCGATCCCCGCCCCTCGCAGGAGCACCACGTCGCCGGCCTCGAGCTCAAGGCCACCATCCAGGAGGCCCTCAAACAGCTCTCCCCCGAGCTCCGCGAGGCCGTCATCCTCCGCGACCTCGAGGACATGGACTACAAGGAGATCGCGCAGGTCCTCCGCATCCCCGAGGGCACCGTGAAAAGCCGCATCAGTCGCGGTCGCGGGGAACTTGCCCGGCTTTTGCAACGTATAGAGAGACAGGTCAACTAAGGCCAAAGAGTTAGTCAACACAGCAGGTCAGTTCCAAACCAGTGGTTCGAGATAGTTCGGTCTAGATAGAAAGACAGGTGATGAAAGTGGCTGAGATCAACCAATTCGGAAGCCCGCAACCGTTCGGCTCCGGCCCCGGGTGCGCCCACTGTGAGGCCATGCTCGCCGACGCGATCGACGGCACCCTCTCCGCAGCCGATCAGGCGGCCTTCGACCGCCATATCGCCACCTGCGATGTGTGCAGCGGGATGTTCGCCGACGCGCAGCGCGGAGCGGCTCTGCTCAGCATGCTGAAGCCGCATCGCCCGGAGCCCTCCGCGGCCCTGCTCGAGCGCATCCTCGCCCAAACCGCGATCCCGACTGCGATTCAGCCCGCCTCCCCAGCCGCAGTCGGCGCTGTGCCGCACTCCGCCGCCTCCTGCCCGCCACAGGCCTCGGTCACCTGCCCTTCCCCGGCAACGTCCTGCCCTTCCCGGCGCGTCCGGCACGCCGCTTCAGCCTCCGCGCCCTTGGCCAGACCATGCTCCAGCCCCGGCTGGCCATGACCGCCGCGATGGCCTTCTTCTCCATCGCCCTCACCCTCAACCTCACCGGCGTTCACCTCGACCAGCTCAAGGCCGCCGACCTCAGGCCCGCCAACCTCGAGCGCAACCTCTCCGACGCCAACGCCCGCGCCGTTCGCTACTACGAGAACCTGCGCGTGGTCTACGAGCTCGAATCCCGCGTCCGCGACCTGCAGCGCGCCAACGACAACGACGCTCGTCCCAACTCCGCCCCCGACGGCGGCTCCCAGCCGGAGTCGCAGAAGCCCAAGCAGGAACGCCCCAAGCCCAATAGCGGCACCAGCCAGCGCCAACCCCTCGGTCTGCCCAGGATTCAACTCGCTGCGGCCCCGGCCGGTGCAACCTCGAGCCAGCCGCTGCCTGCCTCCATCGTCTGCAGCAACCGCTCCAATCAATTCAATCAGTTCAAAGATCATGTCGTGGAAGGGGGATTGGTATGAACTGCGCAAACCATCCTGATCGGGAAAGAATTGCCTTTTGCCAGAACTGCGGGAAGCCGCTCTGCCAGGAATGCACGCGCACGGTAGGCTCCGCCGTCTTCTGTGAGCCCTGCCTCGCCGCCCGCATCGGCGCCACCATGCCCGCCCGCCGGCGGCCGCCAGCTACCCCGTCACCGACCCCGGCAACGGCGTTGACGCAACGGCATCACCCCACCGCCGCCCACCACGGCGCCCAAACCCCTGGCTCGCCGGCGCTCTCGGCTTCATCCCCGGCGTCGGCGCCATGTACAACGAGCAGTACGCCAAGGGAATCGTCCACCTCGTCGTCTTTGCCGTCCTGGTCAGCCTCGCCGACAACCACGGCATCTTCGGCCTCTTCATCGCCGGCTGGGTCTTCTACATGGCCATCGAGGCCTACCACACCGCAGCCGCCCGCCGCGACGGCCGCCCTCTTCCCAACCCCTTCGGCCTCAACGACATCGGCGAGCGCCTCGGCTTCGGCAAGGCCTGGTCCACCGGCCATCCTCACGCCCCCCGCCGCCCGCGCACCGCCGCCGCTACGCCGCCGCCAGCCCCCGGCTTCACCCCACCGGCAGCCGCCTGGGGAGCGCCGCCCCCGCCGCAGTACCCGGCCGGCTACCCGTCTGCCGCCTACCCTCCGCCCGTCCCGCCGTCCGTCCCGAACGACGAGCCCCTGCCATCCCTCCGGGACCGCACTTCCCCATCGGCGCCATCTGGCTCATCGTCCTCGGCGCCCTCTTCCTGATCGGCAACTCCGGCCTCTTCCACGGCTTCTCCGGACGATTCTTCGTCCCCCTGCTCCTGCTCGGCCTCGCCGTCTGGATCTTCGTCAGCCGCATGACCGGCTACGGCTCCGTCCACTCCGAGTACGGCGCCCCGGCTACCAGCTCCGTCTCTTCCGCGCCGCCGCAGGCGCCGCCTGGATCGCCCTGGTCGGCCTCATGTTCCTGCTCGACGACTTCGACATCCTCTCCTGGGGACATAGCTGGCCGCTCTTCATCATCCTCGCCGGCGTCCTGGCGGTCTTCAAGCGCACCGCCTACAGCGCCGCGGCAGCCATGCCCTTCAACCCGCAGGCTACCCCTACGGCCCGCCGCCAGCCTGCGCCCGAGCCCCCGGCCACCACCTCCATCGTCCCGTCCTCAAGCGACGAGCACCCACCCCACCGACACCCACTCGCAGGAAGGGAGATAGACCATGGCCAACTATCCTCCTCCCTACCCACCCCCACCCTACGGCGACTGGAAGCAGCAACAGCGCATGCATGCGCGAGCAGGCCAAGGCCATGCGCTACCAGGCCAAGGCCCAGCGCGACGCCTACCGCGCCCAGTATCGCGGCCTCCGCCGCGGCTCCATCGCCGGCCCGATTCTTCTCATCGTCCTCGGCGTCGTCTTCCTCCTGGTCCAGACCGGCCGCCTGCCCGCGCTCAGATTCTGGGACTGGTACGGCCGCTGGTGGCCGCTGCTGCTCATCGGCGTCGGCACCATCGTCCTGATCGAGTGGATCCTCGACTACGCCTTCCACAATGACGACCGCCCCTACATCCGCCGCGGCGTTGGCGGAGGCGTCGTCTGGCTGCTCATCCTGCTCGCCGGCGTCGGCGTCGCCTTCAACGGCGTGCGCTCCAACGGCCACATGACCTGCTCGACCAACTCAACCTCAACCAGGACGACCTCGACCAGTTCCTCGGCGACAAGCACGAGAGCGATCAGACCCTCGTCCAGGCCCTCCCCGCCGGCGCCAGCTTCGAGGTCGACAACCCCCGCGGCGACATCACCATCTCCGGCACCAGCGACGACAACCAGATCCACATCGTCCTCCACAAAGAGGTCTACAGCCGCTCCGACGCCGACGCCGCCAGCAAAGCCCAGCAGCTCAGCCCCAACCTCATCACCAACGGCAACACGGTTCAGCTCCGCATCCCCGCGCTCGAAGGCACCCGCGCCGACCTCACCATCACCCTGCCCCCCGCCGCCGCCGAGACCATCCTCGCCAACCACGGCGACGTCCACGTCAGCGCCATCAAAGCCCCCGTCACCATCACCGCCAACCACGGCGACGTCGAGCTCAGCGCCATCACCGGCGCCGTCACCACCCACATCAACAACAGCGACTCCTCCTTCTCCATCCACAGCACCACCGGCCCCGTCACCCTCCAGGGCCGCGGCGGCGACGTCACCGCCTCCGACATCGACGGCCCCGTCTCCATCGAAGGCGACTTCTTCGGCTCCACCCACCTCGAGCGCGTCCGCAACGCCGTCCGCTTCCACACCAGCCGCACCGACTTCCAGCTCGCCCGCCTCGACGGCGACATCGACATCAGCTCCGACGAAGACCTCTCCGCCGACCAGGCCGTCGGCCCCGTCATCCTCAACACCCGCAACCGCAACATCACCCTCGAGCGCATCGCCGGCGACCTCTCCGTCACCAACCGCAACGGCTCCGTCAACCTCACCAGCGCCCCACCGCTCGGCAACGTCACCGTCGAAAATCGCGACGGCTCGGTCAACCTCACCCTCCCCGACCAGGCCGGCTTCAACGTCCACGCCGAGACCACCGACGGCAACCTCGAGAACGACTTCGCCCTGCCCGTCGAGCAGCACGACCAGCACGGCCTCCTCACCGGCACCGTCGGCAAGGGCACCGCCGCCATCAAGATCACCACCAGCCAGGGCGATATCGCCATCAAGAAGGCCAGCATCGCCCCGCTGCCACCTCTTCCCCCACCGCCGCCTCCCCTCACCGACGTCCCGCCGGCAGCCCGCCAAGCCCTCAAGAGCGCCGAGCACGCCGCCAGGGACGCCGAAAAAGCCGCCCGCAAAGCCGCCGACGACGCCAAAGATCGATCCACTAAGTCGCATCGCCTCCCTGAAGCCAAAACGGGGTTCCCCATCGAGGGGAACCCCGTTCGCTCATTCGTGCCTTCTCCTGAAGGCATCGAGCGCCACTCGCAATATAAAGTTCTACGAGCTTGCGCGTTGCTCATTCGTCCGCGAACACTCGAGCCTCTTGATGACACTGCAGAAGCAGATTCTCCATTCTCGATTTCGGCTGGCACAGCGCATCGGAGTACATTCACTGACGTTGGGCCTACATGCTGCGCAGCCGTTCCCGGCAGCGATGCGGGTTGACGATCGGATGCCCGCTCAGTTCACATCGAGATCAGGCAGCCAGCGCTCCTCGTAGGATCGCATACGTGCTGCGATCCCGGCGAATGCGAATAAACCCAGGAAAGTTCAGATGCATCCCGCCGATCAGGATATTGTCGGTGGCCAGACCCGATCGATGCAGCCGCCGTCCGCGTCTCCGCAGCCGCGGCTGCAGCCTCGGGTCGATATCGAACGCCAGCGTCACCTCAGGCCGGGGCACCTGAATCTCCGGCCAGTGCGCGATATCGCCCCAGATCAGCACACTCTCTCCTCCCGAGCTGATCCGATATCCGCTGTGCCCAGGCGTATGCCCGGGAAGCGGCTCCAGCGTGATCCCTGGAAGCACCTCGCCCCCTGTGACCGTCCGCGTCACCGAGCGATACGCCGCGAAGCTATTCAAGGCAAGTCTGCGAGCCCCCTCCAGATGAGGCCTGCTCGCAAAGTTTGCCTCTTCCTGCCAGAAGCGCAGCTCTTCGGCATGCAGCACCAGCTCCGCGTGTGGAAACAACGGCTTCCATTGGGCCCAGCCAACCCGCCTACATGATCCGGATGGGCGTGCGTCAGCAGGATGGCATCGATCTGCTGCGGCATCGAGATTCGCCGCCGCCAGGCATCCGGCAACCGGCCCCCTGCACCCAGCGCATTTCCATCGCCGCTATCGATCAGAATCGTGCGCTGCCCATCCTGGACAACATAGACATTGACCGGCATGCGCGGAATTGGTGGAAGATGCGCTGCCGCGAGCAGCCCTTTGGCCTCCTCGGCAGTGATGTTCTCACTCAGAATGTCGAAGGACCAGTCTTCGAAACCATCATTGATTACGGTGACGACGAGATCGCCAACCCTTCTCCGGTGAGATACCGTAGGCCTGCTGCCTGGGAACTTCCAATTTCGTCATGGTCTTGCTTGGATGGCCAGCTGCACCGCGGCGATTCAGCGACTGAGCACGTCATTGCCGCAGCCGGACTCATCGCGTGCGGATCTCTAGCTCGACTTTCCCGCCAGCACACGCAGCAACGCCCCAATCCTTTTGGATTGGGGCGTTTGCTTAGATATTATTGCCGGCGATCACCTAATCTCCCACACACTTACGCGTGCAGTACCATCGGCCCAGCGAGGCTTAACTTCCGTGTTCGGGATGGGAACGGGTGTGACCCTCGCGGTAAACTCACCGGCAAAATTTTGAACTTTCGCTCACGCGATTGTTCACAACTGAATAGATTGAGCAGACATATACCGAAAACGTATTAGTTATATCTTGTATAACTACAAAGCTTGTATTGAATGCTCTTGAACAGTGGATGTTAGACTTACTGCGCAGAGTAAATTCTATGGACAAGCCGAACGGGCGATTAGTACTGGTAAGCTACATGCATTACTGCACTTCAACCTCCAGCCTATCAACCTAGTGGTCTTCTAGGGCCCTTCATTTCCCTTTTGGGTTGGGAGATCTCATCTTAGAGCGTGCTTCCCGCTTATATGCATTCAGCGGTTATCACAACCGAACTTCGCTACCCAGCCGTGCCATTGGCATGACAACTGGAACACAAGAGGTTCGTCCATCCCGGTCCTCTCGTACTAAGGACAGCCCTCTTCAAATCTCCTACGCCCACAGCAGATAGAGACCGAACTGTCTCGCGACGTTCTGAACCCAGCTCACGTACCGCTTTAATAGGCGAACAGCCTAACCCTTGGAACCTTCTACAGCTCCAGGATGCGATGAGCCGACATCGAGGTGCCAAACCGGAGCGTCGATATGAACTCTTGGCTTCGATCAGCCTGTTATCCCCGGCGTACCTTTTATCCGTTGAGCGATGGCCCTTCCATACAGAACCACCGGATCACTAAGGCCTGCTTTCGCATCTGCTCGACTTGTAGGTCTCGCAGTTAACCACACTTATGCCTTTGCACTCGACGGTCGATTTCCAAACGACCTGAGTGTAGCTTCGCGCGCCTCCGTTACAATTTAGGAGGCGACCGCCCCAGTCAAACTACCCGTCTTACTATGTCCCTCTCCCCGATCAGGGGAGCAGGTTAGAATCACAACAATCGCAGGGTGGTATCTCACCGTTGGCTCCATCAAACCCAAAAGTCTGATCTCAAAGCCTCCCACCTATCCTGCGCAGCAATTGCCGTAACTCATAGTAAAAGTATAGTAAAGGTGCACGGGGTCTTTTCGTCTAGCTGCGGGTAACCGGCATCTTCACCGGTACTACAAGTTCGCCGAGCAACTCGTTAAGACAGTCGAACGATCGTTACTCCATTCGTGCAGGTCGGAACTTACCCGACAAGGAATTTCGCTACCTTAGGACCGTTATAGTTACGGCCGCCGTTCACCGGGGCTTCAATTCAAAGCTTCGCCTTGCGGCTAACCTCTCCTTTTAACCTTCCGGCACCGGGCAGGAGTCAGCCCCTATACGTCGTTTTTGACTTTGCAGAGACCTGTGTTTTTGTTAAACAGTCGCCGTTCGCGTTTCACTGCGGCCCACCTAGGCTATGCACCCAGGGGGCGACCCTTCTCCCGAAGTTACGGGTCTAATTTGCCGAGTTCCTTAACAAGCTTTCACTCGAGCGCCTTTGGATATTCTCCTCGTCTACCTGTGTCGGTTTGTGGTACGGTTCCCAATCCCTCTCCTTAGAGGTTTTTCTTGGCAGCATGAACTCAGCAGCTTTCAGCCATACGGCTTACTGCTTTGCGTCTCACTGTTAAGACCCAACGGATTTGCCTATCGGATCCAGCTTCACACGCATCGAACCCCATAGCCATAGGAGGTCCTGCTTATCCTTCTGCGTCACCCCATCGTAATAACGAGGTATTGGGAGTTCCGGAATATTAACCGGACTTCCATCGTCTACGCCTTTCGGCCTCGACTTAGGGACCGACTAACCCTGAGCGGATTAACCTTCCTCAGGAAACCTTAGACTTTCGGCGTGAAGGGTTCTCACCTTCATTATCGCTACTTATGCCGGCAGGGTCTCTTCTCTAATGTCCACGTATCTTCCCAGTTACGCTTCATCCACGAGAGAATGCTCTCCTACCACGTCCTATAAAGGACATTCGCAGCTTCGGTATACAGTTTTAGCCCCGTTGTATTGTCGGCACCGGACCCCTTGACCAGTGAGCTATTACGCTTTCTTTAAAGGATGGCTGCTTCTAAGCCAACCTCCTGGCTGTCTGAGGGTTCCGACTTCCTTTCCCACTTAACTGTAATTTTGGGACCTTAGCTGGCGATCTGGACTGTTTTCCTCTCGACTGTGAAGCTTAGCCCCCACAGTCTGACTGCCGTGCTGGTTGTGATCGGCATTCGAAGTTTGGTTGGATTCAGTAAGCCGGAAAGCCCCCTAGTCCATCCATGTCTCTACCACCGATCCAAATCACACGACGCTAGCCCTAAAGCTATTTCGGAGAGAACGAGCTATCACGGAATTTGATTAGCCTTTCACCCCTACCCTCAGCTCATCCGAGCTTTTTTCAACAAACACCGGTTCGGTCCTCCAGTGAGTGTTACCTCACCTTCAACCTGGCCAAGGGTAGATCATCCCGCTTCGCGTCTATTCCTGCCAACTTAACGCCCTATTCAGACTCGCTTTCGCTGCGGCTCGCTCACGCTTAACCTTGCTGACAAGAATAACTAGCCGGCTCATTATGCAATAGGCACGCGGTCAGACATTGCCCGAAGGCCATAGTCCTCCCACTGCTTGTAGGCACACGGTTTCAGGTACTTTTCACTCCCCTCAATGGGGTGCTTTTCGCCTTTCCCTCACGGTACTGGTTCACTATCGGTCAGAAACGAGTATTTAGCCTTACGGGATGGTCCCCGTGGATTCAAGCAGGGTTTCTCGTGCCCCGCCTTACTCAGGTACCTGCTTCGAGTCTGGATTCATTTCGCCTACGCGCCTGTCACGCTCTTTGGGGCTCGTTTCCACGAGCTTCAGCTATAAACCAGATTGGTAACTCTACTGTTGCAGGCCCTACAACCCCCGAAGTACCGAAATACTACGGGTTTGGGCTGTTCCGATTTCGCTCGCCACTACTCTCGGAATCGAGGTTTCTTTCTCCTCCTGGAGGTACTGAGATGGTTCACTTCCCTCCGTTCGCCTGTTCCTACCTATGTATTCAGTAGGACATACCTAGGTTTTGCCTAGGTGGGTTTCCCCATTCGGAAATCTCCGGATCAACGCCTGTGTGCGGCTCCCCGAAGCTTATCGCAGCTTGCCACGTCCTTCATCGCCTGTTTCTGCCAAGGCATCCACCGTGCGCCCTTAGTAGCTTGACCATAGAATTTACTCGCACGCAGCAGAGATATCAACCTCTACCACATTCACAAGCTTCTAGATCTCTGTGTGTATGTGTTGCATCCACTTTTCGCCGGTACATTACGTCCTTACTCACTTACTACCGAAGTAGTTCACTCGTAAGTCGCTGTACGAATATTCTAAAGACACTCAATACTGATTGACAGCTTCAACTATCAGATACAACCTGATAGCATTCGCTGCTCAGCCTTGTAGTTATATTTACCCAATCTATTCAGTTGTCAAAAATCAGTGAGCGACCTTACTAAACTTCGTGTCGCTATCGCGCCCTCAGGCGGCTTGAGCATTCCTGCTCAAGGTTCAACCACTGAGTTAACCTCAGAGGCTCAACCTCAAGCAGACATCTGTCTGCCCTAGTACTGTTACGAATTACCTTGTCGAGAGGATGGTGGAGCTGACCGGGATCGAACCGATGACATCCTGCTTGCAAAGCAGGCGCTCTCCCAACTGAGCTACAGCCCCATCGTCTACCAGTATAACCGGTTTGACGCGATAAAGGTGGTGGGCCTGGGTAGATTCGAACTACCGACCTCACCCTTATCAGGGGTGCGCTCTAACCAACTGAGCTACAGGCCCGCTGGCTATCAGATTCCAGCTTTTAGCTCGGAAGCTAACAGCTCGAAGCTAAAAGCTAGTCTCTCTCGAAAGGTTTCGAGGACACAGTTGAACGTGCATCACAGCTACGCCATGATTGGACCATCGTTGTTGATACTAGGACCCGAAGGTCGCTGCGAAAAAAAGAAGGTCTAGTTCAGGCTCATCTGGATTTTGAGGCCCAGATGGTTCTCGGCAACGTCACTCAAGACTTGGATGGTCGTGAAACCAGAGCCACCTGCAATCGCAGGGCGTTTGAGTGTGCCGAGGCGTTCTCTTTTAGAAAGGAGGTGATCCAGCCGCAGGTTCTCCTACGGCTACCTTGTTACGACTTCACCCCAATCATGAATTACACCTTGGGCGGCTGCTCCCTTGCGGTTAGCCCACCGACTTCTAGTGCAACCCACTTTCGTGATGTGACGGGCGGTGTGTACAAGGCCCGGGAACGTATTCACCGTGGCATGCTGATCCACGATTACTAGCGATTCCAGCTTCATGGAGTCGAGTTGCAGACTCCAATCCGAACTGAGGCCGGCTTTTTCCGATTAGCTCCCCCTCGCGGGTTTGCAGCGGTTTGTACCGGCCATTGTAGCACGTGTGTAGCCCTGGACATAAAGGCCATGAGGACTTGACGTCATCCCCACCTTCCTCCCCGTTATCCGAGGCGGTTTCGTCAGAGTGCTCAACTAAATGGTAGCAACTGAAGATAAGGGTTGCGCTCGTTGCGGGACTTAACCCAACATCTCACGACACGAGCTGACGACAGCCATGCAGCACCTATATACATGTCTCTTGCGAGACGCCGACGTTTCTGCCGGATTCATGCACATTTCGAGCCCAGGTAAGGTTCTTCGCGTTGCGTCGAATTAAACCACATGCTCCACCGCTTGTGCGGGCCCCCGTCAATTCCTTTGAGTTTCAGCCTTGCGACCGTACTCCCCAGGCGGATTGCTTATCGCGTTAGCTTCGACACGGCAGGATTGGGTACCTGCCACATCAAGCAATCATCGTTTAGGGCTAGGACTACCAGGGTATCTAATCCTGTTTGCTCCCCTAGCTTTCGTGCCTCAGCGTCAGTTATGGTCCAGTGAGCCGCTTTCGCCACAGGTGTTCCTTCCGATATCTACGCATTTCACCGCTACACCGGAAATTCCACTCACCTCTCCCATACTCAAGCCCGACAGTTTCTAATGCAGACTCTGGGTTGAGCCCAGAGATTTCACATCAGACTTATCAAACCGCCTACGCACCCTTTACGCCCAATAATTCCGAACAACGCTTGCCCCCCTCGTATTACCGCGGCTGCTGGCACGAAGTTAGCCGGGGCTTCTTCTATGGGTACCGTCATTATCTTCCCCATCGAAAGGAGTTTACGTACCAAGATACTTCATCCTCCACGCGGCGTTGCTGCGTCAGGGTTTCCCCCATTGCGCAAAATTCCCCACTGCTGCCTCCCGTAGGAGTCTGGACCGTGTTTCAGTTCCAGTGTGTCCGTGCGCCCTCTCAGGCCGGATACAGATCATCGTCTTGGTGGGCCATTACCCCGCCAACTAACTAATCTGCCGCGAACTCCTCTTCAAGCGCATTGCTGCTTTGACCCGTAGGTATTATGCGGTATTAGCTGAGATTTCTCCCAGTTATTCCCCACTCGAAGGTAGATGATTCACGTGTTACTCACCCGTGCGCCACTTTACTCAGGACCGAAGCCCCTTTCTCGTGCGACTTGCATGTGTTAGGCACGCCGCCAGCGTTGATTCTGAGCCAGGATCAAACTCTCGTTTAATCTTGGTTTGCACGCTACCCAGCCACAGGGGTGGGGGTAGATCGTGCGCCTTCGGTGCTCGAAAGACCGGAAGGTTAATACTAGTGAGAATGACTAAACCAAATTTCGCATCATCTCACGACTGGCACGTTCAACTATGTTGTCAAAGATCCAAACCGACTCGCACCTAAGTGGGCGGCTTTTGGATCAAGGACTCGGCGGGCATAGCCACAACCGTGTGTCCTCGAACTTGTGTGCGCTTTTCAGCACCTCTTCAGTCTACCACTCTCGCTCTTTCTTTTCAAGAGCTAACTGGCGTATTTTCAACCGTTTAGAGCGTTCAGCAAACTCGCTGAGGTACTTGGCGAACTTTCTAAGAATATCGAACTTCGACATCTTTGTCAACCGCTCGTTTCGCTTTCTTCTTCCCGAAACAACCCAAATCCCTTCATCTCTCTCAGAGGTAGCAAGGAACCATTAGGCTCATCCAGCAAGAGCAAAACCGCTCGTCAACCTACTCATTCGCAGCGCAAAAACTCAAAAATAACCAAACGACCATCAGGCCGCGGAGCACTCAGCTCCTCAAAACCACTTACCGTCAGCGCAAACGCCTCAGGCTCCCTTCAACTGCAGTAACTTGGGTTTGATTCGGTCCGCCCAAACTTCCAGGCCTGTCAACCGCGATCCAACACTTGGACTGCGCTCCGTCTTACCCAACCAATCAGCCAAACCAAAACCCAGCCAATCGTCAAGCGCGAAGCCGTGAGTACTCACCAACCTTAGCAGCCTTTTCACGCCTTTGCAACATCGTGCAAACAAACCGTAATCACCGCCAAAATCAGCGAATCGCCCGGCCTCAGCACCAGCTCTTTACCTCTCTGCCAGCGCCGCGCTCACTTGCGACTTCCTAAGAATAGCAACCACCCCACACCCACGGATATGAACTCTTGGCTCCGATCAGCCTGTTATCCCCGGCGTACCTTTTATCCGTTGAGCGATGGCCCTTCCATACAGAACCACCGGATCACTAAGGCCTGCTTTCGCATCTGCTCGACTTGTAGGTCTCGCAGTTAACCACACTTATGCCTTTGCACTCGACGGTCGATTTCCAAACGACCTGAGTGTAGCTTCGCGCGCCTCCGTTACAATTTAGGAGGCGACCGCCCCAGTCAAACTACCCGTCTTACTATGTCCCTCTCCCCGATCAGGGGAGCAGGTTAGAATCACAACAATCGCAGGGTGGTATCTCACCGTTGGCTCATCAAACCCAAAAGCCTGATCTCAAAGCCTCCCACCTATCCTCAGTAGCAATTGCCGTAACTCATAGTAAAAGTATAGTAAAGGTGCACGGGGTCTTTTCGTCTAGCTGCGGGTAACCGGCATCTTCACCGGTACTACAAGTTCGCCGAGCAACTCGTTAAAGCAGTCGAACAATCGTTGCTCCATTAGTGCAGGTCGGAACTTACCCGACAAGGAATTTCGCTACCTTAGGACCGTTATAGTTACGGCCGCCGTTCACCGGGGCTTCAATTCAAAGCTTCGCCTTGCGGCTGACCTCTCCTTTTTTAACCTTCCGGCACCGGGCAGGAGTCAGCCCCTATACGTCGTTTTTGACTTTGCAGAGACCTGTGTTTTTGTTAACCGTCACCATTCACATTTCACTGCGGCCCACCTAGGCTATGCACCCAGGGGGCGACCCTTCTCCCGAAGTTACGGGTCTAATTTGCCGAGTTCCTTAACAGACTTTCGCTCGAGCGCCTTTGGATATTCTCCTCGTCTACCTGTGTCGGTTTGTGGTACGGTTCCCAATCCCTCTCCTTAGAGGTTTTTCTTGGCAGCATGAACTCAGCAGCTTTCAGCCATACGGCTTACTGCTTTGCGTCTCACTGTTAAGTCTTCCCTCGGTTTGCCTACTGGAAAACCAGCTTCACACGCATCGAACCCCATAGCCATAGGAGGTCCTGCTTATCCTTCTGCGTCACCCCATCGTAATAACGAGGTATTGGGAGTTCCGGAATATTAACCGGACTTCCATCGTCTACGCCTTTCGGCCTCAACTTAGGGACCGACTAACCCTGAGCGGTTAACCTTCCTCAGGAAACCTTAGACTTTCGGCGTGAAGGGTTCTCACCTTCATTATCGCTACTTATGCCGGCAGGGTCTCTTCTCTAATGTCCACGTATCTTCCCAGTTACGCTTCATCCACGAGAGAATGCTCTCCTACCACGTCCAATAAAGGACATTCGCAGCTTCGGTCTCAGTTTTAGCCCCGTTGTATTGTCGGCACCGGACCCCTTGACCAGTGAGCTATTACGCTTTCTTTAAAGGATGGCTGCTTCTAAGCCAACCTCCTGGCTGTCTGAGGGTTCCGACTTACCTTCCCGCTTAACTGTAATTTTGGGACCTTGGCTGGCGATCTGGACTGTTTTCCTCTCGACTGTGAAGCTTAGCCCCCACAGTCTGACTGCCGTGCTGGTTGTGATCGGCATTCGAAGTTTGGTTGGATTCAGTAAGCCGGAAAGCCCCCTAGTCCATCCATGTCTCTACCACCGATCCAAATCACACGACGCTCACCCTAAAGCTATTTCGGAGAGAACGAGCTATCACGGAATTTGATTAGCCTTTCACCCCTACCCTCAGCTCATCCGAGCTTTTTTCAACAAACACCGGTTCGGTCCTCCAGTGAGTGTTACCTCACCTTCAACCTGGCCAAGGGTAGATCATCCCGCTCGCGTCTATTCCTGCCAACTTAACGCCCTCTTCAGACTCGCTTTCGCTGCGGCTCGCTCACGCTTAACCTTGCTGACAAGAATAACTAGCCGGCTCATTATGCAATCGGCGCGCGGTCAGACATTGCCCGAAGGCCATAGTCCTCCCACTGCTTGTAGGCACACGGTTTCAGGTACTTTTCACTCCCCTCAATGGGGTGCTTTTCGCCTTTCCCTCACGGTACTGGTTCACTATCGGTCAAAACAGTATTTAGCCTTACGGGATGGTCCCGTGGATTCAAGCAGGGTTTCTCGTGCCCCGCCTTACTCAGGTACCTGCTTCGAGTCTGGATTCATTTCGCCTACGCGCCTGTCACGCTCTTTGGGGCTCGTTTCCACGAGCTTCAGCTATAAACCAGATTGGTAACTCTACTTTTGCAGGCCCTAAACCCCCGAAGTACCGAAATACTACGGGTTTGGGCTGTTCCGATTTCGCTCGCCACTACTCTCGGAATCGAGGTTTCTTTCTCCTCCTGGAGGTACTGAGATGGTTCACTTCCCTCCGTTCGCCTGTTCCTACCTATGTATTCAGTAGGACATACCTAGGTTTTGCCTAGGTGGGTTTCCCCATTCGGAAATCTCCGGATCAACGCCTGTGTGCGGCTCCCCGAAGCTTATCGCAGCTTGCCGCGTCCTTCATCGCCTGTTTCTGCCAAGGCATCCACCGTGCGCCCTTAGTAGCTTGACCATAGAATTTACTCGCACGCAGCAGAG
>CAVWJY010000033.1:0-9837 GCA_963755245.1 uncultured Acidobacteriaceae bacterium | reverse complement strand
ACCTCGGCGCAAATACCCGCATAAATCCCGTCGCATCACCAAACAAATAGCAAACGAGCGAGGCCCGATCAAACCATCTGATCGGGCCTCGCTCGTTGTCTTTGCGCTTCGTCTCTACTGCACGCCCAGCCCATCGTTCTTGTGATAGTTCGGATACGGCGGCTTGGCGAACTCCTGCGGCGGGTTCTTCTTCAACTCGTCCAGCACGATCTGCACCGCGCGTTCGAGCTGCGGGTCGTGACCATCCGCGACCGACCGCGGATCCTCCTCGACCGTCACATCCGGCGCAATGCCGTGGTTCTCCACCTCGAACTCCCCATGCAGGCCGTACAGCGCCGTGCGCGGCGCGGTGACCGTGCCGCCGTCCAGCAGCACGGGATATCCTCCGATGCCCACCAGACCGCCCCACGTGCGCGTGCCCACCAACGGACCGAGCTTCGCCTGACGGAACAGCCACGGCAGCGCATCGCCGCCCGAGCCCGCATTCTGATTGATCAACATCGCCTTCGGCCCGAAGATCGCGCCCGTCGGCTCGGTCATGCTCACTCCCTGGCGCGACTCGTAGTTCAGCATCGGCGTGCGCTTCAACACGTCGATGACGTAGTCCGCAATATCGCCACCCTGGTTGTAGCGTTCATCGATGACGACCGCCTTCTTCTCCACCTGCGCAAAAAAGTAACGGTTGAAGTTATCGAAGCCCGCACCCGCCGTATTCGGCATGTAGACATACGCCACCTGCCCATTGGACAGCTGATTGACCTTGCGAATATTGCCCTCGATCCACTCCTGCTCGCGCATCGGGCGCTCGTTCGCCACCGGCACCACCAGCACCGCACGCGAGCCCGAGCCATCGGCGTTCGGGCCCACGGTGATGCTGGTCTGCCTGCCAGCAAGCCCCTCGAAGGCCGCATACAGATTGTCCGACGCGTGCAGCGGTGCTCCGTTCACCGCCAGCAGATACTCGCCCTCGTGCACATTCACGCCCGGCTGCGTCAACGGAGAGTAGAGCGTCGGATTCCAGTTGCCTCCACTCACAACATGCGCGAATTTGTAACGGTCATGGTCAATGGAGTAATCCGCGCCCAGCAGGCCGGTCTTCGGAGCATCCTGATCCTGATGGGGAGCCCCGATAAACATATGGCCCACCGTCATCTCGCCCAGCATCTCCTCCTGCAGATACGTGAGGTCGCTGCGCGATCCCAGCCCCGCGAGATACGGTGCATACTTGGCGCTGATCTTCTTCAGATCCAGCCCGTGGTAGTGCGGATCGTAGAAGAACTCGCGTTCGATGCGCCACGTCTCGGCATACATCTGCCGCCACTCGGCGCGCGGGTCGATCTTCGCCTGCATGCCGTCAAGATGCAGCGGCTTGCCCGGCGTTCCATCCGCAGCCCCAGGCGTCAGATCGCCCGCGGCCGCGATGAACCAGCCGTCGCCCTTCTTGTAGAGCACCTTTTCGCCGTCGAAGGAGCTGATCAGCGTCGCCGCATTGTGCAGCACATCCTCCGTCTTGCGCGTCTCGAGCGTAAAGCGCCAAACCGAGCGCAGCGTCGCTGGCTCTTCCGCCGAGGAGTTCGCCGCCGGCCCGCCCTCACCCAGCAGCAGCACGCCCGTCTTGCCCGCCTGCAGCGTCACATAGTTCCGCGCCGGAATCGGCAGCGCCAGAATACGCTGCTGGATTCCATCCAGATCGATCTTCACCACAGGCGTTGCCTTGCCTGCTTCGTCCTTCTTCTCCGCAGGCTTCTCCGTCGACTTAGCCGCGTCCTTCTCGTCGCTCTTCGCGGCATCGGCAGGCGCAGGCTTCTTGTCCTCATCGGACTTCGCCTTTTCGTCATCGCTCTCCGGCGGAATCGGCGATGGGTCATCCTTCGACAACACCGCCACATACACGTTCGAGGTCGTCGTGCGATTGAAGCTGCCCAGCCCAAAGTTATCGATCGCCGGCCCGATATTCGTGCTCGCGGTGAAGAAGATGTACTTCCCACCCGCATCGAAGACCGGATTGGTTACATTACTCATGCCATCGGTGATCTGCGTGCTCTTGCCACTCTCGATCGAGTACAGAAACGCCGCATTCTCCAGGCTCGGCAGCGACCGCGCATACAGAATCCACTTACTGTCCGGGGAGAAGCTGGCGCTGAATTCCGCGGCACCAAAGCTATCGTGAAGGTCCGTATCGATCTTCACCGGCTTGCCGCCGTCGACGTTCACATACCAAAGATTCAGCCGCTTATCGCTGAACAAAATGCGCTTCGAATCCGGCGACCAGCTCGCAGCGTAGTAGTAGGTCGGGTCCGGTCCGAGATCGATCACCTTCGGCGCCGACAGACCATCCTGATCGCGCAGATAGAGCTGGTACTCGCCCGAGGCATCGCTGAAGTACGCGACCCGCTTTCCGTCGGGCGACCACGCCGGCTCCCGTTCCGCTGCGTTCGAGGTGTTCGTCAGATTGCGAACGTCGCCCTTCTCCGCCGGCACCGTGAAGATGTCGCCATGCGCCTCGAACACCGCGCGCACACCGGTCGGCGACAGATTCGCATTCCGAATCTCATCGCCGGCAATCTTTTCGAGATGCGGCGCCAGCGCAGGCAGATCGCCATCGAGCGTAATGTTTACCGGGTGCTCCTCGCCGCTGGCAATGTCATACAGATGGATGGAGCCGAACTGCTCATACACGATCGTGCTGCCGTGTCCGCCCAGCGTCTTCAGATCAAGCCCGTGGTTCTCCACCAACTGTTTCACCTGCGCCGTCTTCGTGTCGTAGCGGAAGAGCGTCACCGGCCCATTGCGGTCGGAGAGAAAGTAAATCGCATCCCCGAGCCACACCGGATTGGTGTCGTTCGAGTTCTCGCGCGGCACCTTCGTCACGGCGAGCGTCTTCAGATCGACCACCAGCACCGGCTGCGTCTGGCCGCCGCGATAGCGCTTCCACGAGGCCGCCTGCCACTGCAGAAACGGGCTGTACGCCAGGTGCGTTCCATCCGCCGACATCGACCCATCGCTCGCCGAGGGCAACGGCAGCCGCTCCGGCAGACCGCTCCCGTCCGCATGCACGCGATACATCTGGAAGTACATCCGGTAGGCGTCCTGCATGCTCGTCATCAACACATCGCGACCGTCCGGCGTCCAACCCGCAACATAGTTTCCCGAAGGCTGATAGGTGATGCGCCTGGGCATGCCACCGTCCACGCCGATGGTATAGACGTCCTCACTGCCACCCGCAACCGCCGAGTACGCGATGGTGCGTCCATCGGGCGAGAAGAACGGCCCTTCATGCACATTCGCGGTCGAGGTCAGCCGCCGCGCGACCCCTCCGCTTCGTGGAACCGTCCAGATATCGTCCGCGTAGCGGAACGCAATCTCAGTGTCGGACAACGATGGCGACCGCAGAATGTGCGGGGTTTGGGCACAAATCGAAGCGGCAGAAAAAGCAACGGCGACAGACACACAAGCAAGCGATGCGATTCGACGCACAGAAGCTCCAGGGTTTAGGGTGTCACGATTCTATCCCGTTGCTCCTTCGCTCCCCCATCCCAGAATCACGAAATTATCCGTGCCCCGTTCAATTCGTCGCGCCTTGCTTCTCGAGTTTCGGCTGCTCGAGTTTCGGCGCAGATTGCACCTGCACGGGCATTTCGATGCTGCCGGCATGGCCGCTCGTCATGTCCCACATCATCAGGTAGAGGTAGGCCTCTCCCTTTCTCAGATCGATCTGTTGCTGGAGCAACACCGCCGCATGCGGCGTCAGGCGAAATCGCTCTTCGTTCAGGCGCAACATAACCTCTCGCTCTTCATGCCCAATCAAGTTGCCGCTTCCATCGAACGCGAGCGCAGCAACGCCGAGGAAAATGCGCGGTTGCCCATCCACGATCTTCCTGGTCAGCGCATCGGCCGGAACACTGTAATGAATCGTCAGCGGAGTCGTCCCCTTCTTCACGGGCTCCGGGGAAGCCTCCTGCCCTGCGACTCCGCGGATCGGGCTCGCGGCTCCGGGCGCAACACTCGCCTCGAAGATAATCGGCACGGTCCGCTCCTCCCGTAGCGCAGTGGAACCATCCGGGAGCAGTTGTTTTCTCTCGCCCGACGCCTCCTCGCTCCCGTTGCTGCTATCGGCAAAGTATCCACGGCGATAGCTGAGGCGGTATCCGTTCCCATCGACCGTCACCCGCACCCTGTGCCATTTATTGTCGTAATGGAAGTCCTGCGGCGAGTAGGTCAAGGTATAGAAGCTGCCATCCGAATCGACCACCTTCGCGGCGATCTGCGCCAGCCCGTTGTTGGCATAGAAGGCCTGCCCACCCGTAGCCTCGGCCTCTTCGTTCATCGCCAACTGCTGCCCGAGTCACCGTGGCGTTATGGCGCAGGGTCAGCCCGCGCGCATCGATCGGATAGACCGCGATGCGGCTCGACTCCAGCTCATCGTACATGCGACGCAGATCGGGGTTGACCATGCCCATGTTGAAGACACCCATCTCGTCGTCGTCCGCCAGAAGGAAGGCGGTCGAGCCTCCCGAGAACCACAGCACATTCTTGCGCCCAGGCAATTGCCCCAGGTAGATCGCCAGTTGATGCAGCGTCTCTGCATCGGACAGGTACTGGCGGCCAGTCGGCATAAAGCGCGGAAGCCCCTTATGGATCGCCGCGGTGAGCAGCGCATGATCCGCCGTAAATCCCTGCAACTGGATCGTCACCTGGTCCGTTGCGCAGATAAACCGCCAGCTGTTCCCCGGCCCGAGCGTCTTCAGAAACTTGCTCAGCTGGATACTCAGATACATCTGATCTTCCATGCGCATGTTGGTCGTATCGAGCAACAAAATGTTCATCACCGATGGAGGATGTAACTGCAGCGCATTGCTGTAAACGCCCGCCGCAGCAGCAGGCGCCGCATCTGCAGCGCCTCCCACAGGAGCGCTGTGTTCCTCAAACGAGGCGATATCCTGCGGCCGATTGTCGTCAAAGATATGAAACGCGGAAGCCGGAAGACCGTGGACCGGATTCCCATTACGATCCGTCACGGTTACATCGGTCAGCACCGATCGCGTCTCGCTGCGCAGCGTAAACCCCTGCCCCGAAGCGCCGCCGCTGCTCTGCCCCTCCAGCGGCCTCGAGGCCACCCCACACACCCAGCAAAGACCAAGGACAGCTACCAGCAATCGCAAGTGCATCGGCTCACCTTTTCGTTCCTCGGCGGAGCAACACGCTGGGCGTTGGACGAACCAAGGAGAGCGCAAGTTGCAAAATATCTTGCGTCCACAGACAAAACGGGCGAGACCCAAGGTCCCACCCGTTTCCAACCAGATCATTGCCGCTTACGACATTAGACGTCAAAGGTATCATTCCCTGAGTCGAAGTCCGATCCATCATCGAAGCTGGCGTCATCGGCAACATCGTCATTGCTGTACGAACTGTCGTCCATAGAAGACGAGCGATCGTCGCGCCCCGAGTCCTCGACATAGTAGTTGTTGACGACCTCCTCCGGCCGCCCGCCGCCACCAAAGCCCATATCCGACCCGTAACCGGCCGAGTGCCCAAAGCCATGCATTAGGCTCTCGATGCCCTCGAACGCCAAAGCACCCGCAGCGACTCCTGCTGCGGTCTGCGCGGCGCCACGCAGGAACCCGCCCGTTGCCGACGGCGGCGCGGCGTAACCAGCCGGCGCTCCATAAGCCGGCGGTGCTCCGTAGGCCGGAGGAGGAGCATAGGTCGGCGTGTAGGCCGGTGGAGGCGGTGGCACCGGCGTGTACTGCGGCTGCGCGTACGAGGCCTGCGGCGGCGGCGGTGGCGGCGCGGCAGGACGTGCCGGCTCCTCGCTGCGGCCGAGCAGGCTGCCCAGGAAGCTGGTCGCTGGTTTCGGATGCTGCGCCTGCTGCCGGAGCTGCTCGGCCTCTGCCTTGGCGTCGGCCAGCTGCTTCTGCGCCTGGGTCAATGCGTACTGCTGCACCAGCACAGTTTGCGCGAGAATATACATCGCATCGGGATTCCGCCCGAAGCTCTGTTGCAGATACTGCTCGGCGTCCGTATCTTTCTCAGGCAACTGCGTTCCATTGACGCGCTCCACTAATCCCTGGAGCATCTGCTGTTCTTGCGCGGTCATAAGATTCCTCTGCCCTACGATATCAAAGTGCTCTCTGTAAGACGCCTACCAGCCCCGAAGGGTGGTTGCGGATATTCATACGCCCACAACGCGTAGATTGTTCCGCCGCTCAGCGCTCTCCCGGATGATACGTCCGCTCCGTATGCCCCTGCAGCTGTTGCGGATAGAAGTAGACCTCCCGCAGGTTCCCACTGGCGTACCGCTCCGCCTCATCGTCGAAGTGCTTCGACGCCGGATGCCCGCTCTCTCCGCCTGCGGTCACCGCCCGCGCCCGCACCCTGTCGCCGAACTCCACCACCGCCACAAAGCTATTGCCGACGGTGCCATACCACCGCTTCGTCCCGGGATACTGCCGTGCTCCAAACGACGCCAGCGATCCCCACAGCGACGAAACGAACGGCACCGGCAGACTCGCTCCCGCATCGTCGAACGGCTGCACGATATCGCCCGTCAGCCGCTGAAACCGGTTGATCTCGCCCCACGGCGTCTGCCACTTCCCGAAGTCCGCCGTCAGCTTATCCGAAGCCGTCGCCAACGCCGCCAGCAGCGCATCAGCCGGCACCTTGGTCGCGACATACTCCTCGCTTGCCACCCCGGCCTCGCGCGCCGGTTTCGCTGCCGTCCGCAACACCTCCGTGCCCCAGTACACCGCCAGCGAGGTCGCCGTGGAGTCCAGACTCCAGCGATCGTCCCACCCGCGCAGCAGCGCGATCTGCCCGCCCAGCCTGGCCTTCATCGGAGACTCCTCCGGCAGCGCCTGCCACGCCTCGACCAGCACCGGAACCGTCCGCGCAAACCACGGCAGATAGCTGTCGAACGCCGCCGCCAGCAGCGATTCCGCGGTGAAGTCCTTCCGTCCCGCCAGCACCCGCATCGCATGATGCCCCCGCGCCGACTCGATCCCCTGCTCCACATACGCCGGGAAGTCCGCCCTCTTCAGCGAGCTCTCGCCCGCGCCATTCCAGGGCGAATCGTTCACATTGAACAGATACCCACTCTTCGGATTCTTCAGCTGCGGCGCCTCCGCAACCGTCATCAGCCCCTTCCAATCCGTCGCCGGATCGCTGCCATCCACCGGCTTCGTGTAATCGAACCGCGTATCCCGCAGCGGAATAAAGTTCCCATGCCAGTACGCGATATCCCCATCCGCATCGGCAAAGATCGTATTGTTCGACGAGTTCGCCTTCAGCTCCATCGTCTTCCGATACTCGGCATAGTTCCGCGCCTTGGTCCGCAGATAGCTCTGCTCGAGCGCAGCCACCGGAATATTCATCAGTTTGATCGACACCCAGCGGCCGTTCTCCGCGCGAATCACCGGGCCATGCGCGGTGAAGTACGCCGTAAACGTCCGCTCTACCATGCCATGCTCGGTCCGATACGGAATCGTGATCTTCCTCTCCACCACCGGCCGCTGCTCGCTCCCGTATTTGTAACTCCAGTGATCTCCTTCTGGCGTGACCGTCTCCAGAAACTCATCCACCGCATCCACGCCGCTCGAGGTATGCATCCATCCTGCGCGGTCATTGAAGCCCTGATAGACGAAGAACTGCCCCCACGTCACCGCGCCGTACGCATCGAGCCCCTCGCCGCTCCGCATTTGTAACTCCGACCGGAAGAAGAACGACGTATGCGGATTGATCAGCAGCAGCGGGTGATGCCCAAGCGTATTGCCGGGCGCGATCGCAACGCCGTTCGACCCGCGCGGCTCATCGTCATTGGGCAGCGAGATCAAAGCCACGGAGCTTCCCTCGGCAGGCAGCCGCACATCGGCACCACCGCACCGACCGTCGGCTTGGCCGAGTAGAACGCCTCCAGCCTCTTCAGGTCCACGCGCTCGATGTCCCCGCCGATGCTGCCCTCCGTGAACGAGAGCGCCATCCACGGCTCGAAGTGCGTAATCACGCGCGGCTTCACCTCGGGATGCGTCGCCAGATAGTAGTTCACGCCATCCGCCCACGCATCCATCAACCGCTTCAGCCACGTCGGGCTCGCCGCGTAGTCCTTCTTCAAATCATCGGAATCGATAAACAGCCGCTGCCGCAGATCCTGCCAGATGGCCTTCTCGCCCTCGGCCTGCGCCGTCCATCCCAGCGCGGTCAGGTAGTTCGTCTCCACACGCGGAAAGTCATCCTCGCACTGCGCATAGATCATCCCGAAGACCGCATCCGCGTCCGTCCTCCCGGACACATGCGCGATCCCCCAATCATCGCGCACGATCGTCACCCGCTGAGCCTCCCGCTCCCACTGCGTCCCCTGCGCCTGCGCCGACGTGGCGATCCCTGCACCCACCGCCGCCAACAGCACCCACTGCAACCAGACCGACCGTCCCGCGTTCGTCATCCCGCTCCTTGAGTCCTTCGACGCTTAATTTTGCCGTTGCTTCGCTTCTAACACACCCCATCGCCCACGACCAACGTGTTACTAAAACCCACCCAGCCACTGCATCGCGACCGCCCCGCCCAGCGACGCGAGCAGAGCCACCGGCATCGCCACCGCACCCACCTTGAGAAAATCCCCGAAGCTCACAGTTAAGCCCTTCCTTGCGCAGCGCGAGCAGCCACAAGATCGTCGCCAATGATCCCGTCACCGACAGGTTCGGCCCCAGGTCCACGCCAATCAGCACCGCATTCGCGATCAAGCCCTTCACATGCGCCGCCTGCAGCGTCGCACCCGCAAGCAGCCCCAGCGGAAGATTGTTGATCAGGTTATTTCCGACGCCCACCGCAAAGCCGCTCACCACCGCACCCATCGCCGGTCCCAGCCGCTCGGCCGCGGCCAGCCACGCCTGCGTCACCCGCAGCGCGCCGACACTCTCCATCGCCCGCACCATCACGAACAACCCTGCCACCAGCAGCAGCGTTCCCCAACTGATCTCCCGCGCCAGCTTCAGCGGATTGCTCCTCGCGCGGATCGACACCACCGCCGTAATCCCCAACGCAGCCGCGCACGCCGGCAGCCCCAGGTCCAGATGCAGCGCCGACGCAGCCAGCAGCACGCCCACCATCAAAGCAAGCCCCGCCAGCACCAGCCTCCCGTCGCGCGACAGCGGCGCAGCCTCCACCTCGTGCTCGATCCTCGCCGCCAGCTCCCGCCGAAACAGTAGCCGCATCACCCCATATGTAACCGCGATCGACAGCACCGACGGCACCCCGAACGCCACCATCCACCGCCCCAGCGGCGGCATCCCGTTGTGAAACACCACCAGATTCGCCGGATTCGAGATCGGCAGCACGAACGAAGCCGCGTTCGCAATCAGCGCACACGCGAACAGATACGGCAGCGGCTGCACCTTCGCCCTCCGCACCACCGTCAAAATCGCCGGCGTCAGCACCACGGCGGTCGCATCATTCGACATCAGGACGGTTACAATCGTCCCCGCCCCATACACCATCGTGAACAGCCGCCCGCAGCTTCCATTCGCCCCGCGCACCGCGGCGGCCGAGAGCCAGTCGAAGACCCCCTGCTCCCGCGCCAGCTCCGACAGCAGCATCATGCCGATCAGGAACAGATAGACATCCGCGCCATCCAGCACAGCCGCCCCGGCAAGTCGCAGCGGAACCAGACGCAGCAGCGACCAGCAGCAGCGCCCCGCCGCCAATCCAATACACCTCGGCCACGCCACGCGGCCGAACCAGCATCAGCACAAGACTCACAACAACGATCGCGAGCATCAGAAAAGGCACAAGAACATGCGGAATCATCTCCTAGCATGTTACTTGTGCCCAGCCTTTGAGCGTCTA
>CAVWJY010000032.1:0-17433 GCA_963755245.1 uncultured Acidobacteriaceae bacterium | reverse complement strand
CTCGGCCAGTGTTCCACGATGGAGAGCCCATGGTGGAACACTGGCTGACATATCGGTACTCATCAATTTCTCGATAAGTGACTCGGCGAGCACTCGTCGCCGTGGATATGGTTTAGCGCAGGTGTCAGGGTTCAGAGAGATCAGAGAACAGAAATCAGGAATCGCAAAATTCACACTTGACATTGACAGAAAATCCACTACCATATGGTTGTGGATAAATTGGGTACAACATTTGCGGCTTTGTCTGATCCAACCCGGCGGGCGATGATCGAACGGCTCTCCCATGGGCCTGCCTCTGTGCATGGATTGACGGAACCGTTTGCACTCTCGCAGCAGATGATTTCAAAACATATTGCCTACCTGGTGCGGGCGCGGATTGTGATCAAGACGAAGCGTGGACGAGAGAGTGTGTGCACGCTTAGGCCAGAGGCGATCAAGACAGTCAGCGACTGGGCGATTAGCTATCGCCGATTCTGGGAAGAGAGTTTCGACAAGCTGGATGTGGTTGTGAATCAAATGAAAAAAGCGGAGGTCAGAGATGACAAAAAACACGGTTAGCGAGACAGAGCGGATGGTTGTCACAAGAGTTTTTGATGCCCCACGCGAATTGGTTTGGAAGGCGTGGACAGACCCGAAATATGTGATGCAGTGGTGGGGGCCGAAGGGCTTTACTGCGCCTGTTTGCAAGATGGATTTTCGCGTTGGAGGAAAATTTCTCTGCTGCATGAAGGCGCCGGATGGGCAGGAGTTCTGGAATGCGGTTGAATACCACGAGATTGTTCTGCACGAGAAGATCGTTTCCTCCATGTACTTTTCCGACTCGGAGGGAAACAAGATTGACCCTGCGCAATTAGGAATAGAACATGAGGCCATAGACGGTGCGTACGACGTGACCATCTTTGAGGATCTCGGAAACGGCCAGACGAAACTCACCTTCATTGGAAATGAACCCATGGAGAGCGCAAAAAATAGCGGTCAAATGGAGGGCTGGAACCAGATACTCGAGAAAGTTGCCGCAGTTGTTGCGGGGCTAGCGCAGGCGAAATAAGAAGTTGAAGTTTTGATGATCGTCATGCGCGAGATACAGCTAAGGCTGGCGGCGAAGGGCCCGGTTAGAACGGGCTTCTCGTCGCTTGGCCGAATAGTCGCCTTCCGGACAAGTGACCCTTGGCTCAACTGTTGCCTTCAGGCCAAAGCGCTCACTGACCTACGGCTAGGCGACGCTCCGCGGATCGCTCCCGATAAACGCCGAAGGGTCATTGGATCAGTTCCTCCCGCATACAGGGGCAGTCCCCCTCCTCTTTCGGTCCCCTATCTCGTCACAACCAAACCCCGGCCAAGTAAAATCAAAGCAATGCCTGCGTCTCTGACCATTGGAATCCTCGCCCTGCAGGGCGCCTACGAAGCCCACGCCAAAGTCCTCACCGCCCTCGGAGCCACCCCGAAGCTCGTCCGCCTGCCCGAAGACCTCGCCGGCTCCGAAGGAGGAAAAATAGACGGCCTCATCATGCCCGGCGGCGAGTCCACCACCATGCTCAAGTTCCTCGAGCGCAATGACTTCTTCACCACCCTCCAGACCTTCGTCCAGACCACCCCCACCTTCGGCACCTGCGCCGGCGCCATCCTGCTGGCCAAGGACGTCACCCAACCCGCGCAGCGCTCCCTCGCCGTCCTCGACATCACCGTCGAGCGCAACGCCTACGGCCGCCAGAACGACTCCGTCATCCTCACCGCGCCCACCAGCCTTCCCGGCGCCCCGCTCGAGATGGTCTTCATCCGCGCCCCCCGCATCACCCGCACCGGCCCCGCCGTCGAGACCCTCGCCACCCGCGACGGCGCTCCCGTTCTGGTCCGCGAAGGCCACCTCCTCGCCGCCACCTTCCACCCCGAGCTCTCCGCCGACACCCGCGTCCACCAGCTCTTCCTCGACATCGTCCAGAGCCAGCGTTCAGTCCCGGACAATCCCAGGCTGGTCGTCTCGCCATTACCTCCGAGTGCGGACTCGCCGCCTTCCCGCCTCAGCTCCCCGCCGCGCCGCCGTAAAGCCGATAGCCGACTGCGGCCAGCGGCTCGGGCCCAGCCCGCTCCGCGCGCGAACGCAGTATCCTTTCCCTGTGGCTCTTTTCCCGATACCGCCCGCGCTCGGCCTGCTCCGCTGGGACCTGCCCGTGGACGCCGCCGCCCACGGCCCCGCGCTCGACCGCCAGCTCCTGCTGAACCTCTGGATCTTCCTCGGCCTGCTCGCGCTCGCCCACCTCATCCTGATCGCCGGCCTCCTCCTCCGCCGCCGCACCAAAGAACCCAGCGCCACCCGCTCCCTCCTCGTCGAATACATCCCGCTGTCCATCTTAGCCATACTTTTCGCCACGCTCACCATCCACGCCGAACGCCTCTGGGCCGCCGCCCGCTACACCGGCGCCGACCCCGCCGCGCTCCAGGTCCAGGTCACCGGCGTGCAGTTCGCCTGGTACTTCCGCTACCCCGGCGAGGACGCCACCTTCGGCCGCACCGACCCGCGCCTCATCGCCCCCGGCGAGGGCAACCCCCTCGGCATCGACCCCGCCGACCCGCGCGGCAACGACGACATCCTCTCCTCCCAGCTCGTCCTCCCCGCCAACCGCGAGGTCGACCTCCGCCTCAACGCGCAGGACGTCATCCACGGCTTCTTCGTCCCCGAGCTCCGCCTCAAGCAGAACGCCGTCCCCGGCCAGACCATCCACGTCCACTTCACCCCCACCACCCCCGGCACCTACGCCATCCTCTGCTCGCAGGTCTGCGGCATGGGCCACTACCGCATGCAGGCCGACCTCCGCGTCCTCCCCCCGCCGAGTTCGCCGCCTGGCTCGCCGCCAGAGAAAAAGCCAAGAGCCAGGAGAATCAGGAGAAGGCGGCCGCCCAATGAACCACAACCCCACCGACAAGAACCTCACCAACGCCGGATCGCAGCCGCAGCACCGTCCTTCCCGAGTTCCACCCGAAGCCGCTCTCCTGGCTCCGCCGCTACGTCCTCTCCACCGACCACCACATCATCGGCCTCCAGTACCTCCTGCTCTCCGTCGTCGCCGTCGCCATCGGCACCGTGCTCTCGCTGCTGATGCGCATCCACCTGGTCTGGCCCGACCTCGCGATCCCCTTCCACGGCCCCATCCTGCCCGAGGACTACCTCTCGCTGGTCACCTTCCACGGCACCCTGATGGTCTTCTTCGTGCTCACCACCGCGCCCCAGGGAGGCTTCGGCAACCTCATCCTGCCCAGCCAGCTCGGCTCCCGCCACATGGCCTTCCCGCGCGTGAACGCCGCCGCCTTCTGGATCACCGCCGTCGCGCTCCTCACCCTGCTCTCCGCCACCTTCGTCCAGGGCGGCGGCCCCATCTCCGGCTGGACCGCCTACCCACCCCTCAGCGCCATCGCCAGCTCCGGCCCCGGCCAGGCCCTCGGGATGGACCTCTGGCTCGCCAGCATCGCGCTGTTTTCGATCGCATCGACACTCGTCCGCCGTCAACACCCTGGTCACCATCCTGCACTGCCGCTGCGCCGGCCTCACCTGGGAGCGCCTCCCGCTCACCGTCTGGGGATGGTTCACCGCCGCGCTGCTCTCCCTGCTCGCCTTCTCCGTCCTGCTCGCCGCGCTCCTGCTGCTCTTCTGCGACCGCCACGCCGGCACCAGCTTCTTCATCCCCACCGGCGACCTCACCAACGGCACCCTGCACGCCAGCGGCAACGGCTCCCCGCTGCTCTGGCTGCATCTCTTCTGGTTCTTCGGCCATCCCGAGGTCTACATCGCCATCCTTCCCGGCATGGGCCTCACCTCCATGCTGCTGACCAACTTCTGCCGCCGCCGGATCTTCGGCTACCGCATGATGATCCTCACCACGCTGCTGATCGGCTTCCTCGGCATCCTGGTCTGGGGACACCACATGTTCGTCGCCGGCCTCAACCCGTTCGCCAGCACCGCCTTCTCCGTCTCCACGATGGCGATCGCCCTGCCCTCGACCGCCAAGGTCCTCAACTGGCTGGCGACCATCTGGCGCAGCCGTCCGGCCTACAAAACGCCGCTGCTCTTCGCCCTCGGCTTCGTCTCCCTCTTCGTCACCGGAGGCCTCACCGGCCCCATCCTCGCCCAGCCCATTCTCGATCAGTACCTGCACAACACCTTCTTCGTCATCGCCCACTTCCACCTCATCATGGCGATGGCCAGCATCTTCGGCCTCTTCGCCGCGACCTACTACTGGTTCCCGCTCCTCTCCGCGACCCCCACCCGGCCCGGCCGCCTGCTCTCCGAGCGCCTCGGCCAGATCCACTTCTGGGGAACCTTCCTCGGCGCCTACGCCACCTTCCTTCCCATGCACCTCACCGGCCTCGCCGGCGAGCCCCGCCACTACGCCCAGCTCACCGGCATCGCCGGCCACGCCGGCCATCTGCTCGCCCAGACCCTCCCGCTGCAGCGCGCGATCACCTACGCCGCCATCTTCCTCGCCCTCGCCCAGATTCCCTTCTTCCTCAACATCGGCCGCAGCCTCCGCCGCGGCGCCCTCGCCTCCGCCAACCCCTGGGACGCGACCACCCTCGAGTGGCATCCCGCGCTGCAGCGCGACTTCGCCCGCGCAGGCATCCCCACACGAGCAACCCATCGTCGTATATCGAGCTCCCGGCGAGTACGATCCCGCCCCCCATGCAAGCCATCTTTCATCCACAGTGGGTGCCCGGCGTAAAACCGGAGTAAGCTGTCTTCAGCCAGGTACCGCGTGCAGTGCCAGGCACGTTCGTTCGCAGTAGCCATGGCAGTGCCACGGAGTCCTCCATGCCAGCAACCATCCATCCCATCGACACCGACCGGCACGGCCGACGCCACGTCGACGACCTCGATCACGGCGACCACGGCAACGGCCGACGGCCGCCCACCGACAAACGCACCGGCGGAGGCGGGGATAATGACAACTGGAGCGACCGCTCGCGCGGCTGCCCGCGGCCCCGGCGAAAAGCTCCAGCGCTACCGCCTCGGCGTCTTCTTCGCGCTCGCCGGCGACCTGATGTTCTTCGTCGCCATCGTCAGCGCCTTCTTCGTCTCCCAGGCCAGCGGCCGCTTCGACGCCTACAACAACTACATCAACCAGTGGCTGCCCACCGCCATCCCGCCCGTCCTCTGGCTCAACACCGCCGTCCTCATCCTCAGCTCCGTCACCGCCGAGATCGCCCGCCGCAGGATGTTCCACACCTTCGACGCGATGGAGGAGTGGTTCGGCCTCGGCCGCCCCACCTCGCGCCGCGCCATGCCCTGGCTCGCCGCCACCGTCGCCCTCGGCCTGCTCTTCCTCGCCGGACAATGGCTCGCCTGGTACCAGCTCGCGCTGCAGCACGTCTTCTTCCGCTCCAACCCGAGCAGCCACTTCTTCTTCCTGATCACCGGCGTGCACGGCGTCCACCTCTTCCTCGGCGTCGCCGCGCTCGATCGCCGCGCTGCTCGGCCTGCGCTACGCCAAACAGGTCGAAGACCGCCAGATCCTGGTCGACTGCTCGGTCTGGTACTGGCACTCGATGGGCCTCTTCTGGATCTTCCTCTTCGTCCTTCTGGCCTTCTTCCAATAACCCAGCGCCGCGCAACGCCTGCACCGCCGCAGAAGATCAGAACGGAACACCGATGCCCCGCCGCCTCACGACTCAGCCACCGCCCCGCCTCGCCGCTAGCGTATTGCTCGCCTGCGCGCTCACCCTCGCCGCACCCGCCCACGCCCAGGGCTGCGCCCTCTGCCGCGACAACGCCGCCTCCACCCCGCCGCAGACCCAGACCGCCTACCGCCACGCCATCGTCCTGCTCGGCGGCACCGGCAGCGCTCCTCTTCGCCGGCACGGTCTTCCTGCTCAAACGCCAGCGCTAAGGCCAATCATCGCAACGAGAGTTCGCCGGATGGCGCATCCTCGACCAAGTCACGTGCGAAGCCGAGCCTCGGCGAACGTCTCTGCTCGCTGGAGTGGATGGGGTATCGAGCGCAGCGAGACCGCTTCGCTCGCGATTTGCTTCGCCGCACTCACCGATACAACAGATACATCTCCCGCCGCTTCTCAAACTCCCCCAACCCCGCCCCCCACCCCGCCGCGATCGTCTTCGGGTCCGTCCCCGCCGCCAGCCCCTCCATCGTCGCCTTGTTCACGATCAGCCCCGCCGTCTTCTCCATCTTGAACTCCGCCGGATACAGCCGGTGCAGCGCCGCGATCACCTCGATCCCCATCGCCGGCGCATCCACCGCCGCCCGATCCGTCACCGTCATCGCCACCCCTTCGATCTCCTGCCCATGGAAGGGATACTTGTTCCCATCCTCCTCCACGCGAAACCGCGTCGCCTCGAACCGCACCCCGGCAATCCCGCGCTTATTCAAATAATCGGCTAGCTCCTGCCCGTGGATATACGCCGCGCCGATATGCTCGAACGGCGTCGCCGTCCCCCGCCCCACCGACACATTCGCCGCATCCAGCATCCCCAGCCCCGGATACAGCACCGCCGCCGTCACCGACCGCAGATTCGGGCTCGGATTCACCCACCGCAACCCCGTCTGATCGAAGTACTCCCCACGCGACCAGCCCTGCATCGGCACCACCGTCAGCTTCGCCCCCAGCGCGCCTTCGCCGTTATCGAACCGCGCCACCTCGCCCAGCGTCATCCCATGCCGCACCGGCAGCGGCCGGTAGTCGTGTACGACTCCGCCCCCGCATCCGACACCGGCCCCTGCACCGCGACGCCCCCAATCAAATCCGGCCGGTCGAGCACCACGACCTCGGTCCCCGCCTTGGCCGCGGCCTCCAGAAAATACCCCACCACCGTCTCATACGTGTAGAACCGCACCCCGGCGTCCTGCAGATCGATCACCACCGCATCCAGCTTCTGCAGATCCTCCAGCTTCGGCCGCCGGTCGGCATCCTTCGCCCCATACAGACTCACCACCGGCAGCCCCGTCGCCGCATCCACCGAGCTCTTCACATCGAACGAGTCCTTCACCCCGGCGATCCCATGCTCCGGCGAAAACAGCGTCGTCAGCTCGATCCCGCCGCCCGCCCCGCGCAGCACATCGATCGTCCGCCGCCCCTGCGCATCGAGCCCCGTCTGATTCGTCAGCAGCCCCACCCGCAGCCGCCCACCATGCGCCGCCGCCAGCTTCTTCAGCTCCGCGAACCCATCCGCCTCCAGCACATCGATGCCCGTCCGCACCGGCATGCTCCGGTGCCCCTGCCTCGGATCTCTGGATGCAGAACTGCCGTCGCCGGATACAAGCCCCAGACTCCGCGCCGCCGCCGTCGCCACCTCCCCGCGCAGCCCCGAGATCGCCGGCCCTCCCCGCGGATGCACCGCGTTCGCCAGCAGAATCACGTAGGTATCCGACCCCGGATCCATCCACAGGCTCGTCCCGGTATACCCCGTTGCCCGAAGCTCCCAATCGGAAACACCGCCCCGCGCGGCCGCGAGAACGCCGAGTTGATATCCCACCCAAAGCCGCGCGCCGCCACGCCCTTGGTCACCTGCCCGTCCTCGGTAAAGATGGTCGCCCCGCCCAGCGCCGTCTTCGGCTGCTCCGGCATCGTCATCAGCAGCAGGCTCTTCTGCGACAGCGGAAACCTGCTCGGCCGCCCGGCCAGCCGATCCAGCAGCCCCTGCGCAAACAGCGACATATCCGCCGCCGTCGAGAACACCCCCGCCTGCCCCGCCACGCCGCCCATCCGCCGCGTCGTCGGATCGTGCACCACCCCGCGCAGCATCCTGCCGAAGTCCGGATTCTCCGCCGCGTTCAACTGGTCGTCGTACTCGGTCGGCGCGATCTGCGGAATCAGCTTCGCCGGCGGCAGATACGTCGTATGCACCATCCCCAGCGGCTTGAAGATATGCCGCTGCGCATACTGCTCCAGCTGCTCGCCCGAGATCTTCTCCACCAGCGCCTGCAGCGCGATGTAGTTGATGTCCGAGTACTCGAAGTGCGTCCCCGGCGCGCTCGTCAGCGGCGACTCCATCGCCCGCCGAATCCCCTCCGCCTTATCCGGCCTTCTTCAGCCCCCACGCATCCTTCAGATCCACATCCGGCGGCAGCCCCGAGTAGTGCGTCAGCAGCTCCCGCACCGTCACCGCCCCCTTGCCGTTGGCCGCAAACTCGCGGCAGATACTTCGCCACCGGCGCATCGACGTCCACCTTGCCCGCCTCGACCAGTTGCATCACCGCCGTCGCCGTCACCAGGCACTTCGACAGCGACGCCATATCGAAGATCGTGTCCGTCGTCATCGGCTCGACCGCCGGCTCCTGCGCCCGATCTCCATACGCCTTCTCGAAGACCACCTTGCCGCCGTGCCCGACCACCACCACCGCGCCCGGCAGCTTCTTCGCCGCAATCGCCGCCTCCACCACCGCACTCACCGGCGCGAAGTCATACTGCGGCGCAGCACGAAGCATCTTGCATGCCCCTGCAGTTACAGAATCCGTACTCTGCGCCAGCGCCCTGCGTCCCACCCAAGCGACAGCGCAGCCAACAAAGCCACCGTCACCACCGCCCGCACCTTCGACCGAAACAACAAACTCGCCACCGCGCCCACCACAAACGTCACCACCGCGCCGATCAGCACATACCAGGTAAACGCCACCTTCGGAATCGTAACCCCCGCCAGCACAATCGCCTTCGGCTGCTGCCACAGCGCCACATTCAGCGCGAACCCCACCACCATCCCCACACTCGCTCCCCATTGATTCGCAAACTTCGTCAGCGTCCCCAGCAGAAACACCCCCAGCAGCGCGCCATACGCGACCGCCGCAATCGACAGCCCCACCTCGACCACATGCCCATGCCCGCCCGCGTGTACGCTGTACACCGCAATCGCAAACAGCACCAGCGCCCACAGCACCGTCGACGCCCGCGAGATCAGCATCCGCTCGCGATCCTCTGCCCCCGGCCGCCAGCGCATATAAAAGTCCACCACCGTCGTCGACGACAGCGAGTTCAGCGCCGCGCTCAAATTCGACATCGCCGCCGCCAGAATCGCCGCCACCAGCAGCCCCGCAATGCCCACCGGCATCTCCCGCACAATAAACGTCGGGAAGATCCGATCCGCCGAAGCAAAGTGCGCCGGATGCAGCCCATAGAACACATACAGCCCCGCGCCGATCAGCAGAAACAGCGTGAACTGCACGAAGATCACCACGCCCGACCCCAGCAGCGCCATCCGCGACTCGCGCAGATTCCTCGCCGCCAGCATCCGCTGCACCATCAACTGGTCCGTCCCATGCGAGGCCATCGTCAGGAACGTCCCGCCCACCACGCCCGCCCAGAACGTATACGCCTGCGTCAGGTTCAGCGCGAAGTGCAGCATGTGGAACTTCCCTGCCGCTCCCGCCACGCGATGGATCTCCGCCCATCCTCCCGGCACATGCCCGCTCAGCGTGAAGATCGCCACCACCGTCCCGCCCACGTACAGCGCCATCTGCACCACATCGGTCCAGATCACCGCCGCCATGCCGCCCTCGAACGTATACGCGAGCGTCAGCAGCGTGATGATCGCAATCGACAGCACATCCCGCGTCCCAATCGCGATCCCCACCACGATCGACACCGCGAACACCCGCACCCCCTCCGCCGCCGCCCGCGTCAGCAGAAACAGCAGCGCCGTCACCTTATGCAGCGCCGGCCCAAACCGCGTATCGATCAGCTGATACGCCGTCATCATCTCGCCCTGGAAGTACCGCGGCAGAAACACCAGCGCCACCACCACGCGCCCCACCATGTAGCCCGATCACCACCTGCAGAAACCCGAAGTCCCCCGCGAACGCCACCCCGGGAATCGAGATGATCGTCAGCGTGCTCGTCTCCGCCGACACGATCGACAGCGCAATCGCCCACCACGGAATCGTCCGCCCCGCGAGAAAATAATTCCGGAGCGACTTGTCCTTTCCCTTCCCCCGGAACCGCAGCCCGAACAGCGTAATCCCCACCAGGTACAGCGCCACCACCACCAGATCCACCGGCGACAGACGAGTCGCCCCCGCGGGCATCAGCCCCAGCGCCAACCCGCCCACCATCCCTGTCAAACTCGCCAATTCCGTTCTCCCTTACCGAACCACCGCGTCACAGCCGTGTGACTGTCATGATACTGACATCACGCTCGGCTGCGACTCCTCTGCGCCGTTTCCAAACCGCGCCCGCAGCCAGCGGTTCGCCGGCTCCGAGTAGAACCTCCCCACCACCTCGCCCAGCACCCCAGCCACGCCAATCACCCCGACGAACAGCGCCGGCACCAGTCCGCACCGTCCCACCCATCTTCAGGAACAGACGAAAGCCCGCGAACACCACAAACATATGCGTGAGATACACCTCATAGCTGCGCCGTCCATACGTCAACAGCGGCCGCAGCCATCGCGGAGCCGTCCACTGCGTCTGCGCCGCAGCCGCGATCACCAGACACGTCCCCACCGCCAGCAGCGTCATCCCCAACCCCAGCCGCTCCAGCCCTAGCCTGCGACCTCCCGCCAGAAGCACAGCCGAAACACCATCAGCGCCAGCCCCACCCCGCACAGCCCACGCAGCAGCCCGCGCGACATCCTCCGCCGCGCAACCACCATCGCCGTCAGGCAGCCCATCGCAATCGCATCCATCCCACCCAGATACGAGTACTCGTACCAGACCTCATTGCCATGCGTCAGCACCGTGCGCGCAAACGGCCCCAGCACCACCAGCGCCAGCAGCAACGTCACCAGCCCTCGGCCCCTTCCCAACAACCGGCACGCCACCGGGAAGCACAGATAAAAAAGCTCCTCCACCGACAGCGACCACAGAATGTCCCAGCTCCCCGGCAGATATCCCTTTGTCGCCTCCAGCAGTCCGACCCGCAGCGTCAACGCCGCCACCAGTGCTCCCCGCAGCCCACCGACATCTTTGGATACGACATAGTCAGGCGCCTGCGCCAGATGCAGCACACTCAGCACCGCCAGCAGCGTCAGCAACAACGGAGCGATCCGCGCCAGCCGCATTCCATAGAACTTGCGGATCGGCACCTCTGCCAGCGTTCCCCACCGCCGGATCGCCGTCGCCGTAATCAGAAATCCCGAGACCGCGAAGAAGATCTGCACCCCCGCCTGCCCCTGCCACACCAGCGCCGTGACAAGCTGCCGCGGCAACCCTTGCGTGTACGGGATATGTGCTCCCCACAGGCGCATATTCACGTGATTCAGCAGCACATACACAATCGCCAGCGCACGCAGGCAGTCCACTCCATCCAGACGCGCCCAACGCCGCCCCTCCGCTCCACTCCGATCATCGACCATACCCTCATTGTGCGGCCTTCCTCCCGTCCGCCGATGCGACGCCGGCACCTCGTTGGCCAACACCGACACCCCACTTAGCCCCTTCCTGCCAACGATCAGCCCTCTTCTCCCCGCCTTGACGCCGCCCACCGCCGCATTTAGCCTTTAGAGCATGAGTTTTTCATCGGACTCCGCGCATGTGTAGCAGCTGTTGTCGCAGCCGCGCGCGCTGTCCGCTTTGCACTGCTCTCTAAGCATCACCTCCACCCGAGCACCCGCAAAGTCACCAGCCGCCCACTCACTCAGTGGGCTTTTTTGTACCCAAAAACATCCTCACAGCCGCACCTAAGGACTCTCTCCAAATGTCTGACGCGACTCCCATCCCGGCCCCCGAAGCCACCGCTCCCAAGCCCGTCAAGGAAACCAAAGCCCAGCGTTCCGAGCGCCTCAAGCTCGCCAAGAACCCCTGGGAGGCCTGGGACGAGGTGCGCCAGTTCGCCCTCGAGGGTCGCGACGCCGTCCTGCCCGAGTGGACCGGCCTCTACTTCAAGTGGTGGGGCATCTACACCCAGGGCGACGGCCTCGGTGTCACCGGCGGCGCCAACGGCGAAGGCAAAGCCACCGAGTTCTTCATGATGCGCATCGGCCTGCCCAACGGCCTGCTCACCAGCGCCCAGACGCGCGTCATCGCCGACATCACCCAGAAGCACGCCCGCAACCTCGCCGACATCACCACCCGCCAGAACATCCAGCTGCACTGGCTCACCATCGGCGCTCTGGTCGAGATCACCGACGCCCTCACCGCCGTCGGCCTCAGCCCCAAGGGCGCCTGCGGCGACGTCGTCCGCAACGTCACCGGCTGCCCGCTCGCCGGCCTGCACCAGCACGAGCTTCTGGACGCCAGCCCGCTCGCCGTCGAGGTCGCCCGCCACCTCACCGCCAACCCCGAGTTCTACAACCTGCCGCGCAAGTTCAAGATCTCCATCACCGGCTGCCCCGAGTGGTGCTCCTACCCGGAGATCAACGACGTCGCGCTGACCGGAACCAAGCGGATCGTTGATGGCATCGAAGAGGTCGGCTACACCCTCCGCGTCGGCGGCGGCCTCTCCACCGAGCCCCACCTCGCCGTCCGCATCCCCGCCTTCATCCAGCAGTCGCAGGCGCTCGCCGTCGTCGAGGCCGTCGTCCGCATCTTCCGCGAACAGACCGAGCTGCGCGAGAACCGCACCCGCGCCCGCATCAAGTACCTCTTCATGCGCCACGGCTGGACCGCCGAGTCCATGCTCGAAGCCATCGAGGACAAGCTCGGTTACAAACTCGACGCTCCCGTCGACGCCCCCGAGCTCATCGCCGACGACATCTACCGCGACCACATCGGCATCACCCCGCAGCGTCAGCCCGGCCTCTCGACGGTCGGCGCCAGCGTCCTGCGCGGCCGCCTGTCTGGGGACCAGCTTTCCGCGCTCGCGGATCTTGCCGACCAGTTCGGCAACGGCGAACTCCGCTGCACCATCATGCAGAACATCCTCATCCCCAACGTGCCGCACCACCGCACCGCGGAGCTGGTGATCGCCCTCAACACCCTCGGCCTGCAGGTCGACGTCTCCGCCTTCTGGCGCGGCGCCATCGCCTGCACCGGCACCGAGTTCTGCAAGCTCGCCATCGCCGAGACCAAGGGCTTCGCCCAGTGGCTGGTCGCCGAGATGGAGGACCGCCTCCCCGGCTTCGACCAGCAGATCAAGCTCCACGTCACCGGCTGCACCAACTCCTGCGGCCAGCACTGGATCGCCGACATCGGCCTCGAGGGCAAGAAGATCAAGAAGGACGGCCAGCTGGTCGACGCCTTCTACTTCTGCGTCGGCGGCGCCGTCGGCAAGTACGCCCGCACCGCCCGGCAGCTCGGCTTCCGCGCCGCCGCCACCGACGTGCCGGATGCTCTGGAGCGCCTGCTGCGCGGCTACCTCGCCGTCCGCACCGAGGGCGAAGACCTCCGCGCCTACTTCGCCCGCACCTCCGACGACGACCTCCGCGCCCAGCTCAACGGCACCGTCATCGATCCCGTCGACCGCGACGCCCCGCCGGTCGGCGCCGGCCACCACGCCCCCAGCGAATAAGCAACCGCAACCGAACAAATCCCTCAACAACAGCGGCGCCGCGAACAATCCTCGCGGCGCCGCTTTCTTTTGGAAGGCCTCACCTCGACTCTACCGCTGGTGCTCGGCCCGAATCTCCCGCTCCGACACGATCTTGTATCCCTCCGGCGGGTAGAACAGCCCCTCATCCGGTTCACCCCGCCGAATCTCCGTAAGCTCGAAGTGGAGGCACATTCCATCCTTTTGATTCGGCGGTGTCTCAGTCAACTCCACCATCTCCTTCAACTCCGGCGATACCCACTCCTCGGTCACGACCTTCGATACCTTCCCCGTGGCCGGAGTCGTGATCGTCTTCGTATTCGCACGCCGATCGTCTCCAGCCCGTTGATGACCCGTTTGCCGAGCGGCTCCTTGCGATCTCCATGTCTCCGAAATTCCGTCCTCGAGGTGCCTCCACCAACTCCAGAAATAGATGTTCCGCTTCGATGTACTCGTCTTCACGCGCGCATCGCACCATCGCGGTCGGCTCCCCCGGTGCGCCCACGGCTCCACCCAATGAAAGCTGCAATGGGACACCGGATCGATCACCTCCACCTCCCGCCTGCACCACTTGGCCGTCTGTCCAGCCGCGCCACTCGTCTCGTCCGTGTCCGCCCCGCCGCATCCCGCGCCTGCAGCGTGCGCGTGTTCAGCTTCTTCACCGCGCCGGTCTTCGGATCCACGACCTCCACAGTCATCACCATTGTCGCCGTATACGGCGCATCGGTCTCCCAGTCGCAAACCGGCCGCGCCATCCCGTCATCGCTTCTCCGGGTACCAGCTCGCCGGAAAGCGCGCCGAAGGCGGCTGGCGCCACACTCGTAACTGCTGGCCCCGCATACATTGGCACCGGCAGCTTCCGGAGCCTGGCTCTGTCCCCCGCACGCGCCCCCAGCACGCAGAGGACGGCCCAACCCCACGCCACTCGCGCCAGCCGTTCACGGCCCATCGTACCCCCGAATCGCCCGCCCTACCCCGGAGAAATTCTCGATAAATGACCCTCATTTTCAACGGACGAACAGCATCTCCAGAGGACCACTCCTCCTCTGGAGATGCCCTCTGCCACGCCCCGATCGCAGGATCCGTCATGCTGTCCTTGCCCGTCTCCACATGCCCCGCCAGATGCCGCTCAAAGCTCGCATCCACGCCCGCCGTCACCCGCAGGTCGTACCACCCATAGCTCTTCGCCGCTGAGAAATACCGCGACACAGTGCCCCCCGGCTTCACGCTCTCCTCGACCACCTTCTTCGAGTAGCCATCGAGCACGTTCACCGCAGCCGTCTGCGCGCCGTGGTTCTGGATCACCAGCGTCACACCGTCGTGCTCCACGTCATAGCGCAGTTCGGTCTCGAGTCCCGCCGACGCGCCGCCTTTAAACCCGCGATAGAACCCATTCGGCCCATGCACCGCGAAGTCATAGCTCCCGGTGAAGCCCAGGGCTTCCGAGGTCTCCGCGCCCGCGCCCACCGTATACGTCCACGGTCCAGCCACACCGGACCCCGCACGCACCTGTACGACCGCCGCCACCGTGCCGCGATTCGCAAACTGCAGCTTCAGCTCAGACCTCGCCGCATCCACCACACCCTGCGCCTCGAGCACATACGGCACCGCCCGCGCCGGTCGCACGCCCTTCTCCTGCTGCGGCAGAGCCTGCACCGTCGGCGGCACCGGCACATAGTCCGGATGCCGCTGGTTATCCGGTGGCATATAGGCCACCGTGCTCGGCAGAGGCACCGTCGTGTCGTTCGGCGTGGCGAAGTTGAACGCCGAGGTCAGGTCACCTGCCACCGCCCGTCGCCACGGCGTGATGTTCGTCTCCTCCAGCCTCGCCTTCTTGGTGCCAAAGCGCTGCTCGATAAACCGAATCATCGACGTGTGATCTAAGACCTGCGAGTTCACATAGCCGCCCTTACTCCACGGCGAGATCACGATCATCGGCACCCGCACACCCATCCCGAACGGCCCGGCCGGATACTCCTCCGAGCCCGCGAACATCTCGTTCGCCGTGCTCACCGTCGACACCCCATGCGCCCGCGATACCGGCACCGTCGGCGGCGGCACATGATCGAAGAAACCGTCATTCTCGTCATACGTCACCAGGAAGACCGTCTTCGCCCACACCTCCGGATTCGCCGTCAGCGCGTCCAGCACCTGCGACACATACCAGGACCCATAGTTCGCCGGCCAGTTCGGATGCTCCGTATATGCCTCCGGAGCCACCACCCACGAGACCTGAGGCAGCTTGCCCTCCAGCACATCCTTGCGGAACGGATCGAACAGCCTGCCGGACTTCGCCACCTCGGTCCCCGTCTTCGCGCCCTCATACAGCGGACTTCCCGGCTTCGCCTCGCGATACTGGTTGAAGTACAGCAGCGAGTTATCTCCATAGTTCCCGATGTACGGGTCTTTCGTATCGCCATACGCACCCGCAGCCTCCACCCCAAGCCCAATGTCCTGGTAGATCTTCCACGAGATCCCCGCCGCCTGCAGCCGCTCGGGATACGTGTGCCAGCTATACCCGGCCTCCTCGTTGCCCACTACGGGACCGCCGCCCTGCCCGTCGTTGCCCACCCATCCTGTCCACATGTAGTAGCGATTCGGATCGGTCGGCCCCAGCAGCGAGCAGTGATACGCGTCGCAGATCGTGAACGCATCCGCCAGCGCGTAGTGGTACGGGATATCGCTACGCACCAGGTGCGCCATCGTCGTCGTGCCCTTGTTCGGCACCCATTGGTCGTACTCGCCCTGGTTCCACGCCTTCTGCGTCGAGGTCCAGTCATGCGGCAGGTCCTGCAGAAAGGTCAGCCCCAAATTGGGCGCCGCCGGATGAAACGGCATTAGATACCCGTCCCCATGCGGCTGATGAAATACCGACTGCCCGGTCTTCAGCGTCACCGCCCGCGGATCGCCAAATCCCCGCACGCCCTGCAGCGTGCCAAAGTAATGGTCGAAGGACCGGTTCTCCTGCATCATGATCACGATGTGCTCTACATCGTCGATCGTGCCGGTCCGCACATGCGCCGGAATTGCCAGCGCCCGCGCAATGCTCTCAGGAAACGCACCCGCCAGGGCACTCGTGGTCAATAACTGCAGAAACGTGCGGCGATTTAAAGACATCAAGCAACTCCTCACAGATTCAGGTACTTAGAACCTACTACCGCAAAATCACTGCCGTGTGACAAAAACCATTCCCACCCCCGCAATCCCGCGCCGAAGACTATGATGGAGGAGGACATGGATCTCTTTCCTATCTTCCTCAAACTCACTGGCCGCCGCTGCCTGGTCATCGGAGCCGGCACTCTGGCCGAGTCCAAGATCGAGTCCCTCCGCAGCGCCCACGCCGACGTCACCGTCATCGCCCCGCACGCCTGCGAGCGCATCCTCGAGCTCGCCGCGGCCGGCGAGCTCCACTACCAGCAGCGCTCCTTCGAATCTGGCGACGTGGCCGACGAAAACTACTTCCTCGTCGTGACCGCCACCGACGATCCTGCCGTCAACCGCGCCGTCTACCACGAGGCCGTCGCCCACAATATCCTCTGCAACGCCGTCGACGACCCACCCTTCTGCGACTTCTACTTCCCCTCCGTCGTCCGTCGCGGCGATCTCCAGATCGCCATCTCCACCGCCGGCGCCAGCCCCGCACTCGCCCAGCGTCTGCGCAAGGAGATCAACGCCCAGCTCCCCCTCGACACCGGCGACTGGCTCACCGACCTCGGCAATCTCCGCCGCGAGGTCGTCGCCGCCGAGCCCCTCAACGAGGAGCGCAAGCTGCTGCTCCACCAACTCGCTCAGCGCGAGGTCTGCGGCTTCGACCAATGCCCCTCCCGCGTCCTCGCCCGCGAGCACGCCCGCACCAACCCGCTGCCCACGCCCAAGAGCTTTTTATCCGACTCCACCCTTGAAGACCGCAGCCCAGCCAGGAACCGTCTACCTCGTCGGTGCAGGCCCCGGAGACCCCGGCCTCCTCACCCTTCGCGCCCTCAACCTTCTGCAAACCGCCGACGTCATCCTTCCCGACGACCTCGTCTCCGACG
>CAVWJY010000031.1:0-77509 GCA_963755245.1 uncultured Acidobacteriaceae bacterium | reverse complement strand
CCAGCAGGATCAGGCGAGCGCCTTCAGCATCACGCCCACCAATATTGTCGAGCCGTGTCTATATCAACGCCGCCGCCGGATTCATTCAGGACAACTTCAAGCTACTGCCGAACCTGACCCTGGAGTATGGTGCGCGCTTCGAATGGAACGGCACGCCGGTCGGAGGGCGAGAACCGCTTCGTCCTCTTCAATCCCAACACCGTGTCCCTGACGCAGGTCGGAACCAATGGGCTCGGCCGTGCGCCCTTACGATCAGAACTACAACTTCGAGCCTCGCCTCGGCTTTGCCTACGATATCTTCGGCACCGGCAAGAGCGTGATTCGTGGTGGCTATGCCATCATGGCCGACCAGCCGGTGGAGACGTTGTCAACGGCCTGACCTCAATCCGCCCTTCAGCACCAAGGTCTCGTTCAACGGATCCACCGCGACGCCGACCATTCCGGTGGCCTCTCTGTATCACCTCGGCGGCGGCGGCGGGTCTTTCGCTCGCGAACGTCAACCCGAACTTCAAGGACGCCTACATGGAGACCTACAACCTGAACTGGCAGCAGGCGCTGCCGTGGGGGATGGTCAGCTCGATCGGCTACTACGGTTCGGTGGGCCGGCATCTCCGCATCGTCACCAACCAGAACCAGCCCACTCGGTGCGCCACAGGTGCGGCCGTACCTGACTCTCTCCAGCACCAGCCCGATCGATCCCGGCAAGTCGATCAACTCGAACATCGCGGATGTCGACAGCAACGGCATCTCCAACTACAACGCGCTCTGGACTGCAGCTCAGCAAGAACATGAGCCACGGCCTGGAGTTCAACATGAACTACGAGTGGGCCAAGTCGATGGACCTGAACTCGCTCGGATCGCAGGGCACCTATGTCCTCCAGGACAGCAACAACCCCCGGCTCAACTACGGCCTGTCGGACTTCGACGTCCGCCAGCACTACGCCGGGACCGCGCTGTATTCGCTGCCCTTCAAGAAGCAACCGCCTGGTATCGGGCTATCAGCTCTCGACGATCGTGCAGTACCAGACGGGCAATCCGGTCAACATCACCACCAACAACTCCACCTATAACGGTCTCTCCGGTTTGCGCGATCGTGCACCCGAATCAGCTGGCGCCGATCGTGACCCAGAAGATCCAGCAGGCCGGAGCCACCAACGTCTCCTTCATCCAGTCCACCCAGATCTGCAACCTGAACAACGTCACTCCGGGTTGCGTCTTCCAGGTCGTGGGCACTGGCCCGAGTGCCACCAGCACGACCACCTACACCGGCCTCGGCAACATGCAGCGCAACTCGGTCACCGGCCCTGGATTCGCCGACGTCGACCTCTCGGGCGAGAAGGAGACCAAGCTCTTCGAGGGGCTCAACTTCAACCTGCGGGTCGATGCGTTCGACATCCTCAACCACCCCAACTTCGGTCAGCCGTCGGGCAACGTGCAGTCGTCGATCTTCGGCCAGATCACCGCAACCCGCTTCGCCACCAGCGATGGCGGCTCCTCCCGGCAGCTCCAGATCAGCGGCAAGTTCATCTTCTAGACGGTGATCTGGAACGGAGCTACGGGGATGGACTCAACGCAGCGCACGCCCGTAGCTTTTTTGAAGCAGGGAGATTGTTCTCGATGCTTGTTGGGCGAGCGGAGGCAGAACTGTTGGCCGGACGAGGTGGCGTCTGGACACACGAATGTCCTGCGCTGTTTTCCACACAGCGCCATTACTTTGGTACGAACGATGACGGGTAAACCGAACCGCGCTGCCTGCTCCGTGCTTCTTACATCCCAATCAGAGCCTGGCCGCACAAGCGATGTTGCAGGTTCGGTTGTCAAAGTACGATCTTTCCCTATCGTTCTCGCGAGTCCGTCCGCTTTATCGGCGAGCGGCTGACGAATTTCAAGATAGGTTGCGAAATAAATATTTCGCGTTTCTCCCCAGATCACACATGCGTCTTACGGCATCCCTTGCGGGTGACGTAAATATGTGTCACATGGGGGTTTATGGTGAGAGCGCTGGGGCTCGAACCCAGGACCAACGCCTTAAAAGGGCGATGCTCTACCAACTGAGCTACGCTCTCTTGCCACCCTTTAACGGTAGCACATTCGGAGCTTGAAATCCCAACGGTGCTCCGAGCGAGCCGGACTCCGGAAGAGTGGGCAGGGATGGCTTCTGTCCTCCCTTGCGGTAACTCTCCAAAGTGCTGTTACTGGGCGGAAGTTATCCAACTTAAGTCGCAGAGAGTGTGATTGACTTGGGCTATACAGCAACGTAGCCTGACCTCATTGCATGAGAATCCGTGCAGCGTCCCACCGGCTTCCCGAGCTGAGTGGCACGACTATGCGGGTTCACGGCGTCTCTCGACGTCAGATTGAGAGTTATGGAAAGACAAGGTACGGATCGGAGCGTCGCAAACGCCACCCTGGATATCGACCCAATCGCGGTGGAGGATCAGGCCTCTGGCGAGATGCCGGAAGATGTGGCGATCCTCTACTCCTGGGCCAATCTGCACGGAGCAAAATACCGCGATTTTTCGGCTTCGCGCCGGGAGTATCGCGCCCAGCATGCGCAGTCGCGCCGCGGAGGCATTGCGCCAACAGGAGTTGAAGGCGCGCCGCAGCTGAAACCGCTGCGCCAGCGCCACGGCCCGAGCGCAGCCGCTATCCCTCGATGCAAGAGGCGGAGTGACGGCCCCGAAGATCTCTGTGGAGAGGCGGCCCGAATCCGCAGCCCTCGCCGGAGCGTCCGCGCCTCGCGTAGACCGCGCTGAAGCCCAGGCCCCCGACATGCGTCGGGCAGTGCGCCCTGCAGACTCCGAGGCGCGTCCCCGTCCGTCACTCTGGCGATGGGGTTCCGGGGCAGTTGTCCGATCCGTATTTGCCCCAGCCTTTGCCGGAAGGCGAATACTTTGAGCGTCCTGGCACGCCCGCAGCCGAGCTGTCGCCAAACCATCTCCGGCAGCAGCGCGAGTACATCGAGCGAGCAACGGGACGAGAGATCGCCTGGGATCGCCCGGCGTTCCCTGAGGCTCACGCAGAGCCACGTCTCCGTCCGCACGACCTCCACCCGGACGAATCCTCAAGCCAACATCGCACCGTTCGCGAGAACAATCCGGCAGAACCGCTGCGTCGGAACGGCGCGGAGGTTGCGGCCCCTGCGGAGAGGTCTGCGCCGTCGATCCCGTACGAGGAGTACCGGAGACCCGCGCCAGAGGCACTCCTGAAGCCGCGCTCGGACGCTCCGCCGCCGACTCTTCGACTCCTTCAGACGCCTTCAGCCCGTATGCCTTCGATCTCCAGCGCCGTACAGCCGCTCCAGCCGCGCAGGCCGCTGCGGTTGAGGCTCCGGTTCCGGCCGGGGATACGCTGCAACACACGCGGGAGCGGGTTGCCGCGCGGTGGTTTGCTCTGAAAGGGGTATTTCAGCAGCCGGGGATGGACCTCGCGCGCGACCTGCACCGCTATCGTCAGCATCCGGTGGAGGCTCCGATCCTGGCCGTCTTCTCCCTGGCGGGCGGGGTGGGCAAGACCAGCCTGGTCGCGACCCTCGGCCGCGCCTTATCCGCGATGGGCGAGCAGGTTCTGCTTGCCGACACCACCTCGCACGGTCTGCTGCCGTTCTACTTCGGCGCCCGCGAACTGATCCCCGGTGTGGTCCGCAACTTTTCGCCGCCTCCGGGCAGCAGCGACGCTCCCATTCATCTGGTCGGCTACGACGTCGATCGCAGAGGAGAGATCCAGACGCGCGACGACCGGCGCACCGAAGATGCCGGCGCGCAGGACAAGCTGGCCGCCGATCTTCTGCGCGATAGCCAGGGAACGCACCGCGCTGCTGCTCGACCTGCCGGCGACCTCCAGCTGGGTGCTGCGCCGCATCGCGCGCATGAACCCCACCGTCCTGATTCCGCTGGCGCCGGATATGAACTCCGTCCTCACGCTGCAGTCGGTCAACCAGTTTCTGCAGAGCATCCAGGACGCCGACGGCCATCCCTTGTCGCCCTACTTCATCCTCAACCAGTTCGATCCCACGCTTCCGCTGCACATCGACGTCCGCGAGGTGCTGCGGCAGCAGCTGGGAGATCGCCTTCTGCCCTTTGTCATCCACCGTGCGCCCGCCATCAGCGAAGCGCTCGCCGAGGGAATGACCATCCTCGACTACGCCCCAGAGTCGGTGGCGGCGCAGGACTACCTCAACGTCGCCACCTGGGTCCGCCAGCTCACGGCGCTCGGCGCGTGCTGGCCTCCGCAATGCACGATGGAGCGAACGATGATCGAATCGCCGTCGAATCGCCTGCTTGGCGGGAGTTTGAGTCGGGCGATGGTCTACTGCTGAAGCTGCTCAGGTTCTCGATCCTGGCGCTGTGTCTCTTTTTCTCGGCTTTGCTGGCATCCTCGAACTGACCTGGCCGCAGCAGGCGGTGCTCGGCCTGCTCACGGTGCTGCTCGGCATCTGGATGGATCGCAGCTCGACCTCCTACCTGGTCACGCTGACGTTGATGCTGTGTTCGATCTACTCCACCTTCCGCTACGGGTTTTGGAGAATTTCGACCACCGCCAACTTCTTCCTCGATCCTGGCTCGCACTGGACCCTCGCTCGATGGCTTCTTCATCTGGATGCTGGTCGCCGCGGAGACCTACGCCTTCGTCATTCTCTGCCTCGGGTATCTGCAGACGATCTGGCCGCTGCGCCGGACGCCGGTCCCGCTGCCGGACGACCCGGAGGACTGGCCCGCGGTGGATCTGCTGATCCCCACCTATAACGAGCCGCTGAGCGTCGTCCGCTACACCGCGCTCGCGGCGATGAACATCGACTGGCCGGCGGACAAGCTGAACGTCTACATCCTCGATGACGGCAAGCGCGAGGAGTTTCGCGCCTTCGCCGAGGAGGCCGGCATCGGCTACATGACGCGCGACGACAACAAGCATGCCAAGGCCGGCAACATCAATCAGCGCGCTCAAGCGTCTCGACGCGCCGTTTGTCGCGGTCTTCGACTGCGATCACGTCCCGACGCGCAGCTTCCTGCAGGTCACGCTGGGCTGGTTCCTGCGCGACGCGCAAGCTGGCCATGCTGCAGACGCCGCACCACTTCTACTCGCCCGATCCGTTCGAGCGGAATCTCAACCAGTTCCGCGTCATTCCCAACGAGGGCGAGCTCTTCTACGGCATCGTGCAGGACGGCAACGACTTCTGGAACGCCACCTTCTTCTGCGGCTCCTGCGCCGTGCTGCGCCGCACCGCGCTCGACGAGATCGGCGGCGATCGCCGTCGAGACCGTCACCGAAGACGCGCACACCTCGCTGCGCATGCAGATGAACGGCTGGAACACCGCCTACATCAACATCCCGCAGGCTGCCGGCCTCGCCACCGAGCGCCTCAGCGGCCACGTCAAGCAGCGCATTCGCTGGGCGCGCGGCATGATCCAGATCATGCGCATCGACAATCCGCTCTTCGCCCGGGGCCTCAAGCCGGCGCAGCGGCTCTGCTACTTCAATGCGATGTCGCACTTTCTGTATGCGCTGCCGCGGCTGATCTTCCTCTCGGCGCCGCTGATCTATCTCATCCTCGGTCGCACCAACGTTCCCGGATACTGGGCCGCGATCCTCGCCTACGCCGTTCCCGCACCTGATCCTCTCCAACATCACCAACTCGCGCATTCAGGGCCAGCACCGCCACTCCTTCTGGAACGAGATCTACGAGACGGTGCTGGCGCCCTACATTCTTCTGCCCACCATGCTGGCGCTGATCAATCCCAAGCTCGGCAGCTTCGACGTCACGGCCAAGGGCGGCGTCGTCAACCGGCGCTTCTTCGACGCCCACATCGCGCAGCCCTTCCTGGTGATGATCGGCTTCAATCTGCTCGGGCATCCTCATGGCGATCCCGCGCTACTGGCAGATTCCCGTTCCTCGGCTTTCTCTACGACGGGACCCATCCGGGAACCATCGTGATGAACCTGCTGTGGACGTTCTTCAACGTCACCATCCTGGGCGTCGCGACCGCCGTCGCCTGGGAGAGCCAGCAGCGCCGCCAGACCGTGCGCGTCGCCATGGCCGTGCCCGCCGATGTGCATGCGCGCCGACGGCACCCTGATCCAGGGAATCACCGCCGACATGTCCTCGGGCGGCGTCATGATCAAGCTGGCAGACGACGAGAGGCTTCCCATGGGCGAGGCCATCGATCTCATCTTCCCCGTGCTGGATGGCGAATCCGCCATCCCGGCGACCGTCGTCGGCTATCGCGACGGCGTCGTGCGCGCCCAGTTCGATCCGCTCACCCTGCAGGAGGAAGAGGCGCTCACCATGGTTCTCTACTCCCGCGCCGACACCTGGCTGGGCTGGGGCGAATCCCGCGAGGTCGACCGCCCCTTGCGCAGCCTGCAGCGCATCTTCGTTCTCTCCCTTCAAGGACTCAAGCAAACGATGGCCAATCTCAGCACGCGCAAGAAGGCCCCGGAGAAGCGGACGTTCCTTCCGGACATACTGCCGACGCTCCTGTTCGTCCTGTGCTGCACGCTGTTCGCGCAGGCCCAGGCTCCTCTGTCGGCGCATCCCCACGTGCGGGGAGCTGGCGCGGCTCCGCCGGTGCAGACTGCGGCTACTCCCAATGCCAATCCGCAGGCTGGCGGCAATACGCCTGGCCACTTCGATAATCGTCTTCAAGCTCTCCGACATCAATGTGCCCGCAACGCTCGAGCTGCGGGGCGTCGATGCCTACTCTTCGGTCTACTTCTCGCTGCCGCAGACCCAGGTGGTCAAGACCGCCACGATGCACCTGAAGTATCACTTTTCGCCGGGCCTCCTGCCGCAGCTCAGCCACCTGAAGGTCAGCATCAACGGCACGGTCTTCGCGACCATTCCGGTCACGGCGCGGCCCACGGCTCCTGCGTCCCTCGAACAGAGCACCTCGCAGGCGGCCAACCAGGCGGTGATCGAGCAGCACGAGCAGAACAGCGCGCTGCTGGAAACCACGCTCACGCTTCCCGCCGAGATGCTGGTCCACGACAACGAGCTCACCTTCGAGTTCATCGGCCACTACACCCTGGACTGCGAGGATCCCTCGCATTCGACGCTCTGGGCCGACGTCGACAACGACTCCACCATCGAGCTCGCCGGCGCGCTGCTGCCCTTGCAGAACGATCTCAAGCTGCTCCCGCTGCCGTTCTACGACTCCGCCGTCAACCTGCATCCCTCCATCCCCATCGTCTTTCTCGGCCAGCCTTCGGCGCAGTCGCTGCAGGCCGCCGGCATCGTCGCCTCCTGGTTCGGCATTCTCACCGGCGATCACCCGGTGCGCTTTCCCGTCAGCTTCGGCACGATCCCTCAGGGCAACGCCGTGATCTTCTCCGAGAGCCCAGGCGATCTCCCTGCCTCGTTGGGCATTCCCGCCAGCTCCGGCCCGATGGTCTCCATGCGCGCCAACCCCAGCGATCCGTATTCGAAGCTGCTGATCATCACCGGAGGCAGTGGCGACGATCTGATCAAAGCCGCGCTGGCCATCGTGCTCCAGCGCGACCTGCTTCAGGGCGAGCAGGTCCGCATTCCCAATCTCCAGATGCCCAGCCCGCGCCTGCCCGACGACGCGCCGCGCTGGATGAGCACCGAAAAGGTCAATCCCCTCGGCGACTTCGCCCAGACCGGCGAGTTGCAGGGCGACGGCGCCGTTCCCATCGGCATCTATCTCCGCCTGCCGCCCGATCTCTACTTCGGCGTGCGGCAGAATCTCGGCCTGCACCTCGGCTATCGCTACAACCCGGTTCCGCTGGCCGACGAGAGCACGCTGCAGACCTTCATCAACGGCGCCTACGTCAGCTCGACGCCGATGCCGCACGCAGGAGCGGGCCTCGGCCAAGCTCGACACCATCGTCCCGGTGCCGATCATGGACCTGCGCCCGTTCTCCAACTCGCTGATGATGAAGTTCATCTTCCAGATCGCGAAGAAGGGCAAGTGCCAGGACACCGCCCCGATGAACCTGCAGGGCAGCCATCATGAAGGACTCCTTCCTGGATATCCGCGACATCCCGCATCTGGCGGTGCTGCCGAACCTCGAGATCTTCGCCAACGCGGGCTATCCCTTCACCCGCAAGGCCGACCTCGCCGACACCGCCGTCGTGCTGCCCGACAGCCCGCAGGCCGATGAGATCGAGATGTTCCTCACCCTGATGGGGCACTTCGGCGCGCAGACCGGCTACCCGGTGCTCAATGTGACCGTCACCAACGCCGACGGCATGAAGACCGATCGCCAGAAGGACTACATCGTGCTCGGCACCGTCGACGATCAGCCCGCCATCGCGCGGCTGAATCCCTCGCTGCCGGTCACCATCGATCAGGGCGGCCTTCACATCCAGGACACGCAGGGCTTCTTCGCGCCGCTGCAGCATGCCTGGTGGAAGGTGCGCAGCTCCGACCACGTGCAGTCCGGCCAGCTCGAGACCGCCGGCGGCCTGCCCGATGCGCTCATCGAAGGCGTCGAGTGGCCCCGCGACTCCAACCGCTCGGTCGTGCTGATCGCCCTGCGCGACCACGCCGTCGCCTCCAACTTCCTCAGCGTCTTCCTCAAACGCTCGCAGTCCTCCGATATCGCGCAGTCGGTGAGCGTGCTGCACGGCGCCAGCTTCACCTCCTATCGCATCGGCGACGACGTCTACCGCGTCGGCTCGCTCTCGCTCTGGGTGCGGCTCAACATCTTCTTCTCCGAGTTCCCCTGGGCCGTGGTCCTGGTGACCATGTTCGTCTGCTTCGTGATGGCGGCCATCCTGCGCGCGATGCTGCGCCGCCGCGCCCGCAAGCGCCTGCAAGGAACGGAGCAGCACGTACATTTCCAATGAGAGTGAATCTTCAGAGGGACATCTCGCCAGTGCGTAGGACTTCAGTGGAAAGGGGGGCACTCGTGGCACAGCAGGAAGGCAGCATCGACCGCAGCGGGCGCACGGACTCCGGCCACGCCATCGCCCCAGCGGCGTGGGCGCCGTTGGCTGGCGCTGCCGCTGGTGGTCGCCTGTACCGTCGCCTCTCTGCTCGGGAGCGGCTGCCGTGCCGAGCAGCAATGGCCGCTGTGGGACCAGCTACACCCAGCACTTCATCGACGCGCAGGGCCGCGTCATCGACCACAACGGCCAGGATCGCACCACCAGCGAAGGGCAGGGCTACGCGCTCTTCTTCGCTCTGGTCGACAACGACCGCCCGCGCTTCGACAAGCTGCTGCATTGGACCGAGGAGAACCTCGCCGCGGGCGATCTCACCGCGCGGCTGCCCGGCTGGAACTGGGGCAAGGCGCCCGACGGCAGCTGGAGGATTCTCGACCCCAACCCCGCCGCCGACGCGGATCTGTGGATCGCCTACTCGCTGCTCGAGGCCGGCCGTCTCTGGCACGACCAGCGCTATGAAACGCTCGGCTCGGCCCTGGCGACCCGCATCGCGCACCAGGAGGTCGCGCTGGTTCCCGGCCTCGGGACCACCCTGATCGCCGGCGCGCGCGGCTTCCATCCCGACCCTGCAACCTGGATCGTCAATCCCAGCTATCTGCCGCCGCCGCTGCTGGTCCGCATGGCGCAGCTCGACCCTGCCGGTCCCTGGGCGTCGATCCTCGCCTCGCTGAAGCCGCTGCTCGCCCACGGCTCGGGCGCGGGCTATGCCATGGACTGGGTCGCCGCCGGCACCACGATCGCGCCCAGCGAGAGCCCCGGCCCAACTCGCCGCCGGCGTCAAGGATCAGCCCGCCGTCGGCAGCTACGATGCCATCCGCGTCTACCTCTGGCTCGGCATCTCCGACGCGTCGACGCCCGGCCTGCAGGATCTGCTCGGCGATGTCTCCGGCATGGCGACCTACCTCAAAACCCAGCCCCTTCCGCCCGAGCGGGTCGACAGCGCCGGAACGGTGCTCGGGCCCAACGGTCCCGCCGGCTTCTCCGCCGCGCTCGTCCCGTATCTGATCGCCGAGGGCATGTCGGCGCAGGCCAAGGCCCAGTTGGACCGCGCTGATGGCAACAAAGAATCCGCGACCGGCCTGATCGGACACGGCGAGTACTACGACCAGAATCTCGCTCTGTTCGCGACGGGCTGGTCGGAACAGCGTTACCGTTTCGACCGGGAGGGACGCCTCAGCGTGAGGTGGTAATCGCGTGTCGCCAGCCTCCGTTGCGCGAAGACTGCCAGTAAATCGCTGAGCGAACAGGAGCAAACTCAGTAACCCGCTTGAAGAATGTCGATGCAGAAATGACGGAACAGGGTAAACCTGCCATGGATATAGATAGGCTGGCGTATCTGCCGCCCTTCGACGGAGCAGAAGAGCTTGTCTGTAAGCCTTATGAAGAATCTCACACCAATTCGCTTGCGGTCCGGACGAGCTCCGATGGGCTTGCGCACCGCCCTGGGCACAGCCCTGACCTTCGGAGCAGCCCTCAGCCTGCCCCTGCACGCTCAGGCGCCTGTGACCAGTGCCCAGTCGGCGACCCAGTCCCTGCTCGATAAAGCGCAGGCGCTCGAGTCCCGCGGCCGCATGGACATGGCCGCGCAGACCTGGCAGCAGGTTCTGCTCGCCGATCCCAACAACACGGAGGCCCTGGCCGGCCTTGCCCGCGCGGCCAAGCTCGCGGGCAATAACTCGCTGGCCGCCACCTATCTCGATCGGCTCCGCGCCATCAATCCGCGCGATCCCGAACATCGAGCGTGTCCAGAACATGCTCTCGCAGCAGACCCAGACCGCCCAGCTGGCGCAGGCAGGAAGATACGCGGAGGCCGGCGAGTACGCCCGCGCCATGGACATCTACCGCCAGGTCTTCGGCAACCAGCCGCCGGCCGGCGACTGGGCGCTGGCCTACTACGAGACCGAGTCGGCCACCGAGCAGGGCCGCCCCCACGCCATCGCCGGTCTGCGCGCGCTGGCCGAGAAGTATCCCGCCGACTCCCGCTACCAGATCGCACTCGGCCGCATCCTCACCTACAACCCGCACACCCGCGCCGAGGGCCGCAAGTTGCTGGAGCGCTACCCCGGCGACCCACACGCGGTCGAAGCGCTGCGGCAGTCGCTGCTCTGGGATGCGCAGAGTCCCGCGTCCGCCGCGGACATCCGCGCCTACCTTGCCCAGCACACCGACGCCGAGCTGGCGCAGGCGCTGCGCACTCAGCCGAAGCCCGGCGCGCGCCGCTGACGCCGGAGCAGGTGGCCACCAACACCCAGCTCGCCGCCGCCTATCGTGCGCTGAACGAGAAGCGCATCACCGAGGCCGAGCAGCGCTTCAAGGAGATCCTCGCCAACGAGCCCGACAACGCTCCGCGCCCTCGCCGGCATGGGCTACGTCCGCATGCAGCAGTCGAACTTCAGCGGCGCCATCAGCTTCTTCGAGCAGGCGCAGCACGACGGCGCCCACGATCCCGCCCTCGAAGCGGCGCTCGTCCTCCGCGCGCTTCTTCTCGACCATGAGCCAGGGCGCGCTCGCGCTCAACAGCAACGACCTCACCACCGCCGAGAAGCAGTACCAGGCCGCGCTCGCGATGCGCCCCGCCAGCCCCGAAGCGCTCGAAGGCCTCGGCGGAACCCTGCTCAAAGCGCAGCAGCCCGCCGTCGCCGCGCAGGTCTTCGAGCGTCTCGTCAAGGTCAGTCCCGCCGCTCCGGCGGCCTGGCGCGGCCTCTTCATGGCGCAGTTCGGCGCGGGCAACGCCGCCCAGGCGCTCGAAACCGACCGCCGCATCCCGGCTGCCGTCCACGCGCAGCTGATGCGCGATCCGGACTTCCTGCGCACGCTGGCCTCGGCCTACTCCGCCGCCGGCCGCGACGCCGACGCCCAGCGCGTGCTCCGCAGCGCGCTCGACCTGCCCTTTCCCGCGGACGCCCACGGCGTCAAGGCGGAGACCGAGCTCCAGTACGCCGGCCTGCTGCAGCAGGCGAACCGCCTCGATCAGGCCGCCGGCCTCTACCGCCAGGTGCTCGCCGCCGACCCCGGCAACACCGCCGCGTGGCAGGGGCTGATCCGCGTCGAGCACGCCCTGAAGCAGGACGCGCAGGCGCTCGAGACGCTCGAGAGCATGCCGCCCGCCAACTACGATCAGGCGATGCGCGATCCCGGCTTCGAGACCACCGTCGCCTCCATCTATCAGGCGCAGAACAAGCTCGATATCGCCCAGAGCATCCTCGAAAAGGCCGTCGCCCAGCAGACCATGACCGGTCAGCAGCCCGCGCTCGGCGTCGAGCTCCAGCTTGCCGGCATCTATCTCGCGCAGAACAACGCGCGGCAGGCCTATCCGCTCTATCGCCAGATCCTCTCCGAGAACCCGGCCAACACCGACGCCTGGAAGGGACTGCTCTCCGCGCTGCACAGCACCGGCCGCGACCAGGAGGCGCTCGCGCAGGTCCAGCAGATCCCGCCCGACGTGCGCCGCACGCTCGAGAACGATGTCGAATACCTGCAGGCCGTCGGCAATATCTACAACGGCCTCGGCCAGCCCCGCGAGGCGATGATCTTCCTCAACCGCGTGCAGCAGCACTACGCGATGGAGCACAGCGCACCGCCCGCCGACATCGACATCCAGAACGCCTATCTGCTGTTCAACGGCAATAACGACACCGGCCTCTATCGCCAGCTGATGTTTCTGGGCAGCCGTCCCGACCTCACCAGCGAGCAGCGCCGCACCGTCCAGACCATCTGGTCGCTCTGGGCCGTTCGCCGCGCCAATCAGGCCGCCGCCGCGGGCAACAACAAGCGCTCTCTCTCGATCCTCAACGCCGCCGCGCAGTCCTTTCCCGATAATCCCGGCGTCCTGCGCGCGCTGGCCAACGGCTACGCCCGGGCCGGACTTCCCAAGCAGGCGGTCGCGATCTTCAAGTCGCAGGATATGACCTCCGCCAGCGCCGCCGACTACCAGTCTGCGGTCGGTGCCGCGCTTGCGGCCGGCGACAACAAGGACGCCGAGATCTGGCTCCGCTACGGCCTCAACCAGTACCCGCACGACGCGCAGATGCTCATCCTCGGCGCCAAGTTCGAGGAGGCGCGCGGAGACAGCAGCCGCGCCGCCGAGTACTACCGCGCCTCGCTCGCCGCCATGCCCCCGCCGGATCCCGGCGCCGAGCTCGCCAACGAACTCAGCCGTCCCGCGCAGTCGCCGATGCTGCCCGGCGGAGCCCGTGGCCCGCAGGACCTCGCCACGCTGCTCGGTCCCGGCGCCGCCGACAGCAGCAACGGCCTGTCCGGAGCGATGGATGCCCAGGCCGAACCGACCGCCGCCGCCCAGGCCCTATCTGCCCAGCTACGACAACGCCTACGGCACGGCTCCGGTTCAGCTCGGCGGCCAGGCGGCGAGCATGCCCAACGCGGTTCCGTCCTACATGGGGAACCCGAACGCCCAGCCCCAGCGCAGCGGCGGCGGTACGCTCAAGGACTACGTCCCCCAGTCCGGGACCGAGCCGGTTCCCCAGTACGAGACCAGCCCCGCAGCCGCCCGACTATGCTCCGCGGAGCTATCCGCAACCGGGCTACCCGCAGCCTGCATCCCGGCCGAACCAGGCCTCGCTGCCTCCAATGCCGCCCAGCGGCACCGGCTTCTCCTCCGGCTCCGCTGCGGATGCCTCTCCCACCTCGCAGCCGCTTGGCCAGGGACCGCTGAGCAATCAGCCGGTGCAGGGAACACTCGCCACTCCCGGCAATCAGAACGTCGTCTATGGCGCCTACGTGCCCTACGTTCCCCCGGCGCAGTCGCAGTACCGGTCTGAGAATGGCCTCTATGCGCCCTCGCCCGTGTCCGTGCAGCTTGGCGACGCGACCCCGCCCACCAACCTCCCGCAGCAGCCGGAGGTCACCGATGTGCTGCCCACCGCGCACTACGTCCCCAACGCCAAGGGCCATCGTTCCAGCACCTCCTCCCACCCGGACATCGCGGAGGCCCAGGCCGGCACCGTTCGGCGCCACCAGTCCAATCCCGTCATGATGGGACAGAGCGACCCTCCGGCGGACGACTACCCCGCCACGCTGACCGAGAACACCCAGTACAGCCCGGCGCAGGAGCAGACCCAGATCCAGGCCAGCTCCGCGCTCAGGCGCAAGCCACTCCCAGCAGCAGGCCGGCGCCGCAGCGCAGCAGACCGGAGACAGCGGCCAGCAGTACCCGCAGCCGAGCACTCCCCCCGCGACACTCCCCTCGCACCACCGTACTCGGCCGCAGGCGCAGCCGCTCGCCCCCGTTCCAGGCCACCAGTGCCGCTCAGCCCGGCATGCTCTACCCCGGCGTCGCCCCGCCGCTCGAGTCCAGCCCTTACTCTGCCCCGGCTCCCGCGCTCCTCGCGCAGAGCGCCGCACCGACCGACACCGACCTGGTCGCACGCTCCGTTCCGCCTCTGCGCGGCGGCTACGATCCCAGCTCCGCGGCCGCCGGTCCTCCGCTCACCCAACGCGAGCAGACCGAGCTCGACCTCGCCTCGCTCGAGGCCTCCTACAGCGGATGGCTCGGCGGCACCGGCTACGCGCGGTACCGCAGCGGCAACTCCGGCATCAACAGCCTGACCGATCTGGAGGCGCCGGTCGAGGCCTCGGTCGCCAACAAGACCGCCCGCTTCACCATCGTCACCCGCCCGGTCTTCCTCTCGAACGGCACCATCGACACCGCCACCTGGCAGGCCTCCACCGGCATCATTCCCGCGCTCGGAACTCTGCCCGCGAACGCCGTCGCCACCCCCGCGCAGCAGTACGCCTCCGGCGTCGGCGGCGAGCTGCAGGTGACGACCGCCAACTTCGGCGCGGCCGTCGGCTATACCCCCTACGGCTTCCTGATCTCGAACGCCACCGGCCGCATCAGCTGGCGTCCTCTCGGTGGCCACATCACCCTCTTCGGCGACCGCGACGCGATCAAGGAGACGCAGCTCTCCTACGCCGGCATGCGCGATCCCGGCTCGGCCACGCCCTTCTATCCCGGCAATATCTGGGGCGGAGTCGTCGCCACCGGCGGCGGAGCCCGGCTCGACGTCGGCAACGAGCGCGCCGGCTTCTATCTCACCGGTGCCGGCGCCGAGCTCACCGGCTACCACGTCCTGGCCAATCGCAAGTATGAAGGCACGATGGGCGCCTACTTCCGGGTCAAGGTCTTCCCCGGCTACGGCAGTCTGAATGTCGGCGGCATCTTCTTCGGCGAGCACTTCACCTCGAACGAGCTCGGCCTCAGCTACGGCCAGGGCGGCTACTTCAGTCCCCAGGCCTACTTCCTCGCCGCCGTGCCCATCACCTTCACCGGCAACTATAAGAAGGACCTGCACTACACCATCGCCGGCAGCGTCGGCATCCAGACCTTCCAGGAGGACTCGGCGGCCTACTATCCGCTCGACCGCGCCATCGAGACCGACGCCGGCAACCCCTCCATGCCGGCCAACTCCAACACCGGCCTCAACTATTCGCTCAACAGCGAAGCCTCCTACCGCATCGCCGACCATTGGTACGCTGGCGGCTTCCTCGCCGCCAACAACACCAACAACTACAACACGGCGAGCGGTGGCTTCTTCCTGCGCTACCTCTTCCGCCCGCAGGTCTCCACCGAAACCACCCCGACCGGCCTCTTTCCCCTCGACGGCTTCCGCCCCCTGCGCGTTCCGTAACGCGTTCGGGGCGCTGAGGCCGGGGCGGGCCTCCGACGTATAGTAAGGATCTCGGGCTCATACGACCCAGATATCCAGATACACAAGGGAGCCTCCGGCATGGACCGCAGCGAGATCAACCGCAAGCAGCAGCAGTTCGTTTACCCCGCCGTCGCCAACTACTTCACCGATCCGCTGCCGCTCGAGCGCGGTGAGATGCAGCATGTCTGGGACGTGGAAGGGAAGCGCTACCTCGACTTCTTCGGCGGCATCGTCACCGTCGGCGTCGGCCATGCCAACCCGCGCATCACCGAGCCGGTCAAGGCGCAGATGGACAAGCTCGGCCACACCTCCACGCTCTACCCGCACCAGGCCGATGGTCGAGCTCGCGGAGAAGATCGCGCAGCATCACCCCCGGCCGTCTCGAAAAGAGCTTCTTCACCACCAGCGGCACCGAGGCCAACGAGACCGCCATCCAGTCCGCGCGCATGCACACCGGCAACCTCGAGATCATCGCCCTGCGCCACGCCTACAGCGGCCGGTCGTCGCTGACCCGCTCGCTGACCGGCATCAGCGCCTGGCGCAAGGCCTCCTACGAGGTCGGCATCGTCCACGCGATGAACCCCTACTGCTACCGCTGCCCGCTCGGCAAGACCTACCCCTCCTGCGAGGTCGCCTGCGCGAAGGACATCGAGGCCGTCATCCAGTCCTCCACCTGCGGCGCCATCGCCGGCATGATCGCCGAGCCGATTCAGGGCGTCGGCGGCTTCATCACGCCGCCGAAGGAGTACTTCAAGATCGCCTTCTCCATCGTCAAGCAGTACGGCGGCGACTTCATCGCCGACGAGGTCCAGACCGGCCTCGGCCGCACCGGCGGCAAGTGGTTCGGCATCGAGCACTGGGAGGTCGAGCCCGACATCCTCACCTCGGCCAAGAGCCTCGGCAACGGCTACCCCATCGGCCTCACGGTCGCCACGCCCGAGGTCGCCAACGCCTTCCAGGGCCCGACCATCTCCACCTTTGGCGGCAACCCCATCGCCAGCGTCACCGCCAGCGCGGTCATCGACCTCATCGAGGACGACGACCTCCGCACCAACTGCACCCTCACCGGCGGCTACCTCCGCGACCGCCTCACCGAGCTGCAGCAGCGCTTCCCGGTCATCGGCGACGTGCGCGGCATGGGCCTCATGCAGGCGCTCGAGCTGGTCGTCGATCCCGTCACGAAGGAGCCCGCACCGGCCCTCGCCACCGAGATGCTCGAGGCCGCCCGCGACCGCGGCCTGCTCATCGGCAAGGGCGGCATGTACAACAACGTCCTGCGCCTGTCGCCGCCCATGAACATCGGCAAGGACGACGTGGACGAGGCCATCCGCATCCTCGAAGAGACCTTCGCCGCCGTCACCGCCGCTATGTTCGCCACCGCCTGACACGGCACAAATGTGCCGTGATCGAGAACAAATAAAAAACGTCATCTCGACCGGAGTGGAGATGACGTTTTTTGTTTCCTTGGCGTGAACCGCAACTTCGAGAAACGAACCTTACGGAAGCTCTTCCGGCAGCGTCTCGATCTCTTCGAGCAGCGGCGTGTGATTATGAATCCGCGCGCGGTGGATCAGGAAGATCAGCCCGCCCGCGCCGGTGATCGAGAGCAGCAGCCAGGCATGCAGCGCCAATCCGAACAGCGCAGCCTGCGACTGCGCCGCGCCGTGGCTCACCAGCGAGCTCTTCACCGCAAGCTCAAACGGCCCAATCGCGCCCGGCGAGCTGGGAACCAGGTACGAAAGGTTGGCAAACGAGACCGCCAGCCAGGGCCCAATGCGATCGGTCGGAATCCCGAACAGCTTCAGCGCGGACGCGTAGATCATCCCCTCGCAGGTCCACACCACCGCCGACTGCACCAGCAGCACCACCGATCCCGCGACGCCGATCCGCGCCGTCGCGTCGAGCGCCAGCACGACCCAGTGCTCCAGCTTCGCCACCTTGGCGTTGCCCGGAAAGCGCCGGAACAGCGCCGTAATCCGCGGCAGCAGGAGACGCGAGCCGAACAGCAGCACCAGCAGCCCCACCGACGAGATCGCCAGCGAGGTGTACGCAATCGTCCGGTAGCGATCGGTCGCGAGGCTGCCCATCGTCGCGACGAACATAACCACCAGGATGAAGATATCCAGCAGCTTTTCGAGGATGACGGTGCTGAGGATCACCGACGGCGCGGTGCCCAGGTCGCCCGCATAGGTGAAGACCCGCATGATGTCGCCGATGCGCAGCGGAAGGATGTTGTTGGCCGCGAGCGAGGTCATCAGCACCCGCGCGCAGGCCCCAAACCGGGCTCCGGTCGGCCGCATCATGCGGGTCCAGCGCACGCAGCGCAGGGTGTAGCTCGCGGCGGTAAAGCCCAGCACGCCGAGCACCCACAGCGGAGCCACCAGCCGCAGCGACCGAATCTCGGCAAACGAGATGCCCTTGAACGTGTACCAGAGGAAGAAGGCGCTGATCAGCAGCCCAGGCAGCGTCTTCAGCGCGCTGCGGCCCTTCGTGCGCGTGGCGATACGGTCCGTGGTTCGCGGTCATGCGGAGACACCTGCGGCGGCGGAAAGGGCTGAATGGGAGAAGGTAACCATAAGCATCTTCGATTGTACTTTGCCCTCAGCGCGATGGCTCGGGGTGGGCCTTTATCCGACGCCGAGCACCGTCCCAGACGTGTCGTCTCCCCGCCATTTTCACGTAGACTGAGAGTTGCACCCATTCCTCTTTCGCGGTGAACCGCACGCTATGTATCGCACAATTCAGCAGCAACTCCTGGCACGCATCCAGAGCATTCTCCTTCAGAAGTACGATGTCACCCTGGCGCAGCTCGCCGTCGAGCAGCCGCCCAACATCGCCCTCGGCGAGCTCGCCCTTCCGGTCGCCTTCGAACTGGCCAAGCGCCTGCGCAAGGCTCCGCGTGTCATCGCCGCCGAGCTCGCAGCCGAACTGAGCAGCGACCTGTCCCAGCTCGAAGGCGTCGCCAGTGTCGAGGTCGCCGGCGCCGGCTACCTCAACATCAAGCTCGATCGCGCCGCCGCCGTCCGCCGCATCGCCGCCGACCAGCACGCCAACGTCGGCGGTCCCGGCTTCCGCCTGGTCGAGCACACCAGCATCAATCCCAACAAGGCCGCGCACATCGGCCACCTGCGCAACGCCGTCCTCGGCGACACCTTCCAGCGCCTGCTGCGGCCCGACGCCTACAAGACCGGCTACCAGGTCGGCGTGCAGAACTACATCGACAACACCGGCGTTCAGGTCGCCGATGTCGCCGTCGGTCTCATCCATCTCGAAGGCAAATCGCTCGCCGACGTCCGCCAGCTGCTCGTCGACCTCGCGCAGCAGAACATCCGCATCGACTACTACTGCTGGGATCTCTACGCCCGCGTCTCGCAGTGGTACACCGCCGACGCCGACCAGATCGCCGTGCGCAAGCAGGTCCGGCTCGAGACGCTGCACGCCCTCGAAGAGGGCAACAACGACACCGCCGAGATCGCCGACCTCATCGCGACCGCCGTCCTGCGCCGTCATCTCGAGACCATGCAGCGCCTCGGCATCGAGTACGACTTCCTCCCCCGCGAGAGCGAGATCCTCTCGCTGCACTTCTGGGACGCCGCCCGCGAGCTGATGATCGCCAAGGGCGTCCTCTACCTCGAGACCGCCGGCAAGAACAAGGGCTGCTGGGTCATGAAGCGCGCTGGCAGCGAGGACGTGGCCGTTCCCGAGGGCGAGACCGCCGGTCCCGACGAGGAGGCCAAGGTCATCGTCCGCTCCAACGGCACCGTCACCTACGTCGGCAAGGACATCGCCTATCACCTCTGGAAGTTCGGCCTGCTCCCCGGCAAGGACTTCGGCTACAAGCTCTTCCACCAGTACCCGACCCACCCCTGCTGGATCTCCACCGCCGGCGCCAGCGAGCCCGGCCACCCCACCTTCGGCAAGGCCGACGCCATCTACAACGTCATCGACTCGCGCCAGAACGACCCGCAGAACAACGTCGTCCAGGCGCTGCGCGGCATGGGATACACCGAGGCCGCCGACCGCTACACCCACTTCAGCTACGAGATGGTCGCCCTCACCCCGCGCTGCGCGATGGAGCTGGGCTACACCGTCAGCGAAGAGGACCAGGCCCGCTCCTACATCGAGGTCAGCGGCCGCAAGGGCTTCGGCGTCAAGGCCGACGACCTGATCGACAAGCTGATCGCCGCCGCCCAGGCCGAGGTCGACTCCCGCCACCCGGAGCTATCCGAGTCCGAGCGCGTCGCCATCTCCACCCAGATCGCCGTCGGCGCGCTGCGCTTCTTCATGCTGCGCTTCACGCGCAACACCGTCATCGCCTTCGACTTCAAGGACGCGCTCAGCTTCGAGGGCGAGACCGGCCCCTACGTCCAGTACGCCATCGTGCGCGCGCTGAACATCTTCCGCAAGGCCGGCATCACCGAGGAGGAGGCCCTCGCCACGGTCGCCACCCTCGACCTCGAATCCCTCAACAGCGAGCAGGGAAGCGACCTCTGGGAGACCTGGCTCGCCTGCTCGAAGCTCACCCTCCTGCTCGAGCAGTGCCTCGCCACCGCGGAGCCGGCGTACCTCGCGAAGTACGCCTTCCAGCTCGCGCAGCAGTTCAACAACTTCTACCACCGCCACCACATCCTGCACGAGACCGATCCCACCCGCAAGGCGCTTCTGCTCGCAACCGCAGCGGTGGCGCGTCGCGAGATGGAGCGTGCGCTCGGCTATCTCGGCATCGAAGCTCCGCCGGTGATGTAGCTGCGGAGTCCTGCATCTCAGCCTCACGATAAAGCGACAAAGCGAAAGCGGGAAAGAACCGGTGCTTCAACCCCGGTTCTTTCCCGCTTTTTACTTCTTGCTGTATTCCTCGGCACCAATCGGCCCGCCGCTCCCGCAGGTGGCAGAATCCTACCGGGCCGGCGCTAGCCGAATAGCTCCGCACCCATTCCACGATCGAGCGCACGCCGACCCCCGACGGTCCCTTGGCCAGCCAGGGCCGCTGCTCCTCGTTCCAGGCGCAGCCCGCGATGTCCAGGTGAACCCACGGCGTCTCGTCCGCAAACTCCGCCAGGAACATCGCCGCCGAGGTCGCTCCGCCGTAGCGCGTCGCGCCGGTGTTCATCATGTCCGCGATCTGGCTCTTGATCTCCTCGCGATAGTCGCCGGTGCACGGCATGCGCCAGAACTTCTCGCCCGAGAGCGCCAGCCCCTCCTGGAACTTCGTGCAGGTCGCATCGTCGTTCGAAAACAGACCGGCGTTGATCCTGCCCAGCGCCACCACGCACGCTCCGGTCAGGGTCGCGGCGTTGATCAGGTGGGTGCAGCCCAGCGTCTTGGCATAGTGCAGACCGTCGGCCAGAACCAGCCGCCCCTCCGCGTCCGTGTTCACGATCTCGATCGTCTTGCCCGACATCGCCGTGACCACATCGCCCGGCTTGAACGCCCTGCCATCCGGCATATTCTCCGCCGAGCACACCACGCCGATCACCCGCGCCGCCGGCTTCAGCTGCGCGATCGCCTGCATCGCGCCGATCATCGCCGCCGCCCCGGCCATGTCGTACTTCATCTTCTCCATGCCGTCGGCGGGCTTCAGCGAGATGCCGCCCGTATCGAAGGTAATGCCCTTGCCCACCAGCCCAAAGACCGGAGCGCCCGGCGCAATCTCCTTCGGCTCATAGCGCATGACGATCAGCGCCGGCGGCTCGGCCGATCCCTGCGCCACCGCCAGAAACGCGCCCATCTTCAGCTCCTGCAGCTTCGCCGTGGAGTAGACCTCGCACTCCAGCCCGGCCTCGGCGCACATCGCCGCGGCCCGGCGTGCCAGCTCCGTAGGAGTCAGCACATTGCCCGGCTCATTCACCAGCGACCGCGTAAAGTTCTGCGCCGCGGCCAGAATCCGCCCCTCCTCGAAGCCCGCCTGAATCTCATGGCGGGTCGAGGCGTCCAGGGCGTTCGCCGTCTCATTGACCACGATCACGCCGGTCGGGACGCTCTGGTCCTTGCGATCGCTCTTATAGGTGTCCCAGTCCATCTCGCCGAGCTCCATGCCCTCGACCATCACCCGCGCCGTCAGTTGGCAGGGCAGCTCCTCGAGTTCTCATCCGAGAGCGCATGATCCTCCGGAAACGCGACGGCCACGCTGCGCAGACCGCGCGGCTTGGCGGCCCGCAGCGCCGTTCCCGCCGCCTTGCGCACCTGCTCCACGGAGAGCGTCTTGGCCTTGCCCAGACCCACCACCAGCAGCCGCTCCGCCTTCAGCCCCGAGGGCGCGTGCAGCAGCACCACCTCGCCCAGCGCCGCCTTGAACTCGCCCGAGGCCAGCACCGTGCGCGGCGGCATCCGTCAGCGCGTTCGAGGTCGTCAGCAGCGCCGGCAGCGACTCCCGCCTTGCCGGGAGCGATATCCACCGCAAACACGGCGAGAAGAGGGGTGACGAGGCGGGAAGGATCTTGGAAAAGGAGCTGCGTGTTCATACGAACATCGTACCGTGATCTCTATCCGTTAGCGCGGATTTCGAGCGGTATTCGAGATCGGGAATTTGTTCGCGCCGGGCGCTCTTAGCGGCGCTGGCCCCGCGCCATGGCCGCCTTGGCCTCGCTGTCGGCCTCGCGCTTGCGCTCGGTGGCCCGCTTATCCCACTCCTGCTTGCCTTTGGCCAGCGCGATCTCGCACTTCACCCGGCCGTTGCGAAAATAAAGTCGCGTCGGAATGAGCGTAAAGCCCTTTGCCTTCGTCATACCTTCTAGCCGCCGCACCTCCTGTTTGTGCAACAGAAGTTTGCGGGTGCGAAGCGACTCATGATTCATCGTATTGCCATGCGAAAAAGGACCAATGTGCGCGTTGAGCAGGAAACACTCGCCATCTTTCAGCAACCCGTAGGCGTCCTTCAGATTGGCCTTGCCCTCCCGGATCGACTTCACCTCGGTCCCGCGCAGCGCCACGCCCGCCTCGAAGCGGTCGGTCAGGAAGTAGTTGTGGCTGGCGGACCGGTTGAACGCCGCGTCGCGCGCGCCAGCCGCCACCGGATCACGGTCTTTTTGCTTTACCACGGGCTTCGGCTGCCCAGCGGTCGTCGGAATGGAAAGGGAACGAGCCATCGGATCTTTGATCTTAACATGCGCCTAACATCGAACCAGCCGCGAAGCCTGCCGGCCCGTCCAGACGTCGATCGTTCCCGGTGCCGGTTCCCGGTTTTCGATGCCTCCCCGACAAGGCTCCTCCAGCGAGGTCAACTTCAGCGTGACTCAGAATGCTATACTCAGCCGAACCGGGCCCGAGCAAGGTGTCCGTTTCCTCCGACTGCATCCGCACCGATTCGCATGGGCCGTCACGGAAGCGTATCAGTAATAGCCCAATGCCAATGAAATCAAAGGACGCCATCAGCCTCATGGGTCGCCGGTTGAACATCAACATCCACATAGTCTCGAGCAACTCCTTGTGTCGCCGCTCCGTTCCGCATTGCGGTCCGGTCGCCGTTGCTGGCCTTCGCCTCTCTCATGGTGCTCGGCGGTGTCTTCGCCGCCACTCCCGCCGCCCACGCGCAGTCGGCCTCCACCTGGAGCAAGCGTGGCCAGGCCGCCGAGGCGCGCGAGGACTACGACGTCGCCTATCAGGACTACCAGAAGGCCCACCTCAAGTCCCCCGATAACCTCTGGTACAAGACCCGCTACGAGAACTCGCGCTTCAAGGCCGCCGCCGCCCACGTCGATCGTGGCCGCATCTACCTGCAGAGCGGCAGACGTCGACGGCGCGCTCAACGAGTTCCAGCAGCGCCCTCGAGATCGACCCCTCCAACCAGACCGCGCAGCAGGAGATCGACCAGATCCGGGCCACGCGTCCCGGCGGCGCCGCTGCCGCCCCCGCGTCCCACATGCAGCAGACTCCCCGGGCAGGCCGCCGCCCAGAAGGAGATCGCCTCCCTCTCCGGCATCACCCAGCTCAAGCCGGTCTCGAACGATCCCATCACCATCCACTCGGTCGAGGACAGCAAGTACATCTACCAGGCCATCGGCAAGATCGCCGGCCTCAACGTCCTCTTCGACCCCGACTACACCTCCAAGCGCATTCCGGTCGACCTCAACAACGTCAGCCTGTCGGACGCGCTGCGCATTGTGGGCACCATCTCCGGCACCTTCTACAAGCCGGTCACCTCGAACACCATCTTCGTCGCCGCCAACACCCGGCAGAAGCGCACCGACCTCGAAGAGCTCGCCGTCCAGACCTTCTACCTCACCAACATGAGCACCGCCAACGACGCCACCGAGGTGCTCACCGCCATCCGCAACATGATGGACCCCACGGTGAAGATCTTCCTCGTGCCCAGCCAGAATGCGCTGGTCATGCGCGGCACCCCGGATCAGCTCATGCTGGCCCAGAAGCTCATCAACGATCTGGACCGCGCCAAGCCCGAGGTCGTCGTCGACGTCGCCGTGCTCGAGGTCAACAAGACCCTCGAACGCACCCTCGGCATCACCCTGCCGCAGTCCTTCGGCATCACCGCGCAGGCGCCCAACACCACCAACAGCACGACGACCAGCACCACCGGCACCACCACCACCACGCCCACCACCACCTCGAACCTCACCCTCAACAACCTCGCCCACCTCAACGGCACCGACTTCGCCGTCACCATCGGCGGCGCCACGGTCAACGCGCTGCTCACCAACGCCGACACCCGCATCCTGCAGAACCCCCGCATCCGCGCCTCCGACGGCCAGCGCGCGACCCTCAAGATCGGATCCAAGATCCCCATCGCCACCGGCTCCTACTCGGCCGGCGCGGCCACCGGCCTCACCGCCGGCATCGGCGTCCAGACCCAGTTCACCTACATCGACGTCGGCGTCAACATCGACATGACCCCGACGGTCCACTACGACCACGAGGTCACCCTCAAGGTGAAGGTCGAGGTCTCCTCGCAGAGCAGCTCCGTCACCATCAGCGGCGTCACCGAGCCCATCATCTCGCAGCGCGTCGCCGATCAGGTCATCCAGCTCCAGGACGGAGAGCCCAGCATCCTCGCCGGCATCAACACCACCAGCGATGAGCTCGGCATCAGCGGAACCCCCGGCCTCTCCGAGATGCCGATCCTCAAGTACATCTTCGCCTCGCGCGACCGCAACACCAGCGACGACGAGATCGTCTTCCTCATCGTCCCCCACATCGTCCGCGAGTCGCTGCTCAGCAAGCTGAATACGCGTGCCATCGACACCGGCACCAGCCAGTCGATGGAGCTGCGCGAGGATCCCACCCTCACCCCGGCCTCGGACATGGAGCCTGCCGACGCGGTCCATCGCGCCCCACACGGGCGCCGCCTCCGCCGCTCCAGACGCTGCCGCTGCCGCCGCTGCGGTCATCCATCAGACGCCGGGCATCGGTCAGATCCCCAGCAGCGAGATCCCGACCGCCCAGATGCTCACCACTCCGGCTCCAGCCAGCTCCGACCGCACCCGCTCCGACGGCGCCTGCCGCGGCCGCTGCCTGCCGGGCCGCCGGTCAGCTTCACCGTGCAGCCCTCCACCCCGACCCCGGCCGTGGGCGAGCACCTTCACCACCTCCGTCGTGATCGGCAACGCGCAGGATGTCTTCGCCGTTCCGCTGCAGCTCCAGTTCAACCCCGCTGTGCTGCAGCTGGTCAACGTCGACTCCGGCCCCTTCCTCGGCAGCGATAGCCAGGCGGTTGCGCTGGCCCACCGCGTCGACAACGGCACCGTCACCATCTCCGCCTCGCGTCCGCCCAACACCAAGGGCATGAGCGGGCAGGGAAGCGTCTGCAACATCACCTTCAAGGCCATCGCGCCCGGCGACTCCCAACTCAATCTGGTCAAGGTCGGCGCGATGAACAGTGCGCACGTCAACCTTCCGGCCGTCGGTTCGCAGGCCGTGGTGCATGTGAAGTGATCGTCTCCTCGGTTCAGTCTCCGCGGCACGCACGAACGCCGCCTCTTCGATCGGCGCAAGGAACAGCTCCATCCTCCCCTGCGCCGCTCGGAGAGAGCGGAGAACGCCCAGGCCGGCCTCTCGCTGGTCGAACTGATCGTCGTCTTCACCATCCTCTCCATCCTCGCCACCGCCGCCCTTCCGGTCGCCCGCTTCCAGGTCAAGCGGGTGAAGGAGAGGGAGCTCCGCCAGGATCTCTGGGAGATGCGCAGCCGCCATCGACGCCTATCACGACGCCGCCATGAAGGGCGGCATCATCACCAAGGTCGACAGCATGAACTACCCGCCCGACCTCCAGACCATGGTCGACGGCGTCGAGATCCAGACCAAGAAGGTCAAGTTCCTCCGCGCCATCCCCAAGGACCCCATGACCGGGGACACCGACTGGGGCCTCCGCTCCAACCAGGACGACGCCGACTCCGACTCCTGGGGCGGCCAGAACGTCTACGACGTCCACACCAAGAGCAACGGCACCGCCCTCGACGGCACAAAGTACAACACATGGTAGTCACCCCCACATCGCCGACCTCCACGCCCCGCCCGCCGCGGCCAGCAGGGCTTTACCCTCGTCGAGCTGATGATCGTCATGATCATCATCGGCGTGCTCGCCGCCATCGCCGTGCCCGCCTACATCCAGTCGGTCCGCCACGCCCGCGAGGCGGTCCTGAAAGAGGATCTCCACACCCTGCGCGCCGCCATCGACTCCTACACCGTGGACAAGGGCAAGGCGCCGCAGTCGCTCTCCGACCTGGTCGATGCCGGCTATCTCAAGAGCATGCCCAAGGATCCGATGACCAACAGCACCGACACCTGGGTTCCCGCCGAATCCGACATGCTCAGCACCGTCGACCAGACCGACGCCGGCGGCATCGACGACGTCCACAGCGGCTCCCAGGACACCGCCACCGACGGCACCGCCTACAACACCTGGTAGCCTCGCCGCGTCGCCCAAACCCTACATCGATGCCGCCTTCGTCCGGCGACGCATAGACCGCTCTGGTCAGGACGCCCGAAAAGGCGCATACTATCGTCCAACTTGTGATTGCGCCGCGGTGCCCAGTCGGAAAGGGGCAGCGAGGGCGCGTCCAAGCCGTACGCGCAGCCGAGCCTCAGGAGATACGCTATGCGCCCTGTCACCCAGCTAGGTCTCGCCGCACTCCTCACACTGACCACAGGTGCCTACGCCCAGCAGACTCCTGCCCCCGCCTCCACCCCGAACCAGACCTCCACCCCGGCCCCGAGCACCGCAGCCGCAGTCCTCGACCCCGCCGGCTTCGACTCCAGCCGACCTCGACGCCGAGCCTCGACCCCACCGTCGACCCCACCGCCCGCCGCAACCCCCGCCGGATCGACAGATAAGACCGCCCAGCCCGCATCCGCGCCTCGACCGCCGCCACCGCCCGCGGCCGGCAGCAAGCCCGCCGATCCCAAGGCCGTCGCGCCAAGCGACCAAGACCGACTCGCTTCCATCCCCCGGCGAGGCCCTCGACCCCCACATCAAGGCGGGCAGCGAGGATGACGTCAACGCCGTCGGCAACCGCAAGGTCGGCGACCGCGGCCTCGGCAACTGGTACTCCACCAACTGGGAGATCTCCACCGGCAAGCAGTATTCGATGGAGATCGAGAAGTCCGCCCACATGGTCACCGATCCGGTCGTCAACGAGTACATCAACCGCGTCGGCCAGAACATCGTCAAAAACTCCGACTGCAAGGTCCCCTTCACCATCAAGGTCATCGACACCGATGAGATCAACGCGATGGCCCTGCCCGGCGGCTTCTTCTACGTCAACTCCGGCCTGATCCTCGCCGCCGACGAGGAGGCCGAGCTCGCCGGCGTCATGGCCCACGAGACCGCCCACGTCTGCGCCCACCACGCCGCCCGCGAGATGACCCGCATGAACATCATGCAGATCAGCTCCATCCCGCTGCTCATCATGACCCAGGGCTCTTGGACGGGCTATGGCATCTACGAGGCCAGCCAGCTCGCCATCCCCATCACCTTCCTCCAGTTCTCGCGCCAGTTCGAGGCCGAGGCCGACTGGCTCGGCCTGCAGTACATGTACCGCGCCGGCTACGATCCCCAGGCCTTCATCCAGTTCTTCGAGAAGCTCGACGCCCTCGAGAAGCACCACCCCGGCGCTCTCGCCAAGGTCTTCGCCGACCACCCCCAGACCCCCGACCGCATCGCCCGCTCCGAGGATGAGATCGCGACCATCATGCCGGCCAAGCCCGACTACGTCGTCACCACCTCCGAGTTCGACGACGTCAAGGCCCGCCTCGCTCGCCTCGAGAACAAGCGCAAGGTCAACGACGGCAAGGGCGGCAACAAGCCCACGCTGCGCCGCACCAGCGGCAGCAACAACGACCCCAACAACCCGGCCTCCAGCACCGACGACCGCCCCACCCTCGGCCGCCGCGACTAGCCGCTCCGCCCGCAATCTCCGGCAGCCTCCCAATCCGGGAGGCTGCTCTGTTAATCCCGTAAAATAGAGCTATGGCAACCACCAAGACCACCGGCTACACCGACGACCACGCGAAGGCCGGTCTCGACATCAGCTTCCCCGACATCGAAACCTGGCAGAACCAGTTCCGCGCCTACGAGATCCTCGTCGACGATCCCGAGTTCACCTCGGTCTGCCCCAAGACCGGCCTGCCCGACTTCGGCCGTCTCACCATCCGCTACATGCCCCGCGAGAACTGCCTCGAGCTCAAGAGCCTCAAGGAATATCTCTTCACCTATCGCAACCTCGGCATCTTCCAGGAGAACATCGTCAACCAGGTCCTCGACGACGTCGTCAAGGCCTGCGACCCGGTCTGGGCCAAGGTTGTCGGCGACTTCCGCCCCCGCGGCGGCATCTCCACCATCGTCGAAGCCACCTTCCCCCGCCCGGAAACCAAGTAGGCGAGCAGCCTAAGTCTCCTCTACAGCGCAGGCGGAAGTGACGATTATTTCGCCTGCTGTGCTGCTATCCTCACCTCCTCACCCAATGCCCGCTGCGCCGACCAAGTTGCCCCTCGTCTCCGTCGCCGGAGCCGCCACGGCCCTCGTCCTGCTCACCGCGCTCAACTTCGTCAACTTCATCGACCGCTACATCCTCCCCGGCGTGCAGGAGCTGGTCAAGCGCGACTTCAGCCTCTCCGACGAGCGCATCGGCGCCCTCACCTTCTGGTTCTTCCTCACCTACATGATCGCCGCCCCGCTCACCGGCTGGCTCGGCGACCGTTACCCCCGCAAGCCCCTCATCGTCCTCGCCGCCCTCTTCTGGAGCGCCGCCAACCTCTTCACCGCGACCGTCCACACCTACTTCGCGCTCGCCCTCCGCCACGCCGCGCTCGGCATCGGCGAGGCCAGCTTCAGCATCTACGCCCCCGCCCTGCTCGCCGACTTCTACCCCGAGCACCAGCGCAACCGCGTCCTCACCATCTTCTACACCGCCATCCCCGTCGGCGCCGCGGCCGGGTACGCTCTCGGCGGAGCCCTCGGTGGCCGCTTCGGCTGGCGCGTCCCCTTCTTCCTCTCCGCCTTTCCCGGCATCCTCATCGCGCTCCTGATCCTCTGCCTCGTCAAGGAGCCGCAGCGCGGAGCCACCGACGCCAAGCCGCGCAATCAGAAGCGCCCCGGCGCAATCTCCCCCCTCAGCCTCATCCGCAACGCGCCCTACCTCTACGCCACCCTCGGCCTGGCGATGGTCGTCTTCTCGCTCGGCGGCATCTCCTTCTGGATCCCCAGCTTCCTCCAGCGTCGCGCCGGCTACTCCCCCGCGACAGCGGGCCTCATCGTCGGAGCCCTCACCGTCCTCGGCGGCCTCGGCGGCACCGCCATCGGCGGCTGGATCGCCCAGCGCTGGCTCCGCACCAACTACCGCGCGCTCTACCTCGTCTCCGCCTGGTCCGCGCTGCTCACCGTACCGCCCGCCGTCCTCTGCTTCTTCGGACCGAAGTCCGCCATCGTCCCCGGCCTCGCCGTTCGCGCTCTTCTTCATCTTCCTCGGCAACGGCCCGCTCAACGCCGCCATCGTCAACTCCGTTCCTGCCGCCATTCGCGCCACCGCCATCGCGGTCGAGCTCTTCCTGATCCACGCCCTCGGCGACGCCCCCAGCCCCCGCATCATCGGTCTGGTCAGCGACCACACCTCGCTCGGCACCGGCCTCGGCGTCACCCTCGTCACCCTGCTCCTCGCAGCCCTTCTGCTCTTCCTCGGCGCCCGCAACCTCGAAGCCCCGCCCTCCGAATCCTCGAACCTCGAATCAGACCCCGGAGCCCAGATCCTCCCCGCCCAAGCATGACCACACATCATCTCCTCGAAATCACCCAAGTCATCGCCTGGCTCGTTGCCTTCTTTTGGACCTATCAAGCCCTCGGAGTTCTCCGTGGCCTGCCCCGCGTCCCCGATCTCCTCCAGCTCCCCAACCCACCCATCGATCCCGCGGCTCCCTCGGTCACCGTCATCGTCCCCGCCTGCAACGAGGCGCAGGACGTCGCCGCCTGCCTCGAATCCCTCCTCCAGCAGGACTACCCAAATCTCGACATCCTCGCCGTCAACGACCGCTCCACCGACCACACCGGCGCCATCCTGGACGCCCTCGCCGCCCAGCACCCGCACCGCCTCCGCGTCCTCCACATCACCGAGCTCCCCGCCGGCTGGCTCGGCAAAACCCACGCCATGGCCCTCGCCGCCCGCCACACCACCGCCGACTACCTCCTCTTCACCGACGCCGACGTCCTCTTCGCGCCCTCCGCCCTCCGCCGCTCCCTCGCCTATCTCGTCGAAAGCCGTGGCGACCACCTCGTCACCATGCCCACCCTCCTCATCCGTCGTTGGGACGAGTCCGCCGTCCTCGGCTTCCTCCAGCTCAGCGCGCTTCTGGCCGCTCGTCCCTGGCGCGTCCCCGACCCCACCTCGCAGCGCGACGCCATCGGCGTCGGCGCCTTCAACCTCGTCAAGCGCTCCGCCTACCTCCAGGTCGGCGGCTTCGAGGCCCTCCGCATGGAGGTCGTCGAGGACCTCGGCCTCGCCCGCCGCCTCAAGCGAGCCGGCCTCGCGCCGCACCTCGCCTTCGCCCGCAATCTGGTCAATGTGCACTGGGCCTCGGGCGCGCTCGGCTTGGCCCGTGTCATGACCAAAAACGTCTTCTCCGCCCTCCGCTTCAGCGTCATCGCGGTCCTGATCGCCTGCGGTGGCCTCCTCGTCTGCTCCGTCCTGCCCTTCGCCGGCCTCTTCCTCCCGCATCTCCGCCTGCCCGCCCTGATCGTCCTGCTTGCGGTCCTGCTCCAGTACCGTGCGCTCGGCCGCCAATCCGGCATCTCCGCCTGGAACGCCCTCCTCATGCCCTTCGGCGCGCTCCTGCTCGTCTTCGTGCTCCTGCGCTCGATGGCGACCACCCTCCTCCAGGGAGGAATCCGCTGGCGCGGCACCTTCTACCCCCTCGCCGAGCTTCGCCGCAACGCCGCACGGCGATAGCGGAGTTGTCTGGATCTTCCACAAATTAGGCATTTTCTCCGATTGGATTGCGCCGGACTGCATCGCCTCCCGCCCCTGCGCCATCTAGTTCCCAACGCCGCTGTGCGTCGAGCCGTGCGTGTGAACTTCAGGGAGGACCACCGATCCACCAGCTAAGCGAGTAGCCATGATTGTGCGATAAGCGGTCGTCAGCCGCCTGAAAAGGGGTCAGAATCCCTCTTCAGGACGGATTCTGCCTACAAAAAAGATTTGTGGCTTGACTTCTGCCGCACTCGTGCTAGCCTAGGTTTGTCGATTGAACACGTTGGTCTTCTGCAAAAGCTTTCTGTAATGGCTGTACTTGTACGAACCCCGATTGGTCCGAGCGTCAATTCAAGCAGTAAAAGGAAAATTAAAATGGAACAGGGAACTGTAAAGTGGTTTAACGACGCCAAGGGGTTTGGTTTCATCAGCCGTCAGAACGGCGAAGATGTCTTCGCACACTACTCGGCGATCGTCTCGAGCGGCTTCAAGAGCCTCCAGGAAGGCCAGGCTGTTCAGTTCAACGTGGTCAAGGGACCCAAGGGCTGGCAGGCTGCCGACATCCAGCCGCTGTAAGCTTTAGCGCACAGCAGCACCAAGCTAGCAAGAGGGACGGCTCCGGCCGTCCCTTTTGCTTTTTTGCGTCTTCTCCAACCCTCCCGCCTGACCTCCCTCCCCGCGACAAATCCAGCGAATATCCCTCCTCTGGCAGAATCCAGCGTCTCCATCCTGTTTTGTAATCAAGCATTCATCTTTCTTTGCGATCCTTGGCTCGTTGCGCAATTTTGTGGTTTTTGACGTTTTTTACCAGGAGTACCGTGATGTTCAAGAGTTTGATGCGAGGGATTCTTCCCCTCGCGTGCGTCTGTCTGACCGTCGCCCCATCGCTGGCACAAACCAGCACTCAAGGATCGATCAGCGGCACGGTGTTCGATGCGTCGAACGCCCTCGTATCCCAGGCCAGCATTACCATCCACAACGACGCCACCAATGCGGAGGTTCATCTCACCAGCGATAGCAGCGGTGGCTTCAAGGCTCCGTTGCTCCCGCCCGGAACCTACACCGTCACCGTGGATGCGCCTGGACTCAGCGAATACCGCGTCAACGCCGTCACCGTGCTGGTCGGCCAGACGACCGCCGTCAACCCGCACCTCCAGGCTGGCGAAGTCACCACGACCGTCTCGGTCACCGCCGGCACCCCGGTGATGAACCTCGAGTCGCCCGAGTTCTCCTCGAACATGAACGCGAAGGCGCTGCAGAACATTCCCATCAACAACCGCCGCTGGTCTGCGCTGGCCGAGTTGACCCCGGGCGTGACCTCGGACTCCTCCGGCTACGGTCTGGTCAGTGTGCGTGGTATCAGCACCCTCCTGAACAACGTCGAGATCGACGGTGCCGACGACAACCAGGCCTTCTTCTCCGAAGAGCGCGGTCGTACCCGCGAAGCCTACTCGACCTCCGGCTCCGCCGTGCGTGAGTTCCAGGTCAACTCCGGCGTCTACCCTGCCGAGTTCGGCCGCGCCGCTGGCGGCGTCATCAACTCGGTGACCAAGAGCGGCACCAACCAGTTCCACGGCGAAGCCTACTTCTACGACCGTGAGAGCAACTGGAACGCCTACAACGATCAGACCACCATCACCACGCTGAACCCGGCGACGAACACCAACGTCACCACGCCGGTCAAGCCCGAGGACATCCGCAAGATCTACGGCTTCACCCTCGGCGGTCCGATCATCAAGGACAAGCTGTTCTTCATCTATACCTTCGACCAGCACGCCCACATCTTCCCGATGATCGGCGCGCCGGCCAATCCGAGCGCGTTCTACGCCCAGCCGGATGCTGTGCTGCCGGCCGGTACCCCCTGTAATCTGGCGACCGGCTTCTTCACCGGACCGCCGACCAACACGCTGGACGAACAGGCCTGCACCCTGGCGGCTCGTCTCTCCGCTCGGGTCAGACCGCCTACGGCCACAGTGTCCTATGCCGATGCGGCGAGCCTCTACAACTCCGGCATCAACGCCCTCAGCAGCGACATGGGCCTGATCCCGCGTACGGGCTACCAGGAGATCAACACCCCCAAGCTGGATTGGCAGATCAACTCCAAGAACCAGGTCAGCTTCCTCTATCACCGCCTGCGCTGGGACTCGCCGGGTGGCGTCCAGACCTCGCCCACCGGCCACTACTCGCTGGATTCGACCGGCACCGACTTCGTCAAGCTGGACTACGGCGTCACCAAGCTGACCAGCATCATCTCCACCAACGTCAGCAATGAGCTGCTCTTCCAGTACGGCCGCGAGCTCAACGACGAAGGCAAGCAGCCCGTCACGCCCTACGACACCCAGAACCTGGTGGACGAACGGCAACGATCCGTATGTGACCCTGGATACGAGCGTGGGCGGCTACTTCGGTTCCCCGTACTACTCCTATCGTCCGGCGTACCCGGACGAGCGCAAGTGGCAGATCGGCGACAACCTCTTCTACCAGCACGGCAAGCACAACCTCAAGTTCGGCGTCGACGTGGTGCATAACTACGACCTGAACAACCAGTCGCAGTACTACGAGGGTGACTTCACCTACTCGAACAACCTCGCCAACTACTTCGCCGACCTCTACTCCAAGGGCTACGGCGCCGGCACCTGTAACTCGCAGCCAGTCGATTGCACTCGACCACCGCGAGCGCCGTCGGCACCTTCCCTGCTACACCAGCTTCCAGCAGGGATATGGTCCGACGACCTTCGCTCTCGCCACGCATCGACCAGGGCTACTACGCTCAGGACGACTGGAAGTTCTCGCCGCGCCTGACCTTCCAGCTCGGCGTCCGCTACGACTACGAGGGCATCCCCAACGCCTTCAGCGCGCTCACCGCTCCGACCGGCAGCTACATGCCCTTCAACGGCCTCAACAACCACCCGACCGACAAGACCAACCTCGGCCCCCGTCTCGGCTTCGCCTATGACATCTTCGGCACGGGCAAGACGGTGCTGCACGGCGGCTACGGCATGTACTACGGCCGTATCACCAACGGCAACCTGGAAACTGCTCTGACGACCACCGGTAGCCCGATGGCGCAGAACTCCACCACGGTCAACGCCACCACCGGCAACGAGCCGATCTTCCCCTACGAACTCAACCCCAGCCAGCTGACCAGCTCGGCGAAGAGCGCCGCCTACTTCCTCGCTCCCAACCTGAAGACCCCCGAGGTGCAGGAGTTCGACCTCATCCTGCAGCAGGAGGTTGGCAAGGGAACGGTTGTCTCGGCCAGCTACCTGGGAGCCCTGGGCCGTCGTCTGCCCAACTTCCTCGATGTCAACCTGAATCCGAACACCGTGACAAACGAGAACATCCAGGTCGTTGACACCACGGGCAAGAGCCCGCTTGCCAACGGAACCGAGATCCCCGTGTCGGTCTTCACCAGCTATGGCAACACCGGCCTGCTCGGACCCTCGGCGACCAACTTCCAGTCCGTCACCGAGTACATGAGCAACATCAACTCCAGCTACAACGCGCTGGCCCTCGAGGTGCAGAACCGCAGCCTCAAGAACCTCCAGTTCGATGTCAACTACACCTGGGCCCACGCTCTGGACTACTACCAGAACGCCTCATCCGCAGGCTCCACCAACAACTGGTATAACCCCTACGGCAGCGCTCGCCAGAACTACGGCAACAGCACCTGGGACGTCAAGGACCGCCTGGTCGCCTACGCCCTCTACAGCCTCCCCAACCTCGAGACCGGCAGCTGGGTGAAGTACCTCACCAACGGCTGGAAGCTGGATGACACCTTCCAGATCCAGACCGGTATGCCCTACTCGGCCTCGACCTCCGGCGGCGTTACCGGCGCAATCAGCACCACCGGTATCAACGGCAACGGCGGCGTCACCTTCATTCCGCAGCTCGGCATCAACAACTACTTCCAGCCGCGCATCATGATCGACGATGCCCGTATCGAGAAGGACTTCATCCTCCACGATCGCTACAACCTGCAGCTCTTCGCTCAGGCCTTCAACCTCGCCAACCACCAGAACGTCAGCGCGGTGTACACGGAAGCCTTCAAGCTGTCGGGCACCACGGCGACCTACCAGGGCGGCCAAACCGGTACCTCTCCCTTCCGTGGGACCGAGTACACCAACGACAGCGGCTTCAACTACGCTCCGCGTCAGGTGGAAATCTCGGCTCGCTTCTCCTTCTAACGCAACCCTGCAATCAACCAGAAGGGCGGTGGCTTCGGCCGCCGCCCTTCGTTTTGCTCGCCATCCCTGCTGATCGCCTCAACCATCCGCAAGCCTTCAAACAAACATGGGACCACCCGACTTCGGTGGTCCCTGGTTCGCGATCGTCTCGCTTGCATCCAGCCAAGACCATCGCGAGTGATCGCGATGCTTTAGCTCCTTAGTTCGCCGTCTTCCACAGCATCAGCTGCAATTCATACGCGCGCTCGGTCGCGATCTGGCGAACTACCGTGATGCCGTCCTGTCCCAGCAGGAACGTGGTGCCCGTCTCCGGCCGGTCCACCTGCTTGGTCACGCTGGCCACGGTGGTCACGACCCGCGGAGTCCCCGCCGTCTCCACCACCTGCACCGAGCGCGGCTGCACCGCAGGTGCCGAGACGGTCTGCGTCGCCTGGTAGTTCGACGCCAGGTAGCCCGCCCTGCCCAGCTCCTCGGTCATCGCCGCCGGCAACGCGCCCGACGATCTTCACCAGCTTCGGCGCCTTCGCCTTACGCATGTCGATCATGCCATTGCCCGAGCCATCGCGGAACGCGATCAGCTCGTTGTAGCCCAGCGTGCGCACAAAGTCGAAGCTCGTGTGCGCTTCGGTCGGAACCGAGGCATCCAGCTGGATGTGCGCCGGATCGGTCACGTCATAGACCGCCAGCATTGCGCCCTGCTGCTCTTCTACGTAGAGGAAGGTCGACCCGTTGTCATCCGCGTGCAGCATCAGGTCCTGCGCATCGGTGGTCGCGGCGATCGGCTGCACCGCAAGCTGCGGCTGGACGACAGAAGCATGGGCCTGGGAGAAAGCAACGGTGAGGCTAAGTGCTGTGCTGAGGAGGGTGGTCTTGGCTGGGAAGTTCATGGTGGGTACTCCTTTTCACTTCCAAGTCTCCCCCTCCACAAGTCCCGCGTCCAAGTACAAATGCTTATTGGGCATTAGTCATTTTCATATTCCTGTAACAATTGAGACGCCCGCCCGAGGCAACCTTTCGGACGGGGGCTCAATTGTTTCTTGGAGTCTCTTCCGGCCCAACCCACCGGCCCCACTCGCACCTCCGCTAACGCCCTGTCCCTGCAGCCGGATACCCCTGCCACACATACTCCAGCGCCTCCGCCAGCGTCTGCTGTTGCACCGCCTTGTCCACGTGCCCGGCGTTCTCCGCAAACACAAACTGGTAGCGGATACCCCTTTGCCGCCAACACCTTAGCCATCTCCTCATTGGCGACCACCCAGTCATGCATCCCGTCCCGCAGCGCATTCGGGTTATACAGATCCCGGTCGCCCACCTCCATCCAAAGCCGCATCGGCTTCACCGGGCTCTCCGGAATCAACCGCGCATGGAATCCCCACGCCCCACCCGGCGTCTCCGGGTTGATACGGCCACTGCTGATTCACATACGTTCCCGAGTACGTCAGCACGCGGTGGTACAGCTCCGGGTGATACCACGCCATGATCAGCGCGCACGACCCGCCCGAGCTCCCACCCATCGTCGCCCGCCCCTCCGGATCCTTCGTCAGCCGCACATGCGCCTCCGCCTCCACCCGCGGCAGCACCTCCTGCTCCACGAACTCCGCATACCGCCCCGACATCGTGTCGTACTCCAGCCCGCGTTCGCTGCCCTGCGCATCGCCGCTGCCGTTGCCGATCGAGATGGCGATCATCGCCGGCACCTTATGCTCCGCGATCAGGTTATCCAGCACCGTAAACAGCAGCCGATCCGGCCCATCCGCGCCCACGATAAACGGCGCCGCCGTCCCCGCAACATACTGCTTCGGCACATACACCGCGACGTGCCGCGTATACGGAGCCGGGTGGCTCGTCGTCACCATCCAGCCGCGCCGGATTGTTCGGATCCGGCGTCCCAAACGTCCCCGCCTCCCGCGCAATTCCGGGATAGATCTTGCTGTCGGCCGAGCTCATCGTGAACTCGATCACCGTCCCCTGCGGCACGCCCGCCTGCACATTCGCCTCAGGCGCCGGCGTATGCGTCGGCCCCAGGATGAAGTTCCCATCCGCTATCCGCCGGAGCATTCGCGCCATCCGGCAGCTCCTTCGCCGCCACGTACCCTGCCGTATGGGGATCGCGCGTAGGAGGCGCAGCATGGGCAGGCGTAGCCGAGCACAGCCGACAGCGCTTCCAGCCGCAATTCCAGCATTGACCGACGAAGAGACCGCACTGGCCGGTGCCGCCGCCGGGTGCGCCGGCGCAACCTGTGCAATGGCCGGCCCCACCCCGGCAAGGATGCTACTCAACACCACAACGCGCAAAGAACAGATCACGGGCAACTCCTTCGTATCCAATCATTTCAGCGCTGGAAAACCACCCCGCACCGGTTGCCCAGATTCTACCGGATCGCGTCCCGCCGTTGCTGTCCTGCCGTCGCCTATCATCCCCTCACCCCGAAAAAGTACGTCATCTCGACCGAAGCGGCGGACGGCACCATCGTCCGCCGCGCAGTGGAGAGACCCCTGTATTTCGCTTTTGCCGTTGTGCTTGCCGTTTTCGCGCAGTTGTTTGTTTGCCGTTGCTTGTTTTTGCCGTCATCCTGAGCGCAGCGAAGGATCCCGATACCGTCAGCATTACCGAAACCGCTCGCACCTTTCCATCCCGGACAGCCATGGACCTTTATCGTCGCAGTTCGCGCAGCGACCGTTTCATGCCGATCCAGTATCTGTTCCGCCGCGATCCCTAAGCCCTGCGTTCCCTGATCCCTGTTTATCCTGTCAAGCCCCCAAATCCCCAAAAAGTGCGAAATCCCCAACAACGACGCATCTTTCACGCCATAAAGAAAACTGCCGATTTACCCCGCCCAACTCGCTACAATTAAATCAGAGCATTAAAAACGAAACCCTCCTCCGGGTGGGGAAGAGGGCCGTACCTAACTCGTTTCGAATGAATATTTTAGCTGTAACTCATTTGGAATGACATATTTTGCAAGCCAAGGTGCCTCGCAAGTCGTTTCGAATGAATACTTTGCGTCCAAGATAGGGGGAGGGGGCCCTCCCCCGATCGAAAACTAAGCTCCGACCAGCTCCCGGCCGTACCGCTTTTGGACGTACTCGTCGAGAATCACCTGAAACTCCTCGACGATCTGATCGCCCTTCAGCGTCTTGTACAGCTGCCCGTCGACGTACACCGGAGCCTTCGGCTCCTCGAACGTCCCCGGCAGGGAAATCCCGATGTTGGCGTGCTTCGACTCGCCCGGCCCGTTCACAATGCAGCCCATCACGGCCAGCTTCAGCTCCTCGACGCCCGGATACTGCTTCTTCCACTCCGGCATCGAGGCCACCAGGTAGCCCTGAATGCGCTCGGCAAGTTCTTGGAAATAGGTCGACGTCGTCCGTCCGCAGCCCGGGCAGCTCGTCACCTGCGGCATAAAGCTCCGAATGCCCAGCGACTGCAGAATCTGCTGTCCGCAGCGCACCTCCTCCGAGCGATCGCCGCCCGGCGTCGGCGTCAGGCTCACCCGGATGGTGTCGCCGATGCCGGCCAGCAGCAGCGGAGCCAGCCCAGCAGTCGAGGCCACGATGCCCTTCATCCCCATGCCCGCCTCGGTCAACCCCAGGTGCAGAGCATGATCGCACCGTCCCGCCAGCTCGGTGTACACATCCACCAGGTCGCGAACGCCCGAAACCTTCGCCGACAAAATAATCTGGTCGCGCCGCAGCCCATAGCGTTCCGCCGCAGCCGCATTGTCCAGCGCCGAGACCACCATCGCTTCCATCATCACGTCGCGCGCAGGCAGCGGATTGGCAAGCTTCTGGTTGTCATCCATCATCTTGGTCAGCAGCGCCTGATCGAGCGATCCCCAGTTCACGCCGATGCGAACCGGCTTCTGGTGCTTCACCGCGACCTCGACCATCGTGCGGAAGTTGTCGTCGTCCTTGCGTCCGATCGAGCAGTTGCCCGGATTGATGCGGTACTTCGCCAGCGCCTCGGCGCACTCCGGATACTTGGTCAGCAGCTGGTGTCCGTTGTAGTGGAAGTCGCCGATGATCGGCGTGTTCCAGCCCTTCTTGGCCAGCGCCTCGACGATGTGCGGAACCGCCTTCGCGGCGTCATCGTTGTTCACCGTGATGCGAACCATCTCGGAGCCTGCGCGCGCGAGCGCTGCAATCTGCTGCACCGTGCTCTCGACATCGGCGGTATCGGTGTTGGTCATCGACTGCACGACGACAGGAGCGTCAGAACCGGCGCGAACGCCCCCAATGTTGACGGTTACGGAACGGCGGCGAGTGATCTCTGGCATATTGGTCTCAGGGATCAAGTTTATCATCGCCCTCCCGCGATACACTGGAGCAACACCATTGGCCCGGTAGCTCAGTTGCATAGAGCAGCGCACTCCTAACGCGAAGGTCGCAGGTTGGACTCCTGCCCGGGCCACCACTCCATCCGCAATAGAGATCAGGCTCTCACCACCTCCTCAGGCTCTTCATTCCGAAGCCATCCTCGCTATGATGAGGGAATGGCTGTGCGTTCAAAAGGAATGCTCGTCTGTCTCGCTCTTTGCTTGGGCTTACCGCAGGGCGGTGCGACAGCGCTGGACGCGCAACAAGGCATCAGGCAATACAGTATCGCGCAGTGGGGCCATCGCGATGGCCTGCCCTCGACGGCGATCTATGCCGTGGCGCAGACCCCGGACGGGTTTCTTTGGCTTGGGACGTCGGACGGGCTCGTGCGCTTCGATGGCCTGCACTTTGTGCAGATTGCGCTTTCGAAGATCGGGGATGTGGCATTCGGACAGGTGCGCGCGCTGACCGTGGATCGCGCCGGTAGGCTGTGGATCGGCACGGAAGGCGGAAGTCTGGTCCGCAGGGAAGGCGACTCGATGCAGGTCGTCTCCATCGGCCTTCCGATCGTAGCGATTCGTCAGGACGCGGCCTCCATGATCGATGTTACGACGGCCAATGGCATGCTGCACTTCGATCCCAGGAGCCTTCAGAGGCTGGTGCGCGGGGATTCGCCCGGTGCGGAAAGGTGCGCCTCGTGTGGTCCGCAATCGTCCCTCCTGCTCTGCTGCGGCGTGCTCATCTTGCGCCAAAGCAGGTGCGCAAAGCGATGTTCGATCGCGAAGGATGCCTTTGGATCGCTACCCGAGAGAGTGGCGTGGTGAGGATCGCGCATCCGAATAGCGCGGCGGTCATCGATCGGCTGACAACGGCAAATGGTCTTTCGAATGACGCGGTCTGGGACATTCTTGAGGATCGCGAGGGCAACCTCTGGATCGCCACGCAGAACGGCCTCGATCGGCTGCGGAAGGGAAAATTCACGACGCTCACGCGAAGCGATGGCCTTCCGAGCAATGATGTGGTGGCTCTGGCGGCGATGCAGAACTCCATATTTGCGGGATCTGCCTCCGGTCTGACCCGAATCAGCGCAAAACAGGCTGGTGTCATCTCGCGGGATCCGGTTCTCGCAATGGCGGGCACGATGGATGGATCTCTGCTGATCGCTTGGCCACATGCGATTAGCCGGTTGACGCCGAAGCACGTTGAGGATCTGGGAGTCGCCGCGGAACATGTAACCGTCATGGCTCAGGACGCTTCGGGCACGCTCTGGTTTTACGAGCAGCAAAAAGGACTCTTTCGCTGGCAGCCAGGAGGCTCTGCGGTGCCGGTCACGCTGCCCGGCCATGCGCAAGACTTGGTGACGGCGATACAAACGGATGCGCTTGGCAGCACTTGGTTTGGTCTTGCCTCGGGAGTCGTGGTGCTCCACCGTGACGGCAACTTTCGCAGCTTTTCGACGGCAGGATGGACTGGCCGGTGGGGTTCCGCACTCCATCTCCACCCTGCCGGACGGCGGGGCTTGGATCGCATCGGAGCGCGGGCTTTCTCGCTACGATGGTCATCACATCACCAGTTGGACGCGAAGGAATGGGCTGCCCGGGAATCGTGTGTTGTGGGCGCTGCCAGGGCCAGATGGACGTTTGTGGCTTGGCTACAACGTCGGGCTCGCATCGGTTGCGATCGAGGATCTCCGTCGAGCCGCATCGGACGCCAAATTTCAGGTGCCCTTCGCCTTCTACGACGAGGGAGATGGCCTCAAAGGAAATCCTGATCTGCGCAGCAGTTCGCCTGCGGTGGTCGCAGCAGACGGCCGATTGTGGCTGACGACGTTGGATGGACTTGCCACGCTTGACCTCAAACATATTCCGCGCGACGCTGTGCCGCCGCCGGTGCATATCCTCGCGTTCCGCGCGGACGACGTCGACGGCGATCCTGCAGGCGCGGTGAGCCTGCCGTCACACACACGCCGTATCGAGATCGACTACACCGGCCTTGGTCTCACGGATCCCGACCGTGTCACCTTCCAGTACCGCCTGCTTGGCTTTGACCGGCAGTGGCATGAGGTTGGAGGAGATCGTTTCGCCGCATACACGAATCTTCCGCCCGGTCATTACCGCTTCGAGGTAAAAGCAGCGAACGAAGATGGCGTGTGGAGTGATGTGCCCGCCGCCATGGTCTTCAGCATCGCGCCAGCTATCTACCAGACTGCGTGGTTTATGGTGCTCTGTGCCGTCGCACTTCTGCTGGCGACGGCGGCGCTGATTCGGTTTCGGGTGCGAATGGCCGCAAAGAGCCTGCGCCTGCGCTTCGAAGAGCGCCTGGAGGAGCGCGTCCGCGTGGCGCAGGACCTGCACGACAACCTGCTGCAGGACGTGATGGGAATCAGTTTGCAACTTGAGATCGCCGATGAGCTGACTCCAGACGGAGCGCCAGGGAAGCCAGTCCTGCGACGCGCTCTCGCGCTCTCGGCGACTACGCTTGCAGGTGGCCGGGGAGTGCTCACGACGCTTCGCACGACGACCCTTTCGCTACAGGACATGATGCGGGCCATCGCCGTTGTAGCGGAGGCGTTTCCCGAGCAGCGGCGGCGCGCTGTTCTCTTGATCATCGACGAAAGCGAGCTTCTGGTGCGGGCGAGTGTAGGCGAAGAGGTCGTGCAGATTGCGCGTGAGGCGTTGCGCAATGCGCTGCAGCATACGGCGGGGAGTGTCTCCGTGCGTTGTCACGCCGCGTCTGGGCAACTTCATCTCGTCGTGGAGGACGAGGGCTCGGGGATCGAGTCTGCGGTCCTTGCCTCCGGTGTCCCTGGCCACTTCGGGTTGCGCGGCATGCGAGAGCGCGCGGATCGCATCGCCGCGACACTGCGTTTCCGCTCCCACAACGGCGGAATGCGCGTTGAACTCAATGTCCCGGCACACGTAGCGCTTGTTCCGAACGAGGGCAAGCAGACCTTGTGGACGCGTCTGATGGCAAGATGGAGAAGAACGGAAGATACTGCATACAGGCCCAATGACTAAAGCTTCCATCATCCGCGTTCTCTGTGTCGACGACCATCCCATCGTACGCGAAGGTCTGTCGAGTATCGTCGCCATGCAGCCAGACATGGAGATCGCTGGCACTGCGGAGTCCGGAGCGGAGGCTCTCACCTCTTCCGGGATCTCAGACCCGACGTTACGCTGGTCGATCTGCGGCTGGGCGAGACGACGGGGTTCGAGCTCCTCCGCGAGATCTTGAAGCTGGACCCCGGTGCGCGGACCATCGTGCTCACCTCGTTTGAAGGCGATGCCGACATCGAGCGGGCGCTGGCCGCAGGCGCACGCGGCTATGTGGTCAAGGGCATGGTGCGCGAGGAGTTGCTCGCCGCCATCCGCGCGGTTCACGCGGGGAAGAAGCATGTGCCCGCTGCCATCGCCGCCAAGCTGGTCGATCATCTCGCCTCCGAGAAACTGACCCCGCGCGAACTGGAGGTGCTGCGGCAGATTGCGCGGGGGCTGCGAAACAAGGAGATCGGCAGCGAGCTTTCCATCTCCGAAGACACGGTGAAGATGCATGTGAAAAGCATCTTGATGAAGCTTGGTGTCAACGATCGCACCGAAGCCGTGACGCTTGCGCTGCGGCGCGGCATTATTCATCTCCTCTAAGAAGATGTCTACACCCGAAAGAGTTATTGCGCCTACGCCCGCTTTCGGGTATCGAGCAAACCTTCAAACTCCTAGAGTTAATCACAGGCAGGACGTGCATTGGTGACTTTCGTCGCCGCTGCATTCGACCTGCTCTGAGGTTCTCTATGTGGATTGTCAGACTCGCGCTCAAGCGGCCGTACACCTTCGTGGTGCTCGCGCTGCTGCTATTTCTGGTTGGCGCCGGTGATGTTGCTGCGCACCCCGGTCGACATCTTTCCGGAGATCAACATTCCGGTCGTCAGCATTATCTGGACCTATAACGGGCTGGTGCCATCGGAGATGGAGAAGCGCATCACGTCCATCTACGAGCGCGCTCTGACGACGACGGTCGGCAACGTTGAGCACATTGAATCGCAGTCCCTGAACGGCGTCGCGGTCATCAAGGTATTTCTGCAGCCGCAGGCCAATGTGGATGGCGCCATCGCTGAGGTCAATGCCGAGGCGCAGGCGACGCATGAAGCAGCTTCCAGCGGGCATTACGCCTCCGCTGGTGATTCGCTACAGCGCATCGACGGTGCCCATTCTGCAACTCGGTCTCAGCGGACGCGGTCTCTCGGAGCAGCAACTGAATGATCTTCGCCGTCGAACTTTATCCGTCCCCAGCTGGCGACGATTCCGGGCGCCGCCGTTCCTCTCCCCTATGGCGGTAAGGTGCGGCAGATCATGGTCGACATCGACTCGCACCAGCTGCAGGCGAGGGACTCTCGCCGCTGGACGTGGTCAATGCGGTCAATGCGCAAAACGTCATTCTGCCTGCGGGTACGGCAAAGATCGGCAAGACCGAATACAACGTCGGGTTGAATGGAACGCCGATCACGGTGGCAGGAGCTGAACAACCTGCCGGTCAAGACGCGTCAATCGGCGGGACCGTATTCATCCACGATGTGGCCCATGTACGCGATGGCTTCGCGGTGCAGCAGAACATCGTTCGCCAGGATGGACAGCGCGGCGTTCTGCTCACCGTCGAGAAAGCCGGCGAACACCTCTACGCTGGCCATCGTCGCCGGCATCCGCAAGGCGCTGCCGCAGATCGCCTCCACGCTTCCGCCCGAGTTACAGATGCATCCGCTCGCTCGATCAATCGGTGTTCGTGCGGGCGTCGCTGTTCGGCGTGCGTGCGCGAGGGCGTGATTGCGGCATCGCTCACCTCGCTGCATGATCCTGGTGTTTCTGGGCAGTTGGCGGAGCACGCTGATCATCTGCGTCTCCATTCCGCTTGTCGATCCTTACCTCGCTGCTGATGCTCAGCGCGCTCGGGCAGAGCATCAACATCATGACGCTGGGCGGCCTGGCGCTGGCGGTGGGTGTGCTGGTGGACGATGCCACGGTCGAGATCGAGAACATGCAACGCAACCTGGCCCTGGGCAAGGACCTGCGACGAGGCGATCCTCGATGGCGCCCAGGAGATCGCGGTCCCTGCCTTCGTCTCGACGGTCTGTATCAGCATCGTCTTCGTGCCCATGTTCTTCCTCACCGGCGTGGCGCAGTTATCTCTTCGTGCCGCTTGCGGAGGCTGTTGTCTTCGCGATGTTCGCCTCCTACTTCTTCTCGCGAACGATCATTCCCACGCATGGTCATGTTTCTGCTGCCCAAGGAGGTGGAGCGCGCACCGTCATCCGCGTGCCTGGCGAGCCAACTGGGATGGTTTGCGCGTCTTCACAAGCGGCTTCGAGCATCGCTTTCGAACGCTTGCAGAGCAGATACACCGGTGCTGTTGCAGCCAGTGCCTCGCACATCGCAAGGTCTTCATCGCTCTGCTTTCTTGATCTTCTGCCTGGCTCAGCCTGCTGCTTGATCCCGTTCCTCGGGCAGGACTTCTTTCCCGCCGTGGATGCCGGCCAGTTTCGGCTGCATGTTCGCGCCAAGACCGGCACGCGCATCGAGGAGACCGCGCGTCTGGTCGATCAGATTGATCGCTACATCCGCACCCAGATTCCGGCCAATCGAGTTGGCCGGCATTCTGGACAACATCGGACTGCCTACCAGCGGCATCAATCTCGTCCTACAGCAACAGCGGAACCATCGGCAATGCCGATGCGGAGATTCTGGGCTCTCTGCAGACCAACCATCATCCTACGGCCGACTATGTCGCCAAGTCTGCGAGAGGAGTCTGCCCAAGCGACTTTCCGGGCACCTCGTTCTTCTTCGAGCCGGCCGACATCGTCGCGCAGACGCTGAACTTCGGCATTCCCGCTCCGCTCGACATTCAGATCGTGGGCAAGGACGTGGCCGCCAACTTCGCGATTGCCTCGCAGATCGCCGAGAAGATGCGCACGATCCCGGGAGCGGTGGATGTGCATATTCAGCAGCAGTTCGACCAGCCACGGTTACAGTTCGATGTCGATCGCACTGCGCATCCAGCAGGTGGGTCTGACGGAGATGAATGTCGCGAACAATGTGCTGATCTCTCTCAGTTCCAGCTTCCAGACCACGCCGAACTTCTGGCTGAACCCGAAGAACGGCGTCTCCTACAGCATCGCCGTGCAGACGCCGCAGTACAAGATCGACTCGCTCGATGCTCTTCGAACGATCCCGGTTAACTCTCCCGACGGCGCAGCCTACGCCCGCAGCTCTTCGAGAATCTGGCCAGCATGACGCCGATGGAGGAGCCGGCGGTCGTCAGCCACTATAACGTGCAGCCGGTCATCGATATCTACGGCAGTGTGCAGGGGCGCGATCTGGGCGGCGTTGCCAGCAGGACGTCCAGCGGATTACCGACGCGGCGCACAAGCACCTGCCGCGGGGAAGCCATCTTGTGACCCGCGGCCAGGTCGCGACCATGCACTCATCATTCATGGGCCTGTTTGGCGGACTCGCCTTCGCCATCGCGCTGGTGTATCTGCTGCTGGTGGTGAACTTCCAATCCTGGACTGAGGCGTTCATCATCATCACCGCGCTGCCGGGGCGCTGGCGGGCATCTGCTGGATGCTCTTTCTGACGCACACGTCGCTCAGCGTGCCCGCGCTGATGGGAACGATCATGAGCATCGGCGTCGCGACCGCCAACAGCGTGCTGGTGATCACCTTCGCCAATGAGCACTTCGAGGAGACCAAGGACGCCTTCCGCTCGGCGCTGGAGGCCGGCGCCACGCGCCTGCGTCCGGTGATGATGACCGCGATGGCCATGATCATCGGCATGATCCCGATGGCGCTGGGCCTGGGCGATGGCGGAGAGCAGAACGCTCCGCTGGGCCGCGCCGTCATTGGCGGCCTGCTGTTTGCAACCGTGGCAACGCTGTTCTTCGTGCCGATCGTCTTCGCCATCGTTCGTTCACGCACCGCATCTACCAACGTTCTCACGGAGGAACCCAATGTCGCATGAGGACTTCTCAACCCCTTTGCAGGAACCGCAGCATCGAAGGCTGCTCCTCCAGTGAGCCGTTCGGGCCACAGCCGCCTGCTTTGGTTTCTCGCAATCCCGTCCGTACTTGCCATCGCTGGCGTGCTGACGCTGCAGAGCCGCAAACATACGGACGTCGCGCTTGCGGCAACGACCCAGGCAGCCGCGGCCGAACCGGTCAATGTGATCCATCCGGCGGTCGGCGATCTCAGCAATGATCTGGTTCTGCCGGCCACGCTGCAGGCCTACTCGGAGTCGCCCATCTATGCGCGCACCAGCGGCTATGTGGCGCAGTGGTTCGCCAATATTGGAACCCACGTCACCGCAGGCGAGCTTCTTGCCCGCATCGATTCGCCCGACGTCGATCAGGAGCTCATCCATTCACGCGCTGTGCTCGACCAGTCGCAAGCCAACCTGAAGCTGGCCGGGGTCACCGCCAAACGCTATCAGGACTTGATTGGATCCGACTCGGTGGCGCAGCAGGAGGTCGATCAGACCAGCCAAAACCTCACCTCGCAGCAGGCTGGAGTTGTTCTTGCCGCCGCGGATGTGAAGCGGCTCGAGGAGCAGCAGGGATACGAGCGTGTGATCGCACCTTTCTCGGGAGTGATTACCGAACGCACGCACCGATATTGGCGATCTGATCAATGCGGGCAACAGCGGCACGGGCGCTGAACTGTTCCGGCTCTCGCGCATCGATATCATGCGCATCTTCGTCTCTGTGCCGGAGGCGTACAGCGAGCAGATCGCCGACGGAATGCACGTCTCGGTGCAGCTGACCGAGCTTCCCAATCAAACCTTCGATGGGCAGGTGACGCGCACCGATCACGCCATCAATCTCGCCACGCGCACCTTGTTGGTCGAGGTCGATGTGCCGAATCCGTCGGGCAAGCTGCTCCCGGGAGCCTATGCTCAGGTGCACTTCAAGCTCGCCTCGCCGACCCGTCCGCTCATCCTTCCCTCAGGCTCCATCCTCTTCCAGACGGCCGGTCCGCAGGTTGCGGTCGTCACCGCGAACAATACCGTCGAGCTGCGCAAGGTGGTTATCGGAAGAGACTTCGGCAATACGCTTGAGATCACCAACGGCGTTAGCACTGAGGATTCGATCATCTCCAGTCCTCCGGACTACTTAGTGAACGGCATGCCGGTTGCCGTGCAGCGGCAGGCGGACCCGCAATCGGCCGCCGCGCCAAAGAGGAGCTGAGCATGCGCATCGCAAGGACGTCATCGCTCGTTGCGTTCACGCACGCATCGCGCGCAATCGCGGGGTCGTTGGCGTGCATCGCGGTCGCCGGTTGCATGGTTGGCCCCAACTACCATACGCCCGCTGTGCCTACGGCGCCGGCCTACAAAGAGGCGACACCGGCTCCAGCGTCGCCTCCTCCGCCTGCGCTGGATGCGTGGTGGAAGGTCTTCGGAGATACCATGCTCGACGGCCTCGAGACCCAGGCTGTAACCGCGAACCCGGATATTCAAATCGCGGTGACGCACGTCGATCAAGCCGACGCCGCACGCCGCGTGGCGCACTCCTATCAGCTGCCGACCATCTCGGCTACGCCGTCGGTCAGCCGCAATCGTGAAGCGCAGTATCGACCGAACAACGGGAACACCTACGGTCTCGCCTCGACGTATAACGACTTCCAGATGCCGTTGAACCTCAGCTACGAGGTCGATGCATGGGGACGTGTCCGTCGCATGGTGGAGTCGGCGAAAGCCTCCGAACAGGCGTCGCAGGCTGATGTTCGCTTCATTCGCCTGTCGATTACCGCCTCCGTCGCCACCGACTACTACGTCCTGCGCGAGGCCGATGCCGAGGCTCGAATTCTCGAGGACACGCTCGTCGATCTGCAGCGCGGCTTTGTCATCACCAGCAATCAGTTTCAGCATGGCCTGATCAGTAAGCTTGCCGTGGAGCAGGCCAAGACGATTCTCGATCAGACTCGTGCTCGAGTCGAAGCATTGCACATGGCACGTGCGCAGTCTGAACATGCCATCGCTGCGTTGCTCGGTCGCCCGGTCGCGGACTTCAGCATCGCCGAGACGGATGTCCTCCCGCAACCCCCAGTAATTCCCGCGGGAGTCCCTGCCGATATGCTGGCGCGTCGCCCGGATATTGCTGCCGCCGAGCGTTCCGCCGCCGCTGCCAGCGCGCAGATCGGCGTGGCCAAGGCTGCCTATCTCCCACAGATCTCGCTTACCGGTGTGGCTGGCTACGAAAGCACCAATCCAACGCAGTTGGTGAACTGGCAGAACACCCTTGCCACCGTTGGTGCCGGGGTCGTTGCGCCGATCTTTACCGGTGGCCGGTTGAAGGCAGGCGTCGACAACGCTCGTGCCATGTATAGCCAATCCGTCCTGCAGTATGTGAAGACGGTGCTTGTCGCTTATCAGGACGTTGAGGATCAACTTTCCGGCCTGCACTATCTCGCTGGTCAATATAGTGCCGGTAACGATGCTGTCGTCGATGCCCAGAATGCGGAACGGATCGCCACCAATCGCTATAAAGCCGGGCTCGTCAGCTATCTTGACGTCGTCTACGCGCAGCAGACGCTGCTCTCCAACCAGGAAAGTGTGGCCCAGATTGAGGGCCAGCGGATGGAGGTCACGGTTTCGCTCGTCCGTGCACTGGGTGGGGGCTGGTAAAAAGGCTGTTACCCCAAAACCTCGCGGGTCGCTCATTTTGGGCGGCCCGCATTTGTTGCGCGATTCGGCAGTCTGTACTCGTGGCACAGAAAGTCTTCAGCGCAAATTAAGGGATCATCGGCGAAACTAGGAGCGTGCGCGTGCTACTGATCGAGGACGAAATACGCTTGGCGGAGAACGTAGCGGCAGCGCTGCGTGAAGGGCCCGGCTTTGCCGTCGATCACGCAGCCGATGGTCCGATCGGTGTGGCATTCGCGGAGAATCGCTGCTACGACCTGATTGTGCTCGATCTGATGCTGCCGCTGCTGGATGGCCGCTCCTTGCTGCAGCGGCTTCGCGCGGCTGGTGATCGAACTCCCGTCCTGATCCTGACCGCGCGCAGCGAGTCCAAGTCGATTATCGATCTCCTCAACGCAGGTGCCGACGACTATCTGACCAAGCCTTTCGATCTCGGCGAACTGATTGCGCGGGCGAAGGCTCTCATTCGGCGAGGGAAGGGCGTCGCCGACCCGCTGCTGCGTCTCTCCGGGATCGAGCTGAACACCCTGGAGCAGACGGTAAGCCGCGCCGGCCGCGCGATCGATCTCTCGCCGATGGAGTATCGCATTCTCGAATACATGATGCATCGGCCGCGGGTCGTCGTCTCCAAGCGCGAGCTGCTCGAGCACCTCTATGACTACAATTGGGAGCATCACTCGAATGTGATTGAGGCGCACGTATCGAATCTGCGGCGCAAGCTCGATGCGGATTCGGCAGAACCCAGCATCGAGACCCTACGCGGACGAGGCTATCGGTTGTCGCTCGAATTGCAAGGAGCGCGGATGAGGCCATACTCCATCAAACGCCGATTGATCGCCGGGGTGCTCCTGGTGGAATTGCTCTCGGCGGTGTGTGTAACGGCCGTCGCGTTTGTCTACGAAAGCCATGTGCGTTTCCATGCATTCGACATCATGCTCCGTGGCCGTGCCGACTCGTTGCTGGGCGCGGTGCAGGACGCCGAGGACAAGCAGGACAACGTGATGCTCGATGGCACCGAGGGCAGCCTGCCCAAGAAGGACATCTATGAGGTGTGGGACCAGAACCAGCGCCTGCTCGGACGATCTGCGAACTGGGCGGGCCATGATCCCCAGTGGCTGACCACGCAGACACAACCGTTCCAGAGACTCTCGATTGCGGGGAGGCGCTATCGGGCAATTCGCCTGGAAGGGCTGCGAATCGTCGATCCAGGAGATCCCGGCGGCGGGGTCCGGCGGCGGGTAACGATCTTTTACGGCTCCGCGACCAAGCCCGCGTGGGAGTCCGTATGGGCGGCGGTGGAGTTCTACGCATTCACCAATCTGGCGCTGCTCGGCATCACCGGACTGGTGATGTTGTGGCTGCTGAGCAGGGGACTCGCCCCGCTGAATGAACTGGCGAGCGAAGCGGCGAAGCTCTCCGTCACATCCTGGAACTTTGCGCCGTCGCTGCGGGTGAGCAACACGCTGGAGCTTGCACCACTGGCCAGTGTCTTGGTGACGGCGGTCGCAGGACTGGAGCGATCGTTTGAGCAGCAGCGGCGATTTGTGGGCGATGCGGCGCATGAACTGAAGACCGGCGTAGCGGTGGTGAAGTCCTCGCTGCAGCTTCTGACCATGAAGCACCGAACGGCGATGGAATATGAGGCCGGGCTCGAGCGGTGCCAACTCGATTGCGAGCGGATGGAAGAGATCGTCGCCAAGATGCTGACGCTTGCGCGGATTGAAGGAGAGCCGAACCACACTGCGGAGATGCCGGAGGTTTCGGTCGCAGATATTGTAACCGTCGCGCGTCGGGTCACGGAACAGCTCAGCTCGATCGCTCAGATCGGAGGAGTGCGCATCGCGCTCTCTGCGCCCGATAGCCTTGCGCTCGATGTAGAGGAAGATGCGTTGGAGCTGCTCTGTTCGAACCTGATCTTGAACGCGATTCAACACAGCCCACGGGAGACGACGGTGCGAGTGTTCGATCGCACTCGGTTGCCAGCGAGGTTGAGCTTCGCATCGTGGATGAGGGCACAGGCATCGATGCCGGAGATGCTGCCGTATGTGTTCGACCGTTTTTACCGCAGTGATCCTTCGCGCAGTCGTCGAACGGGTGGCACCGGGCTTGGCCTTGCGATCTGCAAGGCGATTGTGGAGCGGGCCGAGGGAACAATCGAAATCGCGAGCGAACCGGGCGCAGGGACGACGGTGATCGTTCGTTTGCCCTCGCGCAGGGACCTGCGGCGCTTAGCCAGCCGTTTCTGAACCGGCGATGCCTCATGCTGTCCGATTAGCGATTCGTCTGTTGCCATTAGAATGCTCGATTCGGGAGAAATTCAGGTTGCATTAAGGTCCGCGTGCAATCGTTGGCAGAGTCGAAAATAATCGCCGCATTGAGAATTGGAGTTCGTATGACTTCGAAGCGTGTCGTTTTGATGCTTAGCAGACTGGCCCTGACTGCTGCCGTTGCCACGGTGTTCTCTGCCCGCTCGCAAGCGATTGCGCAGCAACCCTACAGCGTTCTGACGAAATGGACGATTGGTGGCGAAGGTGGTTGGGATTATCTTGCCGCCGATCCCGGTGCGCATCGGCTTTACATCACCCATGCCACGCGCGTTGAGGTTCTCGATGCCGATACGGGTAAGTCTGTCGGCAGCATCACCGGCTTCAAAGGGCTGCACGGAATCGCCTTCGACACGAACGGAAAGTTCGGCTACGTGAGCGACGGAGGAGCGAATGAGGTCGTTGTCTTCGATCGTTCCTCGCTGACGAAGTTAGCCTCGATTCCGGCTGGAACCAATCCCGGACGGCATCGTCTTCGAGCCCTCCACCAAGACGCTCTGGGCGTTCAATGGTCGCAGCAAGAATGTAACGATCATCGATACCGAAAACCGCACGGTCGTGGCGACGCTTCCACTTCCCGGCAAGCCTGAGTTCCCGGCGGTAGACGGCACCGGAACGGTGTTTGTGAACATCGAAGACCAGAACGAGATCGTACGCCTCGATGCCGCCGCGAAGAAGCAGACCGCGGTGTGGCCGCTTGAGGGCTGCGATTCTCCCTCGGGGCTGGCCATCGATGTCTCCGGGCATCGCCTCTTCTCCGTCTGCGATGGAAAGAAGATGGCGATCACCGACTCGAGGACAGGCAAGAGCCTGGCGACGCCCGCCATCGGAGATGGCCCGGACGCGACGGCCTACGACGCCGGGCACAAGCTGGCGTTCTCGTCGAACGGCGATGGAACCCTGACCATCATCAATGCCGGCAAGCCGGACTATCCGCTGCTTGAGAGCATCCCCACGCAACGCGGCGCTCGCACGATGGCCTATGATCCTGCCAACGATCGCGCCTATGTGGTTACGGCTCTCTTTGGACCGAAGCCCGCCGCAACGCCGGAGAATCCTCGTCCTCGGCCGGCGATTCTTCCAGGCTCCTTCACGGTCCTCGTGATCGGGCGAAAGTAACCATGGTTGGCTGCAATCGTTCGTTCCGGAGCAGCATGTTCGCCATGCTGCTCCTGGCCTCTTTGGGCGAGGCTAGCTGCGGCGCCGTACTGGCGCAGGCAGATCGGGCCGGCGCCACCGAACGGGACCGCCGCATCGCCCGCGCCCATTACGCTCGATGAGGCGATTGCATTGGCGCGGACGAACGAGCCGGGATTCGCCGCCGCTGCTGCCGCAAGCCGGGCGAGCAATCTCGATCGCTCGATCGCCCGCGCCGCACTTTTGCCCAGCGCCACCTATCACAATCAATTTCTCTACACGCAGGCGGCGGGCGCACCGACTGGCTCTGAAAACGCCAGCGCATCCTCCCCTGCCGTAACCTCTGCGCCGCGATTCATCGGCAATAACGCGGTGCACGAGTACACCAGCCAAGGCATCGTCACTGAAACAATTGGCCTGCAGCAAATCACCGCTGTCTCTCGTGCCGATGCCACGGCGGCGGTTGCGTCGGCCGAACTTGAGATCGCCCGCCGCGGCTTGACGGCCACCGTTGTCAGTCTCTTCTATGGCTCTCTTGCCGCGGATCACAAGGCCGCAGTCGCGCTGCGAGCAGAGCAGGAGGCCGCGAACTTCACGCAGCTCACCCAGCAGCGCGAGGCGGCGCGCGAGGCAGCTCATGCCGATGTGGTGAAGGCCCAACTGCAGCAGCAACAGCGCGAGCGTGATGTCGCGGACGCGCAGCTGCAACAGCAGAGGTCTCGCCTGGAGCTCGCGGTGCTGCTCTTCCCCGATCCGCGCAGTCCGTTCACGCTGGCTCCTGCGTCGGAGGTCCCGTCGCTTGCTCCGCGGCCGGATGTCGAAGCGGCCGCAACCCATGGAAACCCGGAGCTGCAGAGCGCGCTTGGTTCGCTGCGGGTTCGCACTCTGGATGTCACCGCGGCGCGAGCGGCGTATCTTCCTGACCTGGGATTGAACTTCGCCTACGGTATCGATGCGGCCCACTTTGCGGCGCAGGAGGCGAACGGCGCCCGCAACCTCGGCTACTCGGCCACGGCGACGCTGGATATTCCGCTCTGGGACTGGCTCTCGACGGAACACAAGGTGCGGCAGGCAAAGATATTCCGCGATGCGGCCCAGACCGCTGCTCAGTGCCACGCAGCGCCGTTTGATCGCACAGCTCGACGAATCCTATGCCGAAGCATCGACGGCGCGCGATCAACTAAAATCCCTGGATCAGAGCGTCGACACCGCGCGCGAGAGTCTGCGTCTTACCAACCTGCGCTACACGGCGGGTGAGGCCACCGTCCTCGAGGTTGTCGACGCGCAAAACTCGCTCACGAGTATGGAACTGGCTCGCGAGGACGGGATGATTCGCTACGAGACCGCTCTCGCCAACTTACAGCTTCTGACAGGAACCCTCTAGTTATGGCACGCCTTCGCATCGTCGTTCCTCCGATCTTTCTCGCGACACTTGCTGCTCTCTTCTCGTTACGTTCTTTGCCGTCGGCTGCAAGCAGGCAGAGGAGACGGTGGTGCCGCAGGTCTATGTCCAGGCTGTCCATCCGCAGCGCAGCAGCATCACGGAGCAGATCACCGCGGATGCGACACTCGCTCCGCTGGCGCAGGCCGCGATCTCGCCGAAGATAACAGCACCGGTGAAGAAGTTCTTCGTTCAGCGCGGCTCGAAGGTGAAGGCTGGGGAGCTTCTCGCGATCCTGGAGAACAGTGACCTGGAGGCCGCCGCGCTCGACAATAAGGGTGCTTACACCGCCGCGCAGGCGACCTACGATACGGCGACCCGCGCGGTCGCGCCGGAAGACTATACCCGCGCGCAACTGGACCTTGCGCAGGCCAAGGCGACGCTCGATCTCAACCAGAGTATCGTCAATAGCCGTACCCAACTGCTCGCGCAAGGGGCTATTCCTGGCCGCGATCTCGACACGGCGAAGGCTACCTTGGTCCAGTCGCAGGCCGCCTATGACATCGCCAAGCAGCATCTCGCGGCGGTGGAGCAGGTCAGCCGCAAAGCGCTCTGGAGAATGCGCAAGGGCAGCTGGACTCGGCGAAAGGGAAGTACCTCGGCGCTCAGGCGCAGTTGAGCTACACCGAGATCCGCAGTCCGATCGACGGCGTGGTCACAGACCGTCCCTTATTTGCAGGAGAAACTGCGGCAGCCTCGACGCCGGTGATTACGGTGATGGATACCTCGGCGCTTCTGGCGAAGTTACATATTGCGCAGATGCAGGCACAGCAATTGACGATTGGCGCCTCCGCGTCGGTCACAATCCCGGGAGTTGCTGAACCCGTCCCCGCCAAGGTGACGCTGATCAGTCCAGCGCTTGATCCCGGAAGCACGACGGTCGAGGTGTGGCTGCGCGTCGAAAATCCCAAGGGAAGCTATCGTGTCGGGACGGCAGTTCACGCAACGATCGCGGGACGCACAGTGACGGACGCGCTCACGATTCCCGCTGAGGCAGTCCAGACTGCGCCGGACGGCGTCACCAAATCCGTGATGTTGATCGGCCACGACGGAGCTGCCCACAAGCACGCCGTTACGCTCGGCATTCAGACGCGCGAGACCGTGCAGGTGCTCGACGGAGTGGCCCCGACCGACATGGTGATCACGACGGGCGCGCTACGCGATGGATGACGGAACCAAGGTAAAGATCGGAACTCCTCCGGTCGGCTGCTGGCGGCTGACAAGAGTGACGAGCGATACGAAGGAGAAGGGCGGCAAGTGATGCTTTCGACCTCTGCTCCCAACCAAACGCTCGCTCCGCCGTTCTGGCTCTCCAAGCTGGCGAAGCCGATCTTTTTCTTTCTCGTCGTGCTTACGCTGGGCGGAGTCTACGCCGCGACCCAGCTTCCCATCTCGGTCTTTCCCGACACCAATTTCCCGCGCGTGGTGATTGGCGTCGACAACGGTGTCATGCCGGTCGAACAGATGCAGGTGACCATCACCAAGCCGATCGAGGACGCGATCAATAGCGTTCCCGGCTTGCAGACGGTGCGGAGCACCACCAGTCGCGGTTCGGCGGAGATCAGCCTCTTCTTCAACTGGAACGTCGATATGTATCGCACGCTGCAGTTGACGGATGCGGCGCTCGCAAAGGTTCAGCAAGAGCTTCCAAGCACAGCGCGCATCACCACCAACCGGCTCACCTTCGCGACCTTCCCGATCCTGGGCTACGCGCTGACGTCGGACAAAGACGCCAGCGGGAACGACCTTGTGTCGCCCACGAGGCTATGGGAGATCGCGACCTACGATCTGAAACCGCCGTTGAATCGTGTCGATGGCGTCAGCACCGTCGTGGTGCAAGGCGGCCAGGTTCCCGAGTTCCACATCGTGCCGAACCTCGCGCGGTTACAAACTGCGGGCGTGACGCTGCTCGATCTCGTCAACGCGGTGCAGGCGTCCAACATCATCGATTCGCCCGGCCTCTATGACGCCAATCACCAGCTGATCCTCGCTCTCGTCGGCGCGCAGGCGCACGATCCCGCGCAGCTCGGGAATCTCGTGGTCAAGACTACCGCTGCCGGAACGCCGGTTCATGTTTCGGACCTCGCCACGGTGGAACCCTCCACCATGCCGACCTACACCATGGTCACGGCCAACGGCAAACCATCGGTGCTGCTGAACATCACACGTCAGCCGTCGAGCAATACCGTCGCGGTTGCAAATGCGGTGGCGGACGAAGTCGCTGCGCTCCAGTCGAAGATCCCAGCAGGCGCGCATCTGGTTCCGTTCTACGACCAGTCGGAGCTGGTGCGCGATTCGATCGCCAGTGTGCGCGATGCGATCTTCATCGGACTCGTCCTCGCCTGTTTGATCCTGTTCCTGTTCCTTCGCGATTGGACCTCTTCGTTGATCGCCGGTCTTGTGATTCCTGTGACCGTAGCGGTGACAATTCTGTTTCTCTGGATCATCGGGCAGTCCTTCAACCTGATGACGCTCGGAGGTCTCGCCGCCGCGATTGGCTTGGTGATCGACGATGCCATCGTCGTCGTCGAGAACATCGTGGTGCATCGGGATCATGGCGAGTCCAGCGTCGAGGCCGTCAAGAAAGCGCTGCGCGAGATCACGATTCCGTTGATTGGTTCCACGGTTACGCCGGTGGTTGTGTTTCTTCCGCTCATCGCCGTCACCGGTGTCACCGGCAGCTTCTTCCGCGCGCTGGCCGTAACGATGACCGCGGCGTTGCTGACCTCGCTGCTGCTCGCATTGACGTTTACGCCAGCGCTGAGCATGATCTTGCTCCGGAGTGGATCGCCGGCCTCTGGGGACGATGCGCCATTCGAGAGGAAGACCACGCACCACGAGAACGGCCCCATCATGCGCAGGATACTGCGTCTCCATGAGCGGGTATTGCAGTGGGCATTGCGGCGCCCTCTGGCTCTCGGTCTGATCTGTCTCGTCATGGTTGTTCGGTGGCTACTTCGCGTACAACGCGCTGGGGTCCGACCTGCTCCCGCAGATGGACGAAGGAGCATTCATCCTGGACTACACCATGCCCGCAGGAAGTTCTCTCGCGGAGACCAACCGTATCTTGCAGCATGTGGAAGCGATCCTGCAGCACACCCCCGAGGTCAGCATTACCTCGCGGCGCACGGGGCTGCAGCTTGGGCTCGCCGCGGTCACCGAGGCGAACTACGGCGACTTCACGGTCCGCCTCAAACGCAAGCGCTCGCGTCCCATCGACGAGGTCATGGCGGATGTTCGCAAGCAGCTCTCTGGCTACGGAGCCAGAGCTCGACGTCGAATTCACCCAGGTGCTTCAAGACAACATCGGTGATCTTTCGAATTCGCCAGAGCCCATCCAGGTCAAGCTATTCTCCAATGACGGCGACCTCCTGCACCAACTCGGTCCCAAGGTGCAGGCGGCCATCGCCGCGATCCCCGGCATTGTGGACACGCAGAACGGCGTGGACAACACGCTTGAGCGGACCGGCCACCAACTTCCAAATCGACCCCACGGTCGCTGGGCGGCTCGGCTTCACGCCGACCGAGGTCGCGGAGGACGCGACGTCGATCCTCGATGGCCTGCCCACGAACGATCCCATGATCGTCAACGGCCGGCCGTACACCATTCGCGTCCGTCTTCCCGAAGCCAACCGTGCCTCGCTCGACGCCATTCAGAACACCGTCTTCAATTCCAGCACAGGGCATACCGCGACCTTGGGATCGCTGGCCGAGATCACGCAGCTTCCTCCCCAGAACGAGATTCGCCGCGAGAACCTGCAGCAGGTTGTCCTCGTCAGTGGTCGCCTCGAAGGCTCGAACCTGGGCGGCGCGATGCAGCAGGTCAAGCAGGCGGTCGCGCGGCTCAACCTCCCCTCGTCCGTGCACGTCGAATATGGCGGCACCTATCAGGAGCAGCAGAAGTCCTTCCGCGACCTGGCCCGCGTCCTGGCGCTGGCGCTCGCGCTGGTCTTCGGTGTCTTGCTCGCGGAGTTCCGCAACTTCTCCGCTCCCATCGCAATCCTGACGAGTTCGGTCCTCTCCATCGCGGGCGTGGTGACGGCGTTGCTCGTCACGGGCACGGACTTCAACGTGAGCAGCTTCATGGGCCTCATCATGGTCATCGGAATCGTCGCGAAGAACGGCATCCTGCTGCTCGACGCCGACGAGAAGTTCCGCAGTGCGACCGAGTCGACCGACTCGGCGTTCGAGCGCGAGGAGTTGGCCAGAGCGGCCATGCTGCATGCCGCGCAACGGCGGCTGCGCCCCATCGTCATGACGGCGATCGCCGCGGTCTGCGGCATGTTGCCCCTGGCGTTTGCGCTTGGAACCGGTTCCCAGATGCTGCAGCCCTTGGCGATCGCCGTCATCGGTGGCCTATTCGTCTCGATCTTCCTCAGTCTCGTGGTGACGCCCGTCATCTATTACCGCCTCACACGTGCTGTCGGCGCAGGGGTAACGAACTCGGCCTGCTGCCGTGTCGGGCACAGCGCTCGGCCGCCTCGCTCACCTTATCTTCGGCCTGCGTGCTGCGGAGAAGGTGGGCGGGTGCAGGCTCATGCGCTCTAACTGTCTATTTTGGAATGGCTTGCATGTCGTCTGAGTCGCCACCGTGCGCTGCCCCACTGTCTCTGATCAATCCCGCTCTTCATCCGTTGTCGCATCCGGTCGTACGCGATCGATTGCCCTCTCGGAATCCCAAGCATGACGAAGGGATGGACGCGAATAGGGAACTCGATGTAGTGTCATCGTCAGATCGTGCTTGCACAAGATGTCGATTCGTATTGGCATAGCTTGGAGGCGGATTTGCGAGGGTTGAACTTCGAACTGGGAGAGTCGATCGACCTGTTGCGCGAGAGCGTGCGACAGTTTGCGGAACGGGAGATTGCTCCAATCGCATCGCGCCTGGATCACGAAAATCACTTTCCCCATCATCTCTGGCGCAAGCTCGGCGATCTCGGTCTGCTCGGGGTGACGGTCGAGGAGGAGTTCGGCGGCGTCGATCTTGGTTATCTCGCCCACGTCGTCGCCATGGAGGAGATCTCGCGAGCATCCGCCGCGGTGGGCTTGTCGTATGGCGCTCACTCCAATCTGTGCGTGAACCAGCTGCGCAAAAACGGAACACCGGCGCAGAAGCGAAAATACCTGCCGGATCTGGTGAGCGGGCGGCACGTTGGCGCCCTTGCGATGTCCGAGGTCGAGGCGGGGTCGGACGTCGTGAGCATGCGACTCCAGGCTATAAAGCGCGGCGACTGTTACATATTGAATGGAAATAAGATGTGGATTACCAACGGCCCCGAAGCCGATGTTCTGATCGTCTATGCAAAGACCGATCCATCGGCTGCGGCGCGTGGAATTACGGCTTTCATCGTGGAACGTAACTTCGCGGGATTCTCCAGCTCAAAGAAGCTGGACAAGTTGGGCATGCGTGGCTCGAATACCTGCGAACTGGTCTTTCGTGATTGTGAGGTTCCGGACGAGAATGTGCTGGGCCGCGTAGGTGGCGGCACGCGCGTGCTGATGTCGGGGCTGGACTTCGAGCGGCTGGTCCTGTGCGGCGGTCCCTTGGGAATTATGGCGGCGTGTCTCGATGTCGTGGTTCCCTACATCCACCAGAGAAAGCAGTTTGGCAAGCCGATTGGCGAGTTCCAGTTGATGCAGGGCAAGCTCGCGGACATGTACGTTGGCTTCCATGCAGCCCGGGCCTATGTGTATGCCGTCGCCAAGGCCTGCGACCGCGGCGAGGCAACACGCAAGGATGCGGCGGGAGCGATCCTCTATTCGGCGGAGAAGGCGACCTGGATGGCGGGGCAGGCGATCCAGGCGCTTGGCGGAAATGGATATATCAACGACTATCCCACCGGCAGGCTGTGGCGCGATGCAAAGCTCTTTGAGATTGGAGCGGGGACCTCGGAGATTCGCCGCATGTTGATTGGCCGTGAGCTCTTCAAGGAGACCGCGTGATCCCTTCTCGGGCGGGAATCCAACGATGAGCGTGCTGCTATCCCAACTGCAAACGCGCAGCGAAGAGTTCCGCACCAATGCGGAGCGAATGAAGTCTCTCGTAGCCGAGTTGCGCGAGAGGACCGCCGAAGCTGCTCAGGGAGGCTCAGAATCTGCACGAAAAAAATATCAGACGCGAAACAAGCTTCTCGTGCGCGATCGCATCAATCTTTTACTTGATCCCGGCACTCCTTTTCTGGAGCTCTCACCATTGGCCGCGACGGGCCTCTACAAAGGCGAGGTTCCTGGCGCAGGGCTGGTCACGGGGATAGGACGGATCAGCGGCCGGGAGTGCGTGATCGTCGCGAATGACGCGACCGTAAAAGGGGGAACCTATTATCCGCTGACCGTGAAAAAGCACCTGCGCGCGCAGCAGATTGCGCTCGAGAACTCTCTGCCTTGCATCTACCTGGTGGACTCGGGCGGTGCCTTTCTCCCCATGCAGGACGAGGTCTTTCCCGACCGCGATCACTTCGGCGCGATCTTCAACAATCAGGCAAACCTATCGGCCAAAGGCATCCCGCAGATCGCCTGCGTGATGGGATCCTGCACGGCGGGCGGCGCGTATATCCCGGCGATGTCGGACGAGACGATAATTGTAAGAAATCAGGGCACAATCTTTCTCGGCGGTCCTCCGCTGGTCAAAGCGGCCACCGGCGAAGACATATCGGCCGAGGAGTTGGGCGGCGCTGAGGTGCACACGCGCATCTCGGGAGTCGCGGATCATCTCGCGGAAGATGATCCGCATGCCCTCGCATTAGTGCGCCGCATTGTTGCAAATCTCAACGGCGCACCAAGCTCCTTTGTGTCCGGTGCTTCTCCGGAAGAGCCGCTCTACGATCGCGCAGGAGCTTTATGGCATCGTGCCAGCCGATGTGCGCAATCCCTACGACGTCCGCGAAGTGATCGCGCGCATGGTGGACGGAAGCCGTCTGGACGAGTTCAAACGCAATTATGGAACCACGCTGGTTACAGGATTTGCGCACATGCACGGCTATCCGATCGGCGTCGTCGCCAGCAATGGCGTCCTCTTCTCGGAGTCCGCACAAAAGGGCGCGCACTTCATTGAGCTCTGTGCTCAGCGCGGTGTGTCGCTGCTCTTTCTGCAGAACATCACAGGATTCATGATCGGCCGCAAGTACGAGCACGGCGGCATCGCCAAGGATGGCGCAAAGATGGTCATGGCCGTAGCCTGTGCCCGGGTCCCGAAGTTCACCGTGATCATCGGAGGCAGCTTCGGAGCAGGGAACTACGGCATGTGTGGGCGCGCCTTTTCCCCACGATTCCTATGGACTTGGCCGAATGCGCGGATCTCCGTGATGGGCGGGGAGCAAGCTGCGAGCGTCCTCGCGCGCATCCGCAGGGATGGCTTCGAAGCGAAGGGCGTGGCGTGGAGCGTGGAAGACGAAGCACAGTTCAAGAATCCGATCCGCGAGCAATACGAGACCCAGGGCAATCCATACTATGCGACGGCGCGCCTGTGGGACGATGGCGTTCTCGATCCGGCGCAAACCAGGCGCGCCCTTGCGCTCGGCCTTTCGGTCGCACTGCGCGCTCCGGTTGAGAAGACAAGCTTCGGCGTCTTCCGAATGTAGTGAGGGGCATGATGAGCGAGCGCACAATCCGCACAATTGAGGTCGAGTACTTCCGGCGCAGTGGCATGGATATGGATGAATCGTCCAGAGCTTCACAACGCGTTCGACGAGCGCTTGATCGCGGAGCTTACCGAAGCCTTTGTCGATCTTGCCGACGATGCCGAAGTTCGCGTGATCGTATTGTCCGGACGCGGAAGAAGCTTCTCGGCTGGCGCGGATGTTGCCTGGATGCAGCGACAAGGCACCGCATCCCTTGAAGACAATACTGCGGACGCGCGCAAACTCGCGAACCTCTTCCGCGCGATTGCCGACTCGCCGCAGACCGACGATCGCGCGCGTACACGGTGCAGCAATCGGCGGAGGACTTGGCTTGGTTGCGGCGTGTGATATCGCGATCGGCTCAAGCGCAGCGCTGTTCGCCACCGCGGAGGTGCGGCTTGGATTAATCCCCGCGACCATCGCTCCTTACGTTGTTCGCGCGATCGGAGAGCGTCAAGCGCGTTGGCTCTTTCAGACAGGAGAGCGGATCGACGCATCGACCGCACTGCGGATTGGTCTATTGCATGCGACCTCCAGTCCCGAGCAATTGGACGAACGTGTGCAACGTACCATCAACGACCTACTCCTCGGTGCGCCGCGAGCCCAGACGGTCGGCCAAGGACCTGATCCGCGCCGTGGCCAACCGACCGATCACTGCGGAGTTGATGGAAGATACCGCGAGACAGATCGCGCTTTGTCGAGCTGGCGCGGAAGCGGTCGAGGGAGTCAATGCCTTCCTCGAGAAGCGTCCTGCCGCATGGGTGACTGGGAGATGATGCCAACGATGTTCGAGAGCGTGCTGATCGCCAATCGCGGAGAGATTGCCTGCCGCATCATCAAGACCTGTCGTCGTCTCGGCGTCCGCAGCGTCGCCGTGTACTCCGATGTGGATTCCAACAGCCTGCACGTGCGCTCGGCGGATGAGGCGATTCGCATCGGTGGCTCGACACCGCAGCAGAGCTATCTCGCGATCGATCGTATCCTCGCCGCGGCGAAGAAGGTCAAGGCCTCTGCGATCCATCCCGGTTACGGATTCCTCGCGGAGAACGCAGCCTTCGCCGAGGCATGCGCTCAAGCGGGACTGGTCTTCATCGGTCCTCCCGCGGACGCGATTCGCGCGATGGGATCGAAGTCCACCGCGAAGGCGCTCATGCAGTCAGCGGGAGTTCCGCTGACTCCTGGCTATCACGGCGACCGGCAAGATCCTGAGTTCCTCCATGCGCAGGCGGATCAGATCGGCTATCCGGTGTTGATCAAGGCGAGTGCTGGTGGTGGCGGCAAGGGCATGCGTCGCGTCGACAGGAGCGAGGACTTCCTGGCTGCTCTGGCGTCGTGCAAGCGAGAGGCTGCGGCGGCCTTCGGCGACGATCGGGTGCTGATCGAGCGCTACATCGAGCGGCCGCGGCACATTGAGGTGCAGGTCTTCGGCGACAGCTTCGGGAACATCATGAGTCTGTTCGAGCGCGACTGTTCCGTGCAGCGACGGCATCAGAAGGTGCTTGAAGAGGCGCCTGCTCCTGGCATGACCGAAGAACGGCGCGCTGCGATGAGCAAGGCGGCCTGCGATGCGGCGCGTGCCGTTGGCTATGTCGGCGCCGGAACGGTGGAGTTCCTCGTGGACCAAAGCGGCAGCTTCTACTTCATGGAGATGAACACGCGTCTGCAGGTCGAACATCCTGTAACTGAGATGATTACAGGTTTGGATCTCGTCGAGTGGCAACTGCGCGTCGCTGCGGGGGAAGCGTTGCCGCTTACGCAGAATCAGTTGGCGATGCGCGGCCATGCGATCGAAGCCCGCATCTACGCGGAGGATCCTGCGCACGACTTTCTGCCTTCAACGGGAACTCTGCTGCATCTGCGAACGCCTGCGGAGTCGGAGCATGTGCGCATCGATACCGGCGTTGCACAGGGCGATGCGATTACCTCCTTCTATGATCCGATGATCGCGAAGCTGATCGTTTGGGACGAGACGCGCGAGCTTGCGCTTGGCAGGATGACGCGAGCGCTATCGGAGTATCAGATCGTCGGTGTGACGACGAATATCGCGTTCCTGCAGCGACTGGTTGCGAGCGCCTCGTTTGCAGGAGCTGTTCTCGATACGACCCTCATCGAGCGGGAGAAAGATTGGTTGCAGGCCGTCGACTCGAGCGCTCCTGACGAGGCCGCGTTTGCTGGCTGCGCTGGCTGTTCTTCTGCGGGAGCGACGTGAGGAGCTAGAGAGCCAAAAGGAAGCCTATTCGCCGTGGAAGATACACGATGGCTGGCGAATGGCGTCTTCGCTGAAGCGTGAGTTGGTCTTTCTCCACGGCGATGTTCGTTGGCCGATTCTGGTGGAGTATCTGGAGAAGCATATCGCATGCGCGTCGGACGAGCAGTGGTTTGCGGTGAGTGGGGAACTCGGAGCGAACAACGCGTTGACCGCGATCATCGATGGCCATCGGATTCACGCCGAGATTGTCGAAGATCGCGGAAGCTATCACGTGTTCTGCAATGGAGACAGGTATGTCTATCCTGTTGCTCGATCCGCTCGCTTTTGATCTGAAAGAAAGTGCGGAAGAGAGTAACTTGCTGGCGCCCATGCCGGGGCGCGTGGTGGCACTGGTGGCGGAGGAGGGGAAGCGGGTGGAACGAGGAGATGCGCTGCTGGTGCTGGAGGCGATGAAGATGGAGTACACGATCCGCGCGCCGGCGGCAGGGAGGGTCGAGGCCTTCCTCTGTGCAGCGGGCGACCAGGTTGCGGAGGGCGTGCAGCTGTTGCACTTCGAGCGCGAGGCGTGAGGCCGGTCATGCGGGATGCCATGCGCGAGCGACGCGGGATCGCGTCGCTGTGCCGAGCGCGGCGCAGATGAACTCTCCTGCGTCGATCAGAGCCTTGAGGTCGACTCCGGTCGTCGAGGCCCATGCCGTTGAGCATGTACAGCAGGTCCTCGGTAGCGACGTTGCCCGAGGCGCCGGGAGCGTACGGACAACCGCCGAGGCCGCTGACCGAGGCATCGAAGACGCGGACGCCGAAGGTGAGCGCGGCGTAGATGTTCGCCAGCGCCTGACCGTAGGTGTCGTGGAAGTGGCCGGCGAGCTGCGCGATCGGCACGTGGCGCGAGACGTCTTCGAGCAGGCGCAAGGTCTGGGTTGGCGTGCCGACTCCGATCGTGTCGCCGAGCGAGATCTCGTAGCATCCGCTGTCGAACAGCCGCCGCGCGACCTCTGTAACCTTTGCGGGAGCAATTGCGCCTTCGTACGGGCAGCCGAGCGCGCAGGAGACGTAGCCACGGACGGGAATTGCTGCGCTCTTTGCCGCGTCGAGAACGGGTCGAAAGCGCTCGAAGCTCTCCGCGATGGAGCAGTGGATGTTCTTCTGCGAGAAGGTCTCGGAGGCCGCGGCGAAGACGGCGATCTCGGTTGCGCCTGCGGCCACAGCGGCCTCGAAGCCCTGCAAATTCGGGACTAATACGGGATAACTGACTCCAGGCTGACGGTCTGATTCCGCCGAGCACCTCGGCGTGGTCGGCCATCTGCGGAACCCACTTCGGCGAGACGAAGGCGGTCGCTTCGATGGTTTTTAGTCCTGCGCGCGCGAGGCGATGGATCAGCTCGATCTTGCGTGGCCGTTGGGACGAGGTGAGCTTCGTTTTGCAGTCCGTCGCGCGGCCCCACCTCGACGATGCGCACGTGGCCCTGAAGCTCCATCTCAGCTCCGATCGTGTTTGAGTAGCCCGGCCATCGCAGGCATCTCGGTGACGATAGGGGCACCGGTCTTGCGCGCGATCTCGTCGAGGGCGACGCCCGGGGCGCACTCGACCAGCCTGAGGCCCTTGCGGCGTGACGTCGAGCACGCAGAGGTCGGTGACGATGCGGTCGACCACCTGGGCTCCGGTGAGCGGGAGCGTGCACTGCCGCAGGATCTTCGCGTCGCCATTCCTCGCCGTGTGCTCCATCAGGACGACGACGCGGCGGACGCCGGCGACCAGGTCCATGGCGCCGCCCATGCCTTTGACCATCTGGCCGGGGATCATCCAGTTGGCCAGGTCGCCGCGCTCGGAGACCTGCATGGCGCCGAGGATGGCGAGGTCGATGTGGCCGCCGCGAATCATGGCGAAGGACTCGGCGCTCGAGAAGAAGCTGGCGCCGGGCAGCGCGGTGACGGTCTCCTTGCCGGCGTTGATCAGGTCGGCGTCGACCTCGCTCTTCGAGCGGGATACGGGCCGATGCCGAGCAGCCCGTTCTCCGACTGCAGCGTGACGTGCAGCTCGGCGGGAATGTAGTTGGCGACCAGCGTGGGAATGCCGATGCCGAGGTTGACGTAGAAGCCCGGCTGCAGCTCCTGGGCGGCGCGCTGCGCCATCTGCTGTCGCGTCCATGCCATCCTTGCTCCTCTCTCAAGCTCCCGCTGCGGTTACGTTCTTACGGTGCGTTTCTCGATGCGTCGTTCCGGCGCTGCGTTGTGCACGATGCGGTGGACGTAGATGCCGGGCGTGTGGATCTGGTCGGGATCGAGCTCGCCGGCGGCGACGATGTGTTCGACCTCGGCGACGGTGATGCGGCCGCAGGTCGCGGCCATCGGGTTGAAGTTGCGGGCCGTCTTGCGATAGATCAGGTTGCCGTCGGTGTCGGCCTTCCACGCCTTGACCAGCGCGAGGTCGGCGCGGATGGCCTGTTCGAGCAGATACGAGACGCCGTCGAACTGGCGCTGCTCCTTGCCTTCGGCGACCGCGGTGCCGACGCCGGTGCGGGTGAAGAAGCCGGGAATTCCCGCGCCACCGGCGCGCATGCGTTCGGCGAGCGTGCCCTGCGGGCAGAACTCGACCTCGAGCTCGCCCGAGAGGAACTGGCGCTCGAACTCGGCGTTCTCGCCGACGTAGCTGGAGATCATCTTCTTGATCTGGCGGCTTTCGAGCAGCAGGCCGAGGCCCCAGCCGTCGACGCCGGCGTTGTTGCTGGCGACGGTGAGGTTCTTCGCTCCCGTGTCGCGCAGCGCGAGGATCAGCGCCTCGGGGATGCCGCAGAGGCCGAAGCCGCCGACGGCCAGTGTCATGCCGTCCGCGACGATGCCGTCCAGCGCGCTGCGCGCGTCGGGATAGATCTTCGTCATGCTGGGCTCGCTCCCTCGTGCAACGTTGGGCCGAAAGTTGCGGCGCGAGGGGAGTGTAGCAGCCGAGGGGCGGCGCGTCCGCGAATCCTTCGTCAGTGTCACTAGGTGCTGATCATAGTCGAAGTTACCAGAATAGGCAGCAGATGGCGCAAAGATAGGAGTGACCAAGCGCATCCTTATTCGACCTCGGAGTGGTGGCCCCAGTCGAAGCGGCGGCCGAGGATGCCTTTGACGATCAGGTGATCGGTGCCGGCGGTGGGGCCGACGCCGACGCCGAAGTTGATCTCCCATTTGGGCGAGACGTTCAGGTCGCTGACGACGAAGATCTGCTGCTGCTGGTCGTGCAGGCTGTCCCAGGCGCCGATGCGGCCGTAGTCCGCGTAGTACTCGACGCCGGCGCTGACCACGTTGGTGAAGTCGTAGCTGACCTTGGCGCCGGGCGAGAGGCCGATGCCCTGCTTGACGTCGGGGCCGTGCCAGGTGCGCTCGAGCGCCGGGTTGACGGCGAAGTACCAGCGCTTGATCGAGTAGTCGACGATGGGCCGAATCTCCCACGTCCACGTGTCGGGCGAGTACTGCGCGCGCTGGTAGCCGATCTCGGTGGAGACGCTGACGCCGATCGGCCAGTGCCAGGAGTCGGGGACGCGGACGCGCGGGCGTATGTGGTCGCCGACCCACTGCACGCCGTGGCCGTCCTGCTCGCTGGTGAAGACGTAGAAGCCGACCTCGGACCAGCTCGTGATGCCCTCGGTCAGCTCGAGGGTCTCGTGCTCCTGGTGGTTGGTGGGATAGACGCCGTCGATGAGATTCTTCTGGCCCTCGGGCGTGAAGTTCGAGTGCAGCTCGACCATCAGGTTCTTGGGCGCGACGGTGTCGGCGCCGTAGACCTGGATCTCGTAGTTCCCCTGGGCGCGTGCGGCGGCGCAGAACAGGGTGCATGCCGCGGCGAAGACCAACGCGCGGCCCGTCCAGTTGGAAAGAAGTCATGCGATTAGACATAGTTGAAGAGCATCATGAAGCCCATATCCATGTGGTCCTGCTGGTGGCAGTGGAAGAGCGTCGAGCCGGGATGGTTGGCGGTGAACTCGACCTCGGCCTGCGTCTGCGCGTCGACGAGCGACAACATCCTTCATGACGCCGGAGGTGCGGATGCCCTCGCCCTTGCCGAGCGTCTCCTTGTAGCCGGGGATGGCGGCGTTCGAGCGTCTTCAGCTCGAAGGTGTGGCGATGCAGATGGACGGGATGGTCGTCGGCGCTCTTGTTGATGAAGCGGAGGCGGTAGCGCTGTCCCTGCTTCAACGGAACGGGGCCGTTCTCCGGGTAGGACTTGCCGTTGATCGTCCACTCCTCCATGGCGCCGTGGCCCTTGAACTTCGAGGCGAAGACCATGGGAATGACGATGGCCTCGCCGTCGCTCGGCGGTCTCGGCGGCTGCCGAACTGCTGGTAGTTCCAGATCAGGTCGGAGGGCTGCTGCCACTGCGGGGTGCCGGAGTGGTTGGCGTACTCGACGACGATGGCCATGCCGGCCTTCTGCACGTGCTTGCGCACCTCGCCGAGAACCCAGACGCCGGGGTTGTTCATCTCGACCGAGGCAGGTGGCGCGTTCGGCGGGCCCGAGGCGCAGCATGGGGACGTCCTGCGGCTGCGGCACGGGGTTGCCGTCGAGTGCGATCACGCGCAGCGTGTGGCCGGAGAAGGAGACCCAGTGCGGCTCGGTGGCGCTGGAGTTGAGCACATGCAGCAGCACGCGCTGGCCCTGCCGGACGCGCAGCGGCTCGCCGGCGCCCATGATCTTTCCGTTGATGGTGGAGACGTCGTAGCTGGGGTTCATCGAGCCGTCGCCGTTGGCGAGCAGGTGGCCGCCCCAGTCGTGCAGATTGAGGAAGAACTCCTGGTCGTAGCGGCCGGGGTTGTCGCGGGGCTCGATCATCAGAAAGCCGTGCTGGCCGCCGTACTGGGCCAGGGTGAGGTCGCCGCCGGCGGTGGTGTGCGTGTGGTACCAGCGGAAGCCCGCGGGGTTCGGCGTGAAGGTGACGCGCGTGGAGGCGCCGGGGGCGATCATCGGCGTGCCCTCTTCCATGGCGCCATCGACGGCGGGCGGGATGTGCAGCCCGTGCCAGTGCACGACGTCCTCGCGGGGACCGCGGTTGGTGATGTCGATGGTGACCGGCTGGCCCTCTTTGAAGCGCAGCAGCGGGCCGGGAATCTGGCCGTTGTAGGCGAGGGTCTTGATGCTGTGGCGCGGCCCGAGCTCCCAGGTGAGGGGAGCGATCTCCAGCTTGTAGTCCGGGGCGGCGAGCTCCTGGGCGACGGCTGGAAGGCAGGCGCGAAGCCGCGGCAAGGCCCGGACAGCTTCAGCAGAGAACGACGTGTGAACATGCCTTGCAGAGGATTGTCCGACGAACGTATGGCGTCGCGAATGGATATGACGAAAACTTCACGCTTAAGCGCGTTTTTCGGTAACGTCGATTTCGCGTGCAGAATGCGTCGGTTACAGGACGCGCAGCACGACGACGGTTTCGTCGTCGAAGTGCTCGGTGCCGGACTGGAATTCGCTGACCGCGACGAGGATGGCGTCGACCGTGGACTCGGCGGTGGGAGCCGGTCTGGGCCTGCAGCACGGCGGCCAGTCGCTCGGTGCCGAACATCTCGCCGGCGGCGTTCTCCGCGTCGACGATGCCGTCGGAGAAGAAGACGATCATGTCGCCGGGCCGGGTGGCGAGGGTGAACTCCTCGTACGCGGCGTTGGGGAACAGGCCCAGGGGAAAGCCCTCGGCCTGGATGGTCTTGAGCTGCAGGCCGCTCGGCGTGCTGGAGACGAAGACCGGCTGCACCGAGCCGGCGTTGGCGATCTGCAGGGTGCGGTTGTCGTCGTCCCAGATTGCCATCAGCATGGTTACGTATTGGGAGTCGAGCTTGCGCACCTGCAGCTGGTCGTTGAGCGCGGCCAGCATCTTCGCGGGCGAAAGATGCTGCGCGGCCAACGACCGCAGAATGCCGCTGACCAGCGCGGCGTAGAGTGCGGCCGGCGCGGCCTTGCCGGAGACGTCGCCGACGGCAAGGCCGGTGCGGCCCGGGCCGTAGTCGAGGAAGTCGTAGACATCGCCGCCGATCGAGCGGGCGGCCAGGAAGCGTGCGGCGATCTCGGCGCGCTGCGGGCGCGGCGGCGTGGGCGGCAGCAGCCGCAGTTGCACCTCGCGCGCCATGTCGAGGTCGCGCTCCATGCGCTGTTCCTCCTCGTGGATGCGCTGGTAGAGCCGCGCGTTGGCGATGCTGATGGCGATCTGGCCGGCGAGCGTGGTCAGCGTGCGCTGGTGGTCCTCGTTGAAGTAGTTGACGCGGGTATGTTCGAGGTCGACGACGCCGATGACGTTGCCCTTGTAGATGAGCGGCACGGCCAGCTCGGAGCGGGTCTCCGGGTTCGCGGCGATGTAGCGCGGGTCCTTGCGGACGTCGGGCGCGAGAATGGGCTCGCGGCGCTCTGCGGCGGCGCCGATCAGCCCCTCGCCGAGCTGGACGGTGTGCTCGCGCACGATCGCGCTCGCCGTAGCGCGAGCTGAAGCGGTGCTCCATCCGCTCGGTGCGTTCGTTCCACAGCAGGATGGTGAACATCTGGAAGTCGATGACCCGCTTCATCAGGTGGCCGATGCGTTCCAGCAGGTCGTCGAGGTCGAGGATGCTGGTGATCTCGCGCGAGATCTCGTTCAGCACGGTCAGCGTCTGCGCCTGGCGCGAGACGCGGGTGTAGAGCCGCGCGTTTTCGACCGCGACGGCCATGCGCGAGGCGGTCAGCTCCAGCAGTCGCTGGTGCTCGTGGGTGAAGTAGCCGGCGTGTTCGGACTGGATGTCGATGACGCCGATGACCTTGTTCTTGACGATCAGCGGCACGGCCAGCTCCGAGACGCACCTCGGGGTTGGCGTCGATGTAGTTCTCGACGTGGCGGACGTCTTCGACGAGGATCGACCTGCGCTCGAGCGCGGCCTGGCCGACGACGCCGCGGCCGAGCTTGATGCGCATGCGCTCGACCTCCGGCGTGTGGCCGATCTGGAAGCGCATCCACAGCTCGTTGGTGCGGTCGTTGAGCAGCAGGATGGCGAAGATGCGGTAGTCGATGACGGCGCGCACCAGGTCCGCGACGCGGTGCATCAGCGTGTTCAGGTCGAGGGTGGTGTTGAGCGCGTCGGCCAGCCGCAGCAGGAAGTCGATCTGCAGGGGCTCGAGCCGGGGCTGCGGCGCGGCCGTCATGCCGGAAGGATCCGCAGGCCGGTAGTCGCCTTCGAACAGGACCTCGTCCGCGTCCGTCTGCGGGTCGTTCTCGGGCGCTCGGGTTTGCGGGATCGGAGGCATCTATAAAAGGCGATGATACTACCGCCACCCGAGCAAAAACTGGTTCCGCAGGCATGGGCGGCCTGCGGAACCATGCGAGCCTAATAGCTTCCCTGCTGCGCAGTCTCACCCGTGCGCGGACGCCTGCCCATTGAGTTCCGCGATGATCTTGACGCTCGCGCTGGCGCCGATGCGGGTGGCTCCCGCCTTCAGCATGGCGGTGGCGTCGGCCAGCGAGCGGATGCCGCCCGAGGCCTTGACCCCGGCGCGGGTGCCCGCAGCGCCGCGCAGCAGCGCGATGTCGTCGACGGTAGCGCCGCCGGTCGAGAAGCCGGTGCTGGTCTTCAGGAAGTCGGCGCCGGCCGAGAGCGCGAGCTCGGAGGCGCGCAGCTTCTCCTCGAAGCTGAGCAGGCAGGTCTCGAGGATCACCTTGACGATGGCTCCGGCGCCGTGCGCCAGCTCAACCACCCCGCGAATGTCCTGCCGGATCGCCTCGAAGTCCTCCTTGGTGCCGGACTTCAGCTGGCCGACGTTGAGCACCATGTCGACGTCGAGCGCGCCCAGCTTCAGCACCTGCGCGGTCTCCTCGCGCTTGGAGGCCGAGAGCGTCGCGCCCAGCGGGAATCCGACCACCACGCCGACGCGCACGCCGGTGCCCGCCAGCGCCTTCACCGCGGTCTCCACCCACGCGGGATTGACCATCGCGCAGGCAAAGCCATACTCGGCCGCCTCGGCGCAGAGGTGCTGGACCTGGATGCGGGTCGCCTCGGGCTTGAGCAGCGTGTGGTCGAGCACGGCGGCGAGCGCGCGCGGCGAGCTCAGCGCCTGGTTGGCGAAGCTCAGCGCGTCGTAGGTGGTTGGTTCGGATACGGAGATGGTCATGTTGCTCCTGTTCCGGCCTCGCGGGTTCAGCGGAGGGCCGTGTTGCGTGTTGAAGGGGTGCGTTGGTTCGCGTTTGTGCAGGCAGCGTTTGAAGCTGCGCTGGAGTGGCCGGGCTGGTTACCCCGGTGCACGTTCTATCACATTCAAGTATGGACTGTTTGAACTGCGGTTGGATAGTCCGCAATGGATGTGGAGGAGCGGCAAGATCGTTGCAGGATCATGGGGATACGCCCGCGTCCTTCCCTTGCCCCGCGACATCTAACCGGGTGTGAACACGACCGATCTGCGCCTCTCCGTGCTCGACCAATCGCCGGTGCCCCAGGGCAGCACCCCGGCCGACGCGCTCGCCAACTCCATCGCGCTGGCCCGGCATGTGGACGCGCTCGGCTACAACCGCTTCTGGATGTCCGAGCACCACGCCATGGACCTGCTCGCCTCCACGGCGCCCGAGATCATGCTGGCGCGCATCGGCGCCGAGACCAGCCGCATTCGCATCGGCTCGGGCGGCATCATGATGCCGCACTACAGCGTCTTCAAGATCGCGGAGGTCTTCCGCACCCTGCACGCGCTCTATCCCGGCCGCGTGGATCTCGGCATCGGCCGTGCTCCCGGCGGCGGCCCGGTCGAGATGCTGGCGCTGCAGCGCGATCGCAAATCGCGGCAGGCCGACGACTTTCCCGATCAGGTGACGGAGCTGCTGGCCTACTTCGACCAGAGCTTCCCGGAGCGGCATCCGTTTGCCAACCTCCGCGTCTCGCCCCAGATGCCCGGCGCCCCCGACGTGTGGATGCTGGGCTCGAGCATGTGGAGCGCCGCCGCCGCTGCGGCCTATGGACTGCCCTACGCCTTCGCCCACTTCTTCAGCCCGGTGCCGACGCGCCCGGCGATCGAGACCTACCGGCGCGGCTTCCAGCCCTCGGACCGTCCCGACGCACGCAAGGCACCCGAGGCGATGGCCGCCGTCGGCGTGGTCTGCGCCGAGACGCAGGAGGAGGCCGACTACCTGCACGCCAGCGTGCGTCTGCTGCAGCGGCGGATTCGCCTGAACGACCGCCGTCCCGTCGCCCCGCCGGAGGAGGCGCTGCGCGAGCTGCAGGCGTTCGGAGACATGGCGGTCGAGGAGGGCGAGTGGCCGCGCTACTTCGTCGGCACGCCGGAGCGCGTGGGCCGCGATCTCCGCGCGATGGCGGCAGCGCTCGGCTCCGAGGAGATGGTCGTCAACACCATCACCTGGGACCACGCTGCGCGGCTACGCAGCTACGCGCTGCTGGCCAAGGAGTTCGGCCTGCAAGCGGCAGGGAACAGGGAGTAGGAGAGAGCAGGGACCAGCGTGCAAAGACCGTTTGGTCGACGCCGATGAACCGAGCAGCCGGTAATCTGGCAGCCGTCGCTATAGCCGTTGAGCGAAGTTAGGCTGGAGGACGCTTCGGACTACTCCCAGCCGCAGCTCGCCGGAGGAGCGGGAATGGGTCGATGCCCGGTGCCGTCGGCGAGTCTGCTGTAAGCCGGGGCAATTTTATCCCTGATCCCTATTCCCTGATCCCTGCTTCTTAGTGGCCGGCGGGCGAGTCCGGGAACAGCCGGATATCCGGCACGCCGCGGTAGCGCTCGGCGTAGTCCATGCCGTAGCCGATGACGAACTGGTTCGGAATCTTGAAGCCGACGTAATCGGCCTCGATCGGCACCAGACGCCGCTCCGGCTTGTCCAGGCAGGTGGCGATCTTCAGCGACGCGGGCTTGTGCTGCAGCATCAGGCCGCGCAGGTAGCTCAGCGTAAGTCCTGTGTCCAGAATGTCTTCGACCAGGATCACGTGCTTGCCCTCGATCGGGTTGTCGATATCCTTGATCAGCTTGACGGCGCCCGAGCTGACCTTGGCGCGGCCGTAGCTCGACACCGCGACGAAGTCGAAGGTGTTGTCGATCTTGATGGCGCGGGCGAGGTCGGCGAGGAAGATCGCCGCGCCCTTGAGCACGCCGATCAGCACTACCTCGACGCCGGCATAGTCGGCGGTGATCTGGGCTCCGATGGCCTGGACCCGCTCGGCGATCTGGGCTTGCGTGAAGAGAATGTCCATGGTGGAGGCTGGGGGAAAGACTGGCGTACTGGTCGACATAACCTTCAGGGTAGCGCGAAGCGGGGGCGCAGGGAAAGTCCGGCGCCCCGTGGGGCGCCGCCACGATATACTCAGAGGGGAAGCGAGGCATATGTATCCCTATCTGAACCTTGGCCACATGCATATCGGCACCTTTGGCCTGCTGCTGTGGCTCGCGGCCGTGATGGCCACGATCGTGCTGCATCGGAACTTCGTTCGCAACGGCGTCGACGCGGACGCGCTCAACGTCGTCGCTTTGGTGGTCGTGGTGGGGATCCTCGGCGCCAAGACCTGGCACGAGCTGCAGAGCATTCCCGCGCTGCGCCTCTCCATGCGGCAGATCGTCGCTCCCGGCTGGCACCGTCCGCTGGACGTACTGGGCGAGTTCCTGTTCTGGTTTCGTGCCGGATTCGCCTGGTTTGGCGGCATGGTCGCCGGCGTCGCCATGCTGCATGTGGCAGGGCCGCACCGCGCGTCCCGAGGGCCTCACCGGCTGGTGGGCCAGCGTGCGCATGCTCGATCTCGCCGCTCCCGCCGCGGCGGTCGGCTACGGCGTCGGACGCATCGGCTGCCTGACCTCGGGCGACGGCGACTACGGCATCAAGACCACGCTGCCCTGGGGCGTCCACATGGCTCCCGACGCGCTGGTGCCCGACCCGCGATCTGGTCCAGCCCACGCCCCTCTACGAGTTCCTCTTCTCGCTGGCGCTCGCCTGGCTGCTCTGGCGTCTGGGCCGCAAGGCGCGCCCGATCGGCTGGATGACCGGCCTCTACCTCGTGCTCAGCGGCATCGGCCGTTTCCTGGTCGAGTTCGTCCGCATCAACCCCCGCCTCTACTGGGGCATGAGCAACGCGCAGATGGCCGCGCTCGGCTCGGTGGTCGTCGGCGGCCTGATCATGGCGCTGGCCCGCAAGCAGGTCCCCGGACGGGTGCTGGTGGACGTCAAGGCCTCGGCCTAATTCCACGTTTGTAACTTGAATTGAACTGTGGAAGGAACGCTGGCCTACCTGAAGCCGCTCGCTTAGAGCCGCTTCAGGTAGGCCAGTGCCGCTTCCAGCTCGGGAAACAGCCGCTCCTCGGCCTGGAACTCGCGCGAGTGCACGCAGCGCCGTCCGGCCTTCACCCGCACCGGATGCTTCAGGTGCAGCATCTCGTGGTAGAGCAGATACTCCACCGCGCAGCGCGGCGTGTCCGGCGCGATCGAAGACGCGGCTGACCACGATGGTGTTGTGCGCGGCGTCGTAGTGGCCCAGCATGCGCTTGGCGTGGTGCGCCGACCAGGTCAGCGTCGGCCGCCCCATCAGCCCGTGGAAGAAGCGCGGGTTCAGCGTCTCGAAGACCTCATCCAGATCGTAGTACGTGCCCTTGGCCGTCAGGATGCGCTTGCGCCCGCGCGTCTGGCGAATGTGCTCGGCCTGCCGCGACACCGCCTCCGACGACACATGTCGGCGGTAGCGGTCGGCGTAGGAGGGCGCGATCGGCTTCTTATACAGCTTGGCCAGCAGGATGTGCGCGATGGCCCGATGCACCGACTCCGGCGCGTGCTCCAGGATGTCCGAGAGCCGGACGTGCAGCCGGCCCTCGCGCAGCCGGATGGTGGTGTTCAGCGAGGTGAAGCGGCGAAAGCGGACATCGAGCGGAGGAATTGGCGCGCGCGGACGAAGCTCGCGATACTCCTCCTCGAAGATCGAGGTCAGGGCGACGGTGTGGCTGAGAACGGACACGCTTTTTCGAGGGTAGCATGCCGCGCCGCCCGGCTAAATGTATCGAAATGGGTGCCGTGGGTCATTTTGAATTGCCGCTCTGGCCGGATTCCAACCGTTCCGCGTTGTGGGTACACTCGGAAAATCTAGGCGCGGCCTTCGTGCGTCGAAACGCACGATCCACTGTAGCCCGAGGAAAAATAACGAATGCCGAACGACGATCGCACCAGGATAATTTACAGCAGAACGCCGGAATCGCGGCCATGTTGGCAAACGTTAAACGAGCGATGGCGATCACCGCGAAACTTTAACCGTTTGACGAATTCAACGACGCGGACGAAATACCGGGCCTTGTTCAGCGAACTGATCGGGGGTAGACGAGAGCTTTTTGCTGATCCCTCCATTTATTTACCGCCGGTGGGGACGAGATCCGCGTCGGGCATAATGTCTTCGTCAATCAGAACTGCACCTTCTGATGACCTTGGCGGCCTCGACATCGCGGACGATGTGATGATCGGGCCGAACTGAGCATCCTCACGGCAGGCCATCCGCTTGAACCTTCGCAGCGCCGCGCCGCCACCATCGGAAACCCCGATCGTGATCGAGAAAAACGTGTGGATCGCAGCCGGCGCGACCATCATCGGGGGCGTAACCGTAGGCGAGAACTCGGTCGTCGCGGCTGGATCGGTAGTCACCAGGGACGTTCCCCCGAATACCCTTGTCGGAGGAAATCCCGCGCGAGTGATTCGTTCGATTGGCGACTGAGGGAAGGATCGCAAGCGGTCGAACTGGAACTTCAAACGGCACCACTGCCAACAGGGGTACGCGTTCCCAACTTATCCGGTCCTATTGCGGAACATAGTTCCCCTGCGCGTCCTTGGCCGGGGGATGCGCCGCGAACCACGCCTTCTGGTCCTCGAGCAGCTGGGTCGAGTCCTCGCGAATGTCCTGGATGGCCTCGAGCGCCAGCTTGCGCTCCACGTCGTAGTGCTCGTCGTCGGCCGGTGACCGCAGCGTCGTGGCCCACTTGTCCAGCGCCTTTGAGAGCTTCGGCAGCGCCTTCCGCACATCCCAGTGGCGGGTGCCGTACTCGTCCAGATTGTCCTGGAGATCGTCGGCGATGGAGACAAACTGCTCCATCAGGTCGTGGATATCCTCCTCGCGGCCGGGCCGTCGCGGCTTGGCTGTGATGTCGCGGATGCGGTCGGTGCGGCTGTCGAGGAAGCCGACGAAGACCATTACCCGATCGGCCGGCTCGCGATTCACGTCGCGCAGCTTCTCCACCTCGGCGTCGGAGAGCGCATCGACCTTCTGCTGCCCGCGCAGGGCCGGTGCAAGCAGGGCCGATCCGAGCGCGAGCAGCAGCGCGATCGAGAGAACCCCGGCGCTCTGGCCAATGCGATGCAAGGAAGGTCGGCGTGGCATAGTTGGAAAGATCCTACCTTCGCGTTGGAAGGGAAGCCAGTCCGGACGTGCCGATCCCGGCCGCACCGGCCCAGAAGCATTCATCCACGTTCCAGATTGGGATTCCTAAGGGCCCGCAGTGCAACATCCAGGTGCTCGGCTCAGTGGCTGAATACCTGATTCAACAACTCATCATGGACGTGGTCGAGCTGCTTCAGGGTTGCTTGCATCGCCAGGTGATCGTCGCCGGAGGTGCGATTCAGATACTCGCTCACGCGCTGCGTGGTGCGCTCCATCATCTTCTCCGCGTCCTTCAGCCG
>CAVWJY010000030.1:0-98098 GCA_963755245.1 uncultured Acidobacteriaceae bacterium | reverse complement strand
GGCTGATGTCGAGCGTGCCATGCCGCGAATCGCACTTGAAGGTGTGACCGTAGAAGTCAACCGCGCCGTTGCAGGTCACATGCATGTCCTCCGCAACGCCTTCCTGCAGGCCCGCAAGCGTCATGATGACCTTGAAGGTCGAGCCCGGCGCAAGCTGCGCCTGAATCGCCTTGTTCAGCAGCGGATGGTCCGGATCGGTGATCAGCTGCGACCAGTAGCTGCGACTCAGCCGCACCGAGAACTGGTTCGGATCGAAGGTCGGACGCGACGCCAGCGCGAGAATCTCGCCCGTGTGCGGATCGAGCGCCACGATCGCGCCGGTCTTGCCCTCGAGCGCCTTCTCCGCAGCCATCTGCACATCGAGGTCGATGGTCAGCCGCAGGTCCTTGCCCGGAACCGCAAGCTCCTGCCCAAGCTGCCCGACCTCTTTGCCGTGGCTGTTGACGATCACGTCGCGCGATCCGTCCACGCCGCGCAGGATCGCGTCGTAGGTCTGCTCGATGCCCGAGCGGCCGACAACATCGCCAGGCGAGTAGAACGCATAGCGCGGATCGTTGAGCATCTCCTCGGAGACCTCGCCAACGTAGCCGATCAGGTGCGCGGCAAACCCATCCTTGGGATAAAGCCGACGCTGCTCGTCGATGGTCTCAAGCTCGGGAAGCTCGTTGCGATGCGCCTCGATGAACGCCTCTTCGTCCGGCGTGATGTCCTGCTTCAGCGGAATCGGCTGATACTTCGGCGCGGCTCTGATAATGGCGCAGCGTGCTCTGGATCTGGTCGACGGTGAGATCGAGCCCATGCGCGATCATCGGCAGATCCGCGCCGAGGTCCTTCACCTGCTCGCGCAGAATGTAGCAGGTCACCGAAGGATAGTTGTCGACCAGCAGACGACCGTCCCGATCGAAGATCCTCCCGCGCGGCGCCAGCACCGGAACCTTGCGGATGCGGTTCGCCTCAGCCAGCACGCGATAGGTGTTCGCGCCCAGGATCTGCAGCCGCCAAAGTCCCGCGAGCAGCACCGCCAGCACGATCGCGATCACGTACTGCGAGGCATGCAGCTTGTTGGGCGAGAGCTTCTCTTCTCTCCCAGGACGCGTAAGACCGGATTGTGGCGGGATTTCCATAGCTCTGACTCAGTCTAGCCTCAAGGCAACAACGACATACATCGCACCAAATCGGTTACTCGCGGATCTTGGTGCGATCCAGCAGGTAGAAGATGGGAATCGCAGCGACCGTATTGACCGCCAGCGCGCAGCAGTTCATGCAGCCAAAGCACCTGAAAGCCGTGCATATCCAATAGACGTCGCTGGATCAGATAGAGAAGCGCGCTCTGCAGCAGGAAGAAGCCAAAGCTCATCACCGCGCGCGTCGTGATGCTGTCGACATCGACCTTGAAGCCGATGCTCGCCGCCGAGTAGCCGATCAGCGCCTTCGCCATGCCGTTGACGCCAATCGGCTGGTTGGTCAGCGCGTCCTGCAGCAGACCGATCGCCGCGCCGGTAAAGGTTCCCGCAATCGGGACTGCGCCGCGAGACGGCGAAGAAGATGGTCGCGATCAGCGGCAGATCGAGGATCGCAAGCCGCGGAAACGGCTTCGGCAGCAAGGCCTGCAGGACGATGAACGCGATCGGCACCAGCAGCGCGACCGCTGGATGGAAGGTGTGTTCATCGAGTTCCCGACGTGAGGTATAGCTGCGAGTCGCCATTCGTTAGGGTTGCGGTTCCTTTGCTTGCGGTGGATTCGCGTCCTGCGATGCAGGCTGCTGCTTGGGCTTGGGAGCTCGCTTCGGCGCGGTCTCGGTGTTCGGGATCCGACTCAGGTTGGCTCTCGGTCGTGCCGGTTCGGCGCTTGCGTCATCCCGCTCGGAGACGGATTCGCAGCGCCAGGCGTGAGATCCGCCGCAGGAGGCGTTGTTCCCGGCGTGTAGCGATCCGGATGCAGCGTCGGAAGGGGCTTCGGAACGCCTGCCTGCGCCGCGGACGCGGCGGCGGCAGGATTGGCCGCGGTTCCGGCGGCTGCATTCGGATCTGGGCTCAGGCTGGGCAGACGCTCGGCGGCGACCTCGGCGGCGCGTTTGGCCTGCGCGGCGGTGTCTTCGCCGGCGGCGAGATCCTGCTGCGCCTGCAGCGGGAAGATCGCTCTGCGTTCCGGTGATGATGAGAACCTCTTCGAGCTGGGTGAGGTTTGCCGCCGGCTTGATGCGGATGCGCGTGTAAGGCTGATGGTCAGGATCGGGCTCGATGGACTCGATGGTGCCGACCTTGAGGCCGCGCGGGAAGATCTGGTCGCCGCCTGAGGTGAGGACGGCTTCGCCGGGCTTGATGCGCGAGTCCTGGGTGAGATTGCCGATCTGGATTCCGCCGCCAAGCGCGCCGCGCAGGATGGCGCGAATGCGGGTGCTTGCGAGGATCACGCCAGCGCCGGAGGCGGGATCGTTGATCTCGAGGACCTGCGCGGTGTGCGGCGAGGTTCCTGGGAAGACGTCGCGGATCTTGCCGACGATTCCGTCGGGTGTGATCACAGCCATGTCGGGCTTGAGGCCGTCGGCGGAACCCTTGTCGATGTAGAGAACGCGTGACTGGTCTTCGCCGCTGGTTCCGATGACCTGAGCGGCGACGGTCGCGGTGACGTAGTGCTCGCGGAAGGCGAGGAGCTGCTGCAGGCGAAGGCCTTGCGCGGCGTCCTCGGAGAACTCGGACTGCTCGAGGCGGAGACGCGCGATCTCCTGCTTGAGCTGCTGGTTCTGCTGCCGCGTGTCGCGCAGATCGATGTAGTTGGTCCAGCTGCCGCGAATGCCTTTGCCGATGGCGTTGGAGATGCGTTCGGCGGGCGTGACGACGGCGACGACCCAGGAACGGACGAGCAGCACCTTGCGGCCGTCTGCCTGACTCGGACCGTCAGGATCGCGCACCTGCACGGCGAGCAGAATGATCTGCGCGAGCAGGACGATGGTGAGCACCAGCGAGTTCTTGAACCGGACGAAGAAGGATTCCATCTACTAGGAGACATTATCAGCGACAAGCGGCAAGAATGTTTAATGGTTTGCGGTCGCTGGGACGAGTCTTCCACAGAGCGAAGCGATAAGTCACAAAAAAATGGAACCGCGGGTGGACGGCGTACCGGAGGTGATTCCCGCTGATGAGACTTTTCTTCGAGTTTCACGGCCGGCTGACGCTAACGCCAGGCAGGCGACTGCTCCAGCTGCCACGAGGAGCATGCCGCCGTGGATACGACCTTCGTGCAGTTCTACCCCACGCTTTTGCCGCTCGCGAGGAGAAGCAGACTCTGAGCCCGGCCTATCTCAAAGAGCTGGCGGTGCCGCCTGCTTCGACTGCGCGTAGAGCGCCCCCTCCCCCTATCTTGGACGCAAAATAGAGAAAACACGGACTTGCGGCCCACTTACCGCGCAAAATAGTCATTCGAAAGGGGTTACGGCTAAAATCTTCAATCGAAAGGAGTTGCAGGCGTACAAGGGCTTCTTCCGCTCACCCTTTTTCTTTGTATATCTCTATTTTACCAAGGTGGAGAGAGGCTTTCGGCAACTTTCTGAAGCTGTAAAAGGCGCGTCTTTGTTGGGGATTTGTTGACTTTCGCGTTTTTGGGGGCTTGACAGCGGAAGAAGGCGGTCGTAGCAGACGATCCCAACTTAGCGACAGGAGGCACCGGGAGGGGCCAGAAAGGACGGTCGTTTGCTGACCGCAGGACGGTATCCCCACGCTCGATGACAGCGAACAAACAAGGCACGGCAAAAACGTAACAGGAACGACAACGACAGGAACAGCACGGCGAAAACGGGGCTCACTGGCGCGGAGATGATGCCGCGGCGGCTATGGGTCGAGATGGACGTTGCTCGGGATCCTTCGCTGCGCTCAGGATGTTCAGCAAGAAGCCTGCAGACAACGGCTTCTGGAGGCACGGGAATAGCCCTGCCCAGTTAGTGCTTGCGGAAGAGGAGAGGAGCCAGGTGGACAAGGTTGTCGCGCCAGGTGAGCCAGGTGTGCATGCCGGGAGTCTCGACCACGGTGACCGGCAGGTTGCGGGACTGGAGGAAGGCGATGAAGCTGCGGTTGGGTGTGAGCAGATGATCCTGCGTGCCGCAGGAGACCCACAGGAGGCGGAGATTCGCCTGCTTGGGGGTCAGGGTGGCGAGCTGCTCCTGTGTAGGCGGTGTTGTGGAAGGCGGCGCTCATGCCGGCGACCCAGGCAAAGAGGTTGGGATGCGTGAGGCCGATGGTGAGGGCCTCGAGACCGCCCATGGAGAGGCCGGCGATGGCGCGGTCCTCGCGGCGGTGGGAGACGTCGTAGTCGGCTTCGACCTGGGGCAGGACCTCGGTGAGCAGGGCCTGGGTGAAGAGGGTGAGGTTGTGCTGGACCTTGAGCGGGGTCGTCCCAGACCTTGTGGCCGTTGTGGACGAAGGCCATGTCGCCGTAGCCGAGGGGCATGACGACGACCATCGGCACCATGCGGTGCTGGGCGATGAGGTTGTCGAAGATGAGATTGGCCTGGCCGATGGTCGTCCAGCCGTTGGCGAGATCGCTCCAGCCGTGGAGGAGGTAGAGGACGGGGTAGCGGTGGTGGGCGTGGTGGCGGGCGTCGTAGCCGGGGGGCGTGTAGACGATGTAGTCGCTTTGGTCGCCGGGGAGGCCGAGCACGATCTTCGAGGTGTAGGTGTGGTTGTGCAGGACGCCGTGCGGGACGTTGGTGGTGTCCCAGGGCTCGGGCGTGTCGCCGGGGATGTGGAGGACGCTGCTGAGGGAGGCGAGGCCGGTGGTGCTGCGGGGGTTGTCGGGGTCGGTGCGATTTTTGCCGTCGACCTGGAAGCTGTAGCGATAGAGCTCGGGCGGGAGCGAGGGGGTGGTGATGCTCCAAAGGCCCTCGGGATCGCGGTGCATGGCGAGGGGGTGGAGGGTGCCCTCGAGGACGAGACGGACCTGGGCGGCGGCGGCGTCCTTGTAGCGGAAGGTGACGGTGTGGTCGGGATGGATCTCGTGGGAGTTGAAGGCGGGCTGGGAGGGCTGCGGAGGCTGCGCGGAGAAGCACACGCGGCAACAGAATCAAGGTGAAAAGCAGGAGCATCCGCATCGGGGAAGTTTAGCAAAAGGCAGGGATCAGGGATCGGGGAAGCGGGGTGGTGGGAATCAAGTTCGATACGGCAGAGACAAATATCGGGGTCGCGACTGGGAGCGACGATGATGCGCCGTTGCTTCGGTGAGTCTGACGTATCAGAGTTCTTGCTGCGCTGCATAGGATGACGTGCAGTAGAGATGGCGAAATGGACAGCAGAAGACGGTCAGCTTGCTTCGACAAACGAGTGCGCACAACGGACGTGAAGCAGATCGGGCGGCGATGGGGCACCCGTTTCTCGCTGATCCCTGTTCCCTGAGCCCTGATCCCTGCCGTTAGTCGATGGAGATCTTGCGCAGGAGCTTGAAGTCGGAGAGCATCTTGCCGGTGCCGAGGACGACCGAGGCAAGCGGATCGTCGGCGATCGAGACCGGCAGGCCCGTCTCCTCGCGGATGCGCTTGTCGAGGTTCTTGATGAGCGCGCCGCCGCCGGTGAGCACGATGCCACGGTCGGAGATGTCGGCCGAGAGCTCGGGCGGGGTGCGCTCGAGGGCGACGCGGATGGCGTTGATGATGGTCGCGATCGATTCCGAGAGCGCCTCGCGGATCTCGGAGTCCTCGATGGTGATGGTCTTGGGCACGCCCTCGATGAGGTTGCGGCCCTTGACCTCCATGGTGAGGGGCTTGTCGAGCGGGTAGGCGGAGCCGAGCTCGATCTTGATCTGCTCGGCGGTGCGCTCGCCGATGAGCAGGTTGTACTTGCGCTTGAGGTAGGTCATGACCGCCTCGTCCATCTGGTTGCCGGCCATGCGGACCGAGCGCGAGTAGACGATACCGGCGAGCGAGATGACGGCGATGTCCGTAGTACCGCCGCCAATATCGACCACCATGTTGCCACCGGGCTCGGTGATGGGCAGGCCGGCGCCGATGGCGGCGACCATGGCCTGCTCGACGAGATGCACCTCGGAGGCCTTGGCGCGATAGGCGGAGTCCATGACGGCGCGCTTTTCGACCTGGGTGATCTCAGAAGGGACGCCGATGACGATGCGCGGATGCACCATCATCTTGCGGTTGTGGCGCCTTCTGAATGAAGTAGTTCAGCATCTTCTCGGTGTGGCGGAAGTCGGCGATGACGCCGTCCTTCATCGGCTTGATGGCGACGATGTTGCCGGGAGTGCGGCCGAGCATCTCCTTGGCTTCCTTGCCGACGGCCTCGACCTCATTGGTCACTTTGTTGACGGCGATGATGGAGGGCTCGTTGACGATGATGCCCTTGCCGTGGGCGAAGACGAGGGTATTCGCCGTGCCGAGGTCGATGGCGAGATCGCTCGAGAATAGGCTGAAGAGTGAGCGCATGTTGTGGATGCGCGAATACCGCATTTGGTAACCGTTCGATGACATTAGGCTGGGTCGTTTCCTGTTCGATTGTGCCGGTGGAGATGGTTCCTGCTGGGCTGTCGCCATTGTAATCCCTCGGAGGAAGTGGACGGCGTGGTGCAGGGCCTCCCGCTTGGGGGATTGCACCGAAACGGGACAGCAGCGCTAAGGGCGCGGGATGTGTGCAATTCTCGGGAGATATCGGGAAATAGCAAGGGGAAACGTGGCGACGAGCAGAAGGCAGCGTGGCGCGGGCGATGGACTCATACTAGAATTGAGAGACGAGGATTTGCATGATTATCGGTGTACCCAAGGAAGTGAAAGACCATGAGAGCCGCGTCGGCGTTACGCCGGCGGGGGTAAAGAGCCTGGTTGAGGCGGGGCATAAAGTTCTGGTGGAGCAGAACGCGGGCGCGCTTTCGGCGTTTCCGGATGAGGAGTACCAGGCAGCGGGCGCGGAGATCGTCGGCTCGGCGCACGATGTGTGGCGGCTGGCGGAGATGGTCGTGAAGGTGAAGGAGCCGGTGGAGAAGGAGTATCGGCACTTCCGCGAGGGGCTGGTGCTGTTTACGTATCTGCACCTGGCGCCGCTGACGGAGCTGACGAACGCGCTGCTCGAGAAGAAGGTGACGGGCATTGCGTATGAGACGGTGCGCGACCGCGCGGGCGCGCTGCCGCTGCTGACGCCGATGAGCGAGGTGGCGGGACGGTTGAGCGTGCAGATCGGCGCGACCTACCTGCAGAAGGCGCATGGCGGACGCGGCCTGCTGCTGGGCGGAGTTCCGGGCGTGGCTCCGGGCAACGTGTGCATCATCGGCGGCGGCATTGTGGGCACCAACGCGGCGAAGATGGCGCTGGGCCTGGGCGCGAAGGTGACGATGCTCGACCTGAACCTGAACCGTCTGCGCGAGCTGGACGACATCTTCGGCGGACGGGTGCATACGGTGGCGTCGAACAGCTACAACGTCGAGAAGGCGGTCAGCGAGGCCGACCTGGTGATCGGCGGCGTGCTGATTCCGGGCGCGGCGGCGCCGAAGATCGTGACCAGGCAAGATGGTCGAGAAGATGAAGAAGGGCGCGGTGATCGTGGACGTGGCGATCGACCAGGGCGGCTGCATCGAGACGGCGCAAGCCGACGACGCACAGCGAGCCGTCCTACGAGGTGAACGGCGTGGTGCACTACTGCGTGACCAACATGCCGGCGGCGGTGCCGAATACGTCGACGCTGGCGCTGACCAACGCGACCTTCCCCTATGTGATGAAGCTGGCGAAGCATGGGCGCGCAGGCGGCGATCGCGGACGACAACGGCATCGCCGAGGGCGTGAACACCTACAACGGCGTGCTGACCTATGGCGCGGTGGCGGAGGCGCAGAACCGGGCGTGGACGCCGGTGGCGGAGCTGGTCGGAGCGTAGGTCTGCTGCTGGATTGCGGGGCGTGGGATGGCGGGCTTTGCCTGCTCGCGCCCCGTTTTCGTTTTGCGCGAGGCGATGCCCACCGTGGTGCTTGGCGCTGGCGCCCGCACCTATAATTACGGTGATTGCGGAGGCGTGGCGATGGGAGTGACGACGACTGGGCGCAAGGTGATCAGCATCGCGCTGGCGAGCGCCCTGCTGCGTGATCATCGCGGCGCTGGCGACGCTGAACAACAACCTGAAGTTTCTGAATCCCTCGACCACGGCGGAGATCCTGGTGTTCACCAGTCTTTCGGCGGTGGTGTTTCTGCTGTTTGTCAGCGTGCTGGTGATGCTGGTGCGCAATGTGCTGAAGCTGTATGCGGACCAGAAGAGCCGGGTGATGGGGACGCGGCTGCGGACGCGGATGCTGTGGGGCGCGGTGCTGGTGAGCCTGCTGCCGATCGCGTTCATGACGTCATTCAGTTACGTGTTGATGAACCGCGCGGTGGATCACTGGTTTTCGAATCCGGTGACGCAGATGCGCGACGACAGCAACCAGCTGGCGCTGGAGCTGTCGCGGTATACGACGGCGAATGCGCGGGCGGAGGCGGATTCGATCGCGGCGGCGCTGTCGGCGATCGGCGACGTCGAATGGGGCGGCGAAGGCGGGCGCACTCGGCCAAGGAGACGGCGGCGATCGAGCGGGTGCTGGAGCAGCACGAGATCACGCTGCAGGGCGGGTTCTGCCTGGTGTATGACGACGGCAGCGTGGTGGCGGACTATCATCTGCCGCGCTGGGGTGAGGTGAGTCCGGGACTGGAGCCGTGGCTGCCCTCGCGGGGGCGACGGCGAGGCGGAGGAGGACGGGAGCCGACGGAGAGCGGCAGGGCGAGCGAGCGGCGCACGTCGAGCCCAAGCCCGCAAGCGTGGATGTGCATGCGACGATTCTCGAGTCGGCGCGGCGGACGGACCAGCCGCTGTTGCATATTGGCAACGACGACTATGTGCTGGGAACGGCGGGGATGCAGCAGGGACGGCTGGTCGTGGTGGGGCTGCCGGTGCCGGCCGGGATGACGGGCACGGTGAAGCGGCTGCGCGCGGACGCCGATACCTACTGGACGCTGTTTCGCAACCGGCGGCAGATTCGCGGCGTGTATATGCAGCTGCTGCTGATGCTGACGACGCTGGCGCTGTTTGCCTCGACCTGGCTGGCGCTGCATCTTTCGAAGCAGGTGACGAAGCCGGTGGAGGCGCTGGCCGATGCGATGGACCAGATCGCGGCCGGCGACTACGCCCACCGGGTGCAGGAGAGCGCGACCGAGGAGCTGGGCGAGCTGGTGCATAGCTTCAACCGGATGGTGGCGGATCTGGAGAGCAGCCGGGCGCAGGTGCGAGGAGTCGACGATCCAGATCAGCCGGGCCAATGCGGCGCTGGAGGCGAGGCGCAGCGAGCTGGAGACGATGCTGGAGACGATTCCGAATGGGGTGGCGACGCTCGATGCGGAGCGCCGGATCGTGCTGGCGAATCGGGCGCTGAGCGAGATGATGGATCCGGGTGGGCAGGCGCGGTTTCTGGGGATGACGATGGAAGAGGTGTTTCCGGAGGAGGTGGTGGAGGGGCTGGACCGGCTGATCCGGCGGAGCCACCGGATGGGCTCGGCGGCGAGCGAGCTGGAGATGGCGGGCAGCGGAGGGACGCTGCATCTGCTGGCGACGGTGGCGCTGCTCGAGAATGTAACCGGCACGCAGCGGGAGCATCGCGGGTATGTGCTGGTGCTGGAGAATGCGACGGAGCTGCTGCGGGCGCAGAAGCAGTCGGCGTGGAAGGAGGTGGCGCGGCGGGTGGCGCATGAGATCAAGAATCCGCTGACGCCGATCTCGCTGTCGGCGGAGCAGATTCATCGCCACATTGGCCGGCTGGCGGAGACGTTGACCGCACATGAGATCGAGTCGCCGTCTCCGGCGGTGATCCGGCGCTGCAGCGAGGTGATCAAGTCGTCGGTGGAGAGCATGCGGTCGCTGGTGGATCAGTTCTCGGCGCTGGCCGAGTTTCCGACGGCGCGGCCGCGGCCGGCGGATTTGAATACGATCGTCGAGAACGCGCTGGCGATGTTTGCGGGACGGCTGCAGACGATCCGGCTGGTGACCAAGATGGGGCGGGATCTGCCGCTGGTGCTGGCCGATCCTGAGGCACTGAAGCGGGCGCTGGGCAACCTGATCGATAATGCTGCTGAGGCGATGCAGACCAGCCTGCTGCGCGAGCTGCGGGTGACGACGACGCTGCTGGAGAGCGGATTGGTGGAGTTGACCGTCGCCGATACCGGGTCGGGGCTGACGGACGAGATGCGGGAGCGGCTGTTTCTGCCGTACTTCTCGACCAAGCAGCGCGGGACCGGGCTGGGGCTGGCGATTGCGGCGAAGATCGTGCAGGAGCACCAGGGGACGATCCGGGCGGAGAAGAATCTTCCGGCGGGGGCGAAGTTCATTGTGGAACTGCGTCCGGCGAGCATTGGCGATGGCTTTGAGGGCGAGGCGCAGAGTGCGCTGGCGGCCACACAGGACGATGGAGGTTTGGCTTGAATCATGTGTTGATCGTCGATGACGAGGCGGAGATTCGCGAGTCGCTCGAGGGCATTCTGCGCGAGGAGAACTACCTGGTGACGACGGCCGCGACGGCGACCGAGGCGATGGAGCTGCTGCGCGATGCGGCGTATGAGGTGGTGCTGCTGGATATCTGGCTGCCGGATCGGGATGGTCTGGATACGCTGGTGGAGATCAAGGCAGCTGGAGAACTCGCCCGAGGTGGTGATCATCAGCGGGCATGGGACGATCGAGTCGGCGGTGCGGGCGACCAAGCTGGGCGCGTACGACTTTCTGGAGAAGCCGCTGAGCCTGGACCGGACGCTGCTGGTGCTGAAGAACGCGACCCAGGCGCGGCAGATGCGGGAGGACAACCGGGAGTTTGTGCGGCAGCTTTCGGCGTATGGCACGGTGACCGGGCAGAGCGTTCCGATGAAGGCGCTGCGGCAGCAGATCAAGCTGATGGCGCCGACCAATGGGCGGGTGCTGATCTATGGCGAGAGCGGCACGGGCAAGGAGCTGATCGGGCGGGCGATGCATGCCGAGAGCCTGCGGAAGGATCGGGTGTTCGTGGCGCTGAACTGCGCGGCGATTCCGGAGGACTACATCGAGACGGAGCTGTTCGGCTACCGGCATGGCGCGGGGCGGGCGCAGGGCAGCGGCCGGCCGGCGGAGAAGCGGGGGACGTTCGAGCGCGCCGATGGCGGGACGCTGTTCCTGGATGAGGTCGGGGACATGAGCCTGAAGACGCAGGCGAAGGTGCTGCGGGCGCTCGATGAACAGCGGTTTGTGCCGGTGGGCGCGACGCATCCGGTGCATGTGGATGTGCGGGTGATCGCGGCGACGAACAAGGATCTGGAAGAGGAGATTGCGCGGGGGAACTTTCGCGAGGACCTGTTCTATCGGCTGAATGTGATTCCGTTTTTTGTGCCGCCGCTGCAGGGATCGCAAGGAGGATATTCCGCTGCTGGTGAAGGAGTTTCTGCAGGAGTTCGGGCAGCAGTATGGGCGGCCTCGGGTGGAGATGAGCGAGGAGGCGCTGGCGGCGCTGCGGCAGTATCACTGGCCGGGGAATGTGCGGGAGCTGCGGAATCTGATCGAGCGGGTGCTGATTCTGAATCCGAAGGTGCAGCGGATCGAGCGCAAGCAGCTGCCGATGCTGGTGTATCGCGAGCCGGCGCGGGATGGGGCCGGGAGGGCAAGCCGGCGGGGCGGGGCGAGGAGTTCGCCACGCTGCTTGAGGCGCGCGAGGCGTATGAGCGGGACTTCATCCTGAAGAAGCTGGATGAGTGCCACGGGAATGTGAGCCGCACGGCCGAGGCTCTGGGGTTGGAGCGGAGCCATCTTTACCGGAAGATGAAGGCGCTTGGGGTGAGCGTGAAGGAGTAGGGCTTCTCTTCCGCAAAGGGCTTCCGTGCGCGCCTGCGAGAATAGATCCATGATTGAAAACTTTCGCCTGAAGGTGTTTCGCACCGTCGCCGAGCAGCGTCACTTTCGCAAGGCGGCGGAGCTGCTGTACCTGACCCAGCCGGCGGTGACCCACCAGATCCGGGCGCTGGAGGAGGCTTTGTCTTTGCCGCTGTTCGACCGCACCGGCAAGGAGGTGTCGCTGACGGCCTCGGGGGAGATTCTGCTGAAGTATGTGCGGCAGATGGATGAGCTGCTGGCGCGGGCGGAGGAGGAGATCAGCGCGCTGGCCGGGGAGGTGCGCGGCGAGCTGCGCATCGCGGCGTCGATGACCATTGCGCAGTTCGCGCTGCCGACGCTGCTGGGCGAGTTTGTGCGGCGGCATCCCAGCGTGCACGTGGCGATTGAGAGCTCGAAGACGCAGGATGTGATCCATGCGGTGATGACGCAGCGGGCGGGGCTGGGACTGATTGAAGGGCCGGCGCACACGCGCGATGTGACGGTGGAGCCGTGGATCGAGGATGAGCTGGTGATGGCGGTGCCGGCGAGCCATGAGTGGGATAATTCGCACGCGATCGACATTGCGGAGTTGAAGGAGGCGCGGCTGCTGATGCGGGAGCGCGGCTCCGGGACGCGGGAGATCGTCGAGGAGGCGATGGCGGACCGCGGGCTGGCGATCAAGGATCTGCGGGTGATGGAGGTCGACTCGACGGAGGGGATTCTGGCGAGCATCGAGGCGGGGCTCGGGGTGGGGTTCGTCTCGCGGCGGGCGATCCGGCGGGCGCTGCTGCTGGGCACGCTGAAGATGGTGCCGATCCGCGGAGTGCACCTGTCGCGGCAGTTTTCGCTGGTGTATAGCCTGGGACCGGAGCCGGCAGGGCTGCCGGGGTTGTTTTTGAATCACCTGCGCGAGGAGAAGTTTCGCGCGGCCAAGCAGCCGAAGGCGAGCCCGAAGGTTGGGGGACGAGGTAAGTCCGTCTGAGGATGGAGGCGTGGCTTCGTGCGATGCCTGCGGCTTCAGAGACAAGACGCGGCACGCCAGCGGAGGGACGAAATACAGGGGTCTCTCCACTGCGCAGCGGACGATGAGACTGTCCGCTGCTTCGGTCGAGATGACGTACTTTTGGGGTGGAGTGCGGCGTGAGAGCCTGATTACTCTTCGGCGGCTTGCTTGGCGGCGATCTGTTCGAGCTGGCGGCGCCAGTCGAGATCCTCGACGAAGATCTGCTTGCTGCGCCAGTCCTCCTGCACCTTGACGAAGAGCTCGAGGAAGACGCGGGTGCCGAGAAGGGACTCGATCTCCTTGCGGGCGGCGGTGCCGATCTCCTTGAGCATGGTGCCCTGCTTGCCGATGAGGATGGCCTTTTGCCCGGTGCGCTCGCAGTAGATGGCGGCGGAGATCTTGGTCACGGGGAGCTTGGCGTTGGCGGCACGCTTCTTCGGCTTGCCGGTTTCGGTCAGCTCGATCTCGGGCTCTTCGAACTTTTCGACGACGACGGCGGTGGCGTAGGGGACCTCCTCGCCGGTGAGCAGGAGGATCTTCTCGCGGATGAGCTCGGCGACGAGGAAGCGCTCGGGCTGGTCGGTGAGCTGATCCTTGGGGAAGAAGCGCTGGCCCTCGGGAAGCTGGGCGACGACCTTGTCGAGGAGCAGGTCGAAGTTGATCTTCTTGCGCGCGGAGATGGGGATGACGTCGGCGAAGTCGTAGAGCGCGGACCAGTGGGCGATGATGGGCATGATCTCGCCGGGGGAGATGGCGTCGATCTTGTTGAGCAGGAGGAGGACGGGGGGAACGTTCGCCTCCTTGCTGAGGCGCTTGATCAGCGAGAGGGCGAAGTTGTCCTCGGCCGCGGACATGGCCATGCGGTTGGCGGTGAAGGGCTTGGGGGTGCCCTTCTTCTCGGGCTGGGGAAGCTGGTGGGTGACGTCGACGATGAAGAGGACGAGATCGCGGGACTCGAGGGCGTCGTAGACCTCCTGCATCATGCGCTTGTCGAGATGGGTCTCGGGCTTGTGGATGCCGGGGGTGTCGACGAGGATGACCTGGGCGGCGGGATGGCCGGGCTCTTTGGCGGTCTTCTTCTTGAGCGGGACCTCGAGCACGCCGTGGATGCGGGTGCGGGTGGTCTGCGGCTTGTGCGTGACGATGGCCAGCTTCTGGCCGAGCAGGCCGTTGAGCAACGTGGACTTGCCGGCGTTGGGACGGCCGATGATGGAGACGAAACCGGAGCGGAAAGGCATTCCTTCTATTATGCGCTGTTCCTGGCGGAGGAGTGGTTTGGGATGCTCGGCGAACGACAGGAGCTCGACAAAGGCAAGACTTCTGCGGCTGAAAGGTGCAGAGCCGCATGGGTGGTGCGAACAGTGCCGGGATCCTGCGCTGCGCTCAGGATGACGACAGAGACGGGTGATTATTCGGGGGAGTGGGTGAGGGCGACGCGGATGCGTTCGACGCGGCGGTCGGTGGAGGCGAGGACCTCGAGGCGGAGGCCGTCCTCTTCGACGACCTCGCCGGGGAGGGGGATGTGGCCGGCGAGCTCGGAGACGAGGCCGCCGAGGGTGGTGGACTCGTAGTGCTCGGGGAGGCGGAGGGGATGGTGCTCCTCGCGACGGTCGTCGTGGTGGTCCTCGTGCTCGTCCTGGTGATCCTCGTGGTCCTCGTGCTCCGCAGCGGCGGGCTCGGCGGAGACGGTCTCTGCGCGGCCAGCGGATGAGGCTGCGGAGGGGTGGCTGAGTCGGGTGGCGGTCGGCTTCGGCGTGATCGTCCTCGTGGTCCTCGAAGAGGTCGCGGAGGCGGGAGAGCTCGAAGGTGCCGGAGACGATGAAGGAGCCGTCGGGCTCGCGGAGGGGTTCGTCGTCGGGCTCGCCCTCGTCGTGCTCGTCGGAGATGTTGCCGACGATGGCCTCGATGAGGTCCTCGATGGTGACCAGACCGGCGACGCCGCCGTACTCGTCGATGACGATGCGCATGTGCTGCTTCTCGCGCTGCATCTCGCGGAGGAGCTCGTTGACCTTCTTGGTCTCGGGGACGAAGGCGGCGGGGCGCTGAAGCTGCGCGACGGTGCGGTGGGCGGCTTCGGTGTCGGGGACCTGGAGGAGGTCGTGGGCGAAGGCGATGCCGGTGATGGTGTCGAGATTGCCGGAGTAGACCGGCACGCGGGAGAAGACGTGCTCCTCGAGCGCGGTGGTGAACTGCTGCAGGGTGAGGCTGCCGTCGACGGCGTAGATCTCGGGGCGCGGGGTCATGACCTCGCGGACGACCTTGTCGCCGAACTCGACGACGGAGCGGACGAGCTCGCGGTCGCTCTCTTCGAGGATGCCTTCCTCTTCGCCGGCCTCGAGCAGGGCGTCCATGGCCTCGGAGGGATGCTCCTCCTCGGCGGGGTCCTCGGGCTCGGCGAGGGCGGCGATGGAGAGCAGAAGGCCGAGCAGAAGCGTGACGGGGAGGATGAGGTAGAAGAGCGCCTGGACGAGGTAGCGGAGGCGCGCGATCCAGAGGCCGTTGGTGCGGGTGAAGAGGATCTGGGGCAGGAGACGGTCGAAGACGAGGATGAAGAGGATGAGCTCGGCGACGGTGCGGGCGAGCTCGCCGAGGGCGGGCGCGGCGATGGCGTGGCCGGGGTGGCTGTAGAGGCGCAGGCCGGCGAGCAGCGCCAGAGCCGCGAGCGAGAGCTGGCGCAGCACCGAGGCGGAGAGGGCGTTGGACTCGCGGCCGAGGTGCAGGCGGGGCTCGACGGCGTCGTTCCAGGAGTCGATGTTGTCCTGGTACTCGCGGGCGAGGAACTTGCCCATCTCGGAGTAGACACGGTCGATGTAGGCTGCCAGGGTGAGGATCAGCAGCAGCAGTGGGAGCGCTAGGGCATAGCCATCGCTCATGACCGGCTCCGGGAGCGCCTCATGGTGGTCTTGGCTGCGACCTTGACTGGGGCCTTGGCTGCTTTGGCGGGTTTCGCCGTACGGGTGGTCTTGGCGGCCTTCGTCGTCTTCGCGGTCTTGTTCGCGGTCTTGGCGCGATCTTGGCCTGCGGACTTCTGGAGCGGCTTCTTGACCGTGGACTTCTTGGTAGCGGACTTCTTGGCGGCGGCTTTTTTCGCGGGCGGCTTCCCGCGGCTTGGAGCCCTGGCGCGCGGCGATGGAGCCGCGGGCGGGAGGCCTTCGGTGCGGGCGATCAGGCCGTTGGGGAGACGGAGCTGGTCGCGGAGCTCGGCTTCGCGGGCGGCCATCTCGCCGTTGTCGGTCTCGTGATCGAGGCCGGAGAGGTGGAGCAGGCCGTGCAGCAGGAGGATGCGGATCTCGTCCTCGAGCGAGTGGCCGAAGGCAGCGGCCTGGCGCGCGGCGGTCTCGAGCGAGATGGCGAGGTCGCCGGCGGTGTCCGGCATGGGGAAGCCTGCGGGGAAGCCCTCGGGGAGGAAGGCCGGGAAGCTGAGGACGTCGGTGGCCTTGTTCTTGCCGCGGAAGCTGCGGTTGAGGCGCTTGAGCTCGGCGTCGGAGGTGAGGAGCACCTCGACCTCGCCGGTGAGGCCGACGGCCTGACGGGCACGGTTGAAGAAGCGCGTGAGGGCGGGCTTCGAGAGCGCGTAGAGCGACGGACCAGCGGAAGGGACAGCCGAGGTCGACTTGTGCGATGGGGGACTACTTGGGGGGTCGATGGTGATCATCGTCAATGCGTACGTGCCGATCGGAGTGCGATGGGCGTTCTCCTATGGTAGCGCACTTGGTCGCAGACGCGGCCTCCCTGCCCGTCCTCCGGGAGTCCGGGGGTAGGTGGAGGAGGCCGCGTGGATGAGCAGGCTGGCGTGGCCGCTCATTGCGTCTTGATGGAATGGCCGAGTGGAGCGGGTGCCGCGAGGCCGGATCCGGAGCCATCCGGCAAACCATTTTCGAGGGCGAGCTGCTGCTGGGAGCGGCCGTAGCTGTCGTAGGCGCGGACGATGCGCTGGACGAGCTGGTGGCGGACGACGTCGACGTCCTCGAAGTGGCAGAAGCGGATGCCTTCGACGCCGTTGAGGACGTTGAGGGCCTCGAGCAGGCCGGACTTCTTGGGGTTGGGCAGGTCGGTCTGGGTGAGGTCGCCGGTGATGACGGCCTTGGAGTTATGGCCGAGGCGGGTGACGAACATCTTCATCTGCTCGGTGGTGGTGTTCTGGGCCTCGTCCATGATGATGAAGGCGTCGGAGAGGGTGCGGCCGCGCATGAAGGCGAGCGGGGCGACCTCGATGACGTTGGTTTCCAGCATCTTGTCGACCTTGACGGGGTCGAGCAGGTCGTAGAGGGCGTCGTAGAGGGGGCGGAGGTAGGGGTCGACCTTCTCCTGGAGGATGCCGGGAAGGAAGCCGAGGCGCTCGCCGGCCTCGACCGCGGGGCGGACGAGGATGATGCGGCTGACCTTCTTGGCCATGAGGGCGGAGACGGCCATGGCGACGGCGAGGTAGGTCTTGCCGGTGCCGGCGGGTCCGAGGCCGAAGGTCATGTCGGACTGCTCGATGGCTTCGACGTACTTGCGCTGGTTGGGGGAGCGGGGCTGCACCATGCGCTTGACGCCGGCCGAGCGCTGTTTGCCGGATTCGACGAGGGAGCGGAGGGTGACGGCGGGATCGGCGACGACCAGCCGGAGCATGCCGTGGAGCTCGCCGTTCTGGAGGGTGATGCCGGACTTGCGGAGGTACTCGTAGTCGCTGAAGATGCGGGCGACACGATCGATGTCCTCGTCGGCTCCGGTGACATGGACGGCGTCGGACCGGAGATCGATGGTCACGTGCAGGCCATCTTCCAGGAGGCGAAGATTTTCGTCGCGAGTCCCGTACAGGGGCTCAATGCCAGCAGTGATGTCGAGGGATTTTTTATTCAAGCTGTGATCTGACCTCCGTCAGGGGTTTCAGGGATTAGACGCGCGTGGTCGTTGAGACGAAGCAAGCGGGGTGAAGGTTGGGAGTGGAATGCGATGGACAATGCTAAGGACAAAGGGACAGAGGGATCGGGTCGCTGACCAAGTCTGGGTGATCAGGAGCCTGCGATCGGGTTGGCGGGTGGTGCCAATAAGTGTCCGAATGGGCTCAGACTAGAACTTCGCCGAGTCCGCGTCAAGCGAATTTTCGGAGCAGGAAGAAGCGTCGTTTCCGGGTGGCATGGGTTGACCTTGGGAGAGGAGTTCCGTAGACTTAGTGATTGCAGGGTTCTGCGTCGCTGTGATTCAGCTCAGCCGCGTGTATCTGGTTCCCGATTCAGACCGGCTGACTGATTTCAGAGGATTGGCTTGGGCCGATTTCACTGGTTCGGTCGGATAGGCCTGCAACCCATTTCCCCGACATTTATGCGGGTTTAGAGAAGAGAGTTTATGGCAAATCATGTTTCGTCCCTGAAGCGCGCACGTCAGACCGTTGTCAAGACCGCGGTCAACCGCGCGAACAAGAGCAAGCTGCGTGGCAGCCTGCGCCAGCTGCGTGAGGCGATTGTGCCGGCGATCACGCTGCGGCAACCACCCAGTACCGCGCCACCGCGTCGATCCTGGACAAGAGCGTTCAGAAGGGTGTTCTGCACAAGAACACCGCGAGCCGCTACAAGTCGCGCCTGAATGCCCGCGTGAAGGCTGTGGCCCCGGCGAAGGCTGCCTAAGCCTTTCGCTTCGGCGAATCCCTCATCCGGCGACGGATTTGGGAGGACCGGGAAGTAAGTTCCGCACGATACCAAGCCAGCGCAGGAGAGGTCGGATGCACTCCGATCTCTCTCGCTGGCTTTTTGCGCTGGCTTTTTTATTGCTGCGGCGAGGCTGTCGTAGCTGCGGGAGCGTAGAGGGTCGGGGTTCGGAGAGGGTGGGCGGCTCGCGGGGGGTGGCGGTCTGGTTGGTGGCGGCGGCGGGGATGGCGGTGAGCGGTGGTCGGCGGCGGGGTCGAGGGCTTGCTCGAGCGGTGGCGGAGTGCGGGCGGGAGTCGGCTGGGCTGAGGCGGCGGGAGGCTGGAGCGGCGGGACGGGGGGAGCTTGGCCTCCGGCGGGAGCAGGGCCGTGGCCGGGTCCGTCTCGATGGCGTCAGGCCCTCCGGGCTGCGAGGAGGCGATCGCATCCTTGACCTGGGCGGTGGAGAAGACGATGGGAGCTTCGGTGTGCGGGGGAGCGAGGGCGACCTCGGCGTTCACCTCGATGCTGCTCCTTGTCGGTGAGCGGCGGAAGCTTGTAGATCTCGATGGCGGGCTTGTGCTGGACCTCCTTGAGGTGGGGATCGACGGGATCGTGGATGACGGCGAGCGAGAGGCCGTCGGGGGAGAGGGAGAAGTTCTGTCCGGAGCGCTGGATGGGCGAGGTGGCGACGCGGAGGAGCTGCTTGCCGTTGTAGGTCTGGAGGACGCGGACCTCCTGGGCGGTGAGCTGGTCGGCGAAGGGGTTCTGGCGCGTCGACGAGGGCGCCGGAGATGAGGGTGCGGCTGAAGGCGAAGCGGCCGGCGACGTTGGCGGCGACGAAGGAGGGGTAGGCCTGGTGGTCGGAGAAGAGCATCTGCCAGAGGAGATCGCCGTGGATGTTGAAGCCGGCGAGGGTGAGGTGGTCGTCATTGCCGCGGCAGCCGAAGGCGACGAACTCGGTGTGGGTGAGGAAGGTGGGGCTGGGCAGGCAGCTGGTGTCGAAGGTGCCGAGATCGGTGATCTTGCCGGAGAAGGTGGCGAAGTCGAGGGTCACGCCGGCGTGGGAGCGGTCGCGGATACGGAGGAAGCCTTCGGCGGTGAGCGGGATGACGACGTGCCTGCGGGCCTCGAGAGAGCCGGCGTGCTGGGCGACGAGCGGGGCATCGGGCGCGGTGGGCGCAAGCAGACGGATGAAGCTGATGTGGACGGGTTGGCTCGGGGTCCCCGGCCTCCCCGGAGGAGGAGTTGGGGCGGGCCGGGTCGCGGCGCAGCAGGCCGATCGGGCGGGTGGGCTGCGAGGGACCGAGCGAGGTGGGCAGGCGGCGGCGGGAGGGGTCCGGCGGCGGCGCTCGCGGGCTGGCGGCTCGGGCTTGGGGACGCGCTTCGAGGTCTCGATGGTGAGCAGATCGCGGTCGGCGGAGACGTAGATGGCGTCGATGCTGGTGTTCTTGTCGAAGTGGAGGAAGGGGTGCTGGTGGAAGGCGTCGCCGGAGGGCAGCTGGGCGAGCGGGGCGAAGGTGGTGAGGAGATTGTGCTGGCGCAGCAGGAAGAATCCGTTGCCGAGCGGCCAGAGGTACTGGCCGATGTCGTGGAAGCGCCACTCGGTGCGGGCGAGCGCGCGGCCGGAGGGGAGTTCGAGGAGGACGGCGTCGACGACGCGGTCCTGATCCTCGGGCTGAGCAGTCGGCGAGGCGGCGCATGAGGCGAGGCACGCCGAAGGTGACGAGGAGATGGGCGTTGTCGACGTAGTCCAGCGTCATCATGGTGCCGCCGGAGAGGAGATAGCGGGGGGAGATGGTCTGGAAGCCGAGGGATTCGAGGGGGATGGTCTGGTCCGGGGCGGGACCCTTGGCCGAGAGCGCGGGAGGAGGAGGCTGGCGAGCAGCAGACCGGCGAGGCGACAGCACGCACAGAGACTGCGAGTTCCGTGCTCGCGAGGATCGAGAAAGGAGACGGCATGGTCATGGGCCGGGACTCCATGGGCCGAGTACGTTGGAGCATGGGATCGGCTGCTCCGAGTGGAGCCGGCTGCTCGGATCGATTGGAGTCGGTTTGGATCGATCTGTGGATGCCCGCCTCAATTCTGCAGATGAGTCTCGCATAATGCGGGTGGCACGGCAAATATGGGAGTTGACGGGGTCGCAAGGTTTTTCGGGGGCCGGATGCAGGGTCGCGGCGGCGGCTCTGGAGGCCGCGCCGCGGAGTGGCGTTGCACGGCGGCGGTGATACAACGAACTTGCCGAATTCCAAGATCAGCATGCGGTCCGGATTTGGACGTCTGTTGTTCTGAGTGGATTTGGCGAGGAAGAGGAAAGGACAGTTGGAGATGACGGGAATCATGAGAAGCCTTACTGCCTGGCGTGCTGGCGTTGCGCCGATCGCTGTTGCCGGTCTGATGTGCGCGGCGATGACGTTCGCCGCAGGAGCGTTTGCACAGCAGCAGGTTGCGCCTGCGGCCGCGGGAGGAGCGCCCACGACGACCTATGTGCCGATTCCCGGCTTCGATCTGACGTCGCTCGACCAGAGCGTGAATCCGTGCGATGACTTCTACAAGTTTGCGTGCGGCAAGTTTGCGGCGAACCATCCGATTCCTGCGGATCAGCCCGGGATGGACCAGTTTTACGCGCTGTACAACGTCAATACGCAGTCGCTGAACGGCATTCTGACTGAAGGCTGCGGCGGGTGGCGCGGATCGGTCGCCGGAGGAGCAGAAGATTGGCGACTACTATGCGGCGTGCATGAACACGGACCTGATCGAGCAGAAGGGGCTGACGTCGATTCAGCCGCTGCTGGATGAGATCAACGGGATGGGCAACGGCGAGCGCGGCAAGATGCAGCTGCCGGCGATGATCGGCAGGCTGCAACGGGTGGATGTGAATGTCTTCTTTGGGTTCGGCGAGCAGCAGGACTTCAAGGACGCGAGCAAGCAGATTGCGATCGTCGCGCAGGGCGGACTGGGACTGCCGGAGAAGGACTACTACCTGCGCACCGGAGCCAAGGACATCGAGGTACGGCAGCAGTATGAGGCGCACATTGCGAAGATGCTGACGCTGGCGGGAAGCACGCCGGAGCAGGCGAAGGCGGATGCGGCGGCGATCCTGGCGTTCGAGACCGAGCTGGCGAAGGCTTCGATGAGCGTGACCGAGATGCGGGATCCGGAGAAGATCTACCACCTGAAGACGATCTCGGAGTTCGAGGCGAGCATGCCTGGGGTGGACTTCGGACGCTTCCTGGAGGCGGTGCACTCGCCGCAGCTGACGGAGATCAACGACGCGACGCCGGACTACTTCCCTGCCCTGGTGAAGACGGTGCGGGCGACGCCGATGACGACGCTGAAGGCGTATATGACCTATCAGTTGCTGACGGCGACGGCGGGCCAGCTGCCGAAGGCGTTCGACGCAGGAGAACTTCGACTTCTACGGCCGCAAGCTGAACGGGCAACCGGAGCAGCGGGCGCGGTGGCAGCGCTGCTCGAACAACGTGAACGGCGCGCTGGGCGAGGCGCTGGGCAAGGTGTATGTGGCGCAGTACTTCGCGGGAGACAGCAAGGCGAAGATGGTCGAGATGGTCAAGGACATCGAGACGGCGATGGACAAGGACATCGACCAGCTGGACTGGATGTCGCCGGAGACCAAGCTGCGGGCGAAGGAGAAGCTGCGGGGCGTGGCGAACAAGATCGGGTATCCGGACAAGTGGCGGGACTACTCGGCGCTGACGGTGAAGCGCGACGACGCGGTGGGCAACGAGCTGCGCGCGAATGCGTTTGAGAACGATCGCCAGTTGAACAAGATCGGCAAGCCGGTCGACCACGGGGAGTGGGGCATGACGCCGCCGACGGTGAACGCCTACTACGATCCGAGCATGAACGACATCAACTTCCCGGCGGGCATTCTGCAGCCTTCGTTCTATGACCGGAGCCAGGACGATGCGGTGAACTATGGCCACATCGGCGCGGTGATCGGGCATGAGCTGACGCATGGCTTCGACGACGAGGGCAAGAAGTTCGACGCCAAGGGCAATATGAGCGACTGGTGGACGCCCGAGGACACGAAGAAGTTCGAGACGCGCACCGACTGCCTGGTGAATGAGTACGGCGGGTTTACGGCGGTGGACGACGTGAAGGTCAACGGCAAGCTGACGCTGGGCGAGAACACCGCGGACAACGGTGGCCTGCTGCTGGCGTACATGGCGTACATGGAACGGGCGAAGCAGGAGGGCGTCGACCTGAACGCGAAGAAGGATGGGTTCACCTCGCCGCAGCGGTTCTACATCGCGTTTGCGCAGAACTGGTGCGAGAACGCGCGGCCGGAGCAGGTGCGGAACCAGGTGCTGACCGATCCGCACTCGCCGGATCACTTCCGCGCGAACGGCGCGATTGTGAACCAGCCGGGGTTTGCGGCGGCGTTCGGATGCAAGAAGGGATCGCCGATGGTGCCGGTGAACAGCTGCCGCGTCTGGTAGCTGGAGCCTGCTGAATCAGGCGGTTGCAGGAGCTGCGACCTTCTTCCACTCTCGTGTGTGCGAGAGTGGAAGAATGGTCGCAGAGGTTAGTCGGAAGCCTGGAAACAGGAAGGTGTTGGGATTTGCCGCGTGTACGGCGGCGGGCTCGCTGTGGGGATGCGGGTTTTTCTTTGGCAAGATCGCGCTGGCGGAGATGAGCGTGGGGCACATGGTGCTCTACCGGTTTTTGTTTGCGGTGCTGGGGCTGCTGCCGCTGCTGTTTACGCATCCTCCGAAGTTCAATCGCAAAGAGTGGGGAGTGCTGGCGCTGGCGTCGTTTCTGGGCGTGCCGGTGCAGTTCCTGCTGCAGTTTTATGGGCTGTCGCTGACGACGGTCTCGCATGCGTCGCTGATGGTGGGGACGATGCCGGTGATTCTGGCGGTGGGCGCGGCGATCTTTGCGCATGAGCGCATGGATCGGCTGGGTTGGGCGGCGCTGGTGGGATCGACGGTCGGAGCGGGGATGATTGCGCTGGGCGGTGGACATCGCGCGGGCGATCACTCGTCGCTGGCGGGGGATCTGCTGGTGGTGGTGTCGCTGGCGATTGCGCTGGGCTGGATTCTGCTCAACAAACAGCTGATGGAGGAGCCACAGCGCGGCCACGGTGACGGCGTACGGGACGCTGCTGGGAACGCTGATGCTGGTGGTGTGGGTTCCGGTGCGGTATGGGATGCCGCCGGTGCCGTTTTACTCGGGGCATGTGTCGGTGAAGGCGTGGCTGGCGCTGGCGGCGAGCGGGGTGCTGTGCACGGCGACGACGACGCTGCTGTGGAACTGGGGCATGACGCAGGTGCCGGCGTCGCAGGCGGGGATCCTGTTGAACATGGAGCCGCTGATGGGGTCGATTCTGGGCGTGTTCGTGATGGGCGACCTGCTGGGGCCGAGCGCGTGGATTGGCGGAGGGCTGATTCTGATCTCGGCGATCACGCTGACGACGGGATCGACGACCGAGGTGAAGGAGCGGGAGCAGCTGCCGATCACCTGATCGCTAGGGGGTGACGGGGTGGACGGCGATGGAGCGGGCGGCGCGGCGCCAGGTGAGGATGAGGGCCACGCCGGCGATGATGAGGCCGGTGCAGAGGCCGAGCCAGAGACCGACGGCTCCGAGCTTGAAGTGGTAGCCGAGCAGGAGGCCGACGGGAAGGCCGACCACCCAGTAGCCGATGAGCTGCACGATGAGGCCGGCGTGGGTGTTGCCGGCTCCGCGGAGGGCTCCGCTGGCGGTGATCTGGAGGCCGTCGAAGAACTGGAAGGCGGCGGCGACCAGCAGCAGGGGGACGGCGGCGGCGATGACGGCGGGGTCGGCGGTGAAGGCGCGGGCGATGGCGTGGGGCAGGATCACCAGCGCGGCCGAGGCGGTGAGCATGAAGCCGGCACCGAGGGCGACGGCGGTCCAGCCGGCGGCGGCGGCCTGCTCCGGGGAGCGGCGGCCGATGGCCTGGCCGACACGCACGGCGGCGGCAGCGGAGATGGCGAAGGGGACCATGAAGGTGGTGCTGGCGCAGTTGAGGGCGATCTCGTGGCCGGCGAGCGGGCAGCGGGCCGAGGGTGCCGATGAGCGCGGTGACGGCGGCGAAGATGGAGATCTCGACGAAGATCTGGCCGCCGACGGGGGCTCCGAGGAGGAGCGAGGCGCTTGAGGCGCCAGAGCTCCAGGTGGCGGGGCATCGAGCGCAGGCCGTAGTGGTGCTTGCGGTTGACGTGCCAGATGGCGGCGAGGAGAGCGGCCGCGAGGTAGAGGCGGGCGATGGAGGTGGAGTAGGCCGCGCCGGTGACGCCGTAGCCGCCGAAGTGGACGGGGCCGAGGTGGTGGGGGAAGAGCAGGAGCCAGTCGCCGAGGGCGTTGATCAGGTTGGCGGAGATGAGGGCCACGGCGATGGGGCGGACGTGGTTGAAGGCCTGCAGGTAGCGGCGCAGGGTGAGGTAGAGCAGGAGCGCGGGGGTTCCGGTGTTGAGCGCCTGGAGGAAGCCGATGGCCTGGGTGAGGATCGCGGGCTGGACGGGCAGGTGGTGCAGGGCGAAGGGGCCGGCGGCGACGATGGCCATCAGGAGCGCGGTGAGCAGGGCGGCGAGGACGAGGCCGTGGAGCAGCCAGCGGTTGGCGTCGTCGAGCTTGCCCGCGCCGTGGGACTGCGCGATGTAGGTGTCGAGGCCGAGCAGGACGCCGCCGATGCCGAAGGCGAGGGTGTTGTAGATGACCTGGGCGAGTGCGGCGGCGGAGATGGTGATGGCCGGGTTGGGCAGGTGGCCGACCATGATGGTGTCGACGACGGCCATGAACATCCAGCCGAGTTCGGCGAGGACGAGCGGCAGGGCGAGCGCGAGCATGGGCTTGATTTCGTTGCGAATGGCCGACATCTGCAGCACTCTTCCCTCCCCCCGGTGGCTAAGTCCTAAAGTCTAGATAAAAAGATGGATAAGTCCAAATGAAGTCGGGACTTGTCGGAGACCTGTCTGGAGACTTTCGTCGGGCTTAAACGCAAAACCCGGCACGGGGCCGGGCAGGCGTTTGTCAAGTTTCGTCCGGCAGGAATTCGAGCGGCGCAGCGTGCCGGGCAGCCTGCTTGCGGGTTCTACTTGCGGGTGTAGAGGAGTTCGCGGATGGCCGCGCGGCGAGCTTCGTTGGCCTCGGCGAGGGACTTGCGCTCGTCGGCATCCATGGAGTGACTGGTTCCGGAGTCGTTGGACTCGGGGGCGCTGCACTCCGGGCAGCGGTTCGCGAAACCGGGCTTGTCCGGCTTCAGCTCGAACTCCTCTTCGCAGACGATGCAGACTTTGATGGGGAAGGCCATGGGTCTATGATACGACGCGGAAATGCAGAGGGAAAGCGGGTGCGAGAGGGAGAGGGGTGGAAATTCCGGGGAAAATCGTAGGGGAGAGCGGGTCTGGGTCTGGATTTGGCGGGGAGAAGCGAGTTCTGCGCGGCGCTGAGCTAAGGACAAATACAGGGGTCTCTCCACTGCGCGGCGGACGGTGAGGCTGTCCGCCGCTTCGGTCGAGATGACGTTTTTGGTGGGTAGTGCGAAGGGTTTCCTGGGCGGTGCGAGAGAAAACGGTCTCGCTGCGCTCGATACCCCACTCTCCACCCCAGCGGACAAAGGCGTCCGCCGGGGACCCCGGCCTGCCGCACGATAAAGCTGTGCGTCGAGGATGGGGCACCCGGTTCAGTCGGCACCCAATGTTCGGGATGGGCACGCCGGGCACCCGAGATATGGGCGCCCGGCATGCGGAGGGTTATTGGGGGAGGATGATGCCGCCGACGGGTTTGCTGGTGGGGAGGGTGCCGGGGCGGCGGAGGTGCATGGCGGCGGCGGTCATGTCGGTGTACTTGAGGCCGGCGCCGGTGTTGAAGAGGACGACGCGGTCGGTGGGCTTGAGTTCGCCGGTGGCGATCAGGGTGTCGTAGGCGGCGGTGGCGGCGGCTCCCTCGGGGGAGAGGAAGATGCCCTCGTGCTTGGCCCAGTCGAGAATGCTGGCGAGGATCTGCTTCCTCGGAGGAGGCGATGGCCTTGCCGCCGGACTTCGCGAGGATGTCGAGGATGATGGTGTCGCCGTAGGGCTTGGGGACGCGGAGGCCGGCGGCGAAGGTGGCGGCGTTCTGGAAGAACTCGCTGGCGGGCTGGTGCGCGTCGAAGGCGGTGGCGATGGGGGCGCAGCCGGAGGCCTGGAGGGCGTACATCTTGGGGCGCTTGCTTCCCTTCTCGACCCAGCCGAGCTGCTCCATCTCGTCGAAGGCCTTCCACATGCCGATGAGGCCGACGCCGCCGCCGGTGGGGTAGAAGACGGCGTCGGGGTACTGCCAGCCGAGCTGCTCGACGAGTTCGTAGCCCATGGTCTTCTTGCCCTCGACGCGGTAGGGCTCCTTGAGCGTGGAGATGTCGAACCAGACCTGCTCGGTGGGGGTGTTGGCGGCCTTCTGGGCTTTGATCTGCTCGGCGACGAGGCGGGCGCAGTCGGAGATGAGGCCGTCGACCATGTGGACGTCGGCGCCGTAGACGATGCCTTCGAGGTAGTTGGCGAGGGGGACGTCCTGCGGCATGTAGATGTGGGCGGCGATGCCGGCGGCGGCGGCGTAGGCGGCGAGGGCTCCGGCGGCGTTGCCGGCCGAGGGGACGGCGAGGTGCTGGAGGCCGTAGTGCTTCGCCATGGTGACGGCGAGGCCGAGGCCGCGGGCCTTGAAGGTGCCGGTGGGGTTGGCGCCCTCTTCCTTGATGTAGAGGCCGGGGTAGCGCTTGCTGTGGAGCATGGGGGTCCAGCCCTCGCCGAGGGTGACGGGGGTGATGGGTTATCCGGCGTTCCGGAGGGGAGGACGTCGGCGTAGCGCCACATGCCGAGCGAGGCGGGAGAGGCGGCGGCGCGGGCGGCGATGGTCTCGCGGCGGGCGGTGCGCTTCATCTGCGTCCATGTCGTAGCGGACGTAGAGCGAGCCGGCGCAGAGGGGGCAGAGGGTTTGGGGGGTGGCCTGGAAGATCTCGGGAGTGATGTGGTGCTGGCAGCGGGCACATTCGAGCGAGGTGATCTGGGGCATGACGCCTATGGTACTGGAAGCAGCCGCGTGGGGGAACTCAGGCAGGAAGCGTTGAACCATCCTGTGCTGGTGTCTCGCCCGGACTGTCTCTCTGGGAAGCAAAAGCAACAGGGCGCAGCTGCTGCCGCGCCCTGTTGGTCGATCTGTTTCTAGTAGGTTAGAAGCGGATACCGAACTTGATCGGAATGTAGCTCGTCTGTGCGCTGTTCTGCGGAAACGCGTTGAAGTACGAGGTTGTGCCGGAGACGTCGAATGCGCGCGGCGAGTTGAACGTGTACACATACCGCGCCTCGGCGTAGAACTTTGCCCGGCTATAGCGGGATGGCTTGTAGGTGTATCCCAAACCGACGTTCAGACCGGGCGCATTGCTGGTGTAGCTGTCGATCGGCTGGTTGGCCTGGTAGTTGAAGCAGCCATAGAACGGCGAGCAGTAGGCCCCGATGGACGGCGTCGTGAAGGTGGTGATCTTGTGATAGAAACCGACGCCACCAATCACATAGGCACCATGCTTTTCGTTCTGCCAGAAGGTGTAGGTCGGGTCCAGAGAGAAGGACCACATGTGGTTGTAGCCGTCGAGGCTCGGCAGTCCGGCTCCCAGCGAGTTGTAGAGGCCGTACTGCTTGTTCAGGGTCGATCCCTGGATGCCGAAGTTGTCCCAATCGAACTCGGTCATCAGGCCGAACTTGCGGTTGAAGTTGCGACCTGCGCCGACCTGGATGCTATAGCTCGGGGTCAGGTAGTTGGCGGTGCCGCCGGTCGGGACGGTGAAGCCCGCACCGACGTAGAAGGTGTACTTCTCCGATCCGTCCGCGTTCCGCGACGAGTTGGCCGACACCGGAAGAGGGCCATAATGGCGCGGCGGAGGCTGCGGTGCGGCGTCTCCGCCAAAGCTCATTCCCTCGGCGGAGGCTGTCTCCTCCGCTCCGGCACTGCTGCTGTAGTTGAGCGCGCTCTTGTCGGCGGATCGCAACCGAGGCCAAAAAGGCGGGTGAATCGACGGCTACGAGTTGCGTGTACGAAGACGGGCTCTGCGTGACTGCTACCGAAGCGCTCGGCTGCGCCTGCAGACTGAGCGTTGCCGCCCCGGTCAACAAGGTGACGGCGGCGGTGGTGCAGAAAACGGAGAAAATTCGGCTACGACGTTGCATTGAAAGGACTCCCAAAGCTCAACAAGGAAATTAACTTCTGTTTAATATTTACCCGGCAGTTCAGGGGATGTTGTTGTAAAAAACTCGGTTTTGTACAAATCCTAAGGTTTGAATGAGGCACTCTCCAGGGGTTGCCTGGAGGAACGGATCTGCACGAAAAAAGAATGCGGACGCGACCGGGCGCGGTCTACGAGCGCGGTCTAGACGAGACGCAGAGGGGCGTCGGTCGCGCGGTTCGACCGAGGCTGAGGGCAGTCCGTGAGAGGCGCTAGTGGGCTTTGAGCCAGCGGCGCGCGGAGAAGTCCGTGGCGATGCTGGCGGCGAGCAGCAGGAGGCTGATCGAGAAGGCGCTGAGGACCCATCCCGCTTCGAGACGTCCCTTGAGCATGAAGCGGTCGAGCAGGGCCAGGACCAGGACAAGCACCGCGGCTTCGGCAAAGAAGGCGCTGCAGCGATGAGCCGAGATGGAGAGCAGGTCGAGGAGCGGGGAGGGGGTCTTGCTGGGCTCGTTGCCGCCGCCGGAGGGGACTAAAACCAGGCGGGGTGCGGACGGAGAGGAGGTCTGCGAGTACGGGCTGCGAAGACGCCTGGAACTGGGTTGTGGACCAAGGGGACTGCTGGAATGAAGACTCCGAATGGAGTTGGAAACATGTTTGTGAAGCATAAAACACCTTTGTGCTGCTGGTTAAAGTCTGACGCGGAACTGGATTAAAGTCGAGTTAATTTCCAATAAATGCAATGTATTCAATAACTTATGAATATTTATGCAGGCCAGTGAGAGAATATTGGGGTGAATCGGAGCGAGACGAACGAGGCAGGGCGGGCGGCAGGGCAGTCCCCGATCCGCATGATCGCGGTGGATATGGACGGCACGCTGCTGGGGCTGAATGGCCGGGTGAGCGCGGAGAATGTGGCGGCGCTGCGGGCGGCGGAGGCAGAGGGCATCGAGGTGGTGGTGGCCACGGGACGGCGGCACTGCTATGCGATGCGGATTCTGCGGGAGCTGGGGCTGGGCGCGGAGAATGCGCTGGTGAGCTCGAATGGAGACGGTGACGCGGACGGTGGGGACGGGGGTGGACGGGGACGCGGTTGATCGAGCGGACGCTGCTGGCGCGGGAGACGGCGCTGTGGCTGTGCGGGCATCTGGAGGAGTTTCGCAATGCGCTGGTGATCACCTTCGACAAGGTGCAGCCGGATGGCGAGGACGCGCGCGGGGCGCTGGTGGTGGAGGATCTGGCGGAGCTGCATGGCAGCATCGGGCGGTGGATGGAGGCGAATGCGCCGTATATCGAGCATGTGCGGCCGATCGAGCGGTCGCTCGAGAACGGCGAGGCGCCGATCCAGATGATGCTGTGCGGGACGATCGAGCGGATGCGGCGGGCGGAGGCGCGGCTGCTGGAGGATGCGAGGGTGTTTGCGCCGGGTGTGTCGGGAGTGGCCGAGCGGTCGGGAATCTCAAAGGCGGAGGCGGAGATTACGCTGAGCCGGACGGAGTATCCGGAGCGGGATTTGAGTCTGGTGGATATTCTGCCGTCGGGGTGCTCGAAGGGCGCTGCCCTGCTGCGGCTGGCGGCGGAGCGCGGGATTCGAGCCGGCGGAGATGATGGCGATCGGGGATAACTGGAACGATCTGTCGATGCTGGAGATCGCGGGGCGGGCGGTGCTGATGGAGAACGCTCCGACGGAGCTGAAGGCGATTGGCGCGGGAGCGCGGGTGGGTGCTGGGCGGGCACCATGACCGGCATGGCGTGGCCGGGGCGATTGCGGAGGTTCTTAGGCGAAATGGGGCGGCGAAATAGGTGGGCGGCTTGCGGGCGGTGGTAGCCTAGGGGGGTGATACACCGATCCACATCCAAAGGATGGCGGCGGCGGGCTCGTGTGGGCGCGCTGCTGCTGGCTGCCGCGATGGCTCCGGCGCTGCACGCGGCGCTGCATGTGACGCTGCGGAATGGATCGGAGTTCGACTGCACCCGGCAGGAGACGATCGACGGCGGCAAGGTGCGGCTGTATCTGTTTCCGGTGGGACTGCAGGATGCGAAGGACGACGACTACATCGATGTGGCCGCGAGCGCGGTGAGCCGGGTGGAGACGGAGCCGGATCCGGTGGTTGCGGTGGCGGCTGTGCCGGCTGCTATCTGGGAAGACGACGGTGAAGGCGGCGCTGACGCCGGCGGAGATGCAGGAGATGCTGGTGAACGCGGGCTCGCGGCACGACGTCGATGCGGATCTGCTGGCGTCGGTGGTGAAGGCGGAGAGCGGCGGGCAGGTGCGGGCGGTTTCGCGCACGGGCGCCGAGGGCTTGATGCAGTTGATGCCGGGGACGGCGAAGCAGCAGGGCGTGGCGGATGCGTTTCGGCCGGAGCAGAATATCGCGGGCGGGACGGCGTATCTGGACGAGCTGCTGACGCGGTATCACGACAATGTGGCGCTGGCGCTGGCGGCGTATAACGCGGGGCCGGCGGCGGTGGATCGCTACCACGGGATTCCTCCGTTCCATGAGACGCAGGCGTATGTGGCGCGGGTGATTCGGGAGTTCAACCGGCGGAAGCAGATGGCGATGCAGGCGGCGAGCCGGAGTGCGACGCGATACTGCGAGCGGTGCAGGCGACGGCGCTGATGGCTGGGACGCGGTAGAGCGCGCGGCCACGGCGCAATCTGATCGCGGCATGACAGAAGAGAACTGAAGGGATTTGATGAAGAAGCAGACGGTAGTGTGGGTGATTGTCGTGGCCGCGCTGGCGGCGGTGGTGCTGGTCTTTCGGGACCGGATCCAGTTTGACTGGGGCATGTTCTGGCAGCAGCTGCGGCATGTGAGCCTGGGGCATGTGCTGGCCGGGGTGGCGCTGATCTATGCGACCTACTGGATGCGGGCGTGGCGGTGGGCGGTGCTGCTGGGGCCGACGAAGAAGATTGGGACGTTTTCGACGGTGGGGGCGCAGTTCATCGGGTTTACGGCGGTGGCGCTGTTTGGGCGGCTGGCGGATCTGACGCGGCCGTACCTGATCGCGCGGCGGGTGGAGCTGTCGCTGGGCTCGCAGGTGGCGGTGTATACGATCGAGCGGATGTTCGACCTGGGCGCGGCGGCGATCTTGTTTTCGTGCGCGCTGGCGGTGACGCCGTCGAACCAGCCGCACCATGAGATCTTTGTGCGGGCGGGGCTGGCCAGCCTGGCGGGAACGGTGTTTCTGGCGGTGTTTGCGCTGGTGGTGCGGAGCTGGGGGCTGGGGCTGGCGGAGGTGGTGCGGCGGGTGCTGGGGCCGCTGTCGAAGGTCGCTGGCGGAGAGTGTGGCGGCGAAGATCGTCGAGTTTCGCGAGGGGCTGCATTCGCTCTCGAGCGTGGGGCAGTTGCTGATGACGCTGGCGCTGTCGCTGGTGGCGTGGGGGATGATCGGCTGGGCGTACGTGGAGACGCTGCAGGCGTTTGTGCAGACGCCGGAGCTGGCGACGATCTCGTTCTCGCGGACGATGCTGCTGATGGGCGCGAGCATCGGCGGGTCGCTGCTGCAGCTGCCGATTATCGGGTGGTTTACGCAGATTGCGATTCTGGCGGCGGCGATGCGGACGTTCTATGGAGCGCCGGTGGAGTCGGCGACGGCGTGCGGGGCGCTGCTGCTGATTGTGACGCTGCTGAGTATTATGCCAGCAGGATTTTTGTTTGCGCAGGTGCAGCGGGTGAATTTGAAGAGTGCCGCCAGCGAGAGCGAGGCGGCGGCGAGTGACGTGGTGAGCGCGCTGGAGCGGTAGAGTCCGGCGCGCAGGACGGAGCGCGATGCGGGCTGGAGCGATGGTCACTGGAACGGGCGGTTCGCGGAAGACTGCTGCTGCCGGCGATGGTTTTGCTTGGGGCGGTGCTCGGGGGAGTCGGCGGGCAGCGCGCAGACTGCGGCGGGAACAGTTGCGGCGGCGACGAGGCTGGCCTTCGATGTGGCGTCGGTGCGGCAGAACCGGTCGGGCGACAAGCCGGAGTCGAACTTTCCGCTGGGGCCGGGGGATATGTACGCGCAGACAGGCGGCGTGTTTTCGGCGAGCGACCAGCCGCTGATTACCTACATTGCGTTTGCGTACAAGCTGACGATCAGCCAGGCGGAGACGGTGCGGCAGCATCTGCCGGAGTGGGTGATGGCGGATCGGTTCAATATCGAGGCGCGGACGGAGGTTCGCGATGCGACGAAGGACCAGATGCGGGCGATGATGCAGTCGCTGCTGGCGGATCGGTTTCAGTTGAAGGTGCATGAGGAGGCGCGGCAGCTGCCGGTGTTTGGGCTGGTGCTGGCGAAGGCGGGCAGGATGGGGCCGAAGCTCGCGGCGGATGCCGATTGTGTTTCCGGGGAGACGGGTCGCGTGCGGTGGGCTGACGCTGCTGCCGGCGAGCGTGCCGGCGAATCTGCATGTGGCGGCGCGTGGGGTGACGATGGATTTTCTGGCGCGGTCGTTGATGGGGATGGGCGCGCTGGATCGGCCGGTGGTGGATCAGACCGGGCTGGGTGGGACGTACGACTTCGAGATGGAGTATGCGCGGGACAGCTTTGGGGCGGAGGCGGCTGCGGGTGCGGCGGGCTTTGCCGGGGAGGCGAGTGGGCCGACGTTTCTCGAGGCGCTGCGGGAGCAGTTGGGGCTGAAGCTGGTGGCGCAGAAAGGGCCGGTGGAGGTGGTGGTCGTGGATGCGGTGGCGAGGCCTTCGGAGAATTGATGGAGTGAACGCTCGGAGGCGTCAGGCTCGCGCCAAAAGCAAATACAGGGGTCTCTCCACTGCGCGGCGGACGGTGAGGCTGTCCGCCGCTTCGGTCGAGATGATGTTTTCGCAGTGTGCGAAAGAAGCGGTCTCGCTGCGCTCGATACCCACCCTGCGACGATGAAGCCGTCGCGAGGATGGGGCACCCGCATGCTCCGGAGCAGTCGAGCTCGATCAGGAAGGCGGACTGCTGGCGGAAAGGTTCGAGGCGTATGGGGAGGGAAAATCCCGGGTCCTTCGCTGCGCTCAGGATGACGCAAAAATGCAGGGCGGTGCGCTGCTAGAATCGCGTATCAGATGAAGTGTCCTTATTGTGGATTTACGCAAGATCGAGTGGTCGACTCGCGCGAGAGTAAAGAGGCGGACTCGATCCGCCGGCGGCGTGAGTGTGAGCGGTGCAACAAGCGCTTCACCACGTATGAACGCATCGATGAGATTCCCTACATGGTCGTCAAGAAGGACGGCCGGCGCGAGAAGTTCGATCGGCAGAAGGTGCTGAGCGGGCTGCTGCATGCGTGCGAAAAGCGGCCGGTGCCGGCGATCAAGCTGGAGGAGATCGTCGACCAGACGGAGACGTTCGTGGTGGACTCGCCGGAGCGCGAGCGGTCGACCCGCGAGGTGGGCGAGCTGATCATGAACCGGCTAAAAGATATCGACACGGTGGCGTATATCCGGTTCGCGAGCGTGTATCGCGACTTCAAGGATGTGCGCGAGTTCAAGGCCGAGCTGGAGGAGTTGCTGAGCGGCAAGGACAGCGGACGGCGGCGCTAGGCGGCGTGTTAGGCCGATAGGATGGTTGCGTGCACACGAAGCTCCCTTCGCAGATGCGACGGGGAGACAGATCAACCGGCAACGACAACGGCAGGTCATGAAGACAGAGGACGAAGCATGACGATGGCGGCAGAGAAGCGGACGCACAAGATCACGTTGATTCCCGGAGACGGGATTGGGCCCGAGGTTTCGGGAGCGGTGGTTCGGATTGTGGAGGCTGCGGGTGCGGCCACCGGCGTGGCCTTCGACTGGCACACCTTTGCGGCGGGCGCGGATGCGTTTGCGGCGACCGGCGAGTACATTCCGAAGGCGCTGTATGAGTCGATCGAGCAGAATCGCGTGGCGCTGAAGGGGCCGGTGACGACGCCGATCGGCGGTGGGTTTGCCTCGATCAACGTGACGCTGCGGAAGAAGTTCGACCTGTTCACGAACTTTCGGCCGATCAAGAACCTGCCGGGGCTGAAGACGAACTATCCGGGCGTGGATCTGATCATCGTCCGCGAGAATACGGAGGACCTGTACGCCGGGCTTGAGGTGATGGTGGTGCCGGGCGTGGCGCAGAGCCTGAAGATCATCACCGAGAAGGGCTCGACGCGGATCTCGAAGTTTGCCTTCGACTATGCGCGGAAGTTCGGCCGCAAGAAGGTGCATGCGATCCACAAGGCCAACATCATGAAGCTGACCGATGGGCTGTTTCTGGACTGCGCGCGCAAGGTTGCGGCGGAGTATCCGGAGGTCACCTATGCGGAGCACATCGTCGATAACACCTGCATGCAGCTGGTGCTGAATCCGTACCAGTACGACGTGATCCTGACGGAGAACCTGTACGGTGACATATCTGAGCGACCTGTGCAGCGCGTTTGTGGGCGGGCTGGGACTGGTTCCGGGAGCGAACCTGGGCGCGGAGTGCGCGATCTTCGAGGCGGTGCATGGATCGGCTCCGGATATCGCGGGCAAGGATCTGGCGAACCCGACGGCGCTGCTGCAGTCGGCGATTCTGATGCTGCGGCATATCGATGAAGGCGCGACGGCGGACCTGATCCAGACGGCGCTGGAGGCGGTGTACGCCGAAGGCAAGACGCTGACCAAGGATGTCGGCGGGACCAGCGGAACGCGGGCGTTTGCGGATGCCGTGGTTGCGGCGCTGGGAGCTTAGGGTTCTCTCGTTGTTGTTGCGGAGGGGAGAGACAAATACAGGGGTCTCTCCACTCCGCGACAAACGATGAGGCTGTTTGTCGCTCCGGTCGAGATGACGTTCTTTTTTGATCTTTATACAAGCCAGCAAACGGCACTGGATTGGTTACACGTTACATAGGAAGTGGAGAAGCAAATGAAGCAGCAGTTCGGTTGGGTTGTGGCGGCGGTGGTGGTGGCGGGGCTGGGTGTGAGTGGATGCAAGTCGGCGCCGCCGGCGAACACGAGCGGGGCGGGATCGGCCGCTCGCCGGCGACGCCTGCGGCTGCTTCGGGATCGGCCGCGGCGCTTGATCCGGCGACGCTGGGGACGGTGAGCGGGACGGTGAAGCTCTCGGGGAAGGCGCCGGCGCCGGTGCTGATCGATACCAGCATGGACCCGGCGTGCGGGATGAGCGGCGGCGGACCGGTCTACTCCGAGCAGTACGCGGTGAAGAACGGCAATCTGGGCGAGGTCTACATCTACGTGAAGAGTGGGCCGGCGGCGGCGATGAACTACGCGCCTGCGCCGGGTGCGCCGGTGGTGATGGACCAGCAGGGCTGCCGGTATACGCCGCATGTGGTGGCGGTGATGCGCGGCGGGTCGGTGGAGTTCCGCAACTCGGATGTGACGATGCATAACATCCACACCATGCCGACGGCGGCGGGCAGCGTGCCGATCGATATCTCGCAGGGGCCGAAGGGACAGCCGCAGGCTGAGCAGTTCAATCATGTGGAGCAGATGATTCCGGTGCGGTGCAACAACCATCCGTGGATGAATGCGTTCGTGAATGTGTCGGCGACGCCGTTCTTCGCGGTGACCGGGGCGGATGGGCACTTCGAGATCAAGGGACTGCCGGCGGGCGACTATACGCTGGGCGCGGTGCAGGAGAAGCTGGGCGAGCAGACGATCCAGGTGACGGTGAAGGCGCAGACGGCGGCGAAGGCGGACTTCAGCTTCGCGGTGAAGTAGGCGGGGAGTAGAATTTCGGGGATCTTTTTGCCGGATATTGGGTGCGATGTGCAACGATTCAGGCGAGTTACACATCGCACCTAAAGTACCTCGAAAGGCCAGCGCGCTCATGACCGACCATCTGCTTCCTGCGATTGCAATTTACCGTTCGCTCCCTGACCACGCTGCACACGCTGCCGCTGTGGTTTCTCGTCTTTGCGCTGTTTCTGCCGCGGATTGCGCTGATCGTGGCGTGGTTCGACCGCGACCTGGTGCGGTTCCATCTGGACTCGCTGATCTCGCCGATTCTGGCGCTGCTGCTGCCGCGGGTGTTGATCCTGGTGCTGATCTATCGCGATCAGGGATTGAGTCTTTGGTTTCTGATCCATGCCATTGCGGCGCTGCTGGTGTGGAGCGGAACCGGCGGGCGGCAGGTGTATACGACGCGGCGGCGGCGGGTGGTGGAGCAGTACTAGCTCCATGTCCGGAACGACCTGTGCCTGCGGAGAAATGCAACGGCCCTGATCTGGACGAGGTTGATCGGCTGTATGGCGTGGCGCGGGTGGGCGCAGCGCGATATGCTGGAAGGATTATGGAACGGCGCAACGTAGGCATCCTCGGCGCGACTGGAATGGTCGGGCAGCGATTCATCCAGCTCCTTGAGCAATCATCCGTGGTTCAACATTACGTGGCTTGCGGCGAGCGATCGCAGCGCGGGCAAGACGTATGGCGAGGCGTGCAAGTGGAAGCTGGACACGCCGCTGCCGAAACACATTGCAGCGATGGTGGTGCAGCCGAATACGCCGGAGGGCTGCTCCGGGCGAGCTGCCGAAGATTATCTTCGCGGCGCTGGACGCCGACATTGCGCGGGAGCTGGAGCCGAAGTTTGCGGCGGCGGGATGCGCGGTGATCTCGAACTCGAGCGCGTTCCGCATGACGCCGGATGTGCCGCTGGTGGTGCCGGAGGTGAACGCGGACCATCTGGAGCTGATCGAGCAGCAGAGCTGGCGCAAGGAGACGGGCGGGTACATCGTGACCAATCCGAACTGCTCGGCGATTGGGCTGGTGCTGGCGCTGAAGCCGCTGGAGGAGCGCTTCGGGATTGAGAGCCTGTTTGTCTCGACGATGCAGGCGGTGAGCGGCGCGGGGTATCCGGGCGTGGCGTCGCTGGACATTCTGGGCAATGTCGTTCCGTTCATCAAGAACGAGGAAGAGAAGCTGCAGGAGGAGGTGCGGCAAGCTGCTGGGGCGGTTCGACGGCGGCGGCGTCGAGCATGCTGGATGCGAAGGTGAGCGCGCACTGCAATCGCGTGGCGGTGGAGGACGGGCACACGGAGTGCGTGAGCATCAAGCTGCGGACGCAAGGCGACGCGCGAGGAGATTCTGGCGGCGTGGGCGGAGTTTGCGCCGCTGGCCGGGCATGCATCTGCCGACGGCTCCGGAGCAGCCGGTGGAGTTCGATGCGGCGCACGACCGGCCGCAGCCGCGGCTGGACCGGATGCGCGGCGCATGGGCATGGCGGCGACGGTGGGACGGCTGCGGCCGTGCACGCTGCTGGACTGGAAGTTCGTGGTGCTGTCGCACAATACGATTCGCGGGGCGGCGGGCGCGGCGGTGCTGAACGCCGAGGTGCTGGCGCGGCTGCAGTAAGCTGGATCCGGTGAAGCACGCTGGCGGCGGTGACGGCATGAACGTGAGCGCCGCACGGATCTGGTGGTGATGAAGTTTGGCGGCACGTCGGTCGAGGATGCCGTGGCGATGGAGCGCACGGCGGCGATCGTTGCGCGGACGGCGCGAGCGCGGGCTGAAGGCCGTGGTGGTGGTGTCGGCGATGGCGAAGGTGACCGACCTGCTGCTTGCGGCGGCAGCGGCGGCGGGGCGCGGAGATCGCGCGGGAGCGCTGGCGATCAGCGCGCGGCTGCGGACACCGGCATATCGATACGGCGGCGCAGTTGCTGGAGCGGCGAGCGGTTTGTGCGGATCAAGGCGGCGATTGACGCGGAGTTCGATGCGCTGGACGATCTGCTGCGCGGGATTGCGGCGGTGGGCGAGTTGACGCCGCGGACGAGCGATCTGGTGGTGAGCTTCGGCGAGCGGCTTTCGAGCCGCATGGTGGCGGAGGCGTTTGAGCAGCGCGGGCTGAACGGCGTGCATGTGGATGCGCGGACGTGCATCATCACCGACGAGCCACTATGGCAAGGCGGTGCCGCAGGAGGACGCGATCGAGGCGAAGCTGACGGCGCTGGTGCTGCCGCTGGTCGAGGCGGGGCAGACGCCGGTGATGGGCGGGTTTATCGGCGTCGAACGAGGATGGGATTACGACGACGCTGGGACGCGGCGGCAGCGACTATACGGCGGCGCTGGTGGGCGGCGGGCTGCATGCGGGCGCGATCGAGATCTGGACGGACGTGAACGGGATCATGACGACCGATCCGCGGATCTGCCCGGATGCGCTGCGGGTGAAGACGATCAGCTTTGAGGAGGCGGCGGAGCTGGCCTACTTCGGCGCGAAGGTGCTGCATCCGGCGACGATTCTGCCGGCGGTGCAGAAGAGCATTCCGGTGTGGGTGCTGAACTCGCGCAACGCGGAGAATGAAGGCACGAAGATTACGGCGATGGCGCCGCCGTGCGCGAGCCCGTTCAAGAGCATCGCGGCGAAGAAGCGGCTGACGATCATCGACGTGGTGGCGAGCCGGATGCTGATGTCGCATGGGTATCTGAAGACGGTGTTCGATGTCTTCGACAAGTACAAGTGCGCGATCGATATGGTGTCGACCAGCGAGGTGAGCATCTCGCTGACGGTGGACTCGAACCAGCAGCTGCCGGAGATCTGCGCGGAGCTGGGCAAGATTGCGGATGTGAAGCTCGAAGGGCACAAGGCGCTGGTGTGCCTGGTGGGCGAGGATATTCGCGGGCATAACGGCATTGCGGGGCGGGTGTTTTCGGCGATCAGCCATGTGAATGTGCGGATGATCTCGCAGGGCGCGAGCGAGATCAACATGAGCTTCATGATCGATGAGGAGGATGTGGAGGAGGCGATCCGGTCGCTGCACCAGCACTTCTTCGCGGATCCGGATGAGACGGTGTTTGACGTCGAGGCGCGTGAGCCGGGTGACGGCGGGCGGGAACGCTTAGGCAACAGCGAGAGTTACAGAAAGAGAGCACGATGCGGATTTTGATTTTGGGGAACGGGAAGACGGGCAAGCTGGTGGCGGAGGTGGCGCGGGAGCGCGGCCACAGCGTGCATGTGCTCGATGCCAAGGAGAACGCGGGCGCGGCTGCGCTGACGCCGCCGTTTGTGGCGGGGTTCGATGTGGTGATCGACTTCACCAACCCCGAGGCGGTGGTGCAGAATATGCGGGCGTGCCTGGCGACGGGCGCGAAGATGGTGATCGGCACGACGGGCTGGTATGACGACGCTGGCGCGACATGAAGGAGCTGGCGGAGCGCAAGGGCGCGGCGCTGCTGTATGGGTCGAACTACTCGGTGGGCGTGCAGGTGATGCTGCAGCTGGCGGCGCAGATGGGCGAGGCGTTGAAGCATGCCGGGTATACGTTCTCGCTGGCGGAGACGCACCATGTGAGCAAGCTGGATTCGCCGTCGGGGACGGCGATCACGATCCGCGAGGTGGTGAAGAAGGCTGCGGGAATCGAGGAGCTGCCGATCGAGGCGACGCGCGAGGGCGATGCGAAGGGGCTGCATATGCTGGAGGCGCGAGGACGCGCCGACCGGCTGGTGCTGACGCATGAGGCGTTCTCGCGGCGTGGGTTTGCCGAGGGCGCGGTGCGGGCGGCGGAGTGGGTGTCGACGAAGACCGGGTGCTTCGACTTCCGCGAGGTCTACAATCAGCTGCAGTAGGGCTGGGGCCGGAGGATCCGGCCGGATCGCGGTCAGATCGCGACCGAGGGTTGCCCATTGCCGTCCAATGGGAGAAGGAGATGTTTATGAGCGTGCTCGAACAGGTGGACGTCAAGGCGGAGAGCGGCTTCGCGGGGCTGTCGTTTGAGGAGAAGCTGGACCGCTTTGCGCAGGTTGCGGTGCGGGTGGGGCTGAACCTGGCCAAGGGGCAGGAGCTGGTGATCTCGGCTCCGGTGGAGGCGATGCCGCTGGTGCGGCGCATCACGGAGCATGCGTACAAGGCCGGCGCGCTGCTGGTGACGACGTTCTATAGCGACGATCCGGCGGTGCTGGCGCGGTATCAGTATGCCGACGATGCCAGCTTCGACTATGCGCCGCAGTGGATGGCCGATGCGATTGCGAATGCGTTCCGCAGTGGCGCGGCGCGGATGGCGATTGCGGGCGCGAACCCGGCGCTGCTCGCGGAGCAGGATCCGGCGAAGGTCTCGCGGGCGAATATTGCGGCTTCGAAGGCGAACAAGCCGGCGATGGAGTTGATTACCAAGCACGCGATCAACTGGTCGATTGTGGCGGCGGCGACGCCGGAGTGGGCGAAGCTGGTGTTTCCGGGGCTGCCGGTGGATGAGGCGGTGGCGAAGCTTTGGGATGCGATCTTCGATGCCTCGCGCGTGACCGGGGACGACCCGATGGCGGACTGGAAGCAGCATGGGCAGAACCTGAAGCAGCGGGTCGATCTGCTGAATGCGAAGCGGTTTCACTCGCTGCACTTCAAGTCGCAGGATGGCGCGACCGATCTGACGGTGGGGCTGGCGGACGATCATCTGTGGGCGGGCGGCGGCGGACCTTCGGGCAACGGCATCTTCTGCAACCCGAATATTCCGACCGAGGAGTGCTTTACGACGCCGCACAAGGATCGCGTGAATGGCGTGGTGCAGGCCTCGAAGCCGCTGTCGCACCAGGGGACGCTGATCGAGAACATTCGCTGCACCTTCGAGAATGGCCGGATCGTTTCGGCTACGGCGACGGCGGGCGAGGACGCGCTGAACCGGCTGATCTCGGCCGACGACGGCGCACGGCGGCTGGGCGAGGTGGCGCTGGTGCCGGCTTCGTCGCCGATTGCGGCGAGCGGGCTGCTGTTCTGGAACACGCTGTTCGATGAGAATGCGGCGAGCCATATTGCGCTGGGACAGGCGTACTCGACGTGCTTGATCGAGGGCGAGAATATGAGCGCCGAGGAGCTCGAGAAGCGCGGCGCGAACCACAGCCTGATCCATGTGGACTGGATGATCGGGTCCGCGGCGATGGATGTGGATGGCGTGTATGCCGATGGCAAGAGCGAGCCGCTGATGCGTGGCGGGGAGTGGGTCTAAAAGAGAACGCAACCGTGAGACAGGAACGCATAAGGGGGAGGCCGATGGCTTCCCTCTTATGCGTTTAAAGCGGCTGGATGCGCTCGGGCTGGAGGCCGATGCCGACGAAGCGGGCGGTGAGCTCCTGGAAGCCGGGGATCTCGGTGAGGATGCGCAGGGCGAGCGGAGGAGTGATGGGGCCGCCGGAGCTCTGGAGGACGCGGTTGAGGATGCGGTGGGCGAAGAGCTGGACGCGCTGGGTGTTGCGGACGGCCTTCTCGCGGTGGTGCTGCACGCGCTGGAGATCGTGGGGGCTGAGGGCGTCGTCGCGGAGGGCTTCGGTGAGGATGTTGGCGGTGGCGACGGCGTCCTGCAGGGCGATGTTGATGCCGATGCCGCCGACCGGCGACATGGCGTGGGCGGCGTCGCCGATGCAGAGCAGGCCGGGGAGGACCAGCGCTCGAGATGATTGACCTGGACGGTGAGGAGCTTGATCTTGTCCCAGGTGTCGATCTCGGCGGTGCGGCCGGCGAGGAAGGGGACGATGCGCTCGAGGCTTTGGCGGAAGGCGGCGAGGCCGTCCTGCTGGATGCGGAGGAAGTGGCCCTTGGCGATGAGGTAGCCGACCTGGAAGTAGTCGCGGCGGTTGATGAGGATGACGACGCGGCCGAAGTTGATGTAGCCGAGGGCGTTTTCGGGGTCGTTGGGCTGGCGGGCGATGCGGAACCAGAGGACGTCGATGGGGACGCCCTCCTCTTTGAGGGGGAGGTGCGCGGCGACGCGGGAGAGGGCGTGGCGGCCGTCGCAGCCGACGGTGAGGGCGGCGGGGATCTCGACCGGGCCGTTGGGGGTGTTGGCGCGGACGCCGGTGGTGGCGCCGTTGTGCTCGAGGAGGCCGGTCGCCTCCCATCCCATGCAGAGCTTGAAGGTGGGGTAGCGCGCGGCCTCCTTGGCGAGGAAGTCGAGGAGATCCCACTGCGGCATGAGGGCGATGAACTTCGCGTGGGTGGAGAGGTGGGAGAAGTTCGCCATGGCGAGGCGCTGGCCGCCGACGATCGCGGAGAGGCCGGTGACCTGGGAGTGCGGGAGCTGGAGGAAGCGGTCGAGGAGGCCGAGCTCGTAGAGGCGCTCGAGGGTGGAGGGGTGGACGGTGTCGCCGCGGAAGTCGCGGAAGAAGTCGGTGTGCTTTTCGAGCACGGTGACGGGAAGGCCAGCGCGGGCGAGCAGCAGGCCGAGCATCATCCCTGCAGGACCGCCGCCGATGATGCAGGTGTCCTGCATGCGAGTGACTGTAGCAAGCTGCAGATGCGGGACGCAAGGCAATGTTTCGTGGGTTGAACGGGGAGGGACGGCTCGGGCGGTGGCGGATCCGGCTGCATTTTGGAGGGAACGAGCCAAGCAGCGCGGGAAAGCGATAAACTTGGAAACTATGGACTTGATGGGTTGTGGAACGGCGCTGGTAACTCCCTTTCGCGAGGACGGGAGTGTCGATGAACCTGCGCTGCACGCGCTGGTGAACTGGCAGATTGAGCAAGGCATTGGCTTCCTGGTTCCCTGCGGGACGACGGGCGAGGCTTCGACGCTGAGCGAACAGGAGTGGCTGCGCACGGTCGAGGTCGTCGATCGGAGCGGCGCAGGGGCGGGTTCCGGTGTTTGCCGGATGCACGCACAACGCGACGCACGAGGCTGTGGCCCGGGCGCAGAAGCTGGCGCGGGTGCATGGGCTGAGCGGCATCCTGACCGCGAATCCGTACTACAACCGGCCGGGGCAGGAGGGCCAGTATCAGCACTTCCGCGCGATCGCGCAGGCGGTGGATCTGCCGATCCTGCTGTACAACATTCCTTCGCGGAGCGGCACGAACCTGGAGCCGGCGACGGTGCAGCGGCTGGCCGAAGAGAAGAACATCATCGGCATCAAGGAGTCGAGCGGGAACATCGCGCAGATCACCGAGCTGCTGCATACGCTGCCGCGCTCGTTCAAGGTGTTTTCGGGCGATGACGGCATGGCGCTGGCGACGATTGCGCTGGGCGGCATGGGACTGATCTCGGTGGCCTCGAACCAGATTCCGGCGCAGATGGCGCGAGATGGTGCAGGCGGCGCTGAGCAACGACTGGCCGACGGCGCGGCGCATCAACCGGCACTTCGCGCGGCTGATGGCGGCGAACTTCTGCGAGCCGAGCCCGGCGCCGGTGAAGGCGGTTCTGGCGATGATGGGCAAGATCGGCGAGACGGTGCGGCTGCCGATCGTGCCGGTGTCGGCGGGCACGCGGCGCAATCTGGAGCGGCTGGCCGGCGAGCTGGGGCTGCTGGTCGATGCTCCGGCTGCGGGCGGCGATCTGCGGATGTTCTAGGCGGTGTTCTAGCCGCTTCCCTGCTCAGCGAAGACGATTCGATTATCCAAACTTTGAGAAGTACGAGAGAGAACGATGTCTTTAGAAGCACGGATTGAGCAGTACTTTGCCGCGGGTGCGGCGTGTGTGGGCGATAAGGACGCGCTGGCCGCGTTTCACGAACTGCGGGCAGGGCTTGAGGCCGGCACGCTGCGGTCGGCGGAGCCGGATGCGTCGCAGCCGCTGGGCTGGCGCGTGAATGCGTGGGTGAAGCGCGGGATCCTGCTGGGCTTCCGGCTGGGACAGATGGTCGAGATGAGCGGGCGAGCCGCTGTCGTTCGTCGATAAGGACACGTATCCGGCGCGGCGGTTTGGCGCGGAGCAGGGCGTGCGCGTGGTGCCGGGTGGGTCGAGCGTGCGGTCGGGCGCGTACCTCGCCAAGGGCGTGGTGGTGATGCCGCCGGCGTATGTCAACGTGGGCGCGTTCATCGACGAGGGCACGATGGTGGACTCGCACGCGCTGGTGGGAAGCTGCGCGCAGATCGGCAAGCGCGTGCACCTGTCGGCGGCGGCGCAGATCGGCGGCGTGCTGGAGCCGGTGAACGCTTCGCCGGTGATCATCGAGGACGATGTGCTGGTGGGCGGCAATACCGGCGTCTACGAGGGTACGGTGGTGCGGACGCGCGCGGTGCTGGCGGCGGGGACGATCCTGACCCGCGGGACACCGGTGTACGACCTGGTGAACGGGACGGTGCTGAAGGCGACGGCGGAGTCGCCGCTGGTGATTCCGGAGGCGGCGGTGGTGGTGCCGGGTTCGCGCGCGGTGACCAAGGGCAAGGGCGCGGAGTGGGGCCTGAGCGTGTATACGCCGGTGATCGTGAAGTATCGCGATGAGAAGACGGAGCTGTCGACGGCGCTGGAAGATCTGCTGCGGTAGCGCTTGCGCTGTCGCTCTGAGAACGAGCAGGATATAAAGGTGTACCTCAAGGGGAGTTCAATTCCGCCGTGGGGTGCACCTTTTGTCCATTTTGTTCGACTGGGATGAGGCGAATGTCGCCCATATTGCGGAGCATGGCGTCTGCAAGAAGTGAAGCGGAGGAGGTCGTGTCCAATCGTCCCATCGATCTGGGACATCAGATCCGGACACGGCGAGGAGCGTTTGATGCAGATCGGCGCAACTCGTTCGGGTCGGATTCTCGTTGTGATTACGACGCTGCGCGGCGGGAAAACGCGTGTTGTCACGGCATTTCCGGCAAATCGAGCGTACCGTGCTTTCTACAGAGCGCAGATGGAGGGCATCGAGAATGGAAAAACGAATACTCCCTGACTTCAAATCCGAGGCCGAAGAGGCAAAGTGGTGGTTCGACCATCAGGATGAACTTCTCGAGGACTTTGAGCAGGCTGCGAAGGAAGGACGGCTGGGCCGGGGGACGGCGGCTCGGCTGGGCGGGATTCCTGAGACGACCGTTCGGTTCGATCTCGAAGATATTGCGCTGGCGCAGGAGCAGGCCGGCAAGCGTGGTTTGGAGTACCAGACCTACCTCAAGATGCTGGTGCACGAGGCGCTTATCAGCGCCAAGGGCTAACCTGCCCCGGTGCCGGATTCGCTCCCTGTCGCGGCGACCGAGCGGCGGCTTGGGTGTCCGACTGGGTGTCCGAATAACGGACAGCGTTCTTTCGGGGCAAAACGGTCAATTTCCGCCTCGATGTTAGACTTTTAGATTGATGGCTCAAGATAAATTACGCATGATTCCCCTTGGGGGGCTTGGTGAGTTCGGAATGAACTGCATGGCCCTCCGCTGGCAGGACGATATTATCGTCATCGACGCCGGCCTGATGTTCCCCGAAGAAGAGCTGCTGGGCGTCGATATCGTCGTTCCGGACATCAGCTACTTGGTCGAAAACCGGTCGAAGGTCCGGGGCATCGTGTTGACGCATGGTCATGAAGACCATATCGGCGGCCTGCCGTGGATTCTTTCTGAGCTGAACGTTCCGGTGTACGGCACCGAGTTCACGCTGGCGTATGTCGAGGGCAAGCTCGAAGAGCACCGCCTGCTCGACGACGCGGACCTGATCGAGATGATTCCGGGCAGCCGCTTCCATCTTGGGCCGTTCTCGATTCTGCCGATCCGGGTGACGCACTCGCTGGTGGACTGCGTGGCGCTGGCGATCTCGACGCCGGTGGGCGTGGTGCTGCATACGGGCGACTTCAAGATCGATCTTTCGCCACCGGATGGAAAGCCGTTCGACCTGCACGCGTTTGCCGAGCTGGGCAAGCAGGGCGTGCTGGTGATGCTGCAGGACTCGACCAACGTCGATCGCACCGGCTATACGCCGAGCGAGCGGGCGGTGCGTCCGCGGCTGGATGAGATCTTTGCGCGGACCAAGAAGAAGCTGTTCTTCAGCTGCTTCTCGTCGTCGATCCACCGGATCCGGCTGGCGATGGAGCTGGCGCACCAGCATGGACGCAAGGTCGCGATCATTGGGCGGTCGCTCGATAACTCGACCGAGATCGCGCAGGACCTGGGCTATCTCGACCTGCCGAAGGGGCTGATCGTCAATCCCGGGCAGATCCGCGATATCGCGCCCGAGAAGATGTGCGTGATGATCAGCGGAACGCAGGGCGAACCGATGTCGGCGCTGAGCCGGGCGGCGGTGAACAACCACAAGTTCGCGCATATCGACGCGGGCGACACGGTGCTGCTGAGCTCGCGCGTGATTCCGGGCAACGAGAAGGGGATCTATCGCATGATCGACCATCTCGAGCGCCGGGACGCGAAGGTGATCCACGACGACGGGACGCAGGGTCTGATCCACGTCAGCGGCCATGCGAGCCAGGAAGAGCTTCGCCTGCTGATCAATTTGGTCCGGCCGAAGTTCTTTATTCCGGTGCACGGCGACTATCGCCACCTGAAGCGGCATGCCGAGCTGGCGGCCGGTCTGGGCGTGGTGGAGAAGGTGATGGTGCTCGAGGACGGCGACGTTCTCGAGCTCGACAAGAACACGGCGGTGAAGAACGGCAAGGTGACGACGGGCCGGGTCTGCATCGATGCGGGCGGGTCGATCGATGTGGTCGAGGATGTGGTCATTCGCGATCGCAAGCACCTGAGCGAGGACGGCATCGTGCTGCCGATCATTGCCATCAACAAGCGGACGGGCAAGGTCGAGAGCATTCCGGAGATCGTGATGCGTGGCTTCGCGATCCAGGAGGAGAGCTTGTATCGCCGAGGCGCGGCAGGTGGTGCAGCGGACTCTCGAGGCTTCGAGCCCCGAGGAGAAGGTGGACTACGGCGTGATCAAGGAGAAGATCCGCAACGATCTGAAGCGGTATATCCAGAAGAGCACCAGCCGGCGGCCGTTGATCATGCCGGTGATTCTGGAGATCTGATCGGCGGATTTTTCTGCGAGCCTGTTTCAAGCGGCGGCCTTTATGGTCGCCGTTTTCTTTTGTGACTGAGACGGTTCGCTTGCTTTACCATGCTGCATGCGCTCGACTCGGCTTCTCCCCGCTCTGATGCTTCTTGGTCTGGCTGCGCCCTCGCTGGCGCAGCAGCATACGCTGCCTCTCTGGCCCAATGGCAACCCGGAGCCGTCGAAGGTGGTGGGGCCGGAGATCGATCCGACGACCGATGCGAATCGCATGGTCTCGGGTAAGGTCGCGGTGCGCGTGACCAATGTCAGTCATCCGAGCCTTGCGGTTTATGCGCCCGATCCGGCGAAGAATACGGGAGCGGCGGCGCTGGTGTTTCCGGGGGGATCGTACATTCGGCTCTCGTACAACGTCGAGGGCACGGAGGTCTGCGACTGGCTGAACTCGATTGGCATGACCTGCGTGCTGGTGAAGTACCGGGTGCCCGAGGACGGTCACTATCCGGAGAATGTGGAGGACCTGGAGGACGCGCAGCAGGCGATGCGGCTGACGCGCACGCACGCGGCGGAGTGGCACATCGATCCGAAGCGGATTGGCGCGATTGGCTTCTCGGCGGGCGCGCATCTGGCGGCGGTGCTGAGCACGCATCCGGAGTTTCAGGGGGCGAATGTTGCTCCGTCGACGGTCGATGCGCGGCCTGACTTCCAGATGATTCTTTATCCGGGATGGCTGGCTGGGGCGGATGGCAAGGTGGCGCCGTCGCTGCAACCGACGCCCGAGATTCCGCCGACGTTTCTGGTGCAGGCGGAGAACGACTACACGGCGCATGTGGAGAACGCGCTGGTGTACTTTCTGGCGCTGAAGAACGCCAAGGTTCCGGCGGAGATGCACCTGTTTACGCTGGGCGGTCATGGCTTCGGGCTGCGGCCGACGGAGCTGCCGATCTCGCATTGGCCGGTGCCGGCGGAGGAGTGGCTGCACACGATTCATATTCTGGGAGCGCCGGGAGCGGTGGGCAGGCCGTAGCGGAGCGCTTCCCTGCCCTCGGGATGGCTCGGGCTGGTGACTTTTGGGGGATGGAATTCGTTGCATTTGCGGCTTCCAGTGTGGGATTGGAACGGATATGCTCGAAGCCAGGCATGGTTGATCTCGAGGTCGTATCGGCAACGCCAGTTCGGAAGCGGCGCTTCGGCATCGGTTGGAGCGATCCGGCGTGCTGCGACCGCTGATCGCGGGGCTGCTGTTGCTGGCGGCGGTGGTGGTCTTTGCAGCGGCGGGATGGCCGATGGTGCGGGCGCATCTGCAGGCGATTGCGGTGCTGCGGATGGTTGCAGGTCAGCCGGTGCCGTGGATGGTCGGCAAGGTTGTGGCCGATCCGATCGAGAGGCAGGACCTCTCCGTTCCAGATTCCCGCGGAGAGACGGGAGGCGAGCCGCAGACGGTGCGGGCGCGGCTGTATCTGCCGAGGACGCGGGGCTGGCGCGAAGGAGCCGGCGCTGATCGTGCTGCATGGCGTGCATCATCTGGGGATCGACGAGCCGCGGCTGGAGGCGTTCGCGACGGCGATGGCGAGCTGCGGGATCCGGGTGCTGACGCCGGAGCTGCCGGACATCAAGGACTATCACGTGGATGCGAGCTCGATCCGGACGATCGGGGAGTCGGCGCAGTGGTTTGCGGCGCAGATCGGGCGGGCCGGTGGGCGTGATGGGGCTGAGCTTCTCGGGCGGGCTGGCGCTGGTGGCGGCGGCCGATCCGGTGTATGCGGCGGCGTTCCAGTTCGTGATGGCGGTGGGCGCGCAGGACGATATGACGCGGGTCGCCAACTACTATCGGACGGGCGAGGACGAGCGGCCGAATGGGACGGTGGAGCGGCTGGCGGCGCATCCGTATGGGCCGCTGGTGCTGGAGTATGAGTATCGTGCAGGACTTTGTGCCGGCGCAGGATGTTCCGGCGATCCGGAGCGGTGCTGCGGGAGGCATCTGTACGAGGACAAGGGCGGCGAGCGGCTGGCGCTGGCGGCGCTGAACGAGCCGCAGAGCGGACGGAGGCGGCTGCGGCTGCTCGATGCGAGCTTCGCCGGCGACGCGGGCGCTGATCGCGGCGCTCGAATGCCAAGCATGCGGCGGAGTTGGCGGAGCTGTCGCCGCATGGGGATCTGCGAGGGGCTGAAGACGCCGGTGTATCTGCTGCATGGCGAGGCGGACAACATTATTCCGGCGGCGGAGACGCTGTGGATGGCGAGCGAGCTGCCGCGCGAGGACGCTGAAGGCGGCGCTGATGAGTCCGGTGATCTCGCATATCGACTTTGGATGAGCAGCAAGCCGACGGCGATGGATGAGTGGCGGCTGATCCACTTCTTCGCGCTGGTGATGCAGGCGGCGGAACAGACGAGCGACGAAGAGAACGTAATAGGCTAGAGCCATGAGTGACTTCGTAACGCGGGAAGAGATTGGCGCGGCGGCCGAACGGATCGCTGGAGTGGCTGCGAGGACGGGGCTGTATCGGGTGACGGCGGAGCAGCTGGCGCAGGCGGGCGTTGCGGCGCCTGGGTTCGCGCTGTACGTGAAGGCGGAGAGCGAGCAGCCGATTGGGAGCTTCAAGCTGCGCGGGGCGTACAACAAGATCGCGGGGATGGCCGAGCGCGATCCGGAGGTGGTGAAGCGCGGGTTGATTACGTACTCGAGCGGCAACCACGCGCAGGGCGTGGCGTATGCGGCGCGGGCGGTGGGCGCGAAGGCGGTGATCGTGATGCCGGAGAACGCTCCGGCGATCAAGCGGGAGGCGACGGCGGCGCTGGGCGCGGAGATCGTCTAGTGGGCGCGGCGAGCGCCGACCGCAGGCTGAAGGCCGAGGAGCTGGAGGCGGAGTTCGGCTATGCGATGGTTCCGCCGTATGACGATCCGGCGATCATCGCGGGACAGGGAACGTGCGGGCTCGAGATTGCTGGAGCAGCTTGGGGAACAGACGGGCGAGGCTGCGGGCGAAGGGCTGCTGGTGCTGTCGCCGGTTTCGGGCGGTGGGTTGCTGAGCGGGATCGCGACGGCGGTGAAGCTGTGCGGCTGCCCGAAGGCGAAGGTTTGGGGCGCGGAGCCGGAGCTGGCGGCGGATGCGAAGGAGTCGTTCGACGACGAGGACGCTGGTGGAGTGGCCGGCGGCGAAGACCACGCGGACGATCGCCGATGGGCTGCGGACGCAGTCGCTGGGACGGCTGAACTTCGAGCATGTGCTGCAGTTCGTCGATGGCATTGTGACGGTGACCGAAGAGGAGATCCTGGCGGCGATGCGGGTCTACCTGCAGGCGACGGATCTGGTTCCGGAGCCGAGCGGCGCGGTGACGCTGGCGGCGGCGCTGTTCCACGCGGACGAGCTGCCGATGGAGAACGTGACAAGGTGGTTGCGGTGCTGAGCGGCGGGAACGTCGAGCCGGCGCTGGAGGAGAGGCTGCGGGCGGAGATCGCTGGCCGCTAGCGCTCGCGCTAGATGCGGCTTGCACTGGTCGGAGCTGAGTCGCGCGGTGAAGTTGCTCTTCCGCTGGGGCGAGAAGCAGGGTCTAATGGTCGGCATGTTGCGACCTCCCTGCTCTCGCGCTTGGCTTCGGTGCGGTGTTGCTGCTGTCGTGCCGCTTGCTTTGTTGCGCAGCTGTCGCTCAGAAGAAGGACGCGACGGTCTGGATACGACCGGGCGGCGCGGGCGACGGTGCTGCATCCGGCGGTGGTGTATGTCGACGGCGGATGGCGACGCGCAGAAGATCTCGCTGGTGACGCCGGGGCATGAGGTCGTGGTGATCGAGCGCAACGGCCCATGGGTGCAGGTGTTTGCCAACACCGACCTGAAGGAGAAGAGCAACGACAGCGAGGAGCCGCTGATCTGCCGAGGAGGACAATGTCACGCCGGCTTCGGGGTGGATCCGGGACAAGGGCGTGGTGAATCCGCACGACGCCGAATGGCGATGCGATCCTGTTCGGCGCGGCGGCGAACCTGGAGGACGAGGCCGAGCAGCCGCATGCGCCGAAGGGCGCGGCGAACGAGGCGCATCTGCTGTACGCGCGCGTGGCGGACTACTTTCCCGACTCGCCGCTGGCGGCGGAGGCGGCGTGGCGCGCGGCGGACATTCGCTGGCAGATCGAGAAGCGGGACAACAGCACGCTGCCCTCGGCCAAGGAGCAGGAGGCGTATCTGCGGCCGCAGATCTACGAAGGCGACATGAAGAAGATCATGAAGCAGTATCCGGGAACGCGGTTTGCGGCGCTGGCGGCGTATGACCTGATCGACAACAAGCTGTGCGGCGACTGGCAGGGACTGCCGAAGTGTCCGGAGATGGAGGCCGGGCTGTATGAGAAGTACGCGCGGCAGTTTCCGGATGGCCCGAAGTCGGCCGAGGCGCTGTACAACGCGGTGTACCGCCAGGGCGTGCTGGTGGAGATGTATCTGGTCGGCGAGGAGAAGAAGCGGTCGGATGCGGCGATCGCGAACACCAAGGCGCTGGCCGAGGAGCTGCACGCGCAGTATCCGAAGATCGGACTTTGCGGCGCGGGCGGCGAGCATCGCCTATCGGGTGGAGCAAGGGATTCCGATCTACGGCAATGACCGCGACTAAGAAGGGAACGATCGGGATTAGCGGTTCCCTGCGCGTGCAGCGGAACGAAAGATTCATCGCATCCACACCAAGCCGCAATAAGATGGAGACTATGCCTATTGTTCAAGTAATTATTCTGGCCATCGTTCAGGGCCTTGCGGAACTGCTGCCGGTCTCAAGCTCGGCGCACGTGGTGGTGGCGGAGAAGCTGCTGGGACTGGATCCCGCGTCGCCGCAGATGACGCTGGTGCTGGTGATGCTGCATACGGGAACGATGTTCGCGGTGATCGCCTACTTCTGGAAGCAGTGGCGCAGAAGACCTACTTCGCCAGCGCCGACGCGTTCAAGCGGATCGCCAGTGCGGATCGTGTGGGCGACGCTGCTGACCGGAATCATCGGCGAGGCGATCAATAAAGTGATCGAGAAGACGGTCTTCAAGGGCGCCAAGAGCAAGGACATCGAACAGCTGTTCGGACGGCTGGACCTGGTGGCTCCGGCGCTGGCGGCGGCCGGGGTGCTGATCCTGATCGCCGGGGCTGCTGGAGAAGCGGCGCATGGCGGCGATTGTCGGATCATCATGGCGACTACGGCGACCTGACGACGGTGACGATGCGGCAGGCCGGTTGGATCGGCGCGGTGCAGGGCCTGTGCCTGCCGTTCCGCGGGTTCTCGCGGTCGGGCGCGACCATCTCGACCGGCATGCTGACCGGCGCGACCAAGGAGCGGGCGGAGCGGTTCAGCTTCGCGCTGGCCGTGGTGCTGACGCCGCCGGTGGTGCTGCGCGAGGTGCATGCGGCTGCTGAAGGCGACGCATGCGGCGGCGGCCTCGGGCAATCCGGTCGACCTGCACGGCACGGTGATGAGCGCGCTGCTGGGCGCGGTGTTCGCGTTCCTGGCCGGACTGGTGGCGCTGCGGTGGCTGAGCAGCTGGCTCGAGACACGGACGCTGGTACCTGTTCGGGATCTACTGCCTGGTGGCCTCGGGTGTGGTGTTCTACCTGCACACGCTGGGCTACTAACAACGAAACGAGCTAAAGATGCAAAGGAAAGCCCCGGCGATTGCCCGGGGCTTTTTCTTTTGCAGGGATTAGGGATCAGGATCGAAAGGCCTGGGCTGACGTGGAGATCGTGCGCGCCGGAAGGAGAAGGTCTGGGCGGAAAGGTGCGCGCGGTATGGGTGGTGCCGACAGTATCGGGATCCTTCGCTGCGCTCAGGATGACGGCAAAAACTTACAACGGCAGAAGAAGCAACGACAAAACAAGCAGATCCCTTCGGGGCTGACGAGCAGAGGCGATGCCGGAATGGGACTCCGCGAGGGCTAATGACAACGCGTAGCGGGGATGCCTGAGGGGCGCATACAATTGAGGGTATGCGTGGGTGGTCCTTTTCAATCGGCGGTGTTCTGGGTGTGAATGTTCGCATCCATATGTTCTTTGCGCTGCTGCTGCTGGTGTCGGTGAGCTATACGAGCGTGGCCGGCGTCGAGCACGATGCGCGGCGTGGGGCTGTGGCTGCTGCTGTTGCTGGCGGTGGCGGTGCGGGAGATTGCGCGGGGCATCGCGGCGGCATGGTTCGGGCTGGAGCTGCGGTCGATCCTGCTGCTGCCGACCGGAGCGCTGCCGACCTATGCGACGCGCGAGGACACGGAACGGGCGGCGCTCGGCAGGATGCAGCGGAAGCTGGCGCTGGTGGGGCCGATCGCGAACCTGCTGGCCGGGGTGCTGCTGATTGGGTTCGTGCTGGGCATGTCGCCCGAGCTGGGGATGTGGAGTTTGCTGGAACGGCCGTGGATTACGCCGAACCACCTGCTGCGGTCGCTGATCTGGATGCAGCTGCTGCTGGGGGCGATGAACCTGCTGCCGGCGTTTCCGCTGGACGGCGGACGGGTGCTGCGCGGCGAGTTTGCGCGGGCCGGCGGCGGGCTGCGGCGGACCCGGCAGGCGGCGGGGCTGAGCCAGATGGTGGCGATGGCGCTGATCGTGGCCGGGTTCCTGATGAATAACCTGCTGCTGCTGATCGCGGGCGTGTTTGTGCTGACGTTTGCGCATATGGAGGACCAGGGCGTGCTGCTGGAGTCGGCGGTGACGGCGGTGCGGATGCGGGATGTGATGCTGACGGAGTTCAGCACGCTGTCGGCGTCGGCGACGCTGGAGGACGCGGTGGCGCAGGCGGTGCATACGCTGCAGGATGTGTTTCCGGTGGTGCGGGGGAGGAACCTGGTGGGCGCGGTGTCGCGGCAGGGGATCTTCGAGGCGCTGGAGTCGAACGGCAACGGCTATGTGCAGGGCGTGATGACGCGGAGCTTCCATACGGCGCAGCCGGAGGACTCGCTGGTGCAGACGCTGCAGCGGATCTGCGACCGGCGTGGGAGCGCAGCTGGTGCCGGTGGTGGAGGACGAGCGCGTGGTGGGCATTATTACGCCGCAGAACCTTTCGCAGTCGATGGTGATCCTGAGCCAGACGCGGCGGTTGATGGAACGGAACGCAAGGGCGGAGCAGGCGCGTGGAGATGAGTAGCGGGATGGAGTTCGAAGAGGTACGGGATGAGCGGGAGAGCGTGGCGGAAGAGCTCGACCTGCGGCGGGCGAATCGGCCGCTGGCGCCGGGGCTGTACCTGGTGGCGACGCCGATCGGCAATCTCGAGGACATCACGCTGCGGGCGCTGCGGGTGCTGCGGTCGGTGGACCGGATTGCGTGCGAGGACACGCGGCAGACGCAGAAGCTGCTGAATCACTTCGAGATCAAGACGCCGACGGTGAGCTACCACATGCACAATGAGGGCTCGCGCGCCGAGGAGCTGCTGGCGGAGCTGAAGCAGGGCGCGCGGATCGCGGTGGTGAGCGATGCGGGGACGCCGGGGATCGCCGATCCGGGCGGGCAGATTGCCGCGGCGGCGATTGCGGCGGGCGTGGCGGTGTTTCCGGTGCCGGGCGCGAATGCGGCGATCAGCGCGCTGATCGCCAGCGGGCTGGGCGACGGAACGGTTTACGTTTCATGGATTTCTGCCGGCCAAGGAGGGAGCGCGGAGGACGGCGCTCGAAGGGCTGCGGCGGGCTTCCGCGGGCACGACGCATGTGTTTTATGAGACGCCGCACCGGATCGTGGATGCGCTGGGCGATGTCGAGGCGGTGTTTGGAGCGGCGCAGCCGGTGGTGGTGGCGCGCGAGCTGACCAAGCTGCATGAGGAGTTTCTGCGCGGGACGGTGGGCGAGCTGCGCGAGATGCTGGCGGGACGGGCGAGCGTGCGCGGGGAGATGGTGCTGCTGCTGGAGCCTGCGCGGCGTCTGCTGGAGGCTGCGAGGGCACGAGGCCGGGGATCGCGGCGGAGGTCGCGGCGCTGGTGAAGACGCAGGGAATCAGCGAGATGGACGCGCTGAAGCGGGTCGCGAAGGAGCGCGGGTTGGGCAAGAGCGAGGCGTATCGGGAGCTGCAGCGGGAGCAGCGGCGGAGGTAGGCTGCCGGCGAGGTAGGCGGCAGTCCATCCACATGCAGCGCGTATGGCACAGTGCTGGGGAGGAAGGCGGTCTCGCTGCGCTCGATACCCACCCTGCCGATAATGCGCGAGGATGGGGCACCCGGACTCTGTGGACGGTGCAGCTTGGCTACTCGCGGCCTTTGACGCGGTCGTAGAGGTAGCTGTCGCTGGTGGTGCCGAGGGACTGGTTGTAGAGGCTGATGGCGCCGGCGGCCTCGTTGAACTCCTCGGTGAAGCTGTGGAGGGCGCGGAGATGGTCGGCGGTGGCGGGGATCTCGAGGTGGGAGGTGTGGAGGAACTTCTGGTAGCCCTTGTCGAGCAGATGGGAGATCTCGCCGTTGAGCAGGAGGCCCGGCCGGGTGAGCAGCAGGACCGGGCCCGGTCCGGGGACTTGCTCGGGAGCGGCTTCGGCGATCTCGGCGGCGCAGCCGTACTTGCTGACCCGCAAGGCGCGGGAGGAGCTGGCAGTAGCAGACTGGGCGAACCTTCGGGGGCCGGTGCAACATCAAATCGTTGACTGCCGAGAAGGGTCAGGACGTCGTTGAAGCTTTGCGCGGGTTTCTTGGCCATAAGTTTCAATCAGATTAGACTCGATAACTGTCGCACAGATCCGAGTTGCGCTTTCAAACGAGGCGGATCTCGGAACGGCAGGCAAGATGCAGTGAAAAGAACGACATACGGGAGGCCCCTGTCGCTTCGCGATGAACGGTTACCGTCCATTCCTTCGGTCGGGATGAGCGCAATGCGGTGGAAGCAAGGGCGATAAGGGCAGATTTTCTAGATGAACGTACTCACAAATTCGGTGGCACGCTGGGCAAGACGATTCTGGAGCGGGTGGGGAATACGCCGCTGCTGCGGCTGGAGGGTCTGAGCGCAGCGGCTGGACGGGCGTGCAGATTCTGGGCAAGGCGGAGTGGGCGAATCCGGGCGGATCGGTGAAGGACCGCGCGGCCGCGGCGATTGTGGCCGACGCGCAGGCAGCGCGGCCTGCTGGGGAACGGCAAGGGACTGCTGGACGCGACCAGCGGCAATACCGGCATCGCGTATGCGATGTTGGGCGCGGCGCTGGGATTTCCGGTGACGCTGTGCGTGCCGTCGAATGTGTCGCCGGAGCGGAAGCAGCATCCTGGCCGCGTATGGGGCCGAGGTGGTCTGGACCAATCCGGCGGATGGCTCCGATGGCGCGATCCGCAAGGCGCGCGAGCTGATCGCGGCCGACCCGGAGAAGTACTTCTACGCCGACCAGTATGGCAACGAGAACAACTGGCGGGCGCACTACCGGACGCACGGCGAACGAGATCTGGGAGCAGACCGAGGGGCGGATTACGCACTTCGTCGCGGGTCTGGGGACCAGCGGGACGTTTATGGGCACGACGCGGCGGCTGCGGGAGCTGAATCCGGAGATCCAGTGCATCTCCATGCAGCCGGACTCGCCGTTCAACGGGCTCGAGGGGCTGAAGCATATGGCGACGGCGATTGTGCCGCCGATCTATGACCCGACGCTGGCGGACGAGAATATCGCGATGGCGACCGAGACGGCCTACAAGATGGCGAAGTTTCTGGGCCGTCGGCAGGGCCTGCTGGTCGGCGTCTCGTCCGCGGCGGCGGTGGCCACGGCGGTCGAGGTGGGCGAGCGCGAGGCGGCGGCGGGACGCGAAGCGGTGATCGTGACGATTCTGCGCGACTCGGCGGACAAGTATCTGAGCGAACGATTCTGGACGAGAGGGCGACCCGGCATGAGCGTGCTGCACGATCAGCAAGGACGACTACGAGGCGCTGCGGGCGCATGGCGAGGAGACCTATCCCCATGAGTGCTGCGGCGTGCTGCTGGGCAAGAACGAGCCGGGCGTGGGCAACCGCGTGCACGCTGATGGTGCGGGCCGGGAATACGCGGACCGATTCGGCGCACAACCGCTACCACATCGCGCCGCAGGAGCTGGTGCGGATTCAGCGCCAGGCGCGGGGGCTGGGGTTGGACATCGTGGGTTTTTACCACTCGCACCCGGATCATCCGGCACAATGGTCTAAGACGGATTTTGCCGAGGCGCACTGGATGGGATGTTCGTACGTGATCACCAGCGTGGAACAGGGCAAGGCCGTGATGACGAACTCGTTTCTGCTGACGGGCACGAGCGAAGAGAACAAGGCGTTCGTGGACGAAGTCGTCGAGGTGAAGGCGACAGAGGCAGTAGACGATTCGATAGGGTTGATAGACAGCACGAAAGAGGGTAACGATGAAGATTCACATCCCCACACCGTTGCGCACCTATACGGGCGGCAAGGAGACCGTAGAGGTCGCCGGGTCGACCGTTGGGGGAGCGCTGGAACAGCTGGCTCAGGACTTTCCTGAGCTGCGGAACCACTTGTTTACCGCCGGACGGCAAGCTGCGTTCGTTCGTGAATGTGTACCTGAATGATGACGACATCCGCTACCTGCCGGCGAAGGAAGAGACCGCTGCGGGCAGCGAAGATGAGCTCACCATTATTCCGTCGATCGCCGGCGGCTGCAGCTGTTGTTGTTGTCTGTAATTCCCTCCTGATCGCTTCGCACTCCCCCGACATTTGTAACGAATAGAGACACACTCATGTGCTCGCCGACGCGGCGAGCGAGAGGATGATGATCATGGCAACAGAAACATTAATTCCGGAAGCAGATACGGCCGAGCTTCCCAAGCTGACGAACGAAGAGATTGCGCGCTACTCGCGGCATCTGATCCTGCCCGAGGTGGGCTATGAGGGCCAGCAGAAGCTGAAGGCCGCGAAGGTGCTGTGCGTGGGCACGGGCGGCCTGGGTGCGCCGCTGGCGCTGTATCTGGCGGCGGCGGGCGTGGGCACGCATCGGGCTGGTGGACTTCGACACGGTGGACGCGAGCAACCTGCAGCGGCAGATGATCCACTCGACGGCGACCGTCGGGCATGCTGAAGGTGGATTCGGCGGAGATCATGCTGAAGGGGCTGAATCCGCACCTGAACGTGGTGAAGTACAACACCATGCTGACCAGCGCGAATGCGCTCGAGATCTTCAAGGACTTCGACATCATCGCCGACGGCACGGATAACTTCCAGACGCGCTACCTGGTGAACGATGCCTGCGTGCTGACGCGGCAAGCCGAATGCGTATGGCTCGATCTTCCGCTTCGAGGGGCAGGCGAGCGTCTTTGCTACCGAGGAAGGTCCTTGCTATCGCTGCCTGTATCCGGAGCCGCCACCGCCGGGGCTGGTGCCGTCGTGCGCCGAGGGCGGCGTGCTGGGCATTCTGCCGGGACTGGTGGGCGTGATCCAGGCGACCGAGGTGATCAAGCTGATTCTGGGCATCGGCGAGCCGCTGGTCGGACGGCTGCTGCTGGTCGATGCGCTGGGGATGAACTTCCGCACGCTGAAGCTGCGGAAGAATCCGGAGTGCCCGGTGTGCGGCACGAACCCGACGGTGACGGAGCTGATCGACTACGACCAGTTCTGCGGCATCGCCAAGCCGACCGGCGTTGGTCCGCTTGAGGTCGCGCAGCATGCGGCGGTGGGCGATTCGGCGGTGGTCGATGGGATTCCGCAGATCTCGGTGAAGACGCTGAAGCAGAAGCTGGACGCGAAGGAGGACGTGTTTGTGCTCGATGTGCGCGAGCCGCATGAGTATCCGATCGCGAACCTGGGCGCGCCGCTGATTCCGGTGGGCAGCCTGGAGAGCCGGCTGGGCGAGATCGCGGCGCAGAAGGATCGCGAGGTCGTGGTGCACTGCCGCTCGGGTGCGCGCAGCCAGAAGGCGGCGCTGGTGCTGAAGAACGCGGGCTTCACGAATGTGTCGAACCTGACCGGCGGGATTCTGGCGTGGGCCGACGAGATCGACCCGAGCATGCCGAAGTACTAAGGCCTGGGAGCTTGGCTTTAGTACGTTGTTCGAAGCTCCGAGAGTCTGATGCAAAACAAAATAGGACGAGTCGCCGGTATGGGACTCGTCCTATTTGTTTTGGGGAGCGCAGGGTTAGTGCTTCGCCAGTGCGGGCTTGAGAACCTTGAGCTTGCCGTCGATGGGCGGGGTGTTCAGGTCGAGGATGTGGGTGATGAAGGGGTAGACGTTGATGTTCTGGAAGGGGGCGAGCTTCGTGCCGGGCTTGATGTCCGGGCCGTCGGCGAAGAAGATGGCCTTCATCTCGGGCATGGTGGTGGGGTCGAAGCCGTGGCTGCCCACCGCGTGGTGGCCGCTGTCGGGCTTGGTCGTGAAGGTGTAGGGGCCGTTGGGGACGATGACGGGATCGCCCTCGCGCGCGTTGGCGTTGAAGTGCAGGTGGGCGGGGAGATCGGCGCGGCGGTAGACGTTGAAGCGCGGATCGGGGTGGGACTTGAACTCGGCGTAGAGCGGGCGGCATCGGCCTCCGTCGTCGGGTAGAGCTGCGCGCCTTCGGTGTGGATGCCGGCGAGGTCGGCGAACTCGTTGAGGTCGATGGGATCGCCCTTGAGGGTGACCATGCCGTGGTCGGCGATGACGATGAGATCGACGGGGAGGTGGAGTGCGGCGAGCTTGGTCTGGAGGTCGCCGATCATGTCGTCGACGTGGTGGACGGCGGCGCGGACCTCGTCGGAGTCGGGGCCGTAGGCGTGGCCCATGTGGTCGACGTTGGGGTAGTAGAGGGTGATGAAGTGGGGGCGCTGCTCGGGTGGCAGATTCAGCCAGGCGATGACCTGGTCGACGCGCTTCTCGTCATCGAGGTGGTCGTCGTAGTGGAGGTAGTAGGAGGGGCGCTTGCCCTGGATCTCAGCCTCGGAGCCGGGCCAGAAGAGGCAGGCGGAGCGCATGCCCTGCTGCTCGGCGAGGACCCAGAGGGGGGTGCCGGAGTACCAGCTGCCATCGGCGTTGGTGGCGGGCTTGGTGTAGACGTAGGTGGCGTCGCGCGAGGGGTCGTAGAAGCTGTTGGCGACGATGCCGTGGTGCTCGGGGTAGAGGCCGGTGACGAGCGAGAGATGGTTGGGGAAGGTCAGCGAGGGGTAGGACGGCAGCATGCCGTCGGGGGCGCTGGCTCCGTCCTTGGCCATCGATTCGAGGTGGGGCGCGCCGTACTTGGTGGGGTAGTCGTAGCGGAAGCCGTCGAGCGAGACCAGGACGACGTAGTGCTTGGACTGCTGCGCGGGGGTGTTCGGTGGGTTGTCGACGTGGACGACCGGGGTGGGATCGGTCTGGGTTTGGGTTGGGCTTGGGTTTGGGCGCAGAGAACGGTTCCGGTGAGGAGAAGGAGGGCGAGACAGCGCTTGATCATGAATGGACTTTCTTTCTTACGCTCGTGGGCGGATGCTGCGCGGCCCATGAGTTGGAGCTGGGGTGGAACGGCCTCTGAACGACGGTGGCGGCAGACAACAACGTCAACGACACCTTGGCTGAAAGGTGCGGGAGGGATGGGTGATGCGAATGGTGCCGGGATCCTTCGCTTCGCTCAGGATGACAGCAAAAACTTAGCAACAGCAGAAGCAAGCAACGGCAAGAACGAGCAACCAATGAAGAGCAACGCAAGAACGCGCTATAACAAGGATAAACAATGGCGCAGAAGAACACAGCCTCCTCCCGCTTCGCTGCGGGAGGAGGCTGTGAAGATTGCGCGGACGAACGCTCTAGTTGCCGTCCTCGAGGGTGAGCATCTGCAGGCAGAGGGGGTGCTCGAGCATGCAGTCCATCTTGCCGATGGAGGCGAGGGCGCGGGTGATGGTGGAGGTGAGGCAGGGCTCGGTGGTGACGACGAAGGGCAGGCGGTGCTTGGGGTAGCCGGGCTTCTGCAGGAGGGAGTCGATGTTGGCGTTGACCTTGGCCAGGGCGCCGGAGATGGCGGAGACGATGCCGGGCTTGTCGTCGACGACGAAGCGGAGGTAGTGGGGGGCCATGAACTCGCCGGTCACGGTGCGCTTGCGGACGGGCAGATGCACGGCGCGGGAGCCCTGGGCGACGGCGAGGAGGTCGGAGACGACGGCGACCGCGGTGGGCTCGCCGCCGGCGCCGTGGCCGGAGAAGACGACGTCGCCGCCGAAGCGGCCGCTGGCGACGAGCATGTTCTGCGTGCCGTGCGACCAGGCCATCGGCGAGGTGCGGGGCACGAGCATGGGCGCGACGCGGGCGTGGACGAGGGAGCCTTCGCGCTGGGCGGTGGAGACCTGGCGGATGGTGGAGTTGAGCTCGCGGGCGTAGACGAAGTCGATGGCCTCGACGGTGGAGATGGTCTGGGTGGCGACGGCGTCGGGGTTGAGCTCGGAGTGGAGCGCGATGCGGGAGAGGATGCAGAGCTTGGCGCGGGCGTCGAAGCCGTCGACGTCGGCGGAGGGGTCGGCTTCGGCGTAGCCGAGCTGCTGGGCGTCGGCGAGGACGGTGGCGTAGTCGGCGCCGTCCTCCATGCGGCTGAGGATGTAGTTGCAGGTGCCGTTGAGGATGCCGCTGATGCGCTGGATGTTGTCGCCGCTGACGCCCTGGGCGAGGCCGGGGATGACGGGGACGCCACCCGCAACGGCGGCTCCGTAGACGAGCTGGACGTTGTGCTGCTCGGCGAGCTTGGCGAGGGCGGCGCCGCGGTAGGCGATGAGCTGCTTGTTGGCGGTGACGACGGACTTGCCGGCGACGAGGGCCTTGCGCAGCCAGGACTCGACGGGGTTGAGGCCGCCCATGAGCTCGATGACGACGTCGACCTTGGAGTTGAGGATGTCGTTGATGTCCTCGGTCCAACGCGCGGTGGAGGGGACGTAGCGGGCGGCCTCGGAGGCGCGCTTGCGGGCTACGTTGCGGTTGAAGACGTGGGTGAGCTCGAGGTTGGGGAACTTCGACTGCGCGAGCACCTTCGCGACCGAGGCGCCGACGGTGCCGAAGCCGAGCAGCGCGACCTTGAGGACGGGGCTGGTGGCGGAGGCTGCGGTCTTCTTCGCGGGGACGCGCTTCCCTGCTGTCGATTTCTTCGGGGTCTTCTGGGCGTTCTTCTGGGCGATGGCCATCTAGTAGTCGACTCTTTCTGGTTGGTCGCGCCAGGCCTGGAAGCTGGCGATGGCCTGGTCGGATAGGAGTTGCACGGTGGGGATGGTGCGGTCGGCGAGGGGCTTGCTCACTTCGGCGTAGAGGAAGGAGTCGTCGAAGCCGATGCGGGCTGCGTCGGCGGCGGTGTTGCCGTAGAAGATGGCGGAGCAGCGCGCCCAGTAGATGGCCGCGAGGCACATGGGGCAGGGCTCGCAGCTGGTATAGACGACGCAGCCGGTGAGCTGAAAGGTGTTGAGGGCCTGGCAGGCGGCGCGGATGGCGGTGACCTCGGCGTGGGCGGTGGGGTCGTTGCTGCAGGTGACGCGATTGACGCCGGTGGCGATGACCTCGCTCGTCGCGGACGATCACGGCGCCGAATGGGCCGCCGGAGCCGCTGGTGACGTTCTCGGTCGCGAGGGCAATGGCCTGCTGCATGAAGATGGGATTGCCCTGCGGCTGCGGTGTTGTCATGCTGATTTTTTCCTTTGTTGCCTTCCCGCCATCGGGTTGCGGCAGTCTCGTCGCGTTGAAAACGCCGGGGTTACAGTCGGTTGCGGCTGTCCGTGATCAGGTACAGGGTACAGAAAAATTATGGCACACCGGGACAGGCGCACTATGATGTTCCTCTGCTGCTGACCGCGAATGGTTGCACCCTATCGAACTGAAGCCAATCCACGCAGCGCCTGCGGCAATGGAAGCTCGGCAACGGAGTAGGAAGAAACGATGGCCATCGAATCGATCAATCCGGCGAACGGCAAGCTGCTGCGGAGCTTCACTCCGCTTGATGAGGAGGCGATCCGGCAGCGCATTGCGCTGGCCGCGGAGGCGTTTCGCGAGTATGCGGCGGTGTCGCTGGAGCATCGCGCGCTGTGCATGCGGAAGCTGGCGACGCTGCTCGAAGAGGACGCGGCCGAGTTGGCGGAGACGATCACCCTCGAGATGGGGAAGCCGCTGCAGGCGGCGCGCGCGGAGCTGGCGAAGTGCGCCTCGACGTGCCGCTACTACGCGGAGAATGCGGGACGCATGCTGGCGCCGGAGGTGATTCCGACCGAGGCCAGCAGCAGCTATGTGCGCTGGGATCCGCTGGGTGTGGTGCTGGCGGTGATGCCGTGGAACTTCCCCTTCTGGCAGGTCGTTCCGGTTCCTGGCGCCGGCGTTGATGGCGGGCAATGTGGCGCTGCTGAAGCATGCCCCGAATGTGCCGCAGTGCGCGCTGGCGATTGAGGAACTGGTGCGGCGGGCGGGCTTTCCGCGCGGCACCATGCAGACGCTGCTGATCGAGCCGCAGCAGGTGGAGATGGTGCTGGGCGACGCGCGGATCGCGGCGGTGACGCTGACGGGCTCGGAGCGGGCGGGGCGGGCGCTGGGAGCGCAGGCGGGATGGCTGATCAAAAAGTCGGTGCTGGAGCTGGGTGGGAGCGATCCGTTTGTGGTGATGGGCTCGGCGGATTGGGAGCGCGCGGCGGAGACGGCGGTGCAGGCACGGTGCATCAATAGTGGGCAATCGTGCATTGCGGCGAAGCGGTTTATCGTCGCGCAGGAGATCTACGACGGGTTTGCGCAGCGGTTTGTGGCGGGCATGGAGGCGATGCGGGTGGGGGATCCGATGCGCGATACGACCGACATCGGGCCGCTGGCGACGGCGAGGGCGGTCGATGAGCTGGAGGCGCAGGTGAACGCGGCGGTCGGGGCGGGCGCGACGGTGCTGACCGGGGGCAGGCGTATGCCGGGCGAGGGCAACTACTTCGCGCCGACGGTGCTGGCCGATGTGCCGCGCAGTGCGGCGGTGTATCGGGAGGAGCTATTTGGACCGGTGGCGATGCTGTTTCGGGCGCGGGATCTGGAGGAGGCGATCGAGATTGCCAACGACACGCCGTTTGGGCTGGCGGCGTCGGCGTGGACGCGGGATCCGGGCGAGCAGCAGCGGCTGGTGCGCGAGCTGGCGGCGGGGTCGGTGTTCCTGAACAAGATGGTGGCGAGCGATCCGCGGCTGCCGTTCGGCGGCATCAAACACTCGGGCTACGGGAGGGAGCTGTCGGCGGCGGGGATGCGGGAGTTCATGAACGCGAAGACGGTGGTGATCGCGTAAGGCCGCGCTGATCGTACTCGCCCGCACAAGGAAGAGGCCACGAACGCTGCTCGCGTCCGTGGCCTCTTTGGTTTGCGGGATGTGGGTTAGAAGCTGAAGGAGGTCTGCAGCGAGATGCGGCGGAGCGCCGAGTTGCTGGTGTAGAAGCTGTTGGCAAGCTGGGTGGACTTGCCGAACTCCGACGAACTGAGATTGCCGTTGGGCTGCGCCAGGTCGGCATCGTTGAAGAGATTGTTGGCCGTGAAGGCCGATGGAGAGGTTGTAGCGCTTGCCGGAGCTGGCGCCACCACCGAACGGGCCATCGTGCCCGCCGCCGCGGTGCCCACCGGGAGGTCCGCCGGGGCCGCCGCCGTGGTTGCCGCCGTGATCGTGGCCGGCGATCTCACCGCCAAAGCCGAAGACCTTGGCGACGCGGAGATTCAAGGAGACCAGAGCGGGTCCCTTGCCGAGGTTCACGGGGATGCGGGGTGCGTTGGGAGCCGGGTTCAGGTCGAAGACGCCGTACTTGGTCGTGACCGGATTGAGCGTGGCCGAGGTGGCGTAGGCGGGGCGGTCGTTGTTGAGTTGGCCGTCGTGGTTGAGGTCCGTGCCGGTGTAGATGTTGAAGGGCTGGCTGGAGCCGGCGACCATGAAGGGAGAGAAGCGTGATGAGGTGCGGGAGGGTGATGCTGCCACCGGCGAAGAGACGGTTGCGGATGTCGAAGCTGGCGCGGCCGTAGTCGGCGCGCAGGTTGCCGGGCTGCGACGGGAAGTCGCCCGAACCGGAGGTATCGGAGTTGGCGAAGTTGAGGAGGTAGTAGCCCCACAGCGAGAGGCCGCGGCCGTAGTTGATGCGGGGGCTGATGCTGAGCTGGTTCTGGTTGAACATGCCCTCGGACTGGAAGCGGTAGGCGTACTCTACCGGGACGCCATTGACCGACTCGGGCGTGGGATTGATCAGGCTTTCGTCCTCGCTGTTGAACTCGTGGACGCCGCGGAAGTTCTGGTAGTTGATGGAGAGAGTGCCGAGCTTGCCGAGCTGCTCGTCGACGCCGATGGAGCTCTGCATGATGTAGGGGCTGCGGAAGTTGGGATCGAAGCGAGTAGGTCTGGAGACCAGCCAGAGACGACCGGTGCAGGAGGAGACGGTGGTCGGGTTGCAGGGGCTGCAGGCCGAGGGGTTCGAGGGCGAGCAGTTGCTGCTGGGGTCCTCACGATGGTGGAGAGGAAGTTGGTGCCGTTCTGCTGCCGCGTGGTGACGACGCTGGTGAGCGAGAAGCGCTCGTAGAAGATGCCGAAGCCGCCGCGGATGACGGTCTGCGGAGAGCTCTTCTTGCCGACGCCCCAGGCGAAGGAGAGACGCGGAGCGAAGTCGTGGTGATCGCGCATGTAGTTCTGCGTCTCGTAGCGGAAGCCATAGCTGATGGTGAGGTTCGTCATCGGCTTCCAGTCATCTTCGGCGTAGACGCCGAGGTCGGCGAGGGTGGCCTGGGTGGAGCCGTGGACCACATCGGTGTAGCTGTACTGCGCGGCCTGGCCGGTGTCTGTACGCGGAGACGACACCGTTTGAGTCCGGCTGGCAGGGGCATTCGGATTCGCCGCCTGCAGACAGCTATAGGTAAAGGTCTGGTTCGAACCGGAGTTGGTGTACTGCGCGTCGCTGGTGGAACGGAAGCGGCCGCCCATGCGGATGAAGTTCTTCTTGAGTGCGATGGAGGTGTAGTTCTGGACCTCGAAGTGATCCTGATGGTCGTTGATCTGCTGCGTGGACGAACCGCCGCTGGTGAAGCTGCTCTGCACGCTGACGGTGGGCGCGGTGCTGAAGGGGGTCTGCGCGCTCATGTCGCGCTGATATTCGAAGCGGGTCTCGTTGATGATGCGGGAGCTGATGATCTGGGTATCGGTCATCTGCAGGGTGTTTTCGGTCTGGGTGAGGTTGTAGGCGGTCGGAGGGAAGATTGAAGCCGCCGGTGCCGTCGTTGACCTGCGTGCTGGTTTCTAACTGGTAGCGCGCGGTGAGGGTGTTCTTCTCCGAGAGCTGGAGGTCGATGCTTCGGGGTGAAGTCGGTGCGCGTCTGGGGATAGAAGATCGGAATGGCAGTGGTGTAGACGCCGCAGGTGGAGGGCGCAGCCGGGGTGCCGGGAGCGCACGGGGTGGTGGCCGAGGCGCTGGCCGCCAGCAGCGTGCCATCGAAGATGTTGTTCTGCTCGATGTCGCGGTGCGATCCGCCGACGCTGAAGGAGGCCTTCGAGGAGATCGGGCCGGTGATGTTTCCGAGCAGGAAGAGCGTGTGGTAGGGAAGCTGCGGGGTGTCTCCCAGGAACGGGTTGCTGGTGTTGAGGAAGTTCGCGTTGCCCTGCATCTGGAAGTTGCCGTGGAACTTGTCGGTGCCGGGCTTGGTGAAGACCTCCACGCGGCCGAAGCCGGGCTTGTCGTACTGGGCGGAGAAGGGGTTCTGGTTGATGCGGATCTCGCGGATGGAGGACTTGGGCGGAAGCTGACCGCCGGTGAAGCCGTCGACGTAGATCTGGCCGCCGTTGGGGCCGGCGGAGGGACCGGCGAGCGCGGTCAGTTCGTCGGAGAGCTCATCGGGATCGTCGGACAGGGCGTCGAGATCCTTGCCACTGATGACGGTGGCGCTGGCGTTGCTGTCGGGGTCGGTGCTGACGGTGGCGCCTTCGGCGGTGACGTTGACCTGCTGGCTCTGCTCCTGGATGGCGAGCTTCGCGTCGGCGACCAGCGCCTGCCCGGCGCTGATGCGGATGTTCAGCTTTGCGAAGGAGGCAAAGCCGGGCATGGTGACGGTCTCGGAGTAGACGCCAGGCGGCACGTTGGGAAGCGTGTAGGTGCCGTCGCCCTGCGTGGTGACGATGATCGCCTTGCCGGTCGCTGGAGTAAAGGTAACGGTTGCCCCGGGAATGACGGCGCCGGTCGGGTCGGCGACGGTTCCGTGCACCGTCGCTCCGGCCTGCTGCGCGGTCGGCACGCGGGAGGGGGGCCAGAAACGGCAACACCGAGGGCGCAGCGATGGCAACGGCCAATACGACAGACTTCAGTCCTGCTCGGAAAGACATCCTCACTCCTCAGTTAGATACACCGATTGCGTATTGCCTTGGACTCGGCAAGATGACGGCTTGTACCGTGGGTTCGAAAGATTATTTACTAATTGCCGCCTTCAGGAGCCTCGCCGCCACCGACGTTCCAGGGCGACAGGGTCATGGCGGGCGAGTTGCCTGGGGTTGCGGCAAGGATCGGCTCCACGCCGGAGAGCAGGGTGACCGCGGTCAGACCGTCTCCGGATGGGGGACTGCGAGGCGACCAGCATGACGGCCTGGCCGGAATGGAGGTCGTTCAACGAACCCGTGCGGAAGCCGGTTCAGCATCTGGGAGAGGTCCATGCCGGCTCCGCCGGGCCCTCGCCGTGAGCGTGTGCCCCGGCGCCCTGGCCGGCTGCGGACGCAGGTTGAGCGCGCAGCCGCCTGGCCGCCTGGTCCCGCCTGACCGGCACGGGCGCGAGCGGCGAAGCGCTGCGCCACCTCCGGCGGGAGCGTGCGGACGTTGGAGTTCTGCGTCACCTTCACGGTGTAGGTCTTCTTGGTGGCGAGATCCTTGAGCGTGAAGGTGCCTGCCGCGGCGTCGATGGAGGCGATCGTTCCGGAGAGGTTCTTGAAGGATCCGCTGACGATCTCTTCCGCCTGAATCGAGGCTGCCGTCTTCGGAGCGGGCGCCGCGGACGCGGAGCTGGTCGCCGGGCTGCACCTGGCTCAAGGTGCCGGGCTGGGCGTCCTCAAACTTCACCGAATCGCTCGCGTAGCGGCGGAAGATGGTTGCGGAGGTGGTCTGGATCGCCACCTTCTTGCCGCGCGCGGTGATGGTAACGGTGCCGGTGGCGGGGTCGACGGCGCTGACGATGCCGCCGGAGCCGCGCTTCTGCCAGTCGGCCTCCTCGGCCGCGTGCTTTTGCGCGATGTCGATCGACTTCATCAGAATGACGCGCGACGCAGTCAGGACGTTGGGCGAATCGGCCAGCTCTGCCGGTTACAAGAATCCGATCGCCGACCGCGATGTCGGTGAGGGCGATCACCTGGGCGGACTTCAGGTCGGTGCTTCCGGGGGCAATCTGGAGGATGCGAGCGCCGTCCTCGACGGTAACGGTATAGCTCTGCCCGGCATCGGTGGACAGGGTAATGGTGCTTCCGCTGATGGCTTTGACGGTGCCGACCGGATGCGCTGCCGGCGCGGAGGTCTGAGCAGCGGGCTGGGCCAGCGCCCGAGGCGCAAGCATCGCCGACGCCGCAGGGATTCCGGAGGCCGCGCACAGCAATAGGACCGCAGCACCGTTCCAGTACGGGGCCAGAGTGGGCCGCGGAGCCCAGAATTCGAACCCGAGATGTCTGACCACTTTGTCGCGCGAAATCATCTGAGATCCTTATCGTCCGTCAGCCATCGCACGGCTTCCAGAGGGCAAGCGTGGCACTCCAACTAGCTGGCGGAACGGTACATTGTTTTTCGTCTTGTCTAGGATACGATCCACAGAGATTAAAAGTTTCTGAATTCCTCCGAGGTAGCGACACAATAAACAGGACCGCCGCCGGGAGAGGTGACCCGGCGGTGGCCCGTGTGGCAGAGGCGGCGATGGTGTTTCTGCTACTCCAACTGGAGTGAGCGTAGGGGCTACGCCTCCTCCCCCGAGAGCAGCGCGAAGGTATCCGCAGGAAGCGTAATTTTTCCGCCCTTCGGCTGGACCGCGGGACGGGAGCAGGCGACGAGCCGGTATCGCTCCGGCACGTCGAGATCGACCGTCCTGGAGCCGAGGTTGGCCAGGATGTGCACGTGGCCGCGCTCCATCACCAGCCAGCGATCTTCCTCGTTGTAGCGGACCTTGATGTGGCTCAGGTCCCCGTCGTTGAGCGAGGTGGAGGAGCGACGCAGATGGATCATCTGCTTGAACCAGTCCAGCATCTCGCGCGTGCCTTCCCTGGTGCACCTCGTCCCAGTTCAGCTTGGAGCGGTCGAAGGTCTCCGCGGTCCTCGGGATCGGGGATCGCGCTCTCGTCCCAGCCGAAGGCGGCGAACTCCTTCTTGCGGCCGGCGGAGACGGCCTTGGCCATCTCGGGATCTTCGTGGTCGGCGAAGTATTGGAAGGGCGTGGAGGCGGCGAACTCCTCGCCCTGAAAGAGCATGGGGATGAAGGGCGCGGTGAGCACGATGCCGGCGGCGACCTTGGCGCGATCGATGCCGACGATCTGTTCGAGGCGGTCGCCGGTCGCGCGATTGCCGACCTGGTCGTGATTCTGGATGAAGCCGATGAAGTGATGCGCGGAGAGGTCTGCCGACCGGGCGGCCGTGGTGGCGGCGGCGATACGTCGAGTACTGCGCCGTCGTAGACGAAGACCTGGGTGAGCGACTTCGCCAGCTTTTCGAGCGAACCGAAGTCGTCGTAGTAGCCCTTGCCTTGCTCGTGGTGCAGCACGGTGAAGAGGGCGTGGTGGAAGTCGTCGCTCCACTGCGCGTCCATGCCGTAGCCGCGCGGCCTCGCGCGGGCGCACGACGCGGGGATCGTTGAGGTCGCTTTCGGCGATCAGGACCATGCGGCGATTGTGGGTCGCACTGGCGACGTCGACCTCGGCGGAGAGCTGCTCCATGAAGTGCACGGCGGAGCGGTCGACGAACTCGTGCACGGCATCGAGACGGAGGCCGTCGATGTGGAAGTCGCGCAGCCACATCAGAGCGTTGTCGCAGAAGAAGCGGCGGACCTGATCGGAGCCGGCCTCTTCGAAGTTGATCGCGTCGCCCCACGGCGTGCAGTGACGCGGCGTGACGTAAGGGGCCGAACTTGCCGGTGTAGTTGCCGACGGGGCCGAAGTGGTTGTAGACGACGTCGAGGAGGACCGCGAGGCCCTTGGCGTGACAGGCGTCGACGAAGCGCTTGAGCGCGTCCGGACCGCCGTAGTTCTCGGTGACGGCGAAGAGCGCGACGCCGTCGTAGCCCCAGCCACGGTCGCCGGGGAAGGACGCGACCGGCATGATCTCGAGGTGGGTGATGCCCAGCTCGGCGAGATAGTCCAGCCGCGCGATGGCGCTGTCGAAGGTGCCCTCCGCGGTGAAGGTGCCGATGTGCAGCTCGTAGATGACGGCGCCGGTAAGTGGCGGTCCCTGCCAGCGCGCATCGCGTCCAGGCGAAGGCGTGTTGATCGTAGATGCGCGAGAGGCCATGCACGCCGTGCGGCTGCCGCATGCTGCGCGGATCGGGATAGGGCGTGGGATCGTCGTCGAGCAGGAAGCCGTAGTCGTCGCCGGGCTTCGCCGCCTCCACCTGGATGCGCCACCAGCCGCAGTCGTCCGGTCCATGCATCGCGTGAACCGAGCCTCCCACCTGGACCGCGACTCGCTGCGGCCGCGGCGCCCACACCTTGAATTCATACATGCTGCGTCTCCTTGCGTTCGCTTCGCTGATTGGACGGTCGCTGTATAGGACGTCGACGACGCACGGTCAAGCCGTTTACGATGGCGGGCGTCCCTCCCGCGTGAGCAACGCGACGGGAAAGTCGCGCAGCAGATCACCCACCGCGACCCGTCCCCCCTCGACCGCGCAGCCCGTCAAGCGATTCGTCCAGTGCGATCCGCTGTTCTTCTCGCCGGGCAACTCGATGCGTCGTATCCGCCCAATCCGATCCGAGTTTCATCGACCATCGCGGCACGACCGTCACGACCGCATCGCCGCGCAAAAAGGCGATGGCGTGCTCGCGTTTCTTGCCGGTCACCGCAAGCGGGGTATATCCCGCAGCCGCGTTGAACCACTCCGGATGTTCGCGGCGCAGCTTGAGCGCGTGATGGATCGTCCAGAGCTTCGGCAGGCCCTCGCAGGCGCGCTCCATCACCTGGCGGGCGGTCATGCGCTGCATCTGCTTGAGGAGATCGTGCCGCAATGCGTAGTCGACGGGGCGACGATTATCCGGATCGACGAGGCTGAGATCCCAGAGCTCCGCGCCCTGGTAGAGATCGGGAACGCCGGGCGCGGTGTACTTCAGCAGCGTCTGCGCGAGCGAGTTGCTCCAACCGGCTTGCTGGATGCTCTGCGACAAACTCCTCCACCTCGTAGGTGAAGTTCTTGTCCGCAAGCGTGCGGTCGATGAAGCTGCGCAGGGCGTCTTCGTACTCCTTGTTGTTGGCGACCCAACTGGTCTGCTCCTTGGCCTCGCGCATGGCCTTTTCCATGTAGGCCTGCATGCGCTCGGTCGAGATCGGCCATGCGCCGATCAGAGTCTGGTAGTAGAAGTATTCGGTGTCCGCGATCGAGGATCTCGCTCCGATACTTGGCTCGGTGTTCGCCGACCAACGCTCGACCGCATCGGCGAATCGATCGGGATCTCGGAGAGCACGGCGAGCCGCGCGCGCACATCGTCGCTGCGCTTGGTGTCGTGCGTGGAGAGCGTGGTCATCGTCGCGGGATGCGTCGCCTGCATCGTTTCGTTGTAGGCATGGAAGTCCTCGACGGAGAGGCCGTTGTGTGCGGGATCGCTGCCCACTTCGTTCATCGCGGTCAGGCGGTTGATAGCAGTAGAAGGCGGTGTCTTCGACGCCCTTCGCCATCACCGGGCTGGTGAACTGCTGGAAGCGCGCGACGAACTCGCTCTCCAGCTTGCCGGTAACGGCCATCGAGAGCACATCGCGCAGGAAGTCGAAGAGGCCGCCGTCGATGTCCGGTGCGCTCGTTCTTCGCGCATTCGGTCGCTGCGGCAATGACCTCGCGATCTTCGTCGGTGATCTCCTCGCGAACCGGAACCACGTAGGTGCGATAGATGCGGAAGCAGGCGGCCACCTCGCGAATGGCGCGGCGTATCTGCGCCCTTGTGTAATCGCGCTGGTTACGATTGGACTCGCAGATATTTACGAACAGCGACGCCAGGCGATTGACGTCGCTGCCCAGCGCCTCCTGCGACACGTTGATCTTCTTCTCATGAGCGATCGCCGGAAAGTCGGTGGAGCGGCCGGTGAACTCGGCATAGAACTGCGTGAGTTGATCCACACCCTTCGGGGCGCACCAGCACGCCGAGCGCGACGTTGAGGAAGTCGTAGCCGCTGGTGCCTTCGATCGGCCAGCTCTGGCGCAGAAACTCTCCCGGCTCGAGAATCTTCTCGGCGATGATCCAGGCATCGGGCGCGGCTTCGCGCAGACGCCGGAAGTACTCGAGCGGATCGCGCAGGCCATCGGGATGATCGATGCGAACGCCGTCGAGCACGCCGCGACTTCAGCCAATCGAGGATCAGCGCATGGGTCTCCTCGAAGACGTGCTCGCGCTCGATGCGCAGCCCGATCAAGGTGTTGACGTCGAAGAAGCGGCGATATCCCAGCTGCTGCACCGCGGTCTTCCAATAGGCGAGGCGATAGTTCTGCTGATTGAGAAAATCGTCGAAGCCGTCGAGGTTCGCATTCAACTCCGCGACGGAACGGTCGATCGCTTCGCTGACGTCCGGCTCTTCCGCGCAAAGCCGCTCGAGCAGGCCGTTGAGCACGGCCTTGTCGCGATGCCGCGCGAGGATCAGCCGGCGATCCCAGAACTCGGGTACAGGCAGGCGGCCGTAGGAGGCCGCGAGAAAGTTCAGGGTGTCGGACTTGGCATACTCCGCGGCGCGAACCAGAATCGCGGGCAGCGACAAGGGAGAGACGGGAAGCTGCTGTCCGGCGGCCTCGACCTGAAAGGTATTTCCGCTGCGCAGAACCTTGATGCCGCCAGCCTGCAGGACGCGGCCGTATTGGTCGGCGAGGACAGGCACCAGAACCTTGTCGCGCAGACGCTCCTCCTGCGGCTGCCAGTCGATGTCGAAGAAGGAGGCGTAGCGGCTCGAGGTTCCGTTCTCCAGCACGTCCCACCAGTACTGGTTTTCACGCGCCGAGCGACATGTGATTGGGCACGATGTCGAGGACCTGGCCGAGGCCGATCTCGCGGAGCCGCGCGCAGAAGCGCTGATGCGCCTCCGCGCCTCCCAGCTCCTCGTTGACGCGCCGATGATCGACGACGTCGTAGCCGTGCATGCTGCCGGGCGCGGCCTGCAGGTAGGGAGAGCTGTAGACGTGCGAGACGCCGAGTTCGTGCAGGTACGCGGCGACCGCGGCGGCATCGTCGAAGTTAAATTTTTTATGTAACTGAAGCCGATACGTGGAAGCTGGGAATACGTGTCATTTTCTCTGCTATGCGTTCGCTGTATTGGCTGCGATAAGCTCGCAGCCTGGGAGTGAGTGCCTATCGAAGCGATACAGGCAAGGGCGCCGACAGAACAGAGGTCCTGAGAGGCTCTTCGTCCAAGCCTGCTCATCGTGAAGTTGAGGAGAGCCGGTCTCCCTGACATTCTCGTTTGGATGTCCCCACAGCGCTTGCGGGTTGCCCTGCGAGCACTTATGAGACAGATGAGGAAACCATCTCCGCCCCGGCCGCGCCACGCCCAACCCCGCTCACGCAGAGACCGCTGCAACCGCAAAGTGTTTTCTTCGCATCTCTACGAAAGAGACCTCTGCGTCTTACGGTGGGATCAGCCGGCACACAGCGTACCTGGAGCGTCCGCGTATCGCAGATCGCGACTCGCACGAATCGAATGCTGAAATAAAAAACGCGAGAGTTGATTGCATGAATCCCATGGAAGGCCGCAAGCGTGTTGTCATTGAGTCGGTAAAACCTCAAGTGGACTGCGGCAGATATGCGGTTCGGCGCTTCCTCGGCGATCGCGTGACGGTGTCGGTCGCGATGTTCGGAGACGGTCACGACCATGTTGCCGGGCGGCTCTTGTTTCGTCCGGAGAGAGAACAGAGTTGGCGCTCCGTTCCGCTCGTCTCCGAGGGCAATGACATCTGGTCCGCCAGCTTCGTTGTCGATGCGCTCGGCGTCTGGCTGTACGCCGTCGAGGGCTGGATCGATCACCTCGGCACATGGTGCGCGGATTTCGCCAAGCGCCTGGAAGCACAGCCGGAGCGCAAGGACGATGCGATCGCGGAGGGCGATAGCTTCGGCGCAGATCCTGAGATCCCAGCCGCCCGCCCGCAGACATTCCGCTCGCGCTGCGAACCGGCGCGGCGCTGCTGCGTGCCGCTGCGGAACGAGCCAAGGGTGCGGACGCGCTCACGCATCACGGACGTCGCGCGTTTGCTCGAGAGGCTGGTGGAGCAGAAGGCGACCGACGATGACACCGCAATCCATTCCCTGATCAGTCCGGAGATCTGCGATCTGGCGAATCGCTATCCGGATCTGACGCTCGCCAGCCGCACCGAGGACTTCCCTCTGCGCGTCGATCGGGAACGTGCCCGCTTCTCCACCTGGTATGAGTTGTTCCCGCGCTCTGCCGCCGCCGAGCCGGGCCGCCACGGCACCTTCGCGGACGTCGAGGGCAAGCTGCCAACGATCGCGGCCATGGGCTTCGACGTACTCTATCTTCCACCGATCAGCCCGATTGGAGAGGCCTTTCGCAAGGGACCGAATAACACCGTGGTCGCGCAGCCCGGACGATGTGGGCAGCCCGTGGGCGGTGGGTTCGCGCGAAGGCGGGCACACGAGCATTCATCCTGCGCTGGGAACGCTGGCTGAGTTTGAGCATCTGGTCGCAGCCGCGCGCGAGCATTCGCTCGAGATCGCACTCGACATCGCCTTTCAATGTTCGCCCGATCATCCCTGGGTGAAGGAGCATCCGACCTGGTTCACGATCCGGCCGGATGGCTCGATTCAGTATGCGGAGAATCCGCCGAAGAAGTATCAGGATATCTATCCGCTCAACTTCGAATCGCCGGACTGGCGCGCGCTTTGGGAGAATCTGCGCGAGGTCTTTGCGTACTGGATTCGGCACGGCGTGCGCATCTTCCGCGTGGACAATCCGCACACCAAGGCGCTGCCCTTCTGGGAGTGGTGCATTGCGGAGATCCATGCGGCGCATCCCGACGTGATCTTCCTCGCCGAGGCGTTCACGCGGCCGCATGTGATGTACGCGCTGGCGAAGGCGGGATTTTCGCAGTCGTATACCTACTTCACCTGGCGGACGGAGAAGGCGGAGATTCAGCAGTACTTCGAAGAGATCACGCAGCCGCCGGTCAGCGACTTCTTTACCCCGAATCTTTGGCCGAACACGCCGGATATTCTGCATGCTTCGCTGCAAACGGGCGGGCGGCCGGCGTTTATGCAGCGACTCATTCTGGCCGCTACGCTCGGCGCGAACTATGGCATCTATGGGCCGGCGTTCGAACTCTGCGAGAACGTGCCCGTGCGAGAGGGCAGCGAGGAGTATCTGAACAGCGAGAAGTACGAGATACGGCACTGGGACCTGGCGGCGGGCCACTCGATCGCGCCGCTGATTACGCGGGTGAACCAGATACGGCGCGAGAATATTGCGCTGCAGAGCGATCTTTCGCTACGCTTCCATGCCGTCGATAACCCGCAGGTGCTCTGCTACAGCAAACGCGTCAAGGACGGACGGGGAGACAATACGATTCTGGTTGCGCTCAATCTCGATCCGCACAACGAGCAGGCGGGCTGGATCGATCTCGACCTGAAGCTGCTCGGCATCGAGCACGACGAGAGCTTCGATGTCGAAGACCTATTGACCGGCACGCATTACCAATGGCACGACCGCAGCAATTATGTCGCGCTTCGGCCGGATGTGATGCCGGCGCACATCTTCCGCGTCACCCATCGTACCTAGATGGGTGACGCGGCATCCTAGTCCAGAGATACAATTCAGAATCTTCGAGGCAGAGACAAGCGAGTGAAGAAAGCCGGCAGCGCCACCGATCCTCTCTGGTATAAAGACGCCATCATTTACGAGCTACACGTGCGCGCGTTTCAGGACTCGAACGCGGATGGCATTGGCGACTTCCCTGGCCTGATGTCGCGGCTGGATTATCTGCAGGATCTGGGCGTGACCTGCCTGTGGCTGCTGCCGTTCTTCCCTTCCCCGCTGCGCGACGATGGCTATGACATCTCGAACTATGTCGACGTGAATCCTTCGTATGGGACGCTCGAGGAGTTCAAGCAGTTTCTCGATGCGGCGCACCAGCGCGGCATGCAGGTGATGATCGAGCTGGTCATCAATCACACGTCCGATCAGCATCCGTGGTTCCAGGCGGCTCGACATCGCTGCCGCCGGGATCGCCCGAGCGCAACATGTATGTGTGGTCCGATACCGACCAGCTTTACAAGGACGCGCGCATCATCTTCACCGACACCGAGAAGTCCAACTGGACCTGGGATGAGGTGGCCAAGCAGTACTACTGGCATCGCTTCTTCTCGCACCAGCCGGATCTGAACTTCGACAATCCGGCGGTGATCGAAGAGGTCGTGAAGGCGATGCGCTTCTGGCTGGATATGGGCGTCGACGCGCTGCGCATGGACGCGATCCCTTATCTGGTCGAGCGCGACGGGACCAGTTGCGAGAATCTTCCGGAGACGCATGCGGCGATCAAGCAGATTCGCGCGGCGATCGACGCGGACTACGCCAACCGCCTGATTCTGGCGGAGGCGAACCAGTGGCCGCCCGATGTGCTTCCCTACTTCGGCGAGGGCGACGAGTGCCACATGGCGTTTCACTTTCCGCTGATGCCGCGCATCTACATGGCGCTGCGGCAGGAGGATCGGCTGCCGATCACCGACATCATGGCGCAGACACCGGAGATTCCGGAGTCCTGCCAGTGGGGCCTGTTTCTGCGCAATCACGATGAGTTGACGCTGGAGATGGTGACCGACGACGAGCGCGATTATATGTATCTGGCCTACTCGGCGGACCCGCGCATGCGGATCAACGTGGGCATACGGCGGAGGCTGGCGCCGCTGGTCGATAACAACCGCCGCCGCATCGAGCTGCTGAATTCGCTGCTGCTGAGCTTTCCGGGCACGCCGATTCTTTACTACGGCGACGAGATTGGGATGGGCGACAACATCTATCTCGGCGACCGCAATGGCGTGCGCACGCCGATGCAGTGGAACTCCGATCGCAATGCGGGCTTTTCCAAGGCGGTGCCCGCAAAGCTTTACTTTCCGGTGATCATGGACCCGATCTGGGGCTACCAGGCGATCAACGTCGAGGCGCAGCAGTCGGACCCGTCGTCGCTGCTGCATTGGTCGCGGAACATGATCGCGCTGCGGAAGTTGTTCCAGGTCTTCGGTCGCGGGACGCTGGAGTTTCTGGAGCCGGAGAACCGCAAGATTCTGGCGTACATCCGGCGCTTTGCGGACAAAGACGGCGGCGGGGACGGCATCCGGGGGCAGGCCGAGACCGTGTTGTGCGTGGCGAACCTGTCGCGCTTTGCGCAACCGGTATCGCTCGATCTGGCCGAGTTCGATGGCATGCTTCCGGTGGAGATGCTGGGGTATGTGCCGTTTCCGCAGATTACGAAGGCGCCCTATGCCCTCTCGCTCGCGCCGTACTCGTTTCTGTGGCTGGAGCTGCAGCCTGCGCCGGAGAAGGCCGAGACCCCGGTGGTCGAGGTCGAGAGTGTGAACTCCGGCCTGCAGAAGCTCGACCTGCTGGGCAAGGCGCCGGGCAGCGAGAGCAACATCAGCAGCGTGCTGACGGGGACGGGGCTGAATCTGCTGCAGCAGCTGCTCCCCAGCTATCTGCAGCGGCAACGCTGGTTCGGAGCGAAGACGCGAACCATTACGGCGGTGCGCGTGCTCGATTCCGCGCCGTTCCCGAGGAACCTTGCGAAGGGGCAAGGCGCGGCCGGCGCGGCGCAGGGCTCGCCGACACCCGGGACGGCGAAGCCAATCGCGGGCGGCGCCAACACCGCGCTGGTCTTTCTCGAGCTGACGTACGACGACGGCGCGATGGACACCTATCAACTGCCGCTGTCGATCGCGACGGGCGAGACGGCGGCGGCGGTCCGGGAGACAGCGCCGAACTCGATTCTCGCAACCGTCAACACTCCCGGTGGACCTCCCGATGCGGCCGTGCTCTACGACGCGACGGCAAACGAGGACTTTCGCCAATATCTGCTCACGCTGATTGAGAGCTCCGGCGATCTGCCGACCGCGCTCGGTCGTGTGCAGGCGCAGAGGAGCGCGGCCTTCGAGGAGACACGCGCGGCCGGCCCGGTGCCCGCGCGCACCGGCTCCGCCGAGCAGTCGAACACCTCGATTTTGTACGATGCGCGCCTGATTATGAAGCTGTTTCGCCGCCTGCAGCCGGGAGAAAATCCCGACAGCGAGCTTGGCCGCTTCCTCACCGAGGTGGCACAGTTCCCGCGCATCGCACCGTTCCTCGGCGACATTCGCCTGGTGGTGCAGAACCGCACCCGAGGGCGGCGAAACCACGCTGGCCATGCTGCAGGGACTGGTCCAGAACGAAGGGGACGGCTGGCAATGGACGATGGATGAGATCTCTCGGTACTACGACAGTTGCGCCACCGCCCCGGTTCCGCATGATCTTGGCCACTTCCCGAGCTTTGCCGCACCGAGCGACCTGGCGTTTCTCGAGGTCGTTCGCGAGCACGCCGGGCTCTACATCGACGCCGCCGCACTGCTGGGACGCCGAACCGCCGAGATGCATCTTGCGCTGGCGACGCCGACCGAGGATCCGGCCTTCCAGCGAGGAGCCGTTCTCGTCGCACGAGCTTGCCGACGACGCGGCCCGCATCGAAGCGCAGATTGCGCGGACACTCGAAGCCCTGCGGCGCGGCATGGCCAATCTTCCCTCGAGCGAGACGGACAGCACCGCCGATAGCGCGGCGCTGATTCTGTCGCAGCGGCGGAGCCTGCTCTCCCGTGCGCGGCGGCTCACTGCGGCCTCGCCCGAGAGCGCGGGGCTGCGCACGCGGATCCACGGCGACTACCACCTTGGCCAGATCCTGCGCACCAAGGCCGACTTTGTGATCCTGGACTTCGAAGGCGAGCCGGCACGGCCGCTCGAGGAGAGGCGGGCCAAACAATCTCCGCTCAAGGACGTCGCCGGGATGCTGCGCTCGTTCGGCTATGCGGCGTATGTCGGACTGAATGCGTTCATGCAGCGTCGGCCGCCGAATAATCCGGCCGATATGCGCAATCTTGAGGCATGGGCGACGCTGTGGCAGAATGCCGTCTCGACGGAGTTCCTGAGCGCCTATCAGTCGACGATCGCGCAGAATGAGCATCTCATTCCTCAGCCCGCCGAGGCGCAGTTACTGCTGAATGCTTACCTGCTGGAGAAGGCGCTCTATGAGCTGGACTATGAACTGAACAACCGCCCGACGTGGATTCGCATTCCACTGGCTGGCATTCTGGCACTTCCGCAGTAGACTTGGAGCCAGGCAGGCGGAGGGGCTTCCACGGTGCTCGCCGCTTGCTGACGCAACAGGAGTATCTTCGGAGTTCGATCGGGCCCAGCAACGCAAAAGAAAGTGACGCATGGCATCCACTCCATTCCAGCCCGCAGCCGCCCCCCAGGGACAGGTCACCTCTGGCAATCTTCCAGAGAGCCTGCTCGTCTCGCTGACCCCGCTCTCGCACGAGGCCTTTGAGAGCACGCTGAGCCATCTGAGCGAGGCCTTTGCCGGATCGACCGTGCTGGTCGCGACGCCTGACCTGCCCGCCGGCTCGGCCGATGACCTCCGGCCGAGCCTGGATCACAACGGCGACGCGGGCGAGCACCCCGATCACGCCTTCCGGACAGGACCTAGCCAGCCGGTACAGCAACCTGCACCTGATCATCGAGCCGCCGTCGCTCCCGTCTCCCGGAGCCTGGGTGCTGACGGCGGCCCATTTTCTGAATGCCTACAAGCTCACGCAGCAGCACAACGCCGCCGCCTGCCTGCTGCTGGGCGCGGAGGCGCAATCGCTCAGCCCGGAGGCGCTGCGCTCCCTCGCCAACGCGGTGGCGGGAGTGGGTGCCGGCGGAGCGCCGACCTGGCCGTTCCACGCTACGATCTTGGGCCGCGCGACGGACTGGTGAACTCCGCCATCCTCTATCCGATGAGCCGCGCGGTCTACGGCGCGCGACCACGCTTCCCGCTGGCCATCGATCTTGGACTGTCCCTGCGCATGGCGGAGCGGATGGCCGCCAGCGCCCAGAAGTTCACCGCGAGCGGCCAGAACGACGCGCTGCTGTGGCCGGTTGCAGAGGCCGCCGTGGCGGGCTATGCGATCACCGAGGTAGGCGCTGGCAAACGGATGATTCCGCAGCCCGAAGAGAGCGATCTCAACTCGCTGCTCGCGCGCATTACGGCGTCGCTCTTCAGCGATGTCGAGGCCCGTGCCGCCTTCTGGCAGCGGTCGCGCATCGCCCAGGCAGGAGCCGCGCGGCGCGGCGCAGACGCGAGCCGCAGCCGATGGCTTCGCCGATCTGGACGTCGAGCCGATGCTCGACTCCTTCCGGCTGGCGTACAGCAATCTGCAGGAGATCTGGTCTCTGGTGCTGCCGCCGAACTCGCTGCTGGGATTGAAGCGCCTGGCGGCCTCGGATCCGCAGACCTTTCGCATGGCGGACTCCCTTTGGGTGCGCATCCTTTACGATTTTCTGCTCGCCTTTCGGCTGCGCACCATCAATCGCGGCCATCTGCTCGGAGCGTTGACGCCGCTGTATCTCGCCTGGGTCGCTTCCCACATCCTCTACGCCCGGTCGGGCGTAGATCCCGAGCGCCATATTGAAGAGCTGGCCCAGGCCTTCGAGTTCGACAAACCGTATCTGGTCTCACGCTGGCGCTGGCCGGATCGCTTCAATCCGTAAGCTCGTTCTCGCCGGGTCAAGCGATAAGGCAATCGAAACATTCCGCGTTGCAGCAAGGAGTTCCTCCATGGGTCACCTCACAGCCCTCGCTCTCCAACTTCAGCCCGATCAGCCGATTAACCCCGTCGCGTATGCGCCCTCCGTGTGGGAGCATATGAACGCAGCGCTGCACGACTCCCTCTATCGTGTCCTGTCGCTGCTGATCAGCGTGCTTCCCGGACTGCTGGCGCTGGTGCTGGCGATCGGCGCGCTCACCGCGGTGGGCGCGCTGGCGGCGTATGTTCTGCGGCGGATCCTGACGTATCTCCAGTTCGACGAGCGACTTGCCCGCGGCCGCTCCAACGATATCTCCGCCTCGATGCAGGACTGGGTGCCTTCGCACAGCCCGACGGTGCTGGTGGCGCGCACCGCCTTCTGGCTCTGCGTGCTGCTCGGGTTCGTCATCGGCATCTCGGCCTTCGACGCCTCCTATTCGACCGGCTCGCAGGTGTCGGTCTTCCTGCTGCCCTACCTCGCCCACTCCGTCGGCGCGATCATTCTGCTGCTGGTCGGCAACATCATCGCGCGGTTCCTCGCCCGGTCGGTGCTGATCGGAGCGGTGAACGCGAAGCTGACCTACGCGCGCTTCCTCTCGCTCGGCGTAAAGTGGCTGGTGCTGGTGCTGACGGGCGCGATGGTGCTCGATCACCTCGGCGTGGGGGGCAACATCGTCGAGCTTGCCTTTGGCATTCTGTTTGGCGGGATTGTTCTGACGCTGGCGCTGGCCGTGGGCCTTGGCTCGCGCGAGATCGTCAGCCGCTCGCTGGAGCGCACCGCCGATCGCATGCCCCAGCGCGGACCGTTTGCCGTAACCGACAATCCGTTGCCCAAGGATCCAGCCACGAAGGTCGCCGAAACGCTGCGCCACTTTTAGTTCCCGATTTTGTCCACTTCCGCTGCACGATCCACTGCGGGCGTCTCCCCGTACGAGGGCGGAACGCGGTACATTCATCGGCATGAGATTCTTCTTCCCTCGTCGAGGCATGGTTCTGTCGGTTGCGCTGGGTCTCGGCCTCGGCTCGATCGGCGTGGCCGCCGCCGCGCAGGCGCCGGGGGTGATCGCGCCCAACAACGACCCGGTGAAGCCGCATCGCATCCACCTGATTCTGAAGGATGGAAGCTATCAGGTCGTCACCAGCTATCAGGTCGTGGGGAAGGTCGTCCGCTACAGCAGCGCGGAGCGGGCCGGCGCGACCGAGGAGATTCCGCTGGAGCTCGTCGACCTGGACGCGACGCGCCGATGGGAGAAGGCCCACACGCCGGCGGCAGCTCAGGACTCCGGGAACGGCCCGAACGCCGATCATCAGGCGCCACCGATCGATCCGGAGTTGCTCAAGGAGGAAGAGGAGCGGGCGAGCCTGACGCCAACGGTCGCTCCTGACCTGCGCCTGCCGGAGCAGGACAGCGTGCTGGCGCTCGATACCTGGCAGGGCGCACCGGAGCTGGTGCCGCTGATGCAGTCGGCTGGCGATCTGAACCGCAGCACCTCGCATAATGTGCTGCGGCAGGCGCTGAACCCGCTGGCGGCACAGCACCAGTTGCTGGTGCTGAAAGGGACGCGGTCGTATATCCAGATGCATGTCGATACCCCGGTCTTCTACATACGCGTGGGCGACGATGCCGCCGTTCCGACCGGAGGAACGCCGCTCACCGTGGATACGCATGGGGCATCGCAACGCGCGGCAGACGCGAAGGCGGATTCGAGCGGTGGCTCGGCCGACGAGCCGGTATGTCATTGTGCGCGCGGATGTTCGGACCGATGCCCGCGTGGTTGCGAGCTTTCGGACGTCGGCGCTCAGCGGCGAGGTGCAGAAGCAGGAGGACATCGTCGCGACCCACAGCGAGCTGATGCGCGGAGGCCACTGGATGAAGCTGACGCCGGCCGAGCCGCTTGGCTTCGGCGAGTATGCCCTGGTGGAGGTGATCTCCGACAAGGAGGTGAACCTGGGCGTCTGGGACTTCGGCGTGCACCCGACGGCTCCGGAGAATCGGGACGTGATCCATCCCGAGGCGCGCCGGCCGAGCGAACTCGAGCGGCGCAAACCGGAGTGAGCGGCTAGCCCACCTTCGGGCGGCTGAAGGGGTGCAGCGTCGGCGTAGGCGGGCTCATGACCAGGCCGCGTCCGGCGACGGCGACGTTGTTGCGGGTCGAGTTCTTGACCTCGTACATCATCTTGTCGGCCGAGCGGAGGATGGCATGGACCGAATTGCCGTCCTCCGGGAAGGTGGCCAGGCCGAAGCTGCCGGAGATGTTGAGGGACAGTCCTTTGCCCTCGAGAAAGCGTGAGTTGCGCAGGCGCTGGCAGAGCTCCATGGTCGTGGCCATGGCAGCATCCTTGCCCATGCCGGGCAGAAGCGCGACGAACTCGTCTCCGCCGTAGCGGAAGGCGGCGTTTTCCGGACCGACGGACCGCTTCATCACCGCGCCGACCTCGGCGAGCAGAAGGCTGCCGATGAGGTGACCGTGGGTGTCGTTGACGTTCTTGAAGCGGTCGAGATCGACGAACAGAAGGCTGAACTGGTGCCGCTCCTTGCTCTGCTCGGCGCGCGCCGCCAGTTGCACCTGTTCGTCCAGCATGCTGTAGAGATGGCGGGCGTTGAAGAGGCCGGTGCAGTCGTCGGTGATGCTGAGTTCCTGGATCAGCTTCATCGAGCGGGCGTTCTGGATGGCGATCGCGGCGTAGTCGCACAGGATGCGCAGGAACGAGATGGAGAACTCGCTCATCAGGTCGAGCTTGCTGTTCAGCAGCTGAATGACGCCGAGGGTGCGGTTGTTCGCGCGCACCGGAAGACAGGCGATGGACTGGATATTCAGCTCGGGGTGGTGATTGGAGAAGTTCGTCCAGTGCGGGATCGAGGGCGACGTCGGGAACGACCAGCGCGTTGCCGGTCGCCGCGACCCAGCCCGCGACGCCTTCGCCGAGAGGCACGCGTAACCCCTTGAGGGTGTGCTCGTTCTCGCCCACGGCGATGGCGTAGTAGAGATCGTTGCTGTTCTCATCGACCATCATGAGCGACCAGCGCTCGGGGCCGAAGAAATCGGCCATCTTGTTCATGATGGTGTGCAGGATCTGGTCGAGTTCGAGAGTCGAGGTCAGCGTTCGCGCGACATCATGAAAGACCCGCAGGTGGTCCATCTGATGGCTATCGATGGCTTCAAAGTGTTGCCTCTTACCGCCGAGAAAGCCTCTCACTCGCGTTCTACTCACTTTTCCCTGAGATGGCGACACACCACGCTATAAGATGACACGGCAATCTGCGCAGGACGTCGGCTTGCACTTCGCGTCCAGTGTAAACCCTGCATCTACAACAATAAGTGTACCTTCCGCAGGAAGGATGAGGATACGATTATTTCGCTCTAACCGCCGATGTGCACCATGTTGCGGGACGGCTTCTGGAAGTCGGGCTCGCCGATGTGGTGGCGGGCCTCCTTCCGCAGGATGACCCGGCGGATGTAGGCATGCAGGTCCTCGTCGCTTCCGCCGCGGTGCAACACACCGTACAGATCGTGGTCGCTCTGCGAGAAGAGGCAGGTGCGGATCTTGCCGTCGGAGGTGAGGCGGACGCGGCTGCAGTGGCCGCAGAAGGGGTGGGAGACGGGCGCGATGATGCCGATCTCGCCGAGGCCGTCGTCGAAGGTGTAGCGGCGCGCGGTCTCGCTGGGGGCGTTGGGGGCGAGGTCGACGACCGGGCCGATACGGCGTTGAGCCGGGTGACGATCTCGTCCAGCGTGACGACGGTCTCGGGCTTCCAGCTGCGGTCTTCCTCGAGCGGCATCCACTCGATGAAGCGGACGATGACGCTCTCCTGGCGGCTGAACTCGGCGAACTGCTCGATCTGGGAGTCGTTGAAGCCGCGCAGCAGCACGCAGTTGACCTTGACCGGGCCGAGGCCGGCCTCGCGGGCGGCGCGGATGCCGGCGAGCACACGCTCGAAGCTGCGCGGAACGCGGGTGATGCGGGCGAAGGTCTCGGGATCGACCGCGTCCATGCTGACGGTGATGCGGCTGAGGCCGGCGGCCTTCAGCGGAGCGGCCAGGCCTGCGAGCAGATGGCCGTTGGTGGTGAGGGCGATGTCGAGCGGCTGCGCGTCGGGATCGCCGGGCACGAGCTCGGTTCCGTCGTCGGCGTACGCGGTGCGCATCTGCGCGAGCTCCTGGACCATCTCGACCAGGCCGGAGCGGAGCAGCGGCTCGCCGCCGGTGAGACGCACCTTTTCGATGCCCAGCGAGACGAAGACGCGGATCATGCGCAGGTAGTCTGCGATGGGCAGCTCGGTGAACTGGGCGCCTTCGTTGCCGGTGCGGCAGTAGACGCACTTGTAGTTGCAGCGGTCGGTGACGGAGATGCGAAGATCGGTGATGGCGCGGCCGTGGCTGTCGCGCAGTCGACCCTGTGGCTCGGAGACGATCCTTCCGCGCGCCTGCCAAGAGCGTTGCAGGAGGATCAATCGAGATAAGGGGCATGGTGAAAGACATCCTGTTTTTTAGATGCAGCGACAGCCAATTCGATGGAAAAGTCGCGAATAGGCCTTTCTATATTCTGCACCATCTGCGGAGTGGCGATCGAAATGCTGCATAGCCCTGCGCCGGAAACCTCCCTGTCTTTCGGGCGAGCCGCTCTGCGCCGAATATTTACGCTTTGGCTGCCCGAATGGCGCTCGTGAGCTCCGGGACGATCTCGAACAGGTCGCCGACGACGCCGAAGTCGGCGACCTCGAAGATGGGCGCGTTCTCGTCCTTGTTGATCGCGATCACCGACTTAGCTCCTTTCATACCAACCAGATGCTGGATGGCTCCGGAGATGCCGACGGCGAGATAGAGCTTGGGCGAGACGGTTTGGCCGGAGCTGCCGACCTGGCGCTCCATGGGGAGCCAGCCGTTGTCGCAGATGGGGCGCGAGGCGGCGAGTTCGGCGCCGAGCGCCTTGGCGAGCTCCTCGATGAGCGGGATATTCTCCTGCTCGCCGATGCCGCGGCCGACGGAGACGATGACCGGAGCGGCGGTGAGATCGACGGTCTGGGCGGACTCGCGGAAGGGTTCGCTGGGGCGGTTGCGGATCTGCGCGGCCTCGAGTTGCGGCGACGAAGGGCTCGATGGCGCGCGGCTCCGCTTCCGGTTCGAGGACTGCGTCGGCGCGGAAGGCTCCAGCCTGGATGGAGACGAAGCAAGGGCCGGTCTGGCCGCTGGGGCGATAGTCGGCGTTGAGCTTGCCCTGGAGGAGCTGGCGGACGAAGACCGGGCCTTGCGCGGGATCGTCGGCGTGGATGGCGATGACGTCCGAGATGAGGACCTTGCGGAAGCGGGTGGCGAGCGCGGGCGCGAAGTCGCGGACCTGATAGGTGTGCGGGAAGACGACGAATGCGGGGTTCGCGTGCTCGACGAGTTGCTGGAGCGCGAGGACGAATGCCGTCCGCGGTGTAGGGTTCGAGCAGGGCGTGATCGACGCTGTAGACCTTGTCGAGCTGTTTGGTGGCGAGTTCGGCGGCGAGCGGCGCTTTGGCTTGCTCCGAGAACGGCGGCAGAGCAGGTTGCGCCGAGCTTGGCGGCGAGCTGCTGGCCAGCGGCGAGGGCTTCGAAGCTCATGCGATTCCAGCTTCCGGCGCGCTGCTCGAGGACGACGAGAACTCCTGCTCCGCTCATATCACTCTCACCTCAAACTTCAGTTTTTCAACGAGTTGCGCGGCGATTTCGGCGGGCGTGCCGGTGAGCATCTCGGTCTTCTTCTGTTTTTCCGGGGGATAGACCCGGTCCAGGGTGATGGCTGGCGCGGGCGCGGAGGCGGCGGCGACGGTCCGCGGTCTCCTTGGTCTTGGCCTTCTTGATGCCCATCAGCGTGGCGTAGCGGAGCTTGTTGCCGCCGGACTGGATGGTGAGGAGCGCGGGGAGCGGAAGGTCGACGTGCTGGAACCAGCCGTCTTCGAGTTCGCGCTTCACGCGGAGGCCGGTGTCGGTCCTCTCCACCTGCAGGATGAGGGTGGCGTGCGGGATGCCGAGCAGCTCGGCGAGGACGACGCCGGTCTGGCCGAGGCCGAGGTCGTCGGACTGCAGGCCGGTGAGGATGAGGTCGGGCTGCTCCTGCTGGACGGCGTCGGCGAGGAGCTGGGCGATGCCGAGGGTGTCGCGAGCGGCCAGGTCTTCGGCGGCGACCTCGACGTGGAGGGCGCGGTCGGCGCCCTTGGCGAGGGCCTCGCGCAGGGTGCTGAGGACGCGCTCCGGGCCGGCGCAGAGGACGATCGACCTCGCCGCCGACCTTTTCCTTGAGCTGCAGGGCCTCTTCGAGGGCGTAGGCGTCGGGCTCGTTGATGGTGTAGGTGAGATCGTCTTCGTCGATCCACTTGCCGGCGAGATCGCCGTGGGACGCGATGTGGATCTGGGCGTCGCGTTCGGGCACTTGCTTGATCGCTACGAGGATCTTCATGCGGTGGCTGGCTCCGTGCTGCGGCGGAACTGAATAGTCGTTCAGTCGGAGAGTGTAGCGCATGCGGAAGAGGTTGGCGAGAGATTCCCTTCCCCTAAAAGGGAGTAGGGAATAGGGATCAGGGCAGCGGATCAGCGGGCAAAAGCGAGATGCCCATTCCTGCGCGGCACACTGCGCAGGAATGGGGCACTCGGCCGTTGGTTGCGACTTCGGCTACTCTTCCATGAAGACGAGGTAGCTGGCGGTGTCGCCGGGCGCAATCTTGACCCAGTGCGGGACGGAGGCGGGAATGTGCATCAGGTCGCCGGCATGGAGGACCTGGGCGGTGCCACCCTCCATCGTGGCGCTGCGGAACTCGCCGACGCGCGGGCCGAAGGCGTGCTCCTGGGACATAGCGCCGCCATAGTAGACGGTCATGGTGCCGCTGCGGACCTGGATCTCCTCGGACCAGTCGCGGTGGAACTCGGCCTCGCCGGTGCTGGCGCGGACGACCAAAGCGATCCAGTTGGAGCCCTGGTCCTCGAGGGTCTGCGTGGCGTCGCCGGTGGGAGAGGCGGCCGCTCGCAGCTTGAGGCGAGCCTCGATCTGGTCCAACTCCGCGGCGGTGTGCGCGGTGAAGGGAGAAGGCGTGGGCTTGGCCTGCGCACAGAGCAGAGGCGCGACCGTAAGGCAGGACAGCAGGAAGAGACACTTTCTCATCAGGGGGAGGAATCTCCTTTTGATGAGGATAGCAAGTGGGCTGAACCGAGGATCGGGCGCTGGCAGCGACTACGGCTAGCGCTCGAGGCAAGTTTAGTCGCGATGGGGCAGGTTGCGGGCGGTGAGTTGGGCGATGTCGAGGAGTTGGGGTGGGGTCTGGCCGGCGGGGGTGATGGCGACCAGGGCGTCGCGGAACATGGTGTTGCAGAAGGGGCAGGCGGTGCCGATGGTCTGGGCGCCGGTGGCGACGAGTTCCGGGCGCGGACGTGGCTGATGCGGGCGGGTCGCCGTCGCCGCTGGAGGTACTCTCTCGCCGAGGAAGGCGAGTCCGCCGCCGGCTCCGCAGCAGAAGCTGCGCTCGTGGTTGCGAGGGGCTTCGACGAGCTCGCCGGCCAGGGCGACGACGGCGCGGGGCTGCTCGTAGATGTTCTGGTAGCGGCCGAGGTAGCAGGGGTCGTGGAAGGCGATCGTTTCGGGGGCTGGTGCGGACGTCTGGGCTGCGGTTGCTCGGCTGGTTCGCGGTGGTTGGGCAGGCGGGCTTGGTGGCGGGCGAGGAACTCGGTGTGGTGCTCGATCTCGGGGGCGATGCCGTAGTCGCGCCAGTCGGTGGCGATGGTGCGGACGCAGTGCGGGCAGATGGCGACGATCTTCTGGACCTTGTGCGGCTGCGAAGGTCTTCGAGGCCGGCTTCGGCGAGATTCTGGAAGACCAGATCGTTGCCGAGGCGGCGGGCGGGGTCGCCGGTGCACTTTTCCTTCTTGAGGACGCCGAAGGTGGTGCCGAGGTGGTCCATGATGCGGGCGAAGTCGGCGATGATCTCGCGGCCCTTGGGGTCGTAGCCGCCCATGCAGCCGAGCCAGAGGCAGTACTCCTGGGTGCCGTCGAAGATGGGGAAGGCCTGCTTGGCGATGAACTTGTCGCGCTCCGATGGCGCTGCAGGCCGAGGGCGTTGCCGGATTTCTCGAGGGCGAGGAAGAGCTTGGTGCCGTAGGGGTCTTCCCAGGCGCCGGTGTTGGTGGCGCCGCGGCGCAGGCCGATGATGATGGGCAGGTGCTGGATGCCGACCGGGCACTGGAACTCGCAGGCGCCGCAGGTGGTGCACTCGAAGGCGGCCTCCATGCGACATGTAGCGGGCAGGCGGGTTGTCGGGGGAGTCTTCGGGAGCTTCGACGAGCAGCGGGGCTTCGGAGTGCGGGCCGAGGTGTTGAGATAGGTGCGGGTGCCGAGGATGATCTCTTTGGGGTTGAGGACCTTGCCGGTGTTGGAGGCGGGGCAGTGCTCGGTGCAGCGGCCGCACTCGACGCAGCTGTAGGCCTGCAGGCTGATGAGCTGGGTGAGGTCCTTGCCGGCGACGAGGCCGAAGTCTTCGTCGTCGGCGAGAGCGGCGGGATCTCGGAGAAGCCGTCGCGCTTGAGGAAGATGGTGAGGGGCGAGAGGACGAGGTGCAGGTGCTTGGTGTGGGGGATGAGCGGAAGGAAGAGGAGCAGGGTGAGGGTGTGGGTCCACCAGAGAGCTTTGAGGCTGGCGGAGGCTTCGCGGAGTGAAGAAGGCGGCGAGGTAGGTGACCATCAGCAGGAAGATGAGGAAGGCGATGAGGCCGGACTCGTAGGAGACCTTTTTGCCGAGCCAGATGGGGCGGACGAAGAAGCGGCGGACGAAGAGGCCGGCGATGGAGACGGCGACCAGCAGCGCCCAGAGCGGCGGCGAAGAAGAAGTAGAAGCGGCCGATGAGGCTGGCGGGCGGGAGGAAGCCGAGGCCGAGGCCGACGGCGAAGTGGTTGAGGCGTGACCAGGGCGAAGGCGAGGAATCCCCAGAAGACGAAGGCGTGGGCGAGGCCGGGGAGCGGGCGCTCGCGGATGACCTTGGCCTGGCAGAGGACCTCCCAGAAGAAGTTCCAGAGGCGAGCGCCGAGGTGAGGACCGCTCAGGACGCGGAGGGAGAAGTCGACGTCTTTCTTCGACTGCAGGATGTTGCGCAGGATGGGGGCGAATCGCCAGAGGAAGAGGCCGGCGGAGAGGAGAACGCAGACCAGCAGGAGGGCGATCTCGAGGCTGGAGAAGTGGCCGGGCTCGGCGAAGGTGGGGGCGAGCAGAAGGGCGAGCTTGCTATCGAGGAGCGACGAGCATGAAGCGGCGACGTGCATCCGAACCCCATCTGCCGGGCGCGGTCTGGTTGGGCGCGCTGCCGGCACCGCTGTATCGTGCTGCGTTGGTCGCGGCGGTGCGTGACGGCGCGACCAACGACTGCTACGAAGAAGGGCTAGTAGCTGAGGAACTCGTGTGGAGCCGCGGCGCAGGCGGACTCCGGCGGCGCCGAAGATGAGCGCGAGGGTGAAGGTGATCGCGTTCCAGTAGGCCATGGGGTGCGTCCAGCCGGGCGAGTAGGTGAGGTCCTGGCCGGACCAGAGCAGCAGCAGCAGCGAGACGATGAGGAACTGGAAGCAGATGACGAGGAACAACTGGCCGCGGCGGCGGCGGCGGTCGAGATGCTCGACCTGCTCGGGGGAGAGATTGCGTTCCTCGGAACTCAGCAGCATGTTGGCCATCACGTACCCTCTCTTGCGGACTCGCGCTTCGAAGATGGTGGAGCGGTTGGGCGTTGGACGCTCCCATTAGAGCACAAGAGCACAGCCCGGTTCGATTGCGGAGGGAAGCATAACGGAAGGAGCAGTGCTCCGTAAAGAGGGCACGAAAAAGCGGGAAGGGACACCATTCCCCTTCCCGCTGGATCTGCTTTGTGGCTCGCTGCGCTGGCGTTGCGCGCGGCGGAGCGTCCGGTCGGCTTCCTAGCCGAAGCGCCTAGATGAAGGCGACGGACTGGATGCTGGTGACGTCGAAGCGTTTGCGGCAGCGGATGTTCTTGCACCCGACCAGGTCGTCGCGGCGGACCATGTAGCTCTGGGCCTTGGCGAAGCGGGCACGGTCACGCTCGTCGGCTCCGCGCGGGAGCTGAGCCTTCTTGCGCCGCACCAGCCAGCTGACCTCGTACTCGCCTGGTTGCCCGCAGTGGGGGCAGGTCATGGTGTGGGTTCGCTGTTCAGGCCGTTCATCGAAAAAATCGCGTTCTTCCATCCGGTCACCTCATCTGTGGACGGGCACGGTTGGCTCCCGAATCCACCCATCTATCCTAAGCCATTGCCCTGCGCCGTGGGGAAGCGCGGACGGACCGGAGTATTGCATAATCGCGAGGTGCCGGGAATGCTCCGGACGGGGATCGAGGACGGCCATGCGCAAGGCGAAGAAGCGGGTATTTTCGGTGGTGAAGGCGGTGAAGGAGAACGCGCGGGACCGTGTGGGAACGCCGCCGCCGGAGCGGGTGCTGCCCGATCCCAAGCAGAAGGCCGCCGCTAAACCGAAGCATAAAGAGACCTTCGCCGATCTGCTCGAAAAACGGAATGGGGATACGACAGAGCGCGGCATCCGATAAGCTGGTGGGATGAGTCTGGAAGTTGCGCTGGCACTATTTGAGTACGTGGTGCTGCTGCTGGCGATCTCGCTGCATGATGCGGCGCAGTCGTGGGTAGCGGCCCGGTTCGGGGATCCGACGGCAAAGATGCTGGGACGGCAGAGCATGAATCCCGTCAAGCACTTCGACCTGTTCGGAACGCTGATCTTTCCCATCTTCTATATGGTGCAGAGCTCGCTGATCTTCGGCTGGGGCAAGCCGGTGCCGGTGACGGAGCGGAACTTCCGGCGAGCCAAGGACGAGATGCTGGTCTACCTGTCGGGGCCGGTGGCGCACCTGCTGGGCGCGGGGGTTTGCCTGGCGGTGCTGGTGCTGCTGAAGCACCGGTTCCGGGCGCGGCGGCGTCGCTGCCGATCGCGATGGCGCTGGCGGAGCGGGTGCCGGGGGTGTCGACGCTGGATCTGCCGCCGATCTTTCCGGCGATGCTGTTTTTGTACTACGGGATCCTGGTGAACCTGCTGCTGCTGGCGTTCAACGTGATTCCGCTGCCGTCGCTGGACGGGGGCAAGGTGCTGCGGCACTTTCTGCCGTACAACGCGCAGAAGACCTATGACAGCATGGGACTTTACCTGATGATCGCGTTCTTCTTCCTGGGATTCCGGCTGATCTTCATGATCGTGGGGCCGTTGCTGGGCGTGTTCAACCTGCTGCTGTTCGCGCTGTAGCTGGCGGAGGATCATTTACCATTGCTGATTGATGCAGCTTTTGCATTGTGAGGCAATGACCATTTCCAACACGACTTCTGAGCAGAGTGCGACCCGTCCGCGGGTTTTGAGCGGCATGCGTCCGACCGGACGGCTGCACCTTGGCAACTACATGGGGGCGCTGTACAACTGGGTCGCAGTTGCAGCACCGAGTATGAGTGCTACTTCTTTGTCGCGGACTACCACGCGCTGACGACCGACTACGCGGACACCTCGAATCTGCAGCAGAACATCCAGGAGGTCACGCTGGACTTTTTGGCGGCCGGGCTCGATCCGAAGCTGTGCACGATCTTTCGTGCAGAGCCGTGTGCCGGCGCACTTCGAGCTGAACGACCTGCTGGGGATGATCACGCCGGTGAGCTGGCTGGAGCGGGTGCCGACCTATAAGGATCAGCAGGAGCAGTTGAAGGAAAAGGACCTGGCGACCTTCGGATTCCTGGGATATCCGCTGCTGCAGTCGGCGGACATTCTGGCGTATCAGCCGGAGTTTGTGCCCGTCGGGCAGGACCAGGCGGCGCATGTGGAGATTACGCGCGAGATTGCGCGGCGGTTCAACCATCTGTATGGGGCGCGGCGGACGGCGGCGGTGGCGCACGCTCACTCGGACAAGGAACGGCTGGCGGCGGAGCTGACGCAGAGCGACGGTGGTGGAGATTCTGCCCGAGCCGAAGGTGCTGCTGACGCCCTCGTCCGAAGCTGCCGGGAACCGACGGCCGCAAGATGTCGAAGAGCTACGGCAACACGATTCTGCTGAGCGATCCCGAGGCGGAGATTCGGGCGAAGCTGAAGCCGATGGTGACCGATCCGGCGCGGATTCGGCGGACCGATGCGGGCAATCCCGAGGTGTGCCCGGTGTTCGATCTGCATAAGGTCTTCTCGCCGGCGGAGGTGCAGGCCGAGGCGGCGGAGGGCTGCCGCACGGCGGGGATCGGCTGCATCCAGTGCAAGGGATGGCTGGCCGATGCGGTGGTGAAGGAGCTGGCTCCGATCCAGGAGCGGCGGCGCCACTTTGAGGCCAACCCGGACGAGGTGAAGGCGATTCTCGAGGACGGCAACGCGCGGGCGAATGTGCGCGCGAACCAGACGATGGACCAGGTTCGCACGGCGATGGGGCTGCGATAGGCGATGGCCGAAGAGACGATCCAGACGGGTAACGGAGAGGGCGAAAAGGAACTGGAAGCTTCGGTTCCCTCCCCTGCGGAGGCTTCCACTGTCGAAACGACCGAGGGCGAGGGCTTTGCGGGGACGGAGAAGGTGACGCTGACGGCCGAGGATATCGCTGCGCAGGCTGTGGTAGCCGAGGTGGTGGCCGAGCCGTTTGCGCTCGAGCCGAAGCCGATTCCCGCGCCGCCGCCCGAGCCCAAGCGGCCGAGCGCGGCCAAGGAAGAGGCGTCGCAGTCGCCGTTTTCGGTGACCGTCGGGCAGGTGTACGACGGTCCGTTCGACCTGCTGCTGGATCTGATTCGCAAGCAGAATATCGACATCTACGACATTCCGATTGCGCGGATTACCGAGCAGTTTCTGGAGTACACGCACCATCTGAAGCAGACCGACGTGGATGCGGCGGGCGAGTTCATCTACATGGCCTCGCTGCTGATCCACATCAAGAGCCGGACGATGCTGCCGCGCGATCCCAGCGGGACCGGGGTCGAGGGCGACTCCGAAGACCCGCGGCGCGAGCTGGTGGAGCGGCTGCTGGAGCACGAACGCTTCAAGGCCGCCGCGCAGATGCTGATGCAGAAGCAGCAGATCGAAGAGGCGACGTGGTCGAACCCGGGCATGCGCGAGTTTCGCGAGGATGCGAGCGCGGAGCGGGAGATTGCCGCCGATACGGTCGATCTGGTGCGGGTGTTTCAGGACATCCTGCAGCGCATGCGGGCGCGGCCGGTGCTCAATGTCGATGAGGAGTCGGTGACGGTCGCGCAGATGATCGAGTATGTGAAGCGGCGGCTGGTGATGGAGGACAGGCCGGTGTCGCTGCAGTCGGCTGCTGCATGCGACGCACACCGAGCGGGCGCTGATCTGCATGTTTCTGGCGATGCTGGAGCTGGTGCGGCTGCAGGCGGTGCTGCTGCACCAGCAGGTGGTGCAGGGCGACATCCTGATCAAGAAGACGGAGAGATTCGACGCGGTGTTTGAGGAGCAGCAGGCGGCGCGGGACGATTGGCGCTAGGGGCTGGTCGCCCGGCGGAATTCGCTCGCACGGCAAAAGAATTGAGTTCCAGGAGATTCATCGTGAAGATTGTTGTGATTTCGCCGCATCGGGATGATGCGGCTTTTTCCCTTTCGCTGGCAATTGCGGCGTGGCTCGAACGAGGCCACGCGGTCGAGGTGGTGAACTGCTTCACGCGCAGCGAGTATGCTCCGTTCTCCGATGTGAGCTCGGTGCATGCGAACGATCGCATGACCTACGTGACGGCGGTGCGCGCGAAGGAAGATGAGAGCTGGCGCAAGCAGTTTGGCGCGGGAGCGAAGCGGCTGAGCCTGAAGGACCTGAATGTGAAGGATGGTCCGCTGCGCATGCACTGCACGCTGGAGGAGTTGACGACCGTGGCGGTGAATCCGCTGGACAAGGCGATGGCGAAGATCCAGAAGGCCATTGAGGGCGCCGGCGCGGTGGTTCTGCCGCTGGCGCTGGGCGGCCATGTGGATCATCGCACGGCGCGGGAGGCGGCTGCGGCGGTCGCGGGAAGTGCGCTGCCGTGCGCCTTCTATGAGGATCTGCCGTATGCGCTGGAGCTTGGTGCGGAGGCGATCGCACAGGCTGCGCTCGAGACGGGCGTCGAGGCAACGCCGGTGTTTGCCTGCGAGCCGCAGGAGGTTGAGGCGGCCATCAAGCGCAAGCGGCGGCTGGCGCTGTGCTACGACTCGCAGATTGAGGACGCGACGGCGGAGCGGATGGCGGCGTACTGCGAGGGGTTCGGAGGACGGGAGCGGCTGTGGGCCAATGCGGCGTGGCGGGCGTCGGAGCTGGCGGGCTGAACGAGGTCGGGCCCCGAGGAATTCGTATCGTTGCCGAGGCGACCAGTGCAGGGAACGTCCGTCTAAGATGAGAGAGAAACAGCCAGGATGGAAGAGCGACGGGTAGCCTTCGGTCGCATGGAGCGAGATTTTGACGGAATTCGTAATCAAGCTGGCGGATGAACGGGGGCGAGTGCAGGAGCAGACGCACTCGGCGGCTACGGCGGAGGAGTTGCGGGCGCGGTTCACGCAGGCGGGTTACTTCGTCTACTCGGTGAAGGCGCGGAACCTGCTCGCCGGCAGCTCGAAGAAGAAGGTGAAGCTGGAGACCTTCCTGATCTTCAATCAGCAGTTTCTGACGCTGATCCGCGCCGGACTTCCGATCCTGGGATCGCTGGAGCTGCTGGCGCGGCGGCAGAAGCTGGCCCACTTTCGGGCGCAGCTGGAGGACGTCGCGGCGCGCGTGAAGACGGGCGAATCGATCTCCGAGGCGTTCGAGGCGCAGGGCGGCTTTACGCTGGTCTATACGACCACATTGCTGGCGGGGGAACGCTCGGGCAATCTCGAAGAGGTGCTGCAGCGCTACCTGGACTTTCAGCGCGTCTCGCTGACCTTCAGCAAGAAGCTGAAGGCGAGTCTGATCTATCCGGCGCTGCTGATCTGCATGGTCTTCGGATTGTTCATCTTTCTGATCACATTCGTGGTGCCGCGGTTCGCGCAGCTCTACGACCAGCTGGGCGTGCATCTGCCGGCGTTGACGACGTTTCTGCTGAACCTCGGCAAGGAGGCGCAGAGCTACGGCATCTATGTGGGTGTCGTGGTCGCGGCGGTGATCTTTGTGCTGTATCGGTGGTCGAAGACGGACGCGGGAGCGAACCTGATCGACCGCATCCGCATTGCGACGCCGGTCTTCGGCAATGTGTGGCTCAAGTACCAGGTGGGCCTGTTTTCGCGCACCTTGTCGACGCTGCTGACGGGCGGTCTGCCGCTGGTACCGTCGCTCGAGACGGCGGCGCGGTCGATCGATTCGCGGCAGATCGGCAACGCCGTGCATCGTTCGGTCGAGACCGTACGCGAGGGCAAGGGGCTGTCGGTCAGCCTGCAGGCGACCAAGGTCTTCCCCGAGCTCGCCGTCGAGATGATCGAGGTCGGCGAGAGCACCGGCGCGCTGCCGCAGATGCTGAACTCCGTGGCCGAGTTCTTCGAAGAGGACGTGCAGACGAACCTGACCGCCGCGATGAGCCTGATCGAGCCGCTGATCCTGATCGTGATGGGCTTTGTCGTGGTGACGATTCTGATCGCGCTGTATCTGCCGATCTTCAGCTTGAGCGCCGGCGGGATGGGTCAGTAACCGCGACAGTAGCAATTGGCATTTCTGTTTGTAGGATCAATCCGTGAACTATGCAGCGGCTGAGGAACCAACCGAAAGCTATTCTGACGGTTCCTTAGCCGCAACATAGGATTTGCTATCGCATGCGCAAGAATCTAGACAACGGTGTGCTTCATGCCATGAGCGCATTCGTACGCGTCGTCGACGCTGGAAGCTTTACCGCAGCCGGGTCCCAGATGGGACTCACCACCGCCCAGATGTCGCGGCTGGTCTCGGATCTGGAGAATCGGCTTGAGACAAAGCTGCTCCAGCGAACGACACGAAGGCTCGCGTTGACGAGCGCGGGCGAGCGGTACATCGAGCAGGCCACGGAGTATCCTCGAACTCGTTGCCGAGGCCGAGGGCAACGCAACCGGCGCGTCCGTCGAGCCATCGGGTCGACTGCGCGTGCAATGCCTGACCAACTTCGGTGGTCGCTACATTCTCCCGCTGGTTGCGAAGTACTGCGCGCGCTATCCGCGGGTGACCCTTGAATACAGCACCTCGCAATACTTCCCGCAGCTGCTCGCGGACGGCGTGGATGTGAGTATCTATCTCGCGCAGCGCCTGCCGGACTCGGGGCTGATCGCGCAACGCGTTGGCACCAGCTTCGGCCTGCTCTGTGCCGCGCCGCAGTATCTCGCTCAGCATGGAACTCCCGAACACCCGCGCGAGTTAGAAGCTCATTCCTGCCTGCGGCTGGTGAATCCTTCCATGAGCTCGCACTGGGATCTTTCCGATGGGCAGAACGTGTTCACAGCGGATGCGCGTGGACCTGTGCTGGCCGATACCCCGGAGGTCTTGCTGCACAGCGCGCTTGCCGGGTTAGGCATCACCCTGTTGCCGGCGTACACGGTGATCGATGCTCTTCGTGCGGGCAGTCTTGTGCGTGTCCTGCCGCAATGGAGATCTCCCGAGATGGGGGTTTTCCTGCTTCTGCCGACGCGCCGCTTCCTGGATGCCAAGACCAGCAAATGGATAGAGCTTGTGAAGCAGGACCTGTCGGTCGCCCTCGATCAGGACGCCGACGTTCTTCACGCACGCTCGCTAGACTAGCCTTCGCGCATTGGGCCGGGTCTGGTGCAGCGAGCCGCACCAGACCCGGTTGCTTTTTATTTCGAGTCATCCAGAGCCGGAGCCTCGTAGAGCGAAGTGCGCGCCAGGACAAAGAGCGTTCGGCCATCCTCGCCGCCGAACGCGAGACTGGTCGGGCGCTCGGGAACGTCGATCTCGCCTGCGGGCGTGCCGTCCGCGTGATACACATAGATCTCTCCGGCAGCGATGTAGACCTTGCCATCCGGCGCGACGGCAATGCTCTCGCCGCCTTGATTGGCAAACGGCCGCACCTGCGCCAGCGAGCCATCGGCGTTCACGGTCGCGGCGTATGTCTCTTTCTGGCCCTCATCCGACACGTAGAAGGTTTTGCCCGAGGTTGCCTTGCCCAGCGAAAAGGCGCGGAGCACGTCCGCCATCTTGATGCCGTAGTAGAGCGTCCCTCCCACGAAGTCCTCACCCGCCGGC
>CAVWJY010000029.1:0-7820 GCA_963755245.1 uncultured Acidobacteriaceae bacterium | reverse complement strand
GCTGGGAAGCCCTTCCGGACAAAGGTAGACGCGGGGCGGCGAAGAGCGTCTATTCTGGTGACGAGTTTTTTCGGGTACGGACGGCAGAGGCGAGATGACCTACAGGTTCCTCAGACTTCTCGGACTTTTCGGATGCGCGGTGATGATCGTCGGCGTTCCGGCGGCGCACGGGCAGATGCACAAGGTGGCGCCGCCGGAGAACGTCGTCCGCGCGCTGGGGGTGTATGAGTGGACCGGGGACATGGCCAAGCCGACGGCGAGCCGGCTGATCCCGGTAAGTCTTTTTATTGATGGACATCTCGAGGACGCCGGGGAGTATATGGCGCGGCCGGTGCCGTTCGCGCTCGAGACCGGAACGGTGTACGAGGTGGATCAGGCGGGGATCTCGAAGGGCCTTATCGACCTGCTGTTCGCGCGGCATCTGCAGGGCGCGGACCTGGCGACGGTGTTCGACGACGGATGGTTCGGCTACGGCCACTTCAAGGCCCCGACCGCGCCGAAGCCTGCTGTGGCGTCGGGCAGGCCGGGGAGCATCGAGCCGAGAAGCAGGCGATTGCGCCGGCCGACGACGACCCGGATCGGCCGCACCTGATTCGCAAGCCCGGATCAGAGGGAGACGATGCCAGCGCGAACTCTGGTAAGACGGGGAGTGCGGGCGGCGGGTCTGGGAGTTCCGGGAGCTCAGGGAACCAGACGACGAATCAAACGACGACGGCGGCAGACGACGATCCCGATCGGCCGCACCTGACGCGGAAGCCGGATGCTTCGGGAACCTCTGGAGGCGCAGCGGGCAGTTCGGATGGGAGTGCGGCCGGGAGCACGAGCGACGCGGGGCAGAGTGCGGGGCAGGGTTCTGCGGATGGCGGTGGCCAAAGCTCTGAAACTGGGTCGGTGCCCGCGGACGATCCGGATCGGCCGACGCTGAAGAAGCGGACGCCGGAGCAGGCGAAGCAGGCGCGGAAGGAGTCCGAGCAGTCCAGCGTGAGCGGCGAGTCGACCTCGCTGAACGATGATCCCAACCGGCCGACGCTGCATCGCGGGGTGCCGACGCACCCGCTGACGGAGGTCGAGCTTCCGAAGTTGAAGGGGGTTCCGGAGAACCTGCACCAGATGGTCGCGGTCTCCGACGCCAAGAACCGGGAGCCGCATGACTTTGCGCGGCCGTGGCAGGATGACGCCGAGCGCACTGCGGTGCTGGCCAGTATGCAGAAGCTGGCGCAGAGCCTGCTCGCAAGCTATGGGGCGAAGGCGGCTCAGACGGCGCCAGAAAGTCCGTCGACGGCGGCACACACGTCGGCCAAGAGCGCGACGGCAGCGGGAACTGGAGCGGGAGCAAGGAGTACGGTGCGGAAGAAGGTTTCGCCTGCCACGCCGGCGGCGGTGCCGCTGCTCGATGAGGAGCTGAAGGGGTACACGCTGAGCTATGGGGGCGCCGATACCTTCGTCTACTCGGCGCATACGGCTGGCGATGGGGCCGCGCTGCGGTATGTGACGGTGGTGGCGCAGAAGGACTCGATGGGCGCACTGCAGCCGGCGCTCCAGAGTGTGACCGATGCGGCGCACCTCGACCGTACGCCGTGGATGCGGCTGGTGGATGTGGTCGACGCCGAGGCCTCGAACCGGGCGAGTCTGCTGTTCGAGCTAAGGGGGCAGACGGCGCGGCAGTTTGCGCTGTATCGGGTGATTGCGGCGCGGGCGGATCAGACGTTTCTGACGGGGACGACGCAGTAAAGCATCGCCTTTTGTCGGCCTTCGCGCTGCGAGCGAAAAGGCAAATACAGGGTCTCTCCACTGCGCGGCGGACGATGAAACTGTCCGCCGCTTCGGTCGAGATGACGTTTTTGATGATGGTGATGGTGGTGAGGGTTAGGACATGCCGATGATCTGGCCCTTGGCGTCGACGTCGATGTCGAGGGCGCGGGAGGTCTTGGGCAGGCCGGGCATCAGCATCATCGAGCCGGAGATGACGACCAGGAAGCCGGCGCCGGCCGAGAGCTGGATGTCGGTGATGTGCAGCGTCCAGTCGGTGGGGGCGCCCATGCGCTTGGGATCGTCGGTGAGTGAGTACTGCGTCTTGGCGATGCAGATGGGCAGGTTGCCGTAGCCCCACTGCTCGAAGCGGGCGAGGTTGCGGCTGGCGCGCTCGTTGAGCTCGACGTCGGCGGCGCCGTAGATCTGGCGAGCGACCTTGGTGATCTTCTCGAGGGTGGAGTCGGCGGGCTGGTAGGTGGAGACCAGCTCGGGCTGCGGGTTGGCCTCGATGACCTCGACCACCTTGCGGGCGAGGGCCTCGGCGCCGGCGCTGCCCTTGGCGAAGGCCTCGGAGAGGGCGAAGGCCGCGCCGTTGGAGACGCAGAAGGCCTCGAGGGCGGCGAGGTCTTCGTCCGTGTCCTGCGGGAAGCGGTTGATGGCGACGATGGCCGGAAGCTGGAAGCCGCGCACGATGGCGATGTGCTTCTGGAGGTTGAGCAGGCCGCTCTGGAGGTCGCCCTCGCCCTGGTTGCGGACGCTCTGGACCGTCGTCACGAGGACGGCGGCGGAGGGCTTGATGCCGGATGCGGGGCTGACCAGGTCCATGTACTTCTCGAAGCCGAGGTCGGAGGCGAAGCCGGTCTCGTTGACGACATAGTCGGCGAGGCGCAGGGCGAGGCGCTGCGAGACGACGGAGCTGGTGCCGTGGGCGATGTTGGCGAAGGGGCCGCAGTGGACGAAGGCGGGGGTGCCCTCGGTGGTCTGAGCCAGATTTGGCTCGATGGCCTCGGTGAGCAGGGCCATCATGGGACCGACGGCGCCGAGGTCGGCGGCGCGGACGGGCTCACCCGTGCGGGTGCTGCCGATGACGATGGCGGAGAGGCGGCGGCGGAGGTCCTCGCGGCTCTCGGCGAGCGAGAGGATGGCCATGATCTCGCTGGCGGCGGTGATGACGAAGCCGGAGGGACGGTTGCTGTCGTCGCGGTGCTTCTTGTCGGGGGCGACCACGCCGGTGACGACGTGGCGCAGGGCGCGGTCGTTCATGTCGAGGGTGCGGGGGAAGGTGATGGCCTTGGGATCGAGGTCGAGCTCGTTGCCGTGGAAGAGGTGCGAGTCGATGAGGGCGGCGAGCAGGTTGTGCGCCGAGGTGATGGCGTGGAAGTCGCCGTGGAAGTGGAGGTTGATCTTGTCGGCGGGCTCGATCTGGCTGCTGCCGCCGCCGGCGGCGCCGCCCTTCATGCCGAAGACCGGGCCGAGCGAGGGCTCGCGGGAGGTGATGAGGGCGCGCTTGCCGATGCGCTCGAGGCCCTGGACGAGGCCGATGGAGGTGACGGTCTTGCCCTCGCCGGAGGCGGTCGGCGTGGTGGCGGTGACCAGAATCAGCTTGCCCTGGCGATTGGGCTGGCCTTCGTCGAGCAGGTCGAGCGAGACCTTGGCGCTGATGGGGCTGCGTTTTTCGTAGTGGGAGTCGGAAAGGTCGAGTTTGGCGGCGATCGCTTCGATGGGCAGCAGGGTCTTGGGCATCGGGTGTCTTTTGAAGTCCTCTCTTTGATCTTAACGGGTTAACTTCGCAGCGGGGCGGAGCGAGCGCGATCGAGGGCGAGACGGAAGCGGATTCGTGAATATAGATTTTAAATGTATATTCATGACAGGAGAGATCATGCACGATTCCCAGAAGCAGATTGTTCAGTCGACGCTGCCGGCTCTGCGCGAGCACGGAGAGACCATCACGCGGGTTTTCTATAAGGAATTGCTGGAGGAGAACCCCGCTCTGCGACCGATGTTCGGCGCGGAGGATCAGGCCACCGGAGCACAGGCGAAGCGTCTGGCGGGGGCGATTCTGGCCTATGCGGGCAATCTGGACCGTCTGGATCTGCTGGGATCCGCCGTCACGAATATCGGACGCCGACATGTGCAGCTTGGGGTGCGTGCCGAACACTATCCGATTGTGGGCAAACATCTCCTGCGCGCGATGCAGACGGTGCTGGGAGAGGCGGCGACGCCGGAGATTCTGGAAGCCTGGGGTGCGGCGTATGGCCAGTTAGCGGAGATCATGATCGGGCTCGAGGCGGAGATGTACGCTGCGGGCGAGCTGACCACCGCAGCGGTGTAAGCGCCGCAGGCGAAGGGCCGAGAGCGGCGATAATGAGGTCAGACTATGCAACTCACTCGCTTCTCCGACCTGGCCCTGCGCCTGCTGCTGTATCTGGCGAGTCGTGATCGCCCCATGGATGCGGTGGTCACGGCTCGCGGTGCGGCGACGCTGTTCAACGTGCCGTACACCCACATGGTGAAGGTGGTGCACCAGCTGGGGCTGCAGGGGCTGATTACGACCAGCAAGGGCAAGGGTGGAGGGCTGCGCCTCTCGCATCCGCCAGAGGGCATCCGGCTGGGCGAGGTGCTGCGCCAGACGGAGCCGAAGACGCCGATCATCGACTGCTTCACGCAGGAGTGTCCGCTCGCCTTCGACTGCTCGCTGAAGGAGGCGCTGGACCGGGCCTATGGGGCGTTCTTTGCGGAGATGGATCGCTACACGCTGGCCGAGGTCGCGAAGATGCCCGCGCTGCAGAGGCTGGTGCAGCTGACGCCGAGCGTGGGGCAATAACGCACGGCAAGCGGACAAGGACCGGGGTCTTTGGCCAAGTTACGCCGACCGCGAAAGGGTAGCAGCATCGGAAAAAGGCATACCTCAGGGGCTAAAGCCCGGGCCTACCCCAGAGGCAACGGCAAACTTTCCATCCACGGGAAGACGCTGGCGGCGATAGCACTCGCAGTGCGCACACCGCCAGCCCGTTAGGCCTGTTGGTTAGAGGGTGGGGTAGTCGACGTAGCCTTCGGGGCCGTGGGCGTAGAAGGTGTTGGCGTCGGGCTCGTTGAGCGGGGCCTCTTGGCGAAGCGGTGGGTGAGGTCGGGGTTCGCGATGAAGAGCTTGCCGAAGGCGACGGCATCGGCCTCGCCACTGGCGATGACGTGATCGGCGGCCTCGCGGGTGAACTTTTCGTTGGCGATGTAGACGCCGCCGAAGAGCTGCTTGAGCTGCGGTCCGAGGCGGGGTTCGCCGGCGTGCTCGCGGGCGCAGAGGAAGGCGATCTTGCGCTTGCCAAGCTCGGTGGCGAGATAGCCGAAGGTGGCGGCGGGGTTGGAGTCGGAGATGCCGTGGGTGTCGCAGCGCGGAGCGATGTGCATGCCGACGCGGCCGGCGCCGAAGACGGAGATGCAGGCGTCGGTGACCTCGAGGTGCAGGCGGGCGCGGTTTTCGATGGAGCCGCCGTACTCGTCGGTGCGGTGGTTGGTGCCGTCCTGCAGGAACTGGTCGAGCAGATAGCCGTTGGCGCCGTGGATCTCGACGCCGTCGAAGCCGGCGGCCTTGGCGTTCTCGGCACCCTTGCGGAAGGCCTCGACGACGCCGGGGATCTCCTCGAGGGTGAGGGCACGGGGGGTGACGAAGGCCTTCTCGGGACGGATGAGGGAGACGTGGCCGCTGGCGGCGATGGCCGAGGGGGCTACGGGAAGCTCACCGTTGAGGAAGCTGGGGTCGGAGATGCGGCCGACGTGCCAGAGCTGGGCGAAGATGCGGCCACCGGCGGCGTGGATGGCGGCGACGATGGGCTTCCAGGCCTCGGTCTGCTGCTGGTTCCAGATGCCGGGGACCTGCGCGTAGCCAACGCCGAAGGGATCGACGGGGATGCCTTCGGAGAGGATGAGACCGGCCGAGGCGCGCTGCGTGTAGTACTCCGCCATGATGGGGGTGGGGACGTGGTCCGGGGTGCCGCGGAGGCGGGTGAGCGGCGCCATGATGACGCGGTTCGGGAGCAGAAGATCGCCCACCTGGATGGGGGTCTGGAGGTGCGGGGTCTGGTTTGTCATTCTCGGGATTGGATGAGTGGGGAGGGGGAAAGGTGCGGGGCTGTTGGAGATGCGGATTGCGGGTGAGAACCAAATACAGGGGTCTCTCCACTTCGCGACGGAGGATGAAGCCATCCCTCGCTTCGGTTGAGATGACGTTTTTCTTTCTGGGCGATCTTGTGCGAGGCGTGCGGGAAGACAGAGGATTGCTGCTTCCCGTATCCTCGTAGCCACCTGCACCGCGTCTGCTTTGGAGACGACGCCTTTGAGAAAGAGGATTGAGGAACGATGCGAGCTCAGCTTTGCGGTGTGATGGCCGTTGTCCTGGCGATGGGTGGGGCGGCGACGGAGATGGTGGCGCAGACGCCAGTGGCGCTCGAGGTGGATGCGCGGGCGGCGACGACGCCGTTTCCTCACTTCTGGGAGCAGACGTTTGGGTCGGGGCGGGCGATTCTTTCGCTGCGGGCGGAGTATCGCGACGACCTGAAGACGGTGAAGCAGGCGACGAACTTCCAGTCGGTCCGGTTCCACGGCATCTTCATGGATGAGGTGGGGCTGTATGACCCGAACCGGAAGAGCACCAATCCGGGGCAGACGGCGCAGGAGGTGAAGACGAATGGGATCTATAACTTCTCCTACGTGGACGAGATCTACGACGGGCTGCTCGCGAATGGGGTGAAGCCGTTTGTGGAGATGAGCTTCATGCCGAAGGGGCTGGCATCGGATCCGAATGCGCTGCATGCGTTCTGGTACAAGCAGAACGTCTCGCCGCCGAAGGACTATGCGGCGTGGGATGCGATGATCGCGGCGTTTGCGCAGCATCTTATCGACCGGTATGGGATCGAGGAGGTGGCGACGTGGAAGTTCGAGGTTTGGAACGAGCCGAACATCGACTTCTGGGCAGGCAAGCCGAAGCAGCCGACGTACTTCGAGCTATACGACCACACGGCGCGGGCCTTGAAGGCGGTGAGTGAGCGCATCCAGGTGGGCGGGCCGGCGACGGCGGCGGCCGGGTGGGTGCCGGCGTTTCTGGCGCACTGCAAGGAGCAGGGCGTGCCGGTCGATTTCGTGACGACGCATGTGTACGGCAATGACAAGGGCAGCGATGTGTTCGGGGCGGATTCGAAGGAGGCCACGAGCGGATTCCGCGCAACGAGATGGTGTGCCGGGCGGTGCGGCATGTGCATGAACAGATTGCGGCATCGCCGTATCCGCAGATGCCGCTGATCATGAGCGAGTACAACGCGAGCTATGCGAACGAGCCGGATGTGACCGACACGACCTACATCGGGCCGTGGCTGGCGGAGACGATCAGCCAGTGCGATGGGCTGACCGAGGCGATGAGCTATTGGGACTTCTCCGATGTGTTCGAGGAGCAGGGGGTGACGCGGACGCCGTTCTATGGCGGGTTTGGGCTGATCGCGGCAGACGAGATTCCCAAGCCCGCGCTGCATGCGTTTGCCATGCTGCATGAGCTGGGCGACCGGAGGATCGCGCTCGCTTCGGACTCGGCGCTGGCGACGCGGCGGGCGGATGGGACGGTGGTGCTGGCGCTGTGGAACTATGCTCCGCCGTATGGCGAGGGTGCGACGTACACGCCGCCCCCGGCGAATCCCGGACCGGAGAAGGTGTTCACGGTGAAGGTGGATGGGGTAAGGGCGGATGCTGCGGTGACGATCGAGCGCGTCGACGCGGATCACGGCAATGTGTTGAAAACATACGATGCTATGGGAAGGCCGGCGGACCCGAGCCGGGAACAGATCGCCGCGCTGCGGAAGGCCGGAGCGGCCGCGGCGCCGGAAAAGGCATATCTTAAGAACGGGAGTCTTTCCGTGGGCGTGCCCGCGCAGGGGCTGGTGGTGGTACGCATCGCAAGGTGAGGAGGATCGGCGATTTTGATCTTTCGGGAACGAACCGCTGTTGCCGCGTCTTCAGGCGGGATAGGCCAGGTGCAGTGACGCCCTTTCGACGATCATCGACCTACCGATCGACCAGGAAGAGGT
>CAVWJY010000028.1:0-42747 GCA_963755245.1 uncultured Acidobacteriaceae bacterium | reverse complement strand
GCCGCGCCGTCGACTCCACGCCGAAGTTCGTCGAGATCCCGGCCATCAGGATCGTCTTTACCCCGTGCCGCCGCAGCTTCTGCTCGAGCTCGGTCCCATAGAACGCGCCCCACTGCCGCTTGGTGATCACCACATCCTCCGGCTGCCGCTCCAGCTCCGCGATCAGCTCCGAGGCCTCGGCCGGCGGCGGCGGCGCATTCGGGTCACGCAGCTGTATATCCGTCGGCAGCGGCAGAATCTCCCCGAACGCCACCCGCACCCACACCACCAACCCACCCTTCGCGCGCAGCGCATTGGCCACCTGCACCGAGTGCTGCACCACCTCCGCGCCGGTGTGCGGCTCCAGCGCCCGTCCAACAATACCGTTCTGCAGATCGATCACCACCAACGCCGTCGTGGCGGGAACAAGATTCAACGATGTCATCAAAAACTCCTTTTCGCAATAGAGGATACAGCCACAAGCGCCACGTCCTGATCGAGATCCCGCCTGTTCGACCTGCAGACCGCAAACGAAAAGGGCACGGCCTCAGCCATGCCCTTCACCACTGCAGATCCCAGATGCCTAAGCCGTCCTGCGCCGCAGGCTCTCGCCCACCTTCGCCGCCGCCTCGGCCAGAATCCGGTGATGGATCGTGAACAGCGCCAGCTCCAGCCGGTCCGACACCCCGGTCTTGTCATAGATATTGCGCAGGTAGTTCTTGATCACCTGTTCCTTGGTGTTCAACTGCTGCGCGATGTCCTTGTTCTTGCAGCCCTGCACGATCAGCGCGACGATCTGCATCTCCTTCGGCGTCAGCCGGTCGCGCACCCGCTCGCCGACGCTGTCCTGCACCTTCATCGTGGTCACATTCGCGTGCCGGACGCAGCGCAGCCCGTGCGCCACCCGCCGGATCGTCTCGATCAGCTCCGGCCCCGAGATACTCCGCGAGATCACGCCGTCCAGCTGCTCGGTCAGCTCCTCCGACAGCTCCTCGCCCCGCTCCGTGATCAGGATCACCCGGCTGCCCAGCGCCTTGGCCTGCTCCAGCAGCACCGGCAGCTCCGCCCGAAGCCCGGTCGACAGCAGAATCGTCGCCCCCCGCGTCGCCTCGACCGCCGCCACCAGACGCGCCGCATCGTCGCACTGCGCGATGATGCGCATGTCGTCTTCCATCGCCAGCAGCCGCGCCGCGCCCGCCCGAAAGATCGCCTGGTTGTCCCCGAGAATTATTCGATTCATGTAAAACCTCTCCTCAGGGCGATCTACCTCGCCGCCCGCAATCACCTCATCGGCCCCTCTTCCTCGCACAAGTTCAATGTCTACAATTCGGACAGCTCTGACTCACCGAGTACGGTAACGTAAGTAACAGTACTCGGCAAGCGAATTTTCTGAAACTAAATGACCGCCCCCCTCAATCTAAGCGTGGGAAGTCCCGCCGTGCGTGGCTTTTGGAAGTAAAATTCGCTAGTGATGCCCAAACCCATTCTGCTTGCGATCGACGACGATACCAGCGTGCTCGAAGCTGTCGTGCAGGACCTGCGCCGCCAATACGGCCAGTTCTATCGCATCCTCCGCGCCGCCTCCGGCGCCGCCGCCCTCGACATCTGCCGCCAGCTCAAAGAGCGCAACGAGACCGTCGCCCTCTTCCTCTCCGACCAGCGCATGCCCGGCATGACCGGCGTCGAGTTCCTGCAGCAGGTCATCCCCCTCTTCCCCGACGCCAAGCGCGTCCTGCTCACCGCCTACGCCGACACCGACGCCGCCATCCGCGCCATCAACTCCGCCAAGATCCACTACTACCTCAACAAGCCCTGGGATCCGCCCGAGGAGAAGCTCTACCCCGTCCTCAACGATCTGCTCGAGTCCTGGCAGCAGGGCTACAAGCCGCCCTTCGAGGGCATCCGCGTCATCGGCACGCGCTGGAGCCCGCTCGACCACGCCGTCCGCGACTTCCTCTCCCGCAACCGCATCCCCTACATGAGCCTCGACCCCGAGCACGCTCCCGACGCCCTCGCCCTGCTCCAGCACAAGGGCATCGACGACGCCAAGCTCCCCGTCGTCCTCTTCGGCGACGGCACCGCCCTGGTCCAGCCCACCACCACCGAGCTCGCCGACAAGGCCGGCCTCCGCACCCAGGCCCAGCAGGAGTTCTACGACGTCGTCATCGTCGGCGCCGGCCCCGCCGGTCTCGCCGCCGGCGTCTACGGAGCCTCCGAGGGCCTCCGCACCCTCATCGTCGAGTCCGATCGCCCCCGGCGGCCAGGCCGGCTCCAGCTCCCGCATCGAAAACTACCTCGGCTTCCCCGACGGCCTCAGCGGCGAGGAGCTCGCCAAGCGCGCCTTCCTCCAGGCCAACCGCCTCGGCGCCGAGTTCCTCACCCAGCAGCGTCACCAGCATCCGCTCCGAGAACCGCTACCACATCGTCCAGCATGGCCGACGGCAGCGAGATCACCTGCCACGTCTGCCTCATCGCCACCGGCGTCTCCTACTGCATGCTCGACGTCCCCGGAGCCGACCGCTTCACCGGCGCCGGCGTCTACTACGGCGCCGCCCAGAACCAGGCCCCCTCCTGCGCCGGCGAGACCGTCTACATCGTCGGCGGCGCCAACTCCGCCGGCCAGGCCGCCATGCACTTCGCCCGCTACGCCGCCGAGGTCCACATCCTCGTCCGCGGCGACTCCCTCGAGCAGGGCATGTCCAAGTACCTCGTCGACCAGATCGAGGCCACCCCCAACATCATCGTCGAGACCTGCACCGAGGTCGTCTCCATGTCCGGCGACAACCGCCTCGAGTGCATCACCCTCACCGGGCCCCGCGGCCAGGAGTCCCGCCCCGCCAACTCCCTCTTCATCTTCATCGGCGCCGCACCCAAGACCGACTGGCTCCCGGCCGAGATCATCCGCGACCCCAAGGGCTTCATCCTCGCCGGCCCCGACCTCAAGGCCCGCAACCACTGGCCCGCAACCCTCGGCCGCGATCCCTATCTGCTCGAAACCAGCGTCCCCGGCATCTTCGTCGCCGGCGACGCCCGCCACGGCTCCGTCAAGCGCTGCGCCTCGGCCGTCGGCGAGGGCTCCATCGCCATCCAGTTCGTGCACCAATACCTTGCCACGCTTTAGCACTGCCTACGTCGAAATGGAATCAGCAATGACCGCAACCAACCTGAAAATGACCATCCACGGCGACCGACCGTCCAGCCCGCCCACAAGCTCGCCCCCGAGGCGCTCGCCAAGCTCCGCACCGTCCCCATCCTCGCCTCGCTCAAGGATGAGGAGCTGGACTGTCTCGAGGGCCTCGAAGAGATCCATCTCGCCGAAGGCGACCTCCTCTACCAGCAGGGAGATACCGCCCAGTTCTTCTACATCCTGCTCGACGGCAAGCTCAGCATGTTCCAGACCGCACCCACCGGTCACGTCACCTATCAGGTCTACCTCCCCGCCGGCACCACCTTCGGCGAGGTCCCCCTGCTCGCCAACCTCCCCACCGTCGTCAGCGTCCAGGCCACCGCCGCCAGCCATCTCGTCCGCCTCAACGAAGACTCCTTCTGGAAGCTCATGACCACCTGCCCCCATGTCCGCAAGGCCATCCTGGGCAACATGGCCACCCGCTTCCAGCGCCTGCAGAGCCTCACCTTCCAGCAGGAGAAGATGGCCTCGCTCGGCACCCTCGCCGCCGGCCTCATGCACGAGCTCAACAACCCCGGCACCGCCGCCCGCCGCGCCGCCGCCCAGCTCCGCGAGAACCTCGAGCGCCTCCACCACCTCAGCGCCAAGTTCAGCCGCACCCCCCTCAGCATGGAGCAGAAGCAGTGCCTCTTCGAGCTGCAGGAGCAGGCCATCGCCGCCGGCGCCGCCCCTGCGCATGAACTCCCTCGAGCAGAGCGACGCCGAGGAAGCGCTCGCCACCTGGATGGAGACCGCCCACATCCCCGACGCCTGGAAGCTCGCCCCCACTCTGGTCGCCATCGGCATCGACTCCGACGACCTCGAGTGCGCCCGCGCCGAGTTCCCCGGCTCCACCTTCGCCGACTGCCTCAACTGGCTCGAGGCCCTCGTCTCCAGCCAGCAGCTCGTCGGCATGATCGAGGAGAGCATCGGCCGCGTCTCCGACCTCGTCCACGCCGTCAAAACCTACGCCTACGAGGGCAAGGGAACCCGCCGCGCCATCGACGTCAACGACAGCATCCACGCCACCCTCGTCATCCTCGGCCACAAGATCCGCGAGAAGCAGATCGTCCTCGAAAAGCAGTTCGGCGCCGACCTGCCCCCGCTCGAGACCGACTGCTCCGGCCTCAACCAGGTCTGGACCAACCTGCTCGACAACGCCATCGACGCGGTCGCGCCCGGCGGCTCCATCCAGATCAAAACCTGGGCCGAGAGCCGCGACGGCAAGCACCTTCCTCTGCATCCGCATCGCCGACAACGGCGCCGGCATCCCGACTCGAGTGCCAGCCGCACATCTTCGACCCCTTCTACACCACCAAGGACGTCGGCGTCGGCACCGGCCTCGGCCTCGGCATCGTCAACCGCATCGTCGAGCAGTTCGGCGGCACCATCCGCTTCTCCTCGGTCCCCGGAGCCACGGAGTTCGTCATCAGCCTCCCCAGCACCCGCCCCGAGTGCAGCGAGTCGAAGTCCGCCGTCTAAACCACCCCTCACCCGGGTCCCCTCCACGGGTGCCCCATCCTCAGCGCACGTCTTTATCGCTGCGGCGGAGGTGGGGTATCGTTTGCGCCAGCGAACGACCGCTCTCGCTCATCCCTGAGTAGGGAGAGCCCCGCCGTCACCTCCCCCGGAAACCCATCCCCTTCCCCAAAACCACAAAATCCCACCAGAAAATCCCATTTCCACCGAAACTTCTTTTCCTGCAACATTTCCCACAAATCAACGTTCATCTAAGGGAAGGTCCGCGTTGCCCCAAAGGCACGCGGAGAAAGAAAGTGAGTCACGGATGAAACGTTTTGCCCTCCCCTTGTTTGCCGCCGCCCTGTCCGCCGCTTCCCTGTCTGTTTTGACCGGCTGCGCCCACCACACCTACGTCGTCGTCGCCCCGCCGCCTCCCGCCTATCACGAGCAAGCCCCGCTGCTGCAGGTCGCGGACCGCAACGGCTTCCAGGCCGGCGCCAACGCTGGCTCCCGCGATGTCATGAGCGGCCTCGGCTACCACCCCCGGCACGACCTCGCCTTCCGCGACACCCCCGGCTACGAGCCCGGCATGGGCCCCTTCCCTGCCTATCGCAACGCCTTCCGCAACGCCTACCTGCGCGGCTACGACCAGGGCTTCCACACCCCGCACCGCATGCAGTAACCCCTCACCACCCATCCCTCGGGATACTCGAAGCCCCATCCTCGACCGCGCTTCATCGTGCGGCAGGGTGGGGTCCCTGCGGGTGCTTTGTGCCCGCGGGGTATCGTTTGCAGCGGGCAAAACCGCCGCCAAAAGCCTCTAAAATAAGAACCTAAGAGGAGACCCGCCGCATGGCCCTGACCCCGTTCCACCTCGCCTTCCCTGTCGACGACCTCGACCGCGCCCGCCACTTCTACGGCACCGTCCTCGGCTGCCCCGAAGGCCGCAGCTCCGACCAGTGGATCGACTTCGACCTCTTCGGCCACCAGATCGTCGCTCACCTGCGCCCCGCCGGCCTGCCCGCCGCCGATCCCGCGCACCGCAACCACGTCGACGGCCACGCCGTTCCGATTCCCCACTTCGGCGTCGTTCTCACCATGGAGCAGTGGGAGGCTCTCGTCGCCCGCCTCCGCGCCGCCGGCGTCCGCTTCGAGATGGAGCCGCAGATCCGCTTCCAGGGCCAGCCCGGCGAGCAGGCCACCATGTTCTTCTTCGACCCGGCCGGCAACGCCCTCGAGTTCAAGGCCTTCGCCGACCTCGACCAGCTCTTCGCCAAGTAGCTGCGAACCGATCGATTCGTTTCGCGTTTTGGCGCAAATGCGCACTTTGGCATTTGTGGGCGATTTCGGGGTTTGTGAGTGTTCTGCACGGAAGTGTACCGAATTCGTTGGGTAACACGCGACGCGGACTGTCGTTTTTGTGGTGCAGGATGTGACTTTTTGTGTGGCTAACGCTGGACAAATGCATGCATTTGTCCAGCGTTGGCCACACCGAGAATCACATCCTGCGCCACAAAACCCTTCGCATCATGGCGCATGGTACCCGACAACATCGGTACACTTCAGGGCCAACCCGCCATCAAAAGCGATCTTTCCCCACAAATGCCAAAGCACTGAATAAAACCCACCGCTGCCGCACGATGAGGCCGTGCGTCGAGGATGAGGGCACCCGGTTCTTTTCAGTCCGAGCAAAGTACAGGGGCTATCTGGCTGCTGCAGTCTCGCACCGGCGTCGCCGTGGAGGGACAGGTGCCACTGCCAGGCGCTGGCGATGATCTGGTCCAGCTCGGCGAAGCGCGGCTTCCAGCCCAGCTCGCGCATGATCTGCTCCGAGCTGGCGACCAGCACCGCCGGATCGCCCGGCCGCCGCGGATGCTCCTCGACGCGAATCTCGCGGCCCGTGACCCGCGCCACCGAGTCGATCACCTCGCGCACCGAGAAGCCCTTGCCGTTGCCGATGTTGTAGATCAGCTTGCTCTCGCGCTCAAGGCCTGTGAGCGCCAGCAGATGCGCGTCGGCCAGATCGCTGACGTGGATGTAGTCGCGGATGCAGGTTCCGTCCGGCGTCGGATAGTCCTGGCCGTAGATGCGGATGCTCTCGCGGCGTCCCAGCGCGGCGTCGAGCACCAGCGGAATCAGGTGCGACTCGGGCTCGTGCTTCTCGCCGTAGCCCTCGATCGCGCCCGCGACGTTGAAGTAGCGCAGGCTGGCGTAGCGGAAGCCGTGGATCTGGTGGAACCAGCGCAGCATCTGCTCCACCAGCAGCTTGACTCGCCGTAGGCGTTGGTGGGCTGCAGCGGCGCATCCTCGGAATCGGCGTCGACTCGGCTCGCCGTAGCAGGCCGCCGTCGAGCTGAAGACCAGCCGGTTGTGCCCGGTCTTCAGCATCATCTCGAGCAGCGTCAGCGTCGAGGCGGTGTTGTTGCGGAAGTAGATCTCCGGCCGCTGCATCGACTCGCCCGCCTCGATCAGCGCGGCGAAGTGCATCACGCCGTCGAAGCGGGTCTCGGTCATCACGCGCTCGAGCAGCGCCGCATCGGCGAGATCGCCCTCGACCAGCGTCGCGCCCTTGGCCACGACCGAGGCGTCCTTGTTGCGCAGGTTGTCGTACACCGTCACTTTGTGTCCCGCAGCAGCAGCAGCCGCGTCACCGTGCCCCCGATGTATCCTGCGCCGCCCGTGACCAGAATCTCCATCGTTCATCCCTTCAATGATTAAGGTAATTCAGTCCGAAACCAACCGGTACAGGAAGGCTGCGGATCCCAAGAGGTGAATCGCTTATGACGGGGGGTATCGACATGACTCGCTCTGGGGCTGGATTTGTTGGTGCTGACGAAGCGATACGGGGTCTCTCCCTGCGCACGGTGATGGCTGCCGTCGAGATGCGGTCGGGATGTCGTGACTGTTCGGTCGAGATGAGTGTTTCCTCCGTTGGCTAATCGGCTTCGGCGAGAGATAGCTTGTGGCGCACGTCGGAGCCGCGCACCCAGAAGATGACGTCCTCGGCGATGTTGGTCGCGTGGTCGGCGGCGCGCTCGAGATTGCGCGAGATCAGGATGGCGTTCAGCGCCTGCTCGCTGACGACCGAGTGCTGCTGCATGACCTCGACCAGCTCGGCCTGCACGGTACGGTTCATCTCGTCGATCTCGCCGTCCATCTCGAGGACGGTCTCGGCCAGCTTGGCGTTGGCCTCGAGCAGCGCCTGGATCGGCGGTGCGGATCATGACGCCGACCTTCTCGCCCATCTCCTGGATGTCGATGGGCAGCGAGATCTGCGGGCAGTCCTTGAGCGACTGCGCGCGCTGCGCGATGTTGGCCGACTGGTCGCCGATGCGCTCCAGATCGCGCGTTGATCTTGATCACCGAGAGGATGAAGCGCAGGTCGATGGCCATGGGCTGCTCCTTGGCGAGCAGGTCGTAGGCCATCTCGTCGACCGAGGTCTCGGCGGCGTTGATGGCCGCCTCGATCTCGCAGCACGTGATCGCAGAGCGCCATGTCGCCCGGCCATATAGGCCTCGACCGAAAACTCCAGCGCCTGCTGCGACAGCGCCGCCATCGCGAGCAGCTTGTCCTTCAGTGCCAGGAGTTGTTGTTGAAAGTTGATGCGCGGCATGGCCCCTCCGTTCCCAAAAACTCTATCTTCCATATTGTGACGCAGTTCCGACAAAATACGTAGCAACCGGAGGGCCGATCTCCGAAATGTGCGATTCCGCCTGTTTCGGGCGGGCTAGCCGCCGGAGTTCCAGTGCACGCCGTCGGGGCTGAGGACGATCTGCAGCGAGCCGTCGCTGCCCTCGCGCAGGACGGGACCGTCGACGTGGTGGGCGTGCTGCGCGGCGTCGGTGTAGGTGAGCTTGATCGGCCCGGCGCCCTGAACCTTGAAGCGATAGGCGAAGCGCTGGCCGGGCGCGAGCGTCTGGACGCCGAAGCTGGCGCTGGGATAGTCGACTTGAATCAGGGAGACGGGCGCTCCGCTGGCGTTGACGAGGGTGGCCTCGATGGAGGCCGAGTGACAGCCGCTGACGGCTGAGGCGAGTCCGAGCGCGAGGGCCAATGTTCGCCCCGGTATTCTTACCGGCGGGCGGCGACCGAGCAGATTCATAGCGAAGAGGGTATCAGGCGGCGAACGCGGGTGGCTTGCCCAGTACCCGCGCCGTCAACACCACCCCGTCGCGGCCGTCGTGCAGCGTGATGGGAAAGGCCAGGACGCTCCAGGCATCGAACTGTTCGCCGGCGTGGGCCACGTTGAGCAGGCCGCGCCGGCTGCGATCGATGTAGGTCTCGCGCTTGGAGGCGACGGTGAAGATGACCTCGCGCCAATCCCGCATGACGATGGGCATCTCGGTGAAGAGATTCTTGCCGGGGAACCACTCGCGCGGCTGGCCGAGATAGTCGGCGGCGGTCTCGTTGCAGTAGACCCAGTTGCCGGTGGCGTCGAAGATCTGGACCAGGACGTCGGAGCCGATGGCGAGGCCGATGCGGGAGTAGAAGAACTCGCGGGCGTCGACCACCACGGGCACGCCGCGACGCTTGGCCTCGAGCGCGCGCAGGGAGCTGAGCAGGTCCTCGTTGGAGCTGTAGCCCTTCAGCAGGTGCATGTCCTCGACGCCGCCGAAGCGGTGCTCGAGGGTCGCGGAGAGGATGATGATGGGGACCTCCGGCCGCACCTTGCGCAGATCCACCGCCACATCGGTGCCGAACTGACCGGCGCCGAGGTGGTAGTCGAGCACGGCGACGTCGATGTCGGGGAAGGAGGCGATCGCCTCCTCCACGCTGGCCGCCGTGATCGCGGCGTAGCCGTGCTGGCGCAGGATGACCGCGCGCAGGAAGAGGTTGGACGAGTCGTCGTCGAGCAGGAGAACGCGGATGGGGCGCTCGGCCTCGGCGGTAGCGGTGGCGGTGGAATCTGTCGGCATCATCGGTATTGACCCATTTCGTGAACCCAGGGTGTGGACCCATCGCTGGATCCACTTCGAGCCACTTTCGCTTGCATCATTACCTCGATGCCGCTCCCGGTACTTCGTTGTATGCCGTTCACATCCCGTCCTGCGTGGCGTCTATCGCCTGGAGCGAAGTCGGCGAAGCAGCTCGGGCAGCCGATTGAAGGCCGCCACCGAGCGAAGCCACTGCCGGTTCTCAATCGCAGGATAGCCACTGACGACCGTTCCAGCCTCGACATTGGACGGAATGCCGCTCTGCGCCGTCGCGATCACGCCGTCGCCGATGGTGCAGTGGCCGGCGACGCCGACCTGTCCGGCAAGAATCACGTTTTTGCCGATGTGGGTGGAGCCCGCCAGGCCGACCTGCGAACAGAGCAGCGTGTCCTCGCCAACCTCCGAGCCGTGACCGACCTGCACCAGATTGTCCACCTTCGCGCCGGCGCGGATGCGGGTCTCGCCGATCGAGGCGCGGTCGATGCAGGCGTTGGCCTGGATCTCGACGGCGTTCTCGAGCACGGTCACGCCCGACTGGCGGATCTTGTACCAGGCCGAGCCTTCGTGGCCCGCGCCGCTCTGGCGGGCGAAGCCGAAGCCGTCGGCGCCGACGATCGCGCCGTTCTGCAGGATGACGTCGTCGCCGAGCTGGCAGTGCTCCCGCACCACGGCGTGGGCGTGGGCGAAGAAACGGTCGCCGATGCGGGCGTGGGGATAGATCACGACGTGGGGCAGAAGCACGGCGTCGTCGCCGAGGACGACGCCGGCCGAGACCACCACGTAGGCGCCGATGTGGGCGTTCGCGCCGATGACCGCCGTCGGGTCGATGACCGCGGTGGGATGCACTCCCGGCGCGTAGACCGGCGGCTGGTAGAAGACCTCGATGGCGCGGGCGAAGGCGAGATAGGGGTTGGCGAGACGGAGGGTCGCGGCGGCGATCTCGGGGAAGTCCGGCTTGACCAGCACGGCGCGTGGCCGCGTGGTGCGGGCAAAGGCGGCGTACTTCGGGTTGTCGACGAAGGTGATTTGCCCGGGGCCGGCGTCCTCGATCCCGGCTACGCCGGTGATCTCCGCGGTGGAATCGCCCTGAAGCGTCTGCGCCGAGATACTCGGCAAGATCGGCTAACTTCATGCTCCCGATTGTAGTTGAGGGGTGCGGTGTGCGGTGGGAGTGATCGCTTGTGACGCCGGGCAGTTGCGGTGCAGAGTGGCTCGAGTGAGGCATAGAAATACAGAGGCTCCCGCTGCTTCGGTCGAGATGACGCTTCGGGATGAGCCGGCGGAGACGTCTGATCGAGCTAGTCGCTAGAAGAGCTCCTCCTGCGCCGTCCTGCGGGTGTCCTCCGGCAGCGGCGGGGCAACGGGCTTGCGGCGCGAGGGCGTGGTGATGACGCCCAGCACCTGCAGCTCGGTGATGGCGGAACGCGGCACGAAGATGTGCTGGGTGTTGGTCCGGGTGTCGGGCGGGATCAGGTGCAGCCCGGCATCGTTCTGAATCGAATCGAGCAGGCTCAGGTCGGTCGCCGCGAGGCCCTCCAGCGCCTCTCCGGTGCGGAAGGTCAGGCGCAGCCAGAGGCCCTCGTTGCGCGGGCGGGCGAGAAAGGTGCGGCGGGCAAGCCGCTCGGGATTGACCGTATCGCCGAGGTTGAACTCGCGCACGTAGCTCACCATCTTGATGTCGTCCAGCATCAGGGGAACGATGCGGCCGGTGAGATCGAGCAGGTCCAGCACCGTCTGTCCGCGGACGATGGAGGACAGCGGCAGATAGCCGGGCAGCGTATCCCCGGTGAAGCGTCGCACGATCGACCTTCTTGCGTGAGTTGGACATAGCTGGACTACCAGGCCGAAAGCTTACTGCAACGCGAATTGGCCGAGCGATGTACCGGCAAAGCTTACCGCAAGCCGAGCGGCGGCATTTGCGGACACGGCATCGCGCATGCGCACAGGCGCACGCGCCGCCGACCGCCACAGAAAAGGTGCAACCAAATGTGGTCAATTGGCCTCCCTTATGGTAGAGTCGACTTTTGCGTCGAGTTTCACTGTTCGCTCTAAAAGTTTGATTTGCAGTAACTTAGCTCCGCCTTGCTGGAACGTTGCGCGATTGACAGAGATACTAGGGCGGCTGATCCGCCCAGTATGGAGTGTTTGCGGAAGATATGGCTGACTACATCTACCTTCTTGAAAATCGACTCTCCCCCGCACAAAAACATGCACTTACGCTGATCCGGCAGATTGCGCGCGAGAAAGGCCTTACGGTCTTTCTGGTGGGCGGGGCGGTTCGCGACCTGACCAGCGGCTCTCCCGTCCGCGATCTGGATGTGGTGGTTCAGGGAAATGCCCTTAAGATCAAGAAAGAGATAGAGAAAGCCGGCGGCGTCATCGAGGGCGAACTGAGCTCGGGCCAGGCCCTTTTTGTGCGCTTTCCGGGCGGCGTGCGGGTGGAGGTCGGCAGCACGCTGAGCGCCACCTACCCCAAGCCGGGCAAGCCGGTCTATCGCGCCGGCGACGATTCTCGAAGACCTGCGCCGCCGCGACTTTACCGCCAACGCCATGGCGCTCTCCTTAAATGAAGGCTCCTACGGGCTGCTGATGGACCCGCTGAACGGCGTGGCCGACATCGAGAACCGGGAGCTGCGGCTGGTGAGCAACTACGGCTTCATCGAGGATCCCATCCGCATGGTGCGGGCGGTGCGCCTGATGGCGCGGCTGGGCTGGCAGATGGACGAGAAGACCCAGGGCCGCTACGAGACCGGCAAGGAGGAGGGCTACATCGCGGCCGCCTCCGACTTCCAGCGCGGCTACGAGGCCGAGGAGATCGTCCACGAGGAGGATCCGCTGCGCGTGCTGCGGCGGCTGGAGAGCGAGGGCTGGATGAAGCTGCTCGCCCCGGCCTGGACGACCGCCAAGGTGAACGCGGTCGAGCTGGAGAAGATGCGCGAGAGCCAGACCCAGCTGCAGATGCAGGGCATCCACCCGGACCCGTCGGCGGGGAACTTCCCGCTGCTGACCGCGAAGATGTCGGCGAAGGAGGTGGCGGAGCTGAAGGAGAGCTTCCCGCGGCAGGGCTTTGTGGCCGAGATCGAGTCGCTGGAGGCCGAGGCGAAGGAGTTCGCCGCGCAGCTCTCCGCCAAGACCGCCGCACTGCCCTCGCAGGCGTGGAAGCTGATCTACGCCGCCAAGCCGGAGGCGGTGCTGGCCGTGGCCTACTCGACCAAGAGCGCGGCGCTGCAGGCGAAGTTCAAGAGCTTCTTTACGGAGTGGCCGAGTGCGCGGCAGAGGGTTCCGTACGCGCTGATGCAGGAGATGCGCATCACGCCGGAGCTGCCGGGCTACGCGGAGCTGATCGAAGCGCTGGTCTTCGCGCTGATGGACGGCAAGCTGGGCACGGTGGAGGAGATGAAGGCGTTTCTCGAGCCGCACTCGCCGCCGGCGCCGCCGCCGACGATCCACCTGCGGCGCGCACGCGCGGCGAAGAAGGACGCGCGGGGCAAGGGACGATCCAAAAAGGCGCTGGCGTTCGAGGATGGAACCGTCCGAAGGCTTCGAAGGGGCCGAGGGCGAGTTGACTGGAAGAGGCGATCGAGGTCGCCGCCGGGATCGGGGACGTCGACGAGGAGGAAGCCGCTGCTCCGGTGATCGCGAAGGCACTGCGCCCGTCGCTCAAAGCCGCGCCGGTCGAGGCCGCGGCAAGACCAGGCCGGCGCCGGTTGCGGCGAAGGCTGTTCCGGCGGCAAAGGCTCCGGCTGCCAAGGCAGCTCCTGCGGCGAAGGCGCCCGGAACGGCCAAGGTTGCCGCTTCGGCGGCTCCGAAGAAGGCCGTGAAGACTGCCGCAAAACCGGCTCCGGCCAAGACGGTCCCGGCAAAGGCCGCCGCAAAGGCTCCGAAAAGGCGCCGGCGAAGAAGGCTGTTCCCGCAAAGAAGGTGGCCCCGGCAAGGCTGCTCCGGTGAAGGCTGCGGCGAGCAAGAAGCCGCTCGCGAAGACGGACCGGCCCCGAAGAAGGCCGCGGCCGTCAAGACCCAGCCGGCGAAGAAGGCTGTCGCAAAGAAGGCCGTTGCCGCCAAGAAGGTTCCGGCGAAGAAGACCGTCGCGGCGGCAAAGCCGGTCGTTGCGAAAGGGCGAAGACGGCTGCCGCCAAGGGCAAAGGCCCGGCGAAGGCCGCCGCCAAGCCGAGCAAGTCGCCCGCGAAGCGGCATTAGGCGAGGTCGGCCGCGCCTCCGGGTTGGATCGGGTTCTCGCCCGCTCTCACCGGAGGCGTGCCGCTTCTGGCCCTGATTGCAGGGGCGTTGCGGGGGAGTTTTCGCCCCGTGCGGTAGACTGGCAGCTATGTCGCGCGGTTTTTTCATCACCTTCGAAGGCCTGGACGGTTCGGGCAAGACGACGCAGCTCCGCCGTCTGGCGAGCTCGCTGACCAGCCAGGGATACTCGGTCGTCACGCTGCGGCAGCCCGGCGGAACGGCGCTCGGCGACCGGCTGCGCGGGGTTCTGCTGGACTCCCGCTCCGAGGCCGCGCTCGGCCCCATCGACCCCATCGCCGAACTCACGCTGATGTTCGCCGACCGCGCGCAGGCCATCGCCGAGATCATCGCGCCGGCGCTCGAGCGCGGCGCCATCGTGCTCTGCGACCGCTTCACCGACTCCAGCGAGGCGTATCAGGGCGGCGGGCGGCAGCTGGGCAGCGAGCGTGTGCTGGCGCTGCACCGGGCCGTCTGCGGCGACCTCGCGCCCGACCTCACCATCCTGCTGCTGCCGCCGCTCGAGGCCTCGCTGACCCGCGCCCGCCGCCGCAACGAGCGCCACAAGCAGACCCAGGGCACCGACGAGAATCGCTTCGAGCGCGAGTCCGACGAGTTCTACCGCCGCATTCATGCCGGCTACTGCGAGATCGCCGCGCGCGAGCCGCAGCGCGTCGTGACGCTCGCCGGCAACGACTCCATCGAGGTCATCCAGGAGCAGGTCGCCGCACTGATCGCCAGCCGGCTTCCGGCTGCGCTGCAGACGGTCCCGGTGACTGCTCCGCTGCCATGAGGACAGGCGTATGAGTCGCGTCCACGAAGATACCGTGAGATCCGGCACACGCCTGGCGCTCCCGCCTGCCCGGTCGCCGAATCTCCGTTGGCCGCCGGCAATCCCCTCCAACCGACACAAGGGCCGTGGCGGCTGCCGCCCGGCCTGAAGCACTCGCTTCCCTTCTACGCCTTCAAGCCGTGGGTCAAGCTCGGCCACCCCATCCTGCTGTTCGAGCACCTGCACCGCACCTACGGCAACATCGCCTGTTACAAATTGTTCGGAACCCCGATCGTCTTCATCAACGACCCGGAGTACATTCGCGAGATCCTCGTCACGCAGGCCTCGGCGTTTGTGAAGGAACGGACGGTGCGGCGGATGAAGCTGCTGCTCGGCGAGGGCCTCATCACCTCCGACGACCCGATCCACATCCGGCAGCGGCGGATCGCCGCGCCCGCCTTCCATCGCCAGCGGATCAACGCCTACGCCGACCAGATCGTCGCCTGCGCCGCCGGGCTCAGTGAGCGCTGGGGGCAGCGTTTCGCGCAGCAGGGAGGACGGCCGGACGCTCGACATCGCCGCCGCCAGCATGGAGCTGTCGCTCGAGATCGTCGCCCGCACGCTGTTCGCCACCGAGGTCACCGACGACGTTCGCCGCATCAACGACGAGGTGAACACCATCATGGAGCTCTACAACTTCATCGTGGCCTTCCCCCGGATCGAGGCGTTCATGCACCTGCCGCTGCCGGGCATCACCCGGTTCCGGCGCTCGAAGGCGCGGCTCGACGCCGTCGTCGACCGCCTCATCCGCGAGCACAAGGAGGCCACCGCACGCGGCGAGCCCGACCGCGGCGACCTGCTCTCGATGCTGCTGGCCGCGCGCGATACCGCCGAGGGCTGCTGCGACCAGCCGACCAGCAAGGCATGTCCGACGAGCAGGTGCGCGACGAGGTGCTCACCATCTTTCTCGCCGGGTACGAGACCGTCGCCAATGGGCTGACGTGGACGTGGTATCTGCTGTCGCAGAACCCTGAGGTGGAGGCGCGGCTGCACGCGGAGCTCGATGCCGTGCTCGGCACCGGCGACGCGGCGCGGCTGCCGACGCTCGCCGACTACCCCGCGCTGCGCTACACCGAGCAGGTCTTCGCCGAGTCGATGCGGCTCTACCCGCCGGCGTGGGCGATGGGACGGATGTCCACGCGGGCCATCGAGCTGGGGCCGTACCGCATTCCGCCCGGCGCGCACTTCTTCTTCAGCCAGTACATGATGGGGCGCTCGGCCGAGTACTTCCCTGACCCGCTGCGCTTCGATCCCGACCGCTTCACCCCGGAGAACAAGGCCGCGCGGCCGAAGTTCACCTACTTCCCCTTCGGCGGCGGAAGCCGGCAGTGCATCGGCGAGAGCTTCGCGTGGATGGAGGGCGTCTTCTCCATCGCCACGCTGGCGCAGCGTTGGCGCCTGAGCTACAAGGACGCGACGCCGCCCGAGCCGCAGGCCAAGATCACGCTGCGCCCGAGGCACCCGATGCGGATGGAGCTTCACCCGCGCTGACATGCTCCGCATGCGCCGCAAGCCCTTGCGATACCTTGCGATAACCTAGAGCTGTGAGTCTCCCAGCCACCTTCAACGAGTTCCTCGGAAACTCGAGCGCGGTCGAGCACCTGCGCTCGGCCATCGCCGCCCAGCGGCTGCCGCACTCGCTGATCCTCGCCGGACCGAGCGGCGCCGGCAAGTACACGCTTGCGCTGATGCTGGCCATGACGGTCGAGTGCGAGCGCCAGCCCCACGATCTCTGGTCGAACGGGCAGTCGCTGGCGAGCTTCTGCGGCGTCTGCCACAACTGCACCCGCATCGCGTCGGCCGCAAACCTCGAAGAGGAGGTGGAGAAGGCCGTCGCCGCCCGCGAGGAGCTGCGCGAGACCGACAAGAAGGAGACACGCGTCCTCGTCCAGCCGCACCCCGACGTGATGATCCTGCCGCCCGACCCGCCGCAGCTGCTGATCAAGCTGGGGCAGGTGCGGACGCTGATCGAGCGGGCGCACTACCTGCCCTCCGAGGCGCCGAAGAAGATCTTTATTATTACCGCCGCGAACTTCATGAAGGAGGCGGCGAACTCGCTGCTGAAGATCCTGGAGGAGCCGCCGGAGACGGTCCACATTATCATTCTGGCGGAGAACCCCGGCGAGCTGCTGCCGACCATCCGCTCGCGCTGCGCCACGGTGCGGCTGGGCGCGCTGCCGGTGGAGGAGATCGAGATGCTGCTCGCCGACCGCCGGCCGGAGATCGCGCCGAAGCAGCGGACGTTGATTGCGCGGCTGTCGCAGGGAGCGGCGGGCAAGGCGCTGGGCTTCGATCTGGCGACCTACACCGCCGCGCGCACCGACGCGCTGCTGCTGGTGCGCAACGCCGTCGCCGAGCCCGAGCACAGCGGGCTGTTCCGCATGACCGAGACCTACCGCGCCGGCGCCGAGGGACAGGCGAAGACGCAGGCGCTGCTGCGGGCGCTGTCGCTGATCCTCGAAGACCTGCTGCTGCTGCAGGGGGGAACGCCGGAGATGCTGCGCAACACGGACATGCGCGGCGAGCTGGAGAGGATCGCGGGGGCGGTCTCCTTCCAGTGGATCGAGCAGGCCAGCCGGGGGCTCGATCAGGTGTACTCGGGCATGCGCCGCAATTTGCTGCGGAATCTCTCGCTGGATGCGTTTTCCGGGCAGATGACGGACGCGGCGAGGAGCTAAGCCGGCTACGCTGCTTGCCAAGCTTCTGAGCGGCAATACGGGGTCTCGTCTACGCGAAACGACGAAGCTGCTTGGCGCTGAGGACGTGCTAGTTGGAGCTAGAGGGCGGCTAACGAGCTAACACGCTGGAGGCACCGCGACAAATTCGCCGCGGTGGGGGTAGAATCCCGACCGCGCCGCGGAACGGCATCCCGCCGTTCTCTGCCGGACGCCCAAAGCCACTCCGAAAGGATTGCCCTATGGCGACTCTCACTGCGCTTCGTCCGGGAACCTACGGCTTCCCCGTCTCCATCCGCAAGCAGTACCAGAACTTCATCGGCGGCGAGTGGGTCGCGCCCGCCTCCGGCCAGTACTTCGAGAACCCCACGCCGGTCACCGGCGAGACGCTCTGCGAGATTCCCCGCTCGAACGCCGCCGACGTCGACCGCGCGCTGGATGCCGCCCACGCCGCCAAACGCGCCTGGGGCAAGACCTCCGTCGCCGAGCGCAGCCGGCTGCTGAACCAGATCGCCCAGCGCATGGAGGACAACCTCGAGCTGCTGGCCACCGTCGAGACCTGGGACAACGGCAAGGCCATCCGCGAGACGCTCGCCGCCGACCTGCCGCTGGCCATCGACCACTTCCGCTACTTCGCCGGCGTGCATCCGCGCGCAGGAGGGCGGCATCTCCGAGATCGACGCGACCACCGTCGCCTACCACTACCACGAGCCGCTCGGCGTCATCGGGCTGATCATCCCGTGGAACTTCCCGCTGCTGATGGCCGCCTGGAAGCTCGCTCCCGCGCTGGCCGCCGGCAACACCGTCGTGCTGAAGCCCGCCGAGCAGACGCCGCTCTCCATCCTGGTGCTGGGCGGAGCTGATCGCCGACATCCTGCCGCCGGGCGTGCTGAACATCGTCAACGGCTTCGGCCTTGAGGCGGGCAAGCCGCTCGCCTCCAGCCCGCGCATCAACAAGGTCGCGTTTACCGGCGAGACCACCACCGGGCGGCTGATCATGCAGTACGCCTCGCAGAACATCATCCCGGTCACGCTGGAGCTGGGCGGCAAGTCGCCGAACATCTTCTTCAAGGACGTCGCCGCGGCCGACGATGCCTTCTTCGACAAATCGCTCGAAGGCTTTGCCATGTTCGCGCTCAACCAGGGCGAGGTCTGCACCTGTCCGTCGCGGGCGCTGATTCAGGACACGCTCTATGACCAGTTCATGGAGCGGGCGCTGGCGCGGGTGAAGGCCATCCGGCAGGCCAACCCGCTCGACAAGACCACGATGATGGGCGCGCAGGCCTCCACCGAGCAGATGGAGAAGATCCTCTCCTACATCGACATCGGCAAGCAGGAGGGCGCGGAGCTGCTGACCGGCGGCAAACGCGCCGCGCTCGACGGCGATCTCGCCAACGGCTACTACGTCGAGCCCACCATCTTCAAGGGCCATAACAAGATGCGGATCTTCCAGGAGGAGATCTTCGGCCCCGTCGTCTCGGTGACCACCTTCCACGACGAGGACGAGGCGCTGGCGCTGGCCAACGACACGCTGTACGGCCTCGGCGCAGGCGTCTGGACGCGCGACATCAACCGCGCCTACCACTTCGGCCGCGAGATACAGGCCGGCCGCGTCTGGACCAACTGCTATCACCTATACCCAGCGCACGCCGCCTTTGGTGGCTACAAGCAGTCCGGCATCGGGCGCGAGAACCACAAGATGATGCTCGAGCACTATCAGCAGACCAAGAACCAGCTGATCAGCTACAGCCCGAACGCGATGGGATTCTTCTAGATGACAGAAACAGCCAAAACCGGCAGATCAAAACGCCGGAACAGGTCGATCGCCACCCCGAAGGCCGCTGCGCTGATGCAGCGGCTTCGGGCGCAACACGGGCCGCTGATGTTTCACCAGTCGGGCGGCTGCTGCGATGGCAGCTCGCCGATGTGCTACCCGCGAGGGCGAGTTCCTGGTCGGCGACAGCGATGTGCTGCTCGGCACGCTGAACGGCGCGCCGTTCTACATCAGCCGCAGCCAGTTCGAGTACTGGAAGCACACCCAGATCATGCTCGACGTCGTCCCCGGCATGGGCGGCATGTTCTCGCTCGAGAACGGCGAGGGCGTGCGGTTCCTCATCCGCTCCCGCGTCTTCACCGACGACGAGATCGCCGCGCTGCGCGAGGCTGGGCGCATCTAGCGACTTGCGCTTTTCTACTCCGTCCGCGCGGCCTTCTCGAGGCGGTCGCGCAGGGCGGGTGCCACCCCCTCGCCAGCAGGCAGCGGGCACAGGATGACGTCGACGCCCTCGGCGTCGAGCGCGCGGAGGCCGGCGAAGAGACGCTGGGCGAGACGGGCCGGATCGTGCCAGGGACCCCAGGCGAAGACCGCCGCACCGGGGAGCGATGGCCAGCCGTCCGGCAGCAGGATGCCGACCTTCCCGGTTGCGCTCGAATCTGCCGAGGCGGGCGCGCATCGCTGCCGGTACATCGGCGTCTCCGCGGTGGGGTGGAAGAGGAGCAGGCGGGCGCGGGGGGCGTAGTGGCGAATGCCTACGCCGGGGGACGGCAGGCTCTCGGGGGCTGCGGCGGCGGCGGGCGGCCTCGAAGACGGTGACCGGGCAGCCGGTGGCGGCGGTGAGCATGGCGGCGGTGACCGCGCCGGGACGGTAGAGGACCATCGGGGTCTGGGTGGGGTCGAGGACGGTGGACTCGACGCCGACGGCGGTCGGGCCGCCGTCGAGCACGGCGTCGATGCGGCCGTCGAGGTCGTCGAGGACGTGGGCGGCGGTGGTCGGGCTGGTGTGGCCGAAGCGGTTGGCGCTGGGCGCGGCGACCGGGACGCCGGTCTGGCGGAGCAGCGCGAGGGCGACGGGATGGTTCGGCATGCGGACGCCGACCAGCGGACGGCCGGCGGTGACGGCGTCGGGAATGGCGGCGGTGCGCGGGAGCAGCAGCGTCAAGCGGACCGGGCCAGAAGGCGGCGATCAGGGTGTCGATGCGGGCTTCGAGGTCGGGCGGGAGGACGGCGATCGTCGGCCAGCAGGGCGCGGTCGGCGATGTGGACGATCAGCGGGTCCCAGCTGGGGCGGCCCTTGGCGGTGAAGATTCCGGCGACCGCGATGGCGTCGAGGGCGTTCGCGCCGAGGCCGTAGACCGTCTCGGTGGGAAAGGCTACGGTTCCGCCGGAGCGCAGAATTTCGGCGGCGCGGAGCGATGTCGGGCGAGGCCGAGAGGGCTTCGGTTGGCGGCGGGATTTGGTCCGAAGTTGTTGCAGCGGCTGAAGGTACAAGGAGACGCTCGGTTTTCCCCAGTGCGCGCCTGTCCGATGAGAGCATGGTTCTATCTTACCCGGCCGAAAGTGCGCCTGTATGCACGGCCGCGACAGGCTTATACTTCATTAATGCAGGCCCACGAGATCGAACTGAAGTTCCCTGTCGACGATCCTACTGCCCTCCAAGCACGTCTTCCCGAGCTTGGATTCCATCTGGATACGCCCCGCACCTTCGAACAAAACACCCTCTACGACAGACCGGATCGCCACCTGCAGGAGCAGCGGCAGTTGCTTCGCCTGCGCCAGTACGGTGGGGTCTGGACGATCACGCATAAGCGCCCGCCGAGCGAGCAGGAGACACGGCAGGCGAACGGCGACGCCAGCCGCTACAAGGTTCGCGTCGAGACCGAGACCACGGTCGAGGACGGCGCCGCGATGGAGGAGGTCTTCCATCGGCTGGGCTTCGATCCGGTCTTCCGCTACGAGAAGTTCCGCACGGAGTGGTCGCACCCGGTGCACGTCAACGAGGGCACGGGGCTGGTGACCGGGCACCTGGTCATCGACGAGACGCCGATCGGCAACTACGCCGAGCTGGAAGGGCCGGAGGAGTGGATCGACGAGATGCTGGCGCAGCTCGGGATCGACCACGGGCGCTGCCTGACCGATAGCTACGGAAGGCTGTTTCTGTCGTGGAAGCAGCGGACCAATAGCCCGGCGGAGAACCTGACCTTTGCGGAGATCGGCGCGCGGGTTCTGGCTTAGCCGTCCTATCCAAGGAACGCTCTGCCTGCGGAGGCGCCTTTGCGTGGCTCCGCAGGCGCGGTCTTCCCTTCCCTCGCAACCGCCTCTGCGCCGATTTCTCTTCGGGCGGGAATGCGCCGCTGATCCTCGGACGTTTCCGCCGTCAGCAGAACTAAATGCACCGTCGACGCTCTCATGAGTGCTGCGGCAAGCGTCAGCGGGCTAGTTTAGAAGGTGATCCGTTCGTCCCGAAACACACCCTTTGGACTTCTGAGGTTCGAACATGCGGGAAAAAATATTGCGTCATGCTCAGCAAGTGGCTACTGACCGCTGTCTTGCTCATACTGCCCGGAGAAATGCGGGCAGCGCAGATCTTCTGCACAGAATCGCGGACACGCGTTCTCGATCAGAATGGAGTCTCCAGGATTCCTGTATTCGGTCTGGCTCCGACGCCAAGCCGAGCGACTAGCTCTCTACGGCAACACCGATGACATCGTCGGCGGGTGAGCGGAGGTTCAGCTCTAGGTCAAGTGCCAAGGCTTGCGACCGCAACAGTGACGATCGTCAAACACGAATTGTCGACGATACGGGCAGACATCGATGCCGATCGCAAGAACCGTTGCGATCGCTCGGATTGCTGTTGGCGATACGGTCTTGCCGCAGCTTGCTGCGTCTTACGCGAGCGATAATCGCGACCCGTGCATCGAGCGCTTTTCGAATGCGCGCTGGTGATGCCGAACGCATGATCGTCCAATTGCGCGGAGACGTACCGCCGCTACGAGGATGATTCGACATCTCCAGCGCACACTTGGGCGTCAGGCATCGCGGATGGCAGTCGTTTGCTGCGCAAGCGATCCCCACCCTGCGACGATAAGCTGATGCGCAGATCGGGCACGCAGAAAGGTGGTGAGGGCAACGATGGGACCTTGGTCCCACCCCTTTGGTACTAGCGGATCTTGCGGGTTAGAAGATCTGGAAGTTGACCTCGACCTGGAGTTCGACGGGGACGGCTTTGCCGTTCTCCGTGGCGGGGTGGAAGGTGGACTGCTGCATGGCGGCGATGGCCTTCTCGTCCAGGCCCATGCCGAGGCCGCGCAGCACCTTGATGTTGCGGGGATGGCCCTGGGCGTCGACGATCATGTAGACCAGAACGTTGCCGCCGACCTTGGCCTTGCGGGCCTCCTCGGAGAACTCGGGCTCGACCTTGTGCAGCCAGGACGGGGGCAGGACCGAGCCGCCGATCTGGCGGACGCCGCCGCCGAAGTTGCCGCCCGAGCCCGGGCCCATGCCGTTGCCGTTGCCGGAGCCGAGGCCGCTGCCGTTGCCGTTGCCCATCGAGACGCCGACCGTGGGGGCGTTGGGCATGCCGATGTTGGGCATGTTCGAGGCCATCTTCACGTCCTTCTGGACGTCGATGGTGGGGACGACGGCGATCTTGGGCTGCTCGAGCGGCGGCGCCTTGGGCGGAACGATCTGCTGCGGATCAAACTTGGGCGGGCTGCCCTTGCTGACCGGCGCGGGTCCGCGCTGGCCGCCGCCGCCACCCATGCGGACGGCCTTGGGCGGAGCGATGGGCGGCGGCGCCTCGATCTCGACGGTCGCCATCTGCTTGGGCGGCTGGACGAACTTCATGATGCGGCTCTGGAAGTACCAGAGCAGGCCGATGACCAGCGCGTAGAAGGCGACGGCCGATGGCGGTGGAGCGGGGGTCGCGCTTGACCGCCATGCGGTCGACGACCGCGATGGGCTTGGACTCGAGCACCAGCGGCGGCAGCTTCTGGGGAAAGAAGACGTCGCGGACGCTGCTCCAGAGGGAGCTGAAGACGCCCTCCTCCTCGAGGATCAGGTCGTTTTCGGCGGGCTTGGATTCGAGGGTGAGGGGCGCGGATTTGTCGGTCCGAAAGGCGTCCCGGAGGTTGGAGACGAGGGAGGCCCACATGGAGCCATCGGTTTCGTCGTTCAGATGCAAATCGGCCTCCTGCGCAGGGCGCAGCGGCGTCTCCCCCGACTGGGATCGCTTGGTGTTCTCGCGGCCTGGGCCGAGCTCTGGGGGAGTAATCAATGAATTCGCCATAACGTTCGCCTCGGGAGACGGAGGAGCTGCAATCCGCCGGTCCATCCCCCATGTCTTCCACTTACCTCGGAGTTCGGATCCCTTGGACCGCACTGTTTGTTCCGCTCTGCTGGTGCTGCCTGATATCCAATACGTCAGCCGGTCTGTGCCGGTTCTAAGATAAATGAGACGATACGCGTGGCCTGCCGATCATTTTACAAAGTTTCCCCGGTTCGTGTTGCCCGGGGCGCATTGGTCGTCCGGAGCCCGCTTCCTGATGCTGTATCTCACCCCCTGCCCGCAGATGCGGGGCAGGAGGAGCGATATAGGACCGCACTCTACACGTTTGCCGTCTGGCACACAACTCATCTGGAAGGTTGGACGCAGACGAGGCCGGATGGGTGCACCGTGCGGAAGAAAGAGATCGCGCACCCCTTGCAGCGGTGTTGCCCGAGGTTCGGGCGCAAGAGCGCGAAGGCGGACGGCGCACTCGGAATCGACCGGGCAAGCGGATACAATAAGGGTTTGACCGCAAGCGCCTGAGGCGCAACGGGAAATGGATGGGGATACAGATGGCCGAAGTACCCGAAGGCAAGGCTTTGAAGACGACATTGAACCTGCCGCAGACCAGCTTTCCGATGAAGGCGAATCTGCCGCAGAACGAGCCGGCACGGCTGGCGGGATGGGCAGAGCTCGGTCAGACGACCGGGCAGGACGGGACGGCGGAGGCCGGAACCGCGAAGGACGGCGGGCTGTATGCGGCGATTCGCGCCGCGCGCGCCGGAGCGCCCAAGTACATCCTGCATGACGGGCCGCCGTACGCCAACGGCGCGATCCACCTGGGCCATGCGCTGAACAAGTGCATCAAGGACTTCGTGGTGAAGACGAAGACCATGGCGGGCTTCGACGCGCCCTATGTGCCGGGCTGGGACTGCCACGGGCTGCCGATCGAGATCAAGGTGGACGAGCAGCTGGGGCGCAAGAAGCTGGAGATGGCTCCGGTGGAGGTGCGCCGCGCCTGCCGCGAGTACGCGCAGAAGTATGTCGACCTGCAGCGCAGCCAGTTCGAGCGGCTGGGCGTCTTCGGGCGCTGGAACGATCCGTACCTGACGATGTCGTTCGGCTACGAGGCGAGCATCGTCGAGACCTTCTACGACTTCTTCGAGAAGGGCTTCGTCTACAAGGGACTGAAGCCGGTCTACTGGTGCATCCACGACCGCACGGCGCTGGCCGAGGCGGAGGTGGAGTATGAGATGCACACCTCGCCGAGCGTCTATGTGCGTTACAAGTTGACCAGCGATGCGGCGGCGATCGATTCCGCTCTGGCCGGGCGCGAGGTCTACACGATCATCTGGACGACGACGCCGTGGACGCTGCCGGCATCGCAGGCGGTGGCGTTCCATCCGGAGTTGGAGTATGTGGCGCTTGCAACCTCGACCGGCATGTATATCGTGGCGCAGGCGCTGCTCTCGTCGGTGATCGTGAACTGCCGGCTGATGAGCGCGAAGAACCCGGAGGAGCCGGCGTCGCAGGCCGACGTGATCGCGGTCTTCAAGGGCAGCCGGCTGGAGCACGCGACCTTCCAGCATCCGTTTCTGGAGCGGTCGATCCTGGGCGTGAATGCGGTTTATGTGACGGCCGACCAGGGAACCGGCGCGGTGCACACCTCGCCGGCGCACGGCGCCGACGACTTCTATACCGGCAAGCGGTACGGATCTGCCGGACTTGCAATATGTCGACAACGCCGGACGGCAGCGCAATACCGGCGGCCAGGTGTATGAGGATCTGACGATCTTCAAGGCGAACGCGCCGATCATCGAGTTGCTGCGCGAGCGCGGCGCGCTGTGAATGCGGCGCAGCCTCGAGCACAGCTATCCGCACTGCTGGCGCTGCCATAATCCGGTGATCTTCCGCGCCACCGAGCAGTGGTTCATCGGCATGGAGACGCCGATGCAGAACGCAAGACGGCACGCGAGACGACCTTCCGGCAGCGCGCGCTCGATGAGATCAAGGAGGTGGTGTGGGATCCGGCGTGGGGCGAGGAGCGCATCTCGAACATGATCGCCACGCGGCCCGACTGGTGCATCTCGCGGCAGCGCATCTGGGGCGTGCCGATTGCGGTGTTCCTGTGCGAGAAGTGCCACACGCCGCTGAACGACAAGGCGATCAATCGCAGCGTCGTGGAGCTGTTCCGCAAGGAGGGCGCCGACGCCTGGTACACGCGCGAGGCCGCGGATCTGCTGCCGCAAGGGCACGGTCTGTGCACTGCGGCGGTAGCGAGTTCCGCAAGGAGATGGACATCCTCGACGTGTGGTTCGAGTCGGGCGCGAGCTGGCATGCGGTGCTCGATCAGGAGCCGGAGCTGAGCTGGCCGGCGGACCTGTACACCGAGGGCGGCGACCAGCATCGCGGCTGGTTCCACTCGTCGCTGCTGACCTCGGTCGCGGTGCGCGAGGCGGCGCCGTACAAGATGGTCGCGACGAGCGGATGGACGCTCGATGAGCAGGGGCGCGCGTTCTCGAAGTCGCTCGGCAACGGCGTCGATCCGGTCGATGTGGCCAAGCGCCTGGGCGCGGAGATCATTCGGCTGTGGGTCGCGTCGGTGGACTTCCGCGAGGACGTGGCCGCCAGCGAGAACCTGATGCAGCGCGTCAGCGATAACTATCGCAAGCTGCGCAACACGCTGCGCTTCCTGCTGGGCAATCTGCACGACTTCACGCCGGCGACCGATGCGGTGATCTTCGCGCAGATGGAGCCGCTGGACCAGTACATTCTGGCGCGCATGGCGGAGCTGGACGCGAAGATTCGCGAGGCCTATGAGGACTTCGAGTTCCATCGCGCGTATCAGGCGCTGAATGAGTTCATCGAACACCGATCTGAGCGCGCTGTATCTCGATGTGCTGAAGGACCGCCTGTATACGTTGGCGCCGAACCATCCGGCGCGGCGTTCGGCGCAGACCGCGATGTGGCGGATCGCCGAGGCGCTGACGCGGCTGGTCGCGCCGATCCTGAGCTTCACCGCGGACGAGGTGTGGCCGCTGCTGCCGAAGGTCGAAGGCCGTGCGGCCAGCGTGCATCTGGCGCTGTTCCCGGAGGTCGCGGAGATCGTGCCGGGCAACACCAGCGTGCTGCTGCGCGAGTGGGAGCAGTTGCTGACGCTGCGCGACGAGGTGCTGAAGGTGCTCGAAGAGGAGCGCGCCGCCAAGAACATCGGCAAGTCGTCGGAGGCGCGGGTCACCGTGGGCTGGCTGAATGGGCCGGGCGAGGACGCGACGTCGGATCTGTTCGATCGCTACGCGGCGTACCTGCCGGAGCTCTTCGGAACCTCGCAGGTCGAGGTGGATCACGCGCAGGTGTTCGATGCAACGATCGCGCGCGGCGCCTTCTACGTGAAGGCCAGCGCCGCCCAGGGCATCAAGTGCGAGCGCTGCTGGCGCTACACCCTGGATAACGGCCAGGACGCTCGCTTCCCCACTGTTTGTCTGCGCTGCGCCGAGGCCCTCGAGGCCGTCGGCTTCGCGCCCTACGAAGCCCCTGTGAACGAGGAAACGCAAGCCTGATGAACTTAGAGACCATGCCGTATCCGCCCCGCCCCACCACCTCGCGCGACTTTCGCATTCCGCTGCTTCTGCTGAGCGCGCTGGTGGTGGTGGCGGACCGCCTGAGCAAGCTCTGGATCGTGCACCACATCAAGAGCGGCTCCGCCATCACCGTTATCCCGAAGGTCTTTCGGCTGACGCATGTGCTGAACTCGGGCGCGGCCTTCAGCATGTTCGCCGACTCCATGTCGCCGAACCTGGTGCGGCGCTGCCTGATCGGATTCTCGATCGTCGCGGTGCTCATCGTGCTCACGATGATCTGGCGCGCGGGCCGCTCGCTGAACACCAGCACGGTGGCGCTGGCGCTGATCCTCGGCGGCGCGCTGGGCAACCTCTACGACCGCGCCCGGCTGGACTACGTGGTGGACTTTCTCGAGGTCACGATCTATCACTACCACTGGCCGGACTTCAACGTCGCCGATAGCTGCATCGTCATCGGCGCCTGCCTGCTGTTGCTGGAGATCTTCCGCGCGCAGCCGGCGCGGCAGTAGTTTCGCGCTGTACTGTTTTCGCAATGTACTAAGGATGAGAGTTTGGGTATGAAGCCTCAGGACCGCCACGCCGATCAGATGCAGACGACCGGATGCCAACGGCCAAGGTGCGCTCGACCGGATCACGATCCGCGGCGCGCGCACCCACAATCTGAAGGGCATCGACGTCGACATCCCGCATAACGCGCTGACGGTGGTCAGCGGCGTGAGCGGCTCGGGCAAGTCCTCGCTGGCCTTCGACACGGTGTATGCCGAGGGCCAGCGGCGCTATGTGGAGTCGCTGTCGGCGTATGCGCGGCAGTTCCTCGAGCGCATCGAGAAGCCCGACGTCGACCTCATGGACGGCCTGGCGCCGGCGATCGCGATCAAGCAGAAGAACCAGACGCGCAATCCGCGCTCGACGGTGGCCACGGCGACCGAGATCTACGACTACCTGCGGTTGCTTTTTGCGCGCTGCGGCACGGTGACCTGCCTGCACTGCGGCGGCGTGGTGAAGCGCGACACGGTGGACGAGATTGTAACCGCGCTGCTGGCGTTGCCGGAATCGACGCGCGCCTACGCGCTGTTTCCCATCGTGCGCGCCGAGGTCCGGCTTGAGCCGATGCAGGCGGCGACGACCGAAGAGCGCGGCGGTCGAGGCTCCCAAGGCCGCGAAGAAGACGGCGGCGAAGAAGGCTGCCAAACAAGTCACGCCGGTGGTTACAGATATTACCGACGCGCTGAAGGAGCGGCTGACCGAGCTGCGCCGGCGCGGCTACAACCGGCTCTATCAGCAGAAGGCGGGCGAGGCCGTGGGCAAGATCGTCGAGTTCTCGACGCCGGAGTCGCTGCTGGAGCTCGACTTCAACGCAGCCCGATCTTTGTGTTGATCGACCGGCTCGCGATCTCGGCGTGAGGTGCGCGCGCGCATCGTCGACGCGATCGAGACGGGCTATCGCGAGTCCGGCGAGGTGCAGTTCCACACCGTGCCGCGCGAGGAGACCGAAGAGGCCGAAGAGGCTGCGCTACTCGGCGGCGTTCGAGTGCACGACGTGCCATCGCGCCTATCGCGAGCCGGAGCCGCGGCTGTTCTCGTTCAACAATCCGTTTGGCGCGTGCCCGCGCTGCCAGGGCTTCGGCAACACCATCGACTTCGATCCGAACCTGATCATTCCGGACAAGTCGAAGACGCTCGACGAGGGCGCGGTTGCTCCGTGGACCACGACCAAGTACCGTCCCTTCCACGGCGAGATGAAGCGCGCGGCGAAGGCGGCGGGCGTTCCGACGGATGTGCCGTGGTTCGATCTGACGCCCGAGCAGCAGGCCTTTATCGAAGAGGGCAAGGGCAGCTTCCCCGGCATTCGCGGCTTCTTCGCGGACCTCGAGCGCAAGAAGTACAAGCTGCATGTGCGCGTGTTTCTGTCGAAGTATCGCGGCTATGCGAAGTGCCCGGAGTGCAAGGGACAGCGGCTGCGCGCGGAGGCGCGCGCGGTGCTGATTCAATCGGGCAGCGGGCCGGCGCAGAATATCTGCGAGGTCGCGGCGCTCACCATCACGGCGGCGCAGGAGTTCTTCGACAACCTCACGCTCTCGCCCGCGCAGCTGGAGGTTGCCGGCAAGATTCTTGAAGAGGTGCGGCAGCGCGTTGGATTCCTGCATCAGGTGGGGCTCGATTATCTGACGCTCGACCGGCTGAGCTCGACGCTGTCGGGTGGCGAGTCGCAGCGCATTCAGCTGGCGACCAGCCTGGGTTCGCGGCTGGTCGGCGCGCTCTATGTGCTCGATGAGCCGAGCATCGGACTGCACACGCGCGACACCGCGAAGCTGATCCGCATCATGGAGGATCTGCGCGATCTGGGCAACACGATCCTGGTCGTCGAGCATGATCCGGATGTGATTCGCGCGGCCGATTATCTGCTCGATCTGGGGCCGGGTGCGGGTGAACTGGGCGGGCAGTTGCTGGCTGCGGGCACGGTGGCCGAGGTCACGGCGAATCCCAACTCGATCACCGGGAAGTATCTCTCCGGGCGGCTGACGATTCCGGTGCCGAAGCGGCGGCGCGAGCCCGGCCGCGAGCATTTGAAACTCTCGGGCGCACGTATTCACAACCTGCGCGGCGTCGATATGGACGTTCCGCTGAACCTGCTGTGCTGCGTCACCGGCGTGTCGGGATCGGGCAAGTCGACCATCGTGCATCAGGTGCTCTATCGCGCGCTGATGCAGGCGCTGGGACAGACCGAGGGCGGCGATCCGGCGCACCTCTATCGCGAGCTGACGGGCACGCAGCACCTGAACGATGTGGTGCTGGTGGACCAGTCGCCGATCGGGCGCACGCCGCGATCGAATCCGGTTACGTATATCAAGGCGTTCGACGCGATTCGCGAGCTGTTTGCCGCGCAGCCCGATGCCAAGCGCAAGAACCTCTCGGCGGGAAGCTTCTCGTTCAACGTGCCCGGCGGGCGCTGCGATGTGTGCGAGGGCGATGGCACGGTGACGGTCGAGATGCAGTTTCTGGCCGACGTCGAGCTGCCCTGCGAGGAGTGTAACGGCACGCGTTACAAGCACGCCGTGCTCGAGGTGAAGTACAAGAACAAGAGCATTCACGATGTGCTGAACATGACGGTGAAGGAGGCGCTGCACTACTTCGCCGGGCAACCAGAAGATCGTGGACAAGCTGGATGTGCTCGACGAGGTTGGGCTCGGGCTATGTGCGGCTGGGGCAGTCGGCGACGACGCTGTCGGGCGGCGAGGCGCAGCGCGTGAAGCTGGCGTCGCACCTGGTGACGGCGCGCACGGTCGCGAGCCGCGCGACCAGCAATGACGCGGCGAAGAAGGCTGCCAGCCGCACGCTGTATATTCTCGACGAGCCGACGACCGGGCTGCACTTCGACGACGTGGCGAAGCTGCTGACGGCGTTCCGCAAGCTGATCGATGGCGGCGGATCGCTGCTGGTGATCGAGCATAATCTGGACGTGATCAAGTGCGCCGACTGGGTGATCGATATGGGTCCGGAGGGCGGCTCGGGCGGCGGCCAGATCGTCGCGGTGGGAACGCCGGAGGAGATTGCGACAGAACCCGGCCAGCCACACCGGACACTGGCTGAGGCCGGTGCTCGAAGAGAGCGCGCCGGCGAGAGAGTTGCAGGAGACGGTATGAGCACCGCGCAGGAGCAAGGTCGCGCAGGCAACGAGCGATCGCGGGCGGGCTGCGCTGCGTTGCGGCATGCTGCTTGCGGCGGCATTACGCTCGCTCCGCTTGCGGTGGCGCAGCTGCCGCCGGGGACCAGCGATGCCTCCGCACCGACGGCTGCGGGGCCGAACGATGCGCTGCTCAATCAGGCGAACGATGCGCTCGAGAAGAGCGACTACGCGACTGCGGTGAAGCTGCTGACGCAGCTGACCGCAGACACGCCGGCGAACGCGAAGACGGCGAAGGACCCGCATCTGCTGTTCGATCTCGGCTACGCGGACGAGGGGCTTGAACCATGCCGACGACGCGCAGGCGGCCTACCGCCGTGCGATCGCGGCGGACCCGAACGTACTTCGAGGCGCACCTTGCGCTGGGGCTGCTGCTGGCGCGTGAGGAGAAGCTCGCCGAGGCGCACGCCGAGCTGAAGGCGGCGATCGGCGTGCCGGAGCACGACCCAGCGCTGGTGGCCAAGGCGCTGCGCGCGCTGGCGCATCTGGATATCGTCAGCGACCCGGCCACGGCGCGCGACGAGTTGCTGCATCGCGCTGAAGATCTCGCCCGAGACGTCGGACGATTCCCTGCTCGCGGCGGAGGCGGCGGAGAGCCTGGCCGACTACCCGAGCGCGGAGGCGGCGTATCGGCGGCTGCTGAAGGCCGATCCCAATAACATCGAGACCACCGCCGGGCTGGCCCATGTGCTGGTGCGCGAGAACAAGACCGATGAGGCGCAGACGCTGCTGGCCGCCGGACTTGCAGGCGCATCCGGGCGATCCCGCGCTGACCACGCAGCTGGCGGCGATCTACGCGCAGAAGGACGATCCGGAGAGCTCGGCGAAGGCGGTTCCGCTGGTGGAGGCGCTGCACCAGCAGCATCCCGACGACGCCAACATCAGCCGCATGCTGGCGCGGCTCTACCTGAAGGCGAATCAGCCGGAGAAGGCCGAGCCGCTGTATGCGGCGCTGGTGCAGGCGAAGCCCGACGACCCGACGCTGATGGACGATCTGGGCTCGACGCTGATCCATCTGCGCCGCTACGCCGAGGCGGAGACGCTGCTGCAGAAGGCCGTTGCGAACCCGGCGGCCTTCCCCACCGGAGGCGACGATCTGGCGGCGGCCTATAGCGATCTAGCCTTTGCGGCGTCGGAGAATAGCGACCCGGCCACGACGTTGCATGCGCTGGATCTGCGTGCTAAGATCGCGCCAAATACTGCGGCCTCACTGTTCTTACAGGCAACCTCGTACGACAAATTGCATCAGGTGAAGCAGGCCTCCTGCTGCGTATCAGGAGTTTCTAACCTTGGCGAACGGCAAGTTTCCGGATCAGGAGTGGGAGGCGCGTCATCGCCTGATCGCTCTGGAGCACATGAAGTAAGGGCGCGGCCATGCGGCACGCGCCCGCGCCCGCAGCGAGGTGTGTCATGGACGTATCGTGCATGTTGCTCGTCGACCCCTTTTCGTCCCGGTCGCTCTCCTACTCCTCCTGAGTCGCCTTTCTGCTTGCACCTCCCTTCCCTGCCGGGCCGCCAACGGTCCCGAAGCCCGCTCCCGAGCCCAGACCGCGCAGCCATCGCGCAGCTGGAGCAGAAGGCGAGCCACGCCAATCCCCGCGAGCAGTGCTATCTCTACACCCAGATCGTGCAGACGATGGTCGAGGCCGCCGGTCGCCAGATGCTCGATGGCGACTCCGAGCAGGCCACCGCGACGCTGAAGCAGACCGAGCATTACAGCCAGTTGATCCATCATGACCTTGGCCCGCGATACCAAGCGGCTGAAGGACTCCGAGAAGATGCTGGAGCGCACCACGCAGCGCCTGGGCGAGTATCTGAACCGCACCTCCGGCGACGATCACCTCGCGATGCAGGCCACGCTGCGACAGCTCGACCATGTACACGATGAGTTGCTGGATCAGGTGTTCAGCCACTGAGGTTGCCTTCAGTTGCAGGCTCAGGACTCCGCTGCTCGACCGTCGCTCTTGCCGCTTCGCCAACAGACCGTGGCTTTGCGGGTAGCGATCTGCGCACACCATGCCGCACACCGCTCCTATGCGTCGTCTTGGCCGGAGTCGCCGGGGTTCTCTCGATCGCGCTGCTGCTCGGGACCGCCTCCTAGCGACCGGGCAGGCGCTGCGCGGACAGCAGAAGGACGACGCGCTCTCCGAGGCCGAGGTGGAGAAGCTTCGCGACTCAACCGCGAGCCCAACGAACGGGTTCATGGTCTTCGTGCGCTTTCTCGACGACCGCACCGACCGCATCCGCGATCTGACGGCGAAGCCGCGGCAACCGGGGCGCGAGGAGGATATTCACGACGCGATGGAGCAGTTCGTCTCGATCGCCGACGATCTCGAGGACAATCTGGACGAGTACCGCAGACCGCCACTGGGATGTGCGCGAAGGCGCTGCCGAAGCTCTCGCGGGCGCTGGACCGCTGGGCCACGGCGCTGCGCTCGCCGGCCGAAGACGAGCACTACGAGGTCGAGCGCAAGCTGGCGCTCGAGGCGATTCAGGACATGCACGAGGACTGAGCAAGCTGCTCGAGGACCAGAAGGCGTGGTTCGCGGTGCATCCCCCGGCGAAGGACGCGCAGGGGAACTACGTCAACACAGAAATGAGCGGCAGGGACGCTATGAAGCTGCGGAACCGAGGCCAGCGGCATCCATAGCGATACCTACGGGTCGGCGGCGCGGCATGCTAACCTCGAATCAGCGTGTCCGTCCTTCAGTCCACTACCGTCGCACTGACCTCGATCTTCGAGGAGGAGTACCGCGAGCTTCGTCCGCGGGCGCCGATTCCTCCGCTTGATATTCGCTTTCGGCGCTTCACCTCGCTGAACACCACCATCCGGCTGCGTGAAGGCCGGCTGCATGTCCGGCTCTCGGACATCCTCGAGCATGCGCCGGAGTCGGTGCATCGCGCGATCGCGCACATTCTGCTGGCCAAACTGTACAAGAAGCCGATCGCGCCCTCCTACGCCGACCGCTACCGCCGCCATGTCTCGTCGGAGGCGGTGGCGCGGCAGGCCGAGCACGTCCGCCAGACGCGCGGGCGCAAGCGCATCCTGACGCGCCAAGGGCACGTACTACGATCTGGATGAGGTCTTCGAGACGCTCAACACGCGCTTCTTCCACGGGCTGATGGGGCGCCCGACGCTGACCTGGTCGGCGCACCACGCCAAGCGCATGCTGGGCCACTACGACGCCGCGCACAACACCATCGTGGTCAGCCGCGTCTTCGACCGCGCCAGATACGCCGCGCTGCGCGGTGGAGTATCTGCTGTACCACGAGATGCTGCACCTGAAGCACCCGGTGCGGGTGAAGGCCGGGCGTCGCTGCGTGCACTCGCGCGAGTTCCAGGCCGAGGAGCGGCTGTTTCCGGAGCTGGAAGCGGCGCTGGCCTATCTGAAGCGGCTCTAGCGAGCAGCTTCGGGTAGGCCAGCGGTTTTCTCATTCCATGAATAACGAGAGCTTAGGCCGAGGCTTTCGACGCCCACCAGGACCGGTCCCGGGACCTTCTTGCGCGCCAGCGCCATGATCAGGCCGCCGACGACCACCGAGCCGAGCGCCGCCATCTGCGCGTTGCTCATGCCCCAGTAGAGCTTGGGGTTGATGCGGACGAACTCGACCAGGAAGCGGCCGATGCCGCTGAGCACCAGGTAGAGGCCGGTCAGCCAGCCGACCGGGCGCGCGTTGCGGCCCAGCCGCCAGAGCAGCCAGGCGAGCGCGAGCGAGAAGAGGAACTCGTAGATCGGCGTGGGCTGGACCAGATCGCGGGTGGGCACCAGCGCGTCCGGGCGCCATGTGCACGCCCCAGGGCAGCGTGGTCTTGATGCCGTAGTCGCCGTCGCCCGAGGTCAGGCAGCCGATGCGGCCGACGCCGTAGCCGACCGCCGCGGCGGGCGCGGCGAGATCGAGCATCCGCACGCTGGCCCACCAGCCGGTGAGGCCCTCGGGACGCGCGGTGCGGCCCTGCCACATCAGCATGGCGACGCCGGCGACCATGCCGCCAAACCAGGCAAATCCGGCGCGAAACCAGAAGAGGAACTCACCCAGTACGTCCAGCGGACGGTGCCAGCCGGGAGCGACGATCTGCCGCATGCGAGAGGCGCAGCGCGGGGATGCTCTGCAGCTCGTGCCAGGTCTTGGCGCCGAGGATCCCGACCACCACGACCAGCGCGACCACGTTGAGCGCGTCCGCGTCGATGCCGTTGCGAACGAAGTTCCGTGCAGCACGATCGTGGCCGCGACCGCCGCCAGCCACAGCAGCAGCCCGAAGGTTCCGATGTGCATGTGGCCAAGATTCAGATAGGGATACATATGCCTCGCTTCCCTTCTGAGTATATCGTCTGCGGGCGGGCGGGGACAGCCTTGATGAGGGCGCCGGACTTTGCACCTGCGACCCGCCGCGTTCGCGCTACCCTGAACTTTATGTCGACCAGTACGCCAGTCTTTCCCCCCGCCTCCACCATGGACATTCTTTTCACCGCAAGCCCAGATCGCCGAGCGGGTCCGGGCGCTCGGCGCCCAGATCACCGCCGACTACGCCGGCGTTCGACGTGGTGCTGATCGGCGTGCTGAAGGGCGCGGCGATCTTCCTCTCCGACCTGGCCCGCGCCATCAAGTGGACAACACCTTCGACTTCGTTGCGGTCTCGAGCTACGGCCGCGCCAAGGTCACCTCCGGGGCGGTCAAGCTGATCAAGGACATCGACAACCCGATCGAGGGCAAGCACGTGATCCTGGTCGAGGACATCCTGGACACCGGCCTCACGCTGAGCTACCTGCGCGGCCTGATGCTGCAGCACAAGCCCGCGTCGCTGAAGATCGCCACCTGCCTGGACAAGCCCGAGCGGCGGCTGGTACCGATCGAGGCCGATTACGTCGGCTTCAAGATTCCCAACCAGTTCGTCATCGGCTACGGCATGGACTACGCCGAGCGCTACCGCGGCGTGCCGGATATCCGGCTGTTCCCGGACTCGCCCGCGGGACACTAAGAAGGCAGGGATGGAGGGAATAGGGAGTCAGGGATCAGCCTTTTCCAGGCTAAAGCCAGGCCTACCCCGTGAAACAGTCTCTGAGGTCGCTACACCTGGCCCTACTCCCTTTCCCTAGCTCTTGCCAGTCCGAACTCCTTCGCCAGCAGCGAGTAGCTGCGCAGCCGCGCGGCGTGGTCCCAGGTGATGGTGTTGATGACCATCTCCTCGGCGCCGAGCGCCTCGGCCATCGCACGCAGGTCGCGGCCCACGCGCTCGGGCGTGCCGACGAAGTAACGCGGCCACTCGCCCTCCTCGACGGCCATGTCTCCGAATGCCTGCAGCTCGCGCAGCGCCTCCTCGGGTGGCGCGACGGGGCGGCGGTCGTTCAGGCGGATCCGGCGCTGCAGCAGACGCACGCTGGCGTGCAGGTAGTCGGCCTCCTCCTGCGTCTCGGCGCAGACCACGCCGACGGCGGCCATCGCCTCGGGCTCCTCGCGAGCATCGGGCCGATCAGAAGGCTGGAAGTTGCGCCGGTAGGTCTCGATCGCCGGGCGTGTCGGCACCGGGCTGAAGAAGTGGGCGAAGGCGTACGGCAGCCCATAAGCCGCCGCGGCGGCGGTGCTCCACATGCTCGACCCGAGCATCCAGACGTCGGGTTGCACCGGGCATCTGCGGGCGAGACGCGCAGGTCGGCAAAGGGATGCCGCTCGGGAAAGCTCTGGTCGAAGTAAGCCAGCAGCTCCGTCACCTGATCGGGAAAGTCGTCGGCCTGCCGCGATTTGCGATCGCGCTGCAGCGCCAGCATCTCGACCGGGCCGCCGCCCGGAGCGCGGCCGATGCCCAGGTCTACCCTTCCGGGATACAGCGCATGGAGGGTGCGGAAGACCTCGGCGATCTTGAAGACGCTGTAGTGCGGCATCATGATGCCGCCCGAGCCGATGCGAATCCGCTTGGTCTCGGCGCCGATGCGCGCCAGCATGATCTCGGGCGCGGTGCAGGCGAGCAGGTCCATGGCGTGATGCTCGGACATCCAGAAGCGGTTGTAGCCGAGCGAGTCCACATGCCGTGGCCAGCGCGATGGAGTTGCTCAGCGCGTCGGCCGGCGTACTTCCCTGGGGCACCGGCGATTGGTCGAGCACGGAGAGGCGCAGATCGGTCTTGTTCACACCCGGTTAGATGTTGAGGCATCAGGGAAAGACGCGATCATCTCCCTAGGGTTGCCAGCGATGGCCCGCGACGATCTTTGTCCTCTCGGCCCTTCGGCCTCCTCGCGGCAACTACCCATCGCCGGTTCAAACAGTCCATACTTGAATGTGGTAGAAAGTGACCGGGGTAACCGCCCCCCGGGCCACTCCAGCGCTGGCTGCGCAGCGCAAAACCAATGCTTTCCTCAACACGCAACACGGCCTCTCTGCGAACCGACGAGGGCCGGAACAGGAGCAACATGACCATCTCTGTATCCGAACCAACCACCTTCGACGCGCTGAGCTTCGCCACCCAGGCGCTGAGTTCGCCGCGCGCGCTCGCCGCCGTGCTCGACCACACCCTGCTCAAGCCGGAGGCGACCCGCACCCAGATCCAGCATCTCTGCGCCGAGGCCGCCGAGTACGGCTTCGCCTGCGCCATGGTGAATCCCGCGTGGGTCGAGACCGCGGTGCGGCGCTGGCCGGCACCGGCGTGCCCGTCGGCGTGGTGGTCGGATTTCCGCTGGGCGCGACGCTCTCGGCCTCCAAGCGCGAGGAGACCGCGCAGGTGCTGAAGCTGGGCGCGCTCGACGTCGACATGGTGCTCAACGTCGGCCAGCTGAAGTCCGGCACCAAGGAGGACTTCGAGGCGATCCGGCAGGATATTCGCGGCGTGGTCGAGCTCGCGCACGGCGCCGGAGCCATCGTGAAGGTGATCCTGGAGACCTGCCTGCTCACGTTCGAGGAGAAGCTGCGCGCCTCCGAGCTGGCGCTCTCGGCCGGCGCCGACTTCCTGAAGACCAGCACCGGCTTCTCCACCGGCGGCGCCACCGTCGACGACATCGCGCTGCTGCGCGGAGCGGCGGGTACCCGCGCCGGCGTCAAGGCCTCGGGCGGCATCCGCTCGCTGGCCGACGCCACCGCCATGCTGAAGGCGGGCGCCACCCGCATCGGCGCCAGCGCCAGCGTCAAGATCATCGCCGAACTCAACGGGCAGGCGCCTGCGGCAGCTCAACCGCTTGCGGCGCAACAGGGAAACTATTAGATCGCTTGGTTCCGCAGGCCGCGATACGCCTGCGGAACCGGTTTTTACGCGGGTTGCGGTAGTATCATCGCCTTTTATAGATGCCTCCGATTTCGCCAACCCGAGCGCCCGAGAACGACCCGCACGCGGCCGCGCCCGAGCCTGCGTTCGAGGGCGACTACCGGCCCGCAGCGGCTTCGGGCACGGCCGCGCCGCAGCAGCCGCGGCTCGAGCCGCTGCAGATCGACTTCCTGCTGCGGCTGGCCGACGCGCTCAACACCACGCTCGACCTCAAACGCTGATGCACCGCGTCGCCGACCTGGTGCGCGCCGTCATCGACTACCGCATCTTCGCCATCCTGCTGCTCAACGACCGCACCAACGAGCTGCGCATGCGCTTCCAGATCGGCCACACGCCGGAGATCGAGCGCATGCGCATCAAGCTGGGCCGCGGCATCGTCGGCCAGGCCGCGCTGCGAACGCAAAGCGATCCTCGTCAAAGACGTCGCCACGTCGAGAACTACATCAACGCCAACCCCGACGTCGTCTCCGAGCTGGCCGTTCCGCTGATCGTCAAGAACAAGGTCATCGGCGTGATCGATATCCAGTCCGAGCATGCCGGGCTACTTCACCCCCGAGCACCAGCGGCTGCTGGAGCTGACCGCCTCGCGCATGGCCATCGCCATCGAAAACGCGCGGCTCTACACCCGCGTCTCGCGGCAGGCGCAGACCCTGACCGTGCTGCAACGAGATCTCGCGCGAGATCACCACCATCCTCGATGTCGACGACCTGCTGGAGCGCATCGGCCACCTGATGAAGCGCGTCATCGACTTCCAGATGTTCAGCATCCTGCTGTGGAACGAGCGCACGCAGCAGATGGAGCACCGCTTCAGCTCGCGCTACGGCGAGCGCGTGGTGCGCCAGCACAACGTCCGGCTGGGCGAGGGTCTGATCGGCACCGCCGCCGAGCGCCGCGAGCCCGTTCTCGCGCCCGACGTGCGCAAAGAGCCGCGCTACGTCGCCGAGAATCCGGAGACGCGCTCCGAGCTGGCCGTGCCGCTGATCTACAAGGGCAACGTCATTGGCGTCCTCGACCTCGAGCACACGCGCGTCAACTACTTCAACGAGGACCACCAGCGCACCCTGACCACGCTCGCCGCCCAGATCGCCATCAGCATCGCGAACGCGCGGCTCTACCAGCGCATTCACGAGGAGGAGCAGCGCATGGAGCGCGACCTCGACATGGCCCGCGAGGTGCAGCTGCGGCTGCTTCCGCCCACCCCGCCGCAGCCCCAGCGCGCCGAGATCGCCGCCCGCTTCCTCGCCGCGCGCTCCATCGGCGGCGACGTCTATGACTTCCTCGACTATGGCCCTGGCCGCACCGGCCTCGCCGTCGGCGACGTCAGCGGCAAGGCCGCTCCGGCTGCACTCTACGCTGCGCTGGTCAGCGGCATCCTGCGCTCGCTGGCGGCGCAGCATCTTTCGCCGGCGAAGCTGCTCGCCGCGCTGAACGATCAGCTGCAGGAGCGCAAGCTCGACTCCCAATATGTAACCATGCTGATGGCAATCTGGGACGACGACAACCAGACTCTGCAGATCGCCAACGCCGGCTCGGTGCAGCCCGTCTTCGTCTCCAGCACGCCCAACGGTCTGCGGGTCAAGACCGTCAAGACCATTCAGGCCGAGGGCTTTCCCCTGGGCCTGTTTCCTGACGCGGAGTACGAGGAGTTCACGCTCGCCACGCGTCCCGGCGACATGATCGTCTTCTTCTCCGACGGCATCGTCGACGCCGAGAACGCCAGCTGGCGAGATGTTCGGCACCGAGCGTCTGGCCGCCGTCCTGCAGGCCCAGACCACTGCGATTCCGCCCACCGCCGAGTCGGTGGTCGATGCCATCCTCGAAGCGGTCAGCGACTTCCAATCCGGAATCGAGCACTTCGACGACGAAACCGTCGTCGTGCTGCGCGTTCTCTAGAGCATTTTCGAGCATTTTCCGGGCCGCTCCGAAATATCGCACAAGTTATATATTCGGAAGGGCTCATTGCGAAGGGCGGACCTCCTAATATTCGGCCGGCGCTTCGACTGGGGACATCACTCCGGGGTCGAATAAAACAAGCGGAGCCGAAAGGACCCGCCCGCCTTGTGGTCCCTGATCCTGGGCCCCTGTTTTTCCTGTCAAGCCAAAAACAGCCTAACCCACACAAACCACACCACATAAATATGCCGAGAGGGTCCCTCCAATTTGCTATCATTAACTTAGAGATCGAGAAAGCCCCGGCCACCGCTGGGGCTTTCTTATTTCCCAAGTAACCCGTTTAGAATGAATATTTTAGGCGCAAGTCATTTAGAATGACTATTTTGCAGTCGACAACACGCCCTAAACGTAAGAAACAAAATAGCTTGCGTCCGGGCAATGGGGAGGGGGAGGGGGTCCTATAAGGCTTGCTTATCCGATCGACTGTTTCCCGCGATTTCACTTATAGACCAGCGGAACCGACCGAAGAACTCCCCCGACTGCCCATCGGCTGCTACACTGCCTCGCGCCGCATCTTTTCGCCAACGCTGCACGACGGAGCGAGCCAGGCATGACGAAGATCTATCCCGACGCGCGCACCGCGCTGGCCGACATCGTCCGCGACGGCATGACGCTCGCGGTCGGCGGCTTCGGCCTCTGCGGTATCCCCGAGGCGCTGATCGTCGCGCTGCGCGATATCGGGGCGAAGGACCTCACCGTCGTCTCCAACAACGCCGGCGTCGATGGCTGGGGCCTCGGGCCTGCTGCTGGACAGCCGCCAGATCAACAAGATGATCTCCAGCTACGTCGGCGAGAACGTCGAGTTCGAGCGCCAGTACCTCGCCGGCGAGCTCGAGGTCGAGTTCTGCCCGCAGGGCACGCTGGCCGAACGCATGCGCGCCGGCGGCGCCGGCATCCCGGGCTTCTACACTCGCACCGGCGTCGGCACGCGGTCGCCGAGGGCAAGGAGCACGCGCGAGTTCGACGGGCGCACCTATCTGCTCGAGCGCGGCGATCCGCGCCGACCTCGCGCTGGTCAAGGCTTGGAAGGCCGATCAGCGACGGCAACCTCGTCTACCGCAAGACGGCGCGCAACTTCAATCCCGATGGCCGCACCTGCGGCCGGATCACCGATCGCCGAGGTCGAGCACATCGTCGACCGCCGGGCGAGCTCGATCCCGACCAGATCCACACGCCCGGCATCTACGTCCACCGCATCGTGCACAACCGCACGCCGGAGCAGACGCATCGAGAAGCGCACCATTCGACGAGAGAGCGAGCCAGGAGCTGCATGAGCCTGGACGCGACGAGCAGATGGCGCAACGCGCCGCCCAGGAGCTGCAGCGACGGGCTTCTACGTCAACCTCGGCATCGGCATCCCGACGCTGGTCGCCAACTACATTCCCGCCGGCTGCATGTCACGCTGCAGTCGGAGAACGGCCTGCTCGGCATCGGCCCGTATCCCGCTCGAGGAGGAGGTCGACGCCGACCTGATCAACGCCGGCAAGGAGACCGTCACCGCGCTGCCGGGCGCCAGCTACTTCTCGAGCGCCGAGTCGTTCGCCATGATCCGCGGCGGCCACATCGACCTCGCCATCCTCGGCGCCATGCAGGTCTCCGAGCACGGCGACCTGGCCAACTGGATGATCCCCGGCAAGATGGTCAAGGGCATGGGCGGCGCGATGGACCTGGTCGCCGGCGTGCGCCGCGTCGTCGTCCTGATGGAGCACGTCGCCGAGGACGGCGAGCCCGAAGATCCTGCGCCAGTGCACGCTCCCGCTGACCGGCGCCGGGCGTGGTCCGACCGCATCATCACCGACCTGTGCGTGCTCGACGTCACGCCGCATGGACTCTCGCTGATCGAGCGCGCCCCGGGGTCACGCTCGACGCGATCGAGCGCAAGACCGGTGCCCCCATCCTTGCTCCTGTCTTCCCTTCAAGCCCTGACGCGACAGCCGCGATCGCCGGGCTACCTGAGCAAGGCGAGAGCTGAGATGGACCTTCGAGGCGACGTCCGGATTGTCGAGGTGGGGCCGCGTGACGGACTGCAGAACGAGGCACAGCTGCTCCCCACGACCACCAAGATCGAGCTGATCCGTCGCTTGGTGCGCGCAGGACTTAAAACCATCGAAGCAACCGCCTTCGTCTCACCGAGGTGGGTTCCGCAGATGGCCGATCACGCCGAGGTGCTACGCGGAATCGACCGTCAACCGGGAGTCAGCTATCCGGTGTTGGTCCCGAATACACAGGGCTTCGAGGCAGCGGTGGCTGCGGGCGCAACCGAGGTCGCGGTCTTCGCCGCCGCGTCCGAGACCTTCTCCGAGAAGAACATCCACTGCTCCATCGCGGAGAGCTTCGAACGCTTTCGTCCCGTCTTCAGCGCTGCGAAGGCTGCAGGCATCCGCGTCCGTGGCTATGTATCCTGCGCGCTCGGCTGCCCGTACGAAGGGAAAATCGCCCAGCCAAGGTTACAGAGGTCGCGCGTTGGTTGTTCGACAGCGGATGCTACGAATCTCGCTCGGCGACACGATTGGAGTTGGCACGCCAACGCAAACCCTGCGACTGCTCGAAGACGTTGCGCGCTACGTGCCCGTCGCGCAGCTTGCCGGCCACTTCCACGACACCTACGGTCAGGCGCTGGCGAACATCTATGCCGCACTCACCTTTGGCGTCCGCGTCTTCGATGCCTCGGTCAGCGGCCTCGGCGGTTGTCCGTACGCTCTGGAGTTGGGCAACGTTGCCACCGAGGATCTGCTCTACATGCTCAACGGCATGGGCCTCGAAACCGGCGTCGATCGAGGCACTGCTTGACGCGGGAGACTTCATTTGCGCAGCGTTGGGCACTCCCACGCGATCGCGCGTCGCTCGCGCCTTGCGTCCGGCATAACCGGCCTCACGGCTCGCGCTCAAAGTGTAATAGCTGCGCGCCTTCGGCGAGCAATACGTCGTAGTTTTAAGCGGCACCACAAAACAT
>CAVWJY010000027.1:0-31947 GCA_963755245.1 uncultured Acidobacteriaceae bacterium | reverse complement strand
TCGCGGCCCGCGAGATAGAGGAGTTCCAAACGAGACGGAGCCAGCTCCGCCATGCGCCCATCGCGCAATAAGCGGATTACACTGCATTTGGTTACGTGCTGGATTCTACTCATTTCACAGCGAAGACCAGTACCTCCGCAGACGTTGTCCCATGCGGCGGCACGGCCACGAAATACTCTTTCAGTTGCGGCACCAATAAACCGGTCTTGCCCAGCGGGCCAGTGGGAATCTTCCCGATGGCCTGATAGTGGTCCGCGTCGATTTCCTTAAAGACGTTTACGAACCCTTCCCCGGCGGCCACGTAAATTCTTTGGCTTGCGGGATCGAATACCATGTCGTCGACTCCGGTAGAGATCGGAAGGTTTTGCAGCACCCTTCCGGTATCGGAATCCAGCACATTCATGTTTCCATCGCGGCAGGCGACGAAGAGTCGATGATTCTTTTCGTCCATCGCGACGGACACATTCACCTTACAGGTGAGCGGCCAGACGGCGGCTACGGACTGCTTCTCGCGATCGATCACGCCAATGGAATTCTTCTCCGTCATATTCAGAAACAGTCTCGATCCTGATTTCTCGACGGCCATGGCCTCCAGGCGATTGGAATCAATCTTGATTTGACCGACCTTCTCGCCCGAATCGGTGTTCACGATCTCCAGGAATGTGTGGTTCAGCTTCGCATCCAGGCCGCCGTCCGCGATGTACAGATTATGGGTCACGGGGTCATAGCCGGTCGCATCCGAATCGGCCAGGAGCTTCACGGTCTTCAGCAGTTCGTACGTGGTTCCGTTGAAGATCTTCAAATCGCCGTCGGAACCATCGGTCACGAAAATTCTGTCGATGTCGGCGCGGTATACCACCGAATGTCCGACGCCGATTCCCTTGATGCTGTGGACAAATTTGCCGGTGCGAAGATCGTAGACTTCGATTGTCTTATGATCTTCCGGGACGACGAAGAGGCGATTGTTTTTCAGGTCGGCGGTCAGGTGGTCGAAATGGTTCTGAACGCCGACCATGCGCGTCGTGGTCAGATTCTTGGCGAGTTGATCCGCCGAAACGTCGGGTTCGCCGCTGCGAATATCCGCAAGCTCGATGGTCTTGACCAATTTCAGTGGCGGCGTATCCGCTATCTTCGGCAAATACGAAAGCTCGCGGCGATGTCCACGCAGCGATAGCGAGTGCGGCAACCCAGAAGAAATACCGTTGGTACGAACGCATCCATCCCTCCCACCCTTCAAAACTCGACAGATTTCAGTTTAGCCGGAGGTGATGACGTCGTAGGGGCGCATCATGTCGTTGGCCTCGTGCTCGAGGATGTGGCAGTGCCAGAGGTAGCGGCCGGGGTAGCCGTGGAACGGGATGAGGATGCGGGTGACCGTGCCGGGGGGGCACTGGACGACGTCCTTCCAGCCGAGCTCGTGCGGGGGTGGCGGGGTGACGGGGCCGGTGGGGTGGAGCTGGCCTTCTCGTCGCCGAGGAGGAAGTCCTCGACGGCGATGGGCTGGCGGTCGAGGATCTGGAAACGGACCAGATGCAGGTGGATGGGGTGGGTGTCGTCGGTGAGGTTGACGAGCTCCCAGATCTCGGTGGAGTCGAGCTTGACGACCTCGGTGACGGGATCGACCCAGTGCTTGCGGTTGAGCAGCATGACCATGGGGTCGCCGCTGTCGCCGTCGTACTGGTTGAGGGTCATGCGGCGGGTGCGGATGGCCTGCGACTCGGGGATGCGGGAGATGGAGCGGAGGGTCGGCGGGGATGGGGGCGAGCGGCGGGGGTGGATGCCGGGGTGGTGGCGGCGACGCGGAACTGCAGGAGGTCGAGGGAGTCGCTGTGCAGGACGACGTTCTGGCCGCGCATGGTGGAGAAGTCGACGATGAGGTCGGTGCGCTCGGCCGAGCCGAGGACGAGGCGGTGCATCTCGATGGGCGCGGGGAGCAGGCCCTGGTCGGAGCCGATGACCTGGAAGGCGTGGCCGTTGGAGAGGGCGAGGGAGAAGAAGCGCGAGTTGGCGCTGTTGACGATGCGGAGGCGGTAGGGGCGGGGCTCGACGTCGACGAAGGGCTTGACCTTGCCGTTGACGAGCATGGCGTCGCCGAGGAACTCCTGCGACCAGGCACCCTCGTCGGGCGGGTTGGGGTAGTAGAGCTGGCCGTCGGGGTCGAAGCTGCGGTCGTAGATCATGAGCGGGAGCTCGTAGGGGCCGGAGGGGAGGTTGAGGCTGGCTTCGTGCTCGTCGCGGAGGAGGTACCAGCCCATGAGGCCGGCGAAGACGTTGAAGCGATTGACGCCCATGGCGTGGTCGTGGAACCAGAGGGCGGTGGCGTCCTGACGGTTGGGGTAGAAGCAGAGCTTGTGGAGGCCGGGGCCGAACCAGTCCTCGGGGTAGCCGTCGGAGAGAGAGGGGGTTACGGAGCCGTGGACGTGGGTGACGATGCGGGTCTCGGGGGCGTCCTCCATGCCCTTCATGGGGGCGTCGAGGGGGAGGAAGTGCTTGGCGGGGAGGTTGTTGACCCAGTCGACGAGGATGCCTTCGTTGCGCGCGGGCCTCGAAGAGGACGGGGGCGGAGGTGTCGCCGTAGCTCCACATGCGGGAGGGCGGGAGGTCGCGGTGGAGCTTCGCGAAGATCTGCTTGACGTCGATGCGGTAGTAGGGGGCGTCGACGGCGCTGTGCTCGGCGTTGGAGGGAGCGGCGGCCCTGGGGCTCGAGGCGGACGGGGAGCGGGAGGGGGTCGACGAAGGGGGTGAGCTTGGTGGCGTCGAGGGTGCGGCGGCGGTGCGGGCTGCGGAGGGTGACCGGAGCCTGCCGGCGGGGGGCATGGTCATGCCCATTCCGTGTGCTGAAACGCTTTGGCGGCGGGAGTCATGGGAATGACTCCAGCCGCCAAGGCTGCGTGTTGCAGAAGCTTTCTGCGGGTCCAGAACTTCAAAGAACTGTGCTTCAAAAGAACTGCCCTACCCTTCGCGACTAACTGCCCTGCTGGACCAGACCGGTGTCCGGGTTGAGGATCAGCTTCTTTTCATTCTTCGGCTTGGGGTGGCTGAAGTCAAACATGGAGTTGAGCGAGCCGGCGTTGGCGTCGAAGGAGCCGGCACCGAGGCGCTGGCCGTTGAGGAAGAGATCCTCGACGAGGCGGAGGACGGAGCTCTGGTCGGTGACGGAGTGGTCGACGAAGTTGGCCTTGGCCCAGGGGGAGACGACGATCAGCGGAAGACGGGGACCGAAGCCGCAGCGGCCCTGCGCGTGGGTGGTGGCGGGGTTGACGCCGGGCAGGGCGGTGCTGCCGTCGGCGCACTGGCCGGGGCCGGTGAGGCCGTCGGCCTTCGAGGCGGAGCCGTTGACGATCTTGCCCATGAGGTGGTCGTACCAGCCGTCGGAGTCGTCGTAGGCGATGATGATGGCGGTGTGATCCCAGTCGGGCGACTGCTGGATGGCGTTGATGGCGTTGACGACGAAGGCCTGCTCATCGAGCGGGTCGGAGTAGCCGGCGTGGCCGTCCTGGTAGGCGGGCGCCTTGAGGAAGCTGACGGCGGGGAAGTTTCCGGCCTTGAGGGCGTCGAAGAAGTCGTGGGTGTCGTACTGGTGGTTGGCGCCGTCGCCGTTGGTGCCGATGGCGGCGATGGAGGTGGGACGGGTGTGCTGCGGGTTGGCGGTGGAGGGGTAGTACTGGAAGCCCTCGTGGTGGGGGATGTAGTCGCGCCGGTGCTTGGAGGCGAGGCCGTCGCTGCTGCGGCGGCAGCCGGTGGTGCCGTTGGCGTTGACGACGGTGAGGTCGAAGCCGCCCTCGAAGAAGCCCCAGGTGATGCCGGCGGCGGAGAGCTTGTCGCCGACGTTGGGGCCGGTGAGGTGGACGAGGGAGTCGGAGGTGCTGGAGCAGACGTCGCCGGCGGGGTCGGCGTCGCCGATGAGGGTCTGGCCGCCGTTGCCGTCGGCGACGAGGTAGCCGTCGGCGTTCTGGTCGTTGATGGCGCCGTTGGTCTGGCCGGAGATGAGGTTGATGACGCCGGGGGTGGAGGGACCGAAGTTGGTGTTGAAGCTATGGTCGCTCATGGCGAAGTGCTGGGCGTAGTTCCAGTAGCGCGGTGACGGTGTTGCCGTCGAAGTAGCCCATGGTGAGGCCGGTGGTGGAGGGGATGCCGGTCTTGACGCCGGGAACCTTGGGGCCATCGGCGGCGCCGACGGACTTGGGGAAGAGGTCCATCTTGCCGCCGTCGTAGGCCATCTCCTCGGCGCGGTAGTTGTGCTCCTGGTCGGCGGTGACGGCCTGATCGCGGTTGAGGCGGAAGGGGTTGGCGGCACCCTGGCCGTTGCCGGGATTGGCGGCGTTGGGGTTGGCGGTCAGGAGCGCGCCGGAGAGGCCGTCGACGGCCGGGGTGTTGGGCAGCGCGGTGAACTGGGGGTCGCCGGGGAGGTTCGCGGCGTGGGGGTAGGTGGCGAAGTAATGGTCGAAGGAGACGTTCTCCTGGAAGATGACGACGACGTGGCGGATCGCATCGTTGGGTTGAATGGCGGGCTTGGCCGGGCGGGCGGCGGCAAACAGGGGTCCGGTGGCAAGAATGCCAGTCAACATCGTCGCTATCGTTCTACGGAAGATCGTCATTTAGGCCCTCAAATTCAACTATGCCATAGGGAGGTTACGGTTTTCTTAAATGAAGGCTGTCCGGGGAGGGCCTCTCGGGGCGTGGGTTTGGGGGGAGAAAATACAGGGGTCTCTCCACTGCGCGGCGGACGGTGAGACTGTCCGCCGCTTCGGTCGAGATGACGTGCCTTTCTCTTGCCGTCTCTCATGATCGTGCTGAGGACGAGTTTGCGGCGTGGGAGGAGAAAGACGGTCTCGCTACGCTCGATACCCCACCCTGCCGCACGATGATGCCGTGCGTCGAGGATGGGGCACCCGTGTGGCTAGCGAGGTGAGGGGGTGGGTGGGGGCTCGGGGTGGCCGGTGCCTTCGGTGAGGGTGAGGATGCGGTCGATGGCGGGGATGGGGAAGGTTTCGCGGAGGCCGCTGGGCCAGGTGACGGTGGCGGAGGCGATGTGGGTCTCGGCGCCGAGGCCGAAGTGGAGGCGGAGGTCGCTGGAGCTGCTGTAGCTGGAGCCGCTGCGGACCTCGTCGACCCAGATGCGTTTGGTGCCGTGGAGGAGCGACGCGGGCGCCGATGGCGTCGCGGTTGGATTTGGTGCCGGTGAGCTTGAGGCCGAGCCAGTGGTTGGTGTTGGCGGCGAGGTTGACGAGGAGCAGGGGGCGGTCGCTGAGGTTGTTGATGACGGCTTCGAGGCGGCCGTCGTTCCAGAGATCGGCGATGGCGAGGCCGCGGCCGGAGAGGGGTTCGGTGAGGCCGGGGCCGGAGGTTTTGGAGATGTCGGCTTGCGGAATTCTTGCCGTTGCCGAGGTTGTGAGTAGAGGAAGCGGGGCTCGCTGAAGGCGGCGCCGAGGTGGGCGGAGTCGACCTCGGGGTAGACGTGGCCGTTGGCGACGAGGAGGTCGGGGCAGCCGTCGTTGTCGACGTCGGCGAACATGGCGCCCCAGCCGAGGGCGTCGGTGTTGATGCCGAGGCCGGCGGGGTAGGTCTCGTCGGAGAAGGTGCCGTCGCCGTGGTTGCGGTAGAGGGTGGCGGTGTCGTCGGAGAAGTTGGTCTTGAAGAGGTCGAGGTGGCCGTCGCCGTCGTAGTCGGCGGCGGTGGAGCCCATGCCGGCCTGCTCGCGGCCGTCCTCGTTGAAGGCGACGCCGGCGTCGGCGGCGACGTCGGTGAAGGTGCCGTTGTGGTTGTTGCGGTAGAGGATGGAGGGGGTGGAGTCGCAGGCGATGTAGATGTCGGGCCAGCCGTCTTCGTTGTAGTCGAGGGTGGTGACGGAGAAGCAGTAGTGGCCGGGGGTGTTCTCGATGCCGCGAGGACTTGCTGACGTCGGTCGAAGTGGCCGTTGCCGTGGTTGTGGAAGAGCAGGTTGGGGGCGTAGGCGAGGCCGCGCGGGCCGCACATGACGGCGCACGCCCTTCCACATGCAGCCGGCGCCTGGCTCCGGGGGCGGGGATGGTGGCGAGGTCGAAGTGGACGTAGTTGGCGACGACGAGGTCGAGGCTGGCCGTCGCGGTCGTAGTCGACGAAGGCGCAGCCGGTGCCCCACTCCTTGCCGGTGCCGGCGACGCCGGCCTGCTCGGCGACCTCGCGGAAGGTGCCGTTGCCCTGGTTGTGGAAGAGGCGGTTTTTGCCGTAGGCGGTGACGTAGAGGTCGTCGAAGCCGTCGTTGTCGTAGTCGCCGACGCAGGCGCCCTGGCCCCAGCCGGTGGCGGTGAGGCCGGCCTTGCGCGGTGACGTCGGTGAAGGTGCCGTCGTGGTTGTTGTGGAAGAGATGGCTGGTGGGCGGCGGTTTGGCCGGGCTTGGTCTGGGCGTGCAGCTCGGTGCCGTTGACGAGGAAGATGTCGGGCCAGCCGTCGCGGTCGTAGTCGAGGATGGCGACGCCGGAGCCGGTGGCCTCGACGATGTAGCGCTTGTGGTCCTCGCTGCCGTTGACGTTGCGGACGGTGATGCCGGCCTGGGCGGCGACGTCGACGAACCAGGCGGGGGTGGGGTGGTCGGTGGTGGCGGGGTAGACCTTCTGCGGGCTGGTGCGCGAGGGTGAGGCGGCTCGACGCGAGCAGGGCCAAGGCGCAGAGCAGGAGCCGGGGCTTCACGCTTGCGGCCCTTTGGTTGCTTGCTGGCGAGGCTGACCCATCGCGGATGGTCTTGAGGATGCGGCCACCCTCTTCGAGGACGTAGAGGTGGTTGGCGGGGAGATCGCGGAAGACGTCTTTGGCGCCGGAGGGCCAGCGGAGCTCGACCTCGTCGGCCTTGGTGGCGGCGTCGAGGCCGAAGTGGATGCGGAGGTCGTTCTGCGAGTAGTAGCTGCCGCCGCTGCGGACCTCTTCGATCTGGCGGAGGGGTTGTTTGGCGATGCCGGATTTCTCTTGCGTGGCGGTCTGCGCGGTGACGATGATGCGGGTGCCGATGCCGGTGCGGTTGCTCTTTTTGCCGACGGCGCGGATCTTGATCCAGTTGCGGGTGAGGGTGGATGTCGCAGTGGAGGAGCTGCGGCGGGGCGTTGACGCAGTTGACGACGAGGTCCATGTTGCCGTCGTTGTCGTAGTCGCCGAAGGCGCAGCCGCGGGCGGCGACGGGGGCGGTCATGCCGGGGCCGGCGAGGGCGGTGACCTCTTCGAACTGGCCGTTGCGGAGGTTGCGGTAGACGTACTTGCGCTCGGCGTAGGGGGCGTCGACGTGGGAGCCGTCGACCTCGGGGTAGACGTGGCCGTTGGCGACGACGATGTCGAGCCAGCCGTCGTTGTCGAGGTCGACGAAGCCGACGCCCCAGCCGAGGAAGCGGGTGTTGATGCCGAGGCCGGAGAGGTAGGTGCTGGTCGTCGAAGCTGCCGTCGCCGAGGTTCTGATAGAGGGAGTCGGTGTCGCCGGCGAAGTTGGTCTTGACGATGTCGAGGAGGCCGTCGCGGTTGAAGTCGCCGACGGAGACGCCCATGCCGGCCTGGGGCTGGCCGTCGGGGGAGTAGGCGACGCCGGACTCGATGGCGACGTCCTTGAAGGTGCCGTCCTTCTGGTTCTGGTAGTAGGTGGCGGCGGTGGAGTCGTTGGCGACGTAGATGTCGGGCCAGCCGTCGTTGTCGAAGTCGGCGACGGCGACGCTGAGGCCGTAGGTGCCGATGGTGTCGAGAATGCCGGATTTTTCGGCTGACGTCGGTGAAGGTGCCGTCGCCGTTGTTGCGGTAGAGGATGTTTTTGCCGCCGAGCAGGCCGGGCGGACCGCAGGCGACCTGGATGCCCTTGTAGGCGCAGCCGGCGGCCTCGGGGAGCGGGCGCGGTCTTGATGTCGAAGTCGATGTAGTTGGCGACGAAGAGGTCGAGATGGCCGTCGCGGTCGTAGTCGAGGAAGGCGCAGCCGGAGTTCCAGCGGAGCTTGGTTCTGGCGTGAGGCCGGCTTTGGCGGTGACGTCGGTGAAGGTGCCGTCGCCGTGATTTTTGTAGAGGGCGTTCTGGCCGTAGTAGGTGACGAAGAGGTCGTTGCAGGCCGTCGTTGTCGAAGTCGCCGACGCAGCAGGCCTGGCCCCAGCCGGTTTGGGCTCGAGGCCGGAGCCGGCGGTGACGTCGGTGAAGGTGCCGTCGCGGTTGTTTTTGAAGAGATGGCTGATGGGCTCCTGGCCTTTGGGGAAGCCTTCGAGGCGGGTGCCGTTGACGAGGAAGAGATCGAGCCAGTCGTCGTGGTCGAAGTCGTAGAAGGCGACGCCGCAGCCGGTGGTTTCGAGCAGGTATCGGTTCTTGTGCTCGCCGCCGTAGATGGTGCTGGTGGTGAGGCCGCTCTGGCGGGCGACGTCGACGAAGCTGAAGCCGAGCGGCGTGCCGGTGACCGGAGACGGAAGGCCTTTCGGGGCGGGACGGGCGGGCGCGTCGAAGCTGGGGCGAGCGCCCATCGGCGGGGTGTTTGCTGCTGGGGTTGCTGGGCGGGGAGTGCGAGCTTGAGGACGTCCTCGAGCGTCAGCACCAGCGCTGTTCGGCAAAGCGACCGTACCAATCCACGTCTCGTCCAGATCACCGCGTTAGGTCCTGTACGTTCCATGCGACGTTTGAGGGACTGTCGTGCGCTCAGCGCTTCAGTGTGCAGGAGCGCATTCGCGCATGATGATCTTCCGACGCGCCCCAGTATAGACAGAGCAGTCGCTTCGGGAGTGACGGCCGAGCGAATTAGCGGAGGCTCTCGAGTTTGGGCTCGCTGGCGGTCTGGAGGCGCTGGGCGGTGGCGGTCTCGCGGCTGGCGTCGTCGGTGCGGCCCATGGCTGCGGTAGGCCTGGCCGAGGAGGCTGTGGGTCATGTAGTTGGCGGGATCCATCTTCGCGGCGCGCTGGAGATAGGTGGCGGCGGCGACGGCGTCGCCCTTCTTGAGCATGGTCTTTCCCAGCAGGATGTAGGGGCCGGTCGCGTTGGGCTCGAGCAGCAGGGCCTGCTGCAGGCTGGCCTGGGCCTCGTTGTAGCGGGCGGCGCGGTTGTAGGCGTCGCCGAGGCGATCGTAGATGGAGGGCTCGAGGGGGTTGGCGCGGCGCTCCAGCTCGAACTGGGCGATGGCCTCGTCGAGATGGTTGCCGGCGAGGGCGATCTCGCCGAGGAGAGCGTGGGCGAGGGGAAGCGAGGGCTCGAGCTTGACGGCCTGCTCGGCGAAGGTCTGCGCGACGGGAAGATACTCGCGGCGGAGGAGCATCCGGGCGGCGAGGAGATAGGCGGAGGCCGCAGTCGGGCGGGAAGCCGAACTGCGCGGCGAAGGCGTGGCGGGCGTCGTCGTAGCGGCGCGTGTCCATGTAGCAGAGGGCGAGGAGGTAGTTGGGATCGGCCTTGCGGTTGTCTGCGGCGGGTCCTTCGAGAGCGGCGGTCTTGCCGCGCGAGGCTTCGAGCAGCGGGATCGCGTCGGCGGGGCGGCCGAGGCGGAAGAGCGTAAGGCCGCGCATCTGGGCGGATTCGAGATCGGCGGGGTTCTCGAGCAGGGCCTGCGTCGAAGGCCTGATCGGCGGCCTTCAAGTCACCTTTTTCATAGAGGGCGAGGCCTTCCATCCGGCTGAGGCCGGCGACCGGCGGCTGGGTGCTCTTCAACGCGGCGATCTTCTGGAGGGCCTGATCGGGATGGCCGGTGTCGAGCAAGCGGCTGAGTTCCGGATGGTTGGGATGCGCCTGCGGCGGGGGTGCTGCGGCGGGGTGCCTACAGGAGCGGGGCGGCGTCTGCTCGGGCGAGGGGGAGGCCTGGGCCTGCGCGCTGCAGCAACCTGCGACGGCCACCCACAAGACGAGCTGCGTGGATCGGCTGGAAGCTGCGCCTGCATTGCGCTCTGCTCTCTGCGTCTTCATCGTGTCCTCCTCAGTGGGACCTGAGTTTAGGATTGCGGGTGTCTTGGATACAAACCAAGGGGAGATAAGCGGGCGCAAAACAAAAGCCACGGGAGAGCGGTTGCGCTCTCCCGTGGATGGCACTGGTTGCGGGTTAGAACTGTATGCGGCCGGAGAACTGCAGCTGGCGCGGGTTGGAGGAGCCGTTCGGGTAGGCTCCGCCGGAGATGGCTCCCCCCTGATCGATGTTGGTGTTGGGGGTTCCCCAGTTGATGTGGTTGAAGGCGTTGAAGCCGTCGGCCCGCAGCTGGAAGGTGACCCGCTCACGAATGAGGAAGTTCTTCTGAATGGAGAGGTCCGTATTGAAGAAGTGCGGACCGAAGGCGGTGTTGCGGCCCGACGTTGCCGATCTGATCCAGGCCGGGCAGCTGGAAGGGATAGCTGTTCGCGGTGAGGGTATAGGGGTTGATAGAACATCAGGTTGTTGCCGGGGAAGCCGGTGACGTGGGGGTGGAAGGCAGCGGGCAGACCGTTGACGTAGCAGGGCGCGCTGCTCGGGCACGTTGTCGCTGCAGGTGGAGTAGTCGAGGTGAAGGGCAGGCCGCTCGAGTAGTTGATGACCGGACTGATCTGGATTCCCGACACGACCTGGTTGACGAAGGCGTTGGCGTTGTTGAGGTAGGCCTTATTCCGGCCGAAGGGGAGCTCGAAGAGGCCGTAGACGATGATCTGCTGCTGCCGCAGCGAGCTATCCCGGCCATAGACGGCGCGGTGGCTCCAGGTGGAGTAGCCAGCGGCCTCGCTCATCGCCTGCTGCCAGGCGTAGTTGCCGTTGAGGGAGACGCCATGGGCCATCTGCTTGGTGAGGGTGACCTGCAGGGCGTTGTAGTGGGTGTTGAGCGCGTCGGCGTAGTCCGTCAGGCTGTTGGTCCAGCCGCAGCCACCGTTGGGGGCATTGACTCCGCCGACGGCGGCGTAGCCGGGACCCGAGCAGGCGGCCAGCTTGCCCCCGTAGTAGCGCTGCAGGTATGGTGGCGTTGCTGGTGGAGGTGGCCGTCGAGGTCGGCGTGATCGTGGACGGGCCCTTCGGATCGTAGTTGAGCGCCTGGCCGTTGACGCTGTACTGCGCCGGGAGCACGATCGCCGGCCTCGTTGGGATTGAGCGTATTCCCGGAGAGATCGCCCAGGGTGTGGGTTCCCTTGTTGCCGACGTAGGCGATGGTCAGCGACAGGGTGGGGCTGAGCGACTGCTGCAGCGCGAGGTTCCAGGCGTCCAGCGTGGGCAGACGCAGCGGGCTGGGCCGGACGTGGGCGCTGACCAGGTTGCCGGGATTGGGCAGCAGGCCGTTGGCCGGGACCGCCGCCGGGTCGCCGGCGTCGGGGTCCGGTGGACAGGCTGGAAGGCGTAGCTCTGGTTGCCGCCGCGTCTGGGTGATCTGCTGGGTCACCAGGACGGGCAGGTTCTGGGTTGCCGCATGGCCAAAGATCGAGCCGAAGACACCGATATCGAAGCTGCGGCCATAGCCGGCGCGGATGACGGTAGTGGGGCGCGCCTGGTAGGCGATGCCGATGCGGGGGGCGAAGGGCCAGGCCGGACGGACGTAGTTCATGTTGCTGCCGATGCCGCCGATGCCGGCGACCTGGTTGTATCCGGTATCGAGGTTGAGCAGCGACCCGTTGCCGGGTGCGTTGACGGTCTCGGGGAAGTAGAACTCGTAGCGCAGGCCGAGGTTGAGGGTGAGCTTCGGGGTGACGCGCCAGGTGTCCTGCACGTAGAAGAAGTCGCGCTTCTGGAACTCCTTGGCGTTGGTGGAGGTGCTGACATAGCGCTGGAAGTTGGTCGCATCGCCCGAGCACGAAGGTGGCAAAGCCGAGGCCGCCGCTGTTGGTGCCGGCGTTGCGAGGTGGGGCCGGAGTTGAAGTTCAGGATGCCGGTGCGGTTGTTGTCGCTGGGCACGCGGAGGTTGCGGGCGTAGCGGAGGTCGGCGCCGAACTTGATGGCGTGGTTGCCGATGGTCTTGGTCCAGTTGTTGACGAGCTGGAACTGGTCCTCTTGCTCGATCAGCGGGCAGTTGCAGCGATTGACGTTCAGGCCGGAGCCGTACTGCGGGCCTGCAGCCTGAGCCGGGACGTACGCCGAAGGCAGCGCCGACCTCCTGGATCTGGAAGCCCGGGGCACCCGAGGTGATGGACTGCGCCGGTGTTGAGGTCGGGGATGCCGAGGTTGGTGGCGAAGGCGGTGCCCTGATCGTACTTGGAGGTATCGATGTTATAGCGGAAGTAGCCGAGGCGGATGTCGGTGACCAGCTTGGTGTTGACGACGATGTCGACGCCGGCCGCCGCGCTGTCGTTGGCGCCGACGGAGGTTCCGCCGTAGCCGCCGAGGCCGAAGCCCGCGCCGCCGGCGGGACCAAACAGGGTGGTTCCGGTGAGGGTATCGGTGAAGCGGCTGAAGCGGCCGAAGAGGTGGGTCTTATCGTTGACGGTGTAGTCGCCGCGGACATCCCACTGATCGCTGTTGAAGCTGCCGGTGCCGCTGGCGGCGTAGTTATTCTTCAAGCCGCCGATGCGAGCCCGGCGTATTCGGCGCGTACGGCTGCAGCAGTTTGAAGAGATTGAGCGCGGGCGCCGAGAGCTGCGCGGCCGGAATCACGTTGCCGGGGTACGGGGTCGAGGTGAAGCCACCGGTGGATCGGGTTCACGTTTCTGGTAGATGAGCGGCCGCGCCGGGGCTCCAGCAGCGCATTGGCGTACTCGCTGAAGTCGCAGCCGGGAACGCCGGTGACGGTCGGCGCCTGCCCGAGGCAGGTCTGGACGAGGTGGGCGGTGGGCACGGTCTGCACGTTGGCGATACCGACCTTCTGCCGGACGCCCTGGTAGTCGCCGAAGAAGAAGACGCGGTTCTTGAGGATGGGACCGCCGATGGAGCCGCCGAACTGGTTCTTGAGGCCGCCGGGGAAGGGGTGATCGGCGTGAGCTGGCTGGGCCCTGGGTGAAGGGATCGCGGGCCAGGTTGTAGTTGCTCTCGCGATAGTCGAAGGCGCTGCCGTGGAAGCTGTTGGAGCCGGACTTGGTCTGCGCGGTAACCACCGAGGAGACGGCCTTGCCGAACTCGGCGTCGAAGTTCTGCGTGGTGATCTTGGTCTCGGAGAGCGAGTCGGCGTTGGGGTTGATGACGATGATGCCGAGGATCGGGATCCTGATTGTCGGTGCCGTCGAGCTGGTAGGCGACGCCGGCGAAGGCCTGGCCGTCGACCATGATCTGCTTGGAGCCCTGCGGGTTCTCATCGGCGGCGTGGTTCCAGCCGAGTTCCTGGGCGCCGGGCAGCAGCAGTTGCAGATTGGTGAAGTTGCGGTCGGGAATCGGCAGATCGATGATCTCCTGGGAGTTGAAGACGGTGGAGACATCGGCGCGATCGACCTTGAGCAGGGGGACCTGACTCGGCGTTGACCTCCACCGTTTGCGTGGCGACGCCGAGGGTGAGGGTGGCGGCTGACCTTGGTCGAGGTATCGGCAAACAACTGGATGCCGGTTTGTTCGGAAGCTCTTGAAGCCGGGGGCCTCCACCTTGACCGTATACACATCCGGGATCAGATGTTCGGCGGTGAACTCACCGGCGGCATTGCTCTGGAGCGTGACGCTGGTTCCCTTGGCGACATCGAGCACGGTCACGGTGGCGTTGGGAACGACGGCGCCGGTGTTGTCGGTGACGGTTCCGAAGATGGAGCCATAGACGGCCTGTCCCAAAGCCGCAGGTGTCGCTGCTCCCCACAGCAGCATTCCGACAACAATACCGGCAACGATACAAAGTGCCCTGCACAACTGCCCTGGCCTCGTCATGGCGATTCTCCGGAAGTCGTTCTGGACGCACATGGCCCACGTTCTCGTTCCGTGATCGAGCGCCGGGGTTGCCTTTGGCGAGGAAGCACGCCGTGTCTGGCTTCCCGCCTGCAATCTTCGAATCTGGCTATCCTGACGCGCTCGAGTACAGTACTCACACTGCGAGCTCCATGTCAATCGAAAGGTGGACCAAAACCTACTCAGCCGGATCGATTTCCGGCTGCACCGATCCGTCCACCTCGGGAGGCCGGAGGTGAGGAGGGCCTCGCAAGCCGGCCGGCGCATGGGAAATGTTGATCTTACGAAACATCCCCGTGTGGAGCTGCGCATTCGTATCGGCTCCAGCCGTCACGCTTGGTTTTCATCTGCGGCACAATTGTTTTCAAGACATCAAAACCGGGTTCAAGGTGAGTTCAAGACGAGAAGGCCGCGCTTGCCAGTGCTATAGTCCTCAACGTTGCTTTGGAGGGTGTTTTCATGGGGACGTCTCTGTTGTCTCACCGCTGCATTCTCATGTGGCGCATGGCCTTGTTGTTCGCGATCGGGTTGGCGGTATGCGTCGCCGAACGCGGCGTGGTCGCTCTTCGGGATGCGGGCCGAGGCGCAGACCGGCGCACCGGCCGCAATCCTCCAGCGACGCCTGGTGGAAGCAGGCGGTGCTCTACGAGATCTATCCGCGCTCGTTTCAGGATTCGAACGGCGACGGGGTCGGGGATCTGAACGGCATCACCGCAGCGGCTGGGGTATCTCGAACATCTGGGGGTCGACGCGATCTGGATTGCACCGATGTACCCCTCGCCGCAGGTGGACTTCGGCTACGACATCTCGAACTACGAGGCGGTCGATCCGCACTATGGCACGGTGGCGGATATGGACCACCTGATCGCGGCGGCACGGCAGCACCACATCCGCGTGGTGTCTGGACATGGTGATGAATCACACGTCGGACAAACACCAGTGGTTTGTGGACGCGGCGAGCTCGCGCAGCAATCCGAAGCATGACTGGTATGTGTGGAACGACGGCAAGCCGGCCGATGCGCCGGGAGTGACGGCGTATCAGAAGCGGTTCGAGCATGAGGGCCGGGTGCCCCCGAATAACTGGGTTTCGCTGTTTGGCGGCTCGGCGTGGGAGTGGGTTCCGGCGGTGCACCAGTTCTACTATCACAAGTTCTACAAGCAGCAGCCGGACCTGAACTGGCGCAACCCGGCGGTGGAGAAGGCGATGTTCGACACGATGCGGTTCTGGCTCGATCGCGGCGTGGCGGGGTTTCGGCTGGATGCGATTCCCACGCTGTTTGAGGACCCGGAGCTGCACGACGAACGGGAGTTGGGCGGCGTGAACGCGCAGGGCGATCCGAACCTTGCGGACGAACGCACCAATAACCTGCCGGAGGTTCACGGGGTGATGCGCCGCATGCGGGCGATGGTGGCCGCGTATCCGGGCGATCGGGTGCTGATCGGCGAGACCTATCTGCCGAATACGGCGGAGCTCGAGAAGTGGTATGGCGGCGCCAAGCAGGATGAGCTGCAGCTGCCGATGGATCTGCTGCTGGGCTTCCATGGCAATCACGACAAGCTGGATGCGGCCTCGTTCCGCGCCCACATCGAGGAGGCGGAGACCCAGCTGCATGGGGCGCAGCCGCTGTTTGTCTTCGACAACCACGACAATGTGCGCTCGATCGACCGCTATGGCGACGGCGTGCATGATGAACAGATCGCGAAGGTGCTGGCGCGGTGCTGCTGACGACGCGCGCCACCGCGCTGCTGTATCAGGGCGAGGAGATCGGGCAGCTGACCACCACGCCGACGCGGCGCGAGGATGTGAAGGACCCGATCGGGATCACCGGCTGGCCGAAGGAGAAGGGCCGCGACGGGGAACGGACGCCGATGCAGTGGACGCCGGGGCCGCAGGCTGGGTTCAGCAGCGAATCCGCATACCTGGCTGCCGATTCCTGCCGAGCTATAAGACGATCAATGTGGAGACCGAGCAACGGGATCCGAACTCGCAGCTGGAGTGGTACGAGCACCTGATCGCGCTGCGGCGCTCGAACCACGCGCTGCGGGAGGGCGCGCTGACGATGGTGGATGCGAGCGATCCCAACGTGCTCTCCTACGTGCGCACGACCGGGGCGGGGCAGCCGGCGGTGGTGGTGGCGATGAACTTTACGGCGGAGCCGAGGACGATCTCGCTCGACCTGAAGGGAACGGAGGCGACGGGGAAGACGGTGAGGACGCTGCTGACGGATGCGCCGTCGCTCGCGGGGAGCAGCAGCTTGGAGAACATCACGCTGCCGCCCTTCGCCTCGTGGATTGCGGAGGTCGAATAACGGGCGGGCCGATGCCGAACGGAGCCACAGGCCACAGCCAGTACCTTTGGGGGAGCGATCACGAAGATGATGACTCAAGCCTTCCGACCGCATTCTTCTCAGCTCGCGCCTGCTCGCAATCGCCTGCGCAGACTGTGGGTGCAGGGGCAGCCGCGGCCAGTCGCCGGCACACGCACCGCAGTCGGTCCAGACCGCTCCGGCGCAGGCGCAGACGCCGATTCGCGACTACATCGCCGCAGGCTGGCAGACGCTCTCGCGGTCGATGGCGGAGTGCAAGTCGGTGGTCGATCCGAAGGTGACGACCGTGCCGGTGTTGTATCTTCCGGCGGGGCTGGCGACACCCGCGGCGGTCGACGCCATGCAGCACAGCTGCCGGGTGGAGGTGCGGCATCTGCCGCGTCCGATCCACCGCTGGGCGAGGTGCGGCCCTCGGAGCTGCCGGTGGAGGGTCTGCTGTATCTGCCGAACCGCTATGTGGTGCCGGGCGGGCGATTCAATGAGATGTATGGGTGGGATAGCTACTTCATCCTGCTGGGGCTGGTGCACGACCGGCAGATGGATCTTGCGCGGGGGATGGTGGAGAACTTCTTCTTTGAGATTGAGAACTATGGCGCGATCCTGAATGCGAATCGGACGTACTACTTCACGCGGTCGCAGCCGCCGTTTTTGACGTCGATGATTCGCGCGGTGTACGAGGCTCCGGGGACGACGCCGGATACGGCGTGGCTGGCGCATGCGTACGCGATGGCCGAGCGCGACTATGCGCTGTGGATCTCGCCGGAGCACCGGGCGGGAGACACGGGGCTGGCGCGGTATCACGATCTCGGCGAGGGCCCGGTGCCGGAGATGGCCGATGACTCGAGCTACTACCCGGATGTGATTCGCTGGCTGCTGGCGCATCCTCGAGGAGCACACGGACTATCTGGTCACGGTGCCGGCGCATCCGACGCCGGCGGAGGCGGCGGCGCTGATAAGGCCAGCTGCGATACGCATGCGTCGAAGGTGTGCGCCGCCGCCGAGGTGGAGGGACACCGCCTGTCGGCGGCTTCTATCGCGGCGACCGGGCGATGCGGGAGTCGGGGTTCGACCCGAGCTTCCGCTTCGGGCCGTTCTCGGGCTCGACCGATCACTACGCTCCGGTCTGCCTGAATGCGCTGCTGTTCCAGTACGAGCAGGATATGGCGCACATCGCGACGCTGCTGCATCGCGCGGATGAGGCGGCGGAGTGGAGCCGCCGCGCGCAGGCTCGGCGGGCCGCGATCGATAAGTATCTGTGGGATCCGGCGGCAGGGCTTTACTTCGACTACGACTTTGTGGCGGGAAGGCGCTCGAGCTACCACTATATGACGACCTTCTATCCGCTGTGGGCGGGCGCGGCGTCGCGGGCGCAGGCGGAGGCGGTGCAGCGGCATCTGGACTGCTTCGAACGGCCGGGAGGGATGGCGATGAGCGATACCGCCATCGGGCGTGCAGTGGGATCTTCCCTATGGCTGGGCCCCTACGACGTGGCTGGCGGTGAGCGGCCTGGAGAAGAACGGCTTCCACCAGGACGCGGCGCGGATTGCACGCGCAGTTTTCGGCGACCATCGTCGACAACTACCGGCGCGATGGAACGATGCGCGAGAAGTACAACGTGGTGAGCGGGACGGCGAACGTTCAGGTCGCGACGGGGTATAAGGCGAACGTGGTCGGCTTCGGGTGGACCAATGCGGTGTATCTGAAGATGCAGGATCTGCTGCGCGCAGCCGGCGCCGGTGGGAGCGAAGACGGTCCAACCCGCTGGCGGCCGATAGGGATCTCACACGCACTTTTCGGGAGAGCATCGTGGTTAGGGTTCGCTGCCAATTCGTTCCTGAATTTGTCTGCCTATTGCGCTGGTGCTCGTAATCGGTGCTGGCGGCGGCGGGGATGACGCTTTCCGGGGCTTGCGCAGCGGTGCCGAGCGCCGCAGGGCGCCTTCGCAGACCAACCCGGCGCAGACCGATCTTGCGAGAGGCGGACGCGGCGATGCGCGCAGGGATCGCCGCCGCGAACGCGAACGACCTGGATGGAGCGCGCAGGGACTTCGCGCGTGCGGTGACGCTGGCTCCGCAGGTCGAGGCGGCGCATGCGGCGCTGGGAGCGGTGTTGCTGGCACAGGGCGAGCTGAAGAGCCGCACAGGGCGAGTTGCAGCGCGCGCACGCGTTGGATCCTGCGGACGCCTCCGCTACGGTGAACCTTGCCCGCGCCGAGAGCCTGCTGGGCGATGCGACCGCCGCGGTTTCGCTCTTCGAGCAGGCCCTTGCGGCGCCGCATCCGCCGACGCTTTCCGCGGAGGAGGCCATTGCGTTTGCGAAGAGCCTGGCCGCGTTGGGCAGAGCGACGCGGCCGAGGAGCAGCTGCGGGCGGCGCTCGAGCGGACGCCGGAGTCCGCACCGCTGCACGAGGCGCTGGGCGTTCTGCTGGCGCGCGCGGGCCACACCGATCAGGCGCTGCCGCACTTCGAGCGGGCGGCGGCGCTTGATCCGAGCCTGCCGCAGACGCAGTATCTGCTGGGGACGGCGTTGCTTGCGCTGGGACGCCCCGAGGAGGCGGTCGCGCCGCTGCAACGCGCGGTCGCCGCGACGCCGGAGAGCTTCGACGGCCATCTGCAGTTGGGGCGGGCGCTTTCGGCGATCCATCGGGATCGCGAGGCGCTGGTCGAGCTGCATCGTGCGGCGGAGCTTCGCGGCCCAGACGACGCAGCGGTCCAGAGGCGACGTATGCGCTGGCGCTCGCGCTGGACGCCAGCGGAGATGCCGCCGGTTCGCTTCCCCTGTTCGCGGCGGCGATCCGCGCACCGAACGGGAGTGCACTGGGCAACGCCGCGTTGATCAACTATGCGCTGGCGCTGGTCCAGACCGGCGATGCGAACGCGGCGCTGAAGCTCTATGAGCGGGCGATCGCGCTCGGGCCTGACTCGGCCACGCTGCGCGAGGACTACGGGGTTGCCTATCTGCAGCAGGCGGACCTGGATCATGCCATTGCGCAGTTCCAGGCAGGGGTTGCGATGGCGCCCGAGAACGCGCAGCTGCACTATGATCTGGGGCTCGCGTTCAAGCTCAAGGATGATCTGGGGCGGGCGATCCCGGAGCTGACGCGCGCGGCGGCGCTCGATCCGACGCTGCCCGACCCGGCGTATACCCTCGGCGTGATCTACATGCAGCAGGGGCGCTTTGCGGAGGCCGCCACGCGAGCTGCGCATGGTGACCGCGATGCAGCCCGCGAACGGCGAGGCGTGGGCCATGCTGGGCGGGGTGTTGAAGGACGCGGACGACAGCGCAGGGGCGATCGATGCGATTCGCCATGCGGCCACGCTCGAGCCCGAGCAGCCGAGCCTGCATGTGCAGCTCGCGGCGCTGCTGGTGCGTACGGGGCGGCCTGCGGACGCGGCGGCCGAGCGTAAGATCGCCGCCGACCTGAGCCGCGCCGCAGTGAGCCGGCAGCGCGCGACCTTTGCGCTGAAGAGCGGCCGCACACTGCTGGCGGAGGGCAAGCTGCCGGAGGCGATCGTGCAGTTCAATACGGCGGCGGAGGCTGAACCTGAGCTGGTCGAATGCCACACGCTGCTGGCGGAGGCGCTGTCGCGGCAAGGAAAGCTGGCGGAGGCGGCACTCGAGCGGCAACGGGCGGCTTCGCTCCAACTCACCTCGGCTTCGCCTGCGCCATGAATGCGGCATGATTGCGTCAGGTAGCGTGCGTTGTGCAGCGTCTTCAGGCGGGCCTATAATCCTGCGCCATAGAAGGAGGGTTTCCCATGCCCACGCAACAGACGTCAGCGCAGGACAACAAGCAGATTGTACGCAGACTCATCGAAGAGGCCTGGAACCAGGGCAAGACAGAGGTGGTTTCCGAGCTGCTCGCCAACAACTGTCGCTTCCACGATGAGGTCTTTCCCCACCTGAACTCGGGGGCGGAGAACCTGCGGCGCCACATCGAGAGCTGCCGTACGGGCTTTCCTGATTTGAAGTTCTCCATCGATGACACGATCGCCGAACGGGACGAGGTGGTGGTGCACTGGACGGCGCGGGGCACACACAAGGGACAGTTCCTGGGCATGCCGGCGACCAACAAGAAGGCCGCCATCACCGGGACATCCATCTATCGTCTGGAGGGCTCGAAGATCGCTGAGTCCTGGGCGAACTGGAACCTGATGTCGATGATGGAGCAGTTGGGCATCAGCAGCGCACCACAGGAACAGAAGCACACACAGAGCAGCTCGACGAAGACGCACGCCTGACGAACTGGAGGTGGCCCGCCTGATCGATAGCCCCGGGCCACCGCCTTGGTGGGCAGCTCGGGTGCGGGACTGCTTCGCGGCTTCGATCCGCGATATAAATTTTCCTATTGCAGCGACGGGATGCCCGGCTATGATGGGAGTTCGGTGAACCGAACACGCTCAATCTGGCTCGCGCTTGCGCTGCTGGCGATCTGCCTGGCGTACTCCAATTCGTTCGCGAATGGGTTTCATTTTGACGACTTCCACACCGTCGTCGATAACCCGGCGGTGCGCAGTCTGCACAATGTACCGCGCTTCTTTCGCGACGCTACGACCTTCAGTGTCCTACCGGCAAACCGCACCTATCGACCGATTGTTTCGGCCTCGCTGGCGCTCGATTATGCCTTGGGGCGCGGCTACGTGCCGTTGTGGTTTCATCTTGCGACCTTTGTGCTGTTCCTCGGCGAGGTGCTGCTGCTCGATGCCCTCTACCGCCTGCTGCTGGACAAGATTCGCCCGTCTCCGGCGAACGCCTGGATCGCGCTGGCTGGAGCCGCGTGGTTTGGCCTGCATCCTGCGATGGCAGAGACCATCAATTATGTGATCCAGCGTGGCGATCTCTATTGCACGCTGGGCTGCGTGGGTGCACTCTTCGTGTTCGCGCGTTACCCGCGCTTGCGGCGGACAGGGCTTTATCTGGTGCCGCTGGGGTTTGCGCTGCTCTCGAAGCCGCCGGCGGCGGTCTTCCCTGCTCTGCTGCTGCTCTATGTCTTCTTCTTTGAGGATCTGGAGGACGACGATACCGCGCCGGCTGCGTGGCGCGCTTGATGGCGGCCGTACCCAGTGCGGGCGCGACCGCCGTGCTGCTGTGGCTGCAAGCGGCGATGACGCCGCAGCTCGTTCGCTCCTTCCATCCTTTCGCCGTGGGCGTATCGGCTGACGCAGCCGTTTGTCTGGGCGCGATACACCGCGGAACTCTTTTTGCCGCTGCACCTGAACGTCGATACCGATCTCGCTCCCTTCTCCGCGTCTCAGCGTGGAGGCCTTGACCGGGCTGATCTTTCTGGGCGCATTGCTGGTTACGATTTGGATTACGGCACGGCGACGGTTACTTTATCCGATTGCCTTTGGGCTGCTCTGGTTCGTCGTCACGCAGCTTCCTACGTCCCTGTATCCGCTCTCCGAGGTGGAGAACGATCACCGCATGTTTTTCTCCTTTGTGGGCCTTGTGCTGGCCGCGGTGTGGAGCGCGTGGCTCGTGCTGCAACGCTGCGTTCCCCAGCAGCGGCGCGCGCAACTGCGGCCTGTGCTGGCTGCGCTTGCAGTGGTCGCCCTGTGCGGGTATGGCTATGGCGCGCATCGGCGCAATGCGGTGTGGCACGACGAAGAATCGCTTTGGCGTGACGACATCGAGAAGTCGCCGCACAATGGCCGCGGGTTGATGATCTATGGGCTCACCCAGATGAATCAAGGGCGACTATGCGGCGGCGCTCGACGTACTTCAACCGCGCTCTGGTTTTCACACCCAACTATGCGACGCTCGAGATCAACCTTGGTGTCGTCAACGGAACGATGGCCGACCGTGGAGATGGCGCTCGCGCGGTCGAGGCCGAGCGCCACTTCCAGCGTGCGATCTCGCTCGCTCCGGCGGACGACGCAGCCGCACACCTACTATGGACAATGGCTGAGCCAGCATGGCCGAGCGACGGAGGCCATCGCGCAGCTACAGGCTGCGATTGCGCTCGATCCGCAGCGACTGTTGCAGCATGACCTGTTGCTCGACGCATTGCTGCGCGCCGGGAATGCAGAGGCGGCACGTCAGGCGGCGCGTGAGACGCTTGACCATCGCGCCGGGCGACGTGGCGGCGCAACAGACCTTGCTTCATCCGCCGGAGGCGACCGCGGCGTATTGGATCAATCGTCTCGCTCGTGCAGTACCGGCAGGCGGAGTATGCGGAGTCGATCGCATCGGCGCGCCATGCGCTGCAATTCGATGCCAATTCGTTTGAAGCGTACACGAACATCGGTGCGGCCTACGGCGCCTTGCGGCAATGGGACGAGGCGATCCGCAATGAGCGCGAGGCGCTGCGTTTGAAGCCGGACTTCCAACTGGCGAAGAATAACCTCGATTGGTATGTGCAGCAGAGCGCGAGCAGCCGCGGCGATGCGGTTGCGGTGCGCGCCTTCGGTGGACGCGCTTATCGAGGAGTCCCTGCGCTTGAACCAAGCGGGAGAGTATCGGCAGAGTATTATGGCTGCGCGGAGGGCGCTCACGCTGAATCCACGAGTCTGCCGAAGCGTGGAATAACATTGCCGCCGACGAGGAGGCGATGCAGCGCTGGGACGAGGCGATCGACGCGGCTCACAAGGCCATCGCGCTGAGACCAGACTTCCCGCTCGCAAGAAATAATCTAGCGTGGTCGTTGGCGCAGAAGGGGGCGAAGCAATGACGATTGTCCGCGATCCGACGCTCTTGACGCGTATTCGCAGAGACACGAACATCTCTTCCAGAAGAAAACATGGCGACGACGGTTAAACCACTTCGGCGCGACGGAAGGCGAAGTAGAAACGCACAAGAACGAAGTAGATCCGTATCGAATCCAAGAGCGGGTCGAAGTGCGACGACCGGTTTCCGTCGAGGTAGACGGTCTCGATAGGCACCTCCAGTGGCTTTCTCCGGCGACATACGTGGGCGAGGACGGTCATCTCGTACTCATAACGCTCCCCGCTCAGAGCAAGCAACTCCGGGAGCACCTCGGTGGGAAATGCTCGCAGGCCAGTCTGCGTATCGGCGATCTTCGTGCCGGTGATGAAGGCGAAGATATGCCGGGTGAGGCCATTGCCGAATCGATTGCGCAGTGGCACCTCGCCGGAGAAGCAGCGCGATCCGAGCACGACCTCTCCCGCGGTGTCCCGCAGGGCTTGTGCGACGCGGACGATGTCCTCGGCGGTGTGCTGACCATCGGCGTCTGCGGTGACCAGACCCGCGCATCTCGGGCAGTTCCGTAAGCAGGTGATGGATGCCGGTCTTCAAGGCTCGACCTTTGCCAAGATTCACGGCATGGGTAAGAACCCGGACGCGTGGAAGCCGGGCGACCGCCGCGAAGAGAGGCAAGCGCTGCGGGTCGCTGCCATCATTGACGACGAGGACTGCGCCAAATCCGTGAGTCACGCAGACCTATCCGTGAGCGCGATGAGCTGCTGCTCCGGCTGCCATGCGGGAATGAGGACTGCGAGACGATCAAGCGCTTGGAGAAGACGCTTCGTGCCGATTGCTCATGTGCATAGCAGCATACATTGCCCCCCGGTGCTTTCGCATAGAAATTCCCAAATTTTAGTCTGCGACGATGCAGCGGGGGGTGCAGCGCGCGAGAAGAGTTCGGGATGAAGACCAAGGAGCGATATCTGTGACCGCGAAGGGTTCAAACTCGAAGATGCACCACTTCTACCTCTGCCTCATCGCCTTCGTCCTGCTTTCCCTCTGTGGCACAGATTCCGTTGCCGGACAGCCACAGGGAGCATAGCTCAGGATGGGGCGTGGTTGATGCCGATCGCCAACATTGCGCTGCATGACGACCCGATCACGCTGCGCTCTCATGCCGAAGCGGAGAAACCCTTCACCGTTGCCGGCGAATGCGGCGCCATGATGGGGCAGCAGAATGGAAGCTTCGAGTCGTGGATCTTTCCGGTCAAACTATTCAGTCATCTGACGCTCGACGCACACGTCGATGGCTATGACGTGCCTATCGATGTCAACCGCGACGCGTCTGCGATTGAGGTCGCCCCCGATCACACAACCATCACATACTCGCATATTGCGTTCACGCTGAAGGAGATTCTCTTTGCCAATCAGTGCACCCGGCAGGATGGCACAGGAATTGTCGCGGTGTTTCAGCTGAGCGCAATCCGACCGATGACGGTCACATTTTCGTTTACTCCCGAGATGAAGGCGATGTGGCCCGCGCCCATCTCCAGCGAGGTGAATGCGGAGTGGATAAAGGCTGACGAGACAAAGAACGTCGCGCTGAATGATACGACGAGACCGGGCGGCAGCGGAGCACATTATCCGGCCGGGTGGTACATGCTGCACACGGATCTGGCGGATCTTGCCGGAGCGATTGCTTTGCCTGGCAGTGAGCCCGGAATCCTGCCGCCGTATCAAGAGAAGCCGCAGACCTATCCGCTGCAGTTTGTCCTGCACTTCGATCCCAAGCGAGACAGCGGGCGGTCCTTCCCGCTCTTGATGGCTGTGGGTACGACGCGGGAGACGGCGACACGCCAGGCACTGCGGGAGCGGCTTGCGTACCTGAATGCAAACGTCGCTGCGCTCTATCAACAGAACGCGGACTACTACGCTCATTTCTTCGACACGCGACTGACGGCGGAGACGCCCGACGCAGCCTTTGACCGCGACCTTCGCTGGGCTGCGGTGTCGATCGATCAGGTGCGTGTGCGTCACGATGCCGAGGTTGGCCTGGTGGCGGGATTCTTCTCCTCGGGCAGTTCTGCGCGGCCGGGATTTGGGTGGTTCTTCGGTCGCGATACGTTGTTCACCACCTGGGGAATTAATAGCTATGGCGATTACAAACTAACTCGCGAGGCGTTGCGTTTCCTCATCGAGCGGCAGCGCGCAGACGGCAAGATGCCGCATGAGTTCTCGCAGACCGCGGAGCTCGTCGATTGGGCACACCTGCCTTATGAGTATGCCGCCGCCGATGCGACGCCGCTCTTTCTGATGGCGATGGAGGATTATGTAACCGCAAGCGGTGACATCGATTTTCTGCACGCGAGTTGGGAAGCGGTCGAGAAGGCATGGGACTTCGAGACGAGCCATGACAGCGACGGCGATGGGATCTATGACAATGCCCAGGGCACGGGGTGGGTCGAGAGTTGGCCGCAGGGCATGCCGCATCAGGAGATTTATCTTGCGAGTCTCGATCAACAGGCCAGCACGGCGATGGCACAGTTGAGCACGCTGATGAATCGCGCAAGCGAGGCGCAGCAGGCACAGCAGAGAGCGGATGCAATCGAACAGACGATCCTGCGGGAGTACATGCAACCGGATGGCATGTATGCCTTCAGCCACAATGCCGATGGGTCGGCCGACACGACTGCGACCATCTATCCGGCGATCGCGTGGTGGGGTGGGCGAGCTTCCCTGCCGCATGCGGAGGCGATGTTTCAGCGCTGGGCTTCGGATGAGTTTTCGACCGACTGGGGCACGCGGGACGTCGGCGAGCATGAGGCTGTCTACGATCCGATCAGCTATCACCAGGGCTCTGTGTGGCCGCTGTTTACGGGATGGGCATCGCTTGCGGAGTATCGGAGTGGGCGCACACTGGCCGGCTATACCCACCTGATGGAGAACGCGAATCTCACCACCACGCAGGACCTTGGAGCGGTCACCGAGTTACTGAGTGGGGCGTACTTCGCGCCGTTCGGACGCAGCACGAGCCATCAGATGTGGTCGTCGGCGATGGTGCTTGTGCCTGCGATCCGAGGGCTGTTCGGCGTGAGCATCGATGCGCTCCACGGCGTGGTGACGGTCGATCCGCATCTGCCGGCGCAGTGGCCGACGGCAACGCTGCACACGGTGCAGGTCGGGAAAGAGTCGGTGGATTTGCAGTTCGATCGAGTGGGGCAGGAGATGCGCGTGAGGCTACTTCCAAAGCAAGCCTCTTCGACCATCAAGCTTGCGAGTACGGAGGCAGGCGCGAAGACGGCCAACGGCGGACGTGAACTCATGGTTCCGCTGGCTGCGGTGGAGGTGGGAATAGCTTATGGAGCCGAGGGCGCGCTGCCATTGCCGGGTGCGGCGACCACGGCGATGAAGGTGCTCGGCGAGGAGCAGCAGCCGCACCAGATCGTGCTGACGCTCGAGGCGCAGGGTGGGACAACACAAGAGCTCTATGTGCGCAGAAATGACGAGAAGCTGCGCGTTGCAGCACAGGGCGCTACGCTGCGTGGATCGGCTTTGACGATTCAATTTCCGAAGGGCAGCGGCTACCAGAAGACGACCGTCACGCTCCGGTGGTAGACGTCGGCGCAGAGGTCTCCGGAGAGGGTGTCTCCGAAACAGGATGGATAAGTCCAAATCAAAGTACTACCTGGGTATATACCGGAAGTCTATCTAGTCGACTCGACTGGCAACGGTGATCTGAACATCCATGCGGAAGTTCCAAAGGGGAATTCCTAGTGGATCTCTGGTGCTTGATGTGGACAATGGGGTTCATGCAACGAAAGGGAAGGAAAGAATTTGGTCAGCGTTCCTCGATGTCATCTATTATGAGGGGATAATATCGCTCACGGAAAAATCAAGAGAGGAAACCATAAGTCGGCTGCTACAAGAAACTAAGTACAAGAACAGTGAATTATGTGGCAGCAGTACCGCTCGACATCGAAAGCCTCACAAGCGATGCACAACCATCACGGAAGGATGACAAACATGAAACTGAAGAATCTCATTCTGTTCGGTATCGTCCTATGGTGTGGAATGGCGGCATTCGGCCAAGATAGGTTGGAAGTGTTTGGCGAGTATTCCTATCTGCGGTTCAATCCTACAATTGGCGGCCTGAACAGCCGCGACTTCAACGGCGGAGGCGGAGGTGCGCAACTGAACTTCCTAAAACTCTTCGCGGTCAAAGGTGAGTTCATGGGCTATGGGAGCACCACGTGGACCACGACATTCAATACAAGGGTGATCGTTCCAGGATTGGGGACGATTCCTGCAGGAACCTATACGACCCAAGGCAACATGTTTACCTACCTCTTCGGTCCTGTAATACGCATTCCCCTCCCTAAGGTAAAGCCTTTTGGGGAGATTCTCTTCGGCGGATCGAACACGAATGGATACGCCAACCTGCGAGAACTCGATCAATGCGAACGGGGGGACAGTCTCTAAGTCACAGACTCAGCACCCGTTTACTATGGCTGTCGGAGGTGGAGTTGATTTCTCGGTTTCGAAGAGGATTTCGATTCGCCCAGTCGAGCTTGACTATATCCTGTCCAGATACTCGAACCCATTGACAAACACAAGCAATCAAAATAACTTCCGGTACTGCGGCGGAGTTGTCTTCAAGTTTTAGAGCTGTTAGATTTACCCACGGCATTTTCCTTGTCGATTGTCGTGGGTAATCCTGTTTTTTACATCGCGATGCTCTGATGGCGATCTTATCTAGCCAGGCACCTTGCGCCGTTGGGCCAGAGACCTGGCCCGCGACAATGAGGCACTATGCGATCTTGCCGAGAAACTTCTCGGCCATACTCCCCATGGAGTTGGTCGGGGTGGCCTCACCGTTGGGAGCGAAGTGCTGGATGACCATCGGCAGGACGGTGGCGAGCGCCGTCTGAACGATCTGGGGAGAGACACCGGTTTTCTCTGCGGTCTTTTCGATGAGGCCAGTGCCGCTGAGGCCCTGCTGCACCTGCTCGGGGGTTGCGGTGGCGGCCTGACCGGCGCCCCAGGCGTTGACGTGCTCGGCCATGCCATTATTTTTGAAGGCGTCGAGGACTCCCTGGATGCCTTCAGGATGCTGGGTGAGGGCTTCGACGAAGCCTCCGGCGACCTTGGCTTGATCTGTTCCGGCGGCTGCTCCGGTCCGTCCAGCTAGTGATTGAATCAGGTCCATAATTCCCATGGGATTCACCTCGCCCCCATAGTAGGCTCGTTGGGCGCAAATTTGGGCCACCTGTGGGGTTTGTCTTGAGTTTTGATTAGGTCAATTATTCGGGAGAGACCGAGCAGGAAAAGCTCAATGGTATCCAAGCCGATGTCTCCGACGATTCGTAGAGGATCCCGTTCTCTCGGATAGAGCGAGTTCTGTGATCTGCTGCAATAGCTAGCCATACTGCAAGCTAAGTGGATCGAGGCCTCTGGATCAAAGGTGCTTGTTCAAGTGCTTTTTAGGTCGCACCACTTGCATCATCGTGCGCTGACCGTATGTTGTCTTATCCCTCGAACGATCACAAAGCTGTCTATGTGGCTGTGGCGTGACCTTTGAAAAGCCGGTATATCCCTAGGAGAATGAGGGCGCCAATGAGGGACATAAAGAACCCTGCACCTTGACCCTCTTGATACCAGCCAAGAGAGCGGCCGAGAAAGCCTGCGATGAGAGAGCCAGCGATGCCCAGAGCCATGGTAATGAATAGCCCGCCTGGATCCCTGCCCGGCATGATCAGCTTTGCCAATGCGCCTACAATTAATCCGATAATCGCTGCCCATATCCAGTGAAGCATCTTCGCACCTCTCGCCGGAGAAGATGTTTTCCCAAGCGTTCGTTTGAATGATGCTCTAGGCCTTCTTCGAGTTTGCCATTTGCCCCATCTATTGCCCATACATCCAAGCCATAACTTGACCGTACGAACAGCCCTCTGTCTGCCGCAGACGATCGTCTGGCAGACCAAGCTCTTCGCTTTGCCGAGTTGGTGCCGCCCTGTTGCCAGCGTGCCCGACAAGTTTGTGAGCTTGATCGGCGGCCTAACTGCTAACGTAGGATCATGTCCGCGTTCATCCGCACCATGAGTCTCAAATGGCTTGCCGCAACTGCGCTCTTTACGATTGCGACGGTTGCATTGCCCCCTTCGTTGCCACGCACAGACCGTGGCGCAGCCCAGCCTGATGGCACCGCCGACGCCCGCCGCGCCCTGCCACTGGACGGCGGCCGAACAGCCCTGGCTCACGCCCGCCGAGCAATCCTGCTACGCCACCACGCCCACCTACGACGAAACCATGACCTGGCTGCGCCGGCTCGCCGCGGCTGCGCCGAAGCAGGTCCGCATCGAGCCCTTCGGCCACTCGGGCGAAGGACGCGAGCTGGACCTCGTGCTGGTCTCGCGTGACGGCATCTTCGACCCCGCCGCGCTCCACGCCGCGGGCCGGCCCATCCTGCTGGTGCAGAACTCCATCCACGCTGGCGAGATGGACGGCAAGGATGCCTCGCTGGCGCTTCTGCGCGACCTCGTCATCACCCACACGGAGCCGTTGGGCAAGACCGTCTTCGCCTTCATCCCCATCTACAACGCGGACGGTCACGAACGCCGCAGCGCGTTCAACCGCATCAACCAGGACGGCCCCGCCGAGATGGGCTGGCGCGGAAACGGCAGCAACCTCAACCTGAATCGCGACTACGTCAAGGCCGATGCTCCCGAAACCCGCGCCTTTCTCGCCATGTTCCGCCGCCTGAATCCGGACTTCTTCGTCGACGACCACGTCACCGACGGCGCGGACTTCCAATACGACGTTACCTTCTCGATCGACGACGGACCGCACGTCGCGCCTGCCATGGCGACGTGGGTCGACAAGACCGTAGCGCCGGAGCTCGTCCGCTACACCGACGCCCACGGTCATGTCACGAGCCCCACCTATATCGACCTGGTCGGCCGCGACCTGAGCGAGGGGATCGCCGTCTATGACGATCCGCCGCGTTACTCGACCGGTCTGGTCACGCTCGAAAACCGGCCCGCCATGCTGGTCGAGCTTCACATGCTGAAGGACTACCGCACCCGCGTCACGGGCAACACCGTGCTGCTTGCCGGGTTGCTGAAGCTGCTGGACCGCGACGCCGCCAAGCTGCTCGCGCTCAACGCCGCCGCCGACCAGGCCGCCGCGCAACGCATCGGCAAGCCGTATCCGCTCACCAGCGAGTGGTCGGGCGAGACCAGGCCCTTTGCCTTCAAGGGATATCGCTTCACCTCGGTGCCTTCCGAGATCTCGGGCAGCAACTATATCCACTACACGCACGAGCCCATCACCTTTACCATCCCGCAGCAGGTCGGCTACAAGGTCACGGCCTCCGTATTGACTCCGGCCGCGTACCTCGTGCCGGTCCAGTGGACCTCCGTGATCGAGCGCCTGGGATTCTTTGGTGTCGCCGTCCAGCACACCACGGCCCCGTACACGGCGGAGGTCGACACCTACCAATGCTCCGGCATGACCTGGCAGGATCGCCCCTTCGAGGGCCATCACCCCACCTTTGCCGGCGAGGCATCCGGCTCCCGCGCCGGCCACTACGGCAGCTGCACTCCGGTGCATGAGACGCGTAGCTTTCCCGCTGGCTCGGTGGTCGTACGCATGGACCAGCCGCTCGCGGGCCTGGCCATGAACTGGCTTGAGCCCGCCGCGCCTGACTCCGCGCTCCAGTGGGGCTTCTTCGACCCGATCTTCGAGGCGAAGGAGTACGGCGAAGCCTACGTCGTCGAAAAGCTCGCGAGAGAGATGCTCGCCGCCGACCCGGCGCTCAAGGCCGAGTTCGAGAAGAAGCTGGCCGCCGACCCGCAGTTTGCCGCGAGTCCCGAGCAGCGGCTCGCCTTCTTCTATGACCGTTCGCCGTATGGCCGCGCCAATCGCGTCGGCGCCTATCCGGTGGGCAAACTCCAGACCCTCGCCGGTGTTCCCTTGGCGCCTTAGGGACTCGCTGCTTGCCTTCGCCGCTGGGCAAGCAGCAGGTGTTGCCGCAACTGGGAGCGATCACCCCATAAAGAATGCCACCGACGCTTGAGGGCGTCGGCGGCACTGAGTGATCAGATTTGTCCCGGCTATTGTTGTTCTATTTCAAGATATGTAGTTATCAGGGAAGACTTGTGTGCAGAGGCGATTTCATGGACCGCGTTTTCCTTATTCGAGCGTCGATGCTGAACTTGCCCGGCCCCATAACGAGGATCGCAGCAACCGCGATCAGGTAGCTCATGATTAGTTCGACGTGTGGGTTCGTGAGATATGCCGCATGGTGCACGAAGAAGAACGCCGTCAAGAGATTGATGAGGACCACAGCGGACGCGGGGCGCGTGAAGAGGCCCACCGCGATTAAAAGGGTGCAGATGCTATCGCTTAGAAGTGCGAACGCAAGGCTGGCGTGAGCGCCGATGTGAATTGGATCCGAGAAGTGCTGCACCATCCTCGAATATCCGGTGAGCTTCTCCAGCCCGTGCTTGATGAAGATGCTGAGGCCTGTCCCAACACGCAGAAGCAGCAGACCCATATCTGTGTTGCGGCTTGTCGTCACTTCGCTCGTCATTGGTCTCCTTTGTAAATGACCTTACCAAAATGGTTCGACTCGCGGGGCCATAGCTTACCGTAGCGCCGTGGACGCTGGAACGTGCGCGTCGGGCAAAAGCTGTTCATCAATGCCACTCCGACAACATTGATACGCTCTGGTTCGGGCTGGTGCCGCGCTGTAACTATCCGGTGAAATGCCGAAGAGCGGACGAATGTCAGAGTCAGCGCCGAACTGGCTTCACGTACTTTTCAGTCCATCGCGGTAGGCCATCGCTTCGAGTTCCACGCGAATGGCGTCGGCGACGGGGATGACAGGGCGAGCTTCGAATGTGAAGGCTGGGCAAAATGGAACGGAACTTATGCACTTCGAGCGGACGATCACATTCCATCAACATATACCCGCCCCAATCACCAACGCGGATGACGAACGCGTGGATCTTGAAATTGGCGGGGGCCTTCCATGGGCTGAAGACTTCCAGGATCCGCTTTTGTGCCTTTTCGTACTCGATGGGCGAACCTTGCGGACGTTCGTTCCAAGTGATCATGTACTGCATCCGATTAACCTCCTCTTTGAGCCAGATCCGGTCCGGCCTCGTGATGGGCAAGGTATACGCCTAGAGGCGAACGTGTGTCGAGCGATATTCCGGCTAAGCCGGAACACCTGAATTGCTTCCCGCAGGAGCGGCACTCATCTG
>CAVWJY010000026.1:0-12751 GCA_963755245.1 uncultured Acidobacteriaceae bacterium | reverse complement strand
TGTGACTGCGTCTGGCGTTGTTTTGAGGCGCCGAAGCGGTAGGTCAGGCTGAGCGTGGGTTCGCTGGTGACGGTGAAGAGCTTGGTGCCGGGTGACTCCTCGTGGAGCAGATCCGGGCTCTTGTAGAAGAGGCCGCGGTATACGGCGCGCAGGCTGAGGTATGGGTTGAGGCGGTAGTCGACTCCCGCGCCGAAGAGTGCGGCAGCGCGAAACTCGCGAAAGACCGGAGTGCTGTAGCTTGGGTCGGGGATATAGGGGATGGAGCTTTCGGTGGGGACGAAGCTGAGCATGCCGCCGCCGCCCTGGGCAAAGGCCTGGAGACGGTTGCCAGCGAGCGGAGTTTTGGCGACGTAGGAGCCACTGAGCTCGTACCTGCCGGTGCCCAGCGAGAGGGTGCTCGGTCCCTGGGTGTAGTTCAAGGTGGGCCGGGCGTATCCGGTGTCGACGTTGTATCCCAGCCACGCGCGGTACTGTTGGTGAAAGGTGACGAGGAGTGCGGGCGAGGGGGCGGCGCCTTGTGGTTTCGTATAAGAAGGTGCCAAAGGGAGCCGTTGGGACGGTTCGGGTCGCGGTGAGCTGCGCGGAGACGCCGAGGGAGACATCGGTCTGCCGGGCGTGGTGTTTGCGAGGAGCGGACGGACCGATGGGCCGGGCTGTTCGCAGGGGCGAAGCATTGGCGGTTGCCGGACCGGTTGCCGGGGCCTCTGCAACGAGGGAGCTGATGCTGGACTGTGCGGCGGCCGACAGGCTTCCCGAGGGAAACAGGACCGCAGCGGTGGCCAAGGCGATGGAGGTTCTGCGGAGCCAAATAGGGTGACTCGTTTCGTTGATAACCAGGGCGAGTCTCCTCTGCGTACGGGGATATCGCGTCCTCTGTCCTCACTGGGGAGCGCTGGTGAAAACGGGCCCTTGCGCGGCGATCATGGAGCCGCATTTGCTGTCGATTGCTGATTGGACGAGGGGTATCGGCTCCGGTTAGCGGAAAGGCCCGGGACATTTGTGCCGAAACAGTCCTAAAGCCGTCCTCGGGCCGAGGTATCTTGGTTGCCTATGAGCAACCAGAATCTTCCCGTTCTGATCGCAGGAGCCGGGCCTACTGGGTTGGCGCTGGCGTGCGATCTTGCCCGCCGCCACGTGCCGTTCCGGATCATCGACAAGGCGGAACGATACTTTATCGGATCCAAGGGCAAGGGGCTTCAGCCGCGGACCTGGAGGTGATGGATGACCTCGGGATCGTCGATGAGATTCTTCGCCTGGGGAGGTTTCATGTCCCCTTTCGCGGCTATGACGGAGCGACGGTGCTTGGGGAAAAAGACTTCCATGAGGGACGAAACCCGACTCCGAGCACGCCGTATGCGAGTCCGCTGCTTCTTCCGCAGTGGCGTGTGGAGGAGACGCTGCGGGCGCTGCTGGAGCGCGAGGGAGCTGCGGTCGAGCTCGCCACGGAGCTGGTTTCGCTGACCCAGGACGAAGCGGGTGTCACGGCAACGCTGCAATCGGAACGCGGCGAGGAGAGCCTTCGCTGCCGTTACCTGGTTGCCGCGGACGGTGGGCGCAGCTTTGTGCGCAAGTTCCTGGAGGTCCCCTTCGAGGGAGAGACGTGGAAGGACGAACGCATGTATGTCGGCGACGTTCGCCTGCGCGGGCTCGACCGGGAGGCCTGGCACTCGTGGACCGAACCATCCGGATGGCTGGCTTGGGCTGTGTCCTCTGCCTTCGACGGATACCTTTCAGTTGCAGGCCCAGGTGCCTGCGGGCGAGAAGGAGGAGCCTTCGCTGGAGTTGTTTCAACGGCTGGTGCAGGAGCGAACGGGTGGGATGGAGATTGTGCTGACGGACGCTTCCTGGCTCTCGCTGTATCGAGCCAATGTGAGGATGGCTTCGCGATTTCGTATCGGCCGTGTTTTCCTTGCCGGCGACGCAGCGCATGTGCATTCGCCCGCAGGTGGGCAGGGCATGAATACGGGGATTCAGGACGCCTACAACCTCGGCTGGAAGCTGGAGAGTGTGCTGCAGGGGGCGCCGGAGAAGCTGCTTGGATACCTACGAGGAGGAGCGTCTTCCGGTGGCGGCCAGCGTGCTCGGACTGAGTACGAAGCTGCATCGCCAGATTACTGGAGACGGCGAGGAGAAGATGCGGCGCGATGCGGTGACGCTGCAGCTTGGCATTACGTACAAGGAGATGTCGCTCAGCCAGAGCTCGGGAGAGGTTGGTCTCAGCATTGCGTCCGGGGACCGCGCTCCGGATGCGCCGGGCGTGGACGCCGCAGGGAAGCCGATGCGGTTGTTCGATGCCTTTCGCGGGCCGCACTGGACCTTACTGCGGCTGTTTCCGGGAGAGGATGAGGCAGGCATTGGCGCTTCGAAGAACGTCAAGGTCGTCGATGTTGTCTCTGCGGATTCACCGGCGCCGAGAAGGAATGCGGCGCTGACCTTTGTGGACGCCTTTGGTCATGTCAGGGAGGCCTACGGCGGCGGCCGAGGGGAGTATGTACTGGTGCGGCCGGATGGGTATGTTGGGTGGATCGGGCATTCGGACAGACTCTCTGCGCTGCAGGCTTATCTCGCTCTCGTCTCTGCATGAAAATTTGAGCGCAGGCCTCTGTTTGCCGACACATGCGGAGGCGCTTCCGGTGGCGGAGATCGATATGGGGCAGGGTGATTTCGCTTTTTATTTGCCTGGTTCTACAATGGTGCTAGAATCCGGTGACGTTCCAACTTTAGGAGAAATACAGCGTGGCAGATGAGCGTGGCAAGGCGATAGAGACAGCCCTTTCGGCACTTGAGAAGCAGTTTGGCAAGGGGTCGGTCATGCGGCTCGGGGCGAAGGAGGCGATCGTTCCGATCTCGGTGATCTCGACCGGATCGATCTCGTTCGACGCGCGCGCTGGGAGTCGGCGGCGTTCCCCGGGGACGCGTGATCGAGATCTTCGGACCGGAGTCGTCGGGTAAGACGACCATCACGCTGCAGATCATCGCCGAGGCGCAGAAGCCGGGCGGCCTGGCGGCGTTCGTGGACGCCGAGCACGCGCTCGATCCGGCGTATGCGCAAGAAGCTGGGCGTGGACGTCGATAACCTGCTGGTCTCGCAGCCGGACTACGGCGAGCAGGCGCTGGAGATCGTCGAGGCGCTGGTGCGCTCGAACGCGATCGACGTGCTGGTGGTCGACTCGGTGGCGGCGCTGGTGCCCAAGGCCGAACTCGACGGCGAGATGGGCGACTCGCACATGGGCCTGCAGGCGCGGCTGATGAGCCAGGCGCTGCGCAAGCTGACCGGTACGGTGTCGAAGTCGCGCACCTGCCTGATCTTCATCAACCAGATTCGCGACAAGATCGGCGTGATGTTCGGCAATCCGGAGACGACCACCGGCGGCCGCGCGCTGAAGTTCTACTCCTCGGTGCGTATCGACATCCGCCGCATCGGCGCGGTGAAGGAAGGCGATACCGTGGTCGGCTCGCGCACCAAGGTAAAGATCGTGAAGAACAAGGTGGCGGCGCCGTTCCGCGATGCCGAGTTCGACATCCTGTACGGCGAGGGCATCTCGCGCGAGGGCGATTGCCTGGATCTGGCGGTGCTGCACAACATCGTGGACAAGAGCGGCGCGTGGTACAGCTTCCAGGGCGAGCGCATCGGCCAGGGACGCGAGAATGTGCGGAACTTCCTGAAGGAGAACCGCGACATCTTCGGGCGCATCGATCGGCGAGGTGCGGAAGAAGCTGGGCATCGGCGGCGGACCGGCGGCGGATGTGCCGGCGGCTCCGGCGAACGGCGCGGCGATCGCGGCCGAGGTGGTCAAGAGCAAGAAGTAGATTTTTCTCTTGGCAAAGATAGAAAACCCCTGTTCGCCTCAGCGCGGACAGGGGTTTTCTATATGACTCACTCCCAAATGACGATTATCCAAAGGTGGTTTTGGGGGCGCTATAGGGCCTCTATCTCTACTGATGCTCCTTTTCTTTGGCGCTTTGGACGACGCCATGGAGAGCCTGCGGGCCGAAATGTGTCGTCGCAGGTCCCCCGAACACCAGCGTAATGTTCGAATTCTGAATCGAGTATGGGACGTCGTTTCCTCCGGTGACACAGACCTGCAGGGTCGAGGATGGCGGATCGGTCTCGAAGGGCGCAATGCTTCCGTTCCCCGTCAACAGGCTGACCGTGCCGTTCAACTGAAAGCCCGTTAGCGTGGCAGGGGGGAGATAGGTGGGGCAGCCGGTCATATCCGAGGTGATCGCGACGTTGGTCAACCGGATGTGGTGCGTGTGAGGGTTCACAAGGGGGTGCGTCGGATCGACAGCGCCTGTCGTGGTTGTGCCAAAGCCAGACATCGTCATATCGGCAGCGAAGTCGGCGGTTCCTCGTTCTGGGTGGAGATCCATCGACCATTGACCATGCATCTCCCATGGGCTGCCTTTGACGCTCGTGCTCTGGGGGGAATAATCGTTGATCAGGCCGCTGAAGTGCACTGGTTTGTGCTCCTGAGCGAGAGCACAGGTGCCTGCAGTCAACAGGAACAGGGAGAGAACGCGTGCACTCGAAGTCAGGGTTTTGCTTGTCATGAAAGACCTCCGGTTTGAGGTTCACGTGAGATGCGGACATCGGACACATGCCAGGAGCTTTCAAGCGGACGGCGCGCGGTAGGCCTGCGGCTGTACGGAGCAAGGGGAGCAGGAACCTGCGAACGGTCGGCAGGCGTGTGGTCATGGTGTCTTCGGCGACGTAGAGATCGGCGTCGGGACAATTCTTCGACTTAGCCATGTCAGCGGAGGATGTCTAAGCGCCCAAATCCTGTTTCGGCGGGTCACAGAAGAAAGAATGATTTAAACGATTCCTTCTTAAACCGTGAATATCCTGTTGACAATAGTTGTTGTAACGAGTATTGTTGGGATATGGAAGCTGCCGCACAGATCGAGTTGAAGCCAAAGCCGGGCTCCTGCCCGGAGGAGGTGATGTACCTTGAGATGATGCGGACGATGGAGGCTCTGTCGCACCGGTTTGCGCAGGTGCTGAAGACCGAGGATCTTTCCTCGACGCAGTACAACGTGCTGCGGATTCTGCGCGGCGCCCCGGAGGGACTTGCCGTGCGGGGAGATCGGCAACCGCATGGTGACGCGGGACTCGGATATTACGCGGCTGCTGGACCGGCTCGAGAAGCGCGCGTTGATCTCCCGTTGCCGGGAGAGCAAGGATCGGCGGACGGTCTGGACGCGGATTACGCCGGAGGGGCTGGAGACTGCTGGCGCGGCTGGATGAACCCGTGCGTGCGGCGCATCGCGAGCGCCTGGGGCACCTTGGGATCGAACGGTTGCAGCTGCTGGCGGATCTGCTGCGTCTGGCGCGCCAGGCTCCGGATTAATTTTTTTCGCTATATAGTTGTTGCAACGAATGTCATTGCAACGAATCAAATCACTGAACAGCACGATCCAAACCATCCTGAAAGGACACACCACTATGAGCACAGTTGCCACCCCCGCCATCACCACCTGGAACGTCGATTCGACTCACTCGGTTGTCGAGTTCAAGGTCAAGCACATGATGATCTCCAACGTGAAGGGTCAGTTCACCGGCGTGACCGGCACGCTGTCGCTGCGATGAGGCTGATCTGACGCAGTCGAGCGTGGAGGCCGCGATCGAGATTGCGTCGATCCACACACGGGATGAGGGCCGCGATGCCCATCTGAAGGGCGCGGACTTCTTCGACGCCGAGCAGTTTCCGACGATGCAGTCTGAAGTCGACGCACATCGCGCTGAAGTCGGATGGGGAACTGGTGGTCACGGGCGACCTGACGATCAAGGGTGTCACCCGCAGTGTGGCAGTTCGCGGTGGAGGGACCGACTGCGGCGGCGAAGGATCCGTGGGGCAACACGCGCATTGGTGTGGCGGCGACGACGAAGATCAATCGCAAGGACTTCGGGCTGACCTGGAACGCGGCGCTCGAGGCCGGCGGGTTGATGGTGGGCGAGGATATCAGCATCACTCTGGACCTGCAGTTTGTGAAGCAGGCGTAAGAGGCGGCGCTGGAGGTTGGAAGGATGATTCGCCGCCAGGGCACAGAGCAAAGCGTGTTCTGGCGGCGCAGAAGGAGGAAACGCGATGTCACTTCGTGCGGTCAAGGAAGTTATTCATACGCAGCCCACGCGGGAGGGCGCGGGCGTGAAGCTGGAGCGCGCCTTCGGCTTTGGGAAGACCAAGGAGTTCGATCCGTTCCTGCTGCTGGACGATTTTCGCAACAACCATCCGGCGGACTATCTGGCGGGTTTTCCGTGGCATCCGCATCGCGGGATCGAGACGATCACGTATGTGCTGGCCGGGATCGGTGGAGCATGGCGACAGCCTGGGCAACCGGGGCAGCATGACGGCGGGCGACGTGCAGTGGATGACCGCGGGCCGTGGGATTCTGCACCAGGAGATGCCGAAGGGCGATGCGCAGGGGCGGATGCATGGCTTTCAGCTGTGGGCGAACCTGCCCGCGTCGCTGAAGATGACGGCGCCGCGCTACCAGGACATTCCGGCGAGCGCGATTCCGGAGGTGACCGACGATGACGGCACGCATGTGCGGGTGATCTGCGGGCGAGTTCTGGGGCAAGAAGGGGCCGGTGGAGGGCGTGGCGGCGGATCCGCATTATGTGGATGTGTCGGTGGCTCCGGGCCGGCGGAAGCGGCTGAAGGTGGACATTACGCGGAATGCGTTTGCGTATGTGTTCGCCGGAGTCGGGCACCTTCCGGGATGCGTCGGCGCCGCAGGCGGTGCTGACGGAGGCAGGCGACCGATCCGCATGCGGAGGCGGTGTACGACATCGGGAACCACTCGCTGGTGCTGTTCGATCGGGGCGATGAGATCGTGGTGCAGGCGGGGCCGGAGGGGATTCGCTTCCTGCTGGTCTCGGGCAAGCCGATCGAGGAGCCGGTGGCGTGGCATGGACCGATCGTGATGAACACGCAGATGGAGCTGCGGCAGGCGATGTCGGAGCTGCAGAACGGGACGTTTATCCGGCCCTGAGGTTGCGAGTTCTATCGTCGACAGAGCAAGAAAAGGCGCCACGGACGAGAGATCGTTCGGGGCGCCTTTCTGTTTCGGGGATTATTCGGCGGGCGGCGGAGGAGGAGGCGGCGGGTTGCCGGGAGCGGCTGGCGAACGGTGCTCGCGGGCTACCCTGGCCGTCGCGCCGCCCTGACCGCCCTGGCCATCGTGACGGCCGCGGAATCCGTTGGCGCCGTCCATGCGCATGTGGCGACCTCGGCACGGTGGGCCTGCAGCTTGGTCCACTGCTCGGGGGTGAGGACGGTGCGGATGCCGAGCAGCATGCGGGCGTTGGCTTTTTCGAGGTCGGCGCGGGCCTGAGCGAGCTTATCGACCTGCGCGAGCACCTGGGCGGTGTCGGGCGGGTTGGCGTCGAGCATGGGCTGGAGCAGGACCTCCTGGCGCTCGACGTTGGCTTTGAGATCGATGAGCTGGAGGCGGCTCTGCTGGAAGATGTCGTCCATCTTCTTCTGCTGCTCGGGGGTGATGGCGATCTGCTGGACGAGGATGGGGTTCTTCCACCAGAGGCCGCGGGGCAGGCCGCGGAAGCCGCCGCGCATGCCGCCGCCGTCCTCACCGGAGCCCATCTCGCGGTGGTCGCCGAAGGGCTGGCCGAAGCCGGGGCCGGGGTTGGGGCCTGGCTGTTGTGCCGAGGCAGTGGAGACGGAGGCGGTGAGGCCAAGCAGGAGTGCGAGGGAAGCGATGGTTTTCTTATTCATGGGTGATCTTCCTTGCGGTGACTTGGGACGAGGTCGGGGCGGAGGATTCATCCTGGGTCGTGGTGCGGCCGCGGATGAGGTGGAGATTGGATCGGACAGAGGCTGCATGGCCGAGGGGACGTTGGACGAGAGATCGTCGTCGACCTCTTCGAGCAGAGCCTGGTCGGACTCCGGGGCCGGCTGCGTCCGGGTGGATCGCCGCGACGACCGCGCTGGCGGCGTGGAGCGCAGGCTGGTGGTGCAGGCCGCGCGGAACGAGGGTTCCGACGCTGGCCGCGACGACCAGGCCGGCGGCGAAAGCCCAGACGAACGGCTTGTGGTAGAGGTGGATGGCCGGGCGCGGAGCCGCCGAGGCGATCGAGCGGAGGTTCGCGATCCGGTTGGGGTAGAGCGACCGGAGCAGCGAGAGCTCCTGGTTGGCGAAGCTGGTGGTGGCGGCCTGGAAGTTGCCGAGCGAGATCTGCGAGCGAGCGGAGCTCGGCGGCGCAGAGCGGGCAGGCGCGGAGGTGATCTTCGACGACGTGGAAGCCGGGGTGGAGGCGGTCTTGCCGCCGGGATGGGGTCGGCGACCGGGGTGGTCTCGAGGAGGTGGTCGCAGAGCTGTTCGTGAGAGAGGTGGAAGGTCATGGTTATTCCTTTGCGCTCCCCGGATGCGAGGATCCGGCGGTTCCGCTGTGGCGGGCCCGGATGGTGGCGAGAGCGCGGTAGAGATGGCTTTTGACGGTGCTGACGGGCAGGCCGGTGACGGCGGCGATGTCGGGAATCTCGAGGTCTTCGACGAAGCGGAGGAGGAAGATCTGCGCTGGCGGCTGGAGAGCTCGGCGACGGTCTCCCAGATGAGGGCGACCTGCTCGCTGGCGATGAGGCGGGACTCGGCGGAGCTGCCGCGGTTGGGGAAGTGGGTGGCGACGTCGGCGACATCGACGGCGGTGGCGGCGGCGTTCTTCCAGAAGCGGAAGCGGTCGGTGCGGGTGTGGTCGCGGAGGAGGTTGAGGGCGATGCGGATGAGCCAGGTGGGGATGGAGCAGTCGTCGCGGAAGGTGGCGCGGGCGGTCCAGGCGCGCAGGAAGGTGTCCTGGGTGAGGGTGTGGGCGGGGTCGCGGTCGCGCAGGGAAGAGAGCAGGAAGCGGAAGATGCGCGGCTCGTAGAGGGCGACGATGGAGTCGAGATCGTCGAGGGGGGTGGCGCCGGCGCGTCGAACGGCGAGGAGGCCTCGGAGGCGCTGGATTGGCTGATGCTGGCGGGATGGAGGGTCTGTTCGAGCATCGTATCCTCTGCTATACAGACAGACGGGGGGGCGGGAGGAAGACTACATGACGGGGAGTTTATTTTGCCGGCGTTTGCCGGCGGGCAAAGCGCGGTATGCTTTTCAGTGCATGCATACTGTCAAGGCTATTTATCCCGGGACGTTCGATCCGCTGACCAATGGGCATCTGGACCTGATTGCGCGGGGCGCGAAGATTGTGGATGAGCTGGTGGTGGCGATTCTGCGCAACAGCGAGAAGGGCACGCCGCTGTTTACGGTGCCGGAGCGGGAGGAGATGATCTCCGAGGCGACGCGGGAGTTCGGGAATGTGTCGGTGACGACGTTTGACGGGCTGCTGGTGGACTTTGCGCGGCAGCAGGGGGCGAAGGCGGTGCTGCGCGGGATTCGGGCTATCTCGGACTATGAGTACGAGTTCCAGATGGCGATGATGAACCGCAAGCTCGATCCGGAGCTGGAGACGCTGTTCATGATGCCGGCGGAGAAGTACACGTATGTGAGCTCGCGGCTGATCAAGGGCGTGTTCCAGCTGGGCGGGGATGTGAGGGCGCTGGTGCCTCCGCTGGTGATGGAGCGGCTGAAGGCCAAGGCTCCGGGCAGGCCTGATGGACGGATCTGCGGGGAGCGATCCGGCCTGAGCATTCAGGAGCAGTTTGGGCAGATCGATATCTATGTGTTCGACCAGATTTTGCGGGGGAATATTGCGCCGGGGATGCGGGTGCTCGATGCCGGGTGCGGGTATGGGCGGAACCTGGTGTATCTGCTGCGCGAGGGGTACGAGGTGTTCGGGGTGGATGCGGATCCCGGGGCGGTGGCGCATGTGCGGGCAGCTGGCGGCGGAGCTGGCGCCGGGGCTGCCGGCGGAGAACTTTCAGGTGGCGCGGTGGAGGGGATGGCGTTTGCGGATGGGTTTGCGGATGTGGTGATCTGCAACTCGGTGCTGCACTTTGCGCGGGATGAGGCGCACTTCGAGGCGATGGTGGAGGAGTTGTGGCGGGTGGTGCGGCCGGGTGGGATGCTGTTCTGCCGGCTGGGGTCGCGGATCGGGATGGAGTTCGAGCAGGTGCGCGAGGACATCTACCGGATCGGCGACGGATCGGAGTGGTTTCTGGTGGATGAGGCGATGCTGATGGGGCTGACGGGAGCTGGGCGGGGTGCTGGTGGATCCGCTGAAGACGACGGTGGTGCAGGGGCTACCGGTGCATGACGACGTGGGTGGTGCGGAAGCGGCGTGTAGGAACAAGGGGCGCGACCGGATTTGCCCTGATCTTCGCCGAGACAGCCCAAATTGAAAGGAGGAACGTCCTATGTAGAGCCGTCTTCCGGCCACGTTTACGTCGATCTTGTCTTACAAGTGACGTAACAGCTGGCGATCCCTGCTCCAACCCCTTTGTATTCTGCTTGCCGGTTTCGTGGGAGGAGAGGATGGGCGACATTTAAGCGGTTCGACAAGGGCGTGGTCAACGTGATTCGCTTGTCGAACGTGGGCGTCAAGCATCGATCTTCGATAACAACCTCACTTAGAACTTTCTCTCGTTCCAATGCGCCTGAAACAGCGGCGGCGAGGAAGCGCCGACCTCCTTGGAATTAGACCGGCTTGTGAGTCCTCGCCCCTCGGGGACTGCCGCTCCTTGAATCGACAGGTGCAGCGATCTCAAAGGAGAGAGGTCGACGCGCATGTCACGACCGTTGTTCGCTTTTGTCATTCCGCCCAGTTTTCTCGGGGCTTTGGCAAACAGATTCCGTTGCGCTACAATGCCATGCGGGCATGGACTTGGCTCGCAATTGCCACGCGGTCGTCGCCGCATGGGAACGCTTTATCTCGGGGGGCAAATCTGAAAGACTGTGGGCATGAGCACAGCGTGACTGCGACCAAGGTTTTGACGGACCGGATCAACCGGATTGAAGTTTCGGCCACGATGGCGATTACGGCCGAGGCGCTGAAGATGAAGGCGCGGGGATCGACCTGGCGGACTTTGGCGCGGGCGAGCCGCACTTTGCCACTCCGCGGCATATCAAGGACGCGGCGATCGAGGCGATCGAGAAGAACTTCACGCGCTACACGGCTGTGGCCGGCATTCCGAGGTGCGCAAGGCGATCGTGGAGCGGCACGCGGCGGACTTTGGCTCGGACTATGCGCCTGAAGAGTGCGTGTTCACGACCGGCGGCAAGCTGGCGCTGTTCAACGCGATCCAGGTGCTGGTGGAGCACGGCGATGAGGTGATTCTGCCGGTGCCGTACTGGGTGTCGTTCAAGGACATCATTCAGTATGCGGGCGGCAAGGCGGTGCTATGTGGAGACCGACGAGAGCGAGAACTTCCGCATCACCGCGAAGATGATTGAGGCGGCGATTACGCCGAAGACGAAGGCGATTATTTTGAATTCGCCGTCGAATCCTTCGGGAGCGGTGATGGCGCCGGCGGATCTGGAGGCGATTGTGCGGCTGGCGCATGAGCGCGGGATCTATCGTGCTGCTGGATGAGTGCTATGTGTACCTGAAGTACAACGGCGCGCTGGTGAGCGGCGGGTCGTTCACGGACTGCAAGGAGCATGTGATCGTGCTGGGTTCGCTCTCGAAGACCTATGCGATGACGGGCTGGCGCGCGGGATTTGCGCTGGGGCCGAAGCAGATTATTGCGGCGATGAGCAAGCTGCAGTCGCAGAGCACGTCGAACACGGCGAGCATTGTGCAGAAGGCGTCGGTTGCGGCGCTGACGGGTCGCAGGAGTGCGTGGCGGAGATGCGGGCGGACTATCTGAAGCTGCGCGACCAGTGCTGGCGGGCTTCAAGACGATTCCGGGGCTGACCTGCACGGTGCCGCAGGGTGCGTTCTATGTGTATCCGAATGTGAGCGCTTTATCGGCAAGGGCGGGATCAAGTCGGCGGCGGACCTGGCGGCGAAGCTGCTGAATGAGGCGCATGTGGTGGCGGTTCCGGGCGAGGCGTTTGGGACGGACGGAGCATATCCGGCTGTCGTATGCGGTCTCCGCACGATGTGGTGGATGAGGGCGTGGAGCGGATGCGGGAGTACTTCGCGAAGCTGGGCTAGATCTCGAAGCGTGACGTGCATGGGCTGTCGCACGAGCAGTGCAAGTGCGGCTATTGACCTTGCGATGAAAGTTATGCTCGATGAGGCAAGCCGGCAAGCCGATCGCGTTTGCGCCGGTGATTCTGGCGGGCGGCAGCGGCACGCGTTTCTGGCCGCGGAGCCGGCGGTCGCGCGCCAAGCAGGTGCTGGCGCTCGATGGCGAGCGCACCATGATCCAGCAGACGCTGGACCGGCTGCTGCCGCTGGCGGCTGCGGAGGATGTCTGGGTGATCACGAATGAGCTGCTGGACGCGTGATCGCGGAGCAGCTGCCGGAGGTGCCGCGGGAGCATATTCTGAGCGAGCCGGCGGCGCGGAATACGGCTCCGGCATGCGCGCTGGCGGCGTTTCTGCTGGAGCGCGGCGCCGGAGACGGTGCTCGGCATTTTTCCTTCCGACCATGTGGTGGAGGACGGGCGCGTTTGCGGAGGTGATTCGGGCGGGCGTTGAAGCTGGCGGCGAGCGGCGACGAAGATTGTGGTGCTGGGCGTGAAGCCGACGCGGGCGGAGACGGGCTACGGGTACATCGAGCTGGGTAGCTGGTTGATTGGACTCGCTGCGGTCCCGCGGGTTGCGGTGCACGGCGGGTGAAGCGGTTTACGGAGAAGCCGGACCGCGCGCGAGCGGAGGAGTTTGTCGCGTCGGGGAACTACGCGTGGAACAG
>CAVWJY010000025.1:0-10776 GCA_963755245.1 uncultured Acidobacteriaceae bacterium | reverse complement strand
TGATCGCGGCCGCAGGTCTTGAGTTGGAGGCTGCGGCCGACGGTTTTTGCTACTGCGCCGGGCGTCGTTGAGAGGCGCCGAAGCGGTAGGTCAGGCTTAGGGTGGGTTCGCTGGTGACGGTGAAGAGTTTGCTGACGGGCGACTCCTCGTGGAGCAGGTCGGGACTCTTGTAGAAGAGTCCGCGGTACTCGGCGCGCAGGCTGAGGTGCTGGTTGAGGCGGTAGTCGACGCCAGCGCCGAAGAGGACGGCTGCGCGGAACTCGCGATAGACGGGCGTGTTGTAGCTCGGGTCCGGGCGGAAGGGGATGGAACCTTCGGTGGGCACGAAGCTGAGCATGCCGCCTCCGCCCTGGACGAAGGCCTGGAGGCTTTTGGTCGCAAGGGGAGTTTTGGCGACATAGGAGCCGCTGAGTTCATACATGCTGGTGCCAAGCGAGAGGGCGCTCCCGGCCTGGTTGTAGTTCAAGGTGGGGCGCGTGTATCCGCTGTTGATGTTGTATCCCAGCCATGGCCTGAACTGCTGATGGAAGGTGGCCAGCAGAGAGGGCGAGGGGGCGGCGCCCTGCGTGTTTTCGTACGAAAGCACGCCGTAGCTGATGCTGGGGACGGTTCGCGTCGCAGTCAGTTGGGCGGAGACTCCGAAGGAGACGTCGGTCTGGCTGGAGTGACGTTTATGGGGAGCGGGGGGGCCGCTGGGCCCGGTGCTTCGGACAGGGGTCGCGCTGATGGAAGCTGAATCGGCTGCAGGGGCGGCTGCGACGAGGGAGCTGCTACTGCTCGATTGTGCCGCGGCCGATAGTGGTCCAAAGCCAGACAGGACGGTGGCGATGGCCAAGGCGAGGAAGGTTTGACGATGTCGGACAAAAGGGCGACGGGTTTCGTTGATAACCAGGGCGAATCTCCTCTGCATAGGGGTTAGCGCGCTTCTGTCCTCACTTGAGTGCTGGTGAAAACGGGCCCTGGGCGGCGATCGTGGAGCCGCATTTGCTGTCGATTGCTGATTGGACGAGGGTTTATCGGGTCCGGTTAGGCTAAATGCCGGGCTCGTGCGAGAAGATGGTGGGAACGGGCTCTGCGCACAGGGTTTGGGAGAGGCGTTGGAGGCGAGAGGTATCTGCTTCGCTTTTTATTTGCCTGGTTCTACAATAGTGCTAGAATCCGGGGACGTTCCAACTTTAGGAGAAATACAGCGTGGCAGATGAGCGTGGCAAGGCGATAGAGACAGCCCTTTCGGCACTTGAGAAGCAGTTCGGCAAAGGGTCGGTGATGCGGCTCGGGGCGAAGGAGGCGATCGTTCCGATCTCGGTGATCTCGACCGGGTCGATCTCGTTCGACGCGCGCGCTGGGTGTCGGCGGAGTTCCGCGGGGACGCGTGATCGAGATCTTCGGACCGGAGTCCTCGGGTAAGACGACGATTACGCTGCAGATCATCGCGGAGGCGCAGAAGCAGGGCGGTCTGGCGGCGTTTGTGGACGCCGAGCACGCGCTCGATCCGGCGTATGCGAAGAAGCTGGGTGTGGACGTCGATAACCTGCTGGTCTCGCAGCCGGACTACGGCGAGCAGGCGCTGGAGATCGTGGAGGCGCTGGTGCGCTCGAACGCGATCGACGTGCTGGTGGTCGACTCGGTGGCGGCGCTGGTGCCGAAGGCCGAACTCGACGGCGAGATGGGCGACTCGCACATGGGCCTGCAGGCGCGGCTGATGAGCCAGGCGCTGCGCAAGCTGACCGGTACGGTGTCGAAGTCGCGCACCTGCCTGATCTTCATTAACCAGATTCGCGACAAGATCGGCGTGATGTTTGGCAATCCGGAGACGACGACCGGCGGCCGCGCGCTGAAGTTCTACTCCTCGATTCGTATCGACATCCGCCGCATCGGCGCGGTGAAGGAAGGCGATATGGTGGTGGGATCGCGCACCAAGGTGAAGGTGGTGAAGAACAAGGTGGCGGCTCCGTTCCGCGACGCCGAGTTCGACATTCTGTACGGCGAGGGTATCTCGCGCGAGGGTGACTGCCTGGATCTGGCGGTGCTGCACAATATCGTGGACAAGAGCGGTGCGTGGTACAGCTTCCAGGGCGAGCGCATCGGCCAGGGACGCGAGAATGTGCGGAACTTCCTCAAGGAGAACCGCGACATCTTCGGGCGCATCGATGGCGAGGTGCGGAAGAAGCTGGGCATCGGCGGCGGACCGGCGGCGGATGTGCCGGCGGCTCCGGCGAACGGCGCGGCGATCGCGGCCGAGGTGGTCAAGGGCAAGAAGTAGATTTTTCTGTTGGCAAAGATAGAAAACCCCTGTTCGCCTCAGCGCGGACAGGGGTTTTCTAGTTTGACTCACTCCCAAATGACGATTATCCAAAGGTGGTTTTGGGGGCGCTATAGGGCCTCTATCTCTACTGATGCTCCTTTTCTTTGGCGCTTCGGACGACGCCATGGAGAGCCTGCGGCCCGAAATGTGTCGTCGCAGGTCCCCCGAACACCAGCGTAATGTTCGAATTCGGGACCGAGTACGGGACATCGTTCCCTCCGGTGACACAGACCTGCAGGGTCGAGGATGGCGGATCCGTCTCGAAGGGCGCAATGCTTCCGTTCCCCGTCAACAGGCTGACCGTGCCGTTCAACTGAAAGCCCGTTATCGTGGCAGGGGGGAGATAGGTGGGGCAGCCGGTCATATCCGAGGTGATCGCGACGTTGGTCAACTTGATGTGGTGCGTGTGAGGGTTCACAAGGGGCTGCGTCGGATCGACAGCGCCTGTCGTGGTTGTCCCAAAGCCGGACATCGTCATATCGGCAGAGAAGTCGGCGGTTCCTCGATTCTGGGTGGAGATCCATCGACCATTGACCATGCATCTCCCATGGGCTGCCTTTGACGCTCGTGCTCTGGGGAGAATAATCGTTGATCAGGCCGCTGAAGTGCACTGGTCTGTGCTCCTGAGCGAAGGCACAGGTGCCGGCAGTCAACAAGAACAGGGAGAGAACGCGTGCAGCTCGAAGCCAGGGTTTTGCTTGTCATGAAAGACCTCCGGTTTGAGGTTCACGTGAGATGCGGACATCGGACACATGCCAGGAGCTTTCAAGCGGTAAGGCGCGCGTAGGCCTGCGGCTGTACGGAGCAACGGGAGCAGGAACCTGCCAACGGTCGGCAGGCGTGTAGTCATGGTGTCTTCGGTGACGTAGAGATCGCCGTCGGGACAATTCTTCGACTTAGCCATTTCAACGGAGGATGCCTAAGCGCCCAAAACCTGTTTCGGCTGGTCACAGAAGAATAGAATCGATTTAAACGATTGCGCTTCTGAGAACCGTGAATATCCTGTTGACGATCATTCGTTTTCACGAGTATTGTTGGGGTATGGAAGCTGCCGCACAGATCGAGTTGAAGCCAAAACCGGGATCCTGCCCGGAGGAGGTGATGTATCTCGAGATGATGCGGACGATGGAGGCTCTGTCGCATCGCTTTGCGCAGGTGCTGAAGACCGAGGATCTCTCGTCGACGCAGTACAACGTGCTGCGGATTCTGCGCGGAGCGCCGGAGGGGCTGCCGTGCGGGGAGATCGGCAACCGCATGGTGACGCGGGACTCGGATATTACGCGGCTGCTGGACCGGCTGGAGAAGCGAGAGCTGATCTCGCGCTGTCGGGAGAGCAAGGATCGGCGGACGGTCTGGACGCGGATTTCGCCGGCGGGCTTGGAGACGCTGGCACGGCTGGATGAACCCGTGCGCGTGGCGCATCGCACGCGGCTGGGGCATCTTGGGATCGAACAGTTGCAGGTGCTGACGGATCTGCTGCGTCTGGCGCGTCAGGCTCCGGAGTAAATTTTTTCGCCATATAGTTGTTGCAACGAATGTCATTGCAACGAATCAAATCACGCAAACGGCACCACCGAAACCATCTAGAGAGGAAACACCACCATGAGCACAGTTGCCACCCCCGCCATCACCACCTGGAACATCGATCCGTCTCACTCGGTTGTCGAGTTCAAGGTCAAGCACATGATGATCTCCAACGTGAAGGGTCAGTTCACCGGCGTGACCGGCACGCTGTCGCTCGATGAGGCGGATCTGGCGCAGTCGAGTGTGGAGGCCGCGATCGCGATCGCCTCGATCCAGACCCGCGACGAGGGACGCGACGGGCATCTGAAGAGCGCCGACTTCTTCGACGCCGAGCAGTTTCCCACGATGCAGCTGAAGTCGACGCACATCGCGCGGAAGTCGGATGGGGAGCTGGTGGTCACGGGCGATCTGACGATCAAGGGCGTCACCCGCAGTGTAGAGTTCGCGGTGGAGGGACCGACGCCGGCGGCGAAGGATCCGTGGGGCAACACGCGCATCGGCTTGTCGGCGACGACGAAGATCAACCGCAAGGACTTCGGGCTGACCTGGAACGCGGCGCTCGAGACCGGCGGAGTGTTGGTGGGCGAGGAGATCAGCATCACTCTGGACCTGCAGTTTGTGAAGCAGGCCTAAGCGGCTCTGGTTGGAGATCGGGCTCGGGTCGGAAGTTGCAGGGAATTCGCCGCCGGAACACAGAGCAAAGCGTGTTCTGGCGGCGCAGAGGGAGGAAACGCAATGTCACTTCGTGCGATCAAGGAAGTTATTCATACCCAACCCACGCTGGAAGGCGCGGGCGTGAAGCTGGAGCGCGCCTTCGGCTTCGGGAAGACCAAGGAGTTCGATCCGTTCCTGCTGCTCGATGATTTTCGCAACAACCGTCCGCAGGACTATCTGGCGGGTTTCCCGTGGCATCCGCACCGGGGGATCGAGACGATCACGTATGTGCTGGCGGGGTCGGTGGAGCATGGCGACAGCCTGGGCAACCGGGGCAGCATGACCGCCGGCGACGTGCAGTGGATGACGGCGGGCCGTGGCATTCTGCACCAGGAGATGCCGAAGGGCGACGCGCAGGGAAGAATGCACGGCTTCCAGCTGTGGGCGAACCTGCCCGCATCGCTGAAGATGACCGCGCCGCGCTACCAGGACATTCCGGCGAGCGCGATCCCGGAGGTGACCGACGATGACGGCACGCATGTGCGGGTGATCTCGGGCGAGTTCTGGGGCAAGAAGGGGCCGGTGGACGGCGTGGCGGCGGATCCGCATTATGTGGATGTGTCGGTGGCGCCGGGCCGGCGGAAGCGGCTGAAGGTGGACATTACGCGGAACGCGTTTGCGTATGTCTTCGCCGGGGCCGGAACCTTCCGCGACGCGTCGGCGCCGCAGGCGGTGCTGACCGAGGCGGCGACGAACCCCCACGCCGAGCCGGTGTACGACATCGGCAACCACTCGCTGGTGCTGTTCGACCGGGGCGACGAGATCGTGGTGCAGGCGGGGCCGGAGGGGATTCGCTTCCTGCTGGTCTCGGGCCGGCCGATCGAGGAGCCGGTGGCGTGGCACGGACCGATCGTGATGAACACGCAGGCGGAGCTGCGGCAGGCGATGAGCGATCTGCAGCAAGGGACCTTCATCCGCCCCTGAGGCTGCGAGTTCTTCGCGCAAAAGAAAACGGCGCCCCGGACGAGAGATCGTTCGGGGCGCCGTTCTGTTTTCAGGGGATTATTCGGCGGGCGGCGGAGGAGGAGGCGGCGGGTTGCCGGGAGCGGCTGGCGAACGGTGCTCGCCGGGGCCACCCTGGCCATCGCGTCCGCCCTGACCGCCCTGTCCATCGTGGCGGCCGCGGAATCCGTTGGCGCCGTCCATGCGCATGTGCGCCTCCGCACGGTGGGCCTGCAGCTTGGTCCACTGCTCGGGGGTGAGGACGGTGCGGATGCCGAGCAGCATGCGGGCGTTGGATTTTTCTAGGTCGGCGCGCGCCTGGGCGAGCTTATCGACCTGCGCGAGCACCTGCGCGGTGTCGGGCGGGTTGGCGTCGAGCATCGGCCGGAGCAGGACCTCCTGGCGCTCGACGTTGGCCTTGAGATCGATCAGCTGGAGGCGGCTCTGCTGCAGGATGTCGTCCATCTTCTTCTGCTGCTCGGGGGTGATGGCGATCTGCTGGACGACTGCGGGGTTCTTCCACCACAGGCCGCGGGGCAGGCCACGGAAGCCGCCACGCATGCCGCCGCCTTCCTCACCGGAGCCCATCTCGCGGTGGTCGCCGAAGGGCTGGCCGAAGCCGGCTCCGGGGTTGGGGCCTGGCTGTTGTGCCGAGGCAGTGGAGACGGAGGCGGTGAGGCCAAGCAGGAGTGCGAGGGAAGCGATGCTCTTCTTATTCATGGGTAATCTTCCTTGCGGTGCCTTGGGACGAGATCGGGGCAGAGGACTCATCCTGGGTCGTGGCTGTCGCGGCCGCGGATGAGGAGGAAATTGGATCGGACAGAGGCTCCATGGCCGAGGGGACGTTGGACGAGAGATCGTCGTCGACCTCTTCGAGCAGCGCCTGGTCGGACTCCGGGGCGGCTGCGTCCGGGTGGATCGCCGCCACGACCGCGCTGGCGGCGTGCAGCGCGGGCTGCTGGTGCAGCGCCGCGCGGAACGAGGGTTCCGACGCTGGCCGCAACCACCAGACCGGCGGCGATCGCCCAGACGAACGGCTTTTGATAGAGATGGATGGCCGGGCGCGGAGCCGCCGAGGTGATCGAGCGGAGGTTCGACCCGGTTGGGATAGAGCGACCGGAGCAGCGAGAGCTCCTGGTTGGCGAAGCTGGTGGTGGCGGCCTGAAAGTTGCCCAGCGAGGTCTCGAGCGAACGAAGCTCGGCGGCGCAGAGTGGGCAGGCGCGGAGATGATCTTCCACGACGTGGAAGCCGGAGGTCGTGGTTCGGGTCTTGCCGCCCGGGATGGGGTCGGCCACCGGGGTGATCTCGAGGAGGTGGTCGCAGAGCTGTTCGTGTGTGAGGTGGAAGGTCATGGTTATTCCTTTGCGCTCCCCGGATGCGAGGATCCGGCGGTTCCGCTGTGGCGGGTCCGGATGGTGCCGAGCGCGCGGTAGAGGTGGCTTTTGACGGTGCTGACGGGCAGTCCGGTAACGGCGGCGATGTCGGGAATCTCGAGGCCTTCGACGAAGCGGAGCAGGAAGATCTCGCGCTGGCGGCTGGAGAGCTCGGCGACGGTCTCCCAGATGAGGGCGAGCTGTTCGCTGGCGATCAGGCGGGCCTCGGCGGAGCTGCCCGGTTGCGGAAGATGGGTGGCGACGTCGGCGACATCGACGGCGGTGGCGGCGGCCTTCTTCCAGAAACGGAAGCGGTTGGTGCGGGTGTGATCGCGCAGCAGATTGAGCGCGATGCGCATCAGCCAGGTGTTGATCGAGGAGTCGCCGCGGAAGCTGGCGCGGGCGGTCCAGGCGCGCAGGAAGGTGTCCTGGGTGAGGGAGAGAGCGAGGTCGCGATCGCGCAGCGAAGAGAGCAGGAAGCGGAAGACGCGGGGCTCGTAGAGGGCGACGATGGACTCGAGATCGTCGAAGGGCGTGGAGACCGGCGCGCCGAACGGCGAGGAGGCTCGGAGGCGCTGGACTGGCTGATGCTGGCGGGATGGAGGGTCTGTTCGAGCATCGTATCCTCTGCTATTACAGACAGACGGGTGGGGCGGAGGAAGACTACAGGACGGGGAGTTTATTTTGCCGGCGTTTGCCGGCGGCAAAGCGCGGTATGCTTTTCAGTGCATGCATACGGTCAAGGCAATCTATCCCGGTACGTTCGATCCGCTGACCAATGGGCATCTCGACCTGATTGCGCGAGGCGCGAAGATCGTCGATGAGCTGGTGGTGGCGATTCTGAGAAACAGCGAGAAGGGAACGCCCCTGTTCACGGTGCCGGAGCGCGAGGAGATGATCTTCGAGGCGACACGGCAGTTTGGCAACGTCTCGGTGACGACATTCGATGGGCTGCTGGTGGACTGCGCCCGGCAGCAGGGGGCCAAGGCGGTGCTGCGCGGTATCCGCGCCATCTCCGACTACGAGTACGAGATCCAGATGGCGATGATGAACCGCAAGCTCGATCCGGAGCTGGAGACCCTGTTCATGATGCCGGCGGAGAAGTACACCTATGTGAGCTCGCGGCTGATCAAGGGCGTGTACCGGCTGGGTGGGGACGTCTCGGAGCTGGTGCCGCCGCTGGTGATGGCGCGGCTGCGGGCGAAGGCTCCGGTGCAGGCCTGATGGAGGATCTGCAGGGGAGCGATTCGGCCTGAGTATTCAGGAACAGTTTGGGCAGATCGATATCTATGTCTTCGATCAGATTCTGCGCGGGAACATCGCGCCGGGGATGCGGGTGCTCGACGCGGCTGCGGCGATGGGCGGAATATGGACTATCTGCTGCGCGAGGGCTACGAGGTGTTCGGGGTGGATGCGAGTGCCGGGGTGGCGAGCATGTGCGGAAGTTGGCGGCGGAGCTGGCGCCGGGGCTGCCGGCGGAGAACTTCCAGGTTGGCGCGATCGAGGCGGATGCCATTCCCGGACGACTTTGCGGATGTGGTGATGTGCAACTCGGTGCTGCACTTTGCGCGGGATGAGGCGCAGCTCTTGACGATGGTGCGGGAGCTGTGGCGGGTGCTGCGGCCGGGCGGGATGCTGTTCTGCCGGCTGGGATCGCGGATCGGGATGGCGTTCGAGCAGGTGGGCGAGAACATCTTCCGGATTGGCGATGGATCGGAGTGGTTCCTGGTGGATGAGGCGATGCTGATGGAGCTTACGCAGGAGCTGGGCGGCGACTGGTGGATCCGCTGAAGACGACCGTCGTGCAGGGCAGCGCTGCATGACGACCTGGGTGCTGCGGAAGCGGAGCCAACCGAGTCGCACTAGCCGCGGATCGCCATGGATCGTTGCGCTCTCTGAAAAGGCAAGCTTCATCTCTATCGCCAAAGCTGAAGACTAGAGAAATGAGCGCAGCCGACTGCTGCGGAAGCTTTTGTCGACCGGATCGGCCGGATCGAGCTGTCGGTGATGATGGCCATCACCGGCGATGCTCTGAAGATGAAGGCGGCAGGCATCGACCTGGCCCACTTTGGGGCGGGGGAGCCGCATTTCGCGACGCCGCAGCAGATCGGGGATGCCGCCATCGAGGCGATCACGAAGAACTTCTCGTGCTACACCGCGGTGGCCGGTATTCCCCCGGAGGTGCGCGGGCCATGGTGGATCGGCACGCGGCCGACTTCGGCACCAATTACACGCTTGAGGAATGCGTGGTTCACGACCGGCGGCAACTGGCGCTCTTCAACGCGATCGAGGTCCGGTCGACCATGGCGACGAGGTGATCTGCGGTGCTGTTCTGGGTCTTGTTCAAAGACATCATGAGTTCGCGGGTGCCGTGGTGGTTCCGGTGGTGAGCCAAGAGGAGGAGGACTTCCGCGTGACGGCGCAGATGATCGAGGCGGCGATCACGGCCGCAGACGAAAGCCATCATTCTGAATATGCCGTCGATCCTTCGGGCGCGGTGGTTGCGCCGGGGAATGAGGCGATCGTGCGGCTTGCGCACAAGCTGGGAATCTATGTCCTGCTGGACGAGTGCTACGTGTATCTGAACTACACCGGGCAGATTGTGAGCGGCGGCTCGTTCACGGACTGCAAGGAGCATGTGATCGTGCTGGGATCGCTGTCGAAGACCTATGCGATGACGGGCTGGCGCGCGGGCTTTGCGCTGGGACCGAAGGCGGTTATCGCGGCGATGAGCAAGCTGCAGTCGCAGAGCACGTCGAACACGGCGAGCATGGTGCAGCGGGCGTCGATCGCGGCGGTGCACGGATCGCAGGAGTGCGTGGCGGAGATGCGCGCGGACTACATCAAGCTGCGCGACCGGATGCTGGCGGGCTTCAAGACGATTCCGGGGCTGACCTGCACGGTGCCGCAGGGCGCGTTCTATGTGTACCCGAATGTGAAGCAAGTTTATCGGCAAGGGCGGGATCACGTCGGCGACCGATCTGGCGGCGAAGCTGCTGAGCGAGGCGCATGTGGTGGTGGTTCCGGGCGAGGCGTTTGGGACCACGCGAGCACATTCGGCTGTCGTACGCGGTCTCCGCACGATGTGATCGACGAAGGTGTGAAGCGGATGCGGGAGTACTTCGCGAAGCTGAGCTAAGCGACTCACGTCTGCGGATGTGTCCGGGCCAGGTCGGAGCAGCAGTGCGGAACGATCGGGCCCTGACGGCTCAAATTGAGCTGATCGAGGGTTATGCCGGAAGCAACGAAGCAGTCTGCGACGACGTTTGCCCCGGTGATTCTGGCGGGCGGCAGCGGGACGCGTTTTTGGCCGCGGAGCCGGCGGATCGCGTGCCAAGCAGGTGCTGGCGCTCGATGGCGAGCAGACGATGATCCAGCAGACGGTGGATCGTCTGCTGCCGCTGGCGAGCGCCGAGGACATCTGGGTGATCACCAACGAGCTGCTGGACGCGGTGATCGGCGAGCAGCTGCCGAGGTGCCGCGGGAGCATATTCTGAGCGAGCCGGCGGCGCGGAACACGGCTCCGGCGTGCGCGCTGGCGGCGTTTCTGCTGGAGCAGCGGTCGCCGGAGACGGTGATCGGGATCTTTCCGTCGGACCATGTGGTGAAGGATACGGCTCGCGCTTCGCGCGAGGTGATTCGGGCGGCGGTTGCGCTGGCGGCGAGCGGCGCCGAAGATCGTGGTGCTGGGCGTCTCGCCGACGCGGGCGGAGACCGGTTACGGGTACATCGAGCAGGGCAGCTTCGTCGATGCGCGCTGGCTGGCGTCGATCTCGAGGGCTGCGAGGGGCTGCGCGTGCGGCGGGTGAAGCGGTTCACCGAGAAGCCGGACCCGGAGCGCGCGGAGGACTTTGTGCGCTCGGGGAACTACGCGTGGAACAGCGGCATCTTCATCTGGAGCGCGCGCACGCTGGCCG
>CAVWJY010000024.1:0-225719 GCA_963755245.1 uncultured Acidobacteriaceae bacterium | reverse complement strand
CATTGTCAGATGCCGCCATAGATGCCCCATACCGCCGAGATGCCAAGCGCCAACAGTGGCTCCTTGGCCGTGCCATAGCCCATGAAGGGGCCGATCAGGTAGAACGCCATGCAGACCAGATTGGCAACCAGGCCAAAGCCTGGAATCAGCAGATGCTTGATGAAATTGAAGTCCGGACGCTTGTTGAATGCCACGATCGCCAGGAAGCAGCTGAGGGCGTACAGGATGAAGGTGCCGAAGTTCGAGGTTAGTGTAATCGTGAGCAGTGAGTTCGGCAGCGCCGCCATCTGCGCATGGGTGGTGTACCCGAACGAGGAGAAGATGCCGTGAGGCAGCGCCGCGATCGTCGCATCGGTCGGCGCGCTACCATCGGCGAACACCAGCGAGACCGCCAACGTGCCCAGCACCGCGGAGATCACGGCCAGCGTCCAGATGGCCCGGCGAGGTGTCAGCGATCCCGCATGCAGCAGGCCGAAGTGCTCCGGCGCCTCCTTATCCTTGCCCATCGCGTAGGTCACCCGAGCCCCTGTGTTCATGCAGGAGAGCGTGGTCCCGATCAGCGCCAGGAAGACCGTGATCGCCTCCGCCAACATGAAGTACTTTCCATGACCCTGCCCCAGCAGAGCATCTCCCACCACAATCATCATGTCCCCGACCGGAGCCGCCGAGCCCGCCGCGGCCTGCATCGTATAGCCGGAGTTCAAAAAGTAATTCGCCGCGAAGTACTCGATCAAGTAACACAGAAGGCCCTGAATCAGCAGCGATGCGAGTACGGCGATTGGAATATGTTTGGTTGGATTCTTAGCCTCCCCGCCCATCGACGTTACGGACTCAAAGCCGACCAGAATCAGAATGGCCACGGTTGCCTGGATGAAGACCCAGCTAATGCTATGCGGACTCACCACCGAAGTCGCCGAAGGATGCGTCAGGAACAGACCGGTGCTGTCCTTCTTCGGATAGGTGATCACGTAAGGAACCGGCTTGCCTGCGGAGTTGAGCAGAGGCTGCGGGATGCCGGCAGTGTCTCGCACGATGCTGCCGTCGGCCTTGGTTGCGAACTGGTAGGTGTAGGTCGATAGCGTCTGGCCGTCGTACTGGAAGCCCGTGCTGCCCGACGGATGATTCGCGCGATAGCCTAAGGCCAGCACGCTGAAGACCAGCAACGCCGAGATCTGCACGACATTGATCCCAAGATTGACAGCGGTCGAAGCTCCCGCACCCTTCTGTGCGATCCAGGCGACGAAGAAAGAGAATACGATCGCTACCAGTGCCATGAACAGCGGCCCGGGGTTGCCGCCGCTGAGGAAGTTCGGATAGAGAAAGCCGACCACATAGCCAACAAACACGCCGGTCGTCGCGACCATCACTCCTGGATATACCCAGTAATACAAGTGCGAGCCCCAGCCCACAATAAACTTGGCGAGGCGAGCATACTTGAATGCCTTGTCCTTGGATAACATGGCCTGTTCGGCGTAGTAGTAACTCGATCCGGTTCCGGGATAAAGCTTCGAAATCTCCGCATACGCCACCGCCGTCGCCAGACAGAGCAGCAGAGCGGCGACGATGCCCCACCACATCGAAGGCGCAGTCGCTCCTTCGGTGGCCTGAATGAAGAAGGTCAGCCAAAGGAAGGCGCCCGGCGCAATCAGCGCCATCGCGTTGCTGGTCAGTCCGGTGAGGCCCAGTGTGGGCTGCATCTGTGGTGCTCTCTGATCTGCCATAACCTTCTCCTCATCGATCAAGATTCGTAGAACGATTGTCGGTAGATAGACCCCGCCATACGCTGCTAACCCCATTGGCGGGAGTAGGAAAGCGTCAGCTAGCGTTTTGGACCGAAAAACGCTACAAATCCGGTGGTCAGCGTGGACTGGGCGTCCACCATCCCGGTGTCTCCCTTGTGGAAGAAGGGCACGTCCGACCAGTCACGGCGGTACTCAAACCGTGCCAGCAAACCCTCGGTCCACTTGTATTCATAGGTTGCGGTGAACTCGTACAGATGCTGCGCCGTGCCGGTGGTGAAGCCCTGCGGATCGTTGAAGTACTCGAAGCGCCCGGCAAATGCCATCTTGCCCGTCACCTGTTGGCGAGCGGCAAACGCAACCCCTTGCCAGTGCTCCAGGTTGGTGTTTCCCTCAGCTACCAGAGCATTGCGATTCTGGCCGTAATCGTAGTTGATGTAGGCATTGAACTTCGCCGTGGGCGTCAGCAGAAGGGTGGTATCGATCAGATTGCGATAGCCATTCTGGGTGCCGATATTTTCGGGCCCGGTGTAATAGTTCACATTCCAGCTGTACTTCGGCTTTACATAGGCGCTGGTTAGTCCTACCGTGACACCACCATTGGACTTGACTACATCGTTCCACCCATTCACCAACTGCACGCCGGGCGTCCATGTCTTGGTCACCGGGATGGATGAGCGTAGGCCAAAGTGGTAATAGGGAATCGCCCAGGAAAATAGCAGCGATCGCGAATAGTTCCAGTCATCCTTGGACTCAATGACTTCGGCTCCGGCAGAAGTAACAAACTTGCCGAAGTCCATCTCCAATCCGTGTGCTTGAATGGGCTTGAAGCTAAGAAATGCCTGCTCAATATAGTTTCCCTCTGCCCCGGCATTTACCAAAGTATTGGTGCGGCCGTAGAAAAAGTCGATATGAGCCCCTACCGGGTCAGGATCATGATTCAGGCTGAACTTTGCTTCACTTAGGCTGAATTGGTCCGTCTTATCGTTGAAGTTATAGAGATCGTTGATTTGGCCGTTGGCCGAAGAGCCAGGACGATTTACGTTATAGCTGTAGTAGCCGTCAATCAATCCGCTGAAATCAATAGGGCCAGCACTCCAGGTAGCAGTGGCAGGAGCCGGCGCGGGTGTCTCGGCAGGTGCCGCGGTTGCTGTGGCCGCGGCTGGTGTTGGAGTCTGCGCGCTTGCCCCTGCGGAGACGAGCATCACTGCTCCAAGCATAAGTCGCAGGCCGAATATCATGTTCGCATTGGTCACAATCGGCTCCTTTCCGGAGTGGTGCTTTGTGATTTGAAGGAACAAAGACCGAACGGAAGACAAAGATCTGCATCATCCCCATGGCGCCCACCAGGGGAGGCAGTTACAGTTGCAGCTACACGCACGCATCGCATCGGAGCCTGCGGAGTGATCGTTCGTGTTCCACGAAAATGAACCCCGCTCGGCGCAGCATCAGTAACGCAGCAATGGCGTAAGGATTCCGTGAGAAAAAAATAAATATTAGGAATTTAGCTTGGACCGGATTTTGCCCCGCTTACTCCAGATAAGTCGTAAGCTCGCAAGAAAACACTAGGCATTCCGCGCCAACGTGTGCATAATCCTCTTGGGCCTCCGTAAAAAAATAATAAGGATTTCTTTTCGCGGCCGGAGTATGCCTGAACCTAAGTCACCCATTCCCGCTGCGTCCTTCCGTACCTTCATGGAGAACGCGTGGCTCTGGACTGCGGTTGCTCCTGTTTACGCTGGAGTGCGGCCTCGGCATTGTCTTTGTTCTTCTGGTGTCGGCGTTTGCCCACTGGTTCGCCTCGCTCTCGTCCGTGGTGGTACTGCTCTACCTGCTGATTGTGGTGCTCATCGCATTGCTGTGCAGCTTCTTTCAGTCGGTCATCGTGTCTCTCTTCGCGGTCGTTATCCAAAGTTACTTCGGCGCGCGGAGACCACCGCTCGATGCGGTCGCTGATACCGCCAGCTCCGTAACTGTGGTGGCCTTTGTTCTCATCGCGCTCGTCGTCAGCAGGCTCTCGTCGCGCGTCACTGAGCACGCCCGCAACGCCGAGTCCTGGGGGGAGCAGATGCATGAACTGTACGAGTTCACCCGGCGTTCGCTGCAGATGGATCTTCGTGAAGAGCCCGGACCCCAACTCGCCGAACTGGCCCACCAGATCTTTGCGCTCGAAGGAGTCCTTGTCTTCGACGCGGACCTCCATCAGATGTATCAGGCCGGAGATTGGAACCTGAACACGCAGGAGCTGGCGCGCAATGCCTACTTCTTCGAGACCTGCGATGACGATCCGGAGACCGGGATCGCTCGCCGCGTCCTCCGCCTGGGAACGTGCCCATCGGCAGCCTCGTTGTCCGTGGAGACACCACCGCTCTCACCAACAATGCCATCGCCTCCTTGATTGCGATCAGCTTCGACCGCTACCGCGCCTTCACGAATGAAAGCCACATTGAGGCCGAGCGTCGCACCGAGCAACTGCGCGCCACCGTCCTCGATAGTCTGGCCCACGCGTACAAGACGCCGCTGACGGTGATCCGCGCGGCCAGCACCGGTCTTACTGAAATGGGCCGGCTCTCCAGCCCGCAGGCCGAGTTAGTCGCACTGATCGATGAGCAGACCGGAGCCTTGAGCGATCTCACCACGCGTCTGCTCACCACCGCCCGTCTCGACGCTGGAGAGATCACGCTCCACGCCACTCCGGTAGGTGTAGCCGCGCTGCTGGAAGAGGTTCTGACGAACTTGAAAGATCGTCTGGCGAGCATGCAGGTCGCGGTGCAGTTCCCCACCGAAGACTTGTTCCTTCATTGCGACCGCCAACTTATGACCATGGTGCTTACTCAGTATCTGGATAACGCGTGTAAGTATTCGCAATTCGGATCGATGGTGACCATCGCTGTTACTCACGATCACGCGGAGGTCATCTTTTCCGTGCATAGTTACGGACCGGTAATTCCCCGCGCCGACCAGGAACGTATCTTCGACCGTTACTTTCGTTCCTCGACCTCCTCCAACCGCGCCGTTGGAACTGGAATTGGCCTTGCGGTTGCCAAACGCGCGGCACATCTGCATGGAGGACACGTCTGGGTCACCAGCGAAGCGACTCTTGGCACGACCTTCTTTGTCTCCATCCCAACGCAAAAAACGCAGAGGTGTTCGGCATGAGCATGCAAGGGATTCGTATTCTTTGTGTCGACGATGAGGCTTCCATTCGCAGGGCGTTGCGGCCGCCGCTGCTGGAGCTGGGCTTTCAGTTGGTGGAGGCCTCGCGCGGCGAAGAGGCGCTGCAGCTGCTGCGTGCCGGAGCGTTCGACGTCGTCTTGCTCGATAGCAACATGCCCGGCATCGGCGGCCTCGAGACCCTGCGCCGCATCCGCGCCTTCGCTCCCCGTCTGCCCATCCTCATGGTCACCGTGCGCGACGGGGAAGAAGAGAAGGTCGAGGCGCTCGAGTTGGGAGCGGATGATTACGTGACCAAACCCTTCAGCATGCGCGAGCTCCTCGCACGGGTCCGCGCCGCCGTCCGTCGCTTCCACGCTCCGCTGCGTTCCGAGGACGCACCCATCCAGATCGGCGATCTCTGCCTTGCTCCGGTGCGCCGCATCGTCACCAAAAACGGTCAACCCATCCGTCTCACCCACAAGGAGTACGAGATTCTGTACTACCTGATGACCCATGCCGGCCGCGCCGTCACCTACAGCAAGCTCCTCACCGCCGTCTGGGGAGCCGAGTGCCGCGAAGAGGTCGAGTACCTGCGAACCTTCGTGCGCCAGCTGCGCAAGAAGATCGCGGACAATCCCGCACAACCCAGGTACCTCTTCACCGATCCCCATGTGGGCTACCGCTTTGTCGATCCGCAGATGTTCGGCGAAGACAGCGTCGCGGAACAGGACGACCCAAACGACCCATCTGCCGAGCCTTCCTGCGCGGTTTGAATGCAGCGACCGGATCTGATTTTGATCCGGTCAACAGCACTTTCAGTCCTCTCTGGAGCGGCCGCGACGACCGTGCCCGGCTGGCTTAAAATCGTTACAAACGTTCTTCGCGCCTTTTACGAGTTCGTTATTTGTGACCTTCCATACTCGTTTTCGAGAGATGGAAGGAGGGCCCCCACATGAAAAGAATCGTACGTTCTCCTCGTAAGCCTTACGTGCACGTACCCCGTCCTCAGCAGCCTCGCGCAAGCGGCCCCGAGTACCTCGCCGACGCTCTCCAATCGTTCCGCATTGAAGCAGCAGATCGCGACCGCCCACACGCCGGAACAGTATCGGGCATTAGCCAGCTACTACCGGCAGGAGGAGAAATCCTTCCGCGCCCAGCAGGCCGAAGAGAAGATCCTCTGGGAGCAGCGGGCGCAGAACACCACCTCCACCGCGCAGAGGTATCCGCGGCCCGTCGACTCGGCGCACTATCTCTATGACTACTACGCCTATAAGGCCGACCGTTCCGCCCAACAGGCGGCGCACTACGAGCAGCTCGCCGGCATGGGGACGCCTCCCACCTCGTACCACGAGTAGGACTGCTCTGATAGGATGAGCCCTCGCTCGTGACAGAGGGGGCCGACGATGCAGAAACGCAAATTGGGAAGCAGCAGTCTGGAGGTCTCGGCGCTCGGCCTCGGTTGCATGGGGATGAGCTTCTCCTATGGCGCGGTCCACGACGAGCAGGAGATGATCGCGCTGATGCACGCGGCGGTCGATCGTGGCATCACCTTCTTCGACACGGCGGAGGTCTACGGTCCGCATACCAATGAGGTGCTGCTCGGCAAAGCTCTCTCGCCCATCCGCGACCAGGTGGTGATTGCCACCAAGTTCGGCTTCAACCTCAACCCCGATGGAAGCCCCGGTTGGCAGGGCCTGAACAGCCGTCCCGAGCGCATCAAGCAGGTCGCGGAGGACTCGCTCAAGCGTCTCAACATCGACGCCATCGATCTCTTCTACCAACATCGCGTCGATCCCGAGGTGCCGATCGAAGAGGTTGCGGGAGCGGTGAAGGAGCTGATCCAGGAAGGCAAGGTGAAGCACTTCGGCCTCTCGGAGGCTGGTGTCAAGACGATTCGCCGTGCCCACGCCGTGCAGCCTGTGACCGCGGTGCAGAGCGAGTACTCGCTCTGGTGGCGCAGACCCGAGGCCGAGGTCATTCCTACGCTCGAGGAGTTGGGCATCGGCTTCGTTCCCTATAGCCCGCTGGGCAAGGGCTTCCTGACCGGCAAGATGGACGAGAACACCGAGCTCGGCAAAGGGGACTTCCGCAGCACGCTGCCGCGCTTTACGCCCGAGGCGAGGCGGGCGAATCTGGCCTTTGTGGACCTACTTACCACCATCGCGAAGCAGAAGAACGCAACGCCGGCGCAGATCGCGCTTGCGTGGCTGCTCGCGCAAAAGCCGTGGATGGTGCCCATTCCCGGGACCACTAAGTTGTCGCGTCTTGACGAGAATATCGGGGCCGTTTCGGTTGAGCTCACGCCCGATGATCTGCGCGATATCGACAGCGCCGCGGCCAAGATCCCGGCGACCGGCGACCGCTACCCGGAGCATCTGGAGAAGATGACGGGCCTCTAAACCTCCGCTCGCAGGGTGCCTTCCACCCGAAGGCACCGCTGCGAGCCTAGCCTCTAGTGCCGCTGCGGAAGCGGATCCGCCGACTTCACCCACGCCGTATAGATCAGGTCACGCAGCTCGGTCGCCGCTGCGGCCAGCTGCTGATCCACCAGCTCCTTGCCCTCAGGCGTTCCCGCGCCGGTAAACGCGCCCGCCTTCTCCAGCTGATAGGTCTTCTCGACGAAGGTGTGCGTGTGGCGCAGGTAGCCGACATACTGGTCGAACACATCGTCGACCACCACCGGCTTCGTATCCACCAGCGGAGCGACATCGCTCAGCTTCACATTCGCCGCCACAAACTTGCTCTCGAACAGCCCATGAATGTAGTGCTCGGTCGAATATCCATTCGGATTCGGCCCATTCCATCCATTCGGCTTATCGGAGGTGTGCAGCGGCATCGATCCATCGCCGACATAGTGTCCCAGCCAGCCCGCGAGAAACATGATCTCCGTCTCGACGTTCTTCGTATCCTGCTTCTCCGCCACCAGCTCGCGGTAGTCGCGCATGCCGATCAGCAGCCGCTCCCACACCTCATCCGCCTGATACGGCTGCAGGCCCACCTTCTCCGCCGTCAGCACCAGATCCGGATGCGCCGGCTGTGCCGCCGCCAGCGCGCGCACATAGTCATACCGATTGCGCGGCAGCGTCTTGAAGACCTGATCCACCGTCTCGAGCTGGATAAAGTGCTCGGGCGCGGTCGCCACCGTCAACTCCGGCGCCGCCGGGCTGCGCCAGTGGTCGGGCAGCGGAGCGTAGTAGGTCATCGCATCCAGGCATCGGCGCTGCGCAGAAACGCCGGCACATCGGCCGGCAGCGTCTGTCCCGCCAGCCGGTTGATCATGTGATGGCCGTCCACGCCCCAGGCCAGCGACTGCTGCACCGTCATCAGAGGAACCAGCCCCACAACAGCTACAGCACGCAAAAGATCGCTAAGCTTCTTCATCCAGGAAGCTTAGCCAAGCCATGTTGCAGTCCTGTAACAAAAGCAAAAACGGGGCGGATGCCCGCGCACCCGCCCCGTTCGATCAGACTGCGATCACTCGATGGCCTACTTGCTCTCCATCGGCGCCTTCCAGTGCGCCTCCGGCCGCGCGATGGCGTACATCTCCGCGCTGATCTGGTCGAACAGCGCATAGTGATCCTGCCCGACGACATAGATATCGAAGTGCGACCGTCCCGGCAGATAGGTGAAGTGCGGCTCCGCGCCCAGCCGCTTGCAGCACCGCCTCGAACTTGTGCGCCGCGCCGTCCAGATAGAACGTGTCCGCCGTGCCCACCGTCAGGTGAATCCGCCCCGTCAGGTCCGGCTGCAGCGCCGTCCAGTGCGCCTCGACGATGTGCGCCAGATCGTAGTGATCGTGCCAGTACGCAACCACCGCCGGATCAACCTCCCCGGTCACGCGATCGAACATCGGCACCGGCGCTCCCGACGGCGCCTTCGGCGAGAAGACCCAATCGAACGAGGTCAGCTGTCCGCCGTACGGTCCCAGCACCCGCTCCAACTGCGCGAACTGCTCCACCGTCGCCACCACCTTGCCGTCCCTCCGCACCAGCGGCCACGCCGAGCCATCCGGCTTGCGGTACATATTCGCGTGCGGCGCATACAGATCCGGCCCCGTGAAGTCATGGAAGTCGCTCGGATCGGGCGAGGTCGACCACGTGCCGCCGAAGATCTTCGGGTAGTTCACCTCCAGCTGCAGCGTCGCCCATCCGCCGCTCGAGTGGCCATTCAGAAAGCGGCCGTTCACCCGCGCGTCCATGCGGTACTTCTGCCTCCAGATACGGCAGAAACTCCGTCGTCAGCGCCGCGCCCCACGGCCCGTCGTTGGCCGAGTCCGCGAACTCATGCGTCCCCTGCGGGCAGCTCTCGTCCAGCATCACCCAGATCATCGGCGGCATCTTGCCCGCCTTCATGCGGTCGTAGATCCGCATCCCGCGTCACCAGGCCGGAGTCGATCGTCCCCCCAAAGCCATGCGTCCAATACACCGTCGGATAGTGCTCCTGGCGGTGCTCGGCGTAGCCCGGAGGCAGGATCACCCACGCCCGCAGCTCGATCGAGTCGCCCCAGAAGCGGGTCAGCAGCGGGCTCTCCATCTCCTCCAGTCGCGCTCCGCTCTCGGCCGCCTCGGTCTTCGCCTTGGCCAGCGCCGCGGCGCGATCCGGATTCTCGGCAGCGTGCCCGGTCAGCGGCAGCGCCGGCTCCGCTCCCTCCCCCGGCGTCCAGTGCGCCAGCGAGACCACCGGGCTCACCCAGTCCTGGGTGCCGCGGCCGCTGTAGTTATAGCTGTGGTCGACGTCGAGCACAGCCTGCACCTCGTAGTCGCCCGTCGGGATAGAGGCAAAGGGCGTCGGGAAGGCGATGTCCTCGGCGTCCGGATCGATCTCGATCGGTGGCTCCCGCGGCGAGGTCATGCACCTCCCGCGCTCCCACCCAGGTCGATCCCGGATCCCACTCACTCGGTATCCACGGCGGGATCGCCATGGCCCGCCTTGAGGAAGAGCAGCAGCCGTCCGTTCAACGGAGCGGTCAGATTCGACGGCGCCTGCACCGGAAAGTGGACCGGAGGATGCGCCGCCGGCGTCTGTGCGAGCGCCGGCAGGGAGGGAAGCGCCGCAACCAGAAGAGCGGCGGAGAGCGGCAAAACGAGCGAGTCTTACAGGGCGAAGCTTCGACATGCACTATCCCAAGGGCTGAATTTCTCGCAATCATAGCAGCCCGGAATCAGCCGCGCTCATCCGGCCTTCGCAGTAACAGCCCAGCGTTCAGCAAGGACTTGGTCACCAAGAAAACGCAGCTTCTTGGCCCAGTATCGCCGATGTCAAGCCCTAATCGGCCTAAGTCGAACTACAAAACCACCAAAATGCAGAATGCGCACAAGGATGTGCCGATTTGCTAAACTTAAAGCAAGGGCCACAACGAAAATCGGACAGAAACTCCGGGGATCTTTCTGTCTCCACGCGGTCCGAGAGGCTCTCCGTAACGCGTGTTAGACTTCAAGGGTAACTTTAGTTTGGACTTATGATTGTCTGCCTTCTAGACTTTAGGACTTCGCTGCCGGGGGAGGGGGAGGTCCCCGAAAGTCTCCTCCGAGCAGCCGAAAGGCCTGCCCGGAGAAGCCACGCAGTGTCTACGGCCCGACCAGGAACTGCTCCAGCTTCCCGTCCGGCATGGTGTAGGTCGTCAGCCGCAGCGAGCGGTTGGAGAACTGGACCGTGAAGACGCGGAAGGTCATGCCGCCGCGCAGCTCCTCGCATCCGCTGCGTCACCTCGGTGATCGAGCCGAGCGGAGCGAGGCTGTTCTGGAAGTCCCCGATCGCCTGCTGGGAGAAGTAGAAGTTGCCGTCGTCGGTAAACAGGCTGCGGTCGAGCTTGCCGGCCTCGAGCCCGTTCAGGATCGCCTTGGCCTGCGCCTCGGCCGCCGCCGTCGCCGCGTCCGCCGGCTTGGCCGCGCTCGTCGTCGCCAGCAGCAGCGGGCTCACCGCGCGCGCGATCGCGCCCGCCGCCGAGCTCGCCTCCTCGTTGGTCAGCACGACGATGGCGATCTTGTCGTCGGGATAGACCGCGTTCTCGGCGACGAAGCCGCCCACCTCGCCCGAGTGCTCGAGGAAGCGGTGCCCGTCGCGGGTGCCGACGTCGATGCCCAGGCCGTACCCGCTGCCCTTGCCGTTCTTCAGCTTCACCTCGGTCTCGAAGGCGTCATAGCTGGCCGGCTGCAGCAGCGTCCGGTCCATGATGCTGATGTCCCACGCCAGCAGGTCGGAGGTCGGCATCGCCAGGCTGGCATCGCCGAAGTACCACCCCGGCCCCTCCATCACCGCCGGCCGCAGCGGCCCCAGCGCGTTCCGCATATAGCCGAGCGGTTCCACCTTGTCGCGGTCGGTGTCGAGATTGATCACATCCTTCAGCCCCAGTGGCCCCAGGACGCGCGTCTCCATGAATTTCCAATACGGCATGCCGCTCGCCTTCTCGACGATCAGCGCGGCCAGCACGAAGTTGGTGTTGCTGTACTGCCACTCGGTTCCGGGATCGAAGTCCAGCGGCTTCTCCGCCCACTTGTGGATCAGCTCCAGCGGATTCACCGGCGTCTGCCACAGCGGAATGGTGTAGTCCTGCGGCGCGTAGTCCTCATAGCCGCTGGTATGCGAGAGCAGCTCGCGGATCGTCACCTCGTTGGCGCGCGTCAGCTCCGGAAAGTACTTGCTGACCGTGTCGTCGAGCGACACCTTGCCGTCCTGCACCAGCAGCAGGATGGCAGTCGCGGTGAACTGCTTGGAGATCGAGCCGACCGGATACTTCATCGCCGGCTCGGCCTTCACCTCCGGCGACAGCCGCGCCTTGCCGTAAGCAGCCGTCAGGACGACCTTGCCGCCCATGACGATGCCGACCGAGGCGCTCGGAACGCCGGTCTGCTCGAGCACCTGCGTCAGCCGCGGCATCGACCTTGGCCCGCAGCTCCGGCGTCATCTGCGCGGAGGCTGCGGCGGGAAGGGAACAACAGAGGAGAGCGGGAAGGAACCACGGTCGAACAGCAAGACGCATCGTGCGGAGAACTCCTGAAGATGGGAAGCTACTGGGGAGATTCTAACCGGCGATCGCCGCCAGCAGTCTCAGCCCGTCTCAGGCGGATCGAGCATCCGGACTCCGGTCAGCTCCTCGCAGACGCTCCACAGCCGCGCCGCCGCGGCCTGATCCAGCGCCTGCGGTGCAACCTTGGCCTCGCCGACGTCGCCGCCACGCATCTCCTGAAAGCCCTGCGGCCCGTAGTAGCCGCCGCCGCGCGCCTCGGCAGCGACCGCCGCGTAGAGCGTCGGAAGCGCGCCCTCGTCGTCGCTGTTCAGCAGCGCGCCGATGAGATGGCCCACCAGCCGCCGGATGGCGCGTTCCGGCGCAGGGCGGTCGCCGGTCTGGAAGAGGTTGGTGTTCGCGACTCCGGGATGCGCGGCGTTCGCAGAGGATCCGCGAACCCGCCGCCTTCAGGCGGCGATCCATCTCGAAGGCCAGCATCAGGTCGGCCAGCTTCGTCTGCTGGTAGCTCTTCATGGGACCGTAGTTGCGGGTCGATTGCAGGTCGCCGAGGTCCAGCCGGCCGCGCTTGTGGGCGATCGAGGCGACCATCACGACGCGGGGTGCCGGAGCCAGCGGTTCGGCGGCGGCGCGCTCGAGCGCCGGCAGCAGCAGCGCGGTCAGGGCGAAGTGGCCGAGGACGTTGGTGCCGAACTGCAGCTCGAAGCCGTCGACGGTCTCGAGCCGCTTCGGAGGCGCCATGACGCCGGCGTTGTTGAGCAGCAGATCGAGCGGAAGGCCGCGTTCGAGCTCGCTGGCGGCGAAGGCGCGCACCGATGCCAGGCTGGCGAGGTCGAGAACTCCCAGCTCCGCCTTGGCGTGGGGAACCTCGCGTCTCAGGCGTTCGAGCGCGGCTTGCCCCTTATCCCTGTCTCTACAGGCGAGGACGACGGTGGCGCCGGCGCGGGCAAGCTCGCGGGCTGCGGGATAGCCGATACCGCTGTTGGCGCCGGTAAGGATCACGCGGCGACCGATCTGGCTGGGGATCTTGGAGGTGTTCCATGTTTGTTCCATCTCGGGATACGATACGTCCTCGGGAAAAAAAGCGCATAAATATCAGTTGCTCTTTGGCGAACTGGGTGTACCTTTTCAGAAAAACAGAACGGACAAGCGTCTATGCGCCCTGGATCTTTGATCGCTCGATACTCGCGCTCGAGCCTTGTGCTGTCGTTGCTGTTGTCATTGTTGTTGATCGCCTTTTTGGCATCCATCGCTCTCCGCCTCTGGCCTGCGCCGCTGCTGCACTCTGTCTTGCAGAGATACCTTCCATCCTCCGGGTGCGTCTCGTGCACGGTCGATCAACTGGCGCTGAACGTGGCGGCCGGGGTGCTGATCACGGTGAGTTACTGCGTCCTGTCGGTGGCCTTTGTGGTGCTGTTCGTGCTCTGCGGCCGGCTGCTGCCGTGGCGCGGGGCGGCGCTGGGGGCTGCGGTCCTGTTTGCGGTTTGGGCCTTTACGCGGGCGGTGCATCTGCTGGACCTCTGGCGTCCGGTTCCGACCCTGGTTGCCGGTGCGGAGGTGCTGACGGCGGTTCTGGCGACTCCTGACGGCTGGTATTGTGCCGGTGCTGGTGCCGCGGGTGAACGGGTCGCTGCGGCATTGGCGCGAGTGCCAGAAGGAGGAAGCGCGGTTTCTCGCAGCGACCGAGCGCAGCCTGGATGGCTTCTACATCCTCAAGGCGGTGCGCGGCGACGAGAGCGAGATCACGGACTTCGCGTTCACGTACCTGAATCACAACGGCGAGCTGTTGCTCGGGCTGCCGCGCCAGCAGGTGCTGGGAGCGCATCTGTGCGTGTTGCTGCCGATCAATCGGACGGGCGGCTTTTTTGAAGACTACGCGCGGGTGGTGCGGACCGGCGAACCGATCGTGCATGAGTTTCCCAGCCAGCCGGGGGACGAGGCGACGCGCTGGATGCGGCACCAGGTGGTGCGGCTGGACGACGGCATCGCGATCACCGCCTCGGACATCACCGAGCGCAAGCGGTCCGAGCAGCTGGCGCACCATCTCGCGCAGCACGACACGCTGACCGGGCTGCCCAATCGCAGCCTGCTCAACGACCGGCTGCGGCAGGCCATGGAGCGGGCCGACCGCTACCACCAGAAGGTCGCGGTGTTCATGGTCGATCTCGACGCCTTCAAGCAGATCAACGACACGATGGGGCATATGGCGGGCGATCTGGTCCTGGTCACGGTGGGCAAACGGCTGCGTGAGTCGGTGCGCGCGACCGACTCGGTGCTGCGCATCGGCGGCGACGAGTTTCTTGTCGTGATGCCCGATGTCGTCGAGGAGAGCGATATTTTGCGCTCCGCAGCGAAGATGCTGGCGGCACTGGCGCGGGGCGGGCCACCCGGCTATGAGAAGGTGGAGATCTCCTGCAGCCTGGGCATTGCGATCTACCCGACGCTGGCGCGCTCGGTCGCCGACCTGATCACACGTGCCGATGCCGCGATGTATCGCGCGAAGTTTCGCGGCGGCAACTGCTATGAGGTCTGCGGTGGCGAGGTGCCGGTATGCTGCGATTCCCCGCGCCGACCACGGGAGAGAGCACCGCGGCAGGGGCCGACTCTCGATGCCGCTGCCTTTGGGGATGATAGACTTAGGAACAGGACAACCGGGACGAGCGGGCAGCTGAAGACTGACGATGCTGCGGTTGCAGGACTCGCATCAACAAGTTTGCGGTGCTAGACGGCCTTCATGGCGGCTTCGATGCCGGAGTTGACCTCGGCCTGGGCGAACTCGGCGGCGACGCGGATGCCGTTCATGATGGCGCGGTCGTTGGAGGAGCCGTGGCCGACGATGCAGACGCCGCGGACGCCGAGCAGCGGCGCGCCGCCGTACTCGGAGTAGTCGAGGCGCTTCTTGAACTCGTTGAAGGCCTTGCGGCGAGAGCAGGGCGCCGACCTGGGAGGTGACGGTGGACTTGAGGGACTCGCGCAGCAGGGACGGTGACGAGGTTGCGCGGCGCCTTCGACCGATCTTGAGGGCGACGTTGCCGACGAAGCCGTCGCAGACGGCGACGTCGGCAGCGGCCGTTGAAGAGGTCGCGGCCTTCGACGTTGCCGATGAAGTTGATGGGCGAGCTCGCGCAGCAGGGGGAAGGTGTCGCGGGTGAGGGAGTTGCCCTTGGAGTCCTCTTCGCCGATGGAGAGCAGGCCGACGCGCGGGTTGTCGATCTTGAGGACGTTGCGGGCGTACATGTGGCCCATGATGGCGAACTGGACGAGGTTCTCGGGTTCGCAGTCGACGTTGGCGCCGACGTCGAGCAGCAGCGAGGGCCAGCCGTTGACGGTGGGGAGGATGGTGGCGAGCGCGGGGCGATCGACGCCGGCGAGCATGCCGAGCACCATCTTGGCCGTGGCCATGGCGGCGCCGGTGTTGCCGGCGGTGAAGAAGCCGGCGGCGCGGCCTTCGCGCACCATCTTGAGGCCGACGCGCATGGAGGAGTCGCGCTTGGTGCGGACGGCCTGGGCGGCCTTGTCGTCCATCGTGATCCACTCGCTGGCGGGGACGATGAAGACGGGCAGCTTCTGGCCGCGCAGGTGGCTGCGCAGGACGGGACGCAGGATGTCTTCGGGGCCAACGAGGTGGACGCGGACGTCGAACTGGCGGGCAGCAAGGATCGCCCCGCGAATCTCGGGTTCGGGGGCCTTGTCGGAACCCATTGCATCTACAACGATGTCGATCGGCATGTAGGGCGCCGTGCAGCGTGCGAGTGCAGCAGGTTAGCTTGCTTCCTTCACTGCGAGGACGTCGCGGCCCTTGTACGTGCCGCACTTGCGGCAGGCGCGGTGGGGCAGCTTGCGCTCGTGGCAGTTGGGGCACTCGGAGACGCCGGTGGGGGTGAGGAAGTCGTGGCTGCGGCGCTTTGCGGTGCGCTGCTTGGAGTGGCGCCGTTTCGGATTAGGCATTGCAGTATCCCTTTCAATCGGCCTTGCGCCGGTGAAGAATGCGCGGCGAGGCAAAACTTGTCGACTCAAAACCTTGTGCTGCGCAATACGGAGTCCGACTGATCTTCGGAATCGAGCAGCCGATAGATCTTATTGCTTGACCTGCTTGACTGTGTCTGCCAGACCGGCAAGCGCATTCCACCGCGGATCGACCGAAGTCTTATCGCAGCCGCAGGGGGCGCTGTTCAGATTCTGGCCACAGCGCGGGCAAAGTCCTTTGCAGTCCGGCTTGCAGAGCGTGCGGCCGGGCAGGGAGAGCAGCACCTGTTCGCGCACGACATCCTCAAGCAAAAGACCGCTCTCTTCATAATACCCGATTTCGGTCTCGTCGACGGTAATTGCGCGTTCGCCGGATTCGGCGTCGGCGGCCTGGGGGCGGAAGATGAGGTCGAAGTCGCCGTCGATGGGGACGGGGACGGGCTCGACGCAGCGGGCGCAGAGCACCTCGAAGTCGCCCTTGTAGGCGGCGCGGAGGCGGATGTCGTTGACGTCCTCGTTGTGGCCGCGGTGTTCGACGATCAGATCGGCGCGGCCCTCGACGGGCAGGGGGCCGACCTGGCGGATGTCGACGGCGTAGTCGATCACCCCGGGAGCGATGGCCTCATGGATGACTAGAGGCTCTTTTTCGAGATCGATAGGGGTTATCAGCACAGTTATCAGGGTAAGGAGATCGGGCGGGAAGGTCAAATGGCGCGGGCTCGGTGAGATATCTCTCCTGCCGTCAGTGCGCGGGGGCTGATTCCGGGCGGGTGTCTTCGAGCTGTTGGAAGAGACGGATGCCGGCGATGCCGGCGGCTCCGGCGTGCAAGGCAGAGGGCGGTGTTGGCGGGGGTGATGCCTCCCAGGGCGAGGACGGGGGTTTGGCCGGCGAGGGCGCAGGCGGAGCGCAGGGCCTCGAGGCCGATGGGCGGCGTGACGGTCTGGTAGGCGGGCGTCCGGAGCTGCCGGGGATGGGGATGGACTTGCCGAAGATGGGGCCGAAGAGGATCAGGTCGACGCCGTCGCGGGCGGCTGCGCGGACCTCCTCGAGGGTGTGGCAGGAGATGCTGAGGAGCGGGGGGCGCTGGGCTGAAGGCGGGGGATCGGGCGAGAAGCTGGCGGGCGTCGCGTGGGGGGATGGTGCGGCTGGCGGTGAGGTGCAGGCCGTCGATCCAGCGCGCTGGCCTCGAGAGCGATGTCGGGCGGGCGTTGAGGAGCAGCTTGGTGGGGGAGCGATGGGCGTCGAGGACGGCGCGGAGGTCGCGGGTGAGCGCGAGGAGTTCGGCGGCGGGGAGGTCCTTTTCGCGGAGCTGGATGAAGTCGATGCCGAGGGTGGCCCAGCGGGCGGCGCAGGCGAGCAGAGCGGTGCGCTGGCGCCGTCTCGCTGAGCGCCAAGCTGGGTGCGATCGGTGATGGCGTAGCGCAACATGTCGGTAATCGTTCAAAGGGGGTGGTGCCAGCTTTCGAGTGTGGTACTTTCTAGGCAGTATACGAGTCCCCAGACGTAACCGATGATCGGCCAAGTGCCTCTGCAGAAGCGATCTGCAGGGCCATTTACCAACAGGAAGAGCGTCAAAGCGCATGAGTAGTGTCTACGATCTGATCGTCATCGGGTCCGGCCCGGCCGGACAGCGAGCTGCCATCTATGGCGCCAAGCTGGGCAAGAAGGTCGCGCTGGTGGAGATCGCGCGAGGTGGTGGGCGGCGCCTGCATCAACACCGGCACCATCCCCTCGAAGACCATGCGCGAGGCGGTGCTGCACCTCTCCGGCTACAACTACAAGTCCATCTATGGCATGAACTACCGGGTGAAGGAACGCATCACGATGGCGGACCTTGCCTTCCGGGTGCAGCACGTCATCAAGACCGAGATCGATGTGACCGAGGCGCAGCTCTCGCGCAACAACATCGAGATGCTGGTGGGGACGGCGTCGCTTCGAGGACGCGACCCATGTGCGGGTGACGAACTCGCGCGGCAGCACGGTCTACGAGACGAAGAACGTGCTGATCGCGACCGGCACCAAGCCGGCGGCCTCGCCCAAGGTGCCGATCAATGGGACGCAGCATCATCAACTAGCGACCTGGTGCTGGACCTGCCGAACCTGCCGAAGACGATGATCGTGGTGGGCGGCGGCGTGATCGGCGTGGAGTACACGTGCATGTTCGCGGCGCTGGGCGTGCGGGTGACGCTGATCGAGCGGCGGCCGCGGCTGCTGGAGTTCGCCGATCAGGAGATCGTCGAGGCGCTGAGCTACCACCTGCGCGATGCGCGCGTGACCATGCGGCTGAACGAAGAGGTGGAGAGCGTCGAAGAGATGCCGGACGGCACGGTGGTCGCCAATCTCGAGAGCAAGAAGAAGCTGCAGGGCGATGCGCTGCTGTATGCGGTCGGCCGGCAGGGCAATGTGGATGAGCTGAACCTGGCGGCGATCGGGCTCGAGGCGGACTCGCGCGGGCGGATCCCGGTCGACAAGGACTTTCGCACCAAGGTGCCGAATGTGTTCGCGGGCGGCGATGTGATCGGGTTCCCGTCGCTGGCGTCGGTGTCGATGGAGCAGGGACGGATTGCGGCGGCGCGGGCGTTTGGCGATGAGACGGTGCTGTCGAACCCGAGCTTCTATCCCTATGGGATTTATACGATTCCGGAGATCAGCTTCATCGGCAAGACCGAGGAGCAGCTGACCGAGGAGGATGTTCCGTACGAGGTGGGCGTGGCCTACTACCGCGAGATTGCGCGCGGGCAGATTCGCGGCGATACGACCGGGCGGCTGAAGATCATCTTCCATCGCGTGACGCATGCGATTCTCGGGCGTGCACATCATCGGCGAGGGCGCCAGCGAGCTGCTGCACATCGGGCAGGCGGTGATGGCGCTGGGCGGAAAGCTGGATTACTTCGTGGAAACGGTCTTCAACTATCCAACGCTGGCGGAATGTTATAAAGTAGCGGCTTTCAACGGTCTGAACCGCGTGAGCAAGTTCGACTAGCCAGAGTTGGCGGAACGATCCGAGCGGAACGGCCAGAAAGTCTCAAGAGCGGGAGATGTATGGCGAAGACAATCGGCGTTACTTTATCGGAGCGTGTGCGGGCTGGGCTGGTCGTGGACTACAAGTTGGCGGCGCCGCTGCACTGCTTTCCGGAAGATCATGGAAGAAGACGGGGCCCTGATCGAACTCCCGACCGACAGCCTGGTGAGCACGCTGTGCGAGCAGGTGGCTGGCGGCGGCTGGCGGGCGCGGGCGACATCGAGGCGGTGGGCGTCGCGCTGCCGGGCCTGATTCGCAGCGGCGTGGTGGAGGAGTCTCCGAACCTGCCGCAGTTGAAGGGCACGCGCATCCAGGAGATGATCGCCGTCGAAGCTGGCCGAGCATGGGCTGCGGACGCCGGTGAATGTGCTCAACGATGCGGATGCGATGGCCTCGGGGCTGGCGGCGACGCGAGGGAAGCTGGATCGGCTGATCCGGGTGTGGACGCTGGGCATCGGGCATCGGCTATGGGCGGTATCCGTTCAGCGAGGGCGTGTGGGAGGGCGGCCACAGCGTGGTCTCGCTCGACGACAAGGAACGGTTCTGCGGGTGCGGCGGGCGCGGCCACATGGAAGGGATCATGGGGCATCGCGCGATGCGGCTGCGCTTCCTGGATATGGAGCCGGAGGAGGTCTTCGAGGCGGCCAAGGCGGGCGACGCGCGCTGCCAGGAGTTCCGGCGGCTGTGGCACAAGGCGCTGGCGGCGGGGACGGCGAGCTCGATCCATATGGACGGCGCGGGCAAGTTCTTCCTGACCGGCTTCAACGTGCGCTTTGTCGATCTGCCGCTGCTGAAGGACTACCTGCAGCAGATGGTGAAGATGAGCCCGCTGCAGAGCTACTCGGTCGAGATTGTGACCGACGACGCGGAGACGCGGGTGATCGGCGCGGCGGTGGCGGCGGAGCAGGCGGCGGCGCGGGGGTAGTGCCGCGCCGCCGTTACGCGTTTAGTGCTGGCAGGTGGGGCAGAAGTGGGTGCCGCGGCCTCCGATGAGGAGGCGCTGGATGGGCGTGCCGCAGGTGAGGCAGGGCTCGCCGGTGCGGAGGTAGACGCGGTGCTCGAGCTGGAAGAAGCCGCGGACGCCGTCGGCGTCGACGTAGTCGGAGACCGAGGAGCCGCCGAGCTGGATGGCGTGGGTGAGGACGTCGATCAGGGCCTGGCGCAGGCGGGCGAGTTCGGCGCGGGTGAGGCGGCCGGCGTGGCGGCGGGGCCGGATGCCGGCGCGGAAGAGGCCCTCGTCGGCGTAGATGTTGCCGACGCCGTGCAGCAGGCTCTGGTTGAGCAGCGCGGCCTTGATGGGGGTGCGGCGGCCACGGAAGAGGGCGTTGAACTCCTCCTGCGAGATGGTGAGTGGCTCTTTGCCCGGACCGGTGTAGGCATGTGGCATCCGACAACGAATTGTGCGGAGAGGCGGCCGAAACGGCGCGCATCGACGAAGCGCAGCTCCTGGGATTTGCGCTGCGGGCCACCGCTGAGCGTGAGGACGGCGTGCGTATGGGGCGGGATCGGGACCTCGGGCGCGGAGACCAGCAGACGGCCGGTCATGCCGAGATGGATGAGGAACTGGGAGCGCTGCTCGTCGCGGAGGAGATCGACGACGATGGTCTTGCCGACGCGGTGGACGCGCTCGATGCGGCTGCCGGTGAGGATCTCGGCGATCTCGGCCGGAGGGGTCTTGAAGGTCTGGGGCTTGTTGCTGGTCCAGACGTCGGTGATGCGCTGGCCGTGGATGCGGGCGTGGACGCCGTTGGCGACGGTCTCCACCTCGGGGAGTTCAGGCATGTACCCAGCTTACTTGGATTGGAGCCGAGAGGGAGCATTTTCGAGGTGTCATTGAGGCGTAATGGATGTAGGCTATAAACCACACTGATCGCGGTGGACGGAGCAGTCTGCCAGGTAAGGGTTTCCGGGCGAAAGGCGACGGGCTAAGGGACATGTTGATACGGGCTGCCGAAATCCCAACGAAGCAAGACTCCTGGCCGGAGGCGCGGCGGGGCGCGGCCGCATGGACGCGAGCATAGCCGCGAGCATCGGCGGTGTGCGGGCTTCGGGGGCAGAGCTGATTCCGGCGTGCGGCGGGGCCTTCGCCGGTGGCAGGCCGCGGCAGGTCTCGCGGTCCTGCTGCTGGGATCGACGGGGCGTGGCCTGTGTAAGGAAGGCAGGGAGACGCGTCCGCAGCGGACGCCGGTCCGAGCACACGTGCGGATACGGTCTTCGAGCAGCTGAATGAACGGGATGGCCTGGCGACGCCGGTGATCTCGGCGTTTGCCGAGGATGGCGATGGCTTTCTGTGGGTGGGAACCCAGGAGGGGATGTCGCGCTGGGATGGATACCACTTCCGCAACTATCAGGCGGTGCTGGGCGTTGCCGGGGCGCTGCCGGACAATCTGGTGCAGGTGTTGTACAGCGATCCGCAGGGACGGTTGTGGATCGGGACCAATGCCGGCCTGGCGCTCTATGACCGGGAGCGGGATCAGTTCACGACCTTTCCGACCAAGCCGGGGGATGCGAGCCGGGCCGGGATCTGGGCGATCACGCAGACGGCGCGCATGGGCTATGGGTCGGAACGCCGGCGGGGCTGACGCACTTCGATATTGCGCGCGGACGCTTTACCGGCTTCGAGCCCGGGGGCGTGGCTGGGGCGGAGCTTGCGACGAGTCCGGTGCATGACATCCTGCGCGAGGCGAACGGGGTGCTGTGGATCGGCACGGACAAGGGGCTGTTTCGGAGCGACGCGCGGGGGACGAACTTTGCGGCGTTTCCGTTGCCGCTCTGGAACGGCCTGCCGCCCTCGGTGACGAGCCTATGCCGCGATGACGAGGGGCGCCTCTGGATCGGGACCAAGCATGGCGCGTTCGTGATGGACGCGGCGGCGCAGACGGTGCGGGCGGTGGAAGAGACGCGGCCGGAGATGGTGTCGGGCGAGCAGACCTTGCTGCGCGACGAGCAGGTGGTCAAGATCACGAAGGCCACTCCGGGCGTGATGTGGCTGGGGACGTTTGCGCACGGGATCGTGGCGGTGGACACGAAGACGCTGCAGACGCATCGCATTGTGCATGACGTGGCGCTTGCGAGCAGTCTCGTGGACGATGGCATCGAAGCGCTTTACCGCGATCGCGAGGGCACGCTGTGGGTGGGAACGCGGCGGGGGGTGAGCCGGACCGACCCACAGCAATCGGGGGTGCTGACGTTCTACGGCGGATCGAGCCGCAAGGACCGGATCGCGGACAGCGATGTGTTTTCGGTCCTCGCGGAGCCGAAGGGGACGATCTGGCTGGGGCTGGGCAAGCACGGCGTCGACCTGTTCGACTGGACGGGCCGGCGTGTGGGAGCGTTGCGGCCGGATCCCGTCGCATCTGCAGACGGCGCTTCCCAAGGGCACGGTGCAGGGGCTGGCGAATGGGGCTCCGGGAACGGTCTATATCGGCAGCCAGCATGGCGTCTATCGGGCGGATACGGATGGGCAGCATCTGGCGCGGCTTCGTTGCGATGGGAAGCTGCAGCCCGATGTGACGACGATGGTCTACGACCGCGATGTGCTGTGGGTCGGCGGACGCGACGGTCTGTGGCGGTTGGACGCGCCGGAGACGAAGGGGCGATCGCTGGTGCGGGCAGAGTTGCGCGGCGCGTTGACGGATGGCCGAGTCCGGGCGATCGTCGATGGGGCCGGGCGGGCGGGATCTGTGGGTCGGCACCGAGTACGGATTGAACCGGATCGACCTGAAGACGATGGCCGTGGAGCGGATTCTGCCGGATCCGGCCAACCCGAGCGGCGCTGGCGGTCGGGTTTATCTCGTCCATCCTGCTGGACCATACGGGACGTCTTTGGGTCAGCACCTTTGGCGGCGGCATCAATCTGCTGGAAGGGATCGACGGCGCGGGCAGGTCGCACTTTCGCCGACTGATGGATGGTCTGCCCAACGCCAATATCGACAAGCTGGTGGAAGGGCCGGATGGGAAGATCTGGGCCAGCACCGATGGCGGCATCGCGATCCTGGATCCGGTCACGTTCGCCATCAAGGCGCTGCAGCAGCCGGACGGCATCGCGATCACGGACTACTGGAACAACTCGGGCGCAGTGTCGAGAGCGCGGGGATGCTGTTGTTCGGGGGACTCGGTGGTCTGACGGTGATCCAGCCGGCGCATCTGCACGCGTGGAACTACACCCCTCCGGTTGTGGTGACGGATGCGCGCATTGGCGGCCGCGAGGTGCCGGTGAGCGAGTTCAACGATCAGCAGGACGGGCATGCGGTCACGATTGCGCCCGATGAAAACAGCCTGATGGTGGAGTTTTCGGCGCTGGATTACACGGCGCCGAAGCGGAACCGCTATATGTACCGGCTGGAGGGATTCGACCGGCAGTGGATCACGGCCGATCCGATGCGACGGCTGGCGAGCTATACCAATCTGGCTCCGGGGAGCTATCGGCTGGAGCTTCGGGGATCGAACCGCACGGGCTCCTGGGCGAAGATGCGGACGGTGCGGATTCAGGTTCTGCCGGCGTGGTATCAGACGATCTGGGCGAGAGTTGGGTTTGCGGGGCTGGGGCTGCTGGTGCTGGCAGGCGGCTTCCAGTTGGGGACGGCCTACCTGCGGGCGCGGCAACGCGCGCTGAAGCGGCAGGTGGCGCTGCGGACCGCGGAGCTGGAGACGCTGACGGCGGAGCTGCGGCTGAGTCAGCAGAAGCTGGAGCAGCTGGCCTACTCGGACACGCTGACCGGGCTGCCGAACCGGCGCATGTTCAACGATTGCTTCCGGCGTCTGCTGGCGTTGAAGCAGCGGCAGCAGGGGATCTTCGCGCTGCTGGTGATCGACATGGACGCCTTCAAGCAGATCAACGACACGCATGGGCACGACGCCGGGGATGCGGTGTTGATGGAGGTGGGGCGGCGGCTGGAGCGGCTGGTGCGAGCCTCCGATTGCCTGGCGCGGGTGGGCGGCGATGAGTTCTTTCTGCTGATGGCCGAGCCGACTGAGTTAGCTGCGGTGGAGTATGTCTGTTGCCGGATGATTGAGATGCTTTGAGGAGCCGGTTCTGTTCCGTGGTCTCTCGCTGCAGGTGACGGTGAGCATCGGCGCGGCGGTGTATCCGAGCGATGGCGAGACGCAGGACAGTCTCTATAAGTCGGCGGATCTGGCCCTCTATCGCGTCAAGCGGCGCGGCGGGAATGGGTGGCGCATGCAGGAGGCGGAGTTGGAGCCGAGCGGCCATGCCGCAGGGCTCGAGTCGGCAGGTTGAGCGGACTTTCTTGGCTCGCATCGCCCCGCATGCAGGGTGTTTCCTCCGGGAAATATCATTCCGATGCGTATGCCGCAATTGAGGATGTTTTCTCGATAGCATAGAGGGCGGAAGTTGTTGTCAGAAGCAAAATCGTTGTTGGAAATGGAGAGTACGACGGATGACGAACGAGCAGCACGATAGGAAGCATCGCGTTTCCACCGGATGGGTGGCAGGAGTTCTTGGCCTGGCGCTGGTTGCCGCAAGTGGCAGCGGCGTGGCGCAGGAGAAGCACCCCGATAGCGCCAAGGCGGAGAAGGTCGTGGTGACGGGGACCCCTGCGGCGACCGATGGCTCTGTGACGCCGGACTCGACCACCGATGGATCGGTGACGGTTGGCGGCGAGACGATCAACTACACCGCGGTGGCGGGCACGCTGACGGTGGGTGCGACCGATACGCAGGACGCGACGATCGGCTTCGATGGCAAGCTGCTGCCGGACTCCGGCGAGAAGGCTCCGGATAAGGACAAGCCCGAGGACGCACCGGCGACCGCGCGGATCTTCTACGTCGCCTACTTCAAGAAGGGTGCCGAGGCGGAGAAGCGGCCGGTGACCTTCCTCTACAACGGCGGACCGGGCTCGGCGACGATGTGGCTGCACATGGGCTCGTTTGGCCCGCGGCGCGTGGTGACGACCGACACCGAGCATGATGCGGCGGCGCCGTACTCGATCGTGAACAACCAGTACAGCCTGCTGGACGTCAGCGACGTGGTCTTCATCGATGCGCCGGGCACCGGCTTCAGCCGCATCTTCGGCAAGGACAAGGAGAAGGCGTTCTGGGGCACGGACGGCGACGCGCACGCCTACGAGCGCTTCATCCGCCGCTTCCTGACCAAGTACGACCGCTGGAACTCGCCGAAGTACCTGATGGGCGAGAGCTACGGCACGCCGCGGTCGGCGGTGCTGAGCGCGGATCTGCAGAACGTCGATCTGAACGGCATCATCCTGCTGTCGGCGATCCTGAGCTTCGACAACAGCATCGACTCGCCGCAGTACAATCCGGGTGTGGATCAGGCGTATGCGCTGGGTCTGCCGACCTATGCGGCGACGGCGTACTTCCACCACAAGCTGCCCAACCAGCCGGCGGATCTGAAGCCGTTTCTGGCCGAGGTGGAGCAGTATGCGCTGGGCGACTATATGTCGGCGCTGCTGCAGGGCTCGGAGCTTCCGGAGGCACGCAAGCAGGCGGTGGCCGAGAAGCTGCATGAGTACACCGGGCTGCCGGTGGCGTATCTGGTGAAGGCGAATCTGCGCGTTCCGGGCGGCGAGTTCACCAAGGAGCTGCAGACCGACGACGGCACCACCACCGGACGTCTGGATACGCGCTACAAGGGACCGGACGTCGATCCGATGAGCCAGAATGCGGACTACGATCCGCAGAGCCAGGCGATCAGCGCGGCGTACACCACGGCGATCAACCAGTATCTGCGCAAGGATCTGAAGTACGGCGAGCAGCAGACCTACAAGCCGGGTGCGTATAGCGATCCCGAGCTTCCAGTGGGATCTGCGCCATCAGCAGCCGGGCGGACCGCCGGCCAACCAGCAGGAGGGCGGAACCAACGTGATGCCCGACCTGGCGTACACGATGAAGATGAACCCCAAGATGAAGGTGTTTCTGGCCGGCGGCTACTTCGACCTGGCGACGCCGTACTTCGAGGGCAAGTACGAGATGCATCATCTGCCGATCCCGCAGAAGCTGCAGTCGAACATCAGCTACCACTACTACCCTGCGGGGCACATGATCTACGTGAACGAGAATGTGCTGAAGCAGTTCCACGACGATCTGGCGAGCTTCATCCGCTCGACGGAAGCGGCGAAGTAAGACGCAGTAGAAAAGCCTCCATCGCCTGGGTTGAAGCCCGGGCGGTGGAGGCTTTTTGTTTTGCCTTTTAGACTGGAGACGCGTTAGACGGTGACGACGATCTTGCCGATCTGCGCGTTGGACTCCATGTAGCGGTGCGCCTCGACGATCTCGGCGAGCGGGAAGGTCTTGGCGATACGCGGCTTGAAGTCGCCCTTCTCGAGATGCTCGAAGACGTACTTCTTGGCGGCGTCATAGACATCCGGCCGGCCATGAACTCGAAGAGCGTGTAGGCGCGGATGGTGAGGCTCTTGGAGAGCGCGGTGAAGAGCGGGTAGGGGGCGGGATCGGTCGCCAGCGCGCCGTACTCGATGATGATGCCCTCGCGCGCGGTCGCCTCGGCCAGCGTGGCCAGGCCCTTGCCGCCGATGGGATCGAAGACGATGCGAGCGCCCTTGCCGCCGGTGATCTCGTTGACGCGGGCGACGAGGTCCTCTTCGTCGGTCACGATCACGTGGTCGGCGCCGAAGGCGAGCAGTTCGGCCTTCTTGTCGGCGGTGCGGGTGGCGGCGATGGAGATGCCGCCTTCGGCCTTCACCATCTCGATGGCCGCGAGGCCGACCGAGCTGCTGGCGGCGGTGATGATCACGAAGTCGCCCTTGGCGATGTGCGCGTGGTGGATGAGCGCGCCCCAGGCGGTGACGTACTGCATCCAGATGCTGGTGCCTTCCTCATAGGAGAGCTTGGCGGGGTACTCGGCCATGGCGGAGACGGGAACGATCGCGACCTCGCCATAGACGCCGTAGGCGTTGATGGGGAAGGCCGGGAACGCTGCTGGCGGTCTTGCCCAGCCAGGAGGGATCGACGCCGGGGCCGATGGCCTCGATGATGCCCGAGGCCTCGTAGCCGTTCTTGGAGGGGAGCTCCGGCGCGACCAGATACTGGCCCTCGCGGAACATGCACTCGGCGCGGTTGAGGCCGATGGCCTTGACGCGGAGACGAATCTCGCCGGCTGCGGGCTCGGGCAGCGGGAGTTCGTCGAGCTGCAGGACCTCGGGGCCGCCGAGGGAGTGGAAGCGAACGATCTTTGCGGTTGCTGCGGTGGAAATGGTGGGCCTCCTTATGGCTTCGGGAATTCGATGACGGTGGAGCAGGGAAGACGCAGGATTGCGAAAAGATTCTGGCGGAGGGCCAAGTCGTTGAGGGCTATTGGCTGAGCTACTCGGCGGAGTCTCGCTCGGTCGCTTGGCGGCGTCGGTCTCTGGGCGGGCGCGGCGACGGCTGCGGCGCGGGCGTCGCCGCCGTAGATGACCTGGCCGTACTCGACCAGGGTGACCATGCCGACGCCGCCGCAGATGTTGCCGGCGACGGCGGACAGCAGCCAGGCGGGGTAGGCGCGCCAGGGCGCCTGGTGGGTGAGGATGGCGACCAGGATCTCGCCGCTGGTGGCGATGCAGTGGGCGAAGTTGCCGAGGCCGACGACGAAGGTCAGCATCCAGATGATCATGACCGAGCCGGTGATGGAGTGCGAGCCGGAGACCAGCCAGGCGGCGAGGGCGATGATCCAGCCGCCGAGGACGCCGCTCCAGAAGACCGTGGCCGGAGGGTTGTGCAGCGCCTCGAGGCCGAGCTGGGAGAGCGCCTGGACGAACTCCGGCTGGAGCGCGGGGGTGAGCGCGGCGAGGGCGGCGAAGGCGAGCGCTCCGAGGACGTTCGAGGGCAGGACGGCGCTCCACAGGCGCATGGTGTTCCAGAAGTGGCGTTTTTCCGAGAGAACGAGGGCGACCGGGTAGAGCGTGTTCTCCGTGAAGAGCTGCGAGCGGCCCAGGATGACCACGATGAAGCCGAGCGGGTAGAACATCTTCGCGACCACCTGCACGGTGCCGGTGGCGGCGATGGTGCCCCCGGCGGTGAGCAGCGCCAGCACGATGGCGTTGCCCAGGGCGGAGAGGCCCATGAAGGTGCCCCCGGCGAATCCGGAGATGAGCAGCGAGATGGTCGAGCGGCCCAGCTCCTGGCGGGCGTTCAGCGCGACCTGGGCGTAGATCTCCTGCGCGCTGGGGCGCTCGAGATTCTTCTGCGGCTGCGGCGCCGCGGCGGGCGCGGGCGGTCGACGGCGAAGCTGGAAGGCCATGAGCGTCCTTGATCGTGACTGGGCTGTGATGGGCTGTCGGTCTGCTTGCTGAGATGCAGGCGGCGTACCGGGCGCGCGCGACTTGGTAAAATCAAGCTGATTATGTCGACTGCCACCCTGCTCTCTCCTGAAGTTCTCGCGAAGTACCAGCCTGTGATCGGGCTGGAGGTCCATGTGCAGCTGCTGACGGAGTCGAAGGCCTTCTGCGGGTGCGTGAACCGCTACGGCGGCGAGCCGAATACGCACGTCTGCCCGACCTGCCTGGGACTGCCGGGAGCGCTGCCGGTGCTGAACCGTCGCGCGGTCGAGTTCGCGGTGCTGGCGGCCAAGGCGATCAACTGCGAGATTCGCGAGACCAGCGTGTTCGCGCGCAAGAACTACTTCTATCCCGACTCGCCGAAGGGCTATCAGATCTCGCAGTTCGACAAGCCGATCGCCGAGAACGGATGGATCGATGTGCTCGATGCGAGCGGCGCGAACAAGCGCATCGGCGTGACCCGGCTGCATATGGAAGAGGACGCGGGCAAGAGCGTGCATGACGGCTTCGCGGACTCGGTTTCGAAGACCTACATCGACCTGAACCGCTGCGGAACGCCGCTGGTCGAGATCGTCAGCGAGCCCGATCTGCGCACCGCCGACGAGGTCTTCGAGTACCTGACCAAGCTGAAGGAGATCCTGCTCTACACCGGCGTCAGCGACTGCAACATGGAAGAGGGATCGCTGCGCTGCGACGCGAACGTCAGCGTGATGCTGAAGGGCGCGAAGGAGTACGGCACCAAGGCCGAGGTAAAGAACGTCAACAGCTTCCGCTACATTCGCGCGGCGGTCGAGTATGAGATCGAGCGCCAGATCGGCGTGCTCGAAGAGGGCGGCCGCGTGGTGCAGGAGTCGCGGCTGTGGAACAACGCCGAGGGCCGGACGTACTCGATGCGCTCGAAGGAGCAGGCGCACGACTATCGCTACTTCCCCGAGCCCGACCTGCCGCCGCTGGTGGTGGGAGCGGCGTGGCAGGCGGAGATTCTGAAGTCGCTGCCGGAGCTGCCCGAGGCGCGTCGCGCGCGCATGGTCGCCGAGTACGAGATCACCGCGCAGGACGCGATGACGCTGACGGCGACGCGGGAGTTCGCGGATCGCTTTGAGTCGGCGGCGAAGCGGGCGAAGAGTCCGAAGCGCGTTGCCAATCTGGTCCAGAGCGAGCTGACCAGCCGCCTGAAGCTGGCCGGGCTGGAGCTGGAGCAGTCGCCGGTGAGCCTGGAGGGCATTGTGCTGGCGGCGGACCTGGCGGAGTCGGGCGAGCTGTCGAGCAAGATGCTGAAGCAGCTGTTCGACGCGTGCTTCGCGAACAGCGAGGACTTTCCCGCGGTGTATGAGCGCGAGAAGCCGCAGCAGATCTCCGACACCGGCGCGATCGAGGCGATGATCGACGAGGTGATCGTCGCGAATCCGAAGCAGGCCGAGCAGTATCGCGGCGGCAAGAAGACGGTGGCCGCGTTCTTCGTCGGGCAGGTGATGCGCGTGTCCAAGGGACAGGCGAATCCGGCGCTGCTGAATGAGCTGGTGGTGAAGAAGCTGGATGCGCTGGGGCCGCTCGCGTAGCTGGGGCTGACCCGCCAAGGTACATTCGACGCTACATTTTGATCGCTGCTCTGTTTTTTGACGCAACGCGCGCATGGGCTTTTGCCTCTTAGCACATTGGAGGCAAAGTCCATGGCGATGAAGAAGGCGGCGAAGAAAGCAGCAGCGGGCACGCGCAAGTACTCTCCCTCGGCGAGCAAGAATGTGGAGACCGAGATGCGGGAGATGAAAGCAGGGCACGCTGAAGAGCGGCGGCAGCGGCAAGACCGTGACCGACCCGAAGCAGGCGATCGCGATCGGTCTGTCCGAGGCGCGCAGGGCGGGCAAGAAGGTCCCGCCGAATCCCCACAAGAAGACGTCGAAGCACGCAGCGTGACGGGCTCGGGAGGACCGAGCCGCACGCAGGCCTCTACGAATGTGGACCGCTCCCCGGCTTGGCTGCGGGTGATCTCGCAGCCAGGCGCGGGGAACTCTGGCTAGTTGCTCGAGCCGGAGGTCGCGGGTGCTGCGGCCGGTGCTGCTGGCGCCGCAGCCGGAGTTGCCGGGGTGGACGATGCGGCTGTGGAGGACGAGGAGCCGGCCGTGGGTTTGGCGGAGGCGTAGCCGTCCGCATACCAACCACCGCCCTTGAAGGAGATAGCCGGTGCGGAGACGACGCGTTCGAGCGTTCCCCCACAATGGGGGCAGACGGTGATCTCCGGATCAGAGAACTTCTGGATCTTTTCGATGTTCTTTTGGCAGGAGGTGCATTTGTATTCGTAAAGCGGCATGTTGGTTCCTATAATAATTAGAGTAACTGACGCCGCGCACGGATCGATCATCCAAGTTCGATGCGGTGCCCCCGTAGTCGGCGTTCTCTCACCCCTGGGCCCCTCGAAGAGTTTCACCTTGGCCGTGTAGCGCTTACGCCGAAACATCGTCTAACACTTAGGGTTCGAAGTTTGCGCCGAGCGTTATTTTCGAGCGTTATTTAGCGTTATTTTTCTGAAGAGGTAATTTTTGGCGGCTACAAGTGTTTCGCTTGGCGATGTCAGCGAATCAGGACAAGATCTAGGGTCGACGGAAGTCGTCCAAGGGCGCTCCCTCCTCTCTGTAATGCTGCCCATGGTCGCCATCGGCCTGGTGCTGCGGCTGATGGTTGCAAGCTTCACCTTTGGCGACGTTGCGGACCCCGTCGACGGGCACGGCAATTTTGGCTGGGAGTTCGGGTGGACGGCGCGAAGCGTCGCGCTTGGCCACGGCTTTGGCTCGCCGTTTGTGCCACTTACCGGGCCAACGGCGCTGGTGCCGCCGCTGTTTACCTATCTGCTGGCAGGCATCTTCAAGCTCTTCGGCCTGTATACGCGGGAGGCGGCATTCGCCACCCTGGCGCTCGACAGCATCTTTTCGGCGCTCACCTGTATCCCGTTGTATCTCAGCACCCGGCACAGCCTGGGACCGAAGGCGGCGCGCTGGGCGGGCTGGGCGTGGGTGGTCTATCCCTACGCCGTTTACTTCTCCGCGGGCATCGTCTGGGAGTTCGCGCTGACCGGACTGCTGTTTGCCCTGTGTTTCTGGCGGGCGCAGACGCTGGACCGCAAGCGGTCGCTGCGGAGCTGGATCGGCTTCGGGCTGCTGTGCGGAGTTACGGCGCTGTCGAATCCTTCGACGCTGCCCATCACCTTGATGCTGTTGGCGTTGGCTGCCTGGCGCGCGGGACGCTGGAGCGTGGCGTCGTGGATGCGAGCGGTGGTGGCTGGGTTGGCGCTCGCGTCGGTTCTGGCGCCCTGGACGATTCGCAACTACAAGGTCATGCACATCCTCTGCCCCATGCGGGACGGCTTCTGGCTGGAGTTCTGGGCGGGCAACGCCGGGGACAGCTCGGAGTCCAATCCGGCCTGGGCGCACCCGGCCAGCAATCCGGTAGAGATGCAGCGTTATCAGCAGCTTGGCGAGACGGCGTACATGGCGTCGAAGCACGCGATGGCGGTGAGCTTCGTGCGCAGCCATCCCCGCTGGTTCGTGGTCGTCACCGGCCGCCGCATCTTCCGCTACTGGACCGGGGTCTGGAGCTTCAGCCGGAGTTATCTGCGCGGACAGCCGCTCGATGTGCCGAACTTCTTTCTTTGCACCGCGCTCACCGGCGGGATGCTGCTCGGCATCGTGCGTTGGCTGCGCTGGGCACGATGGGAGCCTAGGAGCCGGCACTCTGCTTGCGCCGTATCTGGGGACGCTGATCCTCTTCCCCGTGCCGTACTACCTGACGCATGCGTCGATGGACTACCGGCAGCCGATCGAGTCGGTGATCCTGGTGATGGTGGTGGCGAGCTTCGCGCTGCGGCCCGAGCGGCCGGTGCTCGAGGCACTGGACCGCGAGCGCGGCTACGAGGAGGCGTTGGCTGAGGCGGAGAGCGCTCCGCTTCCCGCGTATGTCAGCTCGGGATGGGACGCGTCGGCTGGCTAGCGACGCGTCCAGAGGTAGGCGACGCCGCCCATGATGGTGTGGCCCTGCAGGGGCACGCCGGGGATCTCCTCGTAGCCGGTGTTGGAGAGGTTGAGCAGCCGGAGATAGGGCCGGATGCGGCCGGCGTTGCGCGAGAGCGACGTGTCCCAGAGCGGATAGGCGGTTTGGCCGGTCTTCTGGATCACCGCGACCTGGGTGTGGGCGATCACCTGGTGCAGGCGTCTGCCGGGTAGCTGGCCGGTCCAGCTGAAGAGCGCGCTCTGGGCGGCGTAGTTGTAGGCGTACTCGGAGATCAGGCCGGGCGGTGGGCTGGCGGCACGGACGGCGGTGTAGCTGAGCGCGATCTGCTGCGTGCCGGAGAGCCGAACCTGCAGGCTGGTCTCGGCGCCGGTGAGGTTGAGGCTGCTGATGTTGTTCGCCTGCCACGGGGCGGAGAGCGAGTACTTCGAGTAGTCGATGGTGTTGGTCTGGTCGAGCCGGAAGCCGGTGGCGGTGAGGCTGTAGCGGCCCGATGCCACGGCGGGATTCCAGTCGAGGCCGCCCTCGTAGCTCCAGGAGGACTCGGGCTTGAGGTTGGGATTGCCGATGGTGGTGGGGTCGGAGTAGTAGAGATCGGTGTAGGTGGGCAGCCGGAAGCCGTGCCCGGCGGAGGCGCGCAGCCGCAGCGTTCCGGTCAGGGTGTAGGCGGCGGCGAGGTTGGGCGAGAAGACGGAGTCGCCGCCGGAGAAGACCTCTTCCCGAGCTCCCAGCGGTGAGCGAAAGGCGCTTGAGCGAGCGCATGGAGAGGTTGGCGTAGCCGGCACCCTGGTTGCGACCGTGCTGGCCGAGGTTGCTGCTGTTGATCTCGTCGCCGTCGCCCTCGAGGCCGTAGGAGAGCGTCGTGTTGGGCGGCGAGCGTGTCCTCGCGGCGCAGGGCGCCGTCCCAGTTGGTGGCGATGTGGTTGTTCTCGTAGATGCTGGGCTGGCCGTTGAAGAGGACGAAGAGGTCGGTGTGGCGGAGGTAGCTGAAGTCTGCGGCGGTCTTTTGCCCGAGCTGCTGCTGCAGGGAGGCGAACCAGCCCTTGGTGCGCTCCCAGGAGTCGTAGGGCCCGTAGAAGTCGTTGGCGCCGTAGGGGCGGTCGCTGCCGGCGAAGAGCAGGTCGGTGGTGCCGAGGCCGGAGTTGAGCCAGGTCTCGGAGGCGAGCGCGTTGGAGTGGTAGCCGCGATCGGGCATGAAGCCGTCGGAGGTGTCGCGGCTGCCGGTGAGCTGCTCGGCTGCGGAGCGCGTCTGGTAGGAGGCGATCAGGTGCTGCTCCTCGGAGCCGTAGTTGCCGAAGCCCGCTTTGACCAGAACGGAGGTTGCGGCGGGACGCGCCGTGATGAAGTTGATGGCGCCGCCGATGGCGTCGGAGCCGTAGAACGTCGAGCCCGAGCCGTGCAGGACGTCGGCGCGGGAGATGGCCTCGAGCGGCACCGGGATGTCGAGGTTCAGGTGGCCGCTCTCGGGATCGTTGACGCGCAGGCCGTTGACCAGCACGAGCGTCTGCTCGAAGGTGGTGCCGCGCAGGGAGATGTCGGCCTGCACGCCGTTGCCGGCGCGGGCCTGTATGTTCACCGAGGGGTCGAGGCGGAGGTAGTCCTCGACGCTGTTGAAGAGCAGCGGCGTCTGCCGGGTGTCGAGCACGACGACGGAGCGGTCGTTGGCGGAGAGCGGCATGGGCTCGACGGTGGTGGTGACGTCGACGCTCTGCTGGACGCTGCTGCGCTGTTGGGCTGAGTCGGCGACGGTTTGGGCCTGAACCGGCTGCTGCGCCGGCAGGCACAGGGGAGAGAGAGCGAGCGGAGCAAGCAGGAAGGTGCCGAGGATCTTCATGGGTGTGAGTTGGATTACCTGACCTAATGATCGCGCCTGCGGGCGGTGGAGGGAAAGCAATTTTGCTTTGCTATAAATAGTTGAGGCAATCAATCAGATCGGAGTGACGGTGTGCGCATTGAATCGTTCCTGAGGCAAAGCCCGGTGTTTCAGGTGAACCGGATCGCCCGCAAGATGGGCGCATCGCTCAACCTGATTTTGCAGGAAGAGGGGCTGACCTCGGTCGAATCACTGATTCTGGCGGCAATCTTCCTCGAAAAGAAGAACGTCATCAACCCTTCGCGGCTGGCCGAGACCTTCGAGACGACGCGCGGCAATGTCAGCCACTGCCTGTCGTCGCTCGAGGCCAAGGGATTGGTGCAGCGGCGCATCGATCCCGAGGACGCGCGCGCTTCCGGCTGGCGCTGCTGCCCAAGGGAAGGCGGCAGGCGGCGCGGGTGGTGGGCATTCTTGATCGCATGCAGCAGCCAGTTCGAGGAGAGTGTGGGCGCTACGGGAGTTGCAGGCGACGCTGGACCAGATGCGGGTGGTGGAGGAGTTGTGCGCGCAGATGGCTGCCGGAGCCCGGTCCGCGACCACGACGGGCGCGAACCGGGCCGATAAGGCGGGCGTGCTTACTCGCGGATGATCTTGACGAAGATGCCGTCGGGGAGCTTTGCGCCGCCGAGGATGTGCACGACGCCGTCGCGGGTGAAGCCGCGCAGCATGGTGTCGGCGTCGGCGGTGGGTGCGGCGGCGCGGCGCTCGGGCGTCGCGATGGGGATCGGCGCAGCGGCTGGTCTTGCTGCTGGGGCGGCTGGCGGCGGCCGGTGCGGTGCGGGCGCTGGGTGCGGGAGCGGCGCCGGGCTTGCGCATGCCGCGGTCCATGGCCTCGTTGGCGAGCCGGTCGGCGTCCTTGTTCTTGTGGCGCAGGGCGTGGCTGATCTCGAAGCCGTCGAGCTGCGCGATGCGGCGCTTGGCCTCGTCGTAGAGCGGCTTGAGGTCGGGGCTCTTGACCTGGTACTTGCCCTGGATCTGCTTGACCATCAGCTCGGAGTCGGAGACCACGCGCAGCTTGCGGTAGCCGTTCTTGAGGGCGAAGTCGAGGCAGCCGAGCAGGCCGGAGTACTCGGCGAAGTTGTTGGTGCGCAGGCCGAGGAACTCGGAGAGCTCGGCGATGACGGCGCCGTCGGCGGACTGAATCAGGGCGCCGTAGCCTGCGGGGCCGGGGTTGCCGCGGGCGCCGCCGTCGCAGTGGGCGGAGATCCAGCCGTTCTGGGCGGAGGAGGGGCTGGAGGCAGAGCGGGGACTCTCCTGCGCGGGGAAGAGGCTGGTGCCGGAGAGGTCTGAACGAGAAGGCATGGATCAAGTCTACCGAACTCTTTTCCGCCGGCCCCGCTTACCTTTTGCTGGGCTGGGGGTCTATTGAAGTGGAACGGCAGCACGAAGTTTCGACTCCGGAGTCGGACAAACAGATGAATGCAGAAGCGTTAGGTATCGTCCCCTGCGGGGAGATCGTGTCGTCGAAGTCCTCCGTCTCGCGAGCGGGAGGTGCCCGGGTACGTCGCATCAGTCCGTTTGCGCTCGGGTTGCAGTCGGAGTCCGCGTCGCAGGACGATGTTTTAGCCAGCCACGGCGGGCAACGCCCCGGTAGAATCGTTGCCAGAGATGCCCAAGGCAGCGGCACAATCCGGGACGCGGGGCGGCAAGCTGACCCAGGCGCAGATGGACGCCCGTGCGCAGCAGCGCACCGAGGACGACGACCTGATCCGCGAGGCGCAGCGCGGGCAGCGATCCGCCTTCGACGCTCTGGTTCGACGCTACGACCAGTCGGTGCTGCGGCTGGCGTTGCACATGCTGGGCAACGAGCAGGACGCGCAGGATGTGCACCAGGAGGCCTTCATCAAGGCGTATCGCCACCTGGGCAACTTCCGCTTCGAGTGCTCGTTCTATACGTGGCTCTACCGGATCGTGACGAACCTCTGTCTCGACCAGTTGCGCCGCCGCAAGAGCCGCCGCGAGGATCCGGCCACGGTGCTCGACGCCAGTGGCGATGAGATGGACCTGATGGCGAACATCACGGACGATCGGGCGATGGCGAACCCGGCCCGCGAGCTCGACCGGAAGCTGATGAACGAGCGCATCCAGAGCGCGCTGGACAAGTTGACGCCGCGGGAGCGTACGGTCTTCGAGCTGAAGCACTATCAGGGGCTGAAGCTGCGCACCATCGGCGAGATGCTGAACACGACCGAGGAGACGGCCAAGAACACGCTGTTTCGCGCCACGCGCAAGCTGCGGGCGAATCTGGCCGAGTTGAGAGCTTGAAGTGAGTTTGTAACCAGCGGCATGTTTTGCCGAAGGACAGCAGGAAGCCGAAACGCCGGGCAGGGATGGTCGCTGGCGTTTCGGAGCAGCAGAGACAATGACGAAGGGCAGACCGCACAGACCCGACGCACGCAGTGATTCTTTGAGGCTAGAAGAGGCGAAGCAATGAAGTGTGACACCGCGCAACAAAATATGATTTTGGCCGGTTACGGCGAGCTCCACGACGAACAGATGGATGGGCTGGAGGAGCATCTGGCGCAATGTGCGGACTGCCGCCAGGAGTTCGAAGCGCATGAAGCGAGTTTGAAGCGACGCTGGCCTTCCATCCGATGCTGGAGCCCTCGCCGAATCTGTTGGCGCAGGCTCGGCTGAAGCTCGACGAGGAGCTGGACCTGATTCCGCCGCATGGCTTTCTGACCCGGGTGCGCGGCCTGTTCTTCGGCGCGCTGGCGCATATGCAGAGCGCACCGGCGTTGACCACGCTGCTGGTGGGAGTTGGCTTTCTCGGCGGCAACTTCACCCATCGCTTTCAGGTGGCGCATGCTCCCAAAAGCCCGCAGCCGGTGATCCTGATGGACCCGACCAATGGCGTGATCGCGAACGTCAGCGGCATCGAGAAGACGCCGAACTCGGAGATTGTGCAGGTCAAGTACAACCGCGTGGTGCCGGAGACGATGGAAGGCTCGCTCGACGATCCGGAGATTCGCAAGCTGCTGCTGATGGGGCTGACCTCGGGGACCACGGCTGGCGTGCGCGAGAACTCGGTGAGCCTGCTGGCGAACGAGTGCAAGGCGGGGCATCGCTGTGCCGCGGCGAATGTGCGGACAAGGCCGATGAATGGCGATGGCATTCGCAGCGCGCTGCTGGTGAGCCTGCGCTATGACAAGAGCCCGGCGGTGCGGTTGAAGGCGCTTGCCGGTCTCGAGCCCTATGTGAGCCAGGACCAGCGTGTGCGGGATGCGGTTCTCGAGTCGCTGATGAACGATTCGAGTTCGACGGTGCGCAGCGCCGCGATTGGCCTGCTGCAGCCGGTGCAGTCGGACTCGAGCGTGCGCCAGGTGCTGCGCACGGTCTCGACGCAGGATGAAAATCCCTATATTCGTACGGCCTCGTATCAGGCGCTGCAGGGCGCCGGCGACATTCAGTAAACCAAGGTAGATGCAGATGAGGCGCAGCAACAGCAGAGGGTTTGCTCCGATCGCGTTGGTGACCGCTCTTGCGCTCGCGGGGAGCGCCCTGGCCGCTGAGCCGCTGGCCGCCGCACCGACCGGGATGCCGCCGATGGGGCACGCCGCGTTGACCGGGCACGCGCACGGCAGCGGACACGCGCAGGGGTATCTCGGCGTCGACATCCGCGATGTGAGCGCCGATCAGATGATCGCGCTCAAGTTGAAGGAGCAGCGCGGCGCCGAGATCATTCGTGTCGATCACGATGGGCCTGCGGGAAAGGCTGGGCTGCGCGAGCACGATGTCATCCTGCAGATGAACGGCAAACAGATCGAAGGCGAGGAGCAGCTGCGCCGCCTGCTGCGCGAGATTCCTGCTGGCCGAAGCATCACGATCGTGCTCAGCCGCGATGGGCAGCAGCTGACGGTCACGACGCAGATGGCCAATCGCGAGGCGGTCGAGCGCGCAGGCGTGGCTCGAACATATGACCGTTCCCGAGCCCCTGCGCCGCCGCAGACCAGAGTCCGCAGCAGCGGCTTTGTGGGCGCCGGCGCGATCGCCGCTCCGGAGATCACCGCACCCCCCGATCCGCGGGCGCACAGCCTGATCGAATCCTTCATCCTGGGCTCGTCCTACACCGGCGCCGCGCTGGAGGTGATCGGGCCGCAGCTGGCGCAGTTCTTCGGATCGCAGGGCGGCAACGGCCTGCTGGTGCGCAGCGTCGATCCCAACAGCCCGGCCGCCACAGCGGGCATGCGCGCGGGCGACGTCGTGGTGCGCGCCAAGGGCATCGTCATCACCAGCACCAGCGAGTGGTCGCGGCTGATCCATGAAAATCGCGGACGAGCCTTGGCCGTGGTCATCGTGCGCGACAAGCAGGAGCATACCGTCGCGTTGATCCCCGATGCGAAGAAGCGTTCCAGCATCGACCTCCAAGCCGCTTCCAGCGTCCGACGCGCGCCGGATGCCGGAGCGCCGAAGCCGCGGTGGTCATTCCGATCTTCGGCCGGATGGACTGACGCGCGGCTAGAACGCGTGGAATTGCCCGGCATGGACTGATTGACTGCGGCGACAGGTCCTTCTGCGAAGGCTCTTGTCAGGGTTCCGCGGAAGGGGTACAAGTAACGTGTTGCGGATTCCCTCCCTTCTTCCCCTATTCTGGAGGTTCGATCGCTATGAAATCTCGTCTCGAGGAAGCATCTTGTCGCCGTATTCGCGTTGAGCACCCTGACGGCCTTCGCCGCCGGCGCCAACACCGTAAAAGTCAATGGCTGGGTGAGCGACTCGCAGTGCGGCGCCGCGCATGGCAAGAGTGGGCCGAACCCCAGCTGCGTCGCCAAGTGCATCGCGAAGGGCGCCAAGCCGGTGTTCGTGGATGACGCGAAGAACCAGGTCTGGACGATCGACAATCCCGACGCCGTCAAGAACCACTACGGTCACCACATCGAGGCCACGGCAACGGTCGATCCCGATACCAAGGTGGTGCACATCACCAAGGTCACGATGTTGGCCGATCAGGGCAAGCCCGCTGCCGATGGCATGAAGATGGAGTAACGCGCTCCCACGAGTGCATCGCGGTCACCGCGTCAGTCAGGGCTCTTTTGCGTTCGCAGGAGCGACGAGCCCCGAGCCCGTCTCGGGGCTCTTTTGCGTCCCCGTCAAGCACGCCCTGCGTGTAAACTTAAGAGCGATGGCGCAAGAGAACGCAACCCCCAGCCAACCGAAGAGAACCACGCCTCAGAAGCGTTCGCAGACCAGCCGCCGCTGGAAGGCGGTGACGCGCAAGCTGCGCGAGCTGGGATCGATCGGTTCGGCGCTGGCCTCGACCGGGCACCCGTACATGGCGCACATCGTGCCCATGCGGCGCTGCAACCTGGCCTGCACCTACTGCAACGAGTTCGACGATAACTCGGACCCGGTTCCGGTCGACGAGATGCTGCGTCGCATCGACCACCTCGGCCGACTCGGCACCTCCGTGATCACCATCTCCGGTGGCGAGCCGCTGCTGCACCCCGAGCTCGACCAGATCATCGCCCGCATCCGCAAGACCGGCGCCATCGCCGGCATGATCACCAACGGCTATCTGCTGATGCCCGACCGCATCGAGCGCCTCAACCGCGCCGGTCTCGACCACATGCAGATCTCGATCGACAACGTCATGCCCGACGAGGTCTCGAAGAAGAGCCTGAAGGTGCTCGACAAGAAGCTGCAGATGCTCGCCGAGTATGCGGACTTCCACGTCAACATCAACTCGGTCGTCGGCGGCGGTACGCCTCCCGAGGATGCGCTCGTCGTCAGCCAGCGAGCGCTGGGCCTTGGCTTCAGCTCGACGATCGGCATCATCCACGACGGCAGCGGCCAGTTGAAGCCGCTGGGCGAGGCGGAGCGCGCGGTCTGGGACAAGGTGCGCAACCTGACCCGGCGCAGCTACTCCCGCTTCAATCACTTCCAGGAAGCCATCGCCAACGGCAAGCCGAACGACTGGCGTTGCCGCGCAGGCGGGCGCTACATCTACATCTGCGAGTTCGGTCTGGTGCACTACTGCAGCCAGCAGCGCGGGCTATCCCGGCGTTCCGCTGGCCGAGTACAAGACCGCCGACGTCAAGCGCGAGTTCCTGACCGAGAAGGGCTGCTCGCCGAACTGCACGATCAGCTGCGTGCACCAGGTCAGCTACATCGACCACTGGCGCGCGCCGCAGACCTCGCAGATTACGCCGGGTTCTTCCTCGCACGGATCGCCGGAGCTGGTTCAGATCCGCTAGGACGCACTCTGTTCCTCGCCTCCGCAAGCCCGCAGCTGCTGTCCAGCACTGCGGGCTTTGCCATGCGCGGCAGCGCCGCCTGCGCACGTTGATTTACCATCGAGTTCGATGACCAAACTTGCATTTCTCTTCCCTGGACAAGGCTCCCAGACGGTCGGCATGGGCCGCGATCTGTACGATAACTTTCCTGCCGCGCGCGCGGTCTTTGAAGAAGCCGACGATGCGCTTGGATTCTCGCTCTCGAAGCTCTGTTTTGAAGGCCCCGAAGACGATCTCCGGCTTACGGAGAACACCCAGCCGGCGATCCTGACGGTCTCGGTCGCCGCGCATCGCGTGCTCTCCGCAGCGCTGGCCGAGCGTGGCCTCGCGCCTGCCCTCGCCGCCGGCCACTCGCTGGGCGAGTACTCGGCGCACGTCGCCGCCGGCACCTTCAGCTTCGCCGATGCGGTGCGCACGGTGCGGAACCGCGGCCGTTTCATGCAGCAGGCCGTGGCTCCCGGGCAAGGGAGCGATGGCGGCCATCCTCGGCCTTCCCGTCGCTCGCATCAGCGAGCTCTGCGCTCAGGCTACGGGCAGAGCTGACCGGGCCAAGTGGTTGCACCTGCGAACCTTAACTCGCCGGACCAGACCGTCATCTCGGGCGACGTTGCTGCGGTCGAGCGGGCGGCTGCGCTCTGCAAGGAGGCCGGGGCCAAGCGCACGGTGATGCTGCCGGTGAGCGCTCCCTTCCATTGCGCGCTGATGCAGCCGGCGCAGGACAATCTGATGGCTCGAGCTTGAGGGCGTCAGCTTCCACGACGCCAGTTTCCCCATTGTTTGCAACGTCGATGCGCGGTTGGTGACCGTGCGAGCCGACAGCCGCGACTGCCTCGTCCGTCAGGTGACCGGCTCGGTGCGCTGGGTCGAGTGCATCCAACTGCTGATCGCGCAGGGCGCGACGCACTTCATCGAGGTGGGCCGGGCAAGGTGCTGAGCGGCCTGATGCGGCAGATCGACCGCGCGCAGACGGCGCTGAACGTCGAGGACTCCGCGTCGCTTGAGAAGACGATCGCCAAGCTGACGGAAGTCGAAGTCGCGGTCCAGAGCTAGCAAGGATCAGGAGAGAAGATGATGCAGGTCAATGACTTAGTAGAAGACTTTACGCTCAAGAATCAGGATGGCGAGGACGTCTCGCTGCAGCCAGTATGCGGACAAGCCGGTGGTGCTGTTCTTCTATCCGCGCGCGGATACGCCGGGCTGCACGATTGAGGCGTGTGGCTTCCGCGATACGTTTGAGAAGCTGCAGGCGGCGGGAGCGGTGGTGCTGGGGATCTCGCGGGATACCGTGGGCAAACAGAAGAAGTTCAAGGACAAGTACGAGCTGCCGTATACGCTGCTGGCGGACCCGGACATGGTGCTCATCAAGCGCTATGACTTGTTGAAAAATAAGACGATGTACGGCAAGCCGGTGACGGGCGTGGAGCGCACGACGCTGGTGATCGGGCCGGACAAGGGCGACGGGCAGCGGCTGCTGCATGTGTACGCGAAGGTGAAGCCGGAGGGCCACGCGGAAGAGGTGCTGGCCTTGATCGAAGGGGCGAAGTAGCTGGAAATGAATCTGTTGCAGAGCTCGGCTGAGGTTGTCGCGGCCGCCGGTTTGGCGGTGGGTGGGTGGACGTATGCGGCGCTTTGGCCGGGCTCGCAGGTGTTTGGCCGGGTGGTGGTGGCGGGGCGCGATCCGGGGGAGATTGCGCTGACGTATGACGATGGGCCGAATACGGCGGCGACTCCGCAGTTGCTCGAAGTGCTTGCAAAGCAAGGGGTTCGGGCGACGTTTTTCCTGATGGGCGAGTATGTGCGGCAGCAGCCGGCGCTGACGCGGGAGATCGTGGCGGCGGGGCATCTGGTGGGGAATCACACGATGACGCACCCCTGGCTGGCGTGGCAGAGCGGGGCGCGAATTCGTATGGAAATGCACGATTGCAATCGTCGGATCGAGGATGCGATCGGGCAGCCGGTGACGGCTGTTTCGGCCGCCGCATGGGGCGCGGCGGCCGGCGGTGTTTCGCGAGGCGCGGGAGCTGGGGCTCGAGGTGATTCAGTGGAATGTGACCGCGTTCGACTGGAATCAGTCGGAGGGAGCGGAGGCGCATGTGCCTATCCTCAACCATATCAATACGGGGATCGCGCGGAATCGGCGCAAGGGGCGCGGGTCGAACGTGCTGCTGCATGACGGCGGGCAGGCGGGGATGGGGCAGCCGCGGCTGGCGAGCGTGCGGGCGACGGAGCTGGTGATCGAGGCGGGGAAGCGCGATGGCAGCCGGTTCGTGACGCCGGATGTTTGGATTTCGATTTAGGAATATCGTTAATCGTGTGATGCTGTGGTGAACGGGTGGCTGAGTGGCGTTTTTGCAGGGGGTTTTCGTGATTTCTGTCGCAGAAATGGTGAATTTCTGTGGATAGCTTGTGGTGGAATGTGTGGCTAAGCTGGACAGGAATATCGATTTAAATCGGTGGGTTTAAATCGGCAGAAATTTTTGGGGCAGGGATCAGGGAGTAGGGATCAGGGATCAGAAGGCGACGGGTGTGCCTCAAGGGCTGAGGCCATTTTTCTGTTGGGTGCTGGGTGGGTGCTTGGGGAAACGGCGTCGGGGGAACGCTGTCGGAGACAAGCGGGTTGGGGAAGACGGTCTCGCTTCGCTCGATACCCCACCCTGCGAGGGTGAGGCTGTCGCGAGGATGGGGGCACCCGGTTCCTGGCTCCTTACTTGGTTCCTTTTGGGTCGGGGAAGAGCGAAATACAGGGGTTTCTCCACTGCGCGGCGGACGGTGGGGCTGTCCGCCGCTTCGGTCGAGATGACGGTTCTTGGGGGTCGAGACGGCGTGCTTCATCTTTTAGGGAAGCGGTCTCGCTTCGCGAGAGGCCCACCTTAGCGACGATAAGGCCGTCGCGAAGATGGGGCACCCGGATTTTGCGGGATTATGGGGCCTTCGTAAGGCCCTGCGGGACTGAGCCGTGCCCTTCGGATTAGGCGGTTGGCTGTGGGGGGGGTTTGGGTTCCATCCAGAGGCGGCCGGCGGCGATGAGCAGGACGAGCAGGAGGGCGCAGACGGCGAAGACGTGGCGGACGCCGATGCGCTCGGCGAGGATGCCGGAGAGGACCAGGCCGCCGATCTGGGCGGCGAAGATCGAGGACATGACGGTGGAGCCGACGCGGCCCATGAGGGCGTGTGGGGTCTCCTGCTGGATCATGGTCTGGGAGGGGATGATGATGGCGGCGACGGCGAAGCCGATGACGAAGTCGCCGAGCAGCGTGGACCAGACGGCGGCGAAGAGCGTCAGCAGGGTGAGGCCGACGGCGATGCCGGCGAGGCCGGAGTAGACCAGCATGGCGTTGCGGACGTTCTTGGCCAGGGCGTTCAGCAGGTTCATGCCGATGAGGATGCCGACGCCGATCATGGCGCTGGCGACGCCGAAGATTCGCGTGGAGGCGTGCAGGGTGTCGCGGACGTAGACGGCGATGAGCGGGCCGAAGCAGCCCATGACGAACATGGCGGAGGCCAGGGCGAGGATGACGAAGAGCAGGCCGGCGTGGTGGAGGATGAAGCCGATGCCCTGCTTCATGTCGGACCAGACGCGGGCGATGCCTTTGAGCTCTTCTGTGACGAGCTCCTTGCCGAGGCTGTCGGGGTGGGGTGCGTGGGTTCGGGGCGCTTGAGGGCGACGGAGGCGATGAGGCTGGCGGAGGCGGCGAAGCTGGCGGCGTCGGCGAGGTAGCAGCTGCTGGGGCCGAAGTTGGCGACGAGCAGGCCGGCGATGGCGGGGCCGGCGATGCGCATCAGGAACATGACCTGCTGCATGAGGGCGTTGGCGGAGCGCAGGCCGTGCAGCGGGACGGCGGAGCGGATGGCGACGCCCTGCGCGGGGCCGAAGAAGCTGGAGACGACGCTGATGGCGGCGAGGATGGCGTAGAAGTGCCAGATGCGGGTGGCGACGAGGAGCAGCAGGCAGAGGGCGGCGCGGAGTGAGGTCGCTGGCGACCATGGTGGGCTTGAGCGGCCAGCGGTCGACGAAGACGCCGGCGAGGATGCCGAGCAGGGCGATGGGGAGCAGGTAGGCGATCTGCAGGCCGGTGACCTGCTGCGGGGTGCCGTGGAGCTGGAAGGTGAGGACGCCGATGACGGCGAAGAGGGCGAGGAAGTCGCCGAAGACGGAGACGATCTGGGCGTACCAGAGGCGGCGCATCGTGGGGATGCGCAGGACGGCGCGCATCGAGAGGGCTCGGCGACCGGGGTTTGGGGGGTGGTGGCCATAGGGGAATGGTACAGGGAGGGATCAGGGATCAGGGATTAGGGCACAGGGATCAGGGAGCAGGGATCAGAGCACAGTAAGAGTTGGAGTCAGAGTTCGTGATGGGTTAGACATGAACTAAGGCTTTGTAGAATCGAGCGGAGCCTTGAAAGCCTTGGTCACCTCATCCCTGTCGCAGCAAGGGGAGCATGTTGGAAGCCGCGAAGCCATCTCGAAGCAGCTCTTGGGAGTCGTGCGATCTGTAGGGCGTCTCATCAACTTTACGATGCGGTTCCGCGAGTGTTCGAGGATCCGGTCGCGGTTCCGATGTTGGGCGATCTGCACCGTGCTGCGATGGAGGCCTATGCGGCGGAGATGCAGGAGAGATCTTCGCTCGGGTTGCGTGCGCGGATCCTTATGCGCAGCCGCTATGCCGAGGACAGGCTCGCGGAGGCGGTCGCCCGAGGCGCTGAAGCAGTATGTGCTGCTGGGGGCGGGATTGGATACGTTTGCGCATCGCAACCCGCATGGCGAGCTCCGTGTGTTCGAGGTGGATCATCCGGCGACCCAGCGGTGGAAGCTCGAGCTTTTGGCGAGAAATCAGATGCCGGAGCCGTTGCGGCTGCGGTATGTTCCGGTCGATTTCGAGAGCCAGGAGCTTGGCCGTTGAGCTGGAGGCTGGTGGCCTTGATCTGTCCGCTCCGGCTGTCTTCGCGATGCTGGGGGTTGTGCTCTATCTCACGCCTGTGGCGTTTCGCGGGACGCTCGATTTCATTGCCCGTTTGCCGGAGGGAAGCGGCGTGATCTTCGATTACAACGGTCCGCGCCATGTGTTGGCGCCGCATGAGGTTGCTGCCCGTGATCGACTTGCGGCGCAGGTGCAGGAACTGGGTGAGCCGTTTCGGCTCTTCTTCAGCGCCGGAGGAGATGGCGACAGAGTTGACGGCGTCTTCGCGTGCTGGAAGACCTTGGAGCGGGCGAACTGAATGCGCGTTATTTCAGCGCGTCGCGGGGATGACTTCAAGCTCTGAGTCGGGTCGGCTGGAGAGGATGCTCAGTGCGTGGCGGTGACGACGGTCGTTTGCTGCGCAAACGATCACGCCCACCCTGCGGCGATGAGACTGCCGCGAGGATGGGGCACCCGGGTTCGTGTCCCATCCGGAGAGAAGCAGATCCCCTTCGGGGATGACAACCAAGAAGGCAGGGCAACAACAATGGCAGAGGCCGAGCCGACCTCGCTTAGGTGGTGGTGGCGACCAGGGTGTCGGTGGTGAGGGCGCGGAGGTCGGCGGCGAGCTCGTCGACGCGGGCGGGTTGGGAGTCCCAGGCGAACATGAAGCGGGCGCCGCCGCCGATGAAGGTGTAGAACTGCCAGCCGCGGGCGCGGAGGGCGGTGAGGGTGGGCTCGGGCATCTTGAGGAAGACGGCGTTGGCCTCGACGCGGAACATGAGCTCGAGGGCGGGGATGTCGGCGATGCGGTCGGCGAGCTGGCAGGGCGCAGGCGTTGGCGTGGGCGGCGTTGCGCAGCCAGGAGCCGTTCTCGAGCATGCGGACCCAGGGGGCGGCGAGGAAGCGCATCTTCGAGGCGAGCTGGCCGGCCTGCTTGCAGCGGTAGTCGAAGTCCTCGGCGAGGGCGGGGTCGAAGAAGATGACGGCCTCGCCGACGGCCATGCCGTTCTTGGTGCCGCCGAAGCAGAGGACGTCGACGCCGGCCTTCCAGGTGGTGTCGGCGGGGGAGCAGCCGAGGCTGGCGCAGGCGTTGGCGAAGCGGGAGCCGTCCATGTGGAGGCGGAGGCCGAGCTCGCGGCAGACGGCGGAGATGGCGCGGATCTCGTCGAGGGTGTAGACCTCGCCGGTCTCGGTGGGCTGGGTGATGGTGACGACGCGGGGCTTGGGGAAGTGGATGTCGCTGCGGCGGGTGGCGATGGCGCGGATGGCGTCGGGGGTGAGCTTGCCGTCGGGGGAGGGGGCGACGAGGAGCTTGGAGCCGTTGGAGAAGAACTCGGGGGCGCCGCACTCGTCGGTCTCGACGTGGGCGCTGTCGGCGCAGATGACGCTGTGGTAGCTCTGGCAGAGGGCGGCGAGGGCGAGGGAGTTGGCGGCGGTGCCGTTGAAGGCGAAGAAGACCTCGCAGCGGGTGTCGAAGAGGGCGCGGAAGGCGTCGGCGGCCTGGCGGTCCAGGCGTCGCCGCCGTAGGCGGGCTGATGGCCGTGGTTGGCCTCGGTCATGGCGGCCCAGGCTTCGGGACAGACGCCGGCGTAGTTGTCACTGGCAAATTGCTGGGAGGAGTTGGTGGTCATAAGAACGTGCGCGCCTCGTATCTGATTCGATTGCTTGATTCGATCAAAAGCCAGACGGATGTGGGCGCGGTCCCGATGGTTGCCGGAGCGGCCACATCTCCCTGAAGGGACGCCACCTTGCTCGGGAGCAGGTTGGCGTTGAGCAAAGGCTCAACTCTTGATGTCAGGTTTAAGCATAAGGGATGGAGGAGGGTGGGGCAAGGCGGGGAGCGGGGGCGCGGGGATGTGAAGGACGGTCGTTTAGCTGACCGCAAACGATAGCCGCACCCCGCCGGCACGATAGAAGCTGTGCGTCGAGGATGGGGCACCCGGGGGCACCCGGTGAGGCACGCGATGGAGAGATGGGGTTAGAATGATCGGCAACTGAGCCCGGGGTGTGTCCGATGCGTTGCGTCGGGTGCAGGAACCGGGTGGGTCCCCGCGCTTGTTCGAGCAGCCGGGAGTTCGCCGCACGACGGCACGAATCGTCAGAAGATCGCTACCCCCAATCGATTCAGATCGCTTCCAATCAACTCTTTCCAACTCTTTGTAGAGGAGAATTTCATGCCGGTAAAGAATATTGTGCTCGTTCATGGCGCTTGGGCCGACGGCTCAAGCTGGTGGAAGATCATTCCGCTGCTGCAGGCCAAGGGCTTTCGCGTGGCCTGCACGCAGAATCCGCTGACGTCGGTCGCCGAAGATGTGGCGTCCGCCAACCGCATTATCAACGCGCAGGATGGCCCGGTGCTGCTGGTGGGCCACTCCTACGGGGGCACCATCATCACCGAGGCGGGCAACAACCCCAAGGTGGCGGGGCTGGTGTATGTGGCCGCGTTTGCGCCGGATGAGGGCGAGACGATGGCCGGCCTCGCGAAGCCGTACGGGGCGACGCCGCTGTTCTCCGAGGTCAAGCCGATCGCGGACGGCTTTCTGCGGGTGACGGAGAAGGGCATCTCGGAGGACTTCGCGCAGGATCTGTCGGCGGACGAGAAGAGCATCGTGTTCGCGACCCAGGGTGCGTTCCAGAGCGCGATCTTCAACACGCCGATCGGCAAGGCGGCGTGGCGCTCCAAACCGAACTGGTGCGTGGTGGCGGCGAACGATCGCGCGATCGCGCCGGAGCAGCAGAAGATGACCGCCAAACGCATGGGCGCGAAGATCCTGACGGTGCCGACCAGCCATGTGGCGATGCTGGCGGAGCCGCAGAAGGTGGCGGCGTTCGTTGCGGAGGCCGCGGCAGTCGGTTGGGGCGGCGTCGGGTAAGGGCGCGGCTGCGGCGTGATCGGTTGATTCGGGGTGACAAGCAAGAGCAAGGCAAAGGCCAAAGCAAATACAGGGGTCTCTCCACTGCGCGGCGGACGGTGATGCTGTCCGCCGCTTCGGTCGAGATGACGTGCGTTTTCTTGGGGAACTAGACGGATGCTTGCTAAATGGTCGCTTGCTTCGCGCAAACGAGACACCAGGCCCTCGCATTCGCAAGCGTACAATGAGGCATGCCGGGATCCCACCCTGCCGCACGATGAGGCTGTGCGTCGAGGATGGGGCACCCGGATGTTTGGTGCTCGGGTTAGGTGGTGGTGGCGGCGAGGGCGGTGCGGGCGGCGGCGAGGAGGAGGGTGATCTCTTCGGGGCCGTGGGCGGTGGAGACGAAGGCGGCTTCGTACTGCGAGGGCGGGAGCCAGACGCCGGCGTCGAGCATGGCGCGGTGGAAGCGGGCGAAGGCGGCGGTGTCCGAGGTGGCGGCGGTGCTCGAAGTTGGTGACCGGCTGCGGCGGTGAAGAACCAGGTGAACATGCTGCCGACGCGGTTGGTGGTGACGGGGATGCCCGCTTCGTCGGCCATGGCGGCGACGCCGTCGGCGATGGCTGCGGTGGTGCGCTCGAGCTGGGGGTAGATCTCGGCCTCGTGGTCGATGAGGTGGCGGAGGGTGGCGATGCCGGCGGCCATGGCGAGCGGGTTGCCGCTGAGGGTGCCGGCCTGGTAGACGGGGCCGAGCGGGGCGAGGTGGTCCATGATCTCGGCGCGGCCGCCGAAGACGCCGCAGGGCAGGCCGCCGCCGACGATCTTGCCGAGGGTGGTGAGGTCGGGCTTGATGCCGTAGCGCTGCTGCGCGCCGCCGAGGGAGAGGCGGAAGCCGGTCATGACCTCGTCGAAGATGAGCAGGGCGCCGTGCTCGTGGGTGATGGTGCGGAGGCCTTCGAGGAAGCCGGGCGCGGGCGGGATGGTGCCGGCGTTGCCGACGACGGGCTCGACGATGATGCAGGCGATCTGGCCGGGGTGCGTGGCGAAGGCGGCGCGGACGGCGTCGAGGTCGTTGTAGGGCAGGGCCAGGGTGTGGGTGGCGGTCGCCTCGGGGACGCCGGCGGAGCCGGGGATGCCGAAGGTGGCGACGCCGGAGCCGGCTTTGACCAGCAGGGAGTCGGCGTGGCCGTGGTAGCAGCCCTCGAACTTGATGATGAAGTTGCGGCCGGTGTAGCCGCGGGCGAGGCGGATGGCGGACATGCAGGCCTCGGTGCCGGAGCTGACGAAGCGGAGCTTCTCGATGGAGGGGAAGCAGCGGTGGACGAGCTCGGCGAGGTCGGCCTCGCCGGCGTGGGAGGCGCCGAAGCTGGCGCTGCGCGCGGCGGCCTGCTGGATGGCCTCGACGGCGGGCGGGAAGGCGTGGCCGAGGATCATCGGGCCCCAGGAGCCGAACATGTCGAGGTAGCGGTTGCCGTCGGCGTCCCAGAGGTAGGCGCCCTGGGCGTGGGTGACGAAGGGCGGATCGCCGCCGACGGCGCGGAAGGCGCGGACGGGGGAGTCGACGCCGCCGGGGAGGAAGGATTCGGCACGGAGCTGGAGCGCGCGGGATTGCGTGAGGGTGCGGGACATTTGGGTTAAGTATAAGGAAAAGGCGGGGACAGGGCTGAGGGATCAGGGAGCCGGGAAGAGGGACGGCTTTGGAGCGCAGCATCTCGGTCGAGGGCGGCGAGGACGCGCTCGGGACGGGCGTCGGTGAGGCGCGAGGCGTAGGGGCTGAGGACAGGGGTGTTGCCCTCGATCTTGAGGGTGAGCAGGTGGGGATGGCGTTCGCGCAGACGGCGGTCGAGAGCCTTGCCGGGGCGGCGCAGGCGGTCGCGACCGAGCAGGACCAGATCGAAGCGCTCGCGCTCAAGTACGGCCAGGGCGGCGTCGTCGGAGGCGATGGATTCGACCCGGTAGCCGGCCTTCCGCAGCAGCGCGGCGCGGCTGAAGCGGAGCGTCGGGTCGTCGCTGACGACCAGGATGCGCGGGGAGGCGCATCTTCGAGAGAGGTGGCTAGGGAAGCAGGCGAGGAGAAGGAGCGGGTGGGGGTTGCGGAGGTCGTGATGCGCGTCGTGACACGCGTCGTTCGACGAGTGGACGGGGAGGGCGTCAAAGAGGAAAGTGGTCAAGGAGAAGGCCTTTCGTTAAAGCTCTTCCGCCGAGGGGCGGAGGAGGAAAGGAAGTAAACGGGTTCGAGCGAAGACAAGGCGAAATACAGGTTCTGCCCGCTAACTGCGGTCGAGATGACGTGCTTCTGCTGACGCGTGACGGTTGCTGTGGTGAGGCTGTCCGTCCGGGTTGGCGGTGCGGAGGATCGGTCCGTTGCGCTCGATGCCCACCTAGCGACGCAGGCTGCGCAGAATGGGGCACTGCTCGTCGTTGCGCGTCGAGATGAGCCCGCTGCTAACTTGCCAGTTTCGACGGCGGTTGGGGTTAGAAGTTGGCGTTGGCGGCCAGCGAGCAGGCCTGCTGCAGATCGAACTGGCCGGCGCCGGACATGCCGCCGCAGGCGCCGTCGGAGGTGCCGGGATTCTGCACCCAGAGGTAGCCGTCGATCAGGCCGCTGCTGAGGCCGACGCGTGGGGGTGCCGGCGCCCTGGTTGGGGGGATTGCACCAGACGCCGTTGGCGGTGGCGGTGCCGTTGCGGGAGGTGTCGATGATGAAGTGCTTGTTGTTGGTGAGGGCGGAGACCTGCTGGCCGTAGGTGGTGTTATCCGCGGTGGAGACGTAGTTGGCGACGTTGAGGGAGAAGCCGGCGGCGTTGCTGATGCCGGAGGCCGTCAGCTGCGAGGCGATGGTGGCGGGAGGGATCTGGTCGTCGCCCTGACCGGCGTCGATGTAGACGCTGGCGTTGGGGGCGACCGAGGCGAAGGTCTGCACGGCGAAGCTGAGCAGGCCCTGGCGCTCGGTGAGCTGGTCGCCGGTGAGGCAGCCGGGGACGTTCATCTGGCTGACGGCGTCGGGTTCGAGGATGACGGCGGCCTTGGCCTGAGCCGATGCCCTGGGCGAACTGGGTGATCCACTGCTGGTAGGCGGAGTCGGAGGTGGCGCCGCCGTTGGAGTAGCCGCCGCAGTCGCGGACGGGGATGTTGTAGGAGACCAGGATGGGCACGCGCCTGCTGGGCGGCGGCGAGCGCCATGGCTCCCTGGACCTCGGACAGGACGGTGGCGTCGCCGGTGAACCAGACGCCCTGCGCGACGTTGGCGAGCTTGGCGATGTTGGCGCCGGGATTGTAGGCGGCGCAGGAGTCGGTGGTGTGCGAGGAGGACTGGCTGTAGAGGCTGACGTAGAACTTATCGCCGGCCAGGGGGTTGGTGCCGCTCGAGGCCGTCGGGGCCGGGGTGGGTGCGGGCGTCGGAGTCGGGGTGGGCGTGGGAGTCGGGGCGGGTGTGGGGGTAGGCGTCGGGGTGTCGGTGTCGGAGTTGGTGTCGGCGTGGGCGTGGGAGTCGGTGTCGGCGCCGGGGTTGGTGCCGGCGTGGGATCGGGGGGTGGGGTTGGGGTGGGCGTCGGAGCTGGGGTCGGAGCGGGTGTGGGCAGCCGGAGTTGGGGTTGGCGCCGGGGTTGGAGTTGGCGTTGGTGCCGGAGTTGGAGTCGGGTGTCGGCGTGGGGCTGGGGCCGGGCCGGAGGCTCCCGGGCCGGCACCTGTTCCTGCTGCGAAGGCTGTTCCGAGGGGGTTTCCGCCGCAGGCGGCGAGCGAGATGCTGGCAGTGCAAAAGGTAAGAACAGCGATGGCGATTGAGCGTAGAGAGTTCACTATGTTGGAGTTCCTGTATCTGGATTGCGGGTTTTTTACGTGCAGGGGAGGTCGCGGCCGGGGGACGTGCTCTCTCGGTCAGGAGGCGTAACGGGCCTGTTTTGCGCGGTTTGGAGACAGAGAGGGGCGAGCTCGTGTGGGGACACACAAGGTCGGCCGTGACTCCGGCGCATGGTTGAAATCTGGCCTGAAAGACAGAGAGGGGCTGTGTCCTGTGCGAGGCACAGGACCGGCTTACTTCTGCACGTTATCGCGGAGCGTCAAGACTGCAGGGGAGTCATCCTCTACGCTGGAGGGCAACTTGGGGGTGTTCTTTCGACTTATGGAAACAAGTTGACGATAGCCGACTGGGCGGGGGGCCGCAATAGGAAATAATTCCATGCCCGATGGGTTGGACAACCTTTCCCCAGAAAACCGCAACAAAGCGGCCTTCCGGAGGTGGCCGATAGGCCACTTTTCTCCGTGATACGTGGCACATAGCCGGCGCAAGCGACGGCGTTCGCCGACCCGGAAATGGTTGCCTGAATGTAGGCTAAAGCCGCAATCGGCGAGGGGCCACGCGGCCTGGGAGCGGCGCGGGGTCGGTAATTCTTTCCCGCTGGGCGGGGTTTAGCACAGATAGGACCGGTGCGGAGCACAAATTGGCGGAAGTTTCTTGAATTAATGCGGGGCGCTGGATAGGCAAGGGGGCCGCTCGCGTGCCATGCTAAAGAGACAGCACGTATCCCAGCCGGGCGTTGGCACACTTTCGCTGGCTGCCCTGCTAGACTTGAGATTCCTGCTCAGTCGCATGGATACACGCAGGGACAAACTGGAAAGGTAGCACTCTCTTGCCGGACGAAACTTCCTCGATCCCAACCGCCGCGCTCCCCGACGAACCGACCACGGTTACGAATTCGGCTGCGGCAAATTCGGTCCCGGATGCTCCGGCAGCCGCTGCTTCCACGCTCGATTCCACCGATAGCGCTGCCGCGCCCGATGCGGCCAAGCCGCGCAAGAAGGCGGGCTCGGTGAGCTACGCCGATGCCGGCGTCGACATCTCCAGCGGCGACCAGCAGCAAGCAGCGCATCAAGATGCTGGCGCGCAAGACCTTCAACAAGCATGTGCTTGTCGGAGATTGGCGGCTTCGGCGGCCTGTTTGCGCTGGACCTTGAAAAGTTCCCCCAGCCGGTGCTGGTCTCGAGCACGGACGGCGTGGGCACCAAGCTGAAGGTCGCCTTCGAGCTCGGCATCCACCACACCGTGGGCCAGGATCTGGTGAACCACTGCGTGAACGACATCGCGGTGCAGGGCGCGACGCCGCTGTTCTTCCTCGACTACCTGGCGACGGGCAAGCTCGAGGACATGACCGTCGAGACGGTGGTGCAGGGCATCAGCGAGGCCTGCCGCGCCAACGGCTGCGCGCTGATCGGCGGCGAGACGGCGCAGATGCCGGGCTTCTACGGCGACGGCGAGTATGACCTGGCCGGCACCATCATCGGCGCGGTGAGCCGCGACAAGATCATCACCGGCGCGAATATCCAGGTGGGCGATGTGCTGCTCGGCCTGCCGTCGAACGGGCTGCACACCAACGGCTACTCGCTGGCGCGCAAGCTGCTGTTCGAGGTGGCGAAGTATGGCCCGGACCAGTACGTCAACGAGTTGAAGGACAAGACCGGCGCGGCGCTGATGCGCACCCACCGCAGCTATCTGGGCGTGATCAAGAAGCTGACTGGCGGCGGAGGTGGTCAGCGGCATGGCGCACATCACCGGCGGCGGCATTACGGAGAACCTGCCGCGCATCCTGCCCAAGGGCATGGGCGCGCAGGTGGACCTGAGCAGCTGGACAGGTTCCGCCGCTCTTCGAGCACCTGCAGGAGCTGGGCAACGTGGATCAGGACGAGATGATGCGGACCTTCAACATGGGCATCGGCCTGATCTGCGTGATTCCGGCGGACCAGGTGAAGAAGGCCAAGGCGATCCTGAACCGCGCCAACGAGCGGCACTGCCTGATCGGCCGCATTACGCGCGGCGAGCGCAAGGTCAGCTACAGCTAGATCGGGAGTTCGCTCACTCGGAGCCGGAGAGGAGGGCGGGATTCGGCCTCTCTCCGGCGACACCCTGTTCTCGACAGGAAGAACTCTATGAAACGTCTTGGCATCCTGCTCTCCGGACGCGGCTCCAACTTTCTTGCCATCGCCCGCGCCATTCGCGAACACCGCCTGCTGGGGGTGAAGATCGCGGTGGTGCTCTCGAACCGCGAGGATGCGCTGGGGCTGGAGATCGCGCGCGAGATGGGGCTGCCGGCGTTTGCGATTCCGTCGGCGGGGCGCAAGCGCGCCGATCATGACGCGGAGATGCTGGCGCGGCTGCACCAGCATGAGGTGGATCTCGTCTGCCTCGCGGGGTATATGCGGATTATCTCGCCGCAGTTTGTGGCGGCGTATCCGAACGGCATTTTGAATGTGCATCCGTCGCTGCTGCCGGCGTTTCCGGGGCTGGAGGCGCAGACGCAGGCGCTGGAGTTCGGCGCGAAGGTGGCGGGCTGCACGGTGCACTTTGTGGATGAGGCGGTCGATCACGGCGTGATCATCCTGCAGCGGACGGTGCCGGTGAAGGACGAGGATACGGCGGAGACGCTGTCGGAGCGGATCCTCGAGCAGGAGCACCTGGCGTACCCGGAGGCGATCAGCCGGGTGGTCAGCGGGCAGTATCAGATTCAGGGCCGGCGGTACGTGCGCACGAGCTAGGGCGTATCGAGCGCGTGATTCTGCGCGTTGGCTCTGCGGGTTGGAGCGGAAGCATCAAAGACAAATACGGGGTCTCTCCACTGCGCAGCGGACGATGAAACTGTCCGCTGCTTCGGTCGAGATGACGTGCTCTGGTTTATCTTCTGGGATTTGTTCGGTTGGAGGAAGGCGGTCTCGCTTGCGCTCGATACGCCAGGCTTTTCTCTGCGGACGGCGTTCGCTGGGACCTACCAGCCGGGGCAGGTCGCGTGGGAGTTGTCCGCGGCGCTGGCGATGAGCCACTTGCCGTCGACCTTGACGAGATTGAAGATGTCGGTGCCGCAGTGGTGGGGCTTCTTGTCGATGTAGAAGCCGTAGGAGGCCCAGACGACGGCGACGTTGTCGTCGATGTGGATGATGGGGGTGCGGATCTTCTCTTCGAAGACGCCGGGCTTCCAGCCGGCGGGGGCGTTGTCGGACAGGTCGCGCAAGGGGGTCTGCTTCAGGGCGCCGTGACGAAAGCTGGTCATGCTGCCGCCGGGGGTGAGCGCCGAGCGCATCAGCGCGGGGTCGGCCTTGGCCATGCCCTCGAAGAGCCGGTGCACGGGAGCCATGACGGCGGCCTCCTCGGGCGTTTCGGCGTGCAGCGCAGGCGCGAGCGTGGCTGCGGCCAGCGCAGGCGAGCAGGAGGGCGATGCGCTTCGTCCCGGGCGAAAGAGCGGGGTGGGGCAGTCGAGATGCTGAAGAGAGACGGACATGCGCTGATGGTAGCACTCGGCTTGAGGCTGATTCCTAAGGCTCTGTGCTCGTAGTCGATGGTTTCAACGGGCGTGTGGCTCTGCGAGTTCGAGCGGAAGACAACGACAAAATACAGGGGTCTCTCCACTGCGCGGCGGACGATAATACTGCTCCGCCGCTTCGGTCGAGATGACGTTTTCTGGGGCTCTGACCTGCCGCACGATGAGGCCGTGCGTCGAGGATGGGGCACCCGGGTTGGTGGCTCCGCGCTTCGGTCGAGAGGACGTTGTCTCAGCGGACGGCTGCCGCTATTGAGTCGGAGGTGCAGCCGCAACGGTCGGTGGCGGAGGAGTTTGCCCCTGAGCGATCAAGGCGTTGTCGATCATCTGGAAGATGAACGCCAACGGGGTGGCGCCTGAGATCTTTGCTCCGTTGATAAAGAGGGTGGGGGTCTCGCCAACGCCTAATACTTCGCCATCGTGTTGCGAGGCCTTCACGGCAGTCGAGTCCTGCTGGTCGACGCAGAGGTTCAGTGCGTTTCATGTCGACGCCGTTCTGTTGGCCAATGGTGCTGACGATCTTGTCGAGAGAGCTGTTCGCGACGGCGAGACTTCGCTGCGGCCCTGCAAGATCGCCCGCCTGCTGGTGAATCGTATCCACGGCCAGCCAGTAGCCGGAGGGACTCTGCCGGGCTAAGCATCCGGTGTCGATGGCGGCTCGCATCGCCCAGGGATGCTGCTCAATCAGAAAATCGCGATAGACGACCCGGACCTGATCTTTGTAGCGATCGAGAATCGCCGGGAAGATGGTCGCATGGAGGCGGGCGCAGAAGGGACACTCCAGATCGTCAAAGCCCACAATCAGGACGGGAGCGGTCTTCGGACCGCCGCGTGCCGGTCGGTTGCCATCGGCGATGAGGGTGCGCGGATCGTCGCTGAGAGGAAACTCGCGAAGCTGCATGATCTTCTTGTTGTCCTTGGACAGCAGAAAGGCGATCGGCTGCGATGTTATTCCCTGAGATGAATATGTAACCTCGATCTGGTCGTATCCCGGGAACTCGCTGGGGGAACGGGAGCCGATCCGAACGGTCGCGCAGGCGGCAGATTGGCGTGCATGCGGAACATGACTTCGATCCGCCACGCAAGCGCGGTGGGAAGGGGATCGCCGTTGGGGTGGATGTTTGCGCGCGGCAGGGAGCAAGACAACAACTGAGCAGGAGGGCAAGAAGCGTCCATTTCGGCATAGCGAATTATCGCTTACGTTCTGGATTCTGATTCTTGGTCTGTGCGACGAGCAGGCGGGTGGCTCTGCGAGTTTGAGCGCAAGATAAAGCCAAATACGGGGCTCTCCACTGCGCAGCGGACAGATGGAGCTGTCCGCTGCTTCGGTCGAGATGACGTGCTTTTCTCTGGTCGCACGATGATGTCTGTTTCGGTCGAGGTGATGTTTCCAGAAGAGGACGTTTCTCAGGACTGAGTTGAGAGTCTGCAGCAAATACGGTCGATACGCGCTAGAGGCGGCCGACGTTGGGGACCATCCACATCAGGCTGCCGAGGAGCAGGAAGAGCAGCATGTAACGCACCATGGTGGGGGTGCTGGGATGCTCGGGGGCGGGGCCGCGGAACAGGCGCCAGGCCATGCCGGCGGCGATGAACAGGAAGACGCCCTCGTGCAGGAAGGCGTAGAAGGCGATGGCGGCGGCGAGCAGAAGGCCGCGCTGCACGCGGTTGAGGGCGTAGGTGGCCTGGGCGCCGTCGAGGCCGAGCACGGGGACGAGGTTGATGAGGTTCAGCCAGGCGCCGGAGTAGGCGAGCGGCTCCCCAGACGGCGGCGCCGGTCTGCGGGCCGACGCGGTTGACGACCTGCTCGCCGGCGTGGCCGCCGAGGGCGATGTAGACCGCGGCGCAGACGGCGGCGGCGAGCAGGCCGGCGAAGGGGCCGGCGAGCGCGATCGCCGACAGGGTGTCGAGCGACATGCCCTGGCTGTACCAGCGGACGTAGGCGCCCAGGCCGGGCAGGAAGACGGGAAGGTCGGCCTTGAGGCCGCGGCGGCGGGCGGCGAAGTAGTGGCCGAACTCGTGGACGGCGATGGAGAGCACGAAGCCGAGGCCGAAGCGCCAGCCGAAGAGCGCCCAGTAGAGGCCGAAGAAGGCGAAGAAGCTGAGCAGGAACTTGAACTTGAGCGCGGCCATCAGGAAGCCCTTGGCCTTGAAGAGGAAGAGGGCGACGGGAGCGAGGGGGCCGAGGCGGCGGGTCCAGTCGGCCTTGCGCTTGGCTTCGGCGGCGGTGCGGGCGTCGATGGCGTTGATGCGGCCGTTGATGGCGTCGGCGTGGGTGCCGGTGGGGGGCAGCCAGTGGAGCATGGAGGTCCAGGTGGCGCGGGCCTCGGCCCACTGCTGTTGCTGCTCCTGCTGCATGGCGAGCTGGCCGAGCTGGCGCAGGTGCTCGGTGTAGAGGATGGTCTGGCACTCGGGGCAGGCCAGGGTGCCCTCGGGCAGCCAGAGACTGCACTGCGGACAGTTATGGATCGGTTCCGGGGGGCGTGATGGCGGGGGCGGTTGTGGCTGCGGAGCTCAGGAGCGTAAACCTCGGGCTCTAGTTTATCTGGTTCGGGGTGGGGTTTCGCTGTTGCGGGGTCGGAGGCAGATGCGAGGGCAAGGGCAAGATACAGGGATTCTCCATCGCGCGGATGAGCAACCGAAGCTACGGCGAGATCTGTTTCACTGCGCAGTGGACGAAGCGCTGCAGAGGCTTCGCTTCGAGCGATGACAATTCCTAGGTCGAGGATGGCACGTGTGCATAGCGCTACGAAATACAGGACGGCCTGCATCGAGACGGAGACGGGCTTCGCAGCTCGGTCAGTGACGCTGAAGATGAGAGCGGCGAGCGGCTAGGTCATCTCGCCCTGGTCGGAGGTGTTGCCGGTGGCGTCGCCGAGGGTGACCTTGACGTCCAGGCGGCGCTGGCCGCGGAAGACGGTGACGGTGACCGTCTCGCCGGCGCGGTGGGCGTTGATGGCGGCGGAGAGGTCCTGCGCGTTGGCGATCTCCTGGCCGTCGACGGCGACGATGAGGTCGCCGCCGAGCATGACCGGCGTGTTGCCCTGGTAGGCGCGCTGGGTGCCGCCCTTGAGGCCGGCGCGCTCGGCGGCGCCGCCGGGCAGCGACGCGCTGGATGAGGATGCCGTAGTCGGCGGGCAGGCCGATCTGCTGCGGCGATGTCGGGGCCGATGGGCAGGGTGACGATGTCGAGCGACGGGCGGCGGATGCGGCCGTACTTCTCGAAGTCGGCGAGCACCTGCTTGGCGGTGTTGATGGGGATGGCGAAGCCGATGCCGGCGGACTGGTCGGCGCCGCTGTTGGCGATCAGGGTGGTGATGCCGATGACCTCGCCGCGCGAGTTGAGCAGCGGACCGCCGGAGTTGCCGGGGTTGACGGCGGCGTCGGTCTGGATGGCGTCCTCGATGGGATTGCCCTGCGGGCCGCGGATGGAGCGCATGGCGGAGATGATGCCGCGGGTCATGGTGCCGCTGAGGCCGAAGGGATTGCCGATGGCGTAGACGCGCTGGCCGACGATGAGGTTGCTGCGAGTCGGCGAGGGTGGCGGGGACGAGGTTGGGCGCGTTGATCTGTAACAGGGCGAGATCGTGGCCCTTGTCGGCGACGATGACGATGGCCTTGTACTTGTGCTTGTCGGAGAGCGTGACCTCGACGCGCTGGGCGTTGTCGATGACGTGGTCGTTGGTGAGGATGTGGCCCTGCTTGTCGAGGATGAAGCCGGAGCCCTGGCCCTGCTGCGGGACGGGGCCGTAGAAGAAGTCGAAGGAGACGGCGGTGCTGGTGATGTTGACGACCGAGGGCAGGGCGCGCTTGTAGACGGCGATGTTCTGCTGCTCCTCGGCGTCGTAGGCGGGCGCGGCGGAGGCCTCGGTGAGGCCGAACTCGCCGCCGACGCCGGTGGAGGCGGTGGTGGTGGAGGCGGGGCCGGCGTTGGGATCGGGCAGGCCGAAGACGCGGTGCGCCAAGGGCGCGAGGGCTCCGGTCGACATCAGATGCGTCGTTACGTAGTAAAAGCCGGCAAGCACAAGAAGGACCAGCAGCACGCGTCGCGATTTCATGCCTTCATTGTAGCGAGTCGGCGGTGCGCGCTGCGGGCGAGATCGACGACCATGTGGACGTATGCAGATGCGTTTATTGGTGAAGATAAAGGCGAAATACAGGGGTCTCTCCACTGCTTCGAGCGCGACGATGAAACTGTGCGCTGTTCTGCGAGATGACGGCTATTTCGATGGGACGAGGACGGTTTAGCTTCGCGTGGGATGCGTTGCTATTCGCGTGTGCGGATGGGACGGTCGTTTGCGGGCGAAGCGATGCTGGCACGCTGCCGACGGTAAGGCCGTGTCGTCGAGGATGGGGCACCCGGGCGGTGGGATCTGATGTGTTTTAGAGCTTCGTGCGGGACTGCTGCGAGGAGCAGGGGCCAGAGCTGTTCGACCTGCCACTCCAGCTCTTTCAGGGGGCCGTCGTTGACCAGAACGTAGTCGACGAGGCCGGCCTTCTGCTCGTCGGTCATCTGCCGGGCGAGGCGCTGGCAGGCGTCGTCCTCGAGGGCGGGCGCTCGGCGGCGGTCAGCGTGCGGCCGGCGGCGATGCGGTCGACGAAGCGCGCGACCTTGAGCTCCTCGGGCGCGGTGACCAGGACCAGCTTGTCGAAGCGAGAGTGCCAGCTGTTGTTGCGGCTGCGATTGCGTCGTGCTCGGCTCGGGTTCGCCGTGTTTGGTTTCGAAGATCAGCGCCGACTCGACGATCACCACGGCGTTGGGATCGCGGGCGGCGATCTCTGCGGCCAGCTCCGCCTGGCGGGCGATGGTCGCGGGATGCACGATGGCGTTGAGGTCTTCGAGCTCGCGTTCGCCGCCGTGGGCGAAGGCGATGCGCGCGAGGGCGGCGCGGTCGAGCTGGGCTTTGGAGTCGGAATCGGAATCGGGAAGCAGCACGGAGGGGCCGAAGCGGGCGACGATGGCGTCGTAGACGGGCTCGCCCGGCTGCATGAGCGCGCGGGCGATGGCGTCGGCCTCGAGGACGTGGGCGCCGAAGCCTGCGAAGAGGCGGGCAGCGGTCGATTTGCCGCTGCCCAGACCGCCGGTGAGGCCGACGCGCAGCACGGTTAGTGCTTGCGCCTTCTGCGCGGTGAGGGGAAGGCCGCGGCGCAGCTTGGCCGCCGTCACGGTGTTCTGCATCAGCATGGCGATGGTCAGCGCGCCGACGCCGCCGGGAACCGGCGTGTAGGCTCCCGAGAGCGCGAAGGCGGCGGGGTGGATGTCGCCGACGACGACCGCGCCGCGCTTGGCGAAGGTCGCGGCGCGGGCGGCATCGTCGCCGAAGAGCTGCTTGACCTCGGCCTCGTCGGTGACGCGGTTGATGCCGACGTCGATCAGCGTCGCGCCGGGCTTGACCATCTCGGGCGTGATGTAGCCGGGGACGCCGATGGCGGCGACGAGAATGTCGGCGTTGCGGGTGAAGCTGGCGCAGGTCGCGGGTGTCGGCTGTGGCAGATGGTGACGGTGGCTTCGCGGCGTTGAGCAGCAGCATCGCCGCGGGCTTGCCGACGATGTCGCTGCGGCCGACGACGACGGCGTTCTGGCCGGCCATGGGGAGATGGCTGCGGCGGAGGATCTCGATGATGCCGGCGGGGGTGCAGGGCGCGAGCGCCGGGCGGCCGGATTGCAGGCGGCCGGCGTTGATGGGATGGAAGCCGTCGACATCCTTGTCGGGGTGAGACGGCGTCGAGCAGGCGCTTGGTGTCGACGTGCTTGGGCAGCGGAAGCTGGATCGAGGATGCCGTCGATGTCGTCGCGGGCGTTGAGGTCGGCGACCAGGGCGAGCATCTCGTCGGTGGTGATGGACTCGGGCGGGGTCAGCAGCTCGCTGTAGATGCCCAGCTCGCCGCAGGTCTTGACCTTGCTGCGGACGTAGATCTGCGAGGCGGGCACCTCGCCGACCAGGATGACGGCGAGTCCGGGACGGATGCCCTGCGTCGGCGAGCGCCTGCACCTCGAGCGCGACCTCGGCCTTGATCTCGGCGGCGATGGCGATGCCATCGAGGATGCGCGGTGTCGCTGCTGGCTTGCCGTGTTCCACTGCGGAAGAAGTCATGCCCTCCATGGTATCGCGGGGAGGGGGCGTCGGCGGGGATTGGACGGTAACCGGCTACCGCCGTCGGTCGCTTTTGCCGGAGGCCGCTGGAGGCTGCTTGCGGGCCCGTTGCGGCATTTAGGATGGAGGCATGGCTTCTTCGTCCTCTTCGAGCGCCGCTCAACTGACCCAGGCCGATCTCCGCTGGCTGGTCTGCCCGGTCTGCCACGGCGCAATTGCAACTGGCCGGGGAGGCAGATCGGGTGCGTGGGGTGCCGGCGCAGATATCCCGTGGTCGATGGCCTTCCGGTGCTGCTGGCCGATCGCGCGCGTCTGGTGAGCGATTGATTGGGTGGAGTTTGAGCGGTTGCCGGATCGCAGGCACCGATTCTGCGGTCTGATGCAGCGCAACATTTCGCCGATAGCCGGTTTCTATATACCCAATTGCAGCGTTGCTGCATCTATGTCAGTTCGGGTACGTCGTCTCGGCTGATAGAGAAAGCAAATCCTGCTCTCTGTGGACGGCTACATGGAACAATTCGCCTCAACCGATCTCGTGAGTCTGCGAGACGAGCTCCTTCAATCCGGCCTCGACTCCTGGCAGGTCGCGGAACTGATCGGCAGCTTTCTTGCCGCGCACGGGTATGGTGTCGCCCATGACGAGGTGCGGAGCGCCGCTCTGAGCCTGCAGTTTCTGCATGGGTCCATTCAGGAGATGCAGGCCGCGCTGGAACGGCTCGCCTTACCGATGTAACCGCCTCCCTTCTACTTTCCAAAAATATTTTTTGCGGGCCCTTTTCCGGGAAGAACGAATGTTTCGGGCAATCGCTCTTATCACTTGCACGCGGACCTTTGTAGTCGCAGATATTTCGGCCTGAATTAGTCGCGATTTACAGGAAATACCAGAGGAGTAGGTTGGAGCTAAGGCATCCGATGCCCGATGCTCGCATCACAACGGAGGATATATGGAAACGATTCAGAACGGACAGTGCGGTCTTTGTACCCATTTTGGCGAGGACCACAAAACCGCTGCGCTCATCAGTATCGTGAGCACCCACCAGGCGAGTCTGAACGTTCTCGATGAGTGTGGTCACCCGAAGCATGCTGCTCTCCACCTGAAAGTTACCCCCATCAGCGGTTGCGACGGCTTTGAGCCGGCTGCGGCTGCCTAGCAGAGACCTCACCCGGCGAACGGTGACTGGACTTCAGCCCGAACGGCGACTGGGGATGCAGCCGCCGTTTTCAGGCGCGAGCGGCGGGGGACACAAGTAGACTTGGGGACGGCTGCCTGGCGCAGCCCGAGGCATAATCAATGCATGCCGTCTCTCTGGTTTCCTACCGACTGGCCTCAGCGTCTCGCCGAGCTCGAAGCGACCTCCGGCGAGCTGAAAGAGGTGCCGCTGCGCCGCGATGTTCGCTCGCTCGGCATGCTGCTCGGCGAGGTGCTGCGCGAGCAGGCCGGCCCTGCGCTGTTCGACGCGGTCGAATCGCTGCGCCGCACCGCCATCGCCCGGCGCGAGGCCGACAGCGAGCGCGCATCGAGGACACGGCGCAGGCGCGCAGCCATCTGCAGCAGGCGCTGTTCAGCGTCCACACCGCGGCCAACGACCTGACCACGGCCTACCAGCTGGCGCGCGCCTTCTCGTTTTACTTCGAGCTGATCAATCTGGCCGAGACCAACCACCGCAAGCGGCGGCGTCTCGCCAACCAGCTGGACAGCGCCGCCCCGCCGCAGCGCGGCAGCCTGCGCGGAGCGCTGCGCCATCTGCGGCTGGCTGGCATCTCCGGCGGCTGAGGCCTTCGAGCTGCTGCGGCCGGATCTGCATCTCGCCGGTCTTCACGGCGCACCCCACGGAGGTGGCGCGGCGCTCGGTGATGTTCAAGCGCCGCCGCATCTCCGACCTGCTGGAGCAGCTGGATCGGGTGCCGCTGCCCGCGGTGCAGATGGAGGGCCTCGAGCGCGACCTGATCGCGGAGATCACGGCGCTGTGGCAGACCGACGATGTGCGCAGCGCGCGGCCTACCGTGCGCGACGAGATTCGCATGGCGCTCGACTACTACGAGTCGTCGCTGTTTGATACGCTGCCGGTGCTGTATCAGCGAGGTCGCCGCTGCGCTTGCGGCCGAGTACGACCTGAACGCCTCGCTTGGCCGATCTGCCGCAGCTGGTCAGCTTCGGGTCGTGGATCGGCGGCGACCGCGACGGCAATCCCTTCGTCACGCCGGCGACGACGCGCGAGGCGCTGGCAGATGGCGCGCGAGCTGCTGGTGCAGCACTATGGGCGGCGGCTGCAGAATGTCTTCGAGCAGCTGGCCAGCTCCACGCAGCAGGTGCCGGTGTCGGCTGCGCTCGAGGCGCGGCTTGTGCCGTATCTGGCGAAGCTGCGCACCGCCGGGCAGGACGGGCTCGCGGAGCGCTTCCCGAACGAGAAGATTCGGCTGCTGCTGGCCTGCATCATGATGCGGCTGGGCGGCGCGCCGCAGTCCAGCCTGCGGCTGTCGGTGCCGCTGGTCGGGCCGCCGGCGCTTGAGCCGTACACGCGTGCCGCCGACCTGCTCGCCGACCTGGAGCTGATGCGCGGCATCGCTGCTCGAGAACAAGGGCGAGCGGCTCAGCCGGCTGCTGATCGATCCGCTGCTGCTCGAGGTGCGCACCTACGGCTTTCATCTGCAGACGCTGGATATTCGCCAGCATGCGAAGGTGCATGCCAAGGCGGTCGCCGAGATCTCGGCGTGGCAGCTTCGCCGCCGGGCATTCCGGCGAGCTGCGGCTGCCCGCGGCGCTCTCGCCGCAGTCGCAGGAGGTGCTCGACACCTTCCGCGCCATCGCCGAGCTGAAGCGGCAGTATGCGCCGGAGGCGATCCGGCAGTACGTCATCAGCGGCGCGACCTCGGCGGAGGATGTGCTCCATGTGCTGTGGCTGGCGCGGCTGGGCGGGGTGCGCGTCGAGGCTACGCACGGCGAAGCGGGGGACAAAGACCCGGGCTGATGCCGGTGCCGCTCTTCGAGTCCATCGAAGACCTGCAGAACGCGCCGGCCATCTGCCGTCAGCTGTGGTCGAGCGAGGCCTACAAGCCGCTGCTGGCGAGCTGGGAGCATCGCCAGGAGGTCATGCTCGGCTACTCCGACTCGAACAAGGATGGCGGCATGATCACCAGCACGTGGGAGATCTTCAAGGCGCATCGCGCGCTGCATGAGGTGGCGCGGGAGTGCGGCGTGAACGCTGCGGCTCTTCCATGGGCGCGGCGGCACGGTCGGCCGCGGCGGCGGACCGACGCACCGCGCCATCTTCGCGCAGCCGCTCGACAGCTTCTCGGGCGAGCTGCGCATCACCGAGCAGGGCGAGGTGCTGAACTGGAAGTACTCCGACGTGGTGCTGGCCGAGCGCAATCTGGAGCTGATGATCGCCGCCTCGCTGGACGCGGTGGCGCGGCCGGACGCCATCCTGCAACGGGCTGCAGGTGCTGGCTGCGGCAGCGCGGCTGGGATGGCGCGCCGCCCCGGCTGCGGCGGCGGGGGCCTCGGCGACGGCAGCGAAGGCCGCGTGCCCTGCCTCACCGGCGAGCTGCTCCCGGCGTGGGAGCAGGCGCTCGATGAGCTCTCGCGCGAGCTCGTATGCCTTCTACCGCGAGCACATCGTCGACAACCCGGAGACCTTCACCTACTTCGAGCAGGCCACGCCGATGGCGGAGCTGGAGCACGCGCGGATCGGCTCGCGTCCGGTGCGCGCGCAACCGGCAAGCGCAACTTCGCCGACCTGCGCGCCATTCCGTGGGTCTTCGGCTGGATGCAGTCGCGGCAGCTGGTGCCGGCGTGGTTCGGCGTCGGCCATGCGCTCGAGGCGTTTGTCGTCGCCCATGCCGATGGCCTGGCGCAGCTGCAGACGATGACGCGGAGCTTTCCGCTCTTCCTCGACCTGGTGCGCAATGTGGAGATGGCGCTGGCCAAGGCGGACTTCGGCATCGCGCGGCTGTATGCGTCGCTGGTCGAGGATGAGGCGCTGCGCGACCGCGTCTTCAGCACGCTGGAGGCGGAGTTCCAGCTGACGCGGCGCATGATCCTGGCCATCACCGGGCAGACCACGCTGCTCGAGCGCAACCCGGTGCTGGAGCGCTCGATCCGGCTGCGCAATCCGTACGTCGATCCCATGTCGCTGATCCAGATCGAGCTGATCCGCCGCAAGCGGGCCGCCGAGGCGGCCATCCGAACGCCGATCCCGACTCGCCCGAGGCGCAGGACCTGAATCGCGCGATCACGGCGACGATCAATGGAATCAGCGCGGGGCTGCGCAATACGGGCTGATCCGGTGGGTGCTGTGGGCGGGTGGGCTGGAGGTGCTGGTCGGCAGACCGGTCTAAGATTGGAGAAGAAGGAAGAAGACGATGATGCTATCGCTCTCTCCGCCCGCTGCTGCTCCCCGCCGTCCTGATGATGGCCACGGGAAGCGCCTTCGCCCATGCCCACCCGAAGGTGATGGAGCCGGCCGTCGATTCGGTTGGCCCTGCTCCGGCGCAGGTCTCGATCCGGTTTACCGAGGGGCTGGAGCCGAAGTTCAGCTCGATTCATGTCGCGGGCGCGAACGGAGCGGCCGTCGGGCAGGCGGCGTCGGCGGTGGACGCGGCCGATGCGACGCACATGACGCTCGCGCTTCCGGCGCTCAAGCAGGGCAGCTATTCGGTGCATTGGGTGGCGGTCGCGACCGACGGCCACCGCACCGAGGGCAGCTACTCAGTTCACCGTCAAGTAGGCCGGTACGATGAATGACTCCCTGATGGGGATCAGTGTCCTCGCGACGGCGCTGTTCGACTGGAGCCTTGCGCTGGCGACGGGTGTGTTGCTGGCTGGGTATTGGCTGCGGCGGCGGCCGGCGGTGCGCGTGTTCCGCAGATGCGCTCGGCGGCGATGCTGATGGCGATCGCGCTGGCGGCGCAGTTCTACCTGATGGTTGCGATGATGACCGGGCAGGCGGGGCTCGGCGCGGTGCTCGAGGCTCGGCGCCTCTGGTCGCCACGACGCATGCGGGGAAGGTCGCGCTGGCGACGCTCGCGGTCGCTGTGCTGCTGCTGGTGGCGGATCTTCTGAAGCCGCTGCGGAGGCCCGGCGTGTCGGCTCTGCTGGTCGCGCTGCTGCTGATGCTGCACTCCGCGACGGGGCATGCGGCGGTCGAGGGGGACTTTACGGTCGCCGAACTGCTCCAGTTGCTGCATCTGTCGGGGATGGCGCTCTGGACCGGCGGCGTGATCGTCGCGGGGCTCTTCGTTCTGCCGCGCCTGGTCGCCGCCGGGGAGCGCGTCGACGCGTGGATTTTTGCAGGGCCTGTCCGCGGGTCTCGACCTACGCGGTGGCGCTGGTGCTGCTCTCCGGCGCTCTGGAAGGGCTGGACCGGACTCGACCATCAGCTCGGTGGCCTCGTCCATACCGGCTGGGGACGCATCCTGCTCGCGAAGCTGGTGTTGGTCGCGGGTGCTCTGGCGCTGGGAGCGCTGCATCGGCGCTGGATCCGGCGGCGCGAACAGGCCTGGACCACGCAGCAGACGAAGACGCTGGGGATGACCCTTCGCGTTGAGGCGGTCTGCCTGACGCTGGTGCTCGTGCTCTCGGCGTGGCTCGGCAGCGTGGATCCGTCGGGCAGCTAGGCGTGGCTCTTGCCTTAGCTAGGCTGTCTAGCTAGACTCGCGCTATGGAAGTCAACATCCATGACGCGAAGACTCACCTCTCCAAGTTGATCGCCGCCGCGGAGAACGGGGAAGAGGTCATCATCGCGCGTGCCGGTAAGCCGGCGGTCAAGCTCGTCGTGGTGACCGAGCCGGCGCGCAGGTCGCGGCAGAGTATGATCGGCGCGGGAATCGGCAAGCTCTGGATGGCCGAGGACTTCGATTCTTCTGCGACGAATCTCGAGATTCAAAGGCTCTTTGAGGGAGTGGGTGACGCTGAGGACGATCCTGCGTGAGGGTGCTTGTCGATACCCACGCCTTTCTTTGGGCGCTGCTCGAGGATCCTCGTCTTTCGGCAGACGCGCAGCAGATCCTCACCTCGGAGAGCAATGAACTCGTCTTCAGCCTGGCTTCGCTGTGGGAGATCAGCATCAAGATCAAGCTTGGCAAGCTACGCGCCATCGGCTCGTCGGTCGCGTATGTTCGCGACGAGATGACGGAGTACGGAATGGAGTTGCTGCCGATCCGCTTCGAGCACATCCTGCAATTGGAGATGCTGCCGCAGCACCATGGAGATCCCTTCGATCGGCTTCTGATTGCGCAGGCCTCGACCGAGGGCATCCCGATCCTGACACACGACAAACGCTTTTCGGAGTATGGCGTTCCGCTGCTCTGGTGAGTGGCTGACAGATGCTGAAAAAGCCCCTTCTGTGGAAGGGGCTTTCTGTGTGGGCGAGCGGAAGTGGGAAATCAATCCGGGCGGATGTTGGTGGCCTTGTCGTTGGTGAAGGTGACGTCGACGGGATGGCCCTGGTCGTCGAAGGTGACGGTGCGGTTGCCGTAGGCCTGGCTCTCGCTCTTGCTGACCTGGCCGAGCGCGAGTTCGACCTGGCGCTCGCTCATGCCGGGGATGACCTTGTGGGCGTCGACCGCTGCCCACTGGTCGGCGCTCCAGTGCTTGTAGAGGACGTGCGGATCGTCGTAGAAGAAGATCTCGTCCATGAAGAAGGTGTAGGCGCCGTCCTGGTGGTAGCCGACGGGGACGGCGTAGAGGGTGTCGGGCTTGGCCGATTTGGGCAGGGTGAAGACCAGCAGCACCTGGCGGTCGCCGCCGGGAATGCGGAAGGTCGCCGACTTGGGCGCGACCTGCTCGATGGCGTCCTTGACCAGCAGGGGATCGGCGCCGAGGAGGACGCCCTCGCTCTTGGCGTAGTTGGCGCGGTGGGCGGCGTAGAGGTAGTAGTCCATCTGGCCGCCGGCGGAGACCCAGAGCGTCTTGCCGACCAGCTGCTTGATGTCCTTCATCGAGTCCGGGCGCAGCTGCTTGAGGAAGACCAGATCGTCGGGATTGGCCTTGCTCTCGACCGGCGCCGGTGCGACGGCGGTGGCATCGACGTGCCGCTGATGGATCACTTAGCCCGACCCGGACTCCGACCACTGCGAGCAGCAGCACCGTCGCTCCGATCGCTGCCTTCTTGCCACTCTCCACGCTTGCCTCCCTTGGTTCTGTTTCTGTTCGGTTGCAAGTTAGCGACATGTTCTGAGGATGGTCCGGCTCGTGTGGTGAGCGGATTTGAGGGTGCTGTCACTGCGAGCGGCGGTTGGGCCGAACTGCTGCTCGGTGAGGTGCGCGCGGTAGGGGCGGTGCCGAGGGCATCGGTTTGCTGCGCTCAGGATCGCGATAAGCACGGAAGCATGAGGCATCGGTCTAGTTCACTGGCTCCGCGGTGGCGTGTTGCAGCTCGGCGCCGCGCAGGGACTCTGCCGTGAGCTTGTCGGCGCGGCGCAGGGCGGGGAAGAGCACGGCGGCGGAGCCGGTGACGAGCATCGAGCCGATGCCGCCGATGACGACCGCGCGGACGGCGCCCCACCAGTGGGCGGTGAGGCCGCTCTCGAACTCGCCGAACTCGTTGGAGGCGCCGATGAAGAGCCAGTTGACGGCGCTGACGCGGCCGCGCATCTCGGGTGGCGTGGCCAGCTGCAGGACGCTGCCGCGGATGACGACGCTGACCATGTCGCTGGCGCCGACGAGGACGAGGGCGACGAGGCTGAGCGACATCGTTCGGGAGAGGCCGAAGACCACCGTCGCGGCGCCGAAGACGCCGACGCAGCAGAGCATCACGGCGCCGGCGCGGCGCTTGATGGGACGCCAGACCAGGGTGAGGCTGACGGCGAGGGCGCCGACGGACGGCATGGCGCGGAGCAGGCCGAGGCCGCGGGGGCCGGCGTGCAGGATCTCGGTGGCGTAGATGGGCAGCAGGGCGACGGCGCCGCCGAGCAGGACGGCGAAGAGGTCGAGGGAGATGGAGCCGAGCAGCAGCTTGGTCTCCCAGACGTAGCGCATGCCGGCGAGCATGGTGTGCAGGTTGAAGGCCTTCTTCGTCGGTGCGCTCGACGCGGGTGCGGATGAGGGCGACCAGCACGAGGAAGGTGGCCAGCGTGGTCAGCGTGAAGGTGTAGACGATGGCGGCGCCGTTCCAATGGGCGAGGGCGCCGGCGAGCGGGAGGGTGAAGAGCAGGCCGCCGACGGCGGGGCCGACCATGTTGGCCAGCTGGTAGATGCTGGCGCCCCAGGTGATGGCGTTGACGAAGTGCTCCTTGGGGACGAGGGAGGGGACCATGGCGGAGGAGGCGGGGCCGCTGAAGGCTCGGCCGAGCCCGATGCCGACCAGGACGGTGTAGATGGGCCAGATGTGGGTGGATGCCGTGCAGGGCGAACCAGAGCAGGGCGGCGGTGCAGAGAAACTGCGCGGCGTAGCAGAGGAGGATGATGCCGCGGCGGTCGTAGCGGTCGGCGGCGTGGCCGGCGGCCAGCATGAAGAGGAGGCCGGGGAGAAAGAGGGCGAGGCCGGTGTAGCCGAGGTCGAGCGCGGAGTGGGTGATCTGGTAGACCTGCCAGGCTACGGCGACCGATTGTGCTTCGGCTCCGATGATGACGAACATGCGGGCCGATTTGATAGAGGCGGAAGTCGCGTGAGAGGAATGCACTGCCTGCGGTGGGTGCCTTAGAGTCGCCGTCCATATCCATGTATGGTGTCATATCGGCTGGGCGTGAGGGTTGAGGCCGATCGGAAGGCTATCTGATGTGGATGGATCGGGCTAGTCTCGCCAGATGCGGCGCGCTGGATGTGGGTGGGCTTGACGCCTTCGGCGAACTTGAGGCCGAGGGAAGCCGGGCGGTGTTCGAGTGCGAACGAGATACAGGTCGCTCCCTGCGCGCGAACGGTGGGACTGTCCGCGGCATCCGGTGCGAGATGACGTTTTTGGAGAGGACGGATCGTTGGGCTCGGTCGCAAACGAATATCCCGAGGGTCCGAGCTGACATTGTGGGACGATCAGGGAAACGGTGCGGATGGCGATCGGCTGGGGCACCTCGGTGAGCTCGAGACTGACGCGCTTAGCGGCCAAGATCTAGCGGCCGAGGTAGGCCTTGTACTCGGTTTCGACGATGCCGATGTTGCGGGCGAGGGCGAGCTTCGACTGGTTGTACTGGAACTCGCTCTGCGACCTGGCGGGTCTGGGCGTCGGCGAGGGTGGCCTGCGCCTGGACGACGGGCAGGTTGTCGGTGACGCCGGAGGTGAAGCGGTCGGTGGCGTCCTTCAGCTCCTGGGTGGAGAGCTCGACGTTGCTGCGCGCGACCTTGACCAGTTCGGCCGAGGACTGGACGTCGAGCAGGCTGTCGCGAATCTGCTGGTCGATGGCGACGCGGAGGTTGGCGATCTGGGAGCGGATGCGGCTGATCTGGGCGTTGGCGACCTCACGCTCGCCGCGCAGCGATCCCTCTTCGAAGATGGGGAACTCGAGCTTGCCCTGGGCGACGAAGTTGCCGTGGTAGAGGCCGTTGGTCACGCCGAGGACGCCGTAGTAGCCGCCGAAGGCGAGCGTCGGGAGGCGCTGGTAGCGGATGGCCTTGGCGGAGTGCTGGTCGGCGTCGAGCTGGGCCTGGAGGGAGAGATAGTCGTAGCGCCGGGTGAAGGCGAGCTGCAGCGCGGCGGGTTCGGGCATGGCGGCCAGCTCGGAGAAGGGCACCGTGTCGGTGAGGGTGATCTGCTGGTCGGCGGGCAGGCCGATGAGGCGGTTGAGCGCGATCTTGTCCTTGGCGAAGGCGTCTTCGTTGCGGATGACGACCTGCTGCTGGGTCTGGAGCTGGACCTGGGCGCGGAGGACGTCGAGGTGGGTGCCGACGCCGGCGTCGTGGGAGAGCGTGGCCTGGCGCAGGACCTCCTCGTCGGCCTTTTCGAGGGCCTGGGCGTTGGTGATCTGGGCGGCGTCGGCGAGCGCCTGCAGGTAGGCGGTGCCGACGCGGAGGGCCATGTCGTTGCGGCCGAGCTTGGTGGTCAGCTGGGCGACCAGGGTGGCCTTCTGCGCGGCGCGATAGAACTCGTAGGCGGGAGGTTGAAGAGCTGCTGGGCGACGTTGACCTGGGCGGAGGTGGTGGCGACCTTCGTGATCGGATTGAAGACGAAGTTGGCTAATCCCGAGGGTGGAGCTGAGGTCGGCGACGGTGCTGGGCTTGAAGCCGAGCGCGGCGAGGTTGATCTCCTGGTCTCCGCTTTGCAGCTGGGCGGTGAGCGTGGGCAGCAGGCTGTTTTCGACGGTGAGGAGCTCGCCGTGGACGGCGCGCTCGTTCTGCTGGGCGAGCAGCTGCTGCAGGTTGAGCCGCATGCCGCGATCGATGGCCTCGTCGAGGCCGAGGGGGATGGGCTCGGAGGTGGCGGCGGGGACGACGATGCCGCCGGGAGCCCGCAAGACGGCGGGGTTCGGGGTGGGGGCCTGGGGCAGCTCCTGGGCCGCTGCAGACGGGGCGCAATTCCGGCGGCGGCGATGGAGAGACCGCAGCCGAGAGCGAAAACCACGCGCAACTTTCCTGTTGGTCCTACCCGATGCCTAAGATTCTTCATGCTCACCACACTTAGAGTGCCACGGGGAAGCGGAGGTTGCGAAATTCCTTTTGCGATTCCTTTTCTTCGGGAAGAAAACGCGTGGGCTAGAATAAAGCGACTGCTATGCGTCTAACTTTCATGAAACGCTCTGTCCCGACCTTCAAGCCCAGTTTGCTTGCCGCCGCGCTGCTTCTCGTTAGCCTTGCCTGCGGTTGCCCAGTTCTCCGCGCCCCCGAATCAAGGCAATACCTTCAAAGATACGTCGATGGTCAAGCCGCCGGCGGGAGCGAAGGTGGCGATCTATGAGTTCGAGGATCTGGAGTGCCCCGCGTGTGCGCACGCCTTTCCGATCGTCCACGCGGCGATCGAGCGGTACAAGATTCCGCTGGTGCGGCATGACTTTCCGCTGAAGATGCATGTCTGGAGCTTCGATGCGGCGGTGACGGCGCGCTATCTGCAGGACAAGGTGTCGCCCAAGATCGCGGAGGACTTTCGCCGGGATGTGTTCGCCAATCAGATGAGCATCGCCAGCAAGGACGACCTGGAGGCGTTTACGCGGCGCTGGTTCCAGACGCACGGCCAGAACATGCCCTTCGTGATGGACCCGAGCGGCCTGTTCACCCAGGAGGTGAAGTCGGACTACACGCTGGGCGAGCGCATCGGGCTGAGCCAGACGCCGACGATCTTTGTGGTGACGAACAAGGGATGGACCCAGATCATGGACCCGACGCTGCTGTATCAGACGATCGACGCGGCGCTGGCGGAGACCGCAGGCGAAGGTTTCGGCTCCGCATCGGTAGGGTTTGAGTCGTTAATGGTCAGCGCGAGTCGGTGAGAGCTCGGCTGCCACCCATTTTTCGTTTCCGCGTAATTCTTGCTCGCTGAGCGAATCGGGTCTCTCCACTGCGCGGCGGACGGTGAGCTGTCCGCCGCTTGGTCGAGGACGTCGTTTTTGGCGTCTGGGAGTAAAGGAAGGCGGTCTCGCTCCGCTCGATACCCCACCCTGCCGCACGATAAGCCGTGCGTCGAGGATGGGGTACCCGGTTGGCGGTTTGAGCGTCACGAGGTCAAAGGATGGGTGGCAGTTGAGCTTCTGAGGACTGGAGCCTCGATTTTTCAGGTCGGACGTCGCTATGCCTAGACGCCGATGCCCGAATCGATGTCGTACTGCATGTCTTCGGAGTGGGAGTAGTTGTCGTAGGGGGTGCGGCGGTTGAATTTGTAGCGCTGGCGCAGCTCGTTGCCGACAACCAAACCAAGAGCGACGGCTCCAAGACCGGCTGAGACCCAGCCGACGGTCTTGAGCAACGTCGATTCTTTCCGGGAGGGAGAGGGGACTGTCACGGGTTCAATCTTTCTGCCGCCGGAGCGGCGCGTACGCAGAAACTTCATGGCAAGGATGATAGCGCAGCCAGAGGGTTGTAGGGGAGTGCTCTGGCTGCAGGTCACCTGTTAGATGGTACGGATATCGGTTGGGATCTGTCGATTTTTTAGGGTTCGCACGGCCATTTCCTTCATTCCCAACTTCATTCATAACGGGGCTATTTCACGTCGACGTGCTGGAAGCCGAGCGAGGCGAGCAGGGTGGTGACGGTGGCGCGGGCGTTCTTGCGGGCGGCGTCGAGGATTCCGTCGCTCAGGGCGGCCTGCTGGAGCTGCTGCTGGGCCTTGGCGCGGGTGTCGGACTCGAGGTTGGCGTCGGCGGGGACGAGCAGGCCGGTGGAGCGGGTGTAGACGCGGGTGTGCTGCTCGTCGAGCGAGGTGACGAAGAGCTGCGAGGCGGGGAGGGTGACGTGGATGGTGCTGCCGGATCCGTTGGGGCCGGCGCTCGTCGATCTGGACGTCCTCGGGTTTGAGCTGGGAGAGATCGACGCCGGCGATGGATTGGCCGTGGACGATGAGCAGGAGCTTGTCGCCGGCGAGGATGTCGGGCAGCAGCGGGCTGGTGCGCTCGCCCTCGACGATGGTGTCGAGCGAGTAGACGACGGTTTCGAGGCGGCTGAGGCGCTGGATCTTCTCGACGACGGCGGGGGCGGAGAGGCTGATGGTGGTGGTGCGGCCGGTGATGAGGGTGGCGATGCGGGCACAGGGGGCCGGTGGTGGCGTGGCGCAGGAAGAAGGTGAGGGCGACGGCTCCGAGCATGGCTGCGAGCAGGAGGACGGGGAAGCTACTGGAGGTGCGGCGAGGGGTGTCGTAGCGCGTCGTCCTGTTCGTCATGAGGGGATTAGATGCGAACTCCGCCTGAATTTCCAGGCGGAGTTCGCATTGGGTAGGAGGGTGGTGGGAGAGGCTACTTCAGGTAGGTCTCGAACTGGGAGAGGATGCGGTTGAAGAGCTCGTCGCGGGACTCGGTGCCGGCGATGGAGTGGGTCTTGCGGGGGAAGAGCTGCAGGTCGTAGGGGATGCCGGCGTTGATGAGGGGATCGAGGAACTGAATGGTGTTGGCGATGTGGACGTTGTCGTCGCCGGTGCCCTGGGCGAGGAGCAGGCGGCCTTTGAGGTCGGCGGCGTGGGTGACGGGGGAGTCGGCGGTGTAGATGCCGGGCGTTGGCGGAGGGGAGGCCGAGGTAGCGCTCGGTGTAGATGGAGTCGTAGTTGCGCCAGTCGGTGACGGGAGCGACGGCGACGCCGGCACGGATGCGGTCGGTGTGGGTCATGGCGTAGAGGGTGAAGCTGCCGCCCCAGCTCCAGCCCCACCAGCCGACGCGCTTGGGATCGAGCTGGGGATAGCGGGCGAGGGTCTGGTCGAGCGCGGCCATCTGGTCGGCGAACTGGACGGGGCCGAAGCTGCGATAGGCGGCCTGCTGGAAGTCGCGGCCACGGCCTCCGGAGCCACGGTTGTCGACCTCGAGGACGGCGAAGCCGTGCTGGGCGAGGACCTCATTGAAGAACTGGCTGGGGTTCCAGGCGTTGCGGACGCCGGGGGTGGGTAGCGGGCCGCCGTAGGGGTTGAGGATGAGGGGGACGGAGGCTGTCGGCGTGGCGTTGGCGGGGAGGGTGAGGGTGCCGTAGAGGGTGGTCTTGCCGTCGGCGGCGGTGAAGGTGACGGGGGTGGAGGTGACGCCGGTGGCGGCGGGGATCGGGGTGGAGTGCCAGAAGGGGGTGCAGCCCTGGTGGACGGTGCAGAGGCTGGCGGTGGGCGGCGTGGTGCTGGTGCTGGCGATGTCGGAGAAGTGGCTGGCCGTCGGGGGAGAGGAGGACGTCGTGGACGCCGGGGGTGGAGGTGAGGCGCTGCTTGGCGGAGCCGTCGAGGCGGATGGACCAGAGGTTGTTCTCGAGCGGGGAGCCTTCGGTGGAGGTGTAGAAGACGGTCTCGGAGGTGGGGTCGATGCCGGCGACGGACTCGACCTCGAAGTCGCCGTGGGTGAGCTGGCGGACGAGGGTGGCCTCGGCGGCGAGCGGGTGCTTGGGGTCGTACTGGTAGAGGTAGAGGTGGGTGTGGCCGTCGCGCCAGCTGGGGGCGAGGAAGCGGCCGTCGGAGAGGAAGTCGAGGTCGTAGTTCTCGTCGAGGTACTTGGGGTCGGTGTCGGTGTAGACGAGGCGGGAGGCGCCGGTGCGGGCGTCGGCGAAGTAGAGGTTCAGGTGCCGCTGGTCGCGGGTGAGGACCTCGATGTAGAGGGTGCTGGCGTCGATCCAGCCGAAGCGCGGGATGTAGTCGTTGCCGGCGCTGAAGGGGAGGTCGATGAACCTGGTTTTGCCGGCGTCGCTGCCCTGGACGGGGACGATGCCGACCCGGACGGCGGGGTTGGGGTCGCCGGGCTGGGGGTAGCGCTGGGGATCGACGGCGGTGTGGCGGGGGATCCAGTCGGCGATGGGGAACTCGGGGACGCTGGACTCGTCGGCCTGGAGGTAGGCGATGGCGGAGGAGTCGGGGGACCAGAAGTAGTTGCTGCGGACGTCGAGCTCCTCGAGGTAGACCCAGTCGACCTCGCCGTTGAGGGTGGTGGCGGCGGTGGTGCTGGTGAGGGCGGTCTCCTTCTGGGCTGGTAGCTGTCGGCGACGGGGTGGATGTAGAGGTTGTGGTCGCGGAGGTAGGAGACGAAGCGGGCGTTGGGCGAGAACTTGGGGTCGTCGCCGGAGCCCTGGCGGGTGTTGCCGATGAGGGTGGCGGTGCTGTCGGCGATGGAGTAGAGCCAGAGGCGGCCGCCCTTGTCGAGGAGGAGGTGGCGGGAGTCGTCGGCCCAGAGGAAGGGGGCGATGTCGTAGCGCTCGCGGTGGTCGCGATCCTTTTCGCTGATGGGGGCGGAGGTCATGGCGCTGAGCTGGGCGGCGGTGGCGAGGACGCTGGCTTTGCCGGTGCGGGCGTCGATCTGGAGGAGGTCGCCGGGGTGGCCGATCTGGTCGTCGTCGGCGAGGAAGGTGAGGCGGGTGCCGTCGGGGCTCCAGCTGCCGTTGCGGGGTGGGTCGCCGGTGGGGTCGCTGTTGGCGAAGGCGACGGTGCGGGTGCCGGGGCCTGGGGCGTTTTGGGCGAGGGCGGCAGTGGCGGCGAGGGCCAGGAGCAGGGTCAGTCGGGGAGCGTGCGACATAGGGTGGTTCGAGTGTATAGGCAGGGTGCAGGCTGGGCCAAGGGCGGCGCTCCATGATGGAGGTCTGGGAGGCATCAAGGGAATTTCCACGCGGAATGCCTGATTCTGTCTCCTTCTGGTGCGAAGACGTCGCTTACGCCATATACCGCTATAGGATCGCGGTGAAGGGTCTCGCTACGCTCGATACCCCACGCTCCACCCCTGCGGGCCAAAAGCGCCCGCTGGGACCCTGGCCTGCCACGATAAGACCGTGGCGAGGATGGGGCATCCGGATTGGATTGCTCCCGTGGCTACTCGCCGTGTTCGAGTTTGAAGCGGTAGGTCAGGCTGAGATAGGCGTAGGTCAGCGGGGCGCCATGCTTCTCGCTGGTCATGACCTCGCCGGGGAAGAAGTGGCCCACGCCGACGTTGGTGACAAAGGACTTGCGGTAGATGTACTTGGCCGAGGCGTCGAACTCGGTGCCGAGATCGTCGCTGGCGAAGCCCGCGGCCGGAGCGGCGAACAGGCTGGTGCCGGGGAGCGCGTAGACGCCATCGCGGCGCGTCGCCAGGTGCAGCGAACCGCCCTGGACGAGGACCAGGAGGTTCTTGCGCGGGGTCAGCTGCAGGTTCACGCGATCCTGCTTGATGTTCTGGAAGCCGAACAGGTCGACCAGGCCGAAGGCGTTGTGGTTGCTGGGATACTCCTGATCGTAGGTGCCGATGCGGTCGGGATTGGTATGGGGATTGCCGGTGGCGTAGTCGTACTCGAGCTCGAGATGGGGCTGCCATGGGAGGCGGTGCGCTCCGTAGCCGCCGCGGAGGATGGCAGCGCCGGCGTGGATCGAATCGTTGCTGTAGCTGCCGCGCTGGAGATCTCCGGTGCCCGAGGCATCGAAGCCGAAGGGGAGCTTGGTCTCGAAGTAGGAGCCAAAGGTGACCTCGGTCTGGCTGCCGAGGACGCCCTGCTGACTGGTGACGCGGGGCAGAGCATGCACCAGCACGAATGGCTCGAGGGTGGTGGTGTCGGGACGTAGGTCGTCAGTTTGGCGTGCACGCCGTGGAAGGTGAGGCCGGCGCCGTGGGTGTCCAGGCTGGTGGGATGCACGGTGACCACCGAGGTGCTGAAGATGTTGAGCTGATTGACGTTGCCGATGCGCAGGTAGAAGCCGTCCCAGGTGCGGCTGACGTTGAGCCAGTCGGCGATGCCGACGACGCGCTCGTCGCCGATGCGCAGCTCCTGGCGGCCGACGAGGAACTGGACCGGCTTGGAGTGGAAGTCCAGATAGCCCTGACGGAGGTCGAAGTTGTCGCGCATGGTCGATGCTCTGTCTTGTTGGGGGAGGCCGAGCGCATGCACGTCCATGAACTGCGTGTAGCTGGTCAACCAGCTGGTGGGACGCACGGTGACGCCGCCCCAGACGCGGGTGAGTTCGTAGAGACGATCCTTGCCGGAGACGTAGCCGAGGGAGGTCTGCTCCTCGGTGCGGCCGCGCAGCTCCATGTCCAGGGTCATTCAGCTGGGAATGTTCTGGCTGTGGAGGGGCTGAACGATGCCTTCCTTGAGGGGATACATTGCCTCCTGCGCCAAGGCGGAGGGGGCAAAGGATAACAGCGCGACAATGGCAGAGAGGCTCGCCAAAGCTGACAAGGGGCGAAACCCTTTCATGAAAGCAAACAGACTTATGCAAAAGAAATATCTCCTGAGGGGATCGGGATCGTGCTGTCCTCGCCCGCGCCGGGGTGTCGGTACGCGGGGGCATGTCACAGAGGCCTTGAAGCTGGTGCTGTCCTTATCGGTCAGGAGAAACGTTTATGTGAGGGATGGGGTGCCTGGAGTTGGGGGAAGGCGGTCTCGCTTGCGCTCGATACCCCACCCTGCCGCACGATAAAACTGTGCGTCGAGGATGGGGCACCCAGGGTTCATTACGGGGTTTGTTCTAGGATGGGCGCCCGGGTGGGTCCGGTGGGGTTCGAGGATGGGTGCCCGGGATTTTGGCGGGGATTTCGGCGGTGAAAACCAAAAGGCCCGGCAAAACAGGCAACGACTAGAAGAGATAACGGCCAGAGCAGACAAAGGAAAAGGTATCTGTACGGCTATCTGCATCAGCTGCGGTCGTCGCGGCGGCTGGGTCGGATTGCCGGCGCAACGTGGAGCTGATGTGGCTGCTGGGACGTCTGTATCCGGACCATAAGTCGATCGCGGAGTTCCGTCGCATGCATCGCGATGCGGTGGCGGCCGCGGGAGCCGAACTGGTGCGGTTCGCGCGCGGCTGCGGTCTGATCCGTGGCGAGTGGGTGTCGGTGGATGGAACGCAGTTCCTCGCTGTGGCCAGCCAGTCGAGCGTGCGCGAGCGCCGGGCGCTCGAGCAGTATCTGACCAGCTGCGAGAAGGCCGACGATCAAGCTGCAGGCCGAGATCGATCCCCCGGTTGTGGCTGCGTCGCTGGAGAAGCTGAAGCGGCACCCCGAGCCTGAAGCCAACCTGATGAAGAGCGGAAGCACCATCGTTCCTGCCTACAACGTGCAGACGGCTGTGGATGCCGAGCACGCGCTGATCGTCACACACGCCGTGGTGCTGGATGCGGCCGATAACCGTCAGCTGGAGCCGATGGCTAAGGCTGCGAAGGAAGCACTTGGCGCTGACCGACTCAACCTCGTGGCCGACACCGGCTACTCCAACGGCGAGCAGGCAGCGCGCTGCGAAGCCATGGGGGTGACGCCGCATGTGCCCGCGCAACGCTCGGTCAACGCCGCCGGACTGCTGGATCGGAACCTCTTCCGCAACGAGCCCGAACAGGATCGCTTCGTCTGCCCCGAGAACAAGCCGCTTCAGCGGATGCAGATCTCGCGCAAGGACCGCGCCGTCTACTATGGAGCCCATGTAACCGACTGCGCGGCGTGTCCACAGAAGCCGCACTGCACCCAGGGCGTCCGCCGCATGATCTCAAGACATCTTCACGACGATGCCCTCCAACGCATGACCGAACGTGCCACACCAGCCCTCATGCGCCTTCGACGATCCACCGTTGAGCATCCCTTCGGCACGCTCAAGGCCCGGATGTGCCGGGCCTTCGTGGGTCTGTTTCGTGGTTCTGGGTTGGGTCGATTACGCCTGGGTGGTGGCTTCGGCGGTGGGCTGCTGGCTGTTCTGGCTTGCGGTGCGGTTCTTGTAGCTGGCGGCCACGAAGTCGCGGAAGAGCGGGTGCGGCTCGAGCGGCTTCGACTTGAACTCGGGATGGAACTGGCAGCCGAGGAAGTAGGGGTGCGTGGGGATCTCGACGATCTCCACGTAGGTCGCGTCGGGAGTGGTTCCGGTGAGCTTCAGGCCGGCGCCGGTGAGCAGCGCCTCGTACTCGCGGTTGAACTCGTAGCGGTGACGGTGACGCTCGGAGATCTCGGTGGTGCCGTAGGCCTTGGCGGCCAGCGAACCGGGCTCCATGACGCAGTTCCAGGCGCCGAGACGCATGGTTCCGCCCATCTCTTCGACGCCGGTCAGCTCGCGCAGCTTGTAGATGATGCGGTGCGGCGTGGCGGGGTCGAACTCGCCGGAGTTGGCGTGGGTGAGGCCGCAGACGTTGCGGGCGTACTCGATGCAGGCGGTCTGCATGCCGAGGCAGATGCCGAAGAAGGGGACGTTGTTCTCGCGGGCGAAGCGGATGGCGTTGAGCATGCCCTCGATGCCGCGCTTGCCGAAGCCGCCGGGGACGAGGATGCCGTCGAAGCCGCGGAGCTGGTCCTCGTAGGCGCGGGTGGGCTTGCCTTCGGCGTCGACGGTCTCGAGACCTTCGGCCTCGACCCAGGTGACGCGGAGCTTGAGCTTGTGGGCGAGGGCGCCGTGGACGAGGGCTTCCTTGAGCGACTTGTAGGAGTCCTCGTACTCGACGTACTTGCCGACGATGGCGATGGAGACCTCATCGGCGGGGTTGTAGGCGCGGTCGACGATGTCGGTCCACTTGGTGAGGTCGGGGGCCTTGGCGTCGATCTTGAGGTACTTGAGGGCGAGGGTGTCGACACCCTCGGCGGCGAAGTTGAGCGGCACCTCGTAGATGCTGGCGACGTCGCGGGCGGCGATGACGGCGGGCTCTTCGACGTTGCAGAAGAGGGCGATCTTCGAGCGCATGTCGCGGGGGACGGGGCGGTCCGAGCGGCAGAGGAGGATGTCGGGCTGGATGCCGATCGAGAGCATCTCCTTGACGGAGTGCTGCGTGGGCTTGGTCTTCAGCTCCTGCGCGGCGGCGATCCAGGGGATCAGCGTGACGTGGACGAAGAGGGTGTTGTCGCGGCCGAGGTCCTGGCGCATCTGGCGGATGGCCTCGAGGAACGGGCAGCGACTCGATGTCGCCGACGGTGCCGCCGATCTCGACGATGGCGACGTCGCAGTCGGCGCCGATCTTGCGCATGGCGTTCTTGATCTCGTTGGTGACGTGGGGGATGACCTGGACGGTCTTGCCCAGGTAGTCGCCGCGGCGCTCCTTGGTGATGATCTGCTCGTAGATGCGGCCGGTGGTGAGATTGTTATCCCGCGTGAGCTTGGCGTGGGTGAAGCGCTCGTAGTGACCGAGGTCCAGGTCGGTCTCGGCGCCGTCGTCGGTGACGAAGACCTCGCCATGCTGGAAGGGGCTCATGGTGCCTGGATCGACGTTGAGATACGGGTCGAACTTCATCAGGTTGACCTTGATACCGCGGGCTTCCAGAAGGCAGCCGATCGATGCGGCTGCAAGCCCTTTCCCGAGCGAAGACACGACGCCGCCCGTTACGAAGATGTACTTTGCAGACACGTTCGCGACCCCTTTAAATGTGTTGGAAGATTGAGCCGAGTGGGCACAGTTAAGTATCGCAGGGTCGGGCGGGAGAGGCAAATGGAGCGAGGAAAACCGGGGACGGAATCGGGGTGAGCGCGTATGCTGTGGGGCATATGAGAGCGAGTGTTTTGAAGCCGATGCGGCCGGTCGAGCGACGGGAGCGACGGCTTTCGCGGGGGTGGCTGGAGGCGCAGCGGTGGGCGCTGGGTGGGATCGATTGGCTGGCGAGGCGGCTGCGGGGCGGGGTTGAGGGCTCGGCGGAGCATCTGGCGACCGGGGTGCGCGGGGAGGAGGAGGCGCTGTTTTTCCTGCGACGGCAGGGGTACACGATTGTGGCGAGGCGGTGGACCAGTCCCAAGGTGCGCGGGGATGTGGATCTGATCGGGTGGGAGGGGGAGCGGCTGTGTTTTATCGAGGTGAAGACGCGGACGGGAAGGGACCGGGTGCCGGCGGAGTTTGCGGTGGATGGGGCGAAGCAGGAGACGCTGCGGAGGCTGGCGCAGGCGTATACGAAGGGGATCGCGGAGGAGCGGCGAGGGCGGATTCCGGTGCGGTTCGATGTGGTTTCGGTGTACTTTGTGCCGGGTGGGGAGGGAGGGCGTGGAGGTGGAGGTGCTTCGGGGGGCGTTTCCGAGGAGTGCGGCGGAGCGTTGGAGTGGGATGCGGTCGGATGCTGCGTCTAATATGTATGGTTAGGAATTGAGGAGCTTGAACGATGACCCTGCTGAATGCGCCTGAGTATGACGCTCGCCGCGAAGATCGCAAACGTAACCTGCTGGTTGGCTCGGTGGTGCTGGTCTTCGTGGCGGCGATCGTCGCGGTGGCTGGTTTCCTGATGGGGCATGGATGGTTCTTCTCGAACCTGCCGGTGGAGCATCGGGTGAATGGTTCCTGACGACGGTGGAGCAGGGCGACTATGCCAAGGCGTATGGGATCTGGAACAACGATCCGAACTGGCAGCAGCATCCGCAGAAGTACGACTACACGCTGCAGCGGTTCACCGAGGACTGGACGACGGCCAGCGACTGGGGCGGGCCGATCCAGAGCTTCCATGTGGATGTCTCCAAGCGGGACCATACCGGCGTTGTGGTGGCGGCGCGGGTGGTGGGGCAGAAGGGGACGAAGAAGGTGTTCCTGAAGTATGAGGATTCGGATGGGACGCTGTCGTACTTCCCGATGACTCTGGAGTACTGAGGCTGGAGTCAGGGACAGATTTTGTGCAGGCAGCGACGCTCGCGCGTGGGAAAGCCTCCGGGCGAGCGTTCCTGTTTGTGCGATAAGCGCACGCATGGTGAGCGCTTATCGCACAAGGTTGAGAGGTCTCCTGCCTCTGGAGATAAGGAGATAGTTCGGGGGCACAAAATTTATCGTGTCTTTAGTTTCAGTCGTGTAGACTCTCCCAGATATCTCCCCGCACAAATGAAAAAGCTGACGAACATACCGAATCTGACGGAACTTACCTATCGGAGCATCAAGGAGCAGTTGCTCGATGGATCGCTGAGCGAGGGCATGCGGCTGACGGAAGAGCATCTCGCCACGCAGTTGGGCATCAGCAAGTCGCCGGTGCGGGAGGCGTTGAACCGGCTGGAGGCGGAGGGGCTGGTCTCGATCGAGTCGCGGCGCGGCGCGTATGTGCGGGAGTTTTCGCTGAAAGAGGTTAGCGACTTGTACGATCTGCGCGAGGTGCTGGAGATGCACGCGGTGCAGGCGGCCAAGGTGACCCCGGCGCTGCTGCAGGCGATGGAGGAGAGTATCGAGCGGACGCAGCGGTTTCTCGAGGACGCGGGATAAGGGAAGCATGTGGAGGAGGATTTTCGCTTCCACGGCATGATCGCGGAGGCTTCGGGGAATGCGGAGTTTTTCCGGGTCTTTGAGAATGTCCAGCAGAAGAGCCTGCTGTGCCGTTATAAGAGCTACGACCTGAGCGGGAGCATCTCGACGGTGGGGCATGGCAGGATCTACCAGGCGCTGAAGCAGGGGGATCGGCAGGCGGCGCAGGCGGCGATGCAGGATCACATTCGGGTGGTGAAGACGTGTCTGCTGGAGGCGATGGAGATCGACGAGGTGGTGGCGCTTCGCCTGAGTTGCGTCTGACGGGCGGCTGATCGCGGGCAAGGGTGGTGGGCCCACCAGGACTTGAACCTGGAACCAACGAATTATGAGTTCGCTGCTCTAACCAATTGAGCTATAGGCCCCTTGCACGCGCTGGAGGATGAGATGCGTCCTCCGGCAACTCAGATTCTACATGGTGCGGAGGCTGGCCCGGTGGTGAGTTTATGCGGAGCTGGGGCTCGCGGGTGGAGTGGGCTGGCAGGCGATGTGTCTCTGCGTGGCGGGCTTGAGTCCCGGAGCAGCTTTTATACTGGTTCTGCTTGGTCCGGCTGCTTTTCTGGCCGCGTTAGGCGTATGGTTCGGGTGGAGTAAAAAGACCAGTTTGGGGAATAGAGGCGGAGAGCGGATGAAGACGGATTCGATTTTAGTGACGGGCGGTGCTGGGTTTATCGGATCCAACTTCGTGCTGGATTGGCTGCGAGCATACGGACGGGTCGGTGGTGAATCTGGACCTGCTGACGTATGCGGGGAACCCGGAGAATCTGAGCGCGGTGGCGGGGGATGCTCGCTACACGTTTGTGCATGGCGATATCGGGGACGGGGAGCTGGTGGGGTCGCTGCTGGCGAAGCACCGGCCGCGGGCGGTGGTGCACTTTGCGGCCGAGAGCCATGTGGACCGGTCGATCCTGGGGCCGGATGCGTTTCTGAAGACCAATATCGACGGCACCTTCAGCCTGCTGCAGGCGGCGCGCGCGTACTACGAGACGCTCGACGGGCGAGGAGCGGGCGGGGTTCCGCTTTCTGCATGTCTCGACCGATGAGGTGTACGGGACGCTGGAGCCGGAGGATCCGGCGTTTCATGAGGAGACGCCGTATGCGCCGAACAGCCCGTATGCGGCGTCGAAGGCGGCGTCCGATCATCTGGTGCGGGCGTGGGTACATACCTACGGGCTGCCGGCGATGATTACGAACTGCTCGAACAACTATGGGCCGTATCAGTTTCCGGAGAAGCTGATTCCGCTGATGATCACGAATGCGCTGGCGGGCAAGCCGCTGCCGGTGTACGGCGACGGGCTGCAGGTGCGGGACTGGCTGTATGTGGCGGACCACTGCAGCGCGCTGCGGGCGGTGCTCGAGCGCGGGCGGATCGGCGAGACGTACAACGTGGGCGGCGGCAACCAGCGGACGAACCGCGAGGTGGTGCATACGCGTCTGCGCGCTGCTCGATGAGCTGGTGCCGGAGTCGGCGCATCGGCCGCATGCGGAGCTGATCCGCACGGTGGCGGACCGGCCGGGGCATGACCGGCGCTATGCGATCGACGCGCGCAAGATCGAGTCGGAGCTGGGCTGGACGGCGGCGGAGAGCTTCGAGACCGGGCTGCGCAAGACGGTGGAGTGGTATCTGGCGAACGGCGCGTGGATCGAGGGTGTGACCAGCGGCGCGTACCGGCAGTGGATCGATACGAACTATAGCGACCGGAGCGGGACTGACTGTAACTGCGGAGGTTGCACGTTGAAGGGAATCATTCTGGCCGGAGGCTCCGGCACGCGGCTGCATCCGGTGACGCAGGCGGTCTCGAAGCAGCTGCTTCCGGTCTATGACAAGCCGATGATCTACTACCCGCTGTCGGCGCTGATGCTGGCGGGGATGCGGGAGATCCTGATCATCTCGACGCCGTCGGACACGCCGCGCTTCGAGCAGATGCTGGGCGATGGCAGCAAGTGGGGCATCAAGCTGCAGTATGCGGTGCAGCCGTCGCCGGATGGGCTGGCGCAGGCGTTTCTGCTGGGCGAGGAGTTCCTCGCGGGCGAAGGCTGCTGCCTGGTGCTGGGCGACAACATCTTCTACGGGCACGACTTTGCGCGGATGCTGCGCGATGCGGCGAAGCGCGACCGACGGCGCGACGGTGTTCGCGTATCCGGTGCATGATCCGGAGCGGTATGGCGTGGTGGAGTTCGATGAGCAGCGGCGGGCGATCTCGCTCGAGGAGAAGCCGGCTGAAGCCGCGGTCGCGCTATGCGGTGACGGGGATCTACTTCTACGACGGCAGGTGGTGGAGGTGGCGAAGTCGCTGAAGCCGTCGCCGCGCGGGGAGCTGGAGATCACGGATGTGAACCGCTGGTATCTGGAGCGGGGACGAGCTGACGACGGAGATCATGGGGCGGGGCATGGCGTGGCTCGATACGGGCACGCATGACTCGCTGCTGGAGGCGTCGAACTTCATCCAGACGATCGAGAAGCGGCAGGGGCTGAAGGTCGCGTGTCCGGAGGAGATCGCGTATCCGGCTGGGGTATATCGATGCGGCGCAGCTGGCCGAGCAGGCGGATGCCATCGCCAAGAGCAGCTATGGGCAGTATCTGCGGGGCCTGCTGCACGAGAAGGTTTATTGATGGCGGATGGAGTGGGACAGGCTCGGACGGATTCTTGTGACCGGAGCTTCGGGGCAGGTGGGGGGCGAGCTGGTGCGGTCGCTGGCGGCGCTGGGCGAGGTGGTTGCGCCGGGACGGGCGGAGCTGGACCTGAGCGATGAGGCGAGCGTTCGTGCGATGGTGCGGCAGGTGAAGCCGCGCTGGATTGTGAATCCGGGGGCGTATACGGCGGTCGATCGCGCGGAGAGCGAACCGGAGCTGGCGTACGCCGTAAACGCGACGGCGGTGCGGGCGCTGGGCGAAGAGGCCAGGGCGATTGGGGCGGCGGTGGTGCACTTCTCGACCGACTACGTCTTCGATGGTCTGGGAACGGCGCCGTATGCGGAGACCGATGCGGTGAATCCGGCGAGTGTGTATGGCGCGAGCAAGCTGGCGGGCGAGCAGGAGCTGGCGCGCTCGGGCGCGGCGCACCTGATCTTCCGGACGAGCTGGGTGTATGGAGCGACGGGGAAGAACTTTCTGCTGACGATTCTGAAGGCGGCGCGGGAGCGCGACCGGCTGCGGGTGGTCGCGGACCAGCATGGCGCGCCGACCTGGAGCCGGGATCTGGCGCGGATGACGGCGCATGTGATCGGGGAGTGCGAGCGAGCGGGCTGCTGCGCGGGTCGGCTGGATTGCTGGATGCGGTCGCGCGGGTGAGCGGTGTCTACCATGCGGCGGGGGCGGGCGAGACGACGTGGTATGGCTTCGCGGCGGAGGCGGTTCGGCAGCAGGGCTGAGAGGACGCCGGAGGTTCGGCTGGCGGAGGTCGACGCGATTGCGACGGCCGAGTATCCGACGCCGGCGCGGCGGCCGGCGAACTCGCGGCTGGATTGCCGCAAGCTGCAGGAGACGTTCGGCTGGAGCATGATGCGGTGGGAGGAGTCGCTGCACGCGGTGCTGGCGGAGCTTGCTGCTCCGGTTTCGGTGCTAGACCGGTTTTGCACTGGAAATGGAACGATGTTGGATACGAATTCGCGAGACGCCGCGCCGGGCGTTGTTTCTTGATCGCGATGGCGTTGTCAATGAAGAGATCGGATACCTCTTTCGGCCGGAAGAGGTGCGTTTTGTGCCGGGGATTGTTTCGTTATGCCAGACGGCGCGGCGGCTGGGCTATCGCATTTTTGTGGTGACCAATCAGGCGGGCATCGCGCGCGGCTACTACAGCGAGGAAGACTTTCAGCGGCTGATGGCAGTGGATGCAGGCGGAGCTGGCGCGGGAGGGCGTTGGCTTCGATGCGGTCTACCACTGCCCGTTTCATCCGGAGCATGGGCTTGGGCGAGTATCGGCGCGAGCATGAGGACCGCAAGCCGGGAACCGGGGATGCTGCGGCGCGGGGCGCGGGAGTTTGGGGTGTCGCTGGAGGCCTCGGTGATGGTGGGAGACCGGTGCACGGATGTGGCGGCGGCGAATGCGGCGGGGCTGCGTCAGGCGTTTCTGATTGGGGGAACCGAGTCGGGCACGTGCCCAGGTCGATACGAGGCGATTCGCTCGCTGGCCGAGGTCGAGCGCTGGCTGATCGAGCGGGGGTAGGCGGCGCGGAGTGCGTTCAGATCGTGATTTGTTGATGGCGGCGATGCGGGATCGATCGCAGGCGTCAAGCCTGCTCGCGCAATGGCCGATGGGGCTGGCGTTGCGCGAGCAGGGCCTTGATTATCGGAAGGGCGTATCGTCGCCTGGTGGGCAGATCGGCTTCGAGGAAGAGGCTGCCGTTGGCGTCCTTGGGGCTGACGGTGGGGGCCTGGTCGAGCAGATCGAGGGGCCAGGGAATGTTCAGCGTGGGGTCGTTCCAGACGATGCAGCGTTCGCTGGCCGGGTCGTAGAAGTCGGTGGTCTTGTAGAGGACCTCGGCGGTCTCGGAGAGGACGAGGAAGCCGTGGGCGAAGCCCTCCGGGATCCAGAGCATCTCGAGCGGGTCGGTGGCGGAGGGCGGCTTGAGATGGAAGCCGGCGTATTTGCCGAAGTCGGGGGAGTTGCGGCGCAGGTCGACGGCGACGTCCCAGATATGGCCGGAGAGGACGCGGACGAGCTTTCCTTGGGGCTTGCCGAGCTGATAATGTAATCCGCGCAGTACCCCTTTGCGGGAGAAGGACTGGTTGTCCTGGACAAAGGTGGAGGGCAGTCCGGCCTGCTGGAAGCTGTTGCGGTTGAAGGCCTCGGCAGAACCAGCCGCGGTCGTCGCCGAAGCGCTTTGCGTGAAGTGTTTTAACTTCGTTCAACGTAGATGGGTAAACCTGCATCCAACTAGCTTAAAGCACGCTGTTGAACCCGTTGGATGCAACTTGCGATGGATCGATCTGGGTTTCAATATAGGAAATCTTTGGCGCAGCAGGCTTTTGTTTCCGCTTCGCAAAGCAGGATGTCACGACGTAGAATGAATAGTATATGCAATAGTCTCGGAATCCTTGCCTCCCTGTAGTCCTGTCTCATCGATGAAGTCTCACTGGTCTGCCTGTCGCAACACACGTTGGTTCGTGAGCGGAATGTGCACACTCCTATGGGCAGCTTGGAGCTCCTAGGCGAGGAAGCGTAATGGTACGCCGCGCGGGTGCCGCATTGACCTTGTGACCTCGGTTGAGGGTAGGTTCAGTGCGTACCCGAATCCATCCGCGATTACGAAATCTGTACTCATCGAACAGCGACTGCAGGCCCTTGGGTCTGACAGAGCGGATCAGGAACGTGTTTTCATGCCGCAGGAATATCAATCTACTCAATCGCGGCCCGCCGCGTTGATGGAGGATTCCTATTCATTTGTTGAAACGGGGTACCGGCCTCTCGAGACGATCAGGCGCGATAGCAGCCTGCCGGCGAAGCTCTTTCGGCTACCGCGTGCTGAAGCGTGTGCTGGATGTGACGCTGGTGCTGTTGGCGACGCCTGTGCTGCTTCCGCTGATGCTGGTGGTTGCGCTGCTGGTGCGGCTGCGCTCTCCGGGACCGATCTTCTTCTCGCATCGCCGGATCAGCCGCAATGGTGCGTTCTTCCCGATGTGGAAGTTCCGGACGATGTGCAACAACTCGGCCGAGGTGCTGGAGGAGTATCTTGCGCACCACCCGGAGGCGCGTGCGGAGTGGCGCAAGACGCACAAGCTGCAAGTACGATCCGCGGATTACGGGGATCGGTCTGTTTCTGCGTCGCTACAGCCTGGATGAGCTGCCGCAGATCTGGAATGTGCTGACCGGAAAGATGTCGCTGGTGGGGCCGCGGCCGATTGTCGCGGCGGAGGTGGAGAAGTACGGCTCGCGGTTTGCGTACTACTGCAAGGTGAAGCCTGGGGTGACGGGGCTGTGGCAGGTCTCGGGGCGCAGCGATCTGACCTACGAGCAGCGCGTCGCTGCTCGATTGCCAGTATGTGAAGAACTGGTCGCTGCTGGGGGATATCAAGATTCTGCTGCGCACGTTTTCGTCCGTGGTCAATCAGGACGGCGCGTGTTAGCAGAGGGTGTGCGAAGGGCGGCCGCTGGAGGGATTCGGCGGCCGCCTTTTGCTTTTGGGGCGTTGCGGCGGCTGGGAACTGTGCGCCGGGTTCTGCTAGAGTCGTCCCATCATGACGTGAAGTCAGGTACGGGGAAGGGGCCGGTGCCCCGGATGCAAGGGATGCGCGATGTGCTGCGCAGCACGCTGGCGCGGAGCCTGCGCGCGCTCCCGGAGGCCGATCGTCTGGCCAGTGCATGGCCGGTCGCCTGTGGCCGGGTGATGGCGGACTACGGCGAGATCGTCAGCTACGAAGAGGGCAAGCTCACGATTCGAGGTGTCGGACGGGGCATGGCTTCGCCAGATGCTGTCGATGCGGGGGCAGCTGCAGCATGAGCTGGCGCGAATCGCCGGTGTGCCGGTCACCGAGATACACTTTGAATTGAAGAGGTAAACGACCATGAGTCAGACAGGGCTGCCTGTGGAGGCAAGCGCAGGCAAGGTTTCGGTGGAGGAGGTGCTGCATGTCGCGGAGTTGGCGAACCTGGAGCTCACCGCCGATGAGGTTCCGCGCATGCAGCACGATTTGAATGCGGTGCTGGGATACATTGCGCAGCTGAATGAGTTGGATACGACGGGCGTGCCGGCGATGGCGCAGGTCGGGCGAGATGCTGGGCGGGGTGATCGAGACCGACGGCGCGCTGCTGCGCGAGGATACGGTTCGGCCGTCGATCGATCGCGCGGCGGTGATGGCGGTCGCTCCCGAGAGCGATGGCCGCTTCTTTAAGGTTCCGAAGGTGATTGAACGGTGAGTGCTGCCCAGATGATTGAGACGATTGACCAGGTTCGAACGGCCATTACCGAAGGCGGTGTGCCGGTTGCCGCGATTGCGGAAGAGCACTATGCGCGAATTGCTGCCGACGACGATACAAATGCGGCGGGCTCGAAGAAGATCAATAGCTTTCTGGCGCTGAGCCGGGAGCGGGCGTTCGAGCAGGCGGCACGCATCGACGCGATGGTGAAGCGCGGCGACGAGCTGCCGTTGCTGGCCGGCGTGCCGGTGGGCATCAAGGACGCGCTGGCGATGCAGGGCAGCACGGCGACGGCGGGATCGAAGATCCTGGCGGGCTATCGGCCGCCCTACGATGCGACGACGGTGGCGCGGCTGGAGGCGGCGGGAGCGGTTCTGCTGGGCAAGCTGAACTGCGATGAGTTCGCGATGGGCTCGTCGAACGAGAACTCGGCGTATGGCGTGGTGCGGAATCCGCGGGCGCTGGATCGGGTGCCGGGCGGATCGAGCGGCGGCTCGGCGGCGGCGGTGGCGGCGAGGTTCGCGGTCGCTTCGTTGGGCACGGATACGGGCGGATCGATTCGTCAGCCGGCGGCGTTTTGCGGCGTTGTGGGACTGCTGCCGACCTATGGGCGCGTGAGCCGGTATGGGCTGATCGCGTTTGCGTCGTCGCTCGATCGCGTTGGTCCGCTGACGCACACGGTGAAGGACGCGGCGACGATGCTGCAGGTGCTGGCGGGCAAGGATCCGCTGGACGCGACGACGTCGGATCGCGCGGTCGATGATTATGTCGGCGCGGTGGCGAAGCCGGTGGAAGGGCTGCGCGTGGGCGTGCCCGCGGAGTACTTCGGCGAGGGACTTGATCCCGAGATTCGCGCTGCGGTGGAGCGGACGATCGAGCAGCTGAAGGCGGCGGGATGCACGATTCATCCGGTGAGCCTGCCGCATACGCGCTATGCGGTGCCGACCTACTACGTGCTGGCGACGGCCGAGGCTTCGTCGAATCTTTCGCGGTTCGATGGGGTGCGGTTTGGGCTGCGCTCGGAGGAGGCGAACACGCTGGCGGCGATGTTCAAGAAGACGCGCGATGAGGGCTTCGGGGCCGAGGTGAAGCGGCGTATTCTGCTGGGCACCTATGTGCTGAGCGCGGGCTACTATGACGCGTACTATCGCAAGGCGCAGCAGGTGCGGGCGCTGATCACGCGGGACTTCCTGAGGGCGTTCGAGCAGGTCGATGTGATCGTCGGGCCGATGACGCCGACGCCGGCGTTCAAGCTGGGCGAGAAGACCGATGATCCGATGGCGATGTATCTGGCCGATATCTACTCGGTTGCGGCGAGTCTGGCGGGCATCTGCGGCGTCTCGGTGCCGTGCGGCGAGACGAAGGAAGGGCTGCCGATCGGAGTGCAGATCATGGGCAAGCACTTCGACGAGGCGACGATCCTGCGCGTGGGTTCGGCCGTGGAGGCGGAGCAGAAGGCGTAGCATTCGTAAGCACCTTCTGACTGCTGGTCTCTGCTGTCGGTATGCTTTGTGTCTTCGAGGAATTTCGATCGCGATGGAGGTCCCGCCTTTTGGGCGGGACTTCTTGTCTGCGAAGGGTCTGCGTGGGATAACGTTCAGCTATCGTACATGAGAACACAGGGAGCTCGCATGGAGATGGCAGGGAAGGTTGTCAGGAGGATTGTCGGCGTGGCACAGACTGGGACAATGATGGTGGCGGGGGCGATGGCGGTTGGCGCGCATGCACAGGCGCCGGCGGCGTTTGGGCCGGCGAATCCGTTTTACGCGCCGAGCACGCTGCCGTATCAGGCGCCGCCGTTCGACAAGATTCACGATGCGGACTATCAGCCGGCGATCGAGGCGGGCATGGCGGAGCAGCGCAAGGAGATCAGCGCCATCGCGGATAATCCCGACGGCGCCGACCTTTGCCAATACGATTGTGGCGATGGAGCAGCTCCGGGCAGCTGTTGACGCGGGTGTCGCAGGTGTTTGGCGCGGTCGCGCAGGCGAATACGAACGACACGCTGCAGAAGGTGCAGGAGATCGAGGCGCCGAAGCTGGCGGCGCATCAGGATGCGATCTATCTCGACAGCAAGCTGTTTGCGCGGGTGGCGAAGCTGTACAACGAGCGGGCGTCGCTGAAGCTGGATGCGGAGTCGCGAGCGGCTGCTGGAGTATGACTATCAGCAGTTTGTGAAGGCGGGAGCGAACCTCTCGGATGCGGACAAGACGAAGCTGAAGAAGCTGAATGAAGAGGAGTCGATGCTGTCGACTGCCTTCACGAACAAGCTGCTGGCGGCGACCAAGGCGGCGGCGTACGGCACGCAGGATAAGGCGGCGCTGGCGGGGCTGAGCGAGGCGCAGATCGAGGCGGCGGCGCTGGCGGCGAAGGAGCGCAAGCAGGAGGGCTACGTGGTTCCGCTGCAGAACACGACGCAGCAGCCGGATCTGGCGGAGCTGACGAATCGCGCGACGCGGCAGGCGCTGTTTGAGGACTCGTGGACGCGGGCGGAGCGCGGCGGCGACGAACGATACGCGCGCGACGATTGCGCGGCTGGCGCAGGTGCGCGCGGAGAAGGCGCAGCTGCTGGGGTTCCCGAACTACGCGGCGTGGAAGCTGGAGGACCAGATGGCGAAGACGCCGGAGGCGGCGCTGAACTTTATGGATGCGCTGGTGCCGGCGGCGACGGCGAAGGCGCAGAACGAGGCCAAGGATATTCAGGCGCTGATCGATGCAGCAGAAGGGCGGCTTCCAGCTGCAGCCGTGGGATTGGGAGTTCTACTCCGAGCAGGTGCGCAAGGCGAAGTACGATCTCGATGAGGCGGAGGTGAAGCCGTACTTCGAGCTGAATCGCGTGCTGGAGGATGGCGTGTTCTATGCGGCGCACGAGCTGTATGGCATCACCTTCAAGGAGCGCAAGGATATTCCGGTGTATCAGCCGGATGTGCGCGTCTTCGAGGTCTTCGATGCGAATGGCAAGCCGCTGGCGCTGTTCTACTGCGACTACTTCAAGCGCGACAACAAGGACTGGCGGCGCGTGGATGAGCAACTTCGTCGGGCAGTCGAAGCTGCTGGGAACGCTGCCGGTGATCTACAACGTGGCGAACTTCGCCGAAGCCTGCGCCGGGCGAGCCGGCGCTGATCAGCTTCAGCGATGTGGTGACGATGTTCCATGAGTTCGGACATGGGCTGCATGGCATGTTTGCGGATACGGAGTATCCGAGCCTCTCGGGAACTTCGGTGCCGCGCGACTTTGTCGAGTTTCCGTCGCAGTTCAATGAGCACTGGGCGACGTATCCGCAGGTCTTCAACCACTTTGCGCGGCACTACAAGACCGGAGCGCCGATGCCGGAGGAGCTGGCGGCGAAGATCAAGAAGGCGGCAACGTTCAATCAGGGTTACATGTTGACGGAGCTGCTGGCGGCGGCGGAGCTGGATATGCAGTGGCACACGCTGCCGGCGAATGCGCCGCTGCAGGATGTGGATGCGTTCGAGAAGGCGGCGCTGGAGCGGACGCAGCTTGCGCTGGACGCGGTGCCGCCGCGCTACCGTTCGAGCTACTTTCTGCATATCTGGGGCGAATGGGTATGCGGCGGGGTACTACGCGTATCTGTGGAGCGAGATGCTGGACGACGATGCGTTCCAGTGGTTCGAGGATCATGGCGGACTGACGCGGGCCAATGGCGATCGCTTCCGCAGCATGGTGCTGTCGCGGGGCAATACGGAGGATCTGGAGAAGATGTACGCGGCGTGGCTGGGCGCGGAGCCGAATGCGAAGCCGATGCTGAAGTATCGCGGGCTGGTCGAGGATGCGGTCACGAAGTAGGCCGTTTCTCGATGAGGAAGAAGGGGGGCGGAGAGGTGACTCTTCGCCCCTTATTTTTGGGTGCTACGCGTGAGTGGGGGGCCAGAGGACGAAGTCCTGGAGGCCGGTGGGCCGCTGGCGCAGATTGTTGAGGCCGACGAACGAGGCCCAATCGAGCATCTGTTGCATGCGTGCGTTCGATAGGGTGGTTTTTCTTGTAGGTGGCGGCGACCTCAAGGCCCATCTGAAGGGCCTCTTCCTTGTGATCCAGGAGGTAGGCGATCTGCTGCTGGAGGTGATCCTTCTCGAAGCGGAAGCTGAGGCGGTTCTGGTGCGGCAGCTCCTGAAGGAACTGCTGTTCGTTGGTCAGGCACAGGGTATGGGCCCCGTACGCCCGCATAGGACGGTCGTGGGGGCGGGATCCAGTGTTGGGGGACATGTCGATCATGCCGAGCGAACTGCGGATCAAGTCGGTGGACCGGGCAGTAGTCGCAGTCGTCGATGTACTGCGCCTTTTTTCCGCTGAAGTCGAGATGGCCCCAGTTGTTGCCGCGGATCTCGACGGGGAAGTCCATGAGGGCCTCGGCCATGCGGGTGCATTTGACGGCGCGGAGGTAGTCGTCGAGTTGGGCGATGAAGAGGAGCCGCAGCTTCAAGAGATGCTCGGTGTCGAAGCCGTGATTGTTGAAGTAACGGGTGACCAGATCGTCGATCTGGTTGTTGGCGGGATCGTCGAGATTGCGACACCAACTGCAGCGGCGATCTCGAGGATGGCGCGCAGCGAGACGCGGTGCCAAAATGGACCGCCAGATGTTACGAATTACGGCAGGATCTTTTCCGTTTTTGAGGAAGAGTAGTTTTCCCTTACGCTTGGCCTTGAAGTCGAGCTTGTACGCGGGGATCTCATCGAGCGCGACGGGCCAAAGGGTATCGATGGGGCCGTTGATCTTGGGCAGACGCTTGCGCAGCTCGCGGTGTTCGTCGAAGCCATAGAACGAGACGATGTTGCTGTCCTGGACCACATGACGGTCGAAGAAGTAGGCGGGGGAGTCGCCGTGCAAGGTGATGAAGGGGATGTTGAGGGACTGCCATAGGTTGACGTGGGTGCCGTCGGGACGGGTGAGTCTGATGTCCGCACCCATGGAGACCCAGGAGAAGACCAGCCGGACCCGAGAGAAGTCGATGCTCTTGGATTGCCTTAAGACAAGTTGGCATTGTCGAGCAGGTCGATCTCGATGTAGCTGCAGTCCGAAGGCTTCAAATCCCTTTGCCAACGAGCGTCCGATGCTTTCGAGGGCCGCACCCCGGGTGCTGCCGGCGAGAAATATGACCGAATCCACTGCCATTCTCCTTAGAGTCAATTTCGTCCGTTACTCATACTGCGCGGAGCGTGTTCCTTTCTATCCGCGGCGTAACCTTGACGCACCCGGTCCACCATTCTCCCGGCGATCCGATAAGACCGCTCTAAGACCGGGGCGGAGAGGTGACTCTCCGCCCCTATGTGCTTTCGCTAGTTGACTTAACGGCGTCGGCAGCTGACTCTAGATAACATTCAGGGTCAGTCTTGTGGACATTCGAACCATACTGTATGTGCATGTCTATCTTTTGATCGGCATCAGCGTTGGCTTGTTGGTCATCGCGCGTCGCCACCCGCACGTTCGGGAGTTGCGCTGCATGGCCCTGGCCTTTGCGGCGGCTGCGACGAGTACGGTGTTACGCATCTCGGATAGCCACATTCCACAGCCTCTTCTCGATCGTGCTTGCGAATTTGCTCCTGCTGCTGACCTTTGTGCTGAATCATCGCTGCTTTGAGGCGTTTGTGCCGGTGCGTGCGGGGACGCGGAGTCTTGAAGCGCTGCTGGTTGGTGCGGGCATGGTTGGCCTGGTTTACTTCACCTATGTGGAGGGCAATCTCGCCGCCCGGTCTCTGATCCTGAGCCTGACCTGCCTTGTGCTGGCGCTGCTCAGTAGCGTGACGCTGCTGGCGCTGCCGCGATGCCGCAGTGCGTACGCCCTGTTTTGCCACCGCAGGACTCTATGTGGGGTTTGCGCTGACGGCTGCGATGCGCTGTATTGGGGTGCTCTTTCATGACACGCCGCGGGAGTTCTTTACCGCTTCGGTGAGCAATCTGATTGGCCTGTTCGGCTTCCAGATCATCATTGTCGGGGTTCCGCTGGGCTACTTCTGGATGAGCTCGGCGCGGCTGTGGGGCAACCAGAACCAGCTGGCGCGGACCGATCCGTTGACGGGGCTGCCGAATCGGCGCGCGCTGGAGGAGTGGGGCGAGGAGGCGGTCGGAGAGGGCCGTGCGGACCGGTCTCCGTTTACGCTGCTGGTCCTCGATGTCGATCACTTCAAGCGGATCAACGACCACTATGGGCATAAGGGCGGCGACATTGCGCTGCGTTCGCTCGCACAGGCACTGGCGGGGGCGGTGCGGCAGGAGGATCTGGTGGCGCGGTTGGGAGGCGAGGAGTTCGTCATCCTGCTTTGGAACCAGAGCCTGGAGAGTGCGCTGGCGACGGCGGAGCGGATACGGAAGCTCATCGAAGAGCTGGAGATCGTGGTGGAGGATCATGTGTTGCAGGCGACGGTCAGTGGTGGGGTCGCGGTCTTTGGAGCGGACGATACGCTTCGATGAGGTCCTGCGGCGTGCCGATCGCGCGCTGTATGCGGCGAAGCTTGCCGGGCGCAACTGTGTGAGCGGGAGGCGGCGCTGAGCCTGTGCGGAGCGCCGCGCCGGGAGCGACGGAGTTGCGTGTGCGTTGCCCGGACGGGCTGGCGTGAGGCTCAGGCGTCGGCGAGGGGCTGGTAGTAGCGGGCGGCGGGATCGGCGCAGCCCTGGCAGAGGATCTCGGCGTGGTTGCCGGTGGGGAGCAGGATCTCGCGGTCGTAGTTGATGCCCTCGCCGCAGCGGGCGCAGACGATGCGGGCGGACTTGTAGCCGGGCATCTCGCGGGGATGGAGGGGGACGTGGACCCACTGCTCGGTGAAGAGGTCGGCGTCGGGTAGCTCGCGGTAGGCGAGCATCTGCTGCTGGTTCTTGTTTTCGATGTGGGGATAGAGGTCGCGGGCGCGCTGCTTGGAGGACTCGCGGGCGGCGATGCGGATGGCGCGGGAGTGGGGCTGGCCGGAGGCGGTGAGGGCTGCGCCGGGAGGTGCGAGGTCGATGAAGGTGGCGGCCATCTTGCCCCAGTCGCGGAACTTGAGGGCGCGTTTGCCGAGGCGGCAGCCGGTGACGACGGCGATGGCGTCGGTGGCGCAGCGGTCGATCTCGACGAAGGTGACGAGGCGCTTGCGGTCGGCGCCTTGGGGATCGTCGATGCCGAGGCGGGCGCAGCCGAGCATGGCCAGGCGAACGCCGAGGATCTGCCCGGCGCAGAGGTGGCCGTGGGCGATTTCGGCCTCGCGGAGGAGGGTGTCGAAGCTCTGCATGCCCTGATGATAGACCGATTGCGGCGGGATGCAGGATTCCCGGGGCGGGGTTGCTCCCGGAGGCACTCTTTCCCGCGTAAAATTGAAAAACCAGCAGTTTTGCTTGACAGGTCGCCTCCCCTAAATGCCAGATATTCAAATTTCACGTTCCGAGGACGGACTTCGGACGAATCGAGCGATCGCGCTGCTGATCCTCTGCGCGTTTGGCGTGCTTGCCTTCACGGTTGCGGGCGTGCTGCTGGTGGTTTCGAGTACCCGCCGTATTCTGGCAGCTGAATGAATGGGTGCGGCACTCGCATGCCGTTCTGGATGAGCTGACCGCTGGACGCGGCGCGTATCGAGCGCATTGATTCCCAGATGCAGCTGTTTCAGGCGACGCATCATGAAGAGCAATTTTCGCACGGTTTTGCGGACGACGGTGGCGTTGAACACGGGCGCGCTGCGGCTGCAGGACCTGGTGCGGGACAATCCGGCGCAGTTGAAAAGCAGCCATGATCTGCTGACGGCGGTGGAGGCGTTGTCCCGCGCGGTGGATGGAGCCAGAACAAACGGGGGCGGTTCCGGAGACGGATGTGCGGGATCTGCGGCGCGTGATCAACGTGATGGAGACGAGGGAGTCTTCTCTGCTCGACCAACGCCGGATCGAATCGCAGACCTGGGCGTGGCGGCCGATGTTGTGGGGGACGGCGGATCTCGGCTTCTCGATGCTGGTGTGGGTGATTCTGTTCTCGATTCTGATCCGGGATGCGGTGCGCCGGCGGCAGTTTCAGGAACGGCTTTCGCGGGCGAATGCAAGTCTGGCGACGACGGTGGAGGCTCTGGGCGCGCGGGTGGGCGAGGCGATGCTGCTGAAGAATGCGCGCGACGAGCTGCAGCTGTGCGTGACGGCGCAGGAGGCGTACGCGTGCTCGGCGCGGCATCTGAACGCAGCTGGTTCCGGGGAGCAGCGGAGCGCTTTCGATCATCAATAACTCGCGCAGCATGCTGATTACGGCCTCGACCTGGGGCGAGGCGGAGGGGCTGCTGGACGGCTTCGAGGCGGAGGCGTGCTGTGGTCTGCGGACGGGAAGGCCGCGCTGGCGCAAGCTGGGCGAGTCGGAGATTCATTGCGCCCACTTTGTGGGGCTGCCGCCGGAGAACTATATGTGCATCCCGCTGGCGGCGCTGGGCGAGACGCTGGGCTTTGCGTATCTGAACCTGCCGACGGAGGCGGTGCAGACGCTGGTCGCGGGACGGGAGGCGCTGATCAACGAGATGGTGGAGCTGGCGGCGATGGCGATCGCGGGCCTGAATCTGCGCTCCAAGCTGGAGAACCAGTCGATCCGGGATGGTCTGACGAATCTGTTCAATCGGCACTTCCTGGAGATTGCGCTGGAGCGCGAGCTGCAGCGCTCGACGCGGAGCGGGGCGCCGCTGGCGCTGCTGATGATCGACGTGGACTACTTCAAGACGTTCAACGATCGCTTTGGGCATGAGGCGGGGGATCTGGTGCTGCGCGAGCTGGCGGGATGTCTGCAGTCGGCGGTGCGGGTGGAGGATATCGTGTGCCGCTATGGCGGCGAGGAGTTCGTCATTCTGCTGCCGGAGATTACGCCGGAGCGGGCGGTGGAGGCGGCGGAGCGGCTGCGGCAGCGGGTGGCGACGATGCGGCTGGAGTACCGCGGCGAGCCGCTGCGGCAGATCTCGATCTCGGTGGGGCTGGCGACGTATCCGGGTGTGGCTGAGGATGCGGTGGACCTGCTGCGCCTGGCGGATCGGGCGCTGTATCAGGCCAAGCACGCGGGCCGGGATCAGGTGCAGGTTGCCGGTGGCCTGAGGGGTTCTTGCGATGCGCGTTCTTAGCGCCGCTGGAGATGGGCGAGCTTGCGGTCGGTGTTGTACTCGCTGAGGGCGTAGACCGCCCAGATGGCGGCGGGAAGCCAGCCGAGGACGGTGATCTGGAGCAGCAGGCAGATGACTCCGGCGAGGGGCCGGCCGATGGTGAAGAAGGTAAGCCAGGGGAAGATAAGGGCGATGATCAGGCGCATGGGCGTCTCTTTCTGCGTAGCGATTTCATCAGCTTAACCCAGCAGCGGTTGTGGCGGTGCGGCGACGAGGTTCACGGCTCTTCGTTTTCTCCCTCTTCGATGAGGGCGGCGGTTCCGGCGATATCGAAGACGAGGGGTTGGCCGCCGGTCATCTGCAGGGTGACGCGCATGGGCTGGCGCTGCCATTGCGGCGGCTGGCAGACGGGGGTGGAGTGCTGCTGGCTGCGGCCAGGGAGCGAGCTGCTTCTGGACGACGGCCTTCTTGGCTCCGATCTGGGTGACGATGGCGAAGAGGCCGCCTTTGGCGGTGGTGGCGATGCCGCAGTAGGCGGCGTAGTCGCGGAACCAGACGACCTGGGAGAGGAGCGGGTCGAACTCGGGCAGGTGGAGCGCGGTGATGTGGCCGGTGGCGCGGTCGACGAGCAGCCAGGGGCCGGGCTGCCAGATCCAGTGGGCGGAGGTGTCGCCGGGCAGGGCGTCGTTGAGGCGCAGGGCGCGGCGGATGGTGAAGCTGCGGTCGGTGACGTCGTGGGCCTCGCCGGTGGTCCACTCCTTCTGGCGGCCATCGAGCAGCAGCGGGCGAATCTTCAGGCCGAGGGCGTCTTCGGGGCTGGTGGGAGTGGGTGGTCGGGGGGAAGGTAGGGGACGCGGCGCACGGCGCCGAGCGTCACGGTGTGGGACTTGGGGGTGGCGGCGGAGGCTGGCGTGGGGAGCCAGAGCGAGACGGCGGCGCAGAGCAACAGCGCATGAGCAGCACGGCGGGGCAGCAGAGGCACGGGAGCGGAGCGAAGGGTCTGCATGCGGGGGAGGGTAACCTGTGGCGGACGGCGTTGGCAAGAAGCTCGTGGAGGTGAGGGCAATCTCGCAGGGACTTGGCGGAAATCGCGGGATTCCGGCGTATGCCGACACTCGTTTCCACAAGAAAATCCTGAGGAAGGTACCAGTTTTGTTCCTCGAGCCGGTTACTTTCGGGCGCGGAGTAGTATCGTGGAAGGCAGCGCAGGGAACTGTACGGCTGGCGAGCCCTTTGCCGTCCAGGATTCCGTCTGCAAATCCATTTTGGACACGGCCCGGACGGCCACGATCGGCGTGTGGCCGTCATGAACATCAACTGCAGACGAGTAGCGACGAAAGGATACAAATAACTATGTGGAAACCCAATCAGCCCGGCACCGGCGCCGCCTTCGACCCCTGAGCCGGTACGTCCCGGAACTTCGACCGCGCCCACTCTCGATGCGACCCCGAGCCGTCCTGCGGCTTCGGCCCCGGCCGGGTTGGCCGCCAATCCCACGGGGGAGCAGGCGACGATCGGCAAGTCGCTGATCATCAAGGGCGAGGTCTCCGGTTCGGAGTCGCTGTACATCGATGGCAAGATCGAGGGCGCGATCAACCTTCCCGGCAACCGGGTGACGATCGGCCGCAACGGCCAGGTCGCGGCCAACATCATGGCGCGCGAGGTGGTGGTGCTGGGCAAGGTGCGCGGCAACGTGCACGCGAGCGATCGCATCGACATTCGCAGCGAAGGCTCGCTGACCGGCGACGTGATCGCGGCGCGGATCTCGATCGAGGATGGCGCCTTCTTCAAGGGCGGCATCGACATTCGCAAGCCGGGTTCGGGCGATGCGAAGCCGGTGGCTCAGGCCGAGCCGGTTGTCGCGAACGCGTAATTGCAGCTGTGTTGCCGCTGCCTGCGAGGGCAGTGCGGCGTGCCAAAGCCCCGGGCGGTTTGCCGGGGCTTCGGCGTTGGCGCTTCTTTGATCTGCAGGCTCAGGCGTGTAGATTGCGGAGGATCGCAAAGGCGAGGGCGATCGCGAGGCTGGCGTAGAGCATGGGATTCGCCCATCTGGGGGATGGGGCGGGCCAGCGGAACTCGTCATGCATGCGCGCAGACAGGCGGCAGCAGGCAGAGCGCGGCGTAGACGGCTGCGGCGGGCAGGACGCCGGCGATCAGCAGCGCGTTGAGGTGGAAGGCCTCGGTGAGGCGGCCGTGCAGCAGCGCGGCGAGGGCGCGGGTGGCTCCGCAGCCGGGGCATTGCAGATGCAGGTAGGTGTGGATGGGGCACTGCGGGTAGAAGCTGTACTGCTCGGGTGGGAAGTGCAGCAGGAGGAGTGCTCCGCCTGCCGCAAAGAGAAAAGCCGCCGTCAGCGCAATTTGGGCGTGACGGCGGCGTTGGGCGGCGAGGGGCAAGGCGAGGCTCAAAAGGAGGCTTCCCGATAGCGGATGGCCTGCTTGATCTCGTTGATGCGGCTGAGTTCGGACTGGATGTAGAGGCCGCCGAAGAAGAAGAGCAGGACGGGATTCATGGTGTAGCCGATGGGCTCGGGGCCGTTGAAGTGCTCCTCCAGAGAGTCCTTGACGCTGAAGCGCGCGAGCAGGCGGAAGACCCAGGCGATGATGCCCAGAAGACCGGCGCCCCAGTGGGGGTGCGCGCCGGTGTGGTGAAGCTGCCCGAGAAAGATCGGGAAGGAGAGGCCGCTGTACAGGAACAGGAGGCCGTAGCCGATGGCGTAGTAGAGGACCGCCTTGCTGTTGGGCTGCACGCGCTTCAGCCACACGGCCATGACGAAGTTCCAGACGATCTGGAACAGGCCGCAGGTGAAGAGGTCGATGAGCAGCACCAGCGCCCAGTGCAGGTTGGGGGGATCGGGATAGAGGTTGGCGGAGTTATAGGCGGCAGCGGGGGCGGCGTGGTTCTGGGGAGCGCTGTAGACGGGGGCTGGCGCGGCGTAGCCGGTCGCGGAGTCTGGAGGCTGGCTGCGGCGGGCTCGGGCTGGGCGGGCTCCTGCGGCGTGGCTGGGGTCGAGAAGCTGGCGGAGGTGGGAGCGGGGCGTTCAGGATCTGTCCGACGGGGATCCAGTCGGGCATCTCCTCGCTCTTGGCCAGATCGTTCAGCAGGATGTTGCCGGAGGCCACGTACCGCTGCAGATCGGCAAGTGTGTAGGGCCCATAGGTTTGACCGCCGCGTGAAACATGGTAATGCATGCACTCTCCAGTGGCCCATCGTCTAAAGTTATGCGGGCTGACAGAACCGATAAGAACACGGGCTGCGTCTTCAGCACAACTGCTTTTCGGGATCGCGGTCTGGTTGGGCGCAATGCAAAATCCCGGCCGCCAGAGTGGCGACCGGGATTTTTGGGGTGGTGCGGGTGTGGTGGAGTTAGTACTTCGGGTACTTCGGCAGTTGCGCGGTGGACCAGCCGCCGCCGAGCGCCTTGATCAGCAGCACGCTGGCCTGCATCTGCCGGCTCTCGATGTTGATGTCGTTCTGCTGGTTCATGAGCGCGGTGGTTTCGGCCGTTACCACCGAGAGGTAGGTATCGAGTCCGCCGACGTAGCGGTTGTTGAAGATATGCTCGGCGGCCACGGCGGCCTCGGTGGCGCTGTGCTGCTGTTCGGCCTCCAGGCTGAGGGTGTGCAGCGCGGCGAGGTTGTCCTCGACCTGCTGGAAGGCGGTGAGGGTGGTCTGACGGTAGCTGGCGACCTGCTCGTCCCAGTCTGCCGGAGGCCATCATGGAGACGGCGCTGCGGGCGCCACCGTCGTAGATGGTCTGCGACATGGTCGGTCCGATGGCCCACAGGGCGTTGGAGCCGGCGAGCAGGTCGGTGATGGTGGTGCTCTCAAAGCCGACGACGGCGGTGAGGTTCAGGGCGGGGAAGTAGGCGGCACGGGCGATGCCGATGCGCTCGTTGGCCTCGTTGACGCGGCGCTCGGAGGCGGCGATGTCGGGACGGCGCTCCAACAGCTCGGAGGGCAGGCCGACGGGGATGGCGGGCGGCTGGTTATTGAGCGGCGTCTGCTTGAGGGTGAAGTTGGCGGGCGGACGGCCGAGCAGGACGGCGATGGCGTGCTCGTACTGGGCGCGCTGGATGGTGATGTCGCTCTCCTGCACGCGGGCGCTCTGCAGCAGGGTCTTGGCCTGGTCGACGTCGGACTCCGGCGCTACGCCACCGACGAAGCGGTTGTTGGTGATGCGGTAGGCCTCCTCGTAGTTCTTCACGGTGTCGTCGAGGAGCTTGGCCTGGGCGTCGTCGGCGCGGGCCTGGAAGTAGTCGATGGCGAGCTCGGCCTGCAGGCTGAGCAGGGCGGTCTGGAGATCGGCTGCGCTGGCCTGAGCCTCTTCCCTGGATTCGTTGATGGTGCGCCGGGTGCGGCCCCAGAGATCGACCTCGTAGTTGATGTCGAGGGGAAGCTGCAGGTCGGCGTAGCCGTTGTTGGGCGGGGTGACGTGGAAGTACGGCCGGGCATCGGAGATGCGCTGGGCCTGGACCTGCGGGCGCGGTGCCGATGGTGGGGTAGAGGAACGAGTGGTTGTACTTGATCTGCGCGCGGGCCTGGACCAGAACGGCTGCGGCGGCCTTGATGGTCTGGTTGGCGGTCGCGATCTGGGGCTCAAGCTCGTTGAGCTGGGGATCGTTGAAGATCGTCCACCAGTCGCCCTTCGAGGCGGTGTCGCTGGGCTTGGCGGGCTGCCAGGGGCCGGCTTCCTTGTAGGCTTCGCCTTGCTTTGCGCCGCCGGGGGCTTCCTTGTAGTCGGGGGCGATGGGGGCGGTGGGCTTCACGTACTTGGGGCCGACCATGCAGCCGCTGAGCAGCGCCAGCGGCAGGAGCCCCGCGAGGATGCTCCCCGCGGTGGCTGCTGCGCTTTTGGTTGAGAAGGATTGCTTCGGTGAGACGAACGGGTCGATCGAGATGGTCCTGCATCAGCGGCATCAGCGCGTCCCCTTGCTGGCTGCGGGAGCGGCTGCGCCGAGACGACGTTGACCTGCTGGCCCTCGGAGATGGAGTCGGAGGGATTGAGCACGACCTGATCGGTGGGCTGCAAGCCGTTGGAGATCTCGACGGTTGCGCCCTGATCGAGGCCCATGGTGACGGACTGGAGATGCACCTTGCCGTCGCGCACGGTGGCGACCTGCAGGCCCTGGGCGCGGAAGAGCAGCGTGTTGGAGGGGACGCTCAGCGCGGTGGCGTGCGTGGGGCACCTTGAAGTGGACGAAGACGTAGGCTCCGGGCAGCAGGAGGCCCTTGGGGTTGTCGATATCGACTTCGACGTTCAAGGTGCGCGAGGCCAGGTTGATGGCGTTCGAGTTGCGGGTGATGCGTCCGAGGAAGGACTGGCCGGGATACTCGTCGAGGGTCAGGGTGGCGGTATCGCCATCCTTGATGGCGGGGGAGTAGGCCTCGGGCACGGCGACGAAGACGCGGAGCCTGCTGCCGGAGACCATGTGGAAGAGCTCCTGCGGGGTGGAGTTCTCGCCGGCGTCGATCAGGGCTCCGATATCGGTGTTACGCGCGGTGATGATGCCATCGAAGGGGGCGTAGACCTTCTCGAATCCCTGCAGCTGCTCGAGGCGGCGGACGTTGGCCTCGGCGGCGTCGACGGTGGCCTTGCGGGCCTCCGCGCCGCTGACGGCGACGTCGGTCTCCTGCTTGGAGACGGAGTTGGTCTTGAGCAGGTTCTGGTAGCGGGCCGAGGTGGTGTTGGCGAGGTCGAGGTTCGCCTGGGCGGTCTTCAGGTCGGCCTGGGCCGACTGCAGCTGCTGGTCGATCTCGGGGGTCTCAATCAGGGCCAGGAGCTGGCCCTTGACGCACATGAGCGCCGATGTCGAAGTACCACTTCTTGAGGTAGCCGTTGGTGCGGGCGTAGATGGGGGTATCGACGAAGGCCTGGGTGTTGCCCGGGAGGGCGAGCTCGTCGGAGGTCTTGGATCCCGTGGGATTGGTGACCGCGACATCGGGGATCGCCATCGTCGGTGTTCTCGGTGGCGAGCGTGTGCGTCCGCGGCCGAGCGCTTGAGGATGCCGTACACGACGACCGCTGCAATCACCGCTGCAATCGCAATCAGGCCGAGCCAGACTCCGCGGCCGATCCCTGGCGCTCCCGCGCCGGGGTCGAGGGGTGGTGCGGGGTGGGCTGTTGGGCTGCTCGTACCGGTGTTGGTTCCGTTCGCATTGGTCATACTGCTGTCTCCGTAATCCATTGGCTGGCTCTGTCTTTCCTTGTGTGCGATCTCATGTGTGGGATCGGCTGCTTGGCCGTGGAAGTCTCTCATGCCCCGGCGGCGATGCTGGGCTCGGAAGGTTCTCCGGGGACCGCATCCTTGCGGGCGCCTCCGTGCAGCAGCGCGAAGACGCTGGGCACGAAGATGAGGGTGGCGATGGTGGCGCAGAAGAGGCCGCCGATGACGGCGCGTCCGAGCGGCGCATTCTGCTCGCCGCCTTCGCCGGCACCCAGGGCCATCGGGATCATGCCGATGATCATGGCCAGCGCGGTCATCATGACCGGGCGGAAGCGGGTGGCGCCGGCTTCGATGGCGGCCGTGATCGCGTCGTGGTGGTGCTCGTAGCGCTCCTTGGCGAAGGAGACGACCAGGATGCTGTTGGCGGTGGCCACGCCCATGCACATGATCGCGCCCATCAGCGCGGGCACGCTCAGGGTGGTGTGGGTGATGAACAGGAACATCACGATGCCGGCCAGCGCGGCGGGCAGCGCGGTGATGATGATGAAGGGATCCAGCCAGGACTGGAAGTTCACCACGATCAGCAGGTAGACCAGCAGGATGGCGAAGGCCAGGCCGGAGATGAGGCCGATGTAGGAGGCCTTCATCGTCTCCACCTGTCCGCGGATGCGGACGAAGCTGCCGCGCGGCAGACTCTTCTCGTTGGCGGCGACGATCTTGTCGATCTCGCGGCTGACCGAGCCGAGGTCGCGACCCTGGACGTCGCCGTAGATGTCGAGGGTGCGGCGGATGTTGTAGTGGGTGATGACCTCCATCTCGCTGGAGCGGGTGATGTCGGCTACGTCGGCCGAGGATCTCGGGCTGCTTGGCGGTCGGGGAGGAGACGGGGATATTCCGCAGCTCGTTCATGCGACGAGATGTGGTACTGCGGGGTCTGCACCTGCATGTTGTAGTTCACGCCGTTCTTCCAGTTGAGGAAGAACATGGGCGTCAACTGGGTGCTGCCGCTGAGGATGTTGAGCATGCTGCTGCCGACGTTCTGCTCGGAGAGGCCGCCCTGCAGGGCCTTGGTGCGGTCGACGTTGACGGTGAGCACGGGGTAGTCGTCGGGCTGCTGGATGCGCAGGTCGACGAGGCCGGGGACGTGGCGCAGCTGGTCGATGACCTTGTTGGCGACGACGCGGTTGGCGGCGATGTCCTGGCCTTCGAACTGCACATCGATGGGCGCCGGCAGACCGAAGTTCAGGATCTGGGTGACGATGTCGGAGGGCAGGAAGTAGAACATGGTTCCGGGGAAGTCGTGGGGCAGGCTCTTGCGCAGCGCGGCGACGTACTCGGCGGTGGGGCGGTGATCTTCCTTGAGCGAGACCAGGATGTCGGCATCGCCCGCGCCGATGAGGCCGGAGGTGGCGTGCTGGAAGTTCATGGTGCTGTAGGGGAGACCGATGTTGTCGAGGATGTTGTCGATCTGCGAGGGCGGAACCTGCTTGCGGATGTCCTGCTCGATGAGATCGCAGAGGCGCGCGGTCTCTTCGATACGGGTGCCCGACTTGGCGCGGACGTGGAGGGTGAAGGATCCGTTGTCGGTGGCGGGGAAGAAGTTCTGCCCGAGGAAGGGCACCAGCAGGAAGGCGCACAGGCAGCAGAGCAGGAAGATGGGCACGAACGACCTTGCGCGAGCGCGACGAGGCTGCGCAGCAGATTCTCGTAGCTGGCGCGCACGCGCTCGAAGGCGCTGTTGAAGCCGCGCTGGAACCGGGCCAGCGGATTGCGCGAGGGGACGGCGTGGTGGTCGTGGGCCTTCAGCAGGTACATGGCCAGGGTCGGCACCAGGGTCCTCGAGAGGATGTAGGAGGCCAGCATGGCGAAGACCACGGCTTCGGCCAGCGGAACGAAGAGGAACTTCGCGACGCCGCTGAGGAAGAACATGGGCAGGAACACGATGCAGATACAGAGGGTGGAGACCAGGGCGGGAACGGCGATCTGGGCGGCGCCCTCGAGGATGCCCTCGTGCAGGCCGTGGCCCTCTTCGAGGTAGCGCTCGATGTTCTCGATGGTGACGGTGGCGTCGTCGACCAGGATGCCGACGGCGAGCGCGAGACCGCCGAGGGTCATGATGTTGATGGTCTGGCCGAGCAGGCCGAGCACGATGACCGAGGACAGGATGGAGAGCGGGATGGAGACGGCGATGATGATGGTGCTGCGCCAGCTGCCGAGGAAGAGCAGGATCATCAGGCCGGTGAGGACGGCGGCGATGACCGCCTCGCGGATAACGCCGCTGACCGAGCCGCGCACGAAGATCGACTGATCCCCGATCGGGGTCATCTTGAGGGCGGGCGGAAGCATCAGGGCGACGCGGGGCAGGATGTTCTTGACGCCCTGGACGACGTCGAGGGTCGAGGCGCTGCCCGACTTGAGGACGGTGACCAGCACGCCGCGCTTGCCGTCCTGACGGACGATGTTGGTCTGCGGGATGCTGCCGTCGCTGACGTTGGCCACGTCGCGCAGGTAGATGGTCGAGTTGCCGACCTGCTTGATGGGCAGGTTGTTGAGGCCCTCGAGGGTCATCGGCGCGGAGTTGATGTGGATGTCGTACTCATCCTCGCCGATCTTGGCGGTGCCGCCGGGCTGGACGACGTTCTGGGTCGCGAGCGCGTTGAGGACGTCGGTCGGCGCCAGGTTCTTGGCCTGCAGCGCCTTGGGGTCCATGTTGACCATGATGGTGCGCTGCTTGCCGCCGTAGACGCTGGGGATGACGGCGCCGGGGATGGTCACCAGCTGGGTACGGACGAAGTTCAGGCCGTAGTCGTTGAGCTGCTGCTCGGAGAGGCCCTTGCCGGAGAGGCCGATCTGGAGGATGGGCACGGTGGAGGCGCTGAAGTTGATGATCTGCGGCGGCAGAGTGCCGGGCGGAAGGCTGCGCAGCTCGAACTCGGAGGCGGCCGATGACCTGCGCGTTGGCGGTGTCGAGGCTGGCGCCCGGCTGCAGGTAGATCTTGACGACGGCCTGACCGGCGACGGTGGTCGATTCGATGTGCTGGATGTTATCGACGAGGGTGGTCAGGACCTTCTCGTAGGGAGTGGTGATGCGGCCTTCCAGCTCCTCGGGATTGAGCCCGGTATAGGACCAGGCGATGGAGACCACCGGGATGTTGATATTGGGGAAGATGTCCGTGGGCGTTCCCATGATCACCACCGGCGCGGCGATCAGGATCAGGATCGCCAGGACGATGAAGGTGTAGGGACGGCTTAGGGCAATTTTTACGATCCACATAAAGGAAATTCGCCTCGATCAGAAACGGAGCTGTGAACTCTTACTAGAGTAAGACAGGCGAGGCATCGTTTGGTTTCACAGTTTGTTCCGACAGTTTGTTCGGAAATACCGATATAGTGCAGAATAGGGCACAGTACGGCCTGCCTCGAACTGGATGGGAGCGCGCTATGGAACTTCGGCACCTTACGCTACTTTTGCGCGCTCGCGGACTTTGGGACGTTCGCGAAGGCCGGCAGAGCATCTGCATATCTCGCAGTCTGCGATCAGTGAGCAGATTGCGGACCTGGAGCGTGAGCTCGGCGGGGCGCTGTTGGACCGCAGCCAGCGCCGCACGCGGCTGACGCCGCAGGGCCTGCTGTTTCTCGACGAGGCGCGCAAGATCCTGCTGGCCTCCGAGCGTGCGGTCGATGTGACGCGGCGCTCGATCAAAGGAGAGGTGGGAACGCTCTCGATCGGGTTCTTCCCCTGGGGCACGCGCGGATTCTTCGCCCGCATCATCCGGGAGTATCGCAAGCTCTACCCGGAGGTAAAGCTGTCGCTCTATGAGATGCTCGCCTACGAGCAGCTGGACGCTCTGATGACCGGCAAGATCGACATCGGGTTTACCCGGCCGCTGGAGCCGCCGTTCAACCGGACGCTGCGCGACGAGCTGCTGTTCCGGGAGCCGGTCGTCGTCGCGCTGCCACGGGATCATCCGTTGGCGGGGCGGTCGGTCGACCTGACCGCACTGGCCGCGGAGCCATTTGTGATGCGCGAGCGCGGGGAGCTGCCGATGCTGTTCGACAAGCATCCTGGCGCTGTGCTGCGGGCGCTGGCTTCTCGCCGCGGATCGCCAATACGCTCTCCACCTGGTCGGGCATCCTGACCCTGGTGGAGTCGGGCGAGGGCATCGCGCTGGTGCCCTCCGGGGTGCGCCATCTGCGCACCGCCGGGGTGGTCTTCGCCGAACTGAAGCCGGAGATCCACATGGGCATCGCCATCGCCTGGAATCCGGCCAACGAGAATCCGATGCAGCGCGCCTTCCTGCGGCTGGTGATCGAGAACAAGGAGCGCATCTATCGCACCGGCGGCAAACTGACGACCCCGAGCGAGGGTGGGGAGTTAGTCGAGCCGCACGAGTAGGCCCTCGCCGGATTCGATGACCATGGGGCCGCCGACCGGAGCGCCGTCGCCGTCGAGGATGGTGGTGAGGACGACGTGGCCGGGCTCGCAGGCGACGGTCTGGATGTCGTGGGTGAGGTTGAGCAGGATCTGGAACTGCTCGAGGGCGTTCGGTCTCGGGATCGAGGTAGCTGCGGATGTAGGAGAGGACGCCGCTCTCGGTCTTGACGTCGTGGATGAACCCGGCGTGCAGTGCGGGATGCTGGCGGCGCAGTGCGAGCAGCTTGCGGTAGAGCGAGAGCGGCGAACGCTCGTCGGCGGCTTCGGTGGCGACGTTGGTCTGGAGAAAGTCCGGATTGATCGGCAGCCAGGGCGTGCCGGTGGTGAAGCCGGCGTCTGCGGAGGCGTCCCACAGCATGGGAGTGCGCTGCGGGTCGCGGCCCATGCCGATGCCGGGCTGCTGCTTCTCGGCCGGGTCCTGGACCTGGTCGGGAGCGATGCGGCCGTTGGTCATCTCCAGCTCCTCGCCGTAGTAGAGGGTGGGGGTGCCGCGCAGGGTGAGCAGCAGCATGGCGGCGGCGCGGGCCTGGGCCTTGCCGAGGCGGCTGGCGGCGCGGGACTGGTCGTGGTTGCCCATGACCCAGTTCGGCCAGGCGCCTGCGGGGAGCGCGGCCTCGTAGTCGCGGATGAGGGCGGCGATCTTGTCGGCGTTCCACTCGGTCTGGATGAGGTGGAAGTTGAAGGGCATCTGTGCGCCGTTGAGGTCGCTGCCGTAGTACTGGACGAGGTTCGGGACGGGGAGGTAGATCTCGCCGATGAGGACGCGGTCGGGGTAGTGGTCGAGGACGGCCCGCATCTCGGCGACGATGGCGTGGTTCTCGGGCTGGTCGGCGGTGTAGGTGGGCAGGACGCTCCAGAACTCGTTGGCGCCGGGGTGCCACTCGGGGTTGGGCAGGTTGTCGCGGAACTGCTCGTCCTTGATGAGCAGCCAGAGGACGTCCATGCGGAAGCCGTCGACGCCGCGATCCAGCCAGAAGCGCATGGCGGCGTAGATGGCCGCGCGGACCTCGGGATTGTGCCAGTTGAGGTCGGGCTGCTGCTTGAGGAAGGAGTGGAAGTAGAACTGGCCGGTGGCCTCGTCGAAGGTCCAGCCGGAGCCGCCGAAGTTGCTCTTCCAGTTGTTGGGGACGCCGCCATCGGGGGCGGGATCGCGCCAGAGATACCAGTCGCGCTTGGGGTTGTCGCGGGATGCCCGGCTTTCGAGGAACCAGGGGTGCTGGTCGGAGCTGTGGTTGGGGACGAAGTCGAGGATCAGCTTCAGGCCGCGGGCGTGCGCGGCGGCGATCAGGCGGTCGAAGTCGGCGAGCGTGCCGAAGAGGGGATCGACGCCGGTGTAGTCGGCGACGTCGTAGCCGAAGTCGGCCATGGGCGAGGGGTAGAACGGCGAGATCCAGACGGCCTCGACGCCGAGCTCGACGAGGTAGTCGAGCCGCGATTCGATGCCGGCGAGATCGCCGATGCCGTCGCCGTTGCTGTCCTGAAACGAACGCGGGTAGATCTGGTAGATCGCACCGTCCTGCCACCACTGCCGTGTGCTGCTCATGCTGCTGTTTACTCCCCTGCTCTTCCTATTCGGAAGCTAATCCTTTGTGGCCGGCCAGATGTTCGGGCATGTCGGCCAGCACGTAGGCCATCACGGCGAGCGACGCGATGTTCTTGCGGAACTCGACGGGATCGACCTTATCGAGTGTATCTGCCTCGGTGTGATGCCAGTCGAAGTAGTGCTCGGCGGTGGTGAGTTCGCCCAGGCCGGGAACGCCGGCCTCCATCAGCGGTTCGATGTCGGAGCCGCCGCCGCCGGGACGCATGGTGCTGGCGCCGACGGGCTCGAGCAGGGTGCCGATCTGCTTGAGCAGCGCGAGGGAGTGCTGCTCGGCGTCGGTGAGCTGCGGTTCGGCGGCGGGGCCGTTGGGGGTGGAGCGGCGTTCGCCGACGGAGCCATAGCCGTAGCCGATCGGGTGCCTCCGCGCCGCCGTCCATCTCGATGGCGGCGACCTGCTTCAGGACGGAGTCGCCGAGGTTGGCGCGGTAGGCCTTGCCGCCGGCGCCGCCGTTCTCCTCGTTGACCCAGAAGACGATGCGGATGGTGCGCTTGGGGCGCAGGCCGGACTGCTTGATCAGGTTCACGGCTTCGAGGGTGGCCATGATGCCGGAGCCGTCGTCCTGCGCGCCCTGGCCGACGTCCCAGGAGTCGATGTGGCCGCCGAGCACGACGACCTCCTCGGGGTGCTCGGTGCCGACGATCTCGCCCATGACGTTGGCGCTCTCGGCCTCGGGCTCCAGGTGGGCCTGCATGTCGAGGTGGACGCGGACGGGGGAGCCCTCGGCGGTGAGGCGGGCGAGCATCAGGGCGTCTTCGATGGAGATGGCGGCGGCGGGGATCTGCGGGGCGTCCTTGTCATAGACCAGCGTGCCGGTGTGGGGGAGCTGCACGGCGAGCGGCGTGATGGAGCGGACGAGCACGGCGACCGCTCCCAGGGCGGCGGCGCGCGAGGGGCCGTTGACGCGGTACATGACGGTGCGGCCGTAGCCCTCGTAGGGCGCGTTGAAGACGACGATCTTGCCCTGGACGCGGTCGCGGCCGAGCTTGGCGAGCTCGGCGAAGTCGTTGACGACGACGACCTCGGCGTCGAGGCCGCCGGGAGGTGTGGCGACGCTCATGCCGAGGCCGAGCATGTGCAGCGGCTTGGTGACCGGGGAGAGGATCGCGCCGGACTCCTGCCCGCGCACCCAGTGGGGCACCATCACCTTCTGGACGGTCACGTTCTGGAGGCCCTCCTTGCGCATCAGGTCGGCGCTCCAGGTGATGGCGCGGCCGAGCGATTCGCTGCCGCTGGGGCGTTTGCCGATGTGGTCGCAGAGATAGGCGAGGTTGGCGTAGCCGGCGGTGTCGTCGAGCGCGGCGGCGATGAGCTTCTTCGCAGGGGCGGCGTAGACCTGATCGAGCGGACGGTCGCTCTGGCCGAGGGAGCGGGCGGTCGCCCCGGAGAGCAAGGACACGACGAAGAGACCGGAGAGCAGATGCGAACGGCGCGAACGAGTGGTCGAGATCAGGGACAAGCAGGCCTCCAAGGCTGAGCAGCGCATTGATGCGAAGATGCCTTCGAGTCTATCGTGTCGATCGAAAATGATCGCGCGCGAGGGCATGACCCTCAATCAATGCGTCTGGAGGAAACTGCTTACTGCCACTGTGAGGTATGGCGTTCGAGCCACCAGCAGGCTGGGGTGCCGGGCTGGGGGAAGAGGGAGCGGGCGCAGGTCACGGGCACGGTGCCGAGCAGGTCGTACTCCTCCTTTTGGCCCTTCAGGGGGGTGACGAGGAACTGGTTCACCTGGACGACGCGATAGGCGGTGCCGCGCTTGATCCGAATTTGTAACACGATCAGGTCGACCGCATAGGTCAGCAGCAGCGCGGCGAGTAAACCCAGCAATCCGATCCTGGCGATGCGTTTCATGGTGCGAGCTCCTGTGTCCGTGCTTCTGTGTTTTGGACGCTGGATACAGCCGTCTCTCTCCCAATTTAGTTGATGCCGAGCTTGTGTTGCAGCTGTTCGAGGGTGATGCCCTTGGTCTCGGGGAAGAAGCGCAGGACGATGACGAACTGGAGCGCCATCATGGCGGCGAAGAAGGCGAAGGGAATGCCGCCGGAGCGTGCGGCGAGGAGCGGAAAGACGAGCGAGATGAGGGCGTTCATGATCCAGTGCGCGGAGGAGCCGAGGCTCTGGCCCTTGGCGCGGACGCGGTTGGGGAAGACCTCGGCGATGTAGACCCAGATGACCGCGCCCTGCGAGATGGAGAAGAAGGCGATGTAGGTCATCAGCAGCCAGACCAGCAGGTTCTGGTGGCTGTTGGTGAAGAAGATGGCGGCGACTCCGAGCGAGGCAGAGGGCGGTGCCGACGCTGCCGATGAGCAGCAGCGTCTTGCGGCCGACCTTGTCGATGAGGCTCATGCCGAGCAGCGTGGCGACGAAGTTCACGGCGCCGATGAGCACGGTCTGGATGGAGCCCGAGAGCTGGCTGAAGCCGGCGGCGGCGAAGATCGAGTTCGAGTAATAGAGGATCGCGTTGATGCCGGAGAGCTGGTTGAACATGCCGGTGGCGATGGCGAGGAAGATGGGCAGGCGGTAGCGCGGGATGAAGAGCGGCTCGGCGGCCATGCCGCGCTCCATGTGGATGGAGTCCATGATCTCGCGGAGCTCGGCCTCGGAGTCGGGCGAGCCCATCATCTTGAGGACGTCGAGGGCCTCGTCGGTCCTGTTCTGGGTGACCAGCCAGCGGGAGCTGCGCGGGATGCCGTAGAGCATGATCAGGAACAGAAGCGCGGGGAGGCCGGCGATGCCGAGCTGCCAGCGCCACTGCAGGTCGCCGAGGTGGAGCAGGGTGATGAGGTAGTTCGAGAGATAGGCGAGCAGGATGCCGGCGACGACGTTGATCTGGAAGAGGCCGACCATTCTGCCGCGCCAGCGGGCGGGGGCGAGCTCGGCGATGTAGACCGGGCCGAGGACCGAGGAGCCGCCGATGCCGAGGCCGCCGATCAGGCGAAAGACGAGCAGGGAGGTCCAGCTCCAGGAGAGCGCGCAGCCGAGCGCGGAGATGGTGTAGAGCAGGGCCATGATGCGCAGGGCCTCGCGGCCACCGATGCGCTGGCCGAGAACCCCGGCGCTGAGCGCGCCGATGACGGTGCCGAGCAGGCCGCTGAAGACGGTGACGCCGAGCGAGAAGGAGCTCAGGTGGAAGACGGTCGTAAGCTGCTGCGTGGTGCCGGAGATCACGGCGGTGTCGAAGCCGAAGAGCAGTCCGCCGAGGGCACCGACGAGGGTGCTCTTGAGTAGGTATCGCGTCATCTTCATGCAGCCGATCTCTCCTGAGGGGTGATAGCAGGCTGCTAATTGTAACGGCTGGTGGACGAGTTGGCTTCGAAGAAGAGGTTGCCGTTAGGATGGGAGAGTCAATTTTTAGCTCACCGACTTTAGCTAGACTGCGGAACCCTATGCTGAGCCTGCCGGGCGGTATGTGGGGACGATCACCGGACAGGAGTTTTATGAGTTATCCAGAGATGCGAATTGGGATCGATCTGGGAGGCACCAAGATCGAGGCGCTGGCGCTCGATCGCGACGGCCAGGAGCTGGTGCGGTACCGCATCGACACCCCGCGCGAGGACTACCGGGCGACGCTGCTGGCGATGGCCGGGCTGGTGCGCCGGATCGAGCAGGAGACGGGAAGCCGGGCGACGGTGGGCGCAGGGATTCCGGGGACGATCTCGAGCCAGACGGGGCTGGTGAAGAATGCCAACTCGACCTGGCTGAACGGTCAGCCGCTGGCGCGTGATCTTTCGGCGGAGCTGGCGCGGGAGGTGCGGGTGGCCAATGACGCCAACTGCCTCGCGGTGTCGGAGGCGACCGATGGCGCGGCGGCGGGAGCGCGGCTGGTCTTTGGGGTGATCCTGGGGACGGGCGCTGGCGGCGGTGTGGCGATCCACGGCACGGCTCACAATGGGCCGAACGGGGTGGGCGGGCGAGTGGGGGCACAATCCTCTGCCGTGGGCGACGGCGCACGAGCATCCGGGGCCGGCCTGCTACTGCGGCAAGCGTGGCTGCATGGAGACTTGGGTGTCGGGCACGGGACTCGCGCGCGACTTCGAGGAGGTCACCGGGCGGGCCGATGACGGCGCGGGAGATCGTCGCCGGGGTCGAGCGCGGGGATGTGGATGCGGTGCTCGCCATGGAGCGCTTCGAGGACCGGCTGGCGCGGGGGCTTGCGTATGTGATCAACGTGCTTGACCCGGATGTGTTGGTGTTTGGCGGCGGGCTGTCGAAGGTGGAGCGAATCTACGCGAACGTCGCGGCCACGCTGCCGCGCTATGTGTTCGGCGGCGAGGTGACGACGCCGCTGCTGCCGGCGCGGTATGGGGATTCGAGCGGCGTGCGCGGGGCGGCCTGGCTGTGGCCTGCGCACGGTGCGGAGGGTGCGAGCTAAGGCACCCGGCCAGTGCCGGCAGCGGCGATTCAGCGGCGATCTCCATCGAAAGGTGGAGAGCAGATCCAACCTAGTCAGCTTCGTTCGAGTCGGAATATGATTCTTCTGCCTTCGCGAACGTCAGTTTCTGGCTGGAGAGCGCACGATGCCCTGTGGATGGACATCGGCGCTTGGGCGTCCGTGGGTTAGATGCAGCAGAGGTTTTCGGTGATGAGTGCTCAGGGCGGTACAACTCGTAAGCATGCGTGGCTGTCGCGGGCGCTTTTTGCCGTAGCGACCCTGTGCCTGGTGGTCTTCTCGTTTGCGCAGATCAAGCCGGTGAAGGCCGGCACCGAAGCCGATGAGGCCGCGGCGGCGCGGCAGGCCTACAACGACCGCATCGCGGCGAAGTACAACTATCGCTTTGGCCGCAACAAGCCGTTTCTGCCCTCGAACATCACCACCGATACGGGCGCGTTCATCGATCCGAAGCAGTTTCAAACCGCCGATTATTGCGGGCATTGCCACCAGGAGGCGCATCAGCAGTGGCGCGAGTCCGCGCACTCCAATGCGAATCGCGCGCCCTGGTATTTGAAGAACGTCGGGCTGCTGAATACGGAGAAGGGAGTCGAGTTCTCGCGGCACTGCGAGGGTTGCCACGACCCGATCGCCGTGGTCTCCGGTGCGCTGACCGAGGGCTCTCCGAAGAAGCGGCCGTATGACCAGGACGGCGTCACCTGCCAGGTCTGCCACTCGATCCAGAAGGTGGATACGCGCGGCACGGGAAGCTATGTGATGGGCGTTCCGGCGGTGCTGGTCGACGAAAACGACCAGCCGATTACTACGCGGCAGGTCTCCGATGCCGAGATTCTGAGCCACCTCGACCGCCACAGCAAGGCGGTGATGAAGGACTTCTATCGGACCTCGGAGTACTGCTCGGCGTGCCACAAGGCTGCGCTTCCGCAAGGAGTTGAACGGATATAAATGGCAGCGGGCGATCTTCCTTTATGACGAGTGGCAGAAGTCCTCGTTTGCGAAGCAGTCGCCGCTGCCGTTTTACGTGAAGGATTCGGTTTCGACCTGCCAGACCTGCCATATGCAGCGGGAGCCGCTGAAGCTCACCGACGACGGCGCCAAGAAGGGCCAACTGGCCTCGCATCGCTGGCTGGGCGCGAATACGCTGATCCCGAAGTACTACGGCTTCGATGAGCAGGGGCAGCGCATCGTGCAGTTCCTGCAAAACAACTGTGTTCAACGTCGATATCTTTGCGCTCGAGCGGGGCGAGACCCCGGAGGGCGCGACGCCGCAGGCGGTGGTTGCGCCGCTTGGGCTGACCTCGTTCCGGGTTGCGCCGGGCGAGCTGCTGACGGCGGATGTGGTGATTCAGAACAAGGGCATCGCCCACAGCCATGTGCCGGAACAGCGCGATATGTACGAGTCGTGGGTCGACTTCACGGTGAAGGACGCGAACGGCAAGGTGCTGAGCGAGAGCGGATTTATCCAGCCGAATGGCGATCTCGATCAGCGCGTTCACAGCTTCACCAATCGCCTGATCAACGTGAAGGGCACGCGGAACTATCTGCATGAGGTCTGGAACAATCGCGTCGTTGCCTACAACAATACGATCCAGTCGGGACGTTCGCAGATCGTGCGCTACGCCTTCCATATGCCCGCGAGCGGCGGTCCGGTCACGCATCACGGCGACGGTGAAGTATCGCCGCTTCGACCAGCACTTTGTCGACTTCGCGATGAACAAGCGTTACGAGCAGCCGGTGGTGGATATGGTGTCGCAGACGCCGGACGATCGCGGTCGGCGACAACGCTCCGGTGACGCCGGGGCCGGTCGAAGAACAAGGAGTGGATGCGCTGGAACAACGATGGCATCGCGCTGCTCGACGCGCAGCAGTATGCGGCGTCGCTCGCGGCCTTTCAGCATGTGGCCAAGCTGCGGCCGGACTACGCGGATGCGTATACGAATATGGCGATCGTCTAGATCCAGTGGGAGAAGTTCGACGACGCCGACGCCGAATCTGGAGAAGGCGCTTGCGCTCGCACCGCACAATGCGCGGGCGCTGTACTACCGGGCGCTGGTCGAACGGAATGAAGGGAAGCTGGACCTCGCCATCGACGATCTGAAAGAGGTCGTGACGAGCTTTCCGCGTTCGCGCGATGCGCATCGCGAGATGGGATACGCCTACTATCAGCAGCGCAAGTATGACCTGGCGCGGATGGAGTATGAGCAGGTGCAGGGAATCGATCCGGATGATCTTGCGGCGCACTATCAGCTTTCGCTGGTGTACCGCCGGCTCGGGATGAAGGAGAAGGCGGCGCAGGAGGCGGCGCGCTTCGCCGATCAGAAGGACGATCCGAGTGCGGCGGCCTATACGCTCGAGTACCTGCGGAGCCACACGGAGATCGCCAACGAGACGGTGCCGTGGCATGTGCACGAACTGGATGCGGCGCCCTCTGCGGCAGCAGCGGTTGCGAGTGCCGGCGGGGGATCGCAATAACTGTCGCGAGCCCCGCTTCGCGGTTATTCTGGTGCTATGTCCATCATCACTTCTCCCTCCTCTCCAACGGGCCATAAGGGTTCGGATTCTCGCATGCGCGGGAGCTGGATGCCGCAACGAATTGGAAGAGCGGCCGCAGGATTGGTCCTTGGGGTGAGCGTCGCCCTCTGCTTCTGGTCGGTCTCCAGCGCGAAGAGTGGGTCGGTGCAGGCCTCCTCGAAGCGGGGGCGTGAGGCCGGGGCGGTGCTGTTTCACGAAAAGGGCTGTGAGCACTGCCATGGCGTCGATGGGGTGGGCACCGATCGCGGGCCTGCGCTGAGCACGGTGGGCAAGCGGCGCAAGAAGGCGCAGATCGAGCAGCAGATCGAAAAGGGTGGCAACGGAATGCCGGCGTATGCCGAGGTGCTGCAGCCCGATGAGGTCAAGTGGCTGGTGGAGTATCTGCACGCCAAGCGCAAGGCGCCGAAGACGACAGCCGGTGACCGCTGCGCCCACGCCGCCGCCGGTGCAACCGGCCGGTTCGGATCCGGGACTATAGACAATCGATAATTCGGATTTCCTGCGACCTCCGGCGTGATTTCACGCCGGAGGCATCGTAGTCTTTACAAGCAACGGCAAAATGCATCGCTGGCCCCGGTCGCTTGCAGGCTGCGAGAGTTGCGGAGGTTGGTTTGAGTGCACAGAATATGGCTGCGGAGCAGGGCGCGATCGCGGGGCTTTTCCCCGATCTCCATCCGCCGTTCGCCAAACAGGCGGCGGTGATCGAGTCCGATCGCTGCCTGAACTGTTTCGACGCGCCGTGTACCGGCGCGTGTCCGACGCATATCGATGTTCCGCGGTTCATCAAGAAGATCGCCAGCGGCAACATGCGGGGTGCGGCGCTGAGTATTCTCGACGCGAATGTGCTGGCGGGAAGCTGCGCGCGGGTGTGCCCGGTCGAGGTGCTCTGCGAGGGCGCCTGCGTGATGCATCGCTACAACAAGCAGCCGATCGCGATTGCGCCGGCTGCAGCGGCATGCGATGGACACCTTCCATGCGAACGGTGGTTCGTTGCCGCAGGAAGAGCACGGAGGAGCGCGCCGGAAGGATCGCCTGCATCGGCGCTGGCCCCGCCTCCCTGGCTGCGGCGGCGGAGCTCAGGCAGCGTGGATTTCAGGTGACGGTCTTCGAGCAGCGCCCGCTGCCGGGCGGTCTGAATACCTATGGGGTCGCGGAGTACAAGCTGCGCACGGCGGACAGCCTGCGCGAGATCGAGCTGATCGCAGAGCTCGGCGTGGAGTTTCGCTTCGGCGTCGAGATCAACGATGCAGCCGCGCTGGCGGCGTTGGAGCGCGACTTCGACGTGCTGTTTGTTGGCGTTGGGTCTGGGACCGATGCATCGGCTCGCTCTTGCCGGGCGGCGATCATCCCGGCAGTGGTCGATGCGCTCAAGTTCATCGAAGATTACAAACTTGGGCTGACGACCGCTGTGGCGGGACGCGTCGTCGTCGTGGGTGCTGGCAATACCGCGATCGATGCGGCGAGAGCGGCGAAGCGACTGGGCGCGGCCGAGGTTGCTCATCCTGTATCGGCGGACGGAAGAGGATATCTCCGCGTTCGCTTCGAGTACGAACAGGCGAAGCAGGAGGGCGTGCGGTTTCAGTGGTTGACGCAGCCGGTCGCTGTCCATAGCTGCTGCAGGCGGGGATTGAGTCCGTCGAGTGTGTGGCGATGCAGCGGGATGCATCGGGCACAGTAAGTCCGGTGGAAGGATCGAACTTCAACATTGCCTGCGATCTGGTCATCCCTGCGATCGGGCAGTCGCCTTTGCTGGAGTTGCTGGCGCAAGTTCCGTGATCTGAAGCTTGAGCAAGGCCGCGTTGTGGTGGATCGGGAGACGGGACAGACGACGAATCCGACGCTACTTCGCGGGTGGCGATTGTGTGAACGGTGGCCGCGAGGTGGTCGATGCGGTCGCCGAGGGCAAGCGGGCGGGGATCGCGATCGCGCAGTTGCTGGAGGATGCTCATGTCGACTAAGGTGCCGGATCTGTCGGTGAACTTTGCGGGGATCGCGTCGCCGAATCCCTTCTGGCTGGCCTCTGCGCCGCCGACGCAACTACGGGCGAGCAGGTGATGCGGGCCTTCGATGCGGGCTGGGGCGGAGCGGTGTGGAAGACGATCGGCGAGCCGGTGACGAACACCTCGTCGCGCTACTCGTCGCTCGACTGGAACGGGCAGCGCATGATGGGCCTCAACAATATCGAGCTGATCAGCGACCGGCCGGTCGAGGTGAACCTGCGCGAGATCGCGGAGGTGAAGAAGCGCTATCCGAAGCATGCGGTGATCGCGTCGCTGATGGTCGAGTCGAAGCGCGAGGCGTGGCACGAGATCGTGCAGCAGGCGGAGGACGCGGGCGCCGATGGGCTGGAGCTGAACTTCGGCTGTCCGCATGGCATGAGCGAGCGCGGCATGGGATCGGCCGTCGGGCAGGTGCCGGAGTACGCGGAGATGATCACCGCGTGGGTGAAGGAGAGGGCGCGCACGCCGGTGATCGTGAAGCTGACGCCGAACATCTCCGACATTCGCGTGGTGGCGCGTGCGGCCAAGCGCGGCGGGGCCGATGCGCTCGTCGGCGATCAACACCATCAACTCGATCACCGGCATCGATCTCGATACCTTTGTGCCGCGGCCCAATGTTGGCGGCAGGTCGTCGCATGGCGGGTACTGCGGGCCTGCGGTGAAGCCGATTGCGCTGAACATGGTGGAGCAGGTGATGAGCGATCCGGAGTCGGCGCTGCCGATGTCGGGCATCGGCGGCATCGCGAACTGGCAGGATGCGGCGGAGTTCCTGCTGCTGGGCTGCGGGACGGTGCAGGTGTGTACGGCGGTGATGCACTACGGCTATCGCATCGTCGAGGACATGATCGACGGGCTGACGAACTGGATGGGCGAGAAGGGCTTCGCGACGCATCGAGGACCTTCGCGGGCTGAGCCTGGCGAAGGTGACCGAGTGGAAGCATCTCGACCTGAACTACAAGATCGTGGCGCAGATCGACGCGGCCAAGTGCATCGGCTGCGATCTCTGCTACACGGCGTGCTGGGATGGAGCGCATCAGTGCATTCATCTGGACCGGGTCAGCGGTCCGGTCGATGGGCCGGTGGAGCTGCATGCGAAGCCGGCGACGATCGAGGCGGCGAGCAGAGAGCAGGATCGCGGTGACGCCGATTCCGAAGCTCGATCCGCCGCAGCCGGAGCTGGCAAGGGCCGTTCGCGACGCCGCTCGCGCGGATTCCGCGCGTGGACGAGACCGAGTGCGTCGGGTGTAATCTGTGCTCGCTTGTCTGCCCGGTCGAAGACTGCATCACGATGGTCGAGGTCGAGACGGGACTTGCGCCGGAGACGTGGGAGGAGCGCAGCCGGGCGAGCGTTGCGGCGATCGGGCTGCTGATGCTGCTTGAGGCTGCAGAGCGCAATCTGGTTGGGGAGTTGATGATGGGCGTGTTGATCCGGAATGGCGAGATTGTAACCAGCGAAGAGCGCTACTTCGCCGATATCTACGTCGAAGACCAGACGATCACGCAGATCGGTCAGGGGCTGGTTGTGCCGCAGGGAACCGAGGTGATCGATGCGACGGGGAAGCTGATCTTTCCTGGCTTTATCGATCCTCATGTGCACATCCATCTTCCCTTTATGGGGACGTTCGCGAAGGACACGTATGAGACGGCGAGCGTCGCGGCGCTGATCGGCGGGACGACGAGCCTGATCGAGATGTGCTGCCCGTCGCGGCAGGAGGATGCGCTTGCGGCGTATCGGCTGTGGAAGAGCAAGGCGGAGGGGCGCAGCGCCTGCGACTATGCGTTCCACATGGCGGTGACGCGCTTCGATGCGCAGACCGAGGCGCAGCTGCGCGAGATCGTCGCCGATGGAACGGCATCGTTCAAGGTGTTCCTCTCGTACAAGGGCTTCTTCGGCGTGGATGACGGCGAGATGTATCAGACGCTGAAGCTGGCGCGCGAGCTGGGCGTGATCGTGACCGCGCACTGCGAGAACGCGGAGCTGGTGAGCCGGTTGCAGCAGGACCTGCTGGCTGCGGGCAAGACCGGTCCGGAGTGGCATGAGCCGAGCCGGCCGGAGACGGTCGAGGCGGAGGGAACGGGGCGGTTTGCGGCGTTTCTGGAGACGACGGGAGCGACGGGGTATGTCGTTCATCTGTCGTGTGCGCCGGCGCTGAAGGCTGCGCTCGAGGCCAAGGCGCGTGGGGTGAAGCTGTCGGTCGAGTCGGTGCTGCCGCACTTCCTGCTGGATAAGAGCTATGCCGAGCGCGAGGGCGTCGAGGGGATGAAGTTCGTCATGTCGCCGCCGCTGCGCGACCGCAGGAACCAGCCGGTGCTGTGGAGTGCGCTCGAGGCGGGCGAGATCGACACGGTGGGGACGGATCACTGTCCGTTCGACGTGGAGCAGAAGCTGCTGGGCAAGGATGCCTTCACCGCGATTCCGAACGGCATTCCGGGCGTGGAAGACCGCGTGAACCTGATGTATACCTATGGCGTGAAGCGCGGGCGGCTGAACCTGCATCGCTTCGTGGATGCGCTGAGCACGCGGGCGAGCAAGCTCTTCGGGCTGTATCCGCAGAAGGGCGACGATCGCGGTGGGCAGCGACGCGGATCTGGTGATCTACGATCCGGAGTATCGTGGGACGATCTCGGCGAAGCACGCAGCACGTGACCTGCGACTACAGCGGCTTTGAGGGCGTGGCGATCGAGGGCAGGCCTGCGCTGGTGCTGGTGCGCGGCACGGTGCAGGTGCGCGAGGGCGAGTTTGTGGGCGAGCGTGGACGCGGCGAGTTCCTGCGCCGCAAACCGAGTAGACCGGAAGGAGTCGTGGATGCCAGCTGATGCGGCGCGAGTGATCGAGAACCTGAGGGAGTTGCAGGCGCTGACCGGCGATGCGGACGGCGCGCAGCGCGTGGCCTGGACGCCAACCTGGCTGCGGGCGCGGGCGTGGTTCCAGGCGAAGCTGGACGAGCTGCCGTTTCGCGACCGGATCGAGCATCATCTCGATGCGGCGGGCAACGCCTGGTACACGCTGCGCGGCGAGTCGCGAGCAGGCGCTGGTGCTGGGCAGCCATCTGGATTCGGTGCCGAACGGCGGCTGGCTGGATGGCTGTCTGGGCGTGCTGGCGGGGCTTGAGGTGATGCGCGGTCTGGCCGAGGAGTTCGACGGCACGGCCGCCGTTCACGGTGCGGCTGGTGGATTGGGCGGATGAAGAGGGTGCGCGGTTTGGGCGCAGCCTGTTCGGCTCGTCGGCGTTCGCGGGCAAGGCGACGATTGCGGCGGAGCGCGGGCGCACGGATCGCGAGGGCGTGACGCTGGCGGAGGCGCTGGCCGCAGTGCGGACTCGACGTCGAGCGCATCGGCGAAGCGGTGCTGGAGCAGAAGAATATCGGCGCGTATCTGGAGCTGCACATCGAGCAGGGACCGGTGCTGGAGCGGCTGGAGCTGCCGCTTGCGGTGGTGCTGGGCACCAAGGGCGTGGAGCGGCACGCGATCACCTTTCATGGGCAGGAGGCGCATTCGGGATCGACGCCGATGGCGGTGCGGCAAGGACGCGCTGGCGGCGGCGGCGAAGCTGGCGCTGGAGATTCGGACGATCGCGCGGCAGCATCTCGACGCGGTCTGCACGATGGGCAGCGTGAAGACGTTTCCGGGCATCGTGACGGCGGTGGTCGGCCGCTGCGAGGCGACGCTCGACCAGCGCGATCTCGATCCGGCGGTGCTGGCGAGCATGCTGCATGAGGCGCGGCGAGGCGAGCGAGCGCTTCGCGGCGGAGGAGGGCTGCACGGTCGAGTGGTCGAAGATCTGGAGCATCGAGCCGATCGCGTTTCATCCGGAGCTGATCGAGCTGTGCGACGAGGCGATCAGCGAGGTCGCGGGGACGCTCGCATCAGATGCCTTCGGGGCCGCTGCACGATGCGGCGGAGGTGGCGCGGCTGGGGATTCCGACGGTGATGCTGTTTGTGCAGTCGCTGGGCGGCATCAGCCACAACAAGATCGAGGACACGCGGCTCGAGCACCTGGAGCTTGCGGTCGCGGCGTTCGACCGGCTGGCGGCGAAGACGCTGGCGTGGATGAAGCGGGGGAGTTGACACGTGGCGAATCTCTCCCGTGGGGCTGCGCTGCGGTGGGTTGCTGAGAGGCCCCGACGAAGGATCGAGTTGGGTGAGACAACGCATTGACACGGCTGTATGATTCCCACCCGACCCTAAAGGGTCTGCATGCGCAGGCTCCTTCAATTCCTTACTGATACCGTGTCGAGAGCTCATTGACCTCAAGGCGTTGGCCTTCAATGGAGTACGAATCGCTGACGTTTAGTTTCGCGAGAGGGATTCGCTTCGATCGCGCCGATCTGGCCGGCGGCCTGGCAGTCGTCGAGCAAATGTATCGCATCTAGTGGATTCGAGCAGGAGAAAAGGTGGCTGTATTGGGCTGAGCGAATGATGCGATTACCTGAGCGCAGGTAAGCTTGGGTAATGAATGCTATCGCGGTTTGACGGCAGATCTGACGGCTGCCAGCCGGAACTGAGTCGGTGCGCGAGGTGGATGAACCTCGTCGGGTAACCGGGTGATGCGAGCTGACGCAGATCATGCGAAGGGAGTCCGGATGCGGCGCTGTTCAAGCGTGCCGGAGTGGTATAGCTGTGAGAGCGAGTTCGGCGAGTGCTGGATCGACGCGGGTACTGCGGAGTAGATCGAAGCGATCGCGGCGACGCGCGCAAGATGACGATTGCGCCACCGAAGAACGATGGACGTACCGCATGGCGATGGCAGGTATCGCGTTTCGAGCGCATCGATGGCCGATGAGGCGGTGGGCACGGAGCTGCGGCCTCGGATCTGCGCTGAAGGATGTCTACGCGGGTAGCTTCCGCGATGGAGACGCTGATGTTCGCTGGTGCTGCTCGGGCTGAGTGTACGGAAGGCTACTGGAAGAGGAGTGATCGCTTCGAGCGCGCGGCAGATAGGTACACGCGGATCGCGTCCTTAAACCGGAGTCTCTCAGGCGGAGCACTGATCGGAGCGATGCGGTGATCGGTCTGACACGGGGTGCGCCGAGCTCATGCGGTATTGGCAGGAGTGCGGCAGAAGCTTCGATACGTTGTCGCGGCTGATCGGCCATCGCACCGTGACTGGTGACTGGTGGAGATGCGACGTTGCCGGTGGAGGCGATGTTCGACATCCTGGAGACGCACGCGGTGTGTCGGGATCTCTCGCATGCGAGCTCGAGATGCTAGGTGCTGCGTGCGCGATACGACGCGACAGTTCGAGAGCGCAGCGGTGGTGAATTCGCTGCGGCGCTGGACAGGTGCCTTCCGGATAGCGGCTCCGGATCGGTTGCTGCAGGGGGACGTCTGACGCTGTGCGGACGGACGGTGCAGTTGCAATCGTCTCCGCGGCGCCGCGGACGGTGGTGTCGGGAGCTGCTGGTCATAGTCTGGTTGCAGTTGGGCTCTCGCGTGTGCGGCTGCGGTGCTGCTCCGCGCGTAGCTCGGACGGGGTTAGGGTGTGGGTGGGGCGGGGATGCCGAGGTCGGCGGCGGGCGGCAGGGTGTGGGTGTCGTTCCACTGGCGGAGGGCGGAGCGGACACGGTCGCTGCGGCCCAGCCAGATGCCGACGGTGTAGTCGTAGTGCTCTAGCACCGGCCGGAGGGCATAGGGGCGGTTCGAGCGCAGCCAGGCGGCCTCGTACATATCGCGCAGCAGCGAGAAGGTGTCGCGGATGTCCTCGATGCGGCCGTTGATGCCGTTGATGTCGGAGAGCTCGCGGCTGACCTGGGCGCGGTCCTTCTTGTCGGTGGAGTTCTGCAGGTTGTAGGCGCGCTGGTAGCCCTGGGCGATCTCGTCGGCGAGCTGGTACTCGAGGCCGATGAGGTCCATGCGGCGGGCGCCGAGCTCCATGGCGTCGACCGCGTCGGGGTTCTCGAGATTGCTGCTGGCGGCGCCGTAGCGGACGGAGTCGTAGAAGGTGGTGTTCGCGGCGGAGGGGGCCTCGGGCTGGCTCGGCGGGCGTCGGCTTGAGGCCGGCGGCGGCCTTGGCCTGGGCGATCAGGGTGAGGGCGGCCTCGGCGTGCAGGCGGAGGTCGTGGGTGAAGGGGCGGAGCTGGCCGCCGATGCGCTGGCCGTCCTTCGAGAAGGGATCGAGCCAGAAGAGGCTGTTGCTGGCGTCGCCGACGTGGGCCTGGTCCTTGAGGACGGCGTGGGCGGCCATCAGCTCGAGCTGGGCCTGGTTGAGCGCGCCGCTGCGGTCGCCGTGGAAGACCTGGGCGTAGGACTGCTCGAACTGGGGGATGGAGGAGTCGCCGTGCTGCCAGCCGGCGGCGGCGCCGAAGAGGATGCCGTACCAGTCCTGGTTGATGAGGCCCTCGCCGTCGTCGTTCCAGATGGTGTTGAGGATGCCGGTCGAGCCGAGGCGCTGGCCGTCGCGGACGAACCCCTCGATGTTTTCGAGGGCGAGGGTGTTGTTGGGGTAGACCTTGCGGTAGTTGTTGACGCTGGGGGCGACCCAGGTCTCGAAGCCGGCGTTGGTGAAGGGGGTGAGGAACTTGTCGTAGCCGTGGGGCTCGGGGGAGTAGACCCAGGCGACGGCGATGGTGGACTGCTTGAAGCTGGGCGGAAGCTGCTTGAGGAGATCGGGCGCGTCCTGTGCGATGTCGCCCCAGAAGAGGAGCTTGCGGTGCAGCGGCTCGAGCGCGGTGACGAGGCGCTGCATGTAGTCGAGGTAGACGGGGGCGAGGCCGCGGGCGTCGACGTCGGGCTTGGTCTGGCCGAGGCCGAGGTCGACGGTCTCGTCGGCGCCGATGTGGAGGAAGGGGCCGGGGTACTCGGCGGCGAGCTGGGTGAGCATGCGGGTGGAGAGGGCGAGGGTGCCGGGCTGGTTGGGGGCGAGGACCTCGCCGTGCGGGGTCTCGGCGAGGGGCTGGTACTGCTCCCAGGTGAGGTTGTGGTGGAGGTGGCCGAAGGCCTCCTGCTCGGGGACGATGGTGATGTGGAAGGGGCGGGCGTAGGCGACCAGCGCGGCGGCGTCGGCGGGCGAGATGGCGCCGCCGGGCGGGGCGAAGAGGGGATCGGTGGCGTAGGCGGCGGTGTGCTCGAAGTAGGGCGAGTAGAGGTTGATCTTGTAGGCGGCGAGGGTGCGGATGAGCTTCTTCTCGAACTCGAGGGTGGTGACGGGGCCGCGGGAGAGGTCGTCGTCGAGGCCGCGATAGTGCATGGCGGGCCAGTCGCGGATGTCGGCGGCGTGCAGGACGGCGGGGACTCCGGGGCCGCCGTCGATCAGCTGCTTGACGGTCTGGGCGCCGTAGAAGAGGCCGGCGGCGCTGTCGGCGGTGACGGTGAGGGCGGCGTCGGAGCCGGGTGGAGGTGATGACGTAGCCCTCGGGCTTCATGGCGGGGTCGAAGTCGGCGACGGGGTGGGTGGCGAGGCGGGTCAGCCGGATGGGCAGGCCGGTGGGGTCGGTGGTGGCGATGCCGCGGGCCTGCAGCGAGGTGGCGAGGTCCTGGGCGGCGAAGCGGTCGTCGGCGTCGGCGTCGGGCTCCGAGACGATATGGACGCCGCGGGGCAGGGGCTGGACGGCGAGCGGGTGGATCTCGCGCGGCATGGGGATCAGGTGGAGCGGGGCAGAGCCGGCAGGCGTCTGGACGGTTTGGGCGATGCTGCCGGAGCAGGCGGCCAGGGTGGCGGCAAAGAGCGCGGCGAGCGAACGTGAGGATGCCATAAGCCACGGTAAATCAGGAGGGGCGGTGCGGGAGAGTTTTGCTGCGGTGCGAAAGAAGGCCGCGGAGGTGGAGTTGTCCGAACATCGAACTTCTGTCCGAAGGAATTGAATAAGTTGCCGTAAATTACGGCGGTATTCTCGCTCCTTTCACATCGCTCTGGGACGATGTTTTCACCAAGCGCTGAAGGAAATGTGGACCGCGAATCCAGGTCGGGTAGCTTTCTGCACGATTTTCCCTTCTGCCTTCTTATCTCTGAGAGGTTCCATGACGAAGCAATTGCAAGCGACGTTGGCGGCGATTATGGTGATGTCGGCCATTACCGTGCCGGCGCAGGTCACAACGCCAACGCAAGGTAGTGCGAGCAAGAAGGCTACGACCCACAAGAAGAAGGCGGCGGCGACGCAGCCGCGGGAGACGGCAACGGAGCGTCAGATTCGCGAGTTGCGCGAGCAGATGCAGAACCAGCAGGCCGAGATCGACAACCTGAAGCAGGAGAACGCGGCCAAGGATGCGGCTCTGGCTTCGGCGCAGCAGGCGACGGCGAGCGCGCAGCAGACGGCGACGGCGGCGACCACGCAGGCGCAGACGGTCAGCACCAGCGTGCAGGCGAACACCGAAGCGGTGACCAGCCTGCAGGGCACGGTGGCGGACCTGAAGAACGCCAACACCGGCCTGGCGCAGTCGCTGAGCGATGCCAAGCGGGACCTGAACGACCAGCATCGAGTTTCCCACCACGCTGCACTATAAGGGTGTGACGCTGACGCCGGGTGGCTTCGTGGCGGCCGAATCGGTGTACCGTTCGCGCGCGATGAACTCGGACATCAACACCCCGTTCAGCGCGACCCCGTACATGAACTCGGCCGCAGGCGTATACCAGCGAGTTCAACGCCACCGCGCGTCAGTCGCGTATCGCGCTGCTGGTGGATGCGCCGCTGTCGTGGGGCCATACCCGCGGCTACTATGAGTCGGACTGGCTTTCGGCCGGCATGACCTCGAACGACAACCAGTCCAACAGCTACACGCTGCGTATGCGCGAGGCCTGGGGTCAGGCGGCTCTGAACAGCGGCTTCACCTTCACCGGTGGTCAGATGTGGTCGCTGGTGACCGAAGTCAAGCACGGCATCGATCCGACGCCGAACGGCGAGAACCTGCCGCAGACGATCGATCCTCAGTACCACGTCGGCTTCAGCTGGACGCGTCAGTACGGCGCCCGCTTCTCGCAGAAGCTGGGTTCGTTCCAGAATGTGGCCCTCTCGCTCGAAGAGTCGCAGACGATTCTGGCCAGCACCACCAACGCTCCGAACAACTTCTTCTTCGGCATCGCCGGCAACGACCAGCGGTCTGTACAACTCGACCGCGAACTACAGCAACAACGTGGCTCCGGACGTGATTGTGAAGTACACGGCGGACCCGAGCTTCGGTCACTTTGAAGTCGGCGGCATCGCCCGCTTCTTCCGCGACCGCTACTATCCGACGATTCCGTTCTCGACCACGGTGGCGACCGACCGCGGTGACCGGCACCGGCACCAACTAGACCGTGCTGGGCGGCGGCTTCTTCGCCAATGCGCGGGTGAAGGCGACCAAGTACGCCGACGTCGGCGTGCACATCATGCAGGGTACGGGTACGGGCCGCTACGGCACCGCGAACCTGGGCGACGTGACGGTGAAGCCGAACGGAACGCTGGAGCCGCTGCGTAGCTCGCAGGGTCTGTTCTCGCTCGAGACGCATCCGACGCCGAACCTCGACATCGTCGGCTACGCCGGTGGCGAGTACCTGCAGCGCACCACCTACGTGGCGTTCCAGGCCTCGGCTCCGACGACGCCGGTTTACGTTGGCTATGCCCCGATCCAGGGACAGAACGACTCGGGCTGCTACACGGAGATTCTGCCGACGCGCGACCACCGGGTATGCTCCGGGCGCGGCTAGCTGCTCGGGCGCGACGCGCTACGTAGCGGAAGGTTCGGCGGGCTTCATCTACCGCTTCTTCAACTCGCCCACCAAGGGCCGTCTGCAGTACGAGATGATGTACAGCTACCTGACCCGCCATGCGTGGGAGGGTCTGGCCACCTCCAGCGCGACCGGCCACACACCGCTCCGAAGGCCACCAACAACATGGTCTTCACCGGCGTGCGTTACTACATCCCCTAAACCTTGGGGTTGGTTGGCAAAAGGGGCATCCTTCGGGATGCCCCTTTTGCTGTTTGCCGCCCGCTTCTGCCGAAGGCGCGGACGATGATCGCTCAATTCTGGTAGGTTAGAGCGGCGCTGTCTTAGGATGATCCTGCAGAGAAACGGAGGGCGCGGCATGCTGGATGGAAACAGGCTTTTTCCGGTGGATGGGGCATTGGCCCGGGCGATCGCAGGCAGACTGTACGAATCGGTGAAGGACCTGCCCATCGTCAGTCCGCATGGGCACACGGATCCGCGCTGGTTTGCGGAGAACAAGCCCTTCCCCAACCCGACGGCGCTGTTGCTGCAGCCGGACCATTACATCTTCCGCATGCTGTACTCGCAGGGCGTGCCGCTGGAGGCGCTGGGGATCCCGGAGCTGGGCGGCAAGCCGAGTGCCGACCGGTCGATCCCAGAGCCGCGTGGCGGGTCTTTGCCAAGCACTACTACCTGTTTCGTGGAACGCCGACGCGGCTGTGGCTGGATCATGCGTTCTCCGAGCTCTTCGATCTGCGCGAGCGGCTGTCGGCGGAGAACGCCGATGCCTACTACGACACCATCGCGCAGAAGCTGCAAACGCCGGAGTTTCTGCCGCGGGCGCTGTTCGAGCGCTTCGGCATCGAGGTGCTGGCGACCACCGATGCGGCGGTCGATTCGCTCGAGCACCACAAGGCCATTCGCGAGTCGGGATGGAAGGGGCGGGTGCTGCCGACCTTCCGGCCGGATGCGGTGATCGACCCGGAGGCGGCGGGCTTCCAGCGATAACCTGCGCAAGCTGGGCGAGCTGACCGGCGAGGATATTGCGACCTACAAGGGTTACTTGAATGCGCTGCGGGCGCGGCGGGCCTTCTTTATCGCGAACGGCGCGACGGCGACCGATCATGGACACGCGACGGCGCGGACGGCGGATCTTGCGCATGGACGAGGCCAGCCGGCTCTATGCGAAGGTGTGCGCGGGAAGCTGCGACGCGGGCGAGGCCGAGCTGTTCCGCGCGCAGATGCTGACCGAGATGGCGGGGATGAGCGTCGAGGATGGGCTGGTGATGCAGCTGCATCCGGGCTCGGTGCGCAACCACAACCGGGCGCTGTTCGAGCGCTTCGGGCGCGACATGGGCGCGGATATTCCGGCGCCGACCGAGTATGTGCGCAGCCTGCGAGCCGCTGCTCTCGCGGTATGGCAACGAGCGCGGATTCACGCTGATTCTGTTCACGCTCGATGAGACGACCTACGCGCGCGAGCTGGCGCCGCTGGCCGGACATTACCCGGCGCTGAAGCTGGGGCCGCCGTGGTGGTTCCACGACTCGCCCGAGGGCATGATGCGCTTCCGCGAGCAGGCGACGGAGACGGCGGGCTTCTACAACACGGTCGGGTTCAACGACGATACGCGGGCGTTTCTGTCGATCCCGGCGCGGCACGATGTGGCGCGTCGCGTGGACTGCGCGTTCCTGGCGCGGCTGGTGGCCGAGGGACGGCTGGATGAGGAGGAGGCGTTCGAGCTGGCCAAGGAGCTGACCGTCGGGCTGGTGAAGAAGGCGTACCGGCTCTAGCTCGCGCCTGCGCCCTGGCGTTCGACGGAGAGCAGGCGCGGCGGTTGCGGACGAGCAGGGCGATCGCGAGGCCGAAGGGGATGCCAACTAGTAGCCCGCTGGACGGCATCGGGTAGGTGGCTGTTTCGAAGGAGAACCGGAAGCCCGGCGCTGATGCAGCAGAGCGATGCGGCGAGCGTGGCAAGTCGGCGTTGCGGCGTAAGCTTTCGCATGGAAGACTGTAGCACCGGCAGGATGAGGGACTATGAGTTTATTGTTTGCGGCAGGATCGCCGACGACGGAGATGTCGGAGGCGGCGGTGAAGGCGGGGTTGTTCGAGGCGCTGGGTAAGCTGGGCGAGCGCAAACGCGTGCTCGCGGTGCCGCCGGACTTTACCCGGCTGCACTCGAAGGCGGGGCTGCTGACGGAGCTCGCGTGGGAGTACTACGGCGGGGCGCTGACCGATGTGCTGCCCGCGCTGGGCACGCACAAGGCGATGACCGACAACGAGATCGCCAGCATGTTCGGCGCGACGCCGCGGTCGCTCTTCCGCGTGCACGACTGGCGCAACGATGTGGTCACGCTGGGCGAGGTGCCGGGCGAGTTCGTGCGCGAGGTCAGCGAGGGCAAGGTCGACTACTCGTGGCCGGCGCAGGTGAACAAACTGCTGCGCGATGGCGGGCATGATCTGATCCTGTCCATCGGGCAGGTGGTGCCGCACGAGGTCGTGGGCATGGCCAACGGCAACAAGAACATCTTCATCGGCACGGGCGGCGCGATGGGGATTCATCGCAGCCACTTCCTCGGCGCGGTGTACGGCATGGAGCGCATGATGGGCCGCGCGGAGACGCCGGTGCGCCGCGTGCTGAACTATGCGAGCGAGCACTTCGCGACCAACCTGCCGATCGTGTATGTGCTGACGGTGGTGGGCAAGAATGCGGCGGGCGAGCTGGTGGTGCGCGGGCTGTTCGTCGGCGACGACGCGGAGTGCTTCGACCGCGCGGCGGCGCTGAGCCTCGAGGTCAACTTCCGCATGCTCGATCGCGAGATCAAGAAGGCCGTGGTGTTCCTCGATCCGCATGAGTTCAAGAGCACGTGGCTGGGCAACAAGAGCGTCTATCGCACGCGGATGGCGCTGGCCGATGACGCGGAGCTGATCGTGCTGGCGCCGGGCGTGCGCGAGTTCGGCGAGGACAAGGCGATCGACGGGCTGATCCGGCGCTATGGCTACTGCGGCACGCCGGCGACGCTGGCAGCGGTGAAGACCGACCCGGAGCTGGCCGCGAACCTGAGCGCGGCGGCGCACCTGATCCACGGCTCGAGCGAGGGGCGCTTCACGATTCGCTACTGCCCGGGACACCTGACGCGCGAGGAGATCGAGGGCGTGCACTTCGCCTACGGCGATCTCGCGGCGATGACGGCGAAGTACGATCCGGCGCGGTTACAAGATGGCTACAACACGGTCGATGGCGAGGAGATCTTTTACATCTCGAACCCGGGGCTGGGGCTGTGGGCGTATCGGCGGTCGTTTCGATGAGGGCAACGCATGATCGTGGTGTTGATGGGGGTGAGCGGGTCGGGCAAGACGACCATCGGAGAGCTGCTGGCGGAGCGCATGGGCGCGGTCTTCGCGGATGCGGACGACTACCATCCGGCGGCGAACAAGCAGAAGATGGCGACGGGCACACCGTTGACGGATGAGGATCGCGCTCCGTGGCTCGCGACGCTGAACGGCGTGTTGCGCGGCTGGTTTGCGGAGGGGCGGAGCGGCGTGCTGGCCTGCTCGGCGTTGAAGGCGGTCTATCGCGAGACGCTGGCGGCGGAGATGCCGCAGGGCGCGGTGCGCTTCTGTCTGCTGGAGGTGCCGCGGGCGCTGCTGGAGCAACGGCTGCAAGCCCGGCAGCATGAGTACATGTCGCCGAAGCTGCTGGAGAGCCAGTTGGCGACGCTGGAGCCGCCGAGCGACGCGCTGGTGGTCGTGAACGATCGTCCCGAGGATGCGGTGGTGACGGAGATTGTTGCAGAAATTGGGACGGTAGCGGTTACAGATCCGCGATGCGTTCCAGTGCGGTTACACATTCAGGATGCAGCGCAGTCACATATTCGAGAAAGAGAGAGGACTTGATGGCGCATTCGTTGTTCGATCTGACGGGGAAGTCGGCGGTGGTGATAGGCGGGACGTCGGGCATTGGCCTGGCGATGGCACTGGGGTTGGCCGAGGCGGGCGCGGATGTGGCGGCCAGCTCGCGGCGGCAGGAGCAGGTGAACGAGGCGGCCGCGGTGATCGAGGCCAAGGGCGTGCGGGCGCTCAGCCTGACCTCGGATGTGGGCGACCGGGCGAGCCTGGAGGCGCTGCTTGCGGGCACGGTGCACGCCTTCGGCAAGGTCGATATCCTGATCAACTGCGCGGGCAAGATCAAGCGCGCGCCGACCGTCGATTTTCCCGAAGAGGCCTGGGACGACATCATGGACACCAACGTCACCGGGACGCTGCGCGCCTGCCAGGTCTTCGGCACGCACATGCTGGAGCGCGGCTATGGGCGGATCATCAACATCGCGTCGCTGAATACGTTTGTCAGCCTGAAGGAGGTGGCGGCGTATGCGGCGAGCAAGGCGGCGGTGGGCTCGTTGACCAAGTCGCTGGCGGTGGAGTGGAGCGCGCAGGGCGTCAACGTGAATGCGATCGCGCCGGGGGTCTTCCGCACCGCGCTGAACGCGGAGCTGCTGGACAACAGCCCGCGCGGCAAGGAGCTGCTGCTGCGCACGCCGATGGGCCGCTTCGGACAGACGGAGGAGCTGGTGGGGGCGGCGATCTTCCTGGCCAGCGAGGCGGCGTCATTTGTAACCGGCGAGATCCTGGTGGTCGATGGCGGCTTTCTCGCCAGCGGCGTGAACCAGTAAAGGCAGGGATCAGGGACAGGATCAGGGACAGCAAAGCAGGCCGGCTGTGCTCGAGGGAGCGCAGCCGGCCGGGTTGTATTGGGTGGATGTTGGGTTAGAGAGGGAAGGCCTAAGCCGCGGCCTGGAGGTTGACGCGCTTGGAGATGCTGGTGAGCAGCTCGTCGGCGCGGACCTCTTCGTTCTCGATGGAGCGGAGGACGGTGGCGTCCTGCAGATTGAGGATCTCGGCCCAGCGGCGAAGGGTGCCGTAGACGGCGATCTCGTGGTGCTCGACCTGCTGGCCGGCGCCGATCAGGGCGATGTCGCGGATGGAGGGATCGGTCACATCCTTGATGGTGTCGGCGGCCTCGGTCGTGAGCCCGTTGATGACCTTGCAGGTCTCGGTGCTGCTCTCTCCGGTGTTGCTGCGCAGCAGCTGTTCGACCTTCTGGACGTGGCCGCGGGTCTGGTCGAGGTGGTTGCTGAAGGCGGTGCGCAGGTCGGGGTCGGAGCAGGCCTGGATGACGTCGGGGAGCGCCTTGGTGATCTTCTGCTCCATGTCGAGCGCTTTCTTCAAATTGGTGACGTACAGGTTGCGGAGATCTTTGACGTTCGCGGAGAACAGTTTCATGAAATGGGTCCCTTCGAGGCTAGAGTTAGGCGGGAGAGCGCACGAGGCTTTCCTGCGTACCGTGGCCGCTCTTCCTGAGTCGTTCTGTTGGGTTGGATGCCCCTGTGGGGAACGGGTTATCCGCGGGCGCCGGGGTTCCGGGCAGCGGTAGGCGATGGCCGCAACACACGTGGGCTGGAGCGAGATCTACGGGGTATTGGGATGGGGCTGCTTGAGCGGCACCGGCTTCGCCGGGGGGATCCCGGTCTTCGCGCGCAGGACCGCAACGTTGGGCGGGATGATGGTCAGCAGCAGCAGCAGGATGCCGGTGATCTCCGGGATGTAAAGCTGCCCGATGTCGTAGAGATACCAGGCACCCACGATGGCAGCGAGAATCGACCCACCGATGACGCCGCGTGCCAGCGGCTTAGCCCAGGGTTTGTGTTCTCCAGGCAGCATAGGCGTACTCCTTCTCGGTGGGAGCTTTCGCGTTCCCGCACTGGGTAGCCGGTGCGGAGAATCCAGAGACTCCTCACGATTGCGAAGCCTAGGCCGGTAGTTGGATGATTGTCAAGTTGCGTAATCACAAAAGCGCTGAATGAGTCAAGGCGTGGCGGGCTATCTTTTGGCTGGAGCGGGGCTATCTTTTGGCCAGTGGATGGCTCGGGAATGGGAGACTGGGCGGAGGTTCCGGCGATAAACAGGCCGCCTCCCCTCAGAAAATCAAGGAAAGGCGGCCTGCGCGGCGGTTCGATTGCCTGAAACGGCAGCCGAAGCCGGCTCGGTTTAGCCCAGCCACTTGGGGTTGGCGGCGGTGCCGTCGTAGTGCGGGCTGGTCTTGAAGAGCTCGAACTTGCCGGTCATCGCGGCCTCGCGGGTGCGGTCGAGGATGGCGGCGACCTGCGCCTCGGTGAGCGGCTTGAAGGTGCGGGCCGCGTGCAGCGCCTGGTCGAGGATGGCCTCGGAGTCGATGCCGGTGATGACGGTTGCGACCGGCTGGTTCAGGCCGTAGTGCAGCGCGTCGATGGGCTCGACCGTCTTGCTCTGCAGGATGTAGGGGTCGCCGAAGGTCTTCATCGCCAGCACGGCGATGTTCTGCTTCTGCGCCACCGGCAGCACCTGCTTCTCGAAGGAGCGGAAGTGCGCGTCCATCACGTTGATGGGCATCTGCACGGTGTCGAAGTGGAAGTTGTGCTGCTCGGCGATCTCGAGCATGCGCAGGTGGACCGCGGGATCCTTGTGGCCGGTGAAGCCGATGTAGCGGATCTTGCCGGCCTCGCGGGCGGCGACGGCGGCCTCCATCGCGCCGCCGGGGGCGAAGATGCGGTCGGGATCCTCGTAGCGGATGATCTCGTGGAACTGGACGAGGTCAATGGTGTCGGCGCGCAGGCGGCCCATCGACTGCTCCAGCTGGCGGTTGAACTCCTGCTTGGTGCGGCCGTCCATCTTGGTCATCAGGAAGACCTTGTCGCGGTAGCCGTCGCGCATGGCCTGGCCCATGCGGATCTCGCTGGTGCCCTCGTTGTAGTCCCAGCAGTTGTCCATGAAGGTGATGCCGCTATCGATGGCGCGGCGGATGAGGGCGATGCTGGCGTTGGCGTCGAGCGACTCCTTGCCGATGTGGAAGCCGCCCAGGCCGATGGCGGAGACGGTCTCGCCGGTGTTGCCGAGCGGGCGGTAGATCATGTCGGGCGACTGCGGGCGGGTGACCTTGGCCGGCGCGGACTGCGCGGCGGCGGTGGCTCCGGAGGCGGCGGCGAGCGTGGCGGCGGTGGCGGTCTTCAGAAATTCTCTGCGTTCCATGTGGTTCTCTCCTAGAAACTTTGCGGGACTTGAAGCGTTCAAGAAAATCGGGCAGTTGCGTAGCGGCCTCGGCTAGGCCGGTTGACGCCGGGTGCGCGGCGCGGGCGATCAGGGTTGCGGTGTAGGCCGCGCCGAAGCCGTTGTCGATGTTCACGACGACGACGTTGGGCGAGCAGGAGTTCAGCATGCCGAGCAGCGCGGCCGAACCGGCGAAGCTGGCGCCGTAGCCGACCGAGGTGGGCACGGCGATCACCGGCACGCCGACCAGCCCGCCGACCACCGAGGGCAGCGCGCCCTCCATGCCCGCGCAGACGATGACGGCGTCGGCCGTCGCCGAGCTGGTCGCGGACGCTGAGCAGGCGGTGCAGCCCGGCGACGCCGACGTCGAAGAGACGAACGACGCGCGAGCCGAAGAGTTCGGCGGTGACCGCAGCCTCCTCGGCGACCGGAAGGTCGCTGGTGCCGGCGCAGAGCACGGCAACGCAGGGGCCGTCGGCGTCGTCGGAGGCGACCGGGGTGCTGTTGGTTCGCGGCGAGCGCGACGGTGCGGGCGATGGGGTTGTGCACGGCCTCCGGGAGGATCGCGAGCACGGCGGCGGCGGCCTCCGGCGAGGTGCGGGTGGCGAGCACGGCGTGGCCGACGGCGGCCATGCGGCTGAAGATCTCGGCGGTCTGCTCCGGCGTCTTGCCGGCGGCGTAGATGACCTCGGGCAGGCCGGTGCGCAGGGCGCGGTGGTGGTCGATGCGGGCGTGGCCGATGTCCTCGTAGCCGTTCTCGGCGAAGGGAAGCGCGCTGACGCGTTCGGCGGCGGCGTCCGGGGTGAGCGCGCCGCGCTGGACCTGGGCGAGAAGTTCGAGCAGAGAGGACTTATCCATGGGTCTTCGTGTGGGCCTTCGTATCGGTTGCGGAGTTTTGGTTGAACCAGGCGGCGAGGGCCGTCTGCTGGACCTGCTTGAGGGGAACGTTGTGGGCGCGGGCGGCGGCGCGGCAGTCCTCGAACTCCGGGTGGGCGTTCAGGGTCTCGCCGTCATGCGTGCCGAGCTTGATGCGAATCTCGCCGTAGACGGTCTGGACGGCGGCGTGGGCGCGGTCCAGGCAGACGCGGCGATCCTGCCGGATGCGTACGCCGAGGGTGCTGGTCTCGCGCAGCAGCAGCTGCTCCATCGCGGCGCTGTCGGCCGGGTTGCAGAGGATGGTGAGCAGCGTGCCGGGACGGCCCTTCTTCATGATCACCGGCGTGAGCATGACGTCGAGCGCACCGCGCTCAAGCGCAGTCTCGGCGACGTAGGCGAGCACCTGCGGCGAGAGATCGTCGAGCGCGGTCTCGAGCACGGTGACGGTCGCGGAGTCGTCGTGCTGCGGGTGCCGGGCGGAGTTGGCGTCTCCGGTCTCCGCCGCCGTTGGCCGCCAGCCGTTTGGCCACCGGTCGTTTGGCCAACCGACAGGCGAAGCACGTTGGGGAAGTCCTTGGGGTTGCGCGTGCCCGCGCCGTAGCCGATCGTGTCGACGCACATGGCGGGCTGCGGTCCGAAGGTGAGGCCCTTCTCCTCGACCAGAGCGCGCAGCAGGGCGGCGCCGGTGGGCGTGACCAGCTCCTTCTGCACGTGCGCGGAGTAGGTGGGGAGGCCGCGCAGCAGGTCGGCGGTCGCGGGCGCCGGGACCGGGAAGCGGCCGTGGGCGCAGGCCACCGTGCCGCCGCCGACGTTGATCGGCGAGGCGACCCACCTGTCGGCGGCCAGCGCGTGGATGCCGGCTGCGGCGGCGACGATGTCGATGATGGCGTCGACGGCGCCGACCTCGTGGAAGTGGATCTCGTCGACGGGGACGTTGTGGATCCTGGCCTCGGAGGCGCCGAGCAGCTCGAAGGTGCGGATGGCGGTGTGCTTGACCGGCGCGGCGAGCGAGGAGCTCTGGATCAGCTGGCGAATCTCGGTGAGCGAGCGGCCGTGCACGTGCTCCGCATCGTGACTGTGATCTTGATCCAGGCCGTGCGTATGGGGATGGCCGTGGTGCTGGCTATGGCGTGGCATGCGTGTGGCCGTGATGCTTCGGAATGCGACTGGATCATGCGTCGGGCTCAGGCGCGGGCGGCGCGTCGGCGAGCTTGCCGTTCTCGAGCACATGCACCTTGGTGCTGGAGATGCCGCTGCGGTCCACGGTCTCGATCTCGAGGGTGACGTCGAGGTGCATCGCGTCGGCGGCGTTCTGCAGAACGTCCCGGTCGACGCCGGCGTCGATCAGAGCGGCCAGGAACATATCGCCGCTGATGCCGGCGAAGCAATCGAGATAAGCAAGGCGCATGGTCGTTCTCTTGTTCGGTTGCGAGTACGCGGGAATCGTTACTGGGAAACGGTTGCGGGCTTGATCTGCGTCAGCGGCAGGATGTCGTTCATCGAGCCCGACCGGTAGCCCTGGGTGTCGAGGGTGACGTAGAGGAAGCCGAGCGGCTTGAGCGCCGCGGTGATCCGGTCGAGGGTCTCGAGCGAGAGCGCGCGGGGCAGCTCGGCGCGAGCGATCTCGACGCGGGCGAGGTCGCCGTGGTGGCGGACGCGCACCTGGCGGAAGCCGAGGCGCGTGCAGCGCCTCTTCGGCCAATTCGACCTGGCTCAAATTTTCGCGTGTCACCGGCCGGCCGTACTCGACGCGGCTGGCCAGGCAGGCGCTGGCGGGCTTGTCCCAGATGCGCAGGTTCTGCGCCTGGGCGAGCGCGCGGATCTCCGCCTTCAACAGCCCGGCGGTGACCAGCGGCGCGACCGCGTGGTGCTCGGCGGCGGCCTGCTGGCCGGGGCGGAACTCGCCGCGGTCGTCGAGGTTCATGCCGTAGGCCAGATGCTGGAAGCCGAGCCGGGTGCGGGCCTGCTCCATCTGCGTGAACAGCTCGTCCTTGCAGTGGAAGCAGCGCTGGCTGTCGTTGCGCTGATAGTCGGGGTTGTCGAGCTCGGCGGTGGCCAGAATCTGCGTGGGGATGCCGTGCTCGGCGGTGAAGGCCAGCGCGGCGGCCAGCTCCGTGCGGGGCAGCGAGGCCGAGTCGGCGATGACCGCCAGCATGCGGTCGCCCAGCGCCTGATAGGCCGCGTACGCGAGAAAGGCAGAGTCGGTGCCGCCGGAGTAGGCGACCAGGACACTGCCCAGGTCTTCAAGTGTTGCGCGGAGCAGGGCGGATTTAGCGGTCAGGTCCATCGTCACGATTGTAGGTTAGATGCGGCGCGGCGCGGATCGATTTATCACCGATCCGCGCCTAGCATGAGCGATCCACGCGCCTTGCGAGCGATCTACGCCGCCGTGCTAACCCGACCATCGCGCGCAGCTGCCGGACGATGCTGTGCAGGGAGCTGGCCTGCGCCTGCATCTCCTCGCCGGTGGCCGCGCCCTCCTCGGCGCTGGCGGCGGCGCTCTGCGTGATCTTTTCGATGGTCGACATCTGGGTGGAGATGAGCTGGATGCCCCGGGTCTGCTCCAGGCTGCCGGACTTCACCTCTTCCACCAGCCCTTTCACCTGGGCGGAGCTTTCGGTGATGGCGCGGATGGAGGTGGAGACCAGATCCAGCTTGCTGCGCCCCTCCTGCGACCGGGACATGGACTCCTCGATCAGCGCGGTGGTGTCCTTGGCGGCCTGCGCGGAGCGGTGGGCCAGGTTGCGGACCTCGTCGGCGACCACCGCGAAGCCCATGCCCGCCTCTCCGGCGCGGGCGGCCTCGACCGCGGCGTTCAGCGCCAGAATATTGGTCTGGAAGGCGATCTGGTCGATGATCTTGATGATGTCGCCGACCTTGGTGCTGGACTCGTTGATGGCCTGCATGGACTCCTGCATCTGGCCGAGCGAGCGGTTGGCGTCGCCGACCAGCTGCGGTGGTGTCCTGCATCAGGCCGGAGGCCTTGCTGGCGTTCTCGGCGTTGCGCCGGGTCATGGCGCTGATCTGCTCGCTGGCCGCGGTGGTCTCGCCGACCGAGAAGGCCTGCTCGGAGGTGCCGGCGGCCAGCGTCTGGCTGGAGGCCGAGATCTGGTTGGCGCCGGCGGCCAGCTGGCTGGCGCCCTCATCCAGCTGCACCACGGTCTGCCGCAGGCTCTCGGTGATCTGGCCGACCTGGAAGTAGACCCAGGCGCCCAGCCCGAGCGAGAGGAGGATGGCCACCACCGTCATCCACAGCGAGCGCGCGATGGAGGCCGCGGAGGCAGCCTCGGCCTCGGCGAGCGCGTGCAACTGCTCGTCCACGATGGCCTTGGCGGCGGCGTGCATTGCGGCCGAGATCACCTTGTTCTGGTTGCGCAGCGCGTAGGCCTTGGCGATATCGCCGGAGGCGCAGATGCTGGCCAGCTCCTGAAAGCGCGGCTGCCAGGTGGCCAGGTTCTGCTGCACGTCGGTCATGGCCGTGCGCTCGCGGTCGTTGCTGATCAGCGGCTCGAACTGGGCGAGGTTGTCGGTCGATCTTTTTGGCCGAGTCCTGGTAGGTCTGGATGTATTGCGGAGCCGAGGCGGCGTCCTTGGCCTCGTAGGAGAGCATCAAGCCGCGCTGCGCGCCCTGCATCTCCGAGGTGGCCAGCTCGATGGCGTTGGCGATGTCGAGCTTCTTATTGTAGGTGTGCAGAACCTGCGTCAGCTGCTGGCTGCTCTGCCGCGACTGTTGCACATACAGGCCAAGCAGAATCAGGATCAAGACAAATGTGATCGAGAAGGCACCGAGTAACCGCTTTCCAACCGTCCAGCTTTGCATGTGAATCTCCCGAGATCGCTCTCGTTTATCCGGGGCTTACGCTCCCGGGAGTTTGGGGTAGGTAACGAACATAACGTTACCTAGGAGAAAGCACACCCCTGCCTCCGCGCGCCGGTCTGCCGTCGAGCTCGCGGGCTCCTTTCGCGTGGAGGCCATGGAGATTAGTTTCCGTATCTCCTATATCGGTCTATTTCTGGAGGAATTAAGCGTTTTGAGCGATTATCGTGCAGCGAGGCGCCATTCTCGAAGAGGGGGAATCGCCTAGTATAGGCGCGTCTTCCTTATGATTACCTTAAGCTCGAAAGTAACGACTCCCAGACGTCGCGGTCGACCGGAACGCCGAGGCGGAGGTTCTCCTCGCGCAGCTGCAGGGTCTGTTCGCCGGGGTAGCGGGCGGGCTTGCCGGGCTCGACGGGCGAGGCGGCGCGGACGCTGGCCAGGATCCCTTCGATGAGCCGGTCTTGCGCCTCCGGGTCGGCTGGGTCGGCGACCAGCGAGGGATCGATGGCCAAAAAGAACTGCGAGATGCCGGACTCCTGCACGGGATCGGTGGGCAGCTGGTGCGTGGCCTGACCGCCGGAGAGCGCGGCGGCGAAGAGGTCGAGCATCAGCGAGAGCCCGGAGCCCTTCCAGTAGCCGATGGGCAGCGCGCGCTGCGAGGCCTCGATGGCGGCGGCGTCGGTGGTCAGCTTGCCCTCGCGGTCGAAGCCGCCGGGGACCGGCAGCGCCTGGTCGCGCTTGGCGTAGGCGGCCAGCGTGCCGTAGGAGAACTGCGACATCGCCATATCCAGCACCACCGGGCCGGCCTTGCGCGGTGCGGCGAAGATCAGCGGATTGTTGCCCAGCGCCGGCGTGGTCGCGCCCCACGGCGGCAGGTTGGCCATGGTGTTGGTCCAGCAGACGCGCGAAGACGCCGGCCTCGGCGGCCAGCCAGCCGTAGGTTCCGCCGCGCATCCAGTGGCTGGTGTTGCGCAGCGCGACGGCCCCCAGGCCGTTCTGCTGGGCGAGCGCGATGGCGCGTTGCATCGCCGCGTAGGCGTTCAGGTTGCCGGGGCCGCGGTGGCCGTCCCAGCGCTCCAGCACCGCCGTCCCGCCGACGCGTTCGGCCTCGCCGTTCACGTCCACCTGGCCGTTGGTGACCATCTGGGCGAAGCGCGGAAAGCGGTTCAGCCCGTGGGTGTAGACGCCGTCGCGGGTGGTCTCGGCGAAGAGGCGGGCGCAGAGCGCGGCGCGCTCGCCGGTGAGGCCGAGGCCCAGAACGGCGCGGTGGAGGGCGGATTCAAGCTCGACGAAGGGAACGCGCAACTGGGACATGGGCCTCTTTCAGGGAAGTGGGAGTCAGGCGGATTGCAGCAGGCTTAATGTGCCAGCGGCGGGAGCTTATCCGAGGAGCCGAGCAGGAAGATGAACCCGATCACGAAGGAGTAGATCGCCGTCAGCGAGGTGACGATGCTCTGGATGCGTGGCCGGTTGGTGCTGCCGGCAAAGATGCCGGAGGCCGAGGCGGTCATCAGCGTATTCATCGCCAGCAGGCCGAGGATGAAGGCGAGCAGGCCGATGAAGCCGCGGCTGGTGCCGCCCAGGTTGGCGGCCAGCAGGAAGAGCATCAGCTGGCTGGGGGTCTCGGCGCCCAGGCCGTGGATGATGCCCACGGTGAACACCGACGACTGGTCGTACTTGAAGTGGAAGGAGTCGGGGCGCGGTGCCTCCGGGTTGCCGAGCTTGCGCAGCCGCCAGCCGAGGTAGCGTGCGCCCGAGATCAGCAGGGCGATGCGGCTGCGCGGAGCCACGGCGTGGCTGTGGTCGGGATGCGGTTTGCGCCGCAGGAAGGTCACGAAGACGTAGACCGCCAGCACGATCAGGGTCGCGCCGACCAGCCGCTCGCCGACGGCGTCCATGCCGGCGGGCAGCGCCAGGTGGAAGCAGATGACGGCGCAGCCGAGCAGCGCCACGGTCAGCCCGTGGCCGAGCGCGTACAGCAGCCCCAGCCGCATGCCTTCGCGCCATCCCCGCTGCACGCTGGTGATGTCGGAGATCGCCGCCAGGTGGTCGTAGTCGAAGCCGTGGCGCAGCCCGAGCAGGGCGCAGGAGAGGAGTGCGAGCTGAAGTTGCGTCGTCATGCTCCATCCAGAGTACAAGGACCGTGCGAGAGCGGGATCAAAGGACCGCAATCGGCGCGAAGAAGCCGTAAGAACCGGGATTCATCCGAAGGGCGGGCGTGACTCCGCCTGGTCTTTCCGTGCGCCGTGCGCTTGCGTGCAGCGACGATCTTACTCCCAGTACAGAACGCCGTGGGCTGGCCTACTGGGCTGTCTTACGTGGGGACGACCGCCTTAGGTCGCGCGACCCAGAGCAGCGGCTGGCGAATCGGCAGCGCGCGCAGCAGCACGCCGGGCGCGTCGGCGGCCAGCGGCGTGAGCGAGCGCCAGAGCGCGGTGTAGTCGGCCTGCACGAAGGCGCGGCCGGCCAGCAGCAGCGCGGACCGCCGCCCGGGCAGGCCGGTGAAGAAGACGTCGTCGGCCGGGTACGGCCACTTCGCCCGGTTGGCGATAAAGGGGGCGTGGTAGGCGATGGCCGCGCGCATGCCGGGTCCGTCCTGCAGCTCGTACTCCCAGGCGTTCTCAAAGCGGGTGGAGAGCAGGTCGCAGGCGGCGCACAGCATGTCGAGGTTGAACAGCGAGTTGCGATACGGAGCGGCGGTCGTCACCTCGTGCGGAAAGTTGCCGGTGGCGTGGATCTGGGCGCGTAGCGTGACGCTGTGGAAGTGGTGCCGCAGCTGGCTGAGCGTGGCGTCGTCGGAGGTCAGGCCGACCGCGTTCAGCCGCGCGTAGGCGGCGCACTGCAGCAGCCACGAGCTGCCGTGATGGTCCTTCTGGTCGCGTGCCAGTCCAGCCAGTTGCGAATCGGTGAGCCACTGCAGGTAGGCGGCGAACCAGCTGTGAAGGCCCGCCAGATCCGCCGCGCTGAGCGATCCCGACGAGGCCAGAAACGGGATCGCCTGCGCCACCTCGGCCAACGGGACGGTCTCGAGAATCCCCTCGAAGCGGCCCTGAAAACGTCCTTCGAAGGGGCCTTCGCCGTGCCCGGCCTGGGCGTTCGGGATGTGCTGGCCGAAGCGCAGATCGGGCGTCATCCGCGTGGCCGGGGTCACGAACCACGCGCGTAGATGGTCGGCCGCCTTCTGGCTGTAGCGCGGATCGTTGGTCAGCACAAAGGCGGCGGCGAGCGTCGCCACCTGGACCGAGACCGTGTGAACGGCGTCGCGATGGGCGGTAAAGGCCGCGGCATTCGGCTCGCGGGTCGGGAACTCCTTCCAGGGCGCCGTGGCCGACGCCGGATCGGGGTAGTAGTCCTCAGGCTCGGAGTAGAAGTCGTTCGGCGTGCCGGGGCTGCGCGTCGCGGGGAAGGCGGTCAGCGGCGCCGGCGGCAGCAGCAGCATCGGGTCGGCGGCGGCCAGGATGCGATCGTGGTCGATCGCCGCCACGTTGGGATGCGTGGGCGACAGCGGCGGCGCGCTCGCCGTCTGCGCCCGCAGCAGCGCCGGGCCACGCAGCAGGGCGGCGGCAGCGGTGGCGCAGAAGCCGCGCCGCGAGAGGAGTAGACGCCTCGTCATGATGGGAGAGCCCCGTTCGCAGTCATCCGCGATCCCCTGCGCGGAAGAGTACCACGAGGCCACGCGTCCGTGGCCTGGGCTACAATTCCCGCGTCGCACTCTTCGGTCTCTCTTCCATCCCCAACCATCGAGGTGTCTGAGTATGTCGAGCGCAGCAGCAACCGTCCTCTCCCTGCACGGCCGTTCTCTGATCGCCGGAGCCTACGCGTCGGATGTCCCGGACACCAAGCAGGGCGGCGACTCCTTTCACGGCTTCCATCCGGCGGATGGCCGCGCGCTCGATCCGGTCTACCTCTCCGCGCGCCCGGAGGACGTCGAGCTTGCCGTCGCCGCCGCGGTCGAGGCCGCTCCGGCGCTGGCGGCAAGCTCCGGCAAGCAACGCGCTGCGCTGTTGCGGAGTATCGCCGACGGCATCGACGCCGCGGCGGAGGCACTGATCGAGCGTGCCCATCTGGAGACGGCGCTGCCCCTGCCTCGGCTCAAGGGCGAGGTCGCCCGCACCAGCAACCAGCTCCGCCTCTTCGCCGCCGTGGTCGAGGAGGGCTCGTGGGTGATGGCCCGCATCGACACCGCCGATCCCGCGCGCACGCCGCCCAAGCCCGACGTCCGCTCCATGCTGCGCCCGCTCGGCCCGGTCGTCGTCTTCGGCGCCAGCAACTTCCCGCTGGCCTTCTCGGTCGCTGGCGGCGACACCGCGTCCGCGCTCGCGGCGGGCAATCCGGTGATCGTCAAGGCGCACCCCGCCCATCCCGCGACCGGCGAACTGGTCGGCCAGATCGTCGCCGCGGCCGTCGCCGACAGCGGTCTTCCCGCCGGAACCTTCTCGCTGCTCTTCGATCGCGGCCACGCCGTGGGCGCGGCTCTGGTGCAGCATCCCCAGGTGCGCGCAGTTGGCTTCACCGGCTCGTTTCGCGGTGGCCGCGCCTTGATGGATCTGGCGGCTCGCCGCGAGGAGCCCATTCCGATCTACGCCGAGATGGGCAGCACCAACCCCGTCTTCGTCCTTCCCGGAGCGCTCGCCGAGCGCGGCGAGGAGCTCGCGGCCGGGCTGCACGGTTCGTTCACGCTGGGCGGCGGCCAGTTCTGCACCAAGCCGGGGCTGGTCTTTCTCGGCGAGCAAAACGCCGCCGGCTTCACCGGCAAACTGCGCGCGACGGTCAACGGCGGCGCGGCCTTTTCGCTGCTGACCGAGGGCATCGCGTCGGCCTACGGCAAGGAGATCGCCGCACGCACTCCGCTCAAGACCGCAGCAGGAGCAGCTCCCAGCGCAGGCTTTGGCGCGCAGCGACGCTGCTCGAAACCACCTATGCGGCCTTCGTCGCCGACGCCAGCCTCGCCGAGGAGGTCTTCGGTCCGGCCACGCTGCTGGTGCACTGCCATGATACCGCAGAGATGCTGGCCGCCGCGCGCGCCCTCAAAGGCCACCTGACCGCGACCGTGCTGGGCACCGACGAGGATCTCGCGCGCAATCCCGAGCTGTTACAAATCCTCGAGACCAAGGTCGGCCGCGTGCTCTTCAACGGCTTCCCCACCGGCGTCGAGGTCGGCCACGCCATGGTCCACGGCGGCCCGTATCCGGCGACCTCCGACGGCCGCTCGACCTCGGTGGGCAGCCTGGCCATCTACCGCTTCTGCCGCCCGGTCTGTTATCAGGGCATGCCGCAGCGTGCGTTGCCGCCCGCGCTCCGGGATGAAAATCCCGAGGCGATTCACCGGCTTTGGAATGGGGAGTGGAGTCAGTAACGCGGCGCAGGGGAGGCGCCGGCGAGAGGCGAGTTCGTTCCGAACGTGCCGCCTAGAAACGTAGAAACGAGATGGAGTGCGCTTCGTGGCTGTCGTGGACGAGAAACGCCTTGCGCCGCGCAAAGCGCCGCTGGACGCGCAGTCGATGCTGCTGCAGGCCCTGCACCAGGGCGTACAGAACGAGAACGCCGACTGCCACCAGGCTTGCATTGAGAAGGAAAATCCTTGCTGCTTGCATAGCTTCACTCCTGCATGTGGTTCGAGACAGATCTCCGCTTAGAAGAAAAATAATACGACGCGGATCGCTCCCTCACAACGTTATCGTCCCGGTTACATAAAGGATTAGCGGTATTTTTACCGTGTTTCTCCCGTTTTTCCCGGCCCGCCTGTCACCCACATACTGGACATGTAGCTGCCGAGCTTGTCCCCGCGTGGATCCTGTCTACTCGTTCCAACGTGATCTTGGCGCGACCACGCCAAGATCACGTCTGGCCACGCCGGACGAGCAGACAGCTAGCTATGACTGTCGTACCCCATGCCCGCGAGCACGCCGCGCATGTAGGCGAAGCTCTCGATCACGCCGGGCATCGGATCGTCGGCGTGGATCTCGTACTCGAGATCGACGAAGCCCTTGTACTGGATCGCGATCAGCGCCTCGAAGATCTGCCGCACCGGCATGTTGCCCTCGCCCACCGCGACCTGGCTCTCCTTGGCGGTGAAGTCGGTCAGGTCCTTCATGTGCATGTTGAACAGCCGCGGCCCGACCGCGTGGATCGCCTCGACCACGTCGGTGCCGGCGCGCACCGTGTGGCCCACGTCGATGCAGCAGCCGATGCGCGGGTCCATGCTTGTCGACCGCCTTCAGCACGTCGAGCGGCGAGTGCCACAGCTTGTCCTCCGGGCCGTGGTTGTGGATGGCGATGCGGATGTCGTACTCCCTGCACGAACTTTTCGAGACGCGGCAGCATCTCCGGCGCGGGATCGCCGGCGACGATCACCCCGATGCCCGCCCGCTTGCAGTACTCGAACTTGCTGCGGATGTCGTCGTCTTTGTCCTTGCGGAAGTAGATCGCTCCCGCCGCGTGCAGGTGGATGCCCGCGGCGGTGTAGTCCGCGAGCGCCTGGGCCTCCGCCGCCGGATCCATCGGCAGATGGTCCTTGGCGTCCTTCGCATTCAGCTCGGTGACGTTGAGCTGCTTCATGTAGCCGATCAGCTGCGCGCGCGTGAAGTTGCGAAAGGTGTAGCTGGCCAGGCCCAGACGTGACCGGCGACGGCTTGCCGTCGGCCTTGGTCAGCTCGGCGGCAGCCGCGCGCCGGCAGCGTGCCCGTAGTGGCGCACGCCGCCGCGGCGATCGCCCCGGTGCGCAGAAAGTTGCGGCGAGAAAGAACTGTTCATCGATGTCAAGATGTCGCGTGCTCCTTGAAGCCGGTTGGTATCGTTGCAATCGTTGAACTGCGCTGAAGGCCGGAGCTGCGCGACTACGTCAGGTGCGGCGCCCAGCCCTTCTCGTACTCGCGGCCCCATCCCTTCATGGCCTCGGGATCGTTCTGGATCTTGCCGTCTGCGGGGTCCAGATGCAGCTCGCGGTTCACCTCCCACGCAATGTTCGAGAGCTGCAGCATGGTCACGGCGACGTTGCCCACCGCAACCGGAGCGTTCAGCTTCTCGCCCTTCTGCACGCCGGCGATGAAGTTGGCGAAGTGCGCGTCGGTCATCGAGTCGGCGCCGACCAGGTCGGCCGACGCGGTGCTCTTGCCCACCTTGAACTCGCTCGTCTTCTTGCCCTTCAGGTCGTAGATCTCGTAGCCGTCGCGATCCACCAGCACCGTGCCCGTCGGTGCCCATGATGGCCGAGCCCGCGGTCGCGGCCGTAGAACTTCATCCCCTTGCAGCACTTGCCCTCCCACGAGATCATCTTGTCGCGGATACTCGAAGCTGGTCACCAGCGTGTCGTAGAACTGCCAGTCGTCCTTGAACTGATAGCGTCCGCCCGACGACGGTCACGCGCTTCGGGATAGTCCACACCCAGCGCCCAGCGGCAGACATCGACCTCGTGCGTGCCGTTGTTGAGCGCCTCGCCTGTGCCCCAGATCGCGGAACCAGTGCCAGTTGTAGGGCTGGACGTTGTCCTTGTACGCCTTGCGCGGCGCCGGCCCCTGCCACAGGTCCCAGTCGAGCTGCGCCGGCACGGGCGCCGCCTTGCCGTAGCCGATCGACTTGCGCATGTTGCTGTACCAGGCCTTGGCGTAGTACGGCCGCCCGATCAGCCCGTTGTGAATCTTGTCGACGATCTCGATGGTGTGCGGCGAGGAGCGCTGCTGCGTGCCCATCTGCACCAGCTTGCCGTACTTCTGCTGCGCCTCGACCAGCAGCGCGCCCTCGGCGGGATTGTGGCTGCACGGCTTTTCGACGTACACATGCTTGCCCGCCTGCAGGCCGAGGATCGCCATCGGCGCGTGCCAGTGGTCCGGCGTCGCAATCGTGATGGCGTCGATCTCCTTGAGCGCCAGGATCTTGCGGAAGTCGGTATCCGTCGCCGGCGCGTAGCCCATCTCCTTCTGCGTCGCGTCGGCGAACTTCTTCAGGATGTTGCTGTCCACGTCGCACACGTGCGCGATGCGCGCCGTCGCCTTGTTCGCCTTCAGCGCGGAAAGATGCGCGTAGGCGCGGCTGTTCAGGCCGATCACCGCGAAGTTCAGCCGATCGTTGGCGCCCATGATCTGGGCATAGCTCTTTGCGGTCGAGCTTACCGCCAGCCCCGCCGCGCCCACTGCCAGTGCATCGAGAAACTCCCGTCGAGTAACCATCGTTCTCCTTAGAACCGTCGTCCAGCGCGTTCAAAATCAGCCCTAACAACCGATATCCGCCTTCGCCAGCGCCTTCTTCAATCCGTCCATGCTGATGCGCGTCGAAGCCTCCGGCGTGCCCGCGCCGCGCCAGTGCGTCTCCAGACTGAGCCCGTAGTGGAAGCCGTCGGCCTTCAACGCCCTCAGCTGCCCGACCCAGTCGACGACGCCCCCGCCCACCGGCGCCCAGTCATACTTGCCATCCGGCTTGTAGCCACGTCCTTGGCATGGCAGTGCCCGATGCGCTCCTTCGGCAGCAGGTCGAAGCCATTGGGAAAGGGCTTGCTCTTGAGCGCCGCCGCATTGCCCGGATCCCAGTTCAGCATGAAGTTCTTATTCGGAATCGCGTGCAGCACCGCCGCCGCCTCCTCGCCCGTCGCCGTGTTGCACGACATCTCGTTTTCGAGCAGCAGGATCACATGCTCCTGCGCGCAGCGGTCGGCGGCCTTTGCCAGCCGCGCATTGATGGCCGCGCGGATACGGCTTCTGATCCTCCAGCCGCCAGAAGTCGAAGCAGCGGATGCGATCGGTCTCGAAGGCCTTCGCCAGTTGGAGGCAGCGCTCCAGCAGCTTGTCCTGCGCGGCCGCGTCGTAGTCGGCGTGGAACTGATCGCGCTGCTCGCTCAGCGGCGAGCGCGGCGCTCCCGGCCAGTCCATCTTGAACAGCGGGCTGGCGATGTCGGTCACGCGCAGCTTGTACTTCGCCAGGATCTTGCGCGCGTCCTCCACCTGTGCCGGACTCAGCTCGGTTACATTCTTGTTCCACATGGAGCGCAGCTCGATCCAGTGCAGCCCGAAGTCCTTTGCGGCGATCGGCGCAGGCCCGCTCGAAGTCCTGCGTGATCTCGTCGTTGATCACCGCAAAGCGAAACGGGCAGCTTCCGCGATGCGTTTCGCCCGCTTGCGCTGCCGCTGCCTTCCTCACCATAGGAGGCAGCATCGCCCCCAGCCCCGCCAGCCCGATTCCTGCCAGCACCTCACGTCGCGTATGGCCCATGCCGATCCTTCCTTCGTTCCGAACTCGTTCCCTCTGGGCCTGTCTTCCGCGAGGAGCGAGCGACCGGCGGAGCGCCGATACGTTTCGTTCGCGACGAAAAACAGGCGACAGAATTTATGCGGCAACACCATAGCACGGCGCAACAACGACGCGATAGCGTTATCAAGGAAGCGTGGCGGGAGCGGCCGGCACGCCGGAGTCCTGTCTCCGAACGAAGCCTCCTAGGAGCCGCACCGCGTTCCCCGTACGTTATTCGGAAATAAGTCAATAGACCGAAGCAAGTTCTGTCCTACCAAAATCCTTTCCTTGGCCTATACTTGCGGGCATACGAAATCACCACCTATGGAGTTAAGATGAAGAACGTCTTTTATGCCCTATTAGCAGTTTTTGCTCTGTCTTCGTTTGCAAACGCCTCAAAAAAGCAAACAGTAAAGATTCAAATCACTGCGCAAACAGAGGATCGTGCCGTGAAGTACAGTAATAGCGGAATTGTGGGAGCGTTCCAAGGCGTGAAGACCGCTCGAACACGAGTTCTCCTGTCTTCATGAGAATCGAGATGCTGTTGACATCGTGCGAGCGTGCGCGTTCTGAAGTACGTCTACGATGAATCACGTCATCGCGTTGCAGAGATCGAAGCGAATCCTCAAGCCGGGAGCTGCTTTCTGTTTCTTTCTCCATCCCGCTTTTCCTGGACGCAGAAGTAGCGCATCTTCGGGAAATGACTACGACGATCGTCTCTATCGTCACGATGATGTCCGGAGTTGACGAAGCCCTTGACCTCCGACTCCTCGACCTTTGGTATCGGCAACTGCTGCCGAATACGGTCTACGAACTTCGCCTGTTCGACAAGCTGGATCAGTTCGTGACGAGAATACACCTCTGCGGTCATTTCGCGACCAACGTCGGTTTGTCTGCGTCAAGCCGAACGCCGCTGAGTTTCCGGCAGATCCAGATCCAGCTACCTGTCAGAGCGCGAGGACGGCTCCTAGTCCGTGTGTAATCTGCCGATTGCCCTATAACTGTAGTCTGGAGGGAGGTGCATCGCGAGGAAACTGGCATGTTGGCGTCCCCGACACGATTCGAACGTGTGTTGTCGCCTTGAGAAGGCGGTGTCCTGGGCCAGCTAGACGACGGGGACGCGAGGCAAAGGACGGCAGCAGCCAATCCTCTACTCTTCTCCACGCTATCAATCCATTAACCCAGTGTCAAAGCAACCGCAGCCCCGTCTTCCGCTTCCTCGCAGGCTGCATAGTATGGTGGAAGGCGGTCCCTCGTCTCGATCCCATCGTCGCGCAGGCCCACCCATACCCATGCCAGCTCCCTCCTCGCGCTTCAAGTATCTCGACGCCCTCACCACGGCCTTTGTCGTCATTCTGCTGGTCTCGAACCTCGTCGCCCAGAAGGTCTGCCTGCATCGGTCCCTTCGCCATCAGCGGCGCGGTGCTGCTCTTTCCCATCACCTATATCTTTGGCGACGTCTTCACCGAGGTCTACGGCTTCGCCGCCTCGCGCCGCGCCATCTGGCTCGGCTTCTTCGGCACCGCGCTGCTCTACGTCATGGGAGCGATCGTCATCGCGCTGCCCGCCGCTCCCGGATGGAAGAACCAGCAGGCCTTCGCCACCGTCTTCGGCGTCATCCCCCGCATCCTCGCCGCCAGCCTCATCGCCTTCTGGGCGGGCGAGTTCGCCAACTCCTACACCATGGCGCGGCTCAAGCTCCTCACCAACGGCCGCAAGCTCTGGACCCGCACCATCGGCTCCACCATCGTCGGCCAGGCCGTCGACACCGTCCTGGTCATCACCCTCACCTTCGCCGGAACCGTCGGCCGTCCACACCCTGCTGCGCATCATCGTCACCGGCTATCTGCTCAAGGTCGGCTACGAGGTCCTCGCCACCCCGCTCACCTATCTCGTCATCAACTGGCTCAAGCGCGCCGAGCAGTCCGACGCCTTCGATCGCCACGAGAGCTTCAATCCCTTCTCCTTCCGCCCGGGCAGACACCGCCTGATCCGAGCCTCCCGGTGGTTTTTCATTAAAATCGATTTCTTCCGGAATCCCGCGCAACTTCTTGCAGCCTAATATCATCTAAACCCGGATCGTAGAATCAATCTTTCCTCCAACATTGGAGGAGTCGCCGTAAGCTGGACTTGTAATCGGCCCGGCAACTCGCGAGATCAAGACTCACGTCAGGCCAACAGGCCTGGAGACGGATCTCGCGAACCGCATCACCAGGTATCAGCCTCGAAGGAGTTGCACGTGTTCTCACTCTTCTTATCCTCCGCCGCTCCGCTCTCTCCGCGACCGCCCTGCGGCCTCGCGATGCTCCTCGTCGCCGGTTGCGACAAGAAGGATCCGCCGCCGCCCGCCATGCAGGCGATGCCGGTCCAGGTCGCGCCCGTCACGCTCACTCCCGTGCCCACCACCGACACCTACGTCGCCACCATCAAGAGCCGCCGCTCCGCCACCATGCAGCCCCAGGTCGACGGCAACCTCACCAAGATCCTCGTCAAGTCCGGCGACGTCGTCAAAGCCGGCCAGCTCCTCATGGAGATCGACCCGCTCAAGCAGGTCGCCACCGTCCAGTAGCCAGCAGGGAACCCAGAACCAGAAGCTCGCCGTCTACGACTACAACCAGACCGAGGTCGACCGCCAGAAGAGCCTCTACGAGGCCGGCGTCATCTCCAAGCAGGCCTACGATCAGGCCGTCCAGGCCTATCGAGAACTCCAAGGCCGACTACGACTCCTCCATCGCCTCACCGCCTCGCAGAAGCAGCAGCTCGCCTACTACGAGATCCGCGCGCCCTTCGCCGGCATCGTCGGCGACATCCCCGTCCACCTCGGCGACTACGTCTCCCCCACCACCCTCCTCACCACCGTCGACGAGAACGCCGACCTCGAAGCCTACATCTACATCCCCACCGAGCGCGCCACGCAGGTTCGCACCGGCCTGCCCGTCGAGATCCTCGACACCGACGGCACCGTGCTGGTCAAGTCCACCATCAGCTTCCTCTCGCCCCAGGTCGACAACGGCATGCAGAGCATCCTGGCCAAGGCCGAGATCCCGCACACCGCCAGCAGATCTCCGCAACCAGCAGCTGGTCAAGGCCCGCGTCACCTGGAGCACCGCGCCCGCGCCCACCGTTCCTGTTCTCGCCGTCTCCGCGTCGGCGGCCAGCCCTTCGTCTTCGTCGCAGCGCCCAAGGGCGACGGCTACGTCGCCCATCAGGTCGCCGTCACCCTGGGCGACACCCTCGGCAACACTCTACCCGGTCCTCTCGCGGCCTCAAGCCAGGCGACAAAGTCATCCTCTCCGGCCTGCAGTTTCTGCAGGAAGGCGCTCCGGTCCAGCCGCTCGGCGGTAGGGCTCGCTCGCAGCCGCCCGCACGGTCAGCGGCCGTTCGTCTCCGCGGCCCAGTGAGCAGCTTCTGTGCATGCTCCGCATCGCTCTACGTCACCCGCCCGAGGCCAGGCGTCACCGGTCTAGGGGTACACACTTGGTCGATTTCTTTATTCGCCGCCCGATCTTCGCCACCGTCTGCGCCCTGCTCATCGTGCTCGCCGGCGCCGTCTGCATCCCCACCCTGCCGATCTCGCTCTATCCCGACCTCGCTCCGCCGCAGGTCGTCGTCACCACGCAACTACATCGGCGCCAACGCCAAGGACGTCGAGTCCGCCGTCACCACCATCCTCGAGCAGTCCATCAACGGCGTCGAGGGCATGCGCTACATCAGCTCCACCAGCTCCAACGACGGCACCTCGCGCCATCACCATCACCTTCCAGACCGGCTACGACCTCAACATCGCCGCCGTCGACGTGCAGAACCGCGTCGCCTCCGTGCAGGGCCGTCTGCCCGCCGTCGTCAACAACACCGGCATCACCATCACCAAGGCCAACGCCAACTTCGTCTTCGCCGCCGGCTTCATCTCGCCCGACCACTCGCTCTCGCAGGCCTTCATCTCCAACTACCTCGACGTCTACGTCAACGACGCGCTCAAGCGCGTCCCCGGCGTCGGTGCCGTCGTCATCTTCGGCGAGCGCAAGTACGCCATGCGCATCTGGCTCGATCCCACCAAGCTCGCCGCCCGCGGCCTCACCGCCCTCGACGTCACCAACGCCCTCGCCGAGCAGAACGTCGAAGTCCCCGCCGGCCAGCTCGGCCAGCCGCCCTCCGACGCCAAGCAGAACTTCCAGATCGCCGTCCGCGTCGTCGGCCGTCTCACCGATCCCAAAGCAGTTCGAAAACATCATCCTCAAGAACAGCCCCACGGCCAACGGCATCGTGCTGCTCAAAGACGTCGGCCGCGCCGAGATCGGCGCCGAAAACTACAACACCGACCTCAAGTTCTCCGGCAGACTGCGACGCCATCGGCGTCGGCGTCCAGCAGCTCTCCAACGCCAACGCCCTCGACGTCGACAAGCAAGTGCCGCGCCGTCCTCGCCGAACCTCGAAAAGTCCTTCCCGCCCGGGCATGCAAGTACATCATCGCCGTCGACACCACCACCGTCATCGGCGACTCCATCCGCGAGGTCGTCACGACCATCGGCGAAGCCATCATCATCGTCATCATCGTCATCTTCCTCTTCCTGCAGGACTGGCGCGCCACCATCATCCCCGCCGTCACCATCCCCGTCTCGCTCATCGGCACCTTCGCCTTCATCAAGATCTTCGGCTTCTCCATCAACTCGCTCACCCTCTTCGGCATCACCCTCGCCACCGGCCTCGTCGTCGACGACGCCATCGTCGTCATCGAAAACGTCCAGCGCCACATCGACGAAGGCAGCACTGCGACAGCGCATCCAGGCCACTTCCGAGCGCCATGGCCGAGGTCACCAGCGCCGTCATCGCCACCTCGCTCGTGCTCATCTCCGTCTTCATCCCGGTCAGCTTCTTCCCCGGCACCACCGGCATTCTCTACAAGCAGTTCTCGCTCACCATCGCCTTCTCCATCGCCATCTCGGCCTTCAACGCGCTCACCCTCTCGCCCGCGCTCGCCGCCATCCTGCTGCGCCCCGAGGAGAAGAAGACCGGCCTCATGGGCTTCTTCCTCAATCCCATCGAGCGCCTCATCCAGTGGATCATCCGCATCTACGCACGCGTCGTCACCTTCGTCGTACAGATCCGCTACGCCATGCTCGTCCTCTTCTTCGCCGGCCTCGCCGGCGACGGCGTTCATGTACAACCACGTCCCCACGGCCTTCATCCCGCAGGAGGACCAGTCCTACTTCCTCATCATCGTCCAGACGCCCCCCGGCGCCTCGCTCAGCTACACCACCGAGTTCGCCGACCGCGTCGCCGACTCGTCCGCAAGAACGACGGCGTCTTCGGCACCTTCTCCGTCATGGGCTTCTCGCTCGCCGGCGGCAGCTCGCCCAACTCCGGCCTCATCTTCGCCCCGCTCAAGCCCATCGACGAGCGCACCAAGATGGGCCCGAAGTTCACCGCGCACGACATCGTCGCCGACGTCGGCCCCAAGCTCTTCGGCGTCCCCGGCGGCATCGCCTTCGCCGCCGAGCCGCCCGCCATCGCCGGCATCGGCACCGTCGGCGGCTTCCAGTTCATCCTCCAGGACGGCGGCCGCAACACCTTCGGCGACATCGACCGCATCGCCCACACCATCGTCGCTCAGGGCAGCGCGCCCGGCTCCGGCCTCACCGGCATGAACACCACCTTCACCTCCAACGATCCGCAGCTCCAGGTCACCATCGACCGCGAGAAGGCCAAGACCATGGGCGTTCCCTTCAGCCAGATCACCGCCGCCCTCGGCACCTTCATGGGCTCCAGCTACGTCAACGACTTCGACTTCAACAACCGTTCCTACCGCGTCTACGTGCAGGCCGACCAGCAGTTCCGCCGCAACGCCGCGCGACCTCCGCCAGTACTACGTCCGCTCCGACTCCGGCCAGATGATCCCGCTCGACAACCTCGTCACCCTCAGCGAAACCTCCGGCCCGCAGGTCATCAACCACTACAACCTCTTCCGCTCCGCCGAGATCGACGGCTCCCCCGCCCCCGGCCTCAGCTCCGGCCAGGGCCTCGACAACATGGCAACGCTCTTCGAGAAGAACAAGCTCCAGGGCATGACCTACTCAGTGGACCGGCCTCGCGCTCGAAGAGGTCGAGTCCGGCGGCAAGGCCATCATCATCTTCGGCCTCGGCCTGCTCGTCGTCTATCTCACCCTCTCCGCGCAGTACGAGAGCTTCGCGCTGCCCTTCATCATCCTGCTCGCCGTCCCCATGGCCGTCCTCGGCGCGCTCTCGCTCGTCGCCGCCCGCGGCCTCGCCGACGACGTCTACGTCCAGATCGGCCTCGTCATGCTCATCGGCCTCTCCGCCAAAAACTCGATCCTCATCGTCGAGTTCGCCGAGCAGCAGCTCGAACACGGCAAGAGCATCATCGACGCCGCCATCGATCGCCGCCGAACTCCGCCTGCGCCCCATCCTCATGACCTCCATCGCCTTCATCCTCGGCGTCGTGCCCGCTCTACTTCGCCACCGGCGCCGGAGCCTACGGCCGCCACTCCGTCGGCACCGCCATCGTCGGAGGCATGGTGCTCTCCACCATCCTCAACCTCTTCTTCATCCCCGTCCTCTACGTCATCCTCAAGACCTTCCTCGCCCGCTTCAAGAGCAAGCCCACCCACGAACTCCCACCCTCCACCGCGACGGTCTAACCCAGTCGCCCCGCAAAACGGCCCGCCTCTCACTCCGAGAGGCGGGCCGTTTCTTTGTCTGGCACGGAGATAGACCACGTCCTGCCCTGACCCGGGTGCCCCATCCTCGACGCACGGTCTCATCGTGCGGCAGGGTGGGGTATCGAGCGTCAGCGAGACCGTTCTCCTCCATCTCTCCTAATCAATCGTAAGAAGCGACGTCATCTCGACCGCAACCATCGCGGCCTCAAAGAAAAACACGTCATCTCGACCGAAGCAGGGAACAGCCTCACCGTTTCCTGCGCAGTGGAGAGACCCCTGTATTTCGCCTTTGCCTTTGCCGCTGTCTGTTCTTGCCGTCATCCTGAGCGCAGCGAAGGATCCCGGTATCTTCCGCCCTGCCCATACCGCCAGCACCCTTCCGCCCAATATCCAGCCTTTCCAACCCCGCACCGCATCCAACGAGACATCCCCCATTAACCCGCACCCGTTATCATGCACCCATGTCTTCGCTGAACCTCAACCGCCGCAACTTCCTGCATCTGCTCGGCGCGACAGCCGCCGCCGCCGCGCTGCCCTCGATCCCCGCGCTGGCCGAGCCCACCCCGGAAAACTTCCGCTTCCTCTTCCTCACCGACACCCATCTCCAGCCCGAGCTCGACGCCATCCACGGCACCGACATGGCCTTCCGCCAGGCCCGCCAGATCCCCGCCGACTTCGTCATCCAGGGCGGCGACCACGTCTTCGACGCCCTCGGCGTGACCAAGTCCCGCGCCACCCAGCTCTTCGACCAGTACAGCAAGACCGAGCAGGACCTCGGCCTCAAGATCCACCACACCCTCGGCAACCACGACTGCTTCGGCATCTATCCCGCCAGCGGCACCGGCCCCGCCGACCCCGACTACGGCAAGAAGATGTTCGCCGACCGCTTCGGCCCCACCTACTACTCCTTCGACCACAAGGGCCACCACTTCATCATCCTCGACTCCATCGGCATCACCCCCGACCGCTCCTACGAGGCCCGCATCGACGACGACCAGCTCGGGTGGCTGGCCAAGGACCTCGCCGCGCAGAAGCCCGGCACGCCCGATCATCGTCACCACCCACATTCCGCTGGTCACCGCGGTCCCCTCCTACACGCCACCCTCCCCGCAGGCCGGGCACGGCAACGGCTTCGTGAACGGCCCCGAGGCGATCAAGCTCTTCGAGGGCCACAACGTCCTCGGCGTCCTGCAGGGCCACACCCACGTCAACGAGACGGTCATCTGGCACGGCATCCCCTACATCACCTCGGGCGCGGTCTGCGGCAACTGGTGGCACGGCACGCGCCTCGGCACCCCCGAGGGCTTCACCGTCGTCACGGTCGAAAACGGCAAGCTCACCACCCACTACGAGACCACCGGCTTCCACTCGGTCGCCCCGGAAAACACCTAACCTCGCACGTACACCACTCAAATAAGAGAGACGCCTCACCGAATTCTCGTTCCGCGAGCGAGGTCCTATCTCGCGCCGCAGACTCGGGTGCCCCATCCTCGACGCACGGTTTCATCGTGCGGCAGGGTGGGGTATCGAGCGCAGCGAGACCGCGTCTTCGCATCTCCCGCAAAAAGTCTGTAGTGGGTCAGTTTGAAATCAAGCGTCATCTCGACCGCAAGCAGGGAACAGACTTTATCGTTCCCTGCGCAGTGGGAGAGATATCCCTGTATTTCAGTGTCTTGCTAACCGCCTCCTCGCTAGATCTCGGGTTCGCACCATCTTCGACGGCTGCCTTCATCGGCGCATAAGGTGGGCATCGAGCGCAAGCGAGATCGCCTTTCAGCGACTCACCGCGCCAAGAGTCCCACCCTTGACAAAACCCCACCCCAAAAACACCCCACCCACCAGGAATCAGCAAAACAAAGTCCAAAAGAAGTCCAACCCCACCCGGACTTCCTTTGGACTTAACCCACCTCGTTCCTAGACTTTAGGACTTCATCGGGGGAGGGGGGTAAAGGTACCCCTGACCATCCACCCGCAACCCGATCGACCGCATTAATTCGAGCGCATTGCTGGTCTCGACCACGCCCTCCGAAAGCCGGTAGTCAAAGTGCAGCCGCCCATCGACGATGGTGTCCGAGAAGTGGCAGTTCCGCCCTGCCCGTCCATCGTCTCCGGAATCGCCGTCAGCGCCAGGTCATGCGTGGTGACGATCCCGATCGCCCCGCGCTCCACAAAGCTCCGCACCATCCACTCGGTTCCCGACCAGCCGATCATGCGAGTTCGTCCCCGACAGCACCTCATCCAGCAGAAACAGCACCGGCAGCGCTCCATCGGCCAGATCCGAGATCAGCTTCACCCGCCGAATCTCCGCATAGAACCGCGAGATCCCGCTCTCGAGCGAGTCCATCACCGCAATCGAAGCCCCCACCATCAGCGGCGACAGCCGCAGCCGCCGCGCCCGCACCGGAGCTCCCATCTGCGCCAGCACCACATTCACGCCCAGCCCGCGCAGGAAGGTACTCTTGCCCGCCATATTCGGCCCGCTGATCACCACCAGCCGCAGGTCGGCTCTGAGCCCGGCCCAACTCCAGACTGTTCCGCACCGCCCGCGCCTCCGGCAGCAGCGGATGCGCCGAACTCCTCCGCCCGCACGATACGCGCCGCTCCTCCACAAACTCCGGCCACACATCCGCCGGATGCTCATACGCGTAGCCCGCCAGCGACTCCAGCGCCTCGAACTCGCCCGGCGGCCTCGAGCCACCCGCGCACTCCCGGCCCAAACCGCCGCTTCCATCCCTCCGCCACGAAGCTCAGCTGCACCGTCCAGAAGGCGAACAGGTCCAGCGCGCGGAGCATCATGTTGTGCCGCGAGTCCAGCCGGTGCAGCACCCGCTCCAGCCGCGCGATCGCCGCCGAGGGAGCCATCCCATCGCGCTCGAGCGCCGCCCGCAGCCCACGCAGCTTGGGCGACGTGAACTCCCGCGCCTCGATCAGCCGCAGCAGCCCGGCCAGCACCGTCAACTCCCGCGCCGCCTCATCCAGCCCCGCGAGCGACGCCTCCACGCTCCCGCGCACCTGGTAGCGCACGCCGTAGTTCACCAGGCTCGCGATCAGCACCGGCAGCGCGTTCCCCCACATCGCCCAAGCCGCCAGGCTCCCCACCCACAGCGCCGCGAGCACCCCCGTCGCCACCCGCACCCCGTTCGACGCGCCACGCCATCGGGCCTCTCGCCCCACGCCGCCAGCGAACCCCCATGCACCCCCGCGCGCACATCCTCCCCCACCGTCGCCAGCGCCTCGCGCAGGTCGAGATCCGCCGTCAGCTCCTGCACCGCCCCCTGCCGCGCCCTCGCCTCCGCAACCGGAGCAGGCGCCAGCAGCCATCCCGCCAGCGTCTCCTGCCCCTGCATCGTGCGCGCGGTCGACAGCAGATGAAACAGCGATCCTCTGCCAAACAGATCGAGATCCCGCGCATAGGCGTGATCGCTCGGGCAGAAACTGCGCCCCCGTCTCGTCCACCGCAGCCTTCCCCCGGCGCGCCTTGCCCACCGTCTCCGGGATCTCCATCCAGCTCCCGCGCAGGCGCGCCAGCCCGCGCTCATAGAACCGTCTCCGCCCGCTCGCGCAGCGCAATCGACCGCAGGACGCGCTCATGCACCACCAGCAGCGCCACGAATCCCACCACCGCCGCCCCCAGCCCGAGCGCGAACCCAATCTGCGGATGCCCCACATACAGAAACGCCAGGATCACGATCAGCGCGCCATCCGCCAGCTTCACCCGCGCCACCACCGACTCGCGCCGCCGCTCCGCCGTCTGCAGTCGCTGCAATCCGGCAAGCCGTGTTTCGTACTCCGTAGCAACCCCGGCGTCCACCGCCGCCGGACTCATGGCCTGATTCATCTCGTGCAATCGTTCGCTCATCTAAAACGCAATCCTACGCGAAACCCGCGCAAGCAGCGGCAAGGCCTCCGAGAGAAGTGGCAGACTGCGGACACGAGCAGGGCAGGATCTCCTGCCTCAAACTCCGCTTGGAGAAGACGGACAAGCACGATGGGGCGATCCCGAAAGAGAAGGAAGGACCGCCCGCAGCCCTAGAAGCTGGAGACCGATGGTTTGGAGCGATCCGGCGACTCATACCAGGCTGCGGGATTGATGGCAGGCCGCAGTGCGGAGGCGCGGAGTTCGGACTCTTTGGCGGTCTTCGAATCCGCCGTGAGCCGGGATGTGAGGGTTACATTCGACGGAACGACGTGGGAGCGAACGAAGCTCCACTTCGTGGAATGCCGAACAATATCGAAGGAATCATCTCGAGTCGTCATATATCCTCCTGGTTGAAGGACGTGCGTTGGGCGAGGGAAGGACGGCGGGAACCGTCAAGCCGGAACCAAGGAGGCAGTGCGGTACGGAGCCCACAACGCTACTACTGCGACGTTCCTCAAGTGGCTGAAGGCAGTCTTTTGCGGCGATCTATGCCACTTTGTGGCTCTCATCATATGCCCGCTCGCGGAAAATGCGCAAGCAGGCCGCGCGGAACGATTTTGATGCGCGCTCTGAGCGGTTCTCGGCGGGTCGCGTTCTGTCTCTTGCCCTCGCGAAAATCGCGCCTTCCGCCTGTATCCGTGGCAGTATCAATATGCAGGAATCGCCGCATAATCATTCGTGTTGACGAACCGTTTGGCCGCTGCCAAGCTCAACCTCAAGGTATCCCTCGCGATGAGCACGGCACAGCTTGATCTCACCCCCGAAGACCTCCCAAGACCTCTCCTTGGCGCAACCGCGCAGCGCTCGCCAGAGCTTTCTGATGTGCGCGCCCGATCTCTACGAGGTCGACTACGTCATCAACCCCTGGATGGTCGGACAGGTCCACGCCGCCTCGCAGGAGCGCGCCGCCGCCCAGTGGAACGCGCTCTATCGCGCCGTGTCGGCGAGAGCCGACGTTGCCCTCGTCGCGCCCCAGCCCGGCTCCCCCGACATGGTCTTCACCGCCAACGCCGGCCTCATCCACCACCGCAGCGTCGCCCTCAGCAGCTTCTTCCATCCCGAGCGCCAGGGCGAGGAGCCCCACTTCCGCCGCTGGTTCGAGCACGCCGGCTACACCGTCCTCGACATCCCCCGCGCCACCCCCTTCGAGGGCGAGGGCGACGCCCTCTTCGCCACCGACGGCTCGCGTCTCTGGGCCGGCGCCGGTCCCCGCACCCTCGCCGCCAGCCATCAGGCCCTGCGCGACGCCTGGAAGATCGACGTCGTCCCCCTCACCCTCGTCGACCCGCGCTTCTACCACCTCGACACCTGCTTCGCGCCGCTCGACGGCGGCTTCGTGATGTACTACCCCGCCGCCTTCGACACCGCCTCCCGCGCCCGCATCGAGGCCTTCTACCCCGCCGAAAAGCGCATCCCGGTCGAGGAGGCCGACGCCGTCCGCTTCGCCTGCAACGTCGTCAACATCGACCGCACCCTGATCCTGAACCGCATCGGCAGCCGCCTCTGCGCGCAGTTGGAGGAGCTCGGCTTCGAGGTCGTCCAGCTCGATCTCTCCGAGTTCCTCAAGGCCGGCGGCGCCGCCAAGTGCCTCGTCATGAAGCTGCCATGAAGCTCCGCCGACCTCGAACCCGCCTAAGCCGCCCGGCTGCGGACTCCCACCGCCGCCAGAGCCTCCGCCGAGACCGCCTGCCGCAGCCCCGGCAGCGCCTTCCACGGGTCGGTTTTCAACCGCGCCTTCCACTGGTCGAACTCCGCCACGCGAAACACCGGCCGCTCCGCCAGCTTCAGATCCCCCCACGCCAGCGGCATCGACACCTGCCCACCCGCCCGCGCCCGCGGCGAGTACGGCGCCACCGCCGTCGCTCCCCGCTCATTCCGCAGATAGTCGAGATAGATCTTCCCCGTCCGCGCCGCCTTCGTCATCTTCGTCAGATACAGCGCCGGCCGCTCCTTCTCCATCGCCAGCACCAGCCGGTGCGCGAACTCCTTCGCCGTCGCCCAGTCGAGCGTCGGCTCGATCGGCACGACCACATGCAGCCCCTTGCCGCCGGTCGTCTTCAGAAAGCTCTCGAGCCCCAGCTGCTGCAGCCGCCTGCGCACCTCCGCCGCGGCCTCGCCCAGCGTCTTCCACGCCTGCGCCTCGTCCGGACCGAGATCCGGATCCAGATCAAGGATGAGCCGGTCCGGATGCTCCAGATCCTCATTCCGCGAGCCCCACGGATGCACCTCCAGCACCCCCATCTGCGCCAGCCCCGCCAGCGCCTCCCGCGTGTGCAGCGTGATGTACGGCTCCATCTTGCCGGTCTTCTTATCGGGAACCTGAACCGTCTCAATCGTCTTCGGCAGCATCGCGCTGACATGCTTCTGAAAGAAGCACTCCTTGCCCACGCCCTCGGGACACCGCACCAGGCTCAGCGGCCTGTCCGCGACATGCGGCAGCATCCGCTCGGCCACGGCCCAGTAGTAGTCCGCCAGCATCTGCTTGGTCATGCCCGACGCCGCATCGAGCACCTTCTCGGGATGCGTCAACCGCACCGCCGCATGCTCCGTCCGCAGAGTCCGGGTGCCCCATCCTCGCCGCGTCTTTGCGGCAGGGTGGGGTCTCGAGCGCAGCGCGACCGCCTTTCGCACGCCTCATCTCGCTCGTGAGCCTCGCGCGACCGCGCGACCGTCTCTCCTCATCCTGCCCGCGAGCACTCCGCTTCGGCGTCGGCCTCGCCATCCTCGCGCACCACCTCCTCCGCAGCCTTGTCCTCGCGCAGCCCGAGAAACGCCGCCTGCCGCACCAGCTCATCCGCCGTCCAGTTGGCGAACCGCACCTGCGCCACCAGCTCCGGCCTCACCCAGATCGCACCCTTCCGCGCCTCCGCCGGCACCGCGGCAAACGGGTTCTCCGCTCCCCGGCAGCCGCATCGTCTCCAGCCGCTCGCGCAGCATGCGATGCGTCTTCTGCGTGAACCCCGTCCCCGTGCGCCCCGCGTAGATCAGCTTGCCGTCCTTGTAGTACCCCAGCAGCAGCGCGCCCACCGCCTGCGACCCCGCCGCTCCCTTGCCCGGCAGCGTAAACCCGCCCACGACAAACTCCTGCTCGTGCAGGCACTTCAGCTTCAGCCAGCCGCCGCCCCGGCTCGCCGGAAGGTAGCGCCCCTCCGCCCGCTTCGAGACGATCCCCTCCGCGCCCAGCGCGCACACCTGGCGAAACATCGCTCCGCCGCCCGTCTCCAGATGCTCGCTCACCGCCAGCACGTTGGCATCCGCCCCCGCCAGCAGCTTCGTCAGCAGCTCCTTGCGCTCGACCAGCGGCAGCCCCCGCGTATTTCGTCCCTCCAGGTGCAGCAGGTCGAAGCAGAAGTAGTTCAGCGGAGGCCGCCCATCCTCTGGAGCCAGATCCTGAAACGCCGCCTGCAGTGCGGCGAAGCTGGTCGTCCCATCCTCCGCCAGCACCACCACCTCGCCGTCGAGCGTCGCCGTCTCCACCGGCAGCCGGCCCACCTCCGCCGCGATCGCCCGCATCCGCGCCGTCCAGTCGAGCCCCGTCCGCGTCAGCATCTGGACGCGTGCGCCGTCCTTGCGCGCCTGCATCCGGTAGCCGTCGAGCTTCAGCTCATGCAGCCATCCCGCCCCCTCGGGCGGCGTCTCCGCCTCGAGCGCCAGCTGCGGCTTCACAAACTCCGGCTGCCTCTCCTCCGGCAGGCCCTCAGCACCCTCCCGAAATCCGGGTGCCCCATCTCGCAACGTCCGGGTGCCCCATCCTCGCGACGCTTCTTGTCGCTAAGGTGGGCATGGGCGTCGAGCGCAGCGCGACCGCCTTTTTCTCCCCCTGCCCCGCACCGCCAGCTTCCTGCCGATACCAAGCCTGCCCCGTCCCCGCCGTCTCCTTCGAGTTCCAGACATGGTCCTTGCTGCCCGCAATCTCCTCGATCGACCGTCCCGTCACCACCGAGTTCGGCTCCGCCTCGGTCACCGCCTCCGCCTCCGCCGGCCGCTCGAACGCATCATGCTCCTTGATCAGCAGCCAGTTCGGCTTCGTCTCCGAGGCCGCCTTTCCCTTCATCCGGATCAGCGCCCACTTCCCCTGCATCTTCGCGCCGTGCATCACGAACTTCAGCGACCCATCCCGCAGCCCGGCGTCCACATCGGTATGCCCCGCCTGCGGCTCCCACGTCCCCTGATCCCACACCATCACCGTGCCGCCGCCGTACTGCCCCGCCGGAATGATCCCCTCGAACCCGCCGTACTCCATCGGGTGATCCTCCACCTGCACCGCCAGCCGCTTGTCCGCCACCACGTAGCTCGGCCCCTTGGTGACGGCCCAGCTCTTCAGCACCCCATTCCACCCCAGCCGGAAGTCATAGTGCAGATGGCTCGCCGCATGTTTTTGGATGACGAACGGAAGCCCCTGCGTCTTGTCCTTGTTGCTTGGAGGAGGCCGCCTCGCCCCCACGCGGCTCCGCCGTCACCTCGAAGTGCCGCATCGCACGATACCGCGCCAACTGCTCATCGACCGCATCGGCCGCTCCTGCCGCCTTCTTCTTCGCCATGCCGATGCTCCTCTCTCTCCAAGTAGAATCCAGGGTATACCCGAGACACCTCGGGTGCCCCATCTTCGCGACGGCCTCATCGTCGCTCAGGTAGGCCTCGAGCGCAGCGAGACCGCACTTACGCGGGATGCGAGGCGCTACGCCGATTTGCGCCTGCCTCCCTTGGCCGCCGGCTTCACCAGCGTGATCCCGGTCTTCTCCGCGACCTTCTCCGCCGTCTTGGCTGCCGTCTTCGCCGGAGCGGCCCTCCCCGGCCCCTTCTTCTTCCCCGGAGCCGCCGCCGTCGGCTCCGCCGCAGCTCCGCCGCCGACGCTCTTCCTGAGCGCATCCATCAGATTCACCACATTCCCACGCCTCGGCGCCACGGCCTCATCCTTCGGAATCGGCAGATGCTTCACCTTCGCCTCCACCAGCTCCTTCAGCGCGACCTCATAGCCATCGGTAAATTTGCTGGGATCGAACCGCGCCGCCCTCTTCTTGATCAGCGTCTCCGCCAGCTCCAGCGAGTCCGCATTCACCGCCACCTTCTTGATCTCGCGAAAGTACTCGGCCGCATCCCGCAGCTCCTCCTGGTAGCGCATCGTGTACGCCATCATGCCGCCCAGGCCCTCGCCATGTTCGCCGCCATGATCGGCGGTGAGCGCCAGCACATGCTCGCGCCCGCCGAACGCAATCTTGCCCAGCGCCGCCTTCTTCGTCTTCTGCAGCGCCTCGCGCACCACCGCGAACGCCTCCGCCTGGGTGTCGTTGTCCGGCACCACGAAGTACGGCTTCTCCAGATACTCCGGAGCCAGCTCCTCCAGCCCCACAAACTGCGTAATCTCGACCGTATGCTTCGACGGCACCCGCAGGTGCTCCAGCTCGCTCGGCTCGATCGTCACATACTCGCCCTTGCTGTACTCATATCCCTTGACGATCTCGTCCTTCTCCACCGGCGCCGCCGCCTCCGCCGGGCTCCTCGCTCCATCGCCGAAGCCAGCACCTTCTGGTGCCGCACCCGCTCGCCCGTCGAGCGGCTGATCTGGTGAAAGCGAATCTCGCCCTTCGCCTCCGTCGCCACAAACAGCTTCACACCAAAGCTCACCAGAGAAATCTGTATCTGCCCGGACCAGTAGGGTCGCGCCACAGCAATCACCTCAACGGAAAGAGTTTTTATCGTGCCAAATCCGTAGGATTCGCCCGCCCCGCCCGAAGATGTCCGCCGTTACGCCTCGTCCGGCTACCCCTCGGCGGCCAGAGCGGCGAAGATAGAAGAACGATGCGTACCTCCGCACCTCTGGCGCCCGATCCTCGCCCTCTCTCTCGCGCTCTGCGCCCTCTGGCTCACGATCTCCACCTGGGCCTGGCCCTTCGTCGGTGACGCCTCCTACGTCCACTACGTCGTCTTCCTCATGCAGCGCGGCCTGCATCCCTGCCGCGACATCGTCGACGTCACCCTCCCCGGCGCCTACCTCGCCGAGCAGGCGGTCATGGCCACCTTCGGCTCCGGCGCCCTCGCCTGGCGCCTCTACGACCTCCTCCTGATGGCCGCCACCGCCGCCGCCACCCTCTACCTCCTCGCGCCCAAGCGCAACGCCCGAGGCCGAAGCCCGCCGCCCCTCCGACGGCCTCCTCGCCGGCGCCTTCGCCTCCGTCCTGCTCTTCGCCATCCACGCCCAGGACGGCGTCAACATGCTCGGCGAGCGCGACCTCGAGGTCGGCATCGCGCTCCTCGTCGCCCTCGCCCTGCTCGCCTTCCTGCGCCGCCACCACGCGACCGCCAGCGCCCTCCAGCAAACCCTGCTCGCCGCCCTCGCCGGCTTCCTCTCCGCCGCCGCCTTCACCATCAAGCCCACCGCCGCCCTCACCATCCTCGTCTTCCTGGGATGGATGCTCTGGCTCCGTCAGCAGCGCCGCTTCTCCACCCTGCCCATCGTGGTCTTCACCCTCAGCGGCCTGCTCACCATCGCCGCCCTCGCCCTCTATCTCTGGCAGCAATCCGCCCTCGCCGCCTTCTTCACCCAGTTCAACACCGTCGTCCGCTACCACGCCTCGCTCGACCACCGCCCCCTCGGCTACCTGCTCGCGCACTGCGTCAGCCCGATCATGCTGCTGGTCAGCCTCTGGATCCTCTGCCGCATCCTCGCCGCCGTGCGCCCCACCTCCGAACCCCGCACCGACCCCTCTCCTCGCAGCAACACGCGAAAAACGACCCCGACCTCCTCGCCATCGCGCTCTGCGCCGCCACCGGCTTCGTCTCCTACCTCGCGCAGCGCAAGGGCTTCTCCTACCAGCGCTATCCCTTGCTGATCTTCCTGCTCCCGCTCCTCAGCCGCGATCTCTTCCGCTTCCTGCACTCCCGCCGGCCTCTCCGCATCCTCGCCGCCGTCGCGATCGCCACCGGCCTCGGCATGGCGATCTTCTTCACCCACCGCGCCACCACCTTCGAGCGCACCCCGCCCAACCAGCAGCTCCTCGCCGACATCGCCACCTACGGCGGCCCCGCCCTCGACCACCGCATCCAGTGCATGGACGCCGCCGGCGGCTGCATCGCCGCGCTCTACCAGGCCCGCCTCACCCAGAGCACCGGCTTCCTCCACGACTGCTACATGCTCTCGCCGACCAACCCCGTCAGCCTCGCCCTGCGCCAGCGCTTCTTCGCCGAGCTCACCCGCACCCCGCCCGCGGTCCTCGTCGTCACCAACTCCGTCTGCTACAGCGATCCCAGCAGCTTCGACAAGTACGCCCGCTGGCCCGAGTTCCGCCAGTATCTCGCCGACCACTACACCCTCGCCCGCGAGCGCACCAACCTCCCCGCCGAGCACTACTGGAGCCGCACCACCCAGCCCTTCGCCTACCGCATCTACACTCCGGCGTCCGTAACTCCGCCGAACGGATGCACTACCTCTACTTCGTCGGAGTCGCCTTGCGATGATCGACGACCGTATACCCCGCAGGTGGCTCGAAGAAGCTCGGATCGGGATCGGTGGTCGAGATCTCCTCCACCGTGAACGTCTCGCGCCCCACCTGCGGCGCATCCAGCACCGAGCTCAGATTGATCCCCAGCTCCGCCGAGTAGTAGAACTCCCGCACCGTCGTCATCGGCAGATCGTTCCCCATCACCCCGGGGTTCAGCGTCGTCGTATCGCGATACCCATGCACCGGGACGCCCACCCGCTCACTCCCGCCCAGATCCTCATGGGTCCGCGTCCCCTTGCCATTGGCCAGCGGCCCGGACTTGAACAGGCTCGGTTGATAGTGCACATCGGCGGACCCGCTATACGTCAGCAGTTCGCACACATGCTGGAAGGCATTGCACTGGTAGAGCGTATGTGCGTTCGGGTCCGCAATCTGGATCCAGTTCATGCGCGACGGAATCTCGCTGCCCTTCGGCGTCAGCAGCCAGCGCTCCTGGTAGATGCGCCCGGCACTGTCCCGCTTGATCGCGCGCCGATTCACCAGCGTATAGGTGCCCCCATTGTTCAGCGGCCGCGTCCACTCGGTGGCCAGCGTCAGGCTGAACGGAGCATGCGCAATGGGCGGCACAAAGATGCTTTCGAGGATCTCCTGCCCGCCGCCATCGGTCACGACCGTGCTGCCGTCGTCCTGCGCATAGGCCATCCCTCCAAGCACGCATCATGGCGGCGCAGACCGCATGCAGCAAGACTCTGCGGGGACGCAAGGCCAGCTGTAGCGAGCGTGCGCCGGGGAAGTGAAGGTACGATCCATGGTCGATGACCTCAGGCGAGCAATTCTACGTCACCTGAAGCAGCGCGCATGCCGTCCGCGAAATGTCGCCTGTCCTCCACTGCCTTCCGGCCACAGCCAGCTTCACCCAAACCGCAGCCCCACCGTCCCCAGCCTGCCGAACCGCGCAATGACGCTCGATCCCGACACCGCCTGCTCGTTGCCGGTCCAGCTTCCGGTCGTGATCCAGTCGCCGCGCTTCAGCCCTCCGGTCCGCGCCGCGCCCTCGTTGGCCAGAAAGGGAAGCAGCCGCATCAGGTCCCCGGAGGTATTCGATCCCACCCGTTCCACCCGCACCGCGCCATCGACCGTCAGCTTCACCGTCTCGGTCGCAAAGTCGATCGACCGCCACTCCGCGAACGCCGGCCCGTACACAAACCCGCCATGCATCTGCAGGTCCGCGTTCTTGGTCAACGGCGTCGCCGTCTCCGGATCGACCAGCCCCGACTCCAGCACCTCGATCGCCGGGTGGCAGCTCGCAATCGCCGCCACAACCTCGTCGCGGGTGTAGGGCGTGTCGCGCGGCGGGAGATCCTCCCCCATCAGGAACGCCACCTCCGCCTCCAGCCCGCGATACCGCCACGCCCGGCCTCCGGGCAGGTTGGTCAACGCCACGCCGTTCGGTGCGATCCACGCCTTCGGCATCGGTGCAAACGCCGGCGTCGCCTCCGGGTTCGCCGCGCCGACCTTCCATCCGCCGATCTCCTCGTAGGCCTCGGCCATCCGGTCCTGCACCCAGTACGCCTCGGCCAGTGTCGTTGGCCGCAGCGTCTCTGGCAGATCCGCAATCGGTGTTGCCGTTCGCCGCGCATCCAGCAGCAGGTCTGTCGCTTCGAGCAACTGTTCTCGCCCGCACTCCCAGTCATCATCTCGCTAGTCTCTCATCTGTCCTGCTGTCCTGCCGGACGGGCCCACTGCGCGTGGGGCGGGCACTCCGTGCCTGTTGATCCTGGTCTCGGCGAACATACCACGTTGTTCGCGACCAACGGGAGCGCCCATGCCGCCTAGTTAGATCACACGGCACGAAGTGCCCGCCCCACGCGCAGTGGGCCCGTCCGGCAGGACACAGTCTTTACGGCTTCTTCCCCAAACTCAGCAGATTCGCAAACAGCCGATACGCCCCCGGAACTCCCTCCGGAAGCTGCCGATAGAGCGCATACGCCACATACACGTAGCTGCCCTTGCCGGTCTTCGCCACCAGCAGCCCGCCGCGCTGCGGATCCTGCCCCGGATCGTGCACCTCGGTCAGCGCCTCATACCGCGGGTCCCACGTCCCCATGAAGCCATGCCCCCGCTCCTCGATCCAGCCGTCGAAGTCATGCGGCGTAATCCGGTTCGGCCAGCTCAGCGCCTGCGCCTTCGGATCCAGCAGCGTCACCGCTGCGCTCTCCTCCACCACCTTCTCCGAGTCGCCCAGCGACATCGGATACGGCCCCGCCGGCATCTCTCCCGTGTTGTACTGCACGATCACCGTGCCCACCCGCCGCCGCATACGCGAGCAGCTTCGCATTCGCCGCCGCCAGCTCCGGATGCGCCGCAAACGCCCTCACCCCCAGCACCACCGCGTCATAGCCGCCGAGCCGTCCCGCCGCCACATCCGCCACCGAGATCGTCGTCGCCTTCACGCCAATCTCCGCCAGCGACGCGACCACCGCATCGCCCGTCCCCGGCAGATACGCCACCTTCAACCCCGGCGCGACCTTCACATCGCCCGCCACCACCCGATCCGTCGCCGCGCGATAGAAGTTGGTCGGCGTCAATCCCGGATACCCCACCGCCCGGAAGCCCTCGCGATACTGCCTTGCCCCCCGCCTCGGCCACCGCCGCGATCTTGTACTCCCGCCCCGCCGCCAGCCCCGCCGGCGTCACCGTGAAGACCGTCTTGGCCTCGGCCCCCTGCTCCTTCAGATCGAAGCCTCCGCTCTCCGGCACCGCCTTCCACCCCGCCGGCAGCTCCAGCCGAACCGCTCCCTTCGCCGCCACCGTCTGCTCGTTCCGCACCGTCGCCGTCACCGTCAGCGTCTTCTCGCTCAGCGGCACCAGCCCCACCTCCGGCGACACCTCCACCGACACCGCCGGCACCACCATCGACGGGCTGCCATCGCCCACCACGCTCCTCAGCTCCACCGGCACACCGTCGTACCGCAGCCGCACCTCGGCCACAAACGGATACGGCGTCACCGGCGCATCCCGCAGCTCCGGATTCGAAAGCTCGTAGTACGGCTGCTCGATATTGGGCCGCTCAAAGAACGGCCGCGTCACCGGCGCACTTGCCGCCACCGGCACCTCCACCGTCTCCTCCGCGCCCGGCGTCAGCCGCGCCGCCACCCGCGTCCCGAAGCTCGAGACCACCGCGCCCGTCCTCAACCTCCACCTTCGCCGCACTCTTCTGTTCGAGCCTCAGCCCCACCCGCAGCGAGCTCCCCGGAACCACCGTCGACGCCCCATCCGCCGTCAGCCGCAGCCCCAGCGCCTCCACCAGCGCCTGATTGAACTGCACCCGCTTGATCTTCAGCTCATGCAGCACATTCGTCTTCTCCGTCGAAGAGATCCCGCTCGCCTCGACCTTCGCGATCAGCCCATCGACCGCCTTCAGCCCCTCCGCCAGCGCCGGCGCCGTCCGCTCCGGAGCCTCCATCGAAAACGCCGCCGCAGCCCGCGCCACAATCGCCTGCAAGCCCTCCAGATCCCCGCGCAGAAACGCCGCATCCGGCGCCAGCGACGCCATCCCCGCCAGCGTCACATCCACGCCGTCGAAGAACCCCGTCTCCTGCTCCGGCACCTGCACGCGCGACCCATACCGCGTATACCCGACGTCGTACTTTCCCGCCGGCGCCAGCCGCACATTGCCGCCGATCTGCGTCTTCTGCAGCGCCAGCCCCTTGCGCGCGAACTGCACATAGCTCATCCCCAGCGCCTTCGAGTACTCCCCCTCCGGCACCGTCACATTGGCCTTCGGAACCTCCGTCGACCACGTCTTCGTCACGTAGTTATAGAACCGCGTCGGCAGGTACTTATTGGTCGCATAGTCGTACATCCCGTCCTTCGTGACCTTGGCGAACGGCACCCGCGCATAGACCTTCAACGGCGTCCACGGCGCCAGCCCCTGCGCAATCTGATCGGGAAACACCTTCGGATCCCCCGCCATCGCGAGCATCTCCTGCGCCATCTCGCCCGACACCTGATGGTGCCCATGCCCATCCGTCACCCCGCCCACAAACACGCTCGCCACCACCAGCGGCCGATTCAGCCGCACCGCCCGCACCGCGTCATACAGCACCCGCTCGCGCCCCCACTTCGCGAACGCCTCCTCCTTGGTCTTCGAGAACCCGTAGTCCACCACCGTCCCAAACATCTGGTCGACGCCCATGTACCGATCCGCCGCCAGCAGCTCCTGCGTCCGCAGCAGCCCCAGCGCGTCCTCGAAGTCGGCCGACATCAGATTCTGCCCACCCTCGCCGCGATTCAGCGTCATCATCGCCACCCGCGCGCCCTGCCCGCGCGACTCATAGGTCAGCATCCCGCCGTCCTCGTCATCCGGATGCGCCACGATCAGCATCAGGCTCGCCCGCGTCCCCAGCTTCTTCAGCGTCTGCTCGAGCGCCACCGCGCCCTCATCCTGCGGCAGCGGCTCGCCCACCGTCTGCGCCTTCACCCGCTCGCCCGTCAGGTTCGCCGGATCCGCCAGCGTCTGCCCGACCTGACTCTGCGCAGGGAGAGGCAGCGGCAACACCGCGCCAACCATCGCCAAAGCCACCCATCGCCGAAGAGAACCCACCGAGGAAAGAGAAGCCGAAAGAGAAGAAAACCGTACCGTCGTCATTGGCTTTAATCTCTCACACCCAGGCACAAATCCGGGTGTCCAGGCGTCCATCTCGTCGGCGCAGTCTTTATCGCAGCCTAAGCTGGGCATCGAGCGCGAGCGACACCGCTCTTCCTCCACTCCAACAGGTAAACTCAACCCATCGCATCTCTCGACCCCAACCCGCCCGGAGCTCCCCCGCACCCTCACCCTGCGCGGAGCCGTCGCCCTCAACCTGCTCGACATGATCGGCGTCGGCCCCTTCATCACCCTCCCGCTCATCCTCGGCGCGATGGCCGGCCCGCAGGCCATGCTCGGCTGGATTCTCGGCGCCCTCCTCGCTCTCTGCGACGGCCTCGTCTGGGCCGAGCTCGGCGCCGCCCTCCCCGCCGCCGGCGGCACCTACCACTTCCTCCGCAGCATCTATCCCGGCCGCCTCGGCCGCCTGCTGGCGTTTCTGTTCCTCTTCCAGCTCTGCTTCTCCGCCCCGCTCTCCATCGCCTCCGGAGCCATCGGCCTCAGCCAGTACGCGACCTACCTCTTCCCCGCGCTCGGCCGCCATACCTCCACCCACACCCTGCACCTCGCCACCTACTCCGCCGGCATCACCTTCAGCCCGGCCACCCTGGTCGCGATCGCCGCCGTCCTCCTCGCCGTCCTCCTGCTCTACCGCAACCTCGCCCGCGTCCAGCGCCTGTCGCTCGCGATGGGCTCGGTCGTCCTCGCCACCATCGCCTGGATCCTCCTCACCGGCCTCACCCATGCGAACTGGCACCAGGCCTTCAGCCTCCCGCCGCACGCCTTCGCCCTCACCCCGGCCTTCTTCACCGGCCTCGGCGCCGCCATGCTCATCGCCACCTACGACTACTGGGGCTACTACAACATCACCTTCCTCGGCGGCGAGGTCCGCGACCCCGCCCGCACCATCCCCCGCGCCATCCTGCTCTCCATCGCCCTGGTCGCGGCGATCTACCTCGCCATGAACGTCATGGTCCTCGCCGTCCTCCCCTGGCGCCCGCTCCTCGCCCTGCAGGACCTCGCCTCCCGCCGCGCCATCATCTCCCTCTTCATGCAGACCGCCTACGGCCCCTCGCTCGGCCCCGTCCGCGCCCATCTGCTCGGCCAGCTCGCCGCCCTCCTGATCATCTTCACCGCCTTCGCCGGCATCTTCTCGCTGCTGCTCGGCTACTCCCGCATCCCCTACGCCGCCGCCCGCGACGGCGAGTTCTTCCGTCCCTTCGCCCGCCTCCACCCCACCCGCCGCATCCCGCACGTCTCGCTCCTCACCCTCGCCGGAGCCGCCATCCTCTTCTGCTTCTTCTCCTTGAAGGATGTCATCGCAGCGTTAGTCGTCCTCCGCATCCTGCTGCAGTTCCTCGTCCAGCACATCGGCGTGCTCTACCTCCGCCGCACCCAGCCGGACCTTCCCCGTCCCTTCCGCCTCTGGCTCTACCCCTTGCCGCCGCTCGCCGCCATCGCCGGATTCACCTACATCCTGCTCTCCCGCCCCAACTTCCAGCGCGAGCTCCTGCTCGCCGCGGTCCTCATCGCTCCTCGGCGCGGCCCTCTTCCTCCTCCGCCCCACCCCATCGTCCCCGAATGCCCAGCTCTAGCCTTGCTATGTGCTACTGCCGCTGCCTCGTTGGTTGTCATTCTCGAAGTTGCTGTTGCTGTTGTAAGTTTTTGCTGTCATCCTGAGCGCAGCGAAGGATCCCGATACCGTTGGCATCGCCCATACCGCACGTCCCTTTCAGCCTCGCACCGTTGATCGTCTCTGATCCCGACCCTGCCTTCCTGTCAAGCCCCCAGACCTCCCAAAAACGCGAAATCCCCAACAACCAAGCACCTTTTCGCGCACGAGAAATGTGCCGAAATGCCCCCTCCGGTTGCGTACAATTGAAAGTAAGGAAGAAAAGAGCGACGATTCCGCCCACACGTGGCCCGTAACTCGTTTGGATTGAATGATTTTAGCCATAAGCCCTTTTGGAATGAAGATTTTGCGCGCAAGCGGTCAGGTCGTAACTAGCTGTTTTCTATATTTTGCGTCCAAGATCGGGGGAGGGGGGAGGGGCCCCAATCCGAACCCGGGCCGCGAACGTCTAATCCACAAGAACGAAGAACAGAACGGAAGGAACCGACATGCTGCCCGCAGACCCTCGACCAGATCCTCGACGACCGACATCCCCTCCTCCGAGATCACGCCGGAGTCCGCCTTCCGCGCCGCCAGGCGAGCAAGGACACCACCCGCCGCCGCTTCCTCGCCTCTGCCCTCGCCCTCGGCGCCGGCGGCGCCGCCACCCAGCTCCCCAGCATCCTCCACCCCGCCCACGTCCTCGCCGACACCCAGAAGCTCAACCCGGTCCCCAGCGCCTACACCGTCCCCGACGCCCAGACCCCCTTCGCCAAGGCCACCGGCTACAACAACTTCTACGAGTTCGGCACCGACAAGAGCGACCCCTCCCACAACGCCCACACCCTCCAGACCCGCCCCTGGACGGTCCAGGTCACCGGCATGGTCAAAAAGCCGCTCACCCTCGACATCGACGCTCTCCTCCGCTACCGCCCGCTCGAGAGCCGCGTCTACCGCCATCGCTGCGTCGAGGCCTGGTCGATGGTCATCCCCTGGGACGGCTACTCCCTCTCCGAGCTCATCAAGTTCTGCGAGCCGCTGCCCAGCGCCAAGTACGTCCAGTTCGTCTCCAACGTGAACCGGAAGCAGATGCCCGACCTCCCCGGCGGCTTCGACTGGCCCTACTCCGAGGGCCTCCGCATGGACGAGGCCATGAACCCGCTCGCCCTGCTCACCTTCGGCTGCTACGGCAACACGCTGCCCAACCAGAACGGCGCTCCCATCCGCGTCGTCCTGCCCTGGAAGTACGGCTTCAAGAGCGCCAAGTCCATCGTCCGGATCCACTTCACCGACAAGCAGCCCAAGACCCTCTGGAACGAGATGGCGCCCAGCGAGTACGGCTTCTACTCGAACGTGAACCCCTCGGTCGACCACCCCCGCTGGTCGCAGGCCCACGAGCGCCGCATCGACTCCAGCGCCTTCCCCCGCACCATCCCCACGCAGCCCTTCAACGGCTACGCCAACGAGGTCGCCAGCCTCTACGCCGGCATGGACCTCAAAAAGTTCTACTAGCGCCATCGACTCGAAGGTCTCCGGTAAGCATCGAAACGTCATCTCATCAGGAAAAATAAAAGACGTCATCTCGACCGAAGCAGCGAACAGTCTCATCGTTCGCTGCGCAGTGGAGAGATCCCTGTATTTGCCTTTGTCCTCGCTCGCACCGCGAAGATCAGCTGAGCGATCGCTAAGCAACTCGCAGCGATCGCGACCGCTTGATCGCGCCATAAACAACCCGCGCCGCAAACAGCACCGCAAGCACCGCCGTAACCTTCCACGGCGTGCGCACGCCGGTCTTCACCAGCCACCAGTAGTGAATCACCGCGCAGCTCGCAGCCACATAGATCAGGCGATGCAGCCGCTGCCAGTTCTTCCCGCCCATCGCGCGCAGCACCGCCAGCGGCGAGGTCACCGCGAGCGCCAGCAGCATGCACCACGCCGCAAACCCGACCTGAATGAACCGCCGCTTGCGCACGTCATCCCACATCGTCGGCCAGACCAGCTGGAACTGCCGCCAAACCTCGCCGACATGACCCGCCTTCAGCCCCGCAATCGCGGTCGGAATGTCATAGCCCGAGAACAGGAACACATACGTCGCAAGGTGCAGCGAGGCGTAGAAGAACGCATACAGCCCAACCATCCTGCGGAAGCGGATCAGCCAGCCAAGCTTCGGATTGAGCCGCCGCAGCGGCGTAATCGCGAGATCCGCGAGCAGCAGCCAAAGCGCCCAATCGCCGGTGAAGTGGGTGATGAAGTTCACCGGATCGGGATTGAGCGCCAGCGTTCCGTTGCGATACAGCGCCAGCAGATAGACGAACGGCAGAAGGCACAGCAGGTGCAGCAGGCCCTTCAGGGCAGGAATCAGGCGAGTCGGCATGTCGTGGCTTGTAGTGTAAGGCCTTCGGGCGGATGAAGGATCTCACAATCCTCCATCCGCGAAGGCTCTCGATCAGGCGAGCGCGATCAGATGCACGCTGGTGATGGCCTCGACCTTGCGCAGCGCCTCGAGCGCCGCGGCGATCGAAGCCACGTTCGGCGAATCGCCCTGGACGTCGATCTGCACCACCGCAAGCGCATGCTGCGCGCGTGCCGGTGTTCCATGCGCGCGCCCGAGGGCGAAGTTGGCGATGTTCAGCCCATTCTCGCCCAGGATCGTCCCGATGCGGCCGACCACGCCCGGAACATCCAGATTGCGAATGGCGATCAGTGTCCCATGCAGCGGCGCCTCGATGTCGATGCCATCGTAGCTCAGCAGCCGCGGCGAGTTGCCGTGCAGCACCGTCGCGGTCGCGCTCGTCTCGCCGCCGTTCGCGCCCGCAGCACCCGACGAGTGCAGCACCAGCTTCAGCACCGAGCCAACGCCGCCCGAGACAAACTCCTTCTTGTCCTCCTGCAGGCGAATGCCGCGATCGGCCGCGACCGCCGCGGCGTTGATGCGGTTGACCGGATCGCCGTTCGGGTCGGAGTCGGCAAAGATGCCCGCAATCGCCGCGTTGCGGATCAGCTCCGTCTTGCCCTGCGCGATGCGTCCGTTATAGGTGAGGTGAATGCTCTCCAGGTGCGCGACGCGCGACGACGCGTGTCCGAGGAAGTGTCCCAGCCGCTCGGCCATCTCGATGTACGGCGCGATCTCCGCATACTCCTCGTGCGAGAGCGAGGGCAGATTGACGGCGTTCTGCACCACGCCGAGCTTCAGGTAGTCGCGAACCTGCTGCGCCAGCTGGATGCCGATCGCCTCCTGCGCCTCGTCGGTCGAGCCCGCAATATGCGGACTCAGCAGCACGTTGTCCAGACCGAAGTAAGGCGAGTCCTTCAGCGGCTCCTGGCGGAAGACGTCGAGCGCCGCGCCGCCGACCTTGCCGGAGCGGAGGCCTTCGGCCAACGCCTCGTCCACGATCAGCTCGCCGCGTGCGCAGTTGAGCGAGGCGAACGCCCTGCTTCATGCGGGCGATCGACTGGGCGTTGATCAGCCCCTCGGTCTGCGGCGTCAACCCGACATGCAGCGTGAGGTAGTCGGCGCGCTGGAAGATGTCGTCGATGCCGACCAGCGCGACGTTGTTCTCCCGCGCCACAACCGGCGCGATGAACGGGTCGTAGCCGATCACCTCCATGCCGAAGGCGTTGGCGCGCCGCGCCACCTCGAGCCCGATGCGTCCCAGGCCGACGATGCCCAGCGTCTTGCCGCGCAGCTCCTGCCCCTGCAGCGACTTCTTGTCCCACTTGCCCGCATGCATGGTCGCATTGGCCCGCGGAATCGACCGTCCCATGGCGATCATCAGCCCCAGCGTCAGCTCCGCCACCGCGACCGCATTCGCGCCCGGCGTATTCATCACCACGATGCCCTGCCGCGTCGCAGCCTCGGTGTCGATGTTGTCGACGCCCACGCCGGCGCGTCCGATCACGCGCAGCTTGGGCGCGGCGGCGAGCAGCGCGGCATCGGCCTGCACCGCCGACCGGACGACGAGCGCATCGGCATCGGCCAGCTCGGCAGCAAGCCCGTTCTTGATCTGCTCTGGGCTGACAATCTGCCAGTCAGGCTCCTGTTGGAAGACGGCAAGGGTGGCGGGAGAGACTTTCTCAGCGAGTACGATCTTCACGTTTTGGACCTCAATCGAAGCAGCTAGGTCGATCCCACTCCACCCGACAGGCGATGGGGTACGACACGTTCAAACGGCAGGACCGTGCAGGTGCAGGTCCCGCATCCGTTGGCGTTCAGCGCGGGGTCTTCGAGATGGGAGGGCAACATCGCAGAGATTGAATCAGAGATGCCATATCAATGGCTCTATTGTAGTGACTTCGAGGCGCAATCGCGATCTACTTCTTCGCCAGTGTCTCGGCGTAGTTCTTATCCAGCTCCTCGATGAGCTGTCGCAGGCTTCTCAGCCGCAGTTCGGTGACGGCGCACTCGCGCATCAGCGATTGGATCTCCTCGGGACGGAGATGGGAGGGATCCTTCTCCATGAAGAAGGGTGCGGAAAGCTCGGATTCATGGGTGAAGATGGCGACCGCCTGCTGATTGACGATGTCCTGCTGATTGTAGCTGTCCGCATATTGCTGCACCTCCGCTGTGGGCATGTAGGTAAGGGCTCCGGTATCGCGCGCGGAGCGCCATGCCGAGTCGTTGAAGGAGGACCATGTGAAGCTGAACTGCATATTGCCGTGGTCGAGCGCATGCGGGTTGGCGCGAAGCTGCCGCGCCTTCTCAACATTGGTCTTCATGCTGTCGGCGTTGGTCTGGACGTAGCCGATGTTCTGCTTGGCCTCAGCCTCGTTCAGCTCGATCTCGCGGCGGATGTTCTCCCGGGCCTCGCGAACGATGTGGCGATGGTGCAGCGCCTCGACGCCGGCCTCGAGGGCGAGCGCAATCAGCAGACCGATGGTGATGGTGGCGATGTGGGTGAAGAAGTCGCGCCAGCTGTGGACGGTTTCGTGGGGAGCGTGAACATCGAGCATCGCGGTCTCCTGGAAGAGGAACGTGTTGCGCGCTACGAAAAGAAGTGTGGAACGAAGGAACTCAGATTATCAGTGATCGGGCCGGCGGACTCGCGGATGCCGAGGCCGCAACACTCCTGGTCGACCATCCAGAGCCCGAGGACGGGGAAGCGCGGAGCTCCGTTCGCCGCCGGGAACACCGCGTCGGGCGCGAGCGCCTGGCAGATATTGCGGCCGCGGCCGTAGGGTCCGGGCGTCTCGATGGGCGCGGCGTTGGGGCGGATCAGCTCGATGTTGGCGCCCTCGCGGGAGAAGAGCGGCTTGCGCACGTAGCTGGTCATCGCGCGCGGCACGTCGAAGTGGGCCTCGAGCAGCAGCTCGTGGTTCGGGTACAGCTCCCACAGGATGGGCAGGATGCCCTTGTTCGAGAGCAGCAGCTTCCAGATGGGCTCGATCCAGCGGACGGATTGATAGCTGCCGAGGGCGTGCGGTCCGAACTCCTCGGCGAGCATCGACTCCCACGGATAGAGCTTGAAGATGGAGAACATCTGGTCTTCGTTGGGATCGAGGAAGCCCTGCAGCTCGTCGTTCCAGCCGATCTCGGCCATGATACATCTGCAGGGTGTCGAGCCCGGCCTGCTGGGCGGTGTCGCGCAGGTACGCCAGCGTGAGCTGGTCCTCGGGATAGTCGAGCCCGGCGAAGTACACGGGCTTCGAGAGATAGGGATCGATGTCCTGCCACTTGGCGATGAGCTTCTCGTGGATGGAGTTGAACTGGTCGGGCGCTGCGGTGATCGGGCTGCCGGGCAGCTTCTTCATCTCCTCCAGCCACTTCCACTGGATGACGGAGGCCTCGAGCAGCGTCGTGGGGGTATCGGCGTTGTACTCGAGCAGCTTGGGCGCCTGACCGCTGGCGGCTCCTGCCCAGGAGAGATCGAAGCGGCCGTAGAGCGCGGGCGGCTCGTTCTCCCACGCCCACTCGATGGCCGGAATCGCGGCCTCGGGAATGTGCAGGTCGGCGTAGCGCTTGGTGTCGATGACGTGCTGCGCGGCGGCGAGACACATCTCCTGCAGCGTGTTGCCGGCGGCCTCGAGGGTGTCGATCTCGGCGGCGCTGAACTGGTAGGCGGCGGACTCGTCCCAGTAGGGAACCCCGTTTTGCAGGGTGTGGAAGGTGAGGCCGGAGGCTTCGACGCGTTGCTGCCAGTTCGTGCGTGGGGCGAGAGAAAGACGCTGCATAAACTTACCCTAAACTATTCGCCGGCACCGCCGCCGTGGCCGCCGCCTTCGCCCTCGCCGCCGGCGAAGGAGGAGCCAAAGCCGCCGCGCGTGGTGGAGTAGGAGACGCCGGAGATCGGCGTGAGGCTGCCGCCGGTGGCGATGGTTCCGGGATCGTAGCTGCCGGATCCGCCGTAGTAGTAGTGGAAGCTCGGGATGTGGAGCGCCGGAGTTGTTCTGCTGCTGGTTCTGATCGCGGCAGAAGCTCTGGTCGACGACCTTGTTGTTTTCGTCCACGCAGCGCTGCATCTGCGGACTCGCGGCAGCCGGTGAGCAGGGCAAGCGCCGTGGCGGCGAGGAGAGGGGTTGCTACCTGGGTCGAACGCTTCATGGGTCGGATGAGAACCAGAGTACACGGTCCCCGTGGCATCGAGGAGAGAATCTCCACTCTCCCCATGCCGGATGAGGTTCCGGCATGGGGGAACGCGTGGTTCTGGTGATGCGGAACGCTACTTCTGGCCAAACTCCGGGTGCTCGAGGGAGCAGCACGCGTCGGTGCGGCCGCAGAGGCACTTCGCATCGGCGGCAGCGGTCTGGGAGCGCTCGGCGTAGACCTTCTGCGCGGCGATCAGGCCGTCGCCGAACTGCGCCTTGGTGCCGGGGAAGCTCTTGACCACCACCTGCTCCAGCGCGCCGATCAGCGCGATCGTGTCCATGTAGTCGAAGAAGCCGAGGTGCGCGATGCGGAAGATCTGCCCCTTCATCTCGCCCTGGCCGTTGGTGATGATGGCGCCGAAGCGGGACTTGAGCTCCTTGACCACGACGCCGGAGTCGATGCCGTCGGGCGGCAGGACGGCGGTCGCCGCCGAGGACGGTGCGTCCGGCGCGAACAGCTTCATGCCCAACGCGACCACGGCGGCGCGGGTCATCGCCGCGATGGTCTCCGCGTTCTCGACCATCCTGGCGCGGCCGGCAGCGAGATCGCCCGCGGGATTCTCGGCGGTCGCAGCCTGGGCGGCGATCCAGTCGAGCGCAGCGCCGAGGGCGGCGATCAGCGCGACGGCGGGGGTGTAGGCCGACTCGCCGTTCTTCGCGTTCTTGCGCTCCTTGCGCAGGTCGAAGTAGTAGCGCGGGTTGGAGGTGGACTCCATGCGGCCCAGGCGCGGTCGGAGACCGCGAGGTAGCTGAGGCCGGGCGGAATCATGACCGACTTCTGCGAGCCGCCGATGAGCACGTCGACGCCCCAGCCGTCCATATCGAGATGCGTGGTGCCGAGGCCGGTGATGGCATCGACGATCAGCAGAGCCTCGCTCCCGGTCTCCTTCAGCAGCTTGGCGACGCCGGGGACGCAGTGGCGGACGCCGGTCGAGGTCTCGCTGGACTGCATGAAGACGGCCCGGGTCTCGGGCTTGAGCGCGGCCTTGACCTCGTCGAGCGAGAAGGTGCCGCCGTACGGCGCGCTGACGACATCGACGGCGCAGCCGAAGTTCTTGGCCAGCGCCGACCAGCGTTCGCCGAACTTGCCCGCCGACAGCACCAGCACCCGGTCGCCCGGCGAGGTCAGGTTCGAGACCGAGGCCTCCATCGCTCCGGTGCCGGAGCTGGACAGCAGAACGACATCATTTTTGGTGCCGACGAAGTCCTTCAATTGCGCGAGAACACGCGTGTACAGGGCCCGGAACTCTGCCGTGCGGTGGTGCATGTCAGCGGCCGCCATGGCGAACTGGGCAGCGGGAAGCAGCGGGGTCGGTCCGGGCGTGAAGAGACGTGTCTTGCGAATCATGCCCTATTGTAGCGAGGATAGGTTGCGGCAAAGTCCGACAATTTCGACGAAAATAAAGAACGAGGACAAGCGATATGACGATTTCAGAACGGATTCAGGCAGAGATCATCCCCGCCATGAAGGCCAAGGATGAGCACAAGCTGACCACGCTGCGCATGGTGAAGTCGGCGTTGAAGAACAAGGAGATCGAGAAGCGCGAGGCGCTGACGGACGCGGAGGAGGCGCAGATCCTGACCACGCTGATCAAGCAGCGCAAGGAGTCGGTCGAGTCCTTCACCAAGGGCGGCCGGCCGGAGCTGGCGGAGAAGGAGCAGCTGGAGATCGCGATGATCGAGGCGTTCCTGCCGCAAGGCCGCGAGCGAGGAGGAGATTCGCGCGGTGGTACAGGCGCGCTGGCGCATCTCGCCGAAGGCGGCAGCAAGCCGGGGCCGAAGGATATGGGGCCGGCGATGCGCGTGGTGCAGCAGCGGCTGCTGGCCGACGGCATCCGAGCGGATGGCAAGCTGGTCAGCGAGATTCTGAAGGCCGAGCTGGCGAAGTAGATCGAAGATTCAGGCAGCTTCGGTGGGGTATCGTTTGTTGCAAAACGATACCCCACCTTTTTGCGATTCGCGATCAAGGTGGGGCATCCGCTTAGCGGAGACTGGCGACGGCGGCGAGAGGGTTACTCGTCGTCCTCTTCGTCCTCGTCTTCATCCTCATCGTCGTCTTCGTACTCGAGGTCTTCGTCGTCCTCGTCTTCATCCTCATCTTCGTCGTCTTCGAGATCTTCGTCGTCGAGGTCTTCCTCGTCCTCATCGTCTCTCGTCCTCATCCTCGTCGTCGAGTCCTCTTCATCCTCCTCGTCTTCATCGATGGCGGCGTAGAGGCTTTCGCTGTCGGCGTACTCGGTGGGCTGGCTGGAGGCGTTGTCGAAGATCGCGGCGGCATCGGGTCCGATGGTCCGGAGAGCTTCGTCGAGGTTGATCTCGTGGGTTTCGGTGGTCATGAAAGTCTCCTTTGGAATGCCTGTGCGGTGTTGGATGCGGGCACAGCGTACGTTAATTTAGAAAAAAGCGATCTCCCGAGGTTCTGCATCTTCCCACCGCAGTTGGACGCGGGATCAGAAAAAGGGTCGCACATCTTGCCGCCATTTTCTAGCGGCGATCGATTGGTTTTCGACTTGTTTATTCGGCGAAGGGGCTGAGCTGCTTCGCCGAGGGAGGCGTCGTGAACAGGCTCACCACGAAGAGGCAGCAAAGCGAGGTGAGCAGGGCGGGGAAGATCGCATCGCGCTGGGTGAGCACGGCCGGCAGGTGGGTGTGGATAAAGTCCGAATCCCAGAAGACGGTGACGAAGGTGCCGGCCCCGATGCTGGCGACGGCGGCGCTCGCGGTCGCCCGCTTCCAGAAGAACGCGGCCAGAATCACCGGCGTGAGCGCGGCGGAGTAGATGGTGTAGGCGTAGAGCGACTTCTTCAGCACCGACTCGGTGTGCGTGGACTGGTAGAGCGCCCACAGGCCGAGCAGCACGACCATCAGGCGGCTGACGATGAGGATGCGCTTATTGCTGGCCTCCGGCGCGATGTAGCGCACGAAGACGTCGTTGACCAGGTTGGTGGCGGGCGAGAAGAGGTAGTTGTTCGCCGTCGAGATGACCTTGGCGAAGATCGCGCCGACCAGCAGAACGCCCAGGCCGAGCGGCAGACCGTGCATGCCGGTGTAGGCGAGGATCTCGCGCGGGTGCTGGTGCACCTCGCCGGCGGGGAACAGGGCGGAGCCGGTGACGGCCAGCGCGACGATCACCGTCTCCAGGATGACGATGCCGATGAACCAGCCGACGACCGCGCGGCTGGCGTCCTTCTCCGACTTGGCCGAGAAGAACTTCTGGTACATGGACTGGTTGCCGAGCATCAGCAGGCAGGTCGGCAGAAAGAGCTCGAAGCCCTGCATCAGCGTGAGGTCGCCGAGCACCTGGAAGTGCGTGGCGGGGAGCGCGGCGTGCACCGCCGACCAGCCGCCGGCGTGATGGATCAGGATGGGCAGCGACGCCAGCATGGAGACCGTCGCGAGCAGGCCGATCACCACATCCATATAGGCGACCGAGGACATGCCGGCGATCGCCGTGAAGACGATGACGAAGCCGGCGATGATGTACTTGCCGAAGTCGGCGCTGATGACGGTGGGGAAGACGAGGTGGAGGATGTCTCCGCCGCCGATGATCTGGTAGCTGGTGATCGCCGTGTAGGTGAACAGGATGGCGATGACGCCAAGGACGCGCGCGGTCTGGTTGTAGCGGGCCTCGAGCAGGTCGGGGATGGTGAACTGCGCGAACTTGCGGGCGCGCGGCGCGATGAAGTAGATCAGCAGCAGTCCGGCCCATCCGCCGGCCGACTGCCACAGCGCCGCAAACCCATGCCGATAGGCGTTTTCCGCGCCGCCCAGAAGCGATCCCGAACCGATCCAGGACGAGAGCAGCGTGAAGATCAGCACAAACGCCGGCAACGACCGGCCGGCGACCAGGTAGTCTGCCTTGGTTTTGGTCTTGTTCAGGCGGCCGAGCGAGACGGAGAGCAAGGCAAGGGTAATGGCAGCTAGGACGGCGGCGTATGGATTCATGTCTACTGGGGCTTAGTGTATCGCGTAGGCGGTCGCCCGCTTGCGCAGCGGCGTTCCGGCTGCTCGGCCGTCAGGACGTGGACCGGGCAGCTTCAGGAGCCTCGGATTCTCGGCCAGCAGGCCATCGAGCACAGGCCAGCCCAGTGCGAGCTCTGCAAGCTCAATCCCGCCGAGTTCGATCATCCTGACGCGCCACCGGAACCGCTCCGAGATGCTGATAGAAGCCCGCGGAGGGGTTCTGTTCGAGCACCCAGACGAGCATGCGCTTGAACCCCTTTCGGTGCAGCGCCTCGGCCATGGCCTGGGTGAGGGAGCGGCCTGCACCCCGTCGCTGCGCGGATTCGAGCAGATAGATGGCGTAGAGCTCCGCGTCATACTCGCCCACCTGACCGCGGACCGCGCCGCCGTTGGCAAAGCCGAAGATCCCGCCTTCGTCCTCGGCCACAACGACCGACATCGGCGCGGTGAGAAACCACTGCTGCCACTTTTCGGTCTGTTCCGCCTCGTCGAGCGCGTCGAGAAACGCCGCCGGAACAATTCCCGGATAGGTGGTCTTCCAGCTCTGGACGTGGACGTGGGCGATCGCGGCGGCGTCCTGCAGGGTGCCCTCGCGAATGGTAATGGCCATGCGTCGAACTCTACCATGCACGGTTGCGGAGAACTTGGGCCAGCAAAAGTGCGGCGCGGTTTGGCGATAGACTGGTTGGCAAATCGGTTCGCCGGAAACAGGGAGTGTGGATGAGAGCAATTTGGGCTGGATGTGCCAGCATGGTGCTGGTGTGCGGCAGTGTTGTGGCGAGTGCGCAGAGTGCGCCGATTACCCTGAGCGTCGATCTTACCGACGCCCCGCGCAAGATCCTCCACGCGACCGAGGAGCTGCCGGTGCAGCCGGGACCGCTGACCGTGGTCTATCCCAAGTGGATCCCCGGCGAGCACGGACCGACCGGCCCGATCGAGAACATGGCAGGTTTCCTGATCACCGCCGACGGGAAACCGGTGGAGTGGCAGCGCGACAACGTGGACATGACCGCCTTCCACCTGACGGTTCCGGACGGCGTGACCAAGCTCGACGATCAAGCTGGACTTCCTGGCGACCGCCGCGCCGACCGGCTACTCGGCCGGGGCCTCGACCAGCGCCAACCTGGCCTTGCTGAGCTGGAACACGCTGCTGGTCTATCCCGATGGCGCGAACCGCAAGCGACGTGAAGATTACGCCGTCGATCCGGGTTCCCAGCGGCTGGCGATTCGGCACCGCGCTCACCAAAACCGGTACGGCGGCCGATACGAGCTGCCCCTTGGGAACGGTGTGCGGCACGACGACGCGCTTCAAGACGGTCAGCCTGGAGACGCTGATCGACTCGCCGGTGCTCGCCGGGCGCTACTTCCGCGAGGTCGAGCTGGCCTCGGAGGTCACGCCGAAGCACTATCTCGACATGGCCGCCGATGGTCCTGAGGATCTGGAACTCTCGCAGGAGCATATCGACGCCTTCGACAGGCTGGTCCGCGAGACCGGCACGCTCTACAAGAGCCGCCACTACGAGTCCTATCACTTCCTGGTGACGCTGTCGGACGAGGTCGCGCACTTCGGCCTCGAACACCACCAGTCGAGCGACGACCGCGTGGCTCCGCGCACCTTCGTCGACGACCAGATGTTCGTGCTGAACGGCCTGCTGCTGCCGCACGAGTTCACCCATAGCTGGAACGGCAAGTATCGCCGCCCGGCCGGGTTGGCGACCGGCAACTACCAGACGCCGATGAAGGGCGATCTGCTCTGGGTCTACGAAGGTCTGACCGAGTACCTCGGCGACGTGCTTGCTGCGCGCAGCGGCATCTGGACGGCGGAGCAGTACAAGCAGCGGCTGGCGACCATCGCGGCCGAGTACGACAACCGTCCCGGCCGCACCTGGCGCAATGTGCAGGACACCGCGACCGCCGCGCAGACGCTCTATGAGGCGGGCGGCGGTTGGGATAACTGGCGCCTCAACGTGGACTACTACGACGAGGGCGAGCTGATCTGGCTGGACGTCGACACGACCATCCGCAGGATGACCAACGGCAAGCGCTCGCTGAACGACTTCGTGGCCAAGTTCTATGGTTCCGAGCGGCGACACCCCGCCGAAGGTGGTTCCGTACACCTTCGACGACGTGGTCGCCGGCCTCAACGAGGTGGTCAAGAACGACTGGGCGACCTTCCTGCGCTCGCGGCTGGACTCGCACGACGCGCATGCGCCGCTCGGCGGCGTGGAGACCGGAGGCTATCGGCTCTCCTATGCGGAGACGCCGAATGCGTGGAGTGCGATGGAGGAGTCGGACAGCGGAGACATCGGCTTCTGGTACTCGCTGGGGCTCAACGTTGGCGCTGCGGGAACGGTGGGCGACGTCCTGAAGGATGGCATCAGCGATACCGCTGGCTTCGGTCCGGGGATGAAGATCATCGCCGTGAACGGTCGCGCGTTCACCCCTGCGCTGTTGCGTCAGGCGGTGCGCGACGCCAAGGGATCCGGGCCAGCGATCCAGTTGATCGTCGAGAACACCGGCTACTTCAAGGTGCTGACGCTGGACTACCACGGCGGCGAGCGCTATCCGGTGCTCAAGCGCGTGGCGGGAACGCCGGACCGGCTGGACGAGATCCTCAAGCCGGAGGCGAAGTAGCCCAAATCCGCGCTCTCCCGCGCCGTTCGCAACACAGCGCAGCGGGAGCGCGGATGGTTTAGCTTGTAGGGAGTAGGTGCGACGGCGTCTCCGCCGCATCTATTGTGGGAGAGGGAACTCGGTGAGAGCAGGTGTTCCGCAACGCAGGCGTCCGTTCAAGATCCAGAAGCTGGAGCAGCTGGTTCGGCTGGTCCGCGAGAGCCACGAACATCCCATGACCGGCGAGCCGCGGCTTCCCGAGATCGTCTCCCCGGGCGAGACCGGCGTGACCTTTCTGGGGCATTCCTCGTTCCTGCTGCAGATCGGCGGCAGAAATGTACTGATCGATCCGGTTTTTTCCACCCGCCTGATCGTGCTGCGACGGCAGCGGCGTCCGGGCGTTCTGGTGCCGGATCTGCCGCCGATCGATCTGGTGCTGGTCACGCACGCGCACATGGACCATCTCGACAAGAACTCGCTGCGGCGGGTGATCCGCGCCACGCGGCGGCTGCGCGGAACGTCTCCGCAGGTGGTTGTGCCGCATGGCGTTGAGGATCTGGTGGAGTGGATGGGCTTCTCCCGGGTGCATGGACTCGGTTGGTGGGAGGCGCTTGAGGTCGCCGGTCTGCGGGTGACGATGACGCCTTGTAAACACTGGGGCGCGCGCATGTTCCGGGACCTGCATCGCGGCTATGGCGGATATGTGATCGCTGCGCCGGAGCAGGCGAGTCCGTCGGTGTATCACTCGGGCGACACCGCGTACTTCCAGGGCTTTGCCGAGGTGGGCGAGCGGCTGCGGCCGGACGTCGCGCTGCTGCCGATTGGGGCCTACTTTCCCGACACCTATCGCTCGGTGCATACGAGTCCCGAGGAGGCGCTGCGCGGCTTCGTCGAGTGCGCGGCCAAGTGGATGATCCCGATGCACTTCGGCACCTTCCGCCTGGGCCGCGAGCCGATGGAGGAGCCGGTCCAGCGGCTGGAGGCCGAGGCGCAGCGGGTCGGCGTTGCGCAGCACGTGCGCGTGCTCGCGGAGGGCGAGACGATGCGGCTTCCCGGCACCAGCGGGCTTGTGTAGTAGCTTTCCATATTTTCGCATTTTCCAATGTTCTCCAACGTTCGGCGACAACTGTAATCGCAGCATCGTCGGCGCGACCGGGTGCATCGTATGCACATGATCAATACCGGTACTGCAACAGTGAGTGCGAAGGCGAGTGGAACGTTTGCGTTGGGCGGGGATCTTCCCGTAAACCGGCTGGGCTTTGGTGCCATGCGCATCACCGGCGACGGCATCTGGGGCGAGCCCAAGGACACCGAGAAGGCCAAGCAGGTGCTGCGCCGCGCGGTCGAACTCGATGTCAACTTCATCGACACCGCCGACGCCTACGGCCCGGACGTCAGCGAGCAGCTGATCGGTCAGGCGCTCTCGCCCTATAAGAGCGGCGTGGTCATCGCGACCAAGGGCGGTCTGACGCGCCAGGGACCGAATGTCTGGACCCCGCTCGGCCGGCCCGAGTACCTCAAGCAGCAGGTTGAGATGAGCCTCCGCTACCTCAAGCAGGAGCGCATCGACCTCTGGCAGCTGCACCGCATCGACCCCAAGGTCCCGGTCGAGGAGTCGCTCGGCATCATCAAGGAGCTGCAGACCCAGGGCAAGATCCGCCACGTCGGCCTCTCCGAGGTGAAGCCCGCCGAGATCGAGCAGGCGCGCAAGGTGGTCGAGATCGTCAGCGTGCAGAACCTGTACAACATCGGCGACCGTCAGCATGAGGACACGCTCGAGTACTGCGAGAAGCACAACATCGCCTTCATTCCCTGGTTCCCGGTCGCGGCCGGCAAGCTGGCGCAGCCCGGCGGCAAGCTCGACCAGGCGGCGAAGAAGCATGACGCGACCGTGTCGCAGCTCTCGCTGGCGTGGCTGCTGCACCGCTCGCCGGTGATGCTGCCGATCCCCGGCACCTCGTCGGTCGCCCACCTCGAGGAGAACACCGCCGCCGCCAACGTGAAGCTCACCGCCGCCGAGTGGAAAGAGATCGAAGAGTCGGCGAAGTAAGCTGTCGCCCCTCGGCTTCGCGGTTCAAAAAGCAATGCAGCAAACGAAGTCCAGACTCCGGTTACTCCGGGTCTGGACGTTCGTTTTGGGCCTCTGCGCTTGACAGAGCAAGTAAAATAGAGAGAAGCGCACAGTCTCAAGAAGGCTCACAGACCGGCTCGGAGAGGTCCAGACTTGGGTGGACTTTGTTTGGACTTAGGTCATTTGCTTTCTAGACTTTAGGACTTAGGCCCGGGGGGAGGGGGTAGGTACCTCGGACCTCCGAAAAGTTCCGTTTTCCCTTCGTCGCACGGTCATGTTGCCTGGATCCTACGGTCGCTTGGTGGCATCGTAGAGGGATGACGAATGTGACGGCGGCGGCAAGTGGAATTTTTATGTTGGGCGGCGATCTGCCGGTCCATCGGTTGGGCTATGGAACGATGCGGCTGGTGGGCGAGGGCGCGTGGGGCGCACCGCCGAACCGTGAGAACGCGATTCGGGTGCTGCGGCGGGCGGTGGAACTGGGCGTGAACTTCATCGATACGGCCGACGCGTACGGGCCGCAGGAGACGGAACGGCTGATCGGGGAGGCTCTGGCGCCGTATGCCGACGGGTGTGGTCATCGCGACCAAGGGCGGGCTGGCACGGATGGGGCCGGCCAAGAGCGAGCCGCTGGGAAGGCCGGCGTATCTGCGGCAGCAGGTCGAGATGAGTCTGCGCTACCTGAAGGTGGAGCGGATCGATCTTTGGCAGCTGCATCGCATCGACCCGAAGGTGCCGCTCGAGGAGTCGCTGGGCGCGGTGGCGGAGATGCAGCAGGCGGGCAAGATCCGGCATGTGGGGCTGAGTGAGGTCGGGGTGGAGGAGATCGAGCGGGCGCGCAAGGTGCTGCCGATCGTCAGCGTGCAGAACAAGTACAACCTGACCGAACGCAAGCACGAGGCGGTGCTCGACTACTGCGAGCGTGAGGGGATTGGGTTCATCCCGTGGTATCCGGTGGCGGCCGGAAAGCTCGCGGCCCCGGGAGGCAAGCTGGATCAGGTGGCGAAGGCGCACGGGGCTTCGGTGAGCCAGTTGTCGCTGGCCTGGCTGCTGCGGCGGTCGCCGGTGATGCTGCCGATTCCGGGGACATCCTCAGTCCAGCACCTGGAGGAGAATGTGGGCGCTGCGGGGGTGGAGTTGTCGGATGCAGAATGGGCGGAGATCGAGGCGGCCGCGGAGTAAAGCAGTCGCGCCTCGCGCGATGCCCACCTTCGCGACGATGAGATCATCGCGAAGATGGGGCACCCGGTTGTTAGGGATGCAGGCCGAGGGCGGATTGGACCTCGGCGGCGGTGCGGCCGGTGATGCGGAGGAGCTTGCTGCGCGAGGTGGCGCCGGTGACCAGCGCGATGCTCGATTTGGGCAGGCGGAGGGCGTCGGCGAGGAAGGCGATGAGGGCCTCGTTGGCGCGGCCGTCGACCGGCGGGGTGGTGAGGGCGATCTTCAGCGCGTCGGCGTGGAGGCCGGTGACGGCGTTGCGGCGGGCTCCGGGATGGACGCGGACGGCGAGGGTGCAGCCGTCCGGTGTGGAGTGGAGACAGGGGAGAAGAGAGGCTTGGGGTGGGGAGGGCTTCATCGATGGAGCTTCACTGGGGCAGGGGCTCGCGCTTGCCGAAGATGGCGGTGCCGATGCGGATGCAGGTGCTGCCCTCCTCGATGGCGACGCTGAAGTCGTTGGACATGCCGATGGAGAGCTGGGTGAGGGTGGGGTGGAGGCGCTGCTGCTCGTCGCGGAGCTCGCGCAGGCGGCGGAAGTAGGGGCGGGCGGGCTCGGGGTCCTCGGGGCCGGTCCAGGGTGGGACGGTCATCAGGCCGATGGGGCGCAGGTGGGTGAGCGGGGCGATGTCGTTGAGCAGGGCGGGGAGGTCGTCGGGGGCGAGGCCGTGCTTGGACTCCTCGTGGGAGAGCTTGACCTCGATGTAGATGGGGAGCTGCTTGTTGAGGGCGGCGGCGGCGGTGTTGAGGCGGGTGGCGAGCTTGAGCGAGTCGACGGTGTCGATGGCGTCGAAGAGCTCGGCGGCGCGGTTGGATTTGTTGTTCTGGAGCGGGCCGATGAGGTGGACTCTGAGATCGGGAAGATGGCTGAGGGAGGCGGACTTCTCCTGGAACTCCTGGACGCGGTTTTCGCCGAAGAGGCGGTGGCCGGCGGCGTAGGCTTCGAGCAGGGCCTCGACGGGGTGGAGCTTGCTGACGGCCATCAGGGCGACGTCGGCGGTGGGGCGGTTGGCGCGGCGGCAGGCCTGGGCGATCTGGTCGTGCAGGCGGGCGAGATTTGCTTCAATAGGCATTCTTGTTGCATCTTATCCTTGTAAGGATAAAGGGAGTAACGATGACGGTTCGACGGATAGTTACGACGATGGATTCCCGATGTTGTACGGTCGCGTATCGCTCGCGATAGGCCCGGTATGCCCCGAAGTTTTCCTGCATAATCTTTGATGGCGGCGCGTTCTTTCGGCGGCGGTCACATTCACGCATCGGCACAGGAATTTAAAAAGAGGGTATTGATATGTCTCTGCAGATTGGCGATTTCGCGCCTGATTTCACGGCGAAAACGACCGAAGGCAAGATCCACTTTTACGACTACATCGAGGGCCACTGGGCGGTGCTGTTCTCGCACCCGAAGAACTTTACGCCGGTGTGCACGACGGAGCTGGGCTACACGGCGCGTCTGAAGCCGGAGTTCGACAAGCGCGATGTGAAGGTGCTGGGGCTGAGCGTGGACCAGCTGGAGTCGCATGAGCCCTGGGCCAAGGACATCGAGGAGACGCAGGGAGCGACGCTGAACTTCCCGCTGATCGCGGATACGGACCGGACGGTGTCGAACCTGTACGGGATGATTCACCCGAATGCCTCCGATACGTTCACGGTGCGGAGCGTATTTGTGGTCGGACCGGACAAGAAGGTGAAGCTGACGTTGAACTATCCGGCGTCGACGGGCCGGAACTTCGACGAGATCCTGCGGGTGATCGACTCGCTGCAGTTGACCGCCAAGCACCAGGTGGCGACGCCGGTGAACTGGAAGAACGGCGAGGACGTCATCATCGTGCCGGCGGTTTCGGATGAGGCGGCGAGGGAGAAGTACCCGGAGGGCTTCAAGACGCTGAAGCCGTACCTGCGGGTGGTCGCGCAGCCGAAGTAACTTTTTCGTTGAGAGTACGACAAGAGCGGTGGCGGGCCTGCGGGCTGGCCACCGCTCTTTTTGCGCTCTGGAGCCGGCCGCTTGGGACAAATAAATTTTCAAGGGCGGAGACGCGGAGCCTGCTGGGGGCTCGAAACTGGCTTCTCCTGCCGGGTGCTGCGGGCCGTTTCGCCGGGGTTCGAGGTACCCACCCCCTCCCCGCCTTGAAGTCCTAAAGTCTAGAAAGCAGATACTTTAAGTCCAAATAAAGTACCGCCCGAGTCTGGACCTTGTTGGACTGGGTCTGGACTGGTTTGGCGGACCTGTTTGAAGGCTTTCTGTCTCTTTATTTTAACAGCGGTGTCAAGGGCGAAGGCCCGGGTTTGCGGGCCGGGAGTAGACTGGAGGCCCATGGCGAGCGCGACGCAAATTCCGGTGGCCGAGTACCTGAAGACCAGCTATCGGCCGGACCGCGAGTACATCGATGGCGAGGTTCGGGAGCGAAATGTGGGCAAGTGGGAGCATGCGCGGGTGCAGTTGTTGCTGGCCGGTTGGTTCGGAAGCATGAGTCGGTCTGGAATGTCCTTGGCAGCACGGAGCAGCGAATGCGGGTGTCGCCGACGCGGGTGCGGGTGCCGGATCTGGTGGTGGTAAGGCCGGGGCCGCAGCCGGATGTTTTGACCGCGCCGCCGCTGCTGGTGGTCGAGATTCTTTCGCCCGACGATAGCTACTCGGACACCGAGGAGCGGGCGCGGGACTACTGGGCGATGGGAGTGAAGACGGTGTGGATCATCGATCCCAAGACGCGCAGCGGAAGGATGTGTGTCGGGGCGGACTGGGTGGGAGCGCGGCGGCTGGAGGTCGCAGGGACCGCGATGTTTGTGGATCTGGATGAACTGTTCGGGCAGTTGGAGCGGGTGGGTGTGGCGGAGTAGGTTTGTGGGCTGCAGCTTTCGGTTCTTGTACTGGAGGTGAGGATGCAAGCTTCGCGGGTATCCGTTTCTGCAAGTGCAACCTATCCTGGCTGGAGTTCGAACGTGTGCCTGATGTTGTCGCGACTCTGAGTTGCTGGCGCTAGCAGCTTACTCGGCAACTGGATGCGTTGTCCCGCTCCTGCCAGAGATGTTTACGCTTGTGTTGATTCGGCGAGTCACATTGCCTTGACCGACCTGGCAGTTGGCGCAGGCTACGGCGGAGTCCAAATATCGATGCCTCTCGGACTGGACGGCGTTACACTTGACCGAGGTCACAAGCTCAGAAGGTCGCGTTGCCCGGAGCATCTGCTTCGCGATTGGGAGATGCGCGGTAGTCGGACCAAGGTAACATTTCATCTCGATCATGGCGGCTGGCTGATATGGTCTCGTCTGGGGGCGAGCTTTGGCGGTGGTCTCTGAGATGCGCCATGATGCAGATGGCTGCCAGGACGCATTCGAATCGATGCTGCCCGAGACCTCTCGGACGTTCACGATCCTGCATGCAGTTCCTGATCTCGGGGGCGTTGATTGATCCTGGCAGGAGTGGCGCATATGGAGCCACGTCGATGAGGGCAGTGCTTTTTGGTGCCGGAGTTCGCGCATCTGACTTCCGCGGAGGTACTCCGGCATTGCGGATCTCAAGAGTTCTCCTGAGGCGTCGCGTTGCAGGATTCGGACCTGAAGCTACGGGTATCCGCCGCGGGGCGTCGGGGCAGATGAAGGATCCCTCTGCGAATTCGACGCTATCGGCGCACGCTGCCAGCGGCTCTTCGAGATGCCGAATGAATCGTTATCTCCGCGCTCGGTGGTGGTCGTCGCTGGCACGATCTACGTTGGTCTGCGTGGCTATCTGTTACGGCTGATGCCGGTTACAAATGGCTATCACGCAGAATGGCTCATCCCTGCGGCATGACGGTGGTTCGGTTTTTGGGCTGAACGAATGAGAGACGGAAATACAGGGGTCTCTCCACTGCGCGGCGGACGAGATGACGCTTCGTTCTTGGGCTTCGTTTCGAGAGTGAGGGAAGTGCGGTCTCGCTGCGCTCGAGGCCCCACCCTCGCGACGAGGAGCTGTCGCGAGGATGGGGCACCCGGTTCTGGGAGAGCTAGATGACCTGGCCGTCGCGCATGTGGACGATGCGGTCGGCGTAGGCGGCGGCCTCGTGGTCGTGGGTGATCATCAGGATGGTCTGGCCGAGGCGCTGGTTGAGGTCCTTGAGCAGCTTGAGGACGGCGACGGAGTTCTGGCTGTCGAGGTTGCCGGTGGGTTCGTCGGCGAGCAGGATCGCCGGCTCGTTGACGATGGCGCGGGCGATGGCGACGCGCTGCTGCTGGCCGCCGGAGAGCGCGCGCGGCTTGTGCTTGAGGCGGTCCGCGATGCCGAGCAGGTGCAGCACCTTCTGGAAGGGCTGCGGAGAAGGCGCGTGTCGCGGCCACCGATGTACTGGACCAGGCGGATGTTGTCCTCGGCGGTGAGGGTGGGCAGCAGGTTGTACTTCTGGAAGACGAAGCCGACGGTGCGTTTGCGCAGGTCGGTGCGCTCGGCGTTGGTCATGCCGGCGAGATCGCGGTCGTCGATGTGAACGCTTCCCGTGCTGGCCGGGGTGAGGCCGCCGAGGATGTTGAAGAGGGTCGATTTGCCGGAGCCGGAGGAGCCGACGACGGCGATGAACTCGCCTTTGGCGACGTCGAGGTTGACGCCGCGCAGAGCGTGGACATCGACGTCGCCGACGCGGAAGGTCTTGGTCAGCTGACGGACCTTGATGATGGGGGCCGCGCTTGCTTCGTTCTCGAGGTTGACTTCCGCTACTGCGCTTACGTTACTCATACGATAGGGCCTCGGTGGCATCCTGCTGGACTGCCTTGATTCCGGGAACGACGGTGCCCAGAAGAGCGCCGACGATGGCGATGGCGGCGGCGATGGGCCACCACGCGTAGACGGTCTCCTGCGTCAGGCTGTTGGGGACGACGTTCTGCATCAGCCACTGCGTGCCGTAGGTGAGCAGGATGCCGAGGACGGTGCCGACCAGGGCGAGGACGATGGTCTCGCGGAAGAGCAGGCCGAGGATCAGGCTGGAGGAGCTGCCGACGGACTTGAGGATGCCGATCTCGCGGGTGCGCTCGAGCACGGCGGTGTACATCGCCATGAAGACGACGATGAAGCCGACGATGCCGGCGATGCCGATGACCACGTTGATGAAGTTCTTCAGCATGCCGACGTTGCTGATGGAGAGCATGGAGACGAGCTCTTCCATGGAGTAGATCTGGTAGCCGGGAAGCTTCAGCTTGAGCGCATCGATGGAGGCTGGGATCTGCTTCTTATCGTCGAGCTTGAGGTAGATCTGGCTGATCTTGTGGGGATTGCCGGTGTTCTCCTGCAGCGCGGAGAGCTTGACGCAGATACGGGCGAGCTTGCCGCCCTCGTAGATGCCGGCGAGATGCCAGGTGTGGTTGATGAGCAGGAGGGAGTCGCCGATGTGGAGATGCTTCTCCTTGGCGTAGTACTCGTCGACGATGATGTCGTCGTCGTGGACCAGCGGGCCGCCCTGAACGTAGTCGAAGCCGCCGGACATCTTATTGAACTCGTCGATGTTGATGCCGGTGATGGTGTCGAAGCCGGAGAGCGACTGGACCATGGTTCCGGTGGCGATGGTGACGTGCGGCTCGGCGCCGAGGATAGCGGGGAGGCGATCGCTCATGGGGGCGGAGCTCAGGCTGATGACGGAGGAGCCGACCGGGCGGATGACGATGTCGGCGCCGACTCCCTGGGCGCGGCGGGCGGTGGCGTGCAGGGTGCCGTAGCTGACGCCGACCAGCGTCAGGATCATCGTGACTTCGATGGCGATCGCGAGCACGCTGAGGATCGTGCGTACGGGGCGGTGGGCGAGATTGGAAATAATGAGCTTATTGAGCAAGATTTGATTATAAGAGACGCGTGGTTACAGACGGTTGTTGTGCGTGCGGTGTTCGCTGCAGGCACGGATTACCGGGTCGACTGGGCAGTGACTGGGCGGTGGGGTGGAGGGTGGTGTCGATGGTGCGGAGCAGAGTGCCGGTGGGGTCGGAGGTGTAGTCCCAGAACATGACGCCGCCGAGGTGATGGTGGAGGACGTAGGTGCACTTGGCGGCGAGGGACTCGGGGTCCTCGTAGGAGACGAAGATCTGTTTCTCGGGGTTGTAGAGGTAGGGGGCCGAGGCGGTGGGGTCCCAGTAGCGGGCGAAGCCGTGGCCGAGCATGGTTGAGGCGATCATGCCGTAGGGGGCGTAGGCGTCGGGGATGGCGCTGCCGGGCTGGAAGAGGCCGTGGCGGCGGTCGGGAACGTGGGCCCAGAGTGGCCGTAGAAGGGGAGGCCGAGCAGGAGCTTGGAGGCGGGGACGCCGGCCCGCTCGAAGGCGCGGATGGAGTCGTCGGCGGAGGCCTGCTTGGGGTCGAGGGGGTTGGTGAAGAGCGGGGCGTGGTGGCCGGTGTGGTGGTCGTCGCCGGGCTCGTAGTAGTCGTAGGCCATGAGGTTGACGGTGTCGACGAAGCGCTGGACCCGGGCCATCTGGGTGTGCTCGAGGAAGTCGTCGGAGGCGCCGGCGGCGATGGTGAGCAGGTAGGGCTGGGTGCGGTGGTTCTCGCGGCGGAGTTGGGTGAGGCGCTGGCGGAGCTCGGCGAGGAGCAGGGTGTAGTTCTGCTTGTCCTGGGGGCGGAAGCGGTGGCCGTCGCCGGGCTGGCCGGGGTACTCCCAGTCGATGTCGAGGCCGTCGAGGTGGTCGCGGGTGAGGAGGTCGGCGACGCTTTGGATGAAGACGGCGCGGCGGGCGTGGGTGAGCGCCATGTCGGAGAAGGCGCCGGACCAGGTCCAGCCGCCGACCGAGATCAGGACGGCGAGCGACGGGTGCTGTTCGCGGAGAGCGGTGAGGGTGGCGAGGTTCGCCGCGTCGGTGGGAAAGCCGGGGACGATGCGGCCGTCGGCGATGTTGGCGAAGGCGTAGTTGATGCGGGTGAGGCGGGTGGCGTCGATGTCCGAGGGCTGCAGCAGCTTGTGCTGCGGGAAGACGTAGGCGACGACGACAGGGCTGGGAGGAGGAGGTGGCGGCGGCGAGGGTGGGAGGGAGAGGCTGGCGCAGAGCATGAGGAAGAGGGCTGCGGCGGAGCAGCGGGGGAAGAATCGATCGGGCATGCGGGCTTCTCCTGAGGTGTTCTGCTAGAGCCACCGTCTCGGGGGTAGCTCCCCCCCACAGTTGCCCGGACGTAAATTCTTTGGTTTCTGCTGTTTACAGCTGGACGTGAACGCTAAAATATTCAATCCAAATGACTTACGTCCAAAATATTGATTACAAAAGGATTAGCCCGTACGTTTCCACTCCCACCCGGAAAAGGATCTACTTTTGATCCTTATTTCAATTATAGCGAGCGGATCCTATCCTTTCGGCACTTTTCTGCATGTTCAAAGCTGGCGTCTTTGTTGACGATTTCTCGTTTTTGAGGGTTTGCGGGGCTTGACAGGAATCGGCGAGATCGCGGGCAAAGTCGCTAGTGCGCGGCGGTGGAGCTTTTGAGGAGCTGGATGGCGTCGCGGTAGGTGAGGTTGGGCGGGGCGAGGGAGAAGTGGCTGGCCTGCTCGGTGATCTGAATGTCCAGCGACTTCACCAGCAACGCCTTGCCGGTGAGGTTGAGTTGGAGGCCGGTGAGCTCCCAGTCGGGAGCGGTGGGGCTGCCGATGTCGGTCTGCTCGAGCAGGATGGTGCCGCCTTTGTTGATCTTGCCGAGGAGGCCGAAGCCGAAGTCGACGTCGGCGGTGAAGTGGGCGTCGATGCGGGTGAGGCGCTCCTGGGTGCGATCGATCCAGGCCTCGCCGGCGATGCCGCGCAGGACGTTGGCTTCGAGGTCGGGAGGGCTGAAGCGCGGGTTGGGCGTGAAGCTGAGGCGGTAGCACTGGCTGGCGCCGCAGGGGACGATGCCTTCGAGGTGATAGAGGAAGGCCTGGGGGAGCAGGGCCAGGAGGTGGTTGATGCGGGCGGCGTCGCGCTGCTCGCTGCGGTGGCGGTGGGCCTGGAGCTCGGGATGGGCGGCGAGGGCGTCGAGGCGGCCGAGCTCGGCGCGGTCGGCGTCGGGGGGGAGCGGCTTGCCGTCGATGGCGATGAGGCGGGCGACGTCGCCGTCCCTGGTCTCGAGGATCTCTTTGGTGGTGTCGCGGGTGGTGCCGCGGCGCTGCTCGGTTTTGCGGAGGAGGTAGCGGAGCGGGCGGTGGTGGGCGTCGGCCTCGGCGCGGTGCTCGAGGGCGCGACGGACCAGGGCGGTGGGATCGACGGCGTCGGAGCGAGGGGAGCTTTGCGCGGGGGCGAACGGAGGGGCCATCAGAGAGAATGAGGAGGAGGGCCGCGAGGCGGTGCATGCGGATAAGGATACGGCAGGGTGGGGAGGGCGGTCTCGCTGGCGCTCGATGCCCCACCTGCGACGATGAGGCCGTCGCGAGGATGGGGCACCCGGTTCGTCGAAGGCAATACGGGGCTCTCCACTGCGCGCGGACGTGAGGCTGTCCGCCGCTTCGGTCGAGATGACGTCGTCGTTCGTGAGGCTGGGTGTTACTTGGGGAGGTTGGTCTGGACCGCCTGGTGGCGGGGGACGTCGGCGAGGCGGTTGGCGTTCTGGAAGGGGACCATCCAGCCGGGGTACTCGGGCGGGAGGGCGCTGACCTCGTCGAGCTGCTGGAGCTCGTCGGCGGTGAGCTGGAGTTCGCCGGCGGCGATGTTCTCGTTGCAGCTGGTCGAGGCGCTTGGCTCCGATGATCACCGAGGTGACGAAGGGCTTCGCGAGCATCCAGGCGAGCGAGACGGTGGCCGGCGAGACGTTGTGCGCCTGGGCGATGGGACGGATGACGTCGAGAATGCGCCAGGCGCGCTCCTTGTCGACGATGGGGAAGTCGAAGGTGGAGCGGCGGGAGTCCTCGGGCTTCTGGTTCTCGCGGGTGAACTTGCCGGAGAGCAGGCCGCCGGCGAGCGGGCTCCAGACGAGCAGGCCGATCTTCTGGTCCTCGAGCAGGGGGACGATCTCGCGCTCGAGGTCGCGGCCGGCGATGGAGTAGTAGGCCTGCAGGGTGTTGATGCGGGCGAGGTTCTTGTGTTCGGCGATGCCCTGCGCCTTCATGATGCGCCAGGCGTGCCAGTTGGAGACGCCGATGTAGCGGATCTTGCCCTGCTGGACGAGGGTGTCGAGGGCGCGGAGGGTCTCCTCGATGCGGGGTGACGAGGTCGGTGGCGTGGATCTGGTAGAGGTCGATGTAGTCGGTCTGGAGGCGCTTGAGGCTGGCGTCGACGGCGTCCAGAATGTGGCCGCGGGAGGCGCCGACGTCGTTGCGGCCGGGGCCGACGCGACCGTAGGCCTTGGTGGCGAGGACGACGTCCTTGCGGGCGATGCCGAGGTTCTTGAGCGAGGCGCCGAGGATGGTCTCGGAGAGGCCCTCGGAGTAGACGTCGGCGGTGTCGATGAAGTTGATGCCGGCCTCGATGGAGGTCTGGATGAGGGCGTCGGCGGTGGCCTGGTCCTGGGAGCCGATGGCGGTCCAGAAGCCTTTGCCGCCGAAGGTCATGGTGCCGAGGCAGATGTCGGAGACGAGCAGGCCGGTGTTGCCGAGGGTCTTGTAGCGCATGACGAGGAGTTCTCCAAAGGAGGGTGGTGTTCGGGAGATTGGATGGCGAAATGGCGATGGGGATTCGAATTCGGCGTGCTTGTCAGGTGTGGAGCGGGGAGATTTAGTTTGGATGCGCAATCAATCTTGTGAGATGGGGGCAAGGCCGCCTGTGAAGCGAACGTCGGGTGTTGCGCTGTGGGTGCTGTGGCTGGGGGCGGTTGGAGGGATGGGGGCGCAGGCGGCACCGAGTGCGGTGCACTGGGTGGGGTCGTGGGCGGCCTCGCAGCAGGTGCCGGAGCCGGCGAACGCGCTGGCGGCGGAGGATCTGCGCGATGCCACGCTGCGGCAGATCGTGCATCTGTCGGTGGGCGGGGAGAGCCTGCGGGTGCATCTGTCGAATGCGTTTGGGACGGCGCCGCTGCGGTTTACCGCGGTGCATGTGGCGCGGCCGATCTCGGTTGCCGGGGGCGGCGGGTCGGCAATTGATCCGGCGAGCGACCGCGCGGTGACCTTTGCCGGGAGTGGTGAGGTGATCGTGCCGGCGGGGGCGGAGTATGTGTCCGATCCGGTGGCGTATCCGGTGGCGGCGCGGAGTGATCTGGCGATCAGCTTCCATGTGGAGGCCCCGCCGGCGCAGGAGACGGGGCATCCGGGATCGCGGGCGACCTCGTATCTGGTGCACGGCGATCAGGTTGCGGCGGCGGATCTGGCGGGGGCGAAGAAGGTCGACCACTGGTATCAGCTGGCGGGCGTGGATGTGGCGGCGCAGGGTGCGGCGGTGGTCGCGCTGGGGGATTCGATCACGGATGGGCATGGCGCGACGACGAATGGGAACGATCGCTGGACCGATGTGCTGGCGGAGCGGCTACAGGCTCCGGCGACGCGCGGCGGATGCGGAGTGACGGGCGTGCTCGGCGTGCTCAATGAGGGGATCGGCGGGAATCATCTGCTGACGGATGGGCTGGGGCCGAATGCGCTGGCGCGCTTCGATCGCGATGTGCTGGCGCAGGCCGGAGTGCGGGAGCTGATTGTGCTGGAGGGCGTGAACGATCTGGGTGGATTGGCGCGGCAGGGCGAGGTGAGCGAGGCGGAGCATCAGGCGCTGGTCGAGCGCATCGTGGGCGCGTACGAGCAGATTGTGGAGCGGGCGCACGCGCAGGGAGTCCGCGTGATCGGCGCGACGATCACGCCGTATGTGGGATCGGATTACTACCATCCGGGGCCGAGCAGCGAGGCGGATCGGCAGGCGGTCAATCGGTGGATTCGAACGCCGGGACACTTCGATGCGGTGGTGGACTTCGATCAGGTGGTGCGGGATCCGACGCATCCGGAACGGCTGTTGCCGACGTACGACTCGGGCGATCATCTGCATCCCTCGCCGGCGGGATATCGCGCGATGGGCGAGGCGATTCCGGTGTCGCTGCTGCGCCAGTAGCAGGAAACGTCCGTGCGACCCCGAGGCATCTGGCCAACGGGGTCGCATGGGCGGTTCGTGCTTTTTCGCGCTTTTCGATCATGGCCCGGCTTTACGGGGTAGCTCTCAGGTGCCACGTTGGGGATGCTTTTTATGCCGCCAGTCTCTCGGCGACCCTGACCTCGGCGACTCTCCGGATGAGACGCCTGGTGCGTTCTGCCAGTGCCAGTGTGTCTGCCAGGCATGTCTCCAGCAGGGTGCCAACGGCGTAGTGGCGAGAAAGGTCAGCAGCCGCGGTCAAAGCAACATACTCTCCAATGCGGATGTGCATGACCTGGACTGCTTTATACAAGATGAAGAGGTGTCTCGCCGCCGGGGCCTGGATCTCCCCGAGGTCTCTCTTGAAGTCCTCGATCAAGGTCTCCTGAAGACGCGACCCGCCGCCTTCATTGGCTGCTCGCCGATCAGCTTGAAGCACTGATCCAGTGTGCCGAGGATTTTGTCGTGCACGTAAGCCCGAGCATCCAGAACTTCCTTGATATCCGGATCCTGGGCGATTTGACTCAGTTCCTGAAAAATCTTCGTAGCGCGTTCCTCACCCTGCCGTACGTTGCTGAGTATGAAGTTGAAAACTTCTCTTGGATTATCGATAGCCATGGGTTATTCCTCTCCCTGTGTTAGTCGTGCCATTGATGTTTTCGACCTGAATGCATCCTGAGTGCCAGTGTGCGTAGAGCAAACTCATCGCCACAACTCCGGGAGCTCCCAACACGCTAAAAACAACCCTGGTTTCGGATCCTCGTGACTGCGGATCCGAAACCAGGGTTAGCGGTATGTTGGAGTTTCTCCGAAATGTCGTAGCTCACTGACGTAGCCTGGCGCTTCTGCGGCGCAAGCCTACGGGCGGGGTGGGAGTTCAGTCGTGCAAGGAGCCAGTCGAATAATAAAGATCAGGATAAGGTCCATGCTCGGAGATCGGATCCACGCCGCTGGCGTGAGCGAGGAACGATGCACCGCGCGTCAACTCGAAGCTCGGTGTGCCTTCGGCGAGTGCGGGCACCTCCAAATCCGTCGAACCTGCAGGTAAGTTCACGGATTGGGAGGTCTTTCCGAAGGACACATGGAGGACAGCAGGAGCAGTCAGGTTTGCGGTGACATAGATCCGATTCGCCACTGGTCCATAGGCTTTCATACTCTTTGCATCGCTCCCGGATGCCAGCTGCGTTCGGTACGCCCAATACACCTGGTCGTTCTTGATCGCCGGCTGCACACCGGTTTTGTACCACTGGATAAAGTAGGCGAGCAGCGACGTGGCCCCGCTGTGCGTGTGGAAGAAATGTAACGTCGACGGTGGCGCCGCACTGCTGCCCAGATCGTTGGCCTTCGCGTCGCTCGCTGGGTCGTCGATCGGACTTACATAGGTTCCTTCAATAAAGTCATTCCAGGTGATGATCTCCACCCATTCGGGATGGCTGACCTGGATTGCGTCCATCCACATGGCACGCATGCCGGAGAAGCCGCTGTACTCGTAGTAGCGCCCAGCATTTGCGCCCCAAAACTGCAGGCAGATCGGCGCCATATAGAGCTTGCCCGCACGGTGCAGGACATCGGAATATGCTTCTGACGACGGGATCTGATCTGGGACATGGCCGAGCCGTGGCACGCCCGCGATGCCCCAATAAAACGCACCATCGATAACCTGCTTGTACTCGGTCAGGCCGGCGTCGATATCCTTCGTCTGCGGAAGCTCCCCTCCCCAGAAGAATGCGGGCACGAGATAGACGGGCAGTGGTGCGCTCGAGGGAACTCCACTGACGTAGGCCAGGGCGTTCGGCGCGGTTTGTTCGGAGGGATGGTGAGCCGTGCTCCAGATCGTCGCGCAGCTGCTGCCAGAAGTCAGGACCAGACTTCGTCCCAGCGAAGGTCGTCAGCACAAATCTTCCAGACTTCTTGTAGTAGATCTCGGAGTAGCGCTGCTATTGGCAAACCGCCGCACCATGTCTTCGACATCCGCCGCGTCATTCGAACAGCACATATCCGCCGAGAACATGAGTTTGAAGTCACTGTTCAGCCGGTGCGCAGCCTCGAACATCTCCGAGGCGCGGCGGATATAGCGCGGCTCTCTGAACCATCCTCCAGCGTTCAGCGCGAAGCCGTCGATGCCGATCGCTTGCGCCTGACGGATCTCGCGCTCGTAGGATGCGATGACGCTCTCGCTGCCGGAGTCGTCCGAGACGTAATCCTGGTTGGCGAGCATGTAGTGGGCGAAGACCACCTTTTGCGCGCTCGCGGTAGAGCGTGGCTGCACAGCAGCAAAGGAGGAAAGACGCAATGCTGCGTAAGCGAGGCCCCACAAAATGTGTCATCGAAATCACTGTAGCACTGGCGGGAGAATGGTCATGCAGCGTTAACTTACCAGAAGTAGGCGGCTTCGACTTTGGGAGGCGAAGATCGGCCGTTGATGATCTCGGTGCTCAGCACGAATTCCATATTCTGCCTATCCCAGTTCTTCGGAGCCAGGGATTTGATGAGCTCCATGTTGCTGGGCTGGGTGAGGAACTCGCCGGCGGCGACCGTTCCGCCGCGGGCGATGCCGGCCGATACGACGGCCAGCTTGCCGGTATTGGCATCGCGGAAGCGCGCAACGATGGCGTAATCGCGATAGTTATTGGTGCTTCAACTGCAGTTCGCGGTCGATCTCCCAGCGCGATGTGTGCGGAGACTGCGTGTCCTCGATCCAGAAGTGAGTCATGTCCGGCATCGTTGCCGAATCGGTAACGAAGCCGCGCGTCACGCGCAAGGTCCATGCGTTGTCGAAGGCTCCGACCAAGATGGCCGGCCCCTGGCGCAGATCGGTCAGCGTGGCGGTGTCATCGCCCATCAGGTTATAGCGCTGGTGGCGCATTTCCAGCAGGCCGGTGAGGCTGACCAGGGGCTGGAGATCGTCGGTCGCGACGTGGTCGTGCCATCTGCTCATCAACTCGTGTCTGTTGCTCTGGGTTCGCGGCATCGCGGAGAGTTATTCCTTCGGAGTGCGTCTCGCGGGAAGCAGACCACGACAGTGTCACCCGAGCTGAACACCGGCGCCCAGAATCGGTCGAGCGAAGATTGCCGCGGCCGCGCGAACATCATCCCGACATCCGCAAGGAGCACAAGACAGCGCCAACGCGACCGCGATGAATAGCCACGTGCCCGGGGAACACGTGCGGGCGGGATCGACACCGCAGATGGCTGCTCCGGAACAGCCGGATTCAGCGGCGTGCGGCGCACTGGGATTGACACTGCTCGGCAGGAGCTTGCCGAACTGTTTCGCGGCCAATCGAAATGCGGGACATAGGAGCCCGGGGGAAGGGAAATCCGGAATTCGTCCACGTGGCCAGAGTCCTGGTAGTACTGCGCGATGCGTTTGCGGATCTCGGCTGCAGTCACCCGGACGATCGGGTCGGAGGTGGTGTCATAGTCGGGGGTCTCGGCCGAAGACCTCAATCCCGATTGTTCGCTCCTTGAGTTGATCGCCAGCCCGTCCAGCTCTTCCTCACGATGAAACGCAGAAAGCTTGGGAAGCGCCGGCTGTGGGTGAAGTGGGGGTTCTCCAGCATGCCGATCCAACTGGCGCAGGATCTCGGCTTCTCTCGCTTGGTGATCGCCACCGAGAGGTGCCCAGCTACGTGCATCCGCCACCATTGTTCTCCGTGTCCGACGGGATTATACCGTTTAACAGGTTTGCGATTGCGCTCGCCAAGTACATTTGTAACTATATGATTTCAAATATCATTATCGATTCTTATACGGGATAAGAGCCTTTGGCTTTTCCGCAAGGACCTTGATCGGTCTGTCCCGGATACCTATAAAGCTCGGGCTCCATCATTAGCGATTTCCCGATCTTCAGCTGTCCGGCGGCTGCCGCGTGGCGGGATGAACTGGGATTTGCGCTGGAGGCTCTATGAAAAGCACGATTATAACAGGCAAGGCATTCCAGTCAACGGTGCCGCCGAGACCAAGTTGGCCTCGTCTCCTATTCTTTCTTCCGATCTTGCTTCTGACGAGCCTCGCAAGCCTGCGGCCAAGTTGGAGCGCCATCGCTGAGCGGCGTTGTTGAGGACCCGGCCGGAGCCGTCGTTCCGAGCGCGACGGTCACCCTCCAGAACAACGCGAGCGGGCGCAGAGGCAGCGGCAAAGCAACGGGTCCGGCTCCTTCACCTTCTCGGCGGTAGCCGAGCGGCGATTATACGCTGACCGTGCAGCAGACACGGATTCAAACAGCTCGTCCAGACAGACGATCCATCTGAATCCGGGCGACAGCTTGTCGCTGCCGGAACTGCAGCTCGACGTGGGCGAAGTCAGCCGAGACGGTTTCGGTCGGCGAGCGAGGTGGCAGCACTGCCGCTGGACAGCGGACAGCTCAGCTCGACCATCTCGCGCCAACGATCTCGACCGGCTCTCGATCGTCGGCCGTGATGCGACCGAGCTGCAGCGCACTCTGCCCGGCTTCGCGATCCGCAATCTGGGTTCGCACCAACTCCGCGCCTGACTTTTCGCAGGTTCAGGTCGGCCAGCCGACGCCCTACGCCTCCAACGGCGCCCCGGTCGCCGGCATCACCCTGAAGCTCGACGGCGCGAACCTGACCGACGCCGGCAACTTCGGCGCGAACCTGCAGAACATCAATGACTCCTTCGTCAGCGAAGTGCAGGTGCAGACCTCGAACTTCGGCGCCGACCAGTCGAACGGCCCGGTGGTCATCACCGGCGTCACCAAGTCGGGAACCTCGAAGTATCACGGTTCGCTCTACACCTTTGCGCGCACCTACCAGCTGAACGCCAATGACTGGCTCGCGAACTACAACGGCATTGCGCGGCCGGACGACCGCTTTGTCTATCCCGGCGGCACCATCAGCGGCCCGTTCCCGCATTTCAAGAAGCTGACGTTCTTCGCCGGCGCCGAATATGACGCGCAGCGCAATGTCTATGCCTATGGCAGCGCCGGCAGCGCGATCATCCATGCGCTGGTGCCGACGCAGGCGATGCGTACGGGCGACTTCAGCGCAGGCGGCGCTCTCGCAGTACCTCGGGCCGATGTTGACCAACGGCAACTACGGCACGTTCAACACGCCGCCGACGGTTGGCGACAACGGCTCGACGCTGACCAACGGCAACATCGCCGCGTTTCTCAACCCCGGCGCGATGGCGCTGGTCAACGGCACCCTGCCGCTTCCGACGCGGGCGCAGACTGGCACCGACGGCTTCAACTACGACGCACTCGACCTGGTCAACAACAACGTCAGCCAGTTTGCCGGCCGCGTGGACTACAACATCAGCCCGCGCAACGTGTTCTTTGCACGCTACAGCTTTGAGAAGGGCAAGCAGGGCCAGCCGCTGGTTCCGTACTACTCGCCGGCCGCCCAGCGTGATGGGCGCAGTGAATACGCCCGGCTACGGCGTCGACAACGACACCTGGGTGCACAGCGCGGCGGCCAACTACGTCACCGTCTTCACGCCCACGATGACCAACGAGCTCTACGCAACCCTCACCTCGTTCGTGGAGTCATTTGACGCGCGCAAGATCGCCGCGCTGCAGAAGAGCGCGATCAACTATCCATACAACGGCGCGTTCAACAACAACGACACCCAGTATCCGCAGCTCGGCACCTACACCACCTACGGCGGCTTGCCGCTGGGCCTGTGGCCCGACTACTCCACGAACCCGCTGCAGTTGCTGAAGAAGCTTCAGCCCAACTGTTGGCGACAACCTGACCAAGGTCTGGGGCAAGCACACGGTCAAGGTCGGCATCTTTCAGCCAGCGCACGACCAACAACCAGACCGCGACCAATCCGCAGACCAACGGCGTCATTCAGGACTACTACTATCGGACCGGCCGGCACCTACTTCGCCGATTACAACGGGACCTATGCCGACGGCTCGCCGGCGTATGGCAATCCGCACTTCAACAGCGGCAACGCGCTGGCGAACTTCTTTGAAGGACAGATCCAGGACTGGCACCAGCAGAACTTCAATCCGATACACGAATCTGTACTTCTGGAACACGGATTTCTATGGCCAGGACACGTGGCGCGTCGCCTCGAACGTGGTGCTCACCTTCGGTGCCCGCGTCTCCAAGCTGGGCGCATGGCAGGACTGCACACGGCATCGGCGCCGCCATCTGGAATCCCGCGCTCTACAACTCGACCTATAACGCCACAACGAATCCCTTGCCCGGCATCACCTGGCACGGAATCACCTCCGTCCGTTCCGAACTCCGGCGCCGGAACGCCGCCGCTTTACTTTGAGCCCCGCGTTGGCTTCGCCTGGGATGTCTTCAAGGATGGCAAGACCGTCGTGCGTGGCGGCGTCGGTATCTATCGCTTCCACGACTCGGTCGTCGATGTGACCAGCGAGTTCGCCGAGGCGGAGAACGTCCGCTACACCGACCTGCAGGGTTTTGGCGACAACACGCTGGAAGGCGTCAACACGCTCCATCTCAATCCGAACACCTACGGCAATACCGGTCCGGGCAGCACGGAGACCTACATCTCTCCTGCCACCATCTACGGTCTCGACCCCACCGACAACAAAGAGCCGGTGACCAACAACTACAGCCTCAGCATCGCGCAGCAGATGCCGGGAAACTGGACGCTGCAGGCTTCCTATGTCGGCAACAACAGCAACTCGCTGATGGATAACGGCACGACGCAGACCGTGGTGCTGGACAACGTGAACGCGATTCCGGTCGGCACGCTGTTCACCGCCACAGCGGCGGCGGCGATCAACGCGGCTGCCGGCTATAACGCCTGCAACCCGACGGGTTGCACACCGGTTCAGGCCGGAAGCCTCGACAACATTTACAACTACCCCGGCGACAAGGCCGTCCAGAAGGCGCGGCCGTACCCCAACTACAGCCAGATCCTGGTGCCGCAGCACAACACCTACGCCAACTACAACGGCTTGCAGATCGAGGCGATCAAGCACGTCGGCCCTCTGAACTTCAACGCCAACTACACCTTCTCCAAGGCGCTCGGCATTCTCGGGTCCTCGGCCGACTTCAACTGGACGGCCGGCATCGATCCGTTCCACCTCGCAGAACAACTACGGTCCGATGAACTTCGATCGTTCCCAGGTGCTCAACCTGAGCTACTCCTACCAGGTGGGCAAGGTTCAGGGAGCAGTATCTGGTGCGTGCTCTCGTCAACCACTGGCTCATCTCGGGCATCACCAATATCCAGAGCGGCCCGAACATGCAGACGGGCGTCAGCCCCTCGCCTGGCTACTATGCGCAGGGCACCATCGGACAGGGCGCCAACGCCTATGCCGTCGAGTCGCAGACGATCCTCGGCACGCCCGACGTCAACCTGCAGCCCGTGCTCACGTGCAATCCGAAGTCGAATCTCGGGCGCGCACCAGTACCTCAATCCGGCGTGCTTCTCGCTTGCCGGCGACTGGAACCAATGGCCAGTACATCGAGCCGTATGCTCATGGCCCGGCGTTCTTCAACTCCGACCTTACCCTGGCGACGAATCTTCGCCCGTGGGCGAAGGCCGTAACCTGCGCTTCGCTTAGCGGCATTCAACTTCCTCAACCATCCGCTGAACAGCTTTGGCACCGGCTACGCGTCGCAGACGACGCTGCTGTTGAACGATACCTCGGTCAACGGATCGCCGACCACGGCAACCTACATCCGCGTCCGGCTTTGGCTCTGCTCCGCAGAAGCTTGGCCGGCGCCTGTTGGAGATCTCGGTGAAGTACAACTTCTAACTCAACCGAGGGCTGCGGCGGAGAGGACTCCGTCGCAGCCTTCGTCTATTTTGAAGTTCCATCGCATTCGACATACCGGGTCTCCAAGACTATTTCCAGATACAGCTTCACGAGAACGTTTCTTCAGGGGTCATCATGCGGTTGCACCGTCTTGTTCCTTTTCGTTCGTTTGCCATCCTCTTCTTCCATTTCCCAGTACTGGCGTCTCTCCAGGCGCAATCGCATAGCGGGGCGACGATCCCGCAATCCCTCAGCCGCAATGCGGTGGTGTCCAATCTTCCCAACGGAGTGGAGATTCAGCTTGGAGGCATGCGCGAGCAGATCACAGCACTGCGCGACGATGTATTGCGTGTTCGCATCGCACAGGGACGGTGCTCTGCCGGAGGATGCCTCCTGGGCGGTGCTTCCGGCTGCGCGGCATAGCTCGGTTTCGGTCACCGCGGAGACCGCCGGCGACCATGTCGGCTTCCGCACCCATGCGTTGATCGTGGAACTGGATAAGCAGTCGCTCGAACTGACGGTTCGCGATCTGGCCGGAAATATCCTGCAGCAGGATGCACGCCCCGTTCGCTTTGACGGCGACTCCTTCCAGGTCTCCAAAGCGATGCCGATGGACGAGCATTACTTCGGGCTCGGCGACAAGACCGGACCGCTCGATCGCCGCAACGAGGCATTTACGCTCTGGAATACAGACGCCTATCGCTTCCAGGAGTCCACGGACCCGCTCTATAAAAGCATTCCGTTCTTCATGGCCTATCGCGCCGGACACGCGCTCGGCGTGTTGCTGGACAATACCTGGCGAACCAGCTTCGACTTCGGCAAGACGTCTGCGGGCGTCTATTCGTTCGGCGCCGCCAACGGTCCTCTGGACTACTACATCTTCTCTGGCCCATCGCCGAAGCAGGTTATTCAGACCTATGCATGGCTCACGGGAACTACCCCGCTGCCGCCGCTCTGGGCTCTTGGCTTCCAGCAATCGCGCTATAGCTACATGTCGCAGGATCGCGTGCTCGAGGTTGCGAATCGCCTCCGCGCAGACCATATCCCCGCCGACGCCATCTATCTCGACATCGACTTCCAGGACAAGAACCGTCCCTTTACGATCAACACCGCCGCCTTTCCCGATTTCACCGGGATGATCGCGCAGCTCAAGGCGAAGAACTTCCATGTCGTAGCCATTACCGACCTGCATATCGCCAATCTTCCCGGCAAAAACTATCTCCCTTACGACAGCGGCATCGCCGGCGATCACTTTGTGAAGAATCCCGATGGCTCGGTCTTCATCGGCCGCGTCTGGCCCGGTCCCAGCGTGTTTCCTGACTTCACCCGGCAGCAGACCCGCGCCTGGTGGGGCACGCTCTATCACCCCTTGCGTCAGGAGGGTGTCGATGGATTCTGGAACGATATGAATGAGCCCTCCGTCTTTGATACGGAGAACAAGACCATGCCCGAAGACGTGGTCCATCGCATCGACGATCCGGGCTTTCGCGACGCGCACCGCAACCCATGCTGAGATCCACAATGTCTACGGCATGGAGAACTCGCGCGCGACCTTTGAAGGTCTCAATCTCATCGATCCCGATCTGCGTCCATTTGTGCTCACCAGAGCCACGTATGCGGGAGGCCAGCGCTATGCGGCCACCTGGACGGGAGACAACAGCAGCACCTGGAATCATCTCCGCCTCACGACGCCCATGCTGGAGAACCTTGGCCTGAGCGGCTTCGCGTTCAGTGGGGCCGATGTGGGTGGCTACGCGGGAACTCCGCCCCCGGAGCTATTGACCAAGTGGATCGAAATTGCCGCCTTCCAGCCCATCGACCGCGATCACACCGAGAAGGGAACCGGCGATCAGGAGCCATGGGTCGGAGGCGCCTGAGCATGAGGCCATCCGCCGCCACTTTATCGAGACGCGCTATCAGCTGATGCCCTATCTCTACACGCTGGCGGAAGAGGCCTCCCGCACCGGGCTTCCTCTGGTGCGGCCCCTGTTCCTGGAGTTTCCCAATGCGGTCGCCGATCGTCATCCCATCGACATCGATGTCCCAGCTGCGGGCGAGTTTCTGCTCGGCTCTGACCTGCTCATCGCACCGTCTCCCTATCCGGAGGAGAGCGACGCCTACACCGTCGAGTTCCCCTCGTCGGATTGGTACAACTATTGGACCGGGGCGAAGGTTGCTGCGTCGGCCTCGCCAGAAGAGCCGGATCCAACCGCGAATCCGAACGGGAGGCCGCCGCTATCCATCAAGGTCTCCCCAGAACTGGCGCAACTCCCGGTCTTTGTGCGCGGCGGCTCGATCCTGCCTGTCGCCCCTGTCGTTCAAAGCACGAATGAGACGCCCCAGGGCCCTCTCACGCTGCGGGTCTATGTCGGAGATCAGTGCTCCGGCGAGCTTTACCAGGATGACGGAAAGACCTACGCCTATCGCCGCGGAGTCTATCTGCGGATGAAGTTCAGCTGCGAAAAGACGGCCGAGGGTCTGCGCTTGAAGATCGGTCCGCATGAGGGTTCCTACCCTGCATGGTGGAAGGACATCCATGCGGAGATCTACGGCTGGACACCTGAAAAGGACGAGGTCGTTGTGAATGCCAAGAAGATTCCAGCGCAGATTGAACATGAGTCTGCACGTGTTGGATTGACGATCGAGGATAACGGCACTGGAACGGATATTCAGATCAGGTAGAAGTATCGATCTCATGTGACGCGTCACGGGCCAAGTAATCGGCTTCTCTCCCGTGCGGCGGCGATAAATGACGTGAATTGGATGGTCGGTGTAGATCCGGCTATCTGAATCTCACCTCGTTTGCGCTCGCTGCACGGGAGTTCGCGTTGCAGGGGGGCAGTTGAGGGCGTGCGCTGCCAAGACGGGGGGCGCATACCCTCCGGACTTGGTGGGGGATCGCGGTTGGGGTGCAGCAGAGGAGGATGCTCCACGAGGATGTCGCCAATCCTCGATTCCGGGGGCGTTCCCTGGACAGGCGCAATGCAGAGCGTAGTGGCCCGTAGGAGAGGCCGCAAGCCATCCTGCGATGAAGTTTGTCTCCGCGGATTCACGGACGCCACGATGAGGCACCAGCGCATTCCTCGACGCCATCGTGAATCGACTCCGGGATGCCACCGACGAGGGTGGCGATGGGCGGGCACGCCGCAGGGCATGGCTTCTCGGGGCTCTGCGGCGTCAGCCGAAATACTAAATCTCTTTTTGAGCCAGTGGGGAGGCAGAGGGCAGAACCGCGATCGCTGTGTCGCAGCTGTGTCGCTTACCGGAGAGCATTGCAGTCAGCAAAAGGCGCTGAAATAGATGTGCCGGAAGTGGAGATGCGATGACGAGGGAATTCCGGAGGGGAATACAAGTTGACACCGGACGCGGGGCGTCCAGGGCTATTCTTTGGACTTTGGAAGACGAGAAGGATTCTTCAAACAGTTCTTGACATTGCGAGAGACGAGGAGGACTATCCCACATAGCCGGACAGGGCTCTACTGTCTGGCACTCTCGAGACATGGGCTATTACGCGCCGAACTGCATAAGAACTTAGGCAGAAAATCCCTGAATGCTCTCCGCAGACTCTCTCGCGGAGCGGCGGCAGGACGCATGCCCCCACAGCCTCTCTCCCCGCTCTCTTCGTTATCGGCTCCCCTATGCGCTGCTTGACCAACCGTATCCTTTCGGATCCGGAGCGCAAGAACTGACTTCATCCCGACGCGCTTGTTCAGCGCTATCGGGGTGCGCTGCGACTTGTCTACAAACACTTTAAAGAGGAGATTCTGATGGATACGATTCTGGAACCGACTCCGCATGCTGGAGATCAACCGTTCGCCGGCGCTGTAAAGACGAGTGACCCGGCACCCCAAGGTGTGGGCACGTTTAAATATCGACTCTCGCTGAATGGAGCTCCCATCGGCTGGCTGGGGAGGGGAGGGGCGCAGAGTATGTGGGCTCTTGTGGTCCCAGACGAACGCGATGCTGCGATCTTGCAGTGGTACGCCTACGCTGGGGCCAACTATCTTACGATTCCGGGCTTTGGTTATATGACGTGGAGCGGTGGCCTCAGCGGACACCCGGTCGCATTTAATACCTGGGCTTACGCAAATGCATGGAAAGAGGAGGGTGGTCTCTTGATCGCGGCTGATTCGGGAGAGCCGCTGTCTGAGTATCGGACCGATGTACCGTGGCTGTATGCAAACGCCAGCTATAGTGCCCTTGGAGTCACCAGGCAGGACGTTTAGTTCGTAGATCTCGCTGGAGTTCTACCCTTCAAAGTCTCCTCCCTACTTTGCGCTCCTTCGGCAAGGGGGGAGGAGAAGAAGGGGCATGTGTATCGCGAATCACCCGATCAACCGCCCAGCATCTGTCGACGTGGCAGACCGCTGGTGAGGCGCTGCGTGGATGGACGCGACCGAATTAGCTACTGCTCTGGAAGGTTCTGGAGCCGTACAGTCATGGCCGGTATGGGGTTCCGAAGGCGTCTCTATCGACCCCGCATGGGTATATTAATGACATGGCTCATGTCTTACAGCACCAGAAACAACTCACCGCTCGCCTGAAGCGCATTCGGGGTCAGATGGATGCCGTGGAGCGTGCGCTGGAGGATCAAAGACACCGAATGCTTCAAGATGCTGCAATTGGTGGCAGCGGCGCGGGGGGCCATGAGCGCCTTGATGGCGGAGCTGATGGCCGAGCACTTGATCCATCATGTCGTCGAGCCGGAGCCGGATAAGGATCCGCGTGAAGCAGCGGACGAGCTGATCGGCATCTTCAAGACCTATATAAAATAGGTCGAAATTCGCGACCCATAATCGCCGCGGGCAATGGACTCGATTCGTCCGTTGCGTATGAGACAGATTGCGCGATCTTGCGATACCCCTGGGGGTATGCTACAAAGCATAGAGGCGGAGATACCGATCTTCGCAGGAGAAACGAAACAATCTATGAGCATCAACTCCGCAAAAGAGCCTCCTAGTAGTCCGAGAGCTTTTCTGTGTTGCGATGAGCGCTCTGGAATTCGCCTCTAGCTTTGCTGCTTTAGCCTCGCTATAGACGACTCCACACTGCTCATCACAACTATGACCTGTGATTCGAGCGTGTGAGTCTGTCGGCCTCTCTGACGCCAAAACTCACTCCTCCCGAACCCAAGATTCGGTGCGCCTTCCCGCGTCCGCGCTTATGCGCCGGAGTTGGGCTGCGCCTGCCTGGATCCAAGGAGGATTTCATGAAGAACAAGCTCTTTGCTGTTCGTCCTGGCCGGGACATGCGCTGTGCCTGGCTTCCGACCGGCGATATGAAAAACCCGCTCCGCTGCGTGCGGATCGAGAACATCACGAGACCAAGGGGACCGGCCTATGCAAGTAGCGGAACCGAAACTGGAGGTTTCGCAGGAGAGACCAGCGGGCGTCGTGGTTCGGCGCGCGTGGCAGAAGCACGTGCTCCACTTCCTGATGGTCTTCGGCCCCGGCCTGATCGTCATGGAGGCGGACAACGATGCCGGTGCCGTCTCCGCGTACATGCAGGCGGGCGGCCAGTATGGCCCGCATCTGCTGTGGCTGCTCGTGGTGCTGCTGCCCATCTGCTACTTCGTGCAGGAGATGGTGGCTCGGCTTGGCATTGCCACCGGCAAGGGCCATGCCGCCATGATCTACGAGCGCTTCGGTCGGTGGTGGGGACACTTTTCGCTGATCGATCTGCTCGCGGTCAACTTCCTCACGCTGATCACCGAGTTCGCCGCGATCTCGCTGGCGATGAGCGCCTGGGAGTCAGCCCGTATATCTCGGTGCCGGTCGCCGCGTTGGGGCTGACCCTGATGGTGGTGACGGGCAGCTATCTGCGCTGGGAGCGGATCGTCATCGGGCTGTGCCTGATCGATCTGACCTGGTTCGTGCTCGCCTACGCGGTGCATCCGCACTGGGCGCTGGTGGCACACAGCACGCTTGTGCCGAGCCTGCCGCCCGGCGGCGTGACCAGCGGCCTGGTCTTTCTGATCATCGCCATCGTGGGGACGACCATCGCTCCCTGGCAGCTCTTCTTCCAGCAGAGCTGCGTGGCGGAGAAGCGGCTGCGCTTCGACGATCTGAAGTGGGCGCGGGTCGACACCCTGGTCGGCGCCATCTTCACCATCTGCGTCGCTGGGGCCATGATGCTGGTCGGCAGCTACGGCTACAGCACAAGATCGTCTTCGAGGATCCAGCACAGCTCGCGGTTGCGCTTGGTCCTATCGCCGGGCACTTCGTGCGCAATGGCCTGCTGCTGCTGATGGTCAACGCTGCGGTGCTGGGCACGACCGCCATCTCGCTGGCCAGCGCGTGGGCCTACGGCGAGGTGAAGGGATGGGAGCATTCGATGCATAAGAAGCTGTGGGAGGCACCCGGCTTCTATGCGACGTATGTTCGTCTGTGTCGGAGCGGCTGCGGCCATTGTGCTGATTCCGCATGTGCCGCTGCAACTGGTCATCATCAGCGTGCAGGCCTTTGCCGGAATCATCCTGCCCTCGGCCATCATCTTTCTCCAACTGCTGCTCAACGATCGCGAGCTGCTGGGAGAACGGTGGATCAACCGGCCCTGGAACAACTTCATCAACTGGACGATCATCCTCGTCCTCTTTGCCCTGTCGCTGCTGCTGGCGGCGCAGGTGATGCTTCCCAATCTCTTTCAGAAATGAGCGGAGCCGATGGCAACTATGGGCAGTGATCGCAGAGACGAAGGAATGGAGCGTGGTGCACCCGCTCCACGATGTGGCCGAGCAGAAGTGCTCCAGCGAAGGCCTGGGCAAGATCCGCATGACGCGGCCGGTGCGTGTTTCGCTGGCGTGCTGCGCGCCTATCTGATCGCGATGACGCTGATGCTTGGCTATCACGTGCTGGATCTTGCGGGCGTGCTGCACAAGATTCGCTAACGACGTTCTTTCCGAGCGAGGAGGAACGATGGCTGACCCAGTGATAAGTGAGCCTCCGCGAGCCGGAGGCAATCCCCGGTAAGTAAGAAGCTGGCCACATTGCGTGGCTGCTCGCTTGCTCCCGGGGAACAACCCGAGGAGTGAGCTTCTTTCTGTAAGAGCTCCCCAAACAACATCGCGTTCGCAACTCACGGCGAATGCACGAGTCCACTGGCGGATCGCAGGAGCGGTTTGCCCAGAACACTCGTGGTGTGCCCAAACACGTCTGGACACACCGCAATTGGAGAAAAGGCCATGACGCACAATAAAGTCTTTATCAACGCATCGAACCACAGCACCAAGCTCCGCGCCGAAGACGGATCGCAGGTGCGTGATCGACAGAGCGCGTTTCACGAACTCGTCCTGGTTCCGTTCAGTTTTCTCGGCGCCGTGCTCCTGTTGATCGTGCTGCTGAGCCACGCGGCGCTCGCGCAGGCAGGCAGCGGACGCATCGCGGGATCGGTGAAGGATGCAACCGGCGCAGTGATTCCGGGCAGCAGCGTCAGCCTGCTTAATGCCGCGACCGGTGTGGCCCAGAGTGCGACCAGCGGCGCGGATGGGACCTTCAACTTTCCAGTGGTGCCGATCGGGCAGTATGAGCTGGATGTCACCGCGGACGGCTTCAATAATTCCGTCAGACAGCCGGACTCAAGATCGACGTGAATACGGCGCTGACGCTCGATGTCGTGCTGCAGGTGGTGGACGCAGGCCAGAGCAGTCGATGTGACGGAGAACACGGCCGAGGTGCACACCACGGATACGCAGATCGGCCAGACCATCGAGAGCAAGCAGGTGACGGATATTCCGCTGAACGGCCGCAGCTACACGGATCTGTTGGCGGTGCAGGCAGGCGTTGCCCCGATCACGACCAGCGCCGCGGGCAATACCAGCTCGGGCGGCGGCTTCGGCACGATTCCGGCCGCGGGCGAGGTCAACACGGGACAGTTCTCGATCCATGGTCAGCGCGAGTCCGACAATGCCTTCAATCTGAATGGCGTCAGCGTGGAGGAGTCGATCGGCCAGCAGGCAGGCATCATTCCGAATCTGGACTCCATCGCCGAGTTTCGCATTCTGTCGAGCAACGTCGATGCGGAGTACGGCAGCTTCACCGGCGGCATCATCAATGTTGTTACCAAGTCCGGCACAAATGTCTTCCACGGCAACCTCTTCGAGTTCTTCCGCAACACCAACCTGGATGCGCGGAACTACTTCTCGCCACACGGCGACCTTCCATCAGAATCAGTACGGCGGCACGCTGGGCGGCCCGATCGTGAAGGACAAGATCTTCTTCTTCGTCGACTATCAGGGGCAGCGGTACATCCAGGGCCTCCAGACCGGCTTCGTCGGCGTCCCTTCGATGGCCAACCGTGCGGGCGACTTTGGATCGGCCGCGGCCTTCACCGGGAAGGTGAATGGACCGTATCTCGCGCAGATGCTCACCCAGCGTCTTGGCTACACGGTGACACAGGGCGAGCCGTTCTCGCAGGTCTTTCCCAACGGCACCATTCCGCAGCAGGCCTGGAGCCAGGTCGCCATGAGATGCTGCAGTACATTCCCGTGCCGAACGTGAACGGCAATGAGTTTTCGAGCGGCGCCTACAAGGAGACCATCAACGACAACAAGGGCGGCGCCGCGTGGACTTCAACTCGTCCCGCTTCGGTATGTCGTCGGTCTACTACTTCGCCGATCACTACAACCTCGACAACCCGTATCCCAGCGCGCTGGGCGGCGCCACGTCTGCCGGGCAATGGTTTCGCCTACGATGCGCATCTCCTATGGTGTCGATCAGTCGCTGGTCTTCAGCAACATCCGCACCTTCGGCACGCATACGGTGAACGAGGCACGCTTCGGCATCACGCGTCTGAACAACGAGGTCGGCCAGCCCAAGGGCGGTGTCGGCGTGACCCTTGCAGACCAGGGGATTCAGGCTGGCGGCGAGGGCATCGTGCAGGGCTTCCCCGCGCAGGCCGGTGTCGAGGGGCTGTTCTTCAACGGCTTCTCGATCGGGACCAATCCTTTCTCGCTGTTGCAAATCAATAGTAACTATGACCTGTCCGATTCGGTCTCGCGCACGGTGGGCAATCATACCTTCAAGGCGGGCGGCCGCTACATCTGGCTCAAGGTGACGCAGACGCCCAACCTGGTCGCCAACGGAACATTCTCGTTCTTCGCCTCCGGCAGCCAGAGCACCGGGCAATGACTATGCCGACTTCCTGCTTGGCCTGCCGGACTTCTACTCGCAGCAGTCGTCGCCGACCTTCTATGAGTCGGCTGCCACTGGCGATCTCTTCGTAGAGGACAGCTACCGTGTGCGTCCGAACCTGACCTTGAACTACGGCCTTCGCTGGGACTATGTGACGCCGTGGGCGGAGCTGCACCACCAGATCAGCGCTCTGATTCCGGGCGTACAGTCGGCGACCTTCCCGGGCGCTCCGCTCGGCTATGTTGTGCCGGGCGATCCGTTGCCGGGTGGCGGCACGCTCCCGGCGGGCATTGCGCCCACGCCGAAGGACAACTTCTCGCCGCGCTTTGGACTGGCCTATACCCCGTCGGTCGCGAAGGGCTTCCTGGGCAAACTGACCGGCGGCCCGGGCAAGACCAGCATCCGTCTGGGTGCAGGCCGCTTCTTCAGCTCCCCGCAGGGGCTCACGGTTGCGTATCCCACCGGCAACCCGCCCTATGGCCTGACCTACACCAGCCCGAGTCTCCGGTGATGGCGACGCCGTTCGTCGGCGCACTGACGGGCACGCAGTACCCGCAGCAGTTCCCCGTCAATGTGCCGCCGTACAATGTCTCGCCGACCAATCCGGATAACTCGATCAATTGGAGCCGCTACTACCCGATCAGCGGCGCGGGCAGCGTGTGGTACAAGAACAAGACTGGCTACTCGATGCAGTACGATCTCAGCATTGACCGTCAGATCGGCGCGAATTCGCTGTTCAGCATGGGCTACATCGGGTCAGTAGGACGCCATGAGCTGACGGTGCGCAGCGCGAATCCGGGCAACCCCGCGCTCTGCATGAGCCTGAGCCAGCCGCAGGACGTGGCCCCGGGCTCGCCGACCTGTGGACCGTTTGAGGAGAACCTGGTCTTCACGCGCGCCAATGGACAGGTGGTGAACGGTACCCGCAGCCCCTTCCCCAACCAGATCGGCACCGATGCCTACTACGACAACATGGGCAACTCGGACTACAACGCGCTGGAGTTGACCTTCAAGCGCACGACCGGGCCGCTGACGCTGCTGGCCAGCTACACCTACTCCAAGGCCTATGGCCAGACCTCGAGCATCCAGGAGCAGGTCGATCCCTACAACTACCACGCGCTCGATGCCCCGTTGGCGTTCGATATGAAGCATAACTTCGTCGTCAGCTATAACTACGACCTTCCGGTCGATCGCCTTCCTGCATCCCAACGTATGGACCGAGGGATGGGCGCTCTCCGGCATCACCCGGTTCGCTACCGGCATTCCGGTCACCTTCGCCAGTTCGGGCGATAACTACCTGGTGCAGGTGCAGAACAATGGCGTCAATGCAACCAGCATCGACATGCCCAACTACGATGGCACCGGCTTCAAACTCAACCACAACCCACGGAACGGCAAGCCGTACTTCAACACCGCGGCCTTCACCCCGAATCCGCTCGGGACGCAGGGCAACGTCCGGCGGCGTATCTTCTACGGGCCGGGCATGGATGACTACGACATGGCGTTGCACAAGGTGACGAAGTTCACCGAGACTCGCTCTCTTGAGCTTCGGCTGGAGATGTTCAACGTCTTCAACCACGCGCAGTTCTACCCGAACGGATCGGTCGACGCTAATATCGACGATACGACCTTCGGCCAGGTCCGCCAGGCAGCCGATCCCCGCATCGGTCAGATCGCTGCCAAGTTCACCTTCTAACAAAAGAGGGAGGCAGGTCTTCTGCCTCCCTCTCGCCTTAAGACCACCAATGGAGAAGGCCATGATCGGGATCAGTACGATTCACTTTGCCATCCGGCTAGCGCTTGCGATTGGCCTGGGCGCGATGGTTGGCTTGGAAAGACAGTGGCGGCAGCGTATGGCGGGCACGCGTACGAATGGCTTGGTGGCTGCTGGAGCCGCGGCCTTTGTCATGTGTGGTTTGCTGCTGGAGAACGATCCCTCGGCGCGTGGTCGGATCGTCTCCTATGTGGTCTCCGGTGTCGGGTTTCTCGGCGCTGGGGTCATCTTCAAGGAGGGTGGTAGCGTCCGCGGACTGAACACTGCCGCGACCATCTGGTGTTCGGCCGCGATCGGTGTGCTGACGGGACTGGGCGCGCTGCACCTGGCGCTCGTTCTGGCGCTTGCGGTGCTGTTCACGAATATGGTGCTCCGGCCGCTTGGCTATCGCCTGCATCCGGTCCTTCCCATCAGCCATCCAGGCGGAGACGCTCTACGAAATTCGTCTCTCCTGCGTCGCATCGCGCGCGGTACACATTCGCTCGCTGCTCCTCTCGACGATCAGCCATCTGCCCGTGACGCTTCAGTCCATCCGTGGAGAGCAGGATGAGGCGATGAAGCAAACGCAGATTCGGGCGGAGGTGAGGACTGCAGGACGGAATAACGAGGCTCTCGAGCAGGTAGTGATGCGCCTCTCCATCGAGGACGATGTCTCCAATCTAAGCTGGGCCGTCGTTGAATCGGAGATGGAATAGGTTTGTGCCGGAGGCTGGCAAGGCGATGATGGACACCAAGCTCCAGGCGCACACGAAACTGCTTGAATTTGCAGGTGTGGGGTTCTGTGGGGTTGCTGGTGAACCAGCGGTAGAAAGCAAACAACTTGATTCTATTGGTCGGGGCGGAGGGATTCGAACCCCCGACCCTCTGCTCCCAAAGCAGATGCGCTACCAGGCTGCGCTACGCCCCGACACTGGTTCCAGTCTAGCGTATTCCGGGCTGGGAGGGTGCTGCATTCTTGGGTACCTTCCGCTGCGGCTAACCTCCCGGGTGCAGGCCGGCGAGCACCAGCTTGCTGATGAGCCACGCCATCAGCAGGAACGGGAGCATGGAGAGCCCCAGGACCGCCAGACCGATCAGTCCGAAGAAGATCCAATCCTGGACGGTGCTGCGCGGCGCTGCGGCGAGGCTGCCGCTGAGGAGCTTGTAGTTTCTGCGGTTGGCCTTCCAGGCGACATCGAACATATCGCCGAAGAACGGAACGGCGCCGACGAAGACCTCGATGGCGATATTGACGACCATGCGCGCCACGGTGATCGTGGGCACGCCGCGAAACCACGCCGCCAGCACGATGATGGAGGAGGCCAGGCCGCCGAGGAGATCGCCCACGCCGGGGACCAGGCCGATGATGCCGTCGATGCCGAAGCGGATGGAGGTGCCGGGAATCCGGAACCAGTCGTCGAGCACGTGCGAGAGCAGATCCAGGTTTTCATCGTTGAAGAGGTGGGAACCGCGCCTTCCGCGTGGCTGCCGGGGTGCTAAACGCTTGGTTTTTGGCATCACTTCGACAACGGGCATAGATAATCTCCACTTCTTGGTACGGAACATTTCCTTTTCCGGACCGGCGGTGCTATTATTAGATGCAGGATGGCGGCTATAGTTCAGTGGCAGAACGCCGCTCTGTGGCAGCGGATGTCGTGGGTTCGAACCCCACTAGCCGCCCCAAAACATAAGTAAATGAAGCGGTCTGGGGCCTGATACTAGGCATCAGGCCGTTTTTCATTGCAGCGTAGCGCAAACGTAGCTTCTGGGGAACTATCCTTGGCTCGTATCCCCAATCAGCAGCCGGCGGCTTCACTCTCACCAGCGTTCCACGCTTTGGAGGGTGCAGGTGCGCCGGCACGATTGTTTGCCGGCACCTCGGGTTGGGCCTACGCCTCCTGGAAGCCGGACTTCTATCCGGCGTCGGCTGCCGGCGAAGAAATTTCTCTCCTACTATGCGTCGCAGCTGAACTCGGTGGAGGTGAACTACACCTTCCGCCAGCTCCCGAGCGCGAGCACGCTCGAAGGCTGGCTGGCCGCGACGCCTGCGGGCTTCCGCTTCAGCTTCAAGGCGCCGCAGCGGATCACCCATTTCAAGCGCCTGGGCGATTGCAACGAGGTCGTCGCGCAGTTTGTGCACACGCTGGAGCCGGTCCGGCAGGCGGGCAAACTCGGGCTGCTGCTCTTCCAGCTGCCGCCGAACTTCAAGCTCGATCTGCCACGTCTGGGAGACTTTCTGGCAGCGCCCGCGCTGCAGGAGCAGGGGCGTCCGGCGATTGCCTTCGAGTTTCGCCATGCGAGCTGGTTTGCGGACGAGGTCTATGCGCTGCTGCACGCGCACGATGCCGCCCTCTGCATCGCGGAGACGGAGGAGTTTCAGACCCCCGAGGTGCATCCCGCCGCGAGCCACACCAGCTTTCGCATGCGCCGCAGCGGCGGCTACACCGAGGCGGAGCTGGCTCAGTTCGCCGCGCGTTGTCTCGATCTGTCCAGGGAGCGCGATGTCTATATCTATTTCAAACATGAGGACGAGCCGAGCGGGGCGCTGGATGGCGTCGCTTTTCTAAAGCAGACGTTGGCGCTGGCCTCGCATGCGTCCAATTCCAGAGAGGGAAGCACGCTCTGATGCCCGATACCGTACAGCAGCCGACCGCCGCGCAATCCGCGTCCAACCTGGCCATAAGCCCGACCTTCCGTCCGCGACGTTTTCTCGGCAACGGCCATCTGCAGACGATCATGGGGAACTATCTGCGTCGCGCGAACCGGCTTCCGCCTGCGGTGGCGCAGCTGGTCGAGGTGGCTCCGGCGCGGGACGGCCAGATCGCCAGCCAGGTGCTCTGCCACTGCCACTTCCAGCCGGAGGAGGTTCGCGCCTCGCGGCCGACCGCCATCATCGTGCACGGGCTGGAGGGCTCCTCCGACTCGCAGTATGTGATCGGCAACGGCAATAAGCTGTGGAACGCCGGCGCCAACATCATTCGGATGAACATGCGGAACTGCGGCGGAACGGACCGGCTGACGCCGACGCTCTACCACTCCGGTCTGTCGGGCGATGTGGGGGCGGTGGTGCGGCACTTCGTCGCGCGGGAGCGCCTGCGGAGCATCTCGGTGGTGGGCTACTCGATGGGCGGCAATCTTGTTCTCAAGCTCGCCGGGGATCTCGGCGCGGAGGCGCCGCCGGAGTTGAAGTCGGTCATCGCGGTCTCGCCTGCGCTCGATCTCGGGCCCTCCGCCGACGCGCTGCACGAGCCGATGAACCGCGTCTACGAGATGAAGTTCCTGTACGCCCTGCTGCGGCGATTCCGCTACAAGGCCAAGCTTTTTCCCGAGCTGTACGACCCGAGCAGGGCCGAGGGCATTCGTTCGCTGCGCGAGTTCGACGATCGCGTCACGGCGTTTTACTCGGACTTTGCCGGCGCCAGCGACTACTACTATCGCGCCGCCGCCGCCCGCGTTGTGGATCGCATCCAGGTGCCCACGCTGATCCTGCATGCGCTGGACGACCCCTTCATCCGCATCACGGAGGAGAGCCGAAGCCGCGATTCTCGCCAATCCCCGCATCACCTACATCGAGACGCAAAACGGCGGCCACTGCGCCTTTCTCGCCAACCCCAATGCGGCTGCCGACGATGATGGCTACTGGGCGGAGAGCACGCTGTTACGCTTTCTCCTTGAAAATGCGTAAGATCTTCGCTCCGTGCGATTTCCCAAGCGCGGCGCGGGGCCTTAAGATGGAAGGTAATGGTCGCTGACTGGTCCGTCGAATGTTCCGCTGAAGATCCTGTCCTGGTCGTTCCCTGGTCCGCCAACGGCGACCTGACGGCGCCGCACTTTGTCGACCTGCGGGAGAATCCGTACGATCTCGATCAGATCGCCGAGGCCGAGCAGAATCCTCCGCTGATGCAGGCTCTGCGCGCCCTGAATGTGCCGCGTTCGCCCGTCTTTACCGCGAAGTGCGACGCCTGGGTGCTCGATGCGGAGGAGCTCGACGAGCTTGCCGATGGAGCTGGACGTTCACGAGTTCGGTGGCGAGCATGCGGAGCAGGCCGAGAGGACCGGCTTCGCCAGCTACATCGATCTGGTCTGGCGCGACCGCACCATCTTCGCCTCGTTCCACCAGAGCGAGCAGCTGCTGCATCGTCTGACGCGCCTGGCCGCGCCGCTCGATCATCCCGCCGCCATGCTCGATTGCGTGCTGCGCCCGGCGCTGGTCGACTTCACCGGCCCGCGCGAGGGCTACTCGATCACGCTGTACATCAAGGCGCTCGGTGCCGATCTGGAGGCGGCCAAGGAGGCCTGGTCGGCCGCGCTGCAGGCCGTTGTGGGACTGCTGCGGAGTAAAGATATCGCGCTCGCGTGAAACCTTTTCACGCTTCGGCATGACTCCCGCTACAATCGAAGCAGCGTCTGATCCATCCTTGTCGGACACTCAGGCTTCGACAGCAGCGCGGGCGAGTAGCTCAATTGGATAGAGCACCGGCCTTCTAAGCCGACGGTTGTGGGTTCGATCCCCGCCTCGCCCACCATTTAGACGTCAATCACGTCTACCCCGTTCCTTCCCTGGCAATTGAACCGTGCCGGACACGGGAGTACACTCGATCATCACGCGGGCCCGAGAACACCAGCGCCGCAGCCGAAACACCGCGCGGCACAGATTGTGGAGGGGTGCCCCTGAGATCCATCTTCATCAGCTACCGGAGAAACGACTCAGAAGGGGAGGCCGGTCGGCTCTTCGACGATCTCGTCGCCCACTTCGGCGGGCATGCGGTCTTCATGGATGTCGCTG
>CAVWJY010000023.1:0-33081 GCA_963755245.1 uncultured Acidobacteriaceae bacterium | reverse complement strand
CTGCTCACCCGCGCCACCAGCCTCCGCGACACCCCCGAAGCCGAGCGCCTCTTCGCCCTCGCTCTCGCCGCTCGGGGGAGAACTCGACCAGGCCCTCCTCGCACCTCCAGGCCTGGCAGCGCCTCGCGCCTCAGGACCCGGACGCCCACCGCGCCCTCGCCCAGGTCTACCTGCAGCTAACGCGCCTCACCGATGCCCTCGCCGAGCAGCGCCTCGTCCTCCAGCTCGCCCCCGACTCCGCCAGCGACTGGAACGACCTCGGCGTCATCGAGGCCCGCGCCGGCGACCGCACCGCCGCCCGCCAGGCCTTCGAGCACGCCCTCACCCTCGATCCCAACAACCCCGAGGCCCAGCGCAACCTCCATCGTCTCTAGCGTCTCCACGCGGCGCCTTCATACCTCGAGGCAGCCAGCTTCGAGCTCATCGCCGGCCAGGGTGCGTCCGCCGGGCGTTCCGTCGCGCCGACCGGTTATGTGCCGAAGAGTGGCCAGCGCGATCAGCCCCAGCGCCAGCGCGCAGACGCCGTTCCAGCGCCAGTGCACCCACGCGATCGTCGCCAGCGCGGAGCCGCACCGCCGCGCCGGCAAAGTAGATCGTCATATACACCGTGTTCAGCCGGCTGCGCGCCGACGGCACAAGTCCGAAGATGCGCGTCTGGTTGGAGATCTGCATCATCTGCGCGCCCATGTCGAGCACCACGACGCCGACGATCAGCGCGGCGATGTGCAGCGGCATCGACATCCGGGCGCGCTCCTCGGCCCACAGCAGAACATAGGAAGAGGCGAGCAGGCTCATGCCGATGCTGATCACCCAGCGCGGTCCCTTGCGGTCGGCCAGTTTGCCGGCGATCGGCGCCACCATCGCACCCGCCGCACCCACGATGCCGAAGGTGCCGGTGACTCCGGCGCCAAGGCCATAGTGGGTGTCGAGCAGCGCCGCCAGCGTGGTCCAGAAGCAGCTGAACGAGGCGAAGGCCAGCGCGCCCAGCACGCAGGACTCGCGCAGCAGCGGCTGCGTGCGGAAGAGCGTCCACAGCGAACGCATCGCCGTGCCGTAGCGCAGATTCTGCTTGGGCGGCAGCTTCGGCATCATCTTCCACAGCAGCGGCACGAAGGCCGCATTGATCACCGCGGCGGTTACGAATACGTAGCGCCAGCCGTGGATGTTGGAGACCCATCCGGCGAAGGTGCGAGCCAGCAGGATGCCGAGCAGAAGCCCGGTCATCACGATGCCGATTGCTCTGCCGCGGCTCGCGTCCTCCACCAGATCGGGAGCGATCGGCAGCACGATATGGGTCACGGAGGCGAGCAATCCGATCAGCGCGCTGCCCGCAACCAGCAGCGTGAAGTTCGGCGCCAGCGCGACCAGCAGCAGCGACACCGCGACGGCGGCGAACATCCGCATCATCAGTGCGCGGCGCTCCAGCAGATCGCCCAGAGGAACGAAGAGCAGAAGTCCGAATGCGTACCCCACCTGGGTCGCGACGGCGACAAAGCCCGTGTGCTCAATGGTCGTTCCATAGCTGTGCGCCATCTCCAGCAGCAGCGGCTGGTTGTAGTAGATGGTCGACACGCCCACGGCGCAGGCCAGTCCGAGGAAGGGCAGCGGAGCATGCGGTTTGGGATGGGGAGTTGCAGCGGCCACCGGTTTCGTGGATGCAATCAGCGATCTATCTTCGGCTTTGGGTTCTAGTAGAGACATACAGTAAAAGCTTCTGCTTCTAGTGTATGTCCTCTACTCCGCAGCGAAGACGGCTTAGCCCAGCACCAGCTTGGCGATCGTCGCGAGCTGCATGAACGAAGTGCCCTCGTAGATCTTGCCAATCTTGGCGTCGCGATACAGCTTCTCGACGGGGAAGTCCTTCACGAAGCCAGAGCCTCCATATACCTCGACCGCGAGGCTGGCGACCTTCTCGGCGACCTGCGAGGCGAAGTACTTCGCCATCGCTGCCTCCTTCAGAAACTCCGCGCCCGCATCCTTCAGCCGTGCGGCGTTGTAGACCAGCAGTCGCGCCGCCTCGATCTCCGTCGCCATCTCGGCGAGCTGGAACTGCATCGCCTGAAACTCCACCAGCGGCTTGCCGAACTGCTTGCGTTGCTTGGCCCAGCGCGCAGCGTGGCCCCACGCCCCGGCAGCGAGACCGACCATCTGCGCGGCGATGCCGATGCGTCCTTCGTTCAGCGTCTCGATGGCAATTTTGTAACCCTTGCCGGGCTCGCCCAGCAGCTGCGCGGCCGGCACAACGCAATCCCGAAAGACAAGTTCGCAGGTACTGGAGGCGCGTATGCCGAGCTTGTCCTCCTTCTTCCCCAGCGAGAATCCCGATGCCCCCTTCTCCACGAGAAACGCCGTGATGCCCTTGTATCCCGCAGTCGGATCAAGCGTCGCAAAGACGATAAAAAGCCCGGCCTCCATGGCATTGGTGATCCACAGCTTCTGGCCATTCAAGATGATAGCTGTCGCCCTGGCGCACCGCCCGCGTCTCCAGGGCAAACGCATCCGAGCCCGATGCGGCCTCGCTCAGCGCATAGGCCCCAATCGTTCCCGTGGCCAGCCGCGGCAAAAACTGCTGCTTCTGTTCGTGCGATCCCCAACGGAGCAGGGCATTGATGCAGAGCGTGTTCTGCACATCGACCAGCACGCCAACGGAAGGATCGACCGCGGAGATCTCTTCCACCGCGAGGATCGCATCGAAGAATGTGCCCGCCGCGCCGCCGAACTCCTCGGGAATCTCGATTCCCATCAGCCCCATCTCGAAGAGCTGGCGGATCAGGCCTCGATCCATCGCCTGGGCTTCATCCATCCCGCGTACCAGCGGCACGATCTGCTCGCTGGCAAACTGCCGTACGGTGCTCCGAAAGAGCTGCTCCTCCGCGCTCAACGTGGTCAGAGGCAATGGCCCCGCGCATGCCGTCATCGTTCACCTCAAATGAGAGGCGAGTCTAGCATCCGGAGGCAACGCATGAATAGAGATTCATTCTCCCGATGGGAACGCACAGGGCGCCAGCGCGAGATGCGAGGGATCGGTGGCGCTAGCCGGCGACCGGAGACCTCTGGCCGCGCCGGCTGACGATCGAAAGCCGCTCGGTACTCAGAATCCTCCGCGCCTGGCTCTTCGCATGGCTCGCCCACGGGCCGATGGGATCCAGGCGAACGTAGCGCAGCCAGTGTTGCAGTGCTCTCCTGCGCTCCCCTTGGCGCTCATAGGCCAGCGCAAGATTGTAGTGTGCGTCCGCGTAGTTCGGCACCAGTGCGACCGCCCGCTGATAGGCCTCGACCGCCTCGGACAGGCGCTTCATCTCATCGAGCACGTTGCCCAGATCGAAGAAGGCCAGCGCGTACTCGGGATCCGAGATCGTTGCCTGCCGATAGAGCTCCTCGGCCTTTTCGAAGTCATGCCGGTTATAGTAGATCGTTCCCAGATTGATGGATGCCGAAGCATGCATCGGGCGCAGCCGCAGGATCTCCTCGTAGAGTTCGATCGCGCGCGGGATGGTCAGCTCTTCTTCCTCAAACTGCACCGCCTGCTGAAACAACTCCTGAATCTCAAAGAGCTGCCGCGCGGGTTCTTCATGATTCTTGCCGACCACACGCAGCTGCGGCGAACCGATCAGCTCGAAGTCGAAGGCAAGTTGCTGCGTGACCGGGTCCACCAGCGCGCCGCCATGGCGAAAGGCAAGCCGCGATCCACGGCATACGGCGCTGGCTTCGATCAGCGGATTACGCATCCCCGCAACGCGCTGCATCGCAGCCACCGAGGTGCGAATGCTGCGCGCCGAGATCCGCGTCGCTCGCATCTCCCGCAAGGTTCTCAACTGGGCCAGGTCTTCGAAAGAGTACAGGTCGGTGTGAGAGATGAGTCCTGCCCGCTCCCACGCCGTCAATTGGCGGGTATGCAAGTGGAGAATTCGCAATACATCCTGTCGGCTATATTGACTCACGTGTAATCTCGCTTGGCCTCGCATGAAACTTCCGAACTCAGGTTGAGTATGCGGCCCGAATCCCGGCGAATCAAGTAGGTTATTGCGCTTCTTGATAAAAAACCGTGGATATCGAGTCCCAAATGCGCGCGCCGGTCCGAAATGAACCCTAAGCTGGGCGGTGTACACCGGCGAATCGCCGGTCGCAACCAAGAGCAGCCCCCGGATTTCGAGAACGCTCTATCGGGAAAAGCTGCTTGCGCCATGCAAGGCATGCTCCCTGCATGTCGCGAGCGGTATGGCGTTCCGCAGCTATGTCTCGCTCGAGCAGGAATTGCGGGTGAAAGAAAATCGTCGGTGCTCCTTGGCGTCGGAGGGCCTCAATCGCACATGAAGCCGGAGCAACGTCACGTCCACAATCTGCCTTCAGTCAGATATGTAACGAACTGAGTAGCGATTAGAAGCGCTCAAAATTGCTTCTAAGTGAGTAACAAAATAAACTCGGGGACTGGACTCTATTGCCTGATAGATGCATTTCGGAATGCGGCAGGGAGACGCCAACGCGATGTAGTCGATAGCCATACGGTCTGTACGTTACTTACCCATGTCGTCAAAAGACGGCTTTTAAATCTCCCTACTCCCCTTGACAGCCAGTTGGGGTACGCGCAAAATCCGGATGTGCTTGCAGTAGCCTCTACGCAAGCTCCGGCCCCCTAAGTTACGGATTGTCCCTTAATCTCTGTGGATTGAGGTATGGATCGTTGTCTTTCGTCTTGGGCCCCTAAAACTGCACATAGTCGAGAAACGTTCTCTCCTATGTGGCTAGACCCCATCTAGTCCAGAGTTGCATCGACCTACTCTGCATCGCAATAGATCGAGTAAGAGCTCGTGTGAGATCGTGTCTCCGTAGAGCGGAAAAATTCCGCCTCCTCCACTTTGTTGCTGCTCGTCAAACTTGACTGCGAGGTTTACCGTGGGTCGTCCTGCGATTCCTACTTTTTGTCTGCGCATGGCTCTCTCGCTCTTGGTTGTCTTCGGACTCCACATGGTCGTCGGCTGCGGGAGTTCGTTGTCCGCGTCTCCGGGGTCTGGGGACATAAGTTCTCTCAGCATCTCCCCCGCGGCTGTAACTTTGGCGCTCAACGGCACGCAGCAATATACGGCTACAGCGACCTACAGCGATGGCTCTACGGCAAACGTAACCTCCTCGGTGACCTGGGTATCTTCGAATCCAAAGGTCGTAAGTACTGCGAGCAGCGGCATGGCGACCGACCTGAGCAGCAGTGCCAACACGGTCTCGATCACCGCGACCATGGGATCGGTCAAATCAAACGTCAGTGTCGTCACTGTGCCGCAGCCGACACTCACCTCCCTTGCGATTACGCCATTGAGCGTTACCCTGGCGCTGAATGCGACGCAGCAGTACGCTGCGACGGGAAGCTACAGTGATGGCTCTACGGCGGACGTAACCTCCTCGGTGACCTGGGCATCTTCGAGCCCGGCAGTCGTAAGTATCGGGGGCACCGGCTTAGCGACCGATCTGGGCAGCAGCGCCAATGCCATCTCGATCAGCGCGACGCTGGGATCGGTCCAATCAAACGTCAGCATGGTCACTGTGCCAGCACCGGTACTGAGTCTGAAGTCCATTGCGATCACCCCGGCGAGTGTCACTCTGGCGCTCAATGGGATCGCAGCAGTACGCTGCGGTCGGTACCTACAGCGATGGCTCTACGGCGACCATCACCTCCTCGGTGACTTGGGTCTCTTCGAGTCCGACAATTGTAAGTATCGGGAGCACAGGAATAGCGACCGATCTGGCCAGCAACGCAAGCCCCATCTCCATTACCGCAACGTTGGGGTCGATCACCTCAAACGTCAGTGTGGTCACTGTGCCGCCGGTCCTCAAGTCCCTTGCGATTACCCCGGCAAGCGTGACGTTAGTGCTCAACGCAACACAGCAATACGCTGCGACGGTACCTACAGCGATAACTCTACGGCGAACGTCACCTCCTCGGTTACCTGGGTATCGTCAAGCCCGGCAATTGTAGGTATCGGGAAGTACAGGAATAGCGACCGATCTGGCCAGCAACGCCAACCCCATCTCCATCACCGCGACCTTGGGCACGATCACATCCAACGTCAGTCTGGTTACTGTGTCACCGGCGGTCCTCAAGTCGATTGCGATCACCCCGGCGAGCGTCAGTCTGGCACTCAACGGACGCAGCAGTACGCTGCGGTGGGAACCTACAGTGATGGCTCTACGGCGAACATCACCTCCTTCGTAACTTGGATCTCCGCAGCTCCAGCGACGGTAGGGATCACCAACGCCGGATTGGCAACGCTCCTCGCCACCACCACGGGAACCTCTATTACTGCGACCTACGATGGAATTACCTCAAATGTGAGCACTGGTGTCTTCTCCTACCCTCACATCCATTGCAATTACGCCGGCCAGCATCACTCGCGGCCTCAACGCTGTGCAGCAGTACGCAGCGGTTGGCACCTATAGCGACGGAAGTACACAGCCTTTGACGTCGAACCTCACATGGACATCGTCGAATCCATCAGTCGCAAGTATCTCGGCAACCGGTCAGGCCACAGTTCTCGAAACGAGTACGACCGCGGTCGGTATCACGGCAACCTTGGGCACCATCACCTCCAATATCGCCTATCTCAGCGCAAGTTCGGCGCTTCCAGCCGCCTGCCCCACTCCCGCAGCACCACCATTGACATGAACCTCCTTGTCATCACGAATGGCGGGGCGGAGGCGGACCTGCCCGCAATTCTCCAGATCCTCAACTACGTCGGCGGCCCCCTATACGCTGTTCGACTTCAGCGCCAACCCTGGCTGGAATCACTTCGGCTCTTCTCTCAGATGGAAACTGCCATGGATACTTCCAAGGAGTCATCTTCGCAGCAGGTGATTATATCTATACGCTGCCTGGAATGCCGATTCTTACCACATACGAGCAAAAATTCGCGGTGCGGCAGATCAATTGGTATAGCTATCCCTACAACGACATGGGACTCCAAGCGCCCACCGGGCAGCTTACGGCTACATCCACAGCTACAACCCCCTATCAGGGAACATATACCTCTGCCGCGACAGCAGTCTTCCCCTACTTGAATACGGCCACTCCGCTACAGATTGCGAATGCGACCATCTATCTCGCTCCGCCGAATCCGGCAGCTCCAGCAGGCACAACGGTGACTCCGCTGATTGTCGATGCATCGGGAAATGCCCTGTCCCTTTATATAACTTTGGCGATGGGCGGCAATATCTGACGCAAACCTTCGATAGCAATCAATACCTGACTCATGATCTTGTACTCGCCTATGGTCTCCTCAACTGGGTGACGCAGGGAGTCTATCTCGGTCAGTATCACGTCTATGCCGCCGCTCAAGTGGATGACTTCTTCATCGATGACTCGGAGTGGATTCCCGGAACCCCGTGCGCAGACGCATCCGCGGCGGATGATCGCACCCCTCCAGATTCCTCGACCTTGCCCACATTCCGTTTGAAGCTGGCGGATATGACCTCGCTCGTGGCCTGGCAGAATAAGATAGAAAGCGATCCGCTACTGTCATCCTTCAAGCTTACGCTGGCCTTCAATGGGATCGGCACGACGGGCAACAACGGTTGGACCGGTATCGCCACACCGGGGGTCGCTTACGACGACCTGACGTCGAACGTGCAGAATTACCAAGGCAACTTTCACTGGATGACACATACCTTCGATCATCCTGACACCCTCGATGGGCTGGACAAGTCCACAGTTACCGGCGATCTGGAAAATACTCCTCCGATCGATGACATTGACCTCGAGATTCTCACCAATTTGTATGTGGCCAATGGAGCGGGAACCAATCTGGATACAAATGCGAGCGATGTTGTCGTTCCGCTCAATCTGACTGACTTCAATCCAGCGAATGCGGTTACACCTGGGGTGACAGGTCTCGATGATCCGAATGTGCCCAATTACTTGTTTGAAGATGGAATTCAATATGTAGTGAGTGATACGTCCGTTGCAACGATAACGACTCCACCCAACAATAACGGACCGAATCCATCGCCGAATGTTGGAATTGTCAATAGCTATCAACCTGGAATCTATGAGGTGCCGCGCCGTCCAAACGATATTTACTACAATGTCGCCAATTGGGATGACGACGCGGCAGAGTTCGATTGCATGTATACCATTCCAACTGTGATCCCGCCGTACAATACCTATACCGGACCTCAGATCTTGGACTATGTGAGCAGTTCCTTCGTGGCCAACATGCTCATGGGAGATGAGGATCCAGAGATGTTCCATCAACCCGACCTGCACGACTACGATGGCCTCGGACATTCCCTGCTCAGTGATACGTACGATATGACCTTCGCTAAGTATGAGGCGCTTTATAACTTGCCTGTCCTTAGCCTCACCCTCGACCAGCTTGCCGTGAGTATGCAGGCCCGCAACGCCTACAACCTCTCTGGAGTTACGGGAAGCTTGGTCGGTCCGAGTGGATCACAGCAGGTAATCCTTACGATGCCGGCTGGCGCCACGGTACCCTCTGCCTCAATTCCTGTGACGGGTATGACGAGCACTGGCGCGGAGACCTACGGAGGAATGAATATCTCCCATATCACGTTGACTCCGGGGCAGAGTGTGACGCTGCCCCTGCAGTAGAGCACTGCTTTACAGGAGATCTGCCATGGATAGTTCAGGGAAAATACTTGTCAGGCCTGGGAAGGAACGGCTTGGACGAGAGGATCTGTTGGCGTTGCTGGCAGCGGAGGATGCGGAACAAGCATCTTCCACGGCCCTGGAGAGAAGCCTTGAAGGTTCCAATCGCGGCATGCGGCGAGCTCTGTTTCTTGTCGCAATCTTTGTTCTTTCCTTTGTTGGAGCAAATTACGCGCTCATTGAGCACAAATCCACAACGCCTAAGCAGGTTGCCGGTGTTTCGTTCATCGGCACCTGTGAGCCCTCGGCAGAGATTCGTATCGCAGCAGAATCTTTAGGTACGGTGTCCGAGATCGATGTGCAGCCAGGGGATAGGGTAGAACGAGGCCAAATCCTGCTCAAGATGGATGATAGAGAGGCTCGGGCGCAACTGAACCAAGCGGCGTTGGAGCGCGAGATTGCGCAACAAAACCTTTCTCCTTCACGGATACGGTATGCAGAGAGCAAGGAAAAGCTTTCCGTCTCGCAACTCGAGACGCAGCAGCTTCCGACCCGCCAATGGCGCGACTCCCCAGAGCGCGCGATGGCTGCCTATGAACATGCGCGGACGAACTATGATCGCAGCGCAGCTCTCTTTGAGGCCGGGGTGCTCTCCAAGCAGGAACTCGATGACAAGGCCGTCGAGTTGAGGCTTGCGAAGGACGATCTTACCAATGCGCAGAAACTCGCGGATGCATCGCGCAATCTTGAGGTCGATGAACGCGAGCATGCGACGGCGGAGTCAGAGGTGACGCACGAAGAAAACATACAAGCCTTCCAGGAGGCTGATCTAAAATTTCATGAAGCGCAAAGGCGAGTCGCTGCAGCAGTAGTGCGCGCTCCACTGCGCGGTGTTGTGGCGGAGGTAAGTGCGCACGTGGGAGACCGGCTCTCGGCAGGTGTCCTGCTGGTTCGTATGGCGGAGCTTCATACGATGGTGGTGAATGTTCCGATCGCGGCTGAGTTGGTCTCACAACTGCGGATCCATCAGCCGGCCACGATCGAACTGCCCACACTTCCATCTCGATCGGTTATGGGAATCATCCGCGAAATTAATCCACTTCCATCGGCAAATATGACGCACAATGTCCAGGTAGAGTTCAGCAATAACGACCTGAGTCTGTTTTCCGGGCAACCGGCAAAGGTGAGGTTTCTGAACTAATGACTACCAAACCTCTCTCTGTTTTGATCGCGACGGAAGGTACATACCCGTTTTATCGTGGCGGAGTCAGCACGTGGTGCGATCGTTTGACGCATGGATTGTCAGATATCGATTTCAAGCTATTCGCCTTGACCACCGACCCATTTACCCCTGCTCTGTATCCGCTTGCGCCGAATGTGAGCGAGGTCGTACGCGCTCCTCAGTGGGGATTCACACAACCGGCCGAGTATCACGCGGCGCTCAACTTCCATGCTTTTCGCCGCCACCGTAAGAGTACGAACAGCGCTGCGATTGAGATTACCTTCAAACCTCTCTTTGAGCAGTTCTTGAGTCTGGTCTTCGCGCAGAGCCAAAATCCGCTGGAATTGGGTGAGGTTCTTGTGTTGCTTGCACTTCTATTTTCGGACGCACGATTACCAGGTGACGATGAACTCCGCGACGGCTTGGTCAGTTTTCATTCATGCCGCACGCGCAACCTATGAGAACCGCCCCCCTGAAGCCGAACGTCCCTCTCTGGGTGATGTCAAGCAAGCATTCCGTCTGTTGTATCACTTACTAACTGTGCTCCACACCAAAGTTCCAGAGGTTGACCTTGTTCATTCCTCCGCGGCTGCGTTCTGTGGAATTCCCTGTATCCTTTCAAAATTGATGCGCGGCACACCCTATCTTACTCACAGAACATGGTGTCTACCTGCGCGAACAGTATCTGAATCTTCGCGGCCAGGTGCAATCGTTCTTTGTTCGCTGGTTCCTGTACCGTCTTTGTGGAGCGATTGCAAAATTGTGTTATCAACTCGCCGATCAAATATCACCGGTCTGTGCTTATAATGCTCGGTGGGAAAAGAAATTATCCGCAGATCCAAAGCGCATTCAAGTGATCTTCAATGGGGTTGAACCGGGAAAGTTTCAGCCTTAGTGTGCCTGCTCCCAAAGTCGCGACCACGAATCGCAACCGTCGGACTGATTTATCCCTTGAAAGGACAATCAGATCTGATCCGGGCGACGGCGATCGTTAAACAAGAGATTCCTGAAGTCGAGGTGCGCATCTATGGCGCGAGTACGGATGCGGATTACTTTGATCAATGCCAGCAGTTGGTCGCAGAAAAACAACTGGAGAAAAATATCATTTTTGCAGGGCTCACCAAAGAGCCTTGGCGGGTATACAGTGACGCTGACATTGTCGTGCTTCCCAGCATCTCGGAAGGGTTTCCGTATGTGGTCGTGGAAGCCATGATGTGCGGAGCCGCGATTGTGGCGAGTGATGTCGGCGGTGTGCGCGAGGCGCTTGGATCCGCCGGTCTGCTCACGCCCTCGCGAAGTCCGGCCGCATTGGCAAAGGCCATCCTGTCTCTGCTGCACAATCCTGCGGAGCGCCAAAGATTGGGAGCGATGGCAATGGAGCGTGCTCTCAACTCTATTTACGGAAGAGCGCTTTCTTCGCAGTTATCGCGAGACCTACTGGGACCTTTATCTCGGCATGCGTCCCCGGACCTTGCTGCTCGCTCCGGAAGGGGGATCCGGTGCGTAACCTTCTTAAAGGTATGGGATTTCTCATGATACTGTGTCAGAGCTTTTTATGGAGCGGCGCTCAGCGACCCAGGACGACTCACATGCCGCCGCGCGCGGCATTCTTTTATGGCTATCCGAGTCTGGTAAATGGAGCGAACGGAGATGTCGAGGTGGCTGCCAAAATATTCGCTTCCTACGACATCATCGTTCTGGGCGATGGCGTGGAATTCTCGAACATGATCAAAACGCGTCGCCCGATTGGCGTTGGTCGTGTCGAGTACGATCGTTCTAAGCAGATCATCGCTTCTGTCTTGAAGCAAAAGCCGCAGGCCGAAATCTTTGGGTATGTATGCCTAGGGGATAGCCAAGCACTCTCGTTGCAAGCATCAAGCATCGCGTTGCCCTGTGGAAAGAAATGGGGGTCTCCGGGATCTTTCTGGATGAAGCAGGCTATGATTGGCCTGTGATTACTCGAGCCCGCCAGAACACGATCATTCGGTTTGTTCACTCCCTCGGAATGTCTGCATTTCTGAATGCATATCAGCCAGAGACGTTGACGAGCTATTGGCGGGTGGTCAGGCAAAAACCCATCGCGCGAGGCATCGGCACTGACCTCACGTGATCTGATTTTGCTGGAGTCCTTTCCTATCAAGGAGGGACAGAATGTGGCTCCATCGGAGTTGCGCTCCCGTCTCGAGCAGGCTCTGCGGGTTCGCAAAGAATTTTCAAGCCGCATTGTTGCTCTCAGCACCATGCGGGAAGGAACGTTCCTTTCACGATGAGCAGTTTGAGTATGCGTGTTGGAATGCGTGGATGTTCGACTTGGACGGTGTCGCATGGGGAGAGCCGAACTTCTCCGCTGATAATCGCACTTCCGGAGCGGAAGATGCGCCTTTCTTAATCTATCTGCGGACCAGTTACAGGCGAGTACCGAAATTTTCACGTCGGATGATCTGTATTGGCGCAAGACCGCGGATGGAATCGTTGTCCTCGATATCAGGAACAGCACCGTCGCGCTCCATCATGAACAGCATGAGTTAGAGCGCTACGGCATCGAGCACGTGCACGAACTCAGGAGGCCCGATGCTTCTCGTTCGATGAACTCCGCGAAACACTTCTCGAGACTGCTCCCCAGGCAGCCGATGCCCTTGGAGATTGCCGCGTTGAGCGAGTCCCTCGGTCTGACCGATGACGGCGCGCTTCGTCTCGGGATTCGACGACGTCTTCGCGGTTGCAGAGAGGATATTCGAATCCGATTATAAGAACCAATTTCAGTCGGCCAGCCGCTATAACAAGGCATGCCTCAAGGAAGCGTTGGGTAAAGGAACTCAAATGTGCCGGAGAGAAGCTGTCGAATGGGTTGGCCTACTCGTTGCCGTGGATGTGCCTTACGGCGGCCGAGACATTTTTCCCGCACGACTTTGAGATTCCCCCAGCTCTCGGGAGTGCGCTGAGCTTATCGATTATCGCGAGCTTAATTACTACCGGAGGAATTGCCCAGGCGATCGGACGGGATGTCACGTTTTTTCTCGCTTTAGGTGAACCCCAGCACGCCCGGCAAGCGGTTCAGCGCCTCATGCGCTACGGTTCCACAGCGGCGCTGCTATGCGCCTCTTGTGGGTGCCTTACTTTGTTTGTACTTTGGATTATTCCCGCTGCGGTATGTGGCGATTGCATCGGCTCACTACCTTCTTTCCTGTGCGCTCTGGATGCTGTGCGCTATCTTGTGTGCCCAAGGTCTTAGCTGGTTGTTGCCGATGGTGCTCCTTGGGTCGGCAGGGTGCATCGTTGGAGCGCACTTATTGTGGCATCCATCTGCGGTTCTACTCTTACTGCTCTGGCCGGTTCTCGCCGCGGCGACTGCGCTGTTGTGCTCTGGGATTAGTGGCTACCGAGCAGAGCGGATTCGGAAAAATCATCGGAATAGCATCGGTCCTCACGAAAGCATTCACAGTTACATGTTGTTTCCCATTATTCTGTATGGCATAGCGTATTTCGGATTTCTTTTTGCAGATCGCCTCAGTGCAGGAAGTGCGGTGGCATGGAGTTCGGGTCTGCCTTTCGGTGTGGATCCTTTATATAAGAAGGCAATGGATCTGGCTTTGCTTGCATTTTTGCTTGGAACGATTGTGGTGGAGTATCTGAGTGATCTATTTATTCGTTTTTGGTGGTCCCGTGTGAGTTCGGCGCAACAGACCACGACCTACTGCGATCAGCCGAATTCTGCGGAGAAGATACTGCCTAGGGGCAGCACTCGTGGCGATCAGTTTTTCCGCGATCCTACTTATGGTATGTCACTATCTTCCATCTCGAATGGGACTTCCTGGATCGCGTGTGCTCTATGAGACGCTTTGGTTTGGAGGAGGGGGCTACCTCATTTTGTCTGTGACCTTATTTGGTAGCGTGATTCTGCTCAGTGTCGATGCCGTCTTCGAGGTTGCGAAAGCAGCGGGCATGGGGTTTGCCGCCAACCTGCTTATTGGTTACACCCTGAGCCATGCGGTCGCGATGCAATTTGCGTCTGCAGGTCTTCTTGCTGGTGCCTGTGTGTTCGCTTGGCAGGTTCATAAAACGCTTTGGAATGTCCTGGCCCATCCGGACTATTACTACTCGCTGGTTTAGCCATTATGAGCATGTCTGCGGTTGTATCTACGGTTTGGTGCGTAATGATATTCCTGGGCTGTACCTTTGCCATTCCCGCCTGGCTAAGTCGCTCTCGCCATGGATTTCTGGATCGAATTTGTCGTGGGGGACTAGTAGCAGGTGCATACTGGGTGTTCACAGCCTGCCTCTTAGGAAAGATCAAATGTTATAACTCAATCAGTCTTGTTACGGTCGCAATTGCATTATGCGTTCTTAGCCAGAAATACGACAGGATCCCTCTCTGCGCACACGCATCGTCGCCTGGCCGGAGCACGCGCTTAGCGCCTGGAGAAATGCTCGGATATGGGCATCCCGTTCCCCTTTGATGAATGTACGTCGTGCTCTCACAAGTCGATTGGGCTCTGCGGAAAATACGGATTCTGGAGGAACTTCCGGCATACACGCTGTGTCTCCTGGCCCTTTTGCTGAGCGTCATTATTCTGAGCTTTTGTTCTCATCTAGTGCACTGGAATAATATGCGGCTGGTCCACTCGGATGAGTATCTTTGTCTCCTCCGTGCGCGGCAGTTGATTCTCAATGTTGAGACGACCGCGAAGCCTTTGCTCGTTCCTGCCTTGATCGGGGCAAGTGCGCTGCTCAGCGGAATCGATCCGTTGCATGTGGTACGTGCCCTTGCAGCGATTATGCCGCTTCTTGTTACTCTGGCAATTGGGAGGGTTGCATTTCTTCTGACGCACTCGCTGCTAGCTTCCTCTGTGGCGATGTATTGTCAGAACTTATCCCTGGTCAAGCTTGTCGTGCTTCCGCTTGTTGTCCGATACGCCGGGCCGCAGCCCGAGCTCGTTGATTTGATCACGCTCTACTTTCCGCACAGTCTGGAATCAGAGGCTGCCCTCTTCTTTCTGCTCGTTTGGATGGCAATACTGCTCGCGAAACAGCGCACAGAACACAGCGTCAATCGCTCCACAGTTGCATGCGGAATTGTTCTGTTGGCCTCGAGTCCACTCCTTCTGCTCGTAGCTCCTTTTGCTGGTCTTGCTTGTATGAGTCGAAGGCCGCGAGTATTTCTTCCCTTGGGGATGCTGGTTGCCGTGCTGGGAGGAGTTGCGTGGCAGATGTGGAATCCAGGAACTCCGGTCGAGGCGCTGCAGTATCTTCCCTGCATGTTGAGCCTTCTCATCAGGCGTAGTTGTCGCCAATCTGGAGGTGGTCGTTGTTTCCTTCGCAGGTCTTGAAGCCCGGCCTGTGGTCGCAGTTGCTATCATCCTCGTTGCGTTCTTCCGTTTTCCACCAAGCACGGAAGCAGAGCAGCCCTTGGAGTACGATTCGATTGCGCGCGCGACCAGCGCAATCTCGCATCAGTTCCCCCATCTGCGCTGGTCGATCGCCGCACCCGTGGAGCAGTTCGCGGAGGTGTACTCTCTGGGTGGTTTTCAAGACCTCGCCGGTCTGGTGAATGCATCCTCGTCCGGGGATATTGCGCAATCGATGCTGTCCAATGACGGTGTGGACGATTTGTTCATCTTTGTTGAGAAGATGCCATTTACAAGTTTTCAGCGAGAGCCTGACAGCGTTTCCTTTCGTACACTCACGGACAGCACCTATCGGAACTATCGATCGCCAGCAGGCAGAGCGAGTGTGGAGGTTCGTGCCCTGCAACTCTGCGAGACCTACAAGCAGAAGCATAAGAATATGACGGTCTTTTTTGAGGACGAGAATGTTCGTGTGTATCGTCTGAGTCGAATACACGGGGTGGCAGCGCCGCTATAACCTGACCGTGAGGGACATGAGCGAATCGGCGCTTCAATCGATGCTCCCCTGCGACATCGCGTTTCCATGCGAACTTGTCTCCCGCACATTGTATTTAGCGATAAGATGTTGCGCCAGCCGCCATACCTTGATCGACAAGTGAGGACCACCGGCTTCTCGAAGGGAGTATCCATTATGCAATGGGGAGCCCGAGTCAGTGCCGAACAAACAGTTGCCGCTAGTCTGCTAGCGGCATTCTTGGCTTGCTGGATTTTCTTGGGAATTTGTGGAGCCGATGAGCGGAGTTGAACCGCTGACCTACTGATTACGAATCAGTTGCTCTACCAACTGAGCTACATCGGCCTATGGGTCTATTCTACCGACATTGTGCCGATCCGCAAAATCGCACTTCGATCTGCGTGGAAAAGCCCCATTGTGGCCGCTGGTTTGGTCTCGCACGAGCTTCATGCGGCTCGGAGTCCAGTCCGCGCGAGCGCCTTTTCCACAGACCGCGGAAGCCGTCTGGATGCTTCCGGGAGTGGGCATGGAGCGGAGCCCGCAATGATGAAGAGGCCGCCCGGCAACAGGGCGGCCTCTTCTTTAGGGAGAACAGTTCCAACGGAGGCAAAGCCATCAGAACTTTCTGGCTGCATACTAAGTTTGGCCTAATCCGGTGTCAAGGTGAAAAGATTTGGGAATTAAGCCGTTATCATTTCAGTAGAGTTACATTTCGGCGCTCGGGAACTCATTTGATTCGCTGTTTGTTCGCTGGCGGCTGACCGCATTCATCAAAGGCACTTGAAATGAGCGAATTAGACTCTGCACTGCACTGCAACCTGTGCAAGCTCGCCGCTTCCTAGTGCAACGGCTTGAAGCGGCCCCCTTCGCCCGGCCCCTCCCGCAGGTCGATGTGCAGAAACTCCGGCTCGGTCGCCGCCGGTTTGCCCTGCATCACCCGGATCAGCGCCCGTCCGCCGCCGAAGAACAGCGCCAGGATCACCGCCGCCAAAAACAGCACGCCCGTCAGAACCAGGATGCTGCTCAGCAGGCTCTCCGTCTTCCGCACCTCGCTGTGGAAATCCAGTGGCATCGGCTTGTTCCAGCTCAGCTCATCGCGCAGATGGATCCCTTCCACCAGCTTCTGTGCCTCGCCCGGCGTCCAGGCGCCCGTCGTCAGCGCCAGCAGCGGCCCCTCGCGGCGCAGCTTCACCGTTCCGGCGCTCGTCCCCTCCCGATTCATCTCCGCCTCGATCTCGCGCCCGTGCTCGCCCGCGATCTGCGGCGTCGGATACAGCAGCAGCGTCAGCGTACCTTTGCCGGCGTACTTCGCCGTCGCCACCTCCGCGCTCTTGTCGAAGCCGACGATCCCCGGCGGCAGCACGCCGCCCATCGCCTGGTAGCTCGCCGGTCCCAGCGCGTACTTCAGCGTCTCGCGTCTCAAGCCCCTTCACCGGCAGCAGCGTCGGCAGCAGCGGGGGCAGCCCCTTCGGTCCGCCGACCTTCGGCAGCGTGGGGATCAGCTCCTGCAGGTCAGCGAACCGCCGCTCGCCCTGGAACTCCGCCAGCACCACCGTGCGCCCCTCCCACAGCAGCATCGTATTGCCCTCGGCCACCGCCTCCTGGCTCAGATGCAGCCGTAGCAGCGACGGTCTTTACCAGCCCCTGAGTCTTTAACTGGGCCAGATATTCGGCGGCTGCCGGCCGCTCCGTCGGTCGCCGCAGATAGGTGTACGCCGCGAACGCGCCGGTCGCGTCGCCGAACTCATAGGCCTTCAGCAGCTGCCGTGTCGTTCGAGCCGGTCCGCGCATAGCGCTCCGCGTCCACCCGGGTCACGCCGTCCTCCGTGAGCGCCGCCTTCCACGCGCGTCATCGGTTCGGCATCGTTTGGAACCGACGGATCGCGCCCGCCGCTCTCCACCGTGCTCTGCTGCCACGCGCCAAACTGCTTGGGCAGCAGCGGCGTCGCCGGCTCGACCAGCGAGACCGCCGGCTTTCCCGCCGCCGCGGTGCCGGCGCGGTCTGCCGCAGCCTGTCCATAGCAAGGCCGTTCCAGGAAAAGAGACGCGGAGACGCAGCCCACTGCCACGCGAGCTGCGCGCGTCATCCTCGGAAATCGAGACAAAACACCCATATCTAGCCCCATACTCTGGGTCAGACTACCACCAAGCGCCCCTCGTGAGCGCCGCAGCGCGCATCGACCACGGCAGCCATACTGCGCAGATCCGCCTAGTTCGCGCCCGCCGTGCTGCGCCCGCAGCGTCGGCGACTTCAGCCCCGTTCAGCCCCGCCTCATACCGCGCCACGCCCTTGTACAGGCTCTCCGCCACGCGCTCGCGATACTCCGGCTGCCGCAGCTGGCTCGCGTCCCGCGGATTGGTCACAAACGAGATCTCCGCCAGCACCGACGGCATATTCGCCCCGATCAGCACCACAAACGGAGCCTTCTTCACGCCGCGATTCTTCAGCCCCGCATTGCCCTTGCGTCAGTCCCGCGTACAGCCCCTGCTGCACGTCGCTGGCAAACTCCCGCGACTCGTCGATCTTGTCCTTCAGCGCGATCTTCTTCACCAGGTCGCTCAGCTGATGGATCGACTGCGTCGACACCGCATTCTCGCGCGCCGCCGTCTCCAGCGCATCCGGGGTCGAGGTGAAGTTCAGGTAATACGTCTCCACGCCCCGCGCCGTCGCATCGCTCGACGAGTTCGCATGGATCGACAGGAACAGGTCCGCCTGCGCCTTGTTCGCAATCGCCGTCCGCGTCTCCAGCGGAATAAACGTATCGTCCGACCGCGTGTAGATGATCTCCGCGCCCAGCCGCTCATGCAGCAGCTTGCCCAGCCGCAGCGCCACATCCAGCACCACGTCCTTCTCCTCGATCCCGCCCACGCCGATCGTTCCCGAGTCGTGCCCGCCATGCCCGGCATCGATCACGATCCGCCCGATCTTCAGCCCCAGCGCCCGCACCAGCGAGGTCTCGCCATCGGCCGTCGGCAGCGCCGCCCGCGCCGGAACCGCATCGCTCGTCCGCCTTGCCCTTGCGCCGCTTCGTGCCCACTTCGGCGCACTCGGCTCCGTCGGCAGGTACGCCGCGACCGGCTGCATCCGCAGGCGCTCGCCGGATCGTACTCGCCAACGGCGACAGTCGCTGTCGCTGACGTCCCTGATCCCGATTGCCTGCGCCCTGTTCTGCTGCGTGCTCGCCGTTCCCACCACCGCCGAGATCGGCTGCGAGGTCGGCTTGCTCGTCGCCTGCACCCGATCCGGCTGCTCGCTCAGCGACGCGATCTCCGTCGTGCTGCTCGTCCGCGTCGTCACCGTGTTCGGCACCGGCTGGTCGCCGTCTCCTTGGCCACCGCCGCCGCCCGCGGCGCCGGAACCGTCGGACTCGCCGACGTCGCCGCCGCCGCCGCGGCGACCCCGCGCTCGTGATCCCTGTTGCCTGATCCCTGTTCCCTGGTCCCTGTCCTTTTCCGCCATGAATGTCGATGATCAGCCGGTACGGATTCGGCAGCAGAAACGCCGAGTACTCCGTCACGTCGTTCACATCCAGCACCACGCGCGTCATGTCGTTCGAGAACTGCGCCGCCCGGATCTTCTTCAGAAATCCGTTGTCGGTCACCGTGAAGCTCTTGCCCACCAGCTCCTGCGCCAGCCGCGTGCCATGCAGATCGAAGTAGATCCGGTCCGGATTCGGCACCCGCGCCGCCTCAAACGTCACATCGTCGCCCAGGTCGATCGCCACCCGCGTATACGTCGTCGTCGACCAGTGCCGGATCCCCGTCACCTGCGCCAGCTTGCCGTGCCGCCGCGCGACCGCCGCGCCTCGCCGCCCTGCTGCGCCTCCGCCGGCAGCGGGCTGCCATCGAGCGGACTCGGAATCGAAGCATCCTGCTCCTGCACCGACGAGACCGCCGCCGACGCCGATCCGCGACTCGCCGCGAGCAGCAGCCGCAGGCTGCAGTCGGAGCCGCCGCAGCACCGCACGCGGCTCCAGCCGCCCGCGCCAACCCAGCCGCAAACGCCTGATCGCTCACCGCCGAGCCCGCGTCTTTGCCCGCTGATCCCTGATCCCTGTTCCCTGATCCCTGTCCTGATCCCTGCCAGATCCCGGCCCGCGCCTCCTCCGCATACTCGCTCTGCGGATACTGCTTCAGCAGCAGTTGATAGCGTTCCTTCGCCGCCGCGTGATCGCTCAGGTCGTTCTCGTCGATCTGCCCTTCGGCCAGCAGCGCCGGCACCCGCAGCGAGCTGCCCGGATACTGCTTCCGCAGAAACTCATACTCGCCCAGCGCCGCCTTCAGACTCTTCGCATCATGCAGCCTGCGCCCCTGCTCGGCCAGCAGCTCGGCCACCGCGTACACGCTCGCCGCCGCATGCACGTCCCGCGGCGTCGCGTGGTAGAGCGCGCGAAACCGGTCCATCGCCCGGGTGTAGTCGGCCTTGGTCCGGCTCGCTCGCCGGGATCGCCTCCAGCGCCTCGCGACCCTTCTCCGCCGCCTCCCACGGAGTCATCCGGCTTACCTGCCGCAACATTCCGCGTCCGCACGGCTCGCCGCCGCTGCGCTTCCGCGCCGGCCAGTCCGCCCGCAAGCAGCAGCACCGCCGCCGGCACACTCGCCCACCGCGACCATCGAATTGGAGAAAAGAGATACACTTGCCCGCGCACCCGCCACCTCCAGTTTAAGCGTCCCGGCCGGACAAGTCCCGGCCGATTCGCGTGGGGTACTTCGCAACGGCACCTCACGCTCAAGAACAAAAAATCACACCCTGCCGCAGCTTTGAGACGCGGGCTACAGCGCCGCAAATCGCTAGCCTGGAATCCGGGTGCCCCATCTTCGGCGCAGTTTCATCGCGCCTAAGGTGGGCATCGAGCGCAAGCGAGACCGTCTTCGATCACCCGCTCGCACCCGAAGCAAGACGCAGAGGGCAGGGAAGCGCTCTACCCGAGCAGCTCCCCAACCACCGCCGCCGCGCTCGCCAGCGCCCCATCCAGCGCGCCGGCGTCGCTGCCGCCCGCCTCCGCCAGATCCGGCCGACCGCCGCCCTTGCCGCCGACCTTCGCCGCCAGCAGCCCGACGATCTTGCCCGCCTGCACCTTGCCGGTCAGGTCCTTCGTCACGCCCACGATCAGCGAGACCTTGCCCTCCGACCGCCGCGCCCAGCACCACCACGCCCGAGCCCAGCTTGCCGCGCAGCGAGTCCACCAGCGTCCGCATCTGACTCTTGTCCAGGTTATCCACGCGCTGCGCCAGCACCTTCACGCCGTTTACGTCCACCGCCGCGCCCGCCGCGTCCGCCGTCGAGGCCGAAGCCGCCTTCAGCCGCACCGCGTCCAGCTCGCGCCGCAGCTTCTTCATCTCCTCTTCCTGCGCCGCCAAACGCGTCCGCAGCGCGTCCGCCGGAGCAGCCTCAGCCGAGCCGACCAGCTGCCCGACCAGCCGCGCCACCTCGAAGCCGCGCCGGAACTCCGCCAGCGCGCCCGTTCCCGAGACCGCCTCCACGCGCCGAACCCCTGAAGATACAGAGCCTTCGCCGACCAGCTTGATCAGCCCGATCTCGCCCGTCGCGCCCGTGTGCGTGCCGCCGCAAAGCTCGGTCGAGAAGTCGCCGATCTTCACCACGCGCACCCGCTCGCCGTACTTCTCGCCGAACAGCGCCATCGCGCCCAGCTCGTTCACCGCCACATCGATCGGCACATCGACCATCGTCTCGACCTTGGTATCGCGCAGCACCTGGCGTGTTCACGATGTCCTCGATCTCGCGCAGCTCCTCCTCCGCCACGCCCGTGAAAGTGCGAGAAGTCGAAGCGCAGCCGGCCCGCGTTCACCAGCGACCCGCCTGCTTCACATGCTTGCCCAGCACCTCGCGCAGCGCCGCATGCAGCAGGTGCGTTCCGGTGTGGTTGCGCTCGGTCGCCGCGCGGTTCGCCGCGTCGACCACCGTGTCCACCGTATCGCCGACAGCAATCGTCTGCTTGGCCACGACCTTATGCGCGAACACGCCCTGCACCGGCTTGGTGCATCCGCGTCACCTCGGCCACCACGGCATTGTGATCGCCCGAGTACAGCCAGCCGAGATCGCCCACCTGGCCGCCCGAGTCCGCATAGAAGCTGGTCGCATCGAGCACCACCTCGCCCGCCTCGCCCGCCTTCAGCTCCGGCACGCCGACGCCGTCCTTCACCAGCGCCAGCACCCGCGCGCCATCGACGCGCAGCGCCGAGTAGCCCGCAAACTCCGTCTTCGCCAGCTCGCGATACACCGGCGCCGCCGTCTTCTGCGATCCACCCTTCCACGAGGCCCGCGCCCGCGCCTGCTCCTCTTCCTTGGCCGCCTCAAACCCAGCCATATCGAAGGCAATGCCCGCATCGCGCGCCGCATCGATCATAAAGTCCAGCGGCATGCCGAAGGTCTCATACAGGCGGAACGCCAGCCGCGCCCGAGCGCAGCGTCTCCTCGGTCATCTGCTTCAGACCCAGCTCCAGCGTGCGCGCAAACTGCTGCTCTTCCGCGAGCACCACCTTGGCCACGCGCTCCGCCGTCTCCTTCAGCTCCGGATACGCCACCTGCATCTCATCGCGCACCGCGAGCACCATCTCGTGCATGAACGGCTTTTCCTGCCCCAGCAGGCGTCCATGCCGAATCCCGCGCCGCAGGATCTTCCGCAGCACATAGCCACGCCCCTCGTTCGCCGGCAGCACGCCATCGGAGATCAGGAACGTCGCCGCGCGCGCATGATCCGCAATGATCCGCAGCGAAGCCCGCGACCGGTCGTCGACCTCGTGATCCGGCTCGACCTTATGCCCGGTCAGCTCCTCCGCCCGCTTGATCAGCGGCGTAAACAGATCCGTCTCGAAGTTCGACAGCACGCCCTGCAGCACGCGGCGACGCGCTCCAGCCCCATGCCGGTATCGATCGAGGGCTTCGGCAGCGGCGTCAGCGTGCCATCGCTGCTGCGGTCGAACTGCATGAACACCAGGTTCCAGATCTCGACATACCGCTGCTCGTCCTGCGGGAAGGGCTTGTCCACGCCCGCCTCATCCGCCGCCGCAATGCCCAGGTCGTAATAGATCTCGCGAGCACGGACCGCACGGCCCGGTATCGCCCATCTGCCAGAAGTTGTCCTTCGCGGACATCCCGAAGATGCGCTCCTTCGGCACGCCCGCCTCGATCCAGAACTGCTCGGCCTCGTTGTCGCGCGGAACCTTCGCGTCGCCTTCAAAGATGGTGACGTACAGCTTGCTCTTATCGATCGCGAACCACTCGTCGGAGGTCAGCAGCTCCCACGCATAGCGCGATCGCCTCGCGCTTGAAGTAGTCGCCGAAGCTGAAGTTCCCCAGCATCTCGAAGAAGGTATGGTGGCGCCGCGTGAAGCCGACGTTTTCGAGATCGTTATGCTTGCCGCCCGCGCGCACGCACTTCTGCGAGCTCGCCGCCCGCACATAGTCGCGCTTCTCCGCGCCCAGGAAGACGTCCTTGAACTGGTTCATCCCCGCGTTGGTAAACAGCAGCGTCGGATCGTTGGCCGGCACCAGCGACGACGAGTGCACCCGGCGGTGCCCCTTCCCCTCGAAAAACCGCAGAAAATCTTCACGAATCTGGCTTCCAGACAAGTAGCGCATAGACCATTAAGTCTACCAGCGCTCGGCTCGCCTGAGCCCAGACCCCCGGCCGCCACGTCACCCCCTCCAGCCGCAGCACCGCATCCTCCGTCCGCTTCAGCCCCGCGAACTCCTCCCGCCAGCGCACCATCTCCAGCGCCGACACCAGCGCATCGAACGCGTCCTCCCCGGCCAGCGCCTTCGCCATCACCTCGCGCGAAAGCCCCGCATACACGGCCTCCTCCTTCTTTCTGCGTTCGAGATACGCCTTCCGCGCCTCCGCATTGCTCTTCGCCACCGCCCCCGTCAGCAGCCGCGTATACATCTCGACCACCAGCGGCTTCGGCTCCTTTGCCTCGGAAGCCAGCCCCGCATCCTCAAACGGCCACACCCGAAACCCCGCCTCCCGCAGCCGCAGCAGCGCCGGCATCGCCCGCAGCGACCCCGTCCCCACGCTTCCGCTCCCGCCGATCTGAAACGGCGACTTCGCCGTGATCCCCTTCATCTTCGCCGCCCGGTCCGCATCCCCCCCCGCCCGCAGCGGCAGAATCTTGTTCTCCAGATCCGTCTGCCGCATCATCCGCAGCATCCCCTCGCCGCAGAACTCCTCCGGCCGCCGCCCCAGCCGCCCCGCTCCCGCCTTGCCCCAGAACCGCCCATCCACGCACGTCCCGATGCAGCCACTCCTCGCCCTTGCCCGCCGCCACCTGCTCCCAGAACGCGAACACGTCGCCGCACCCATGCTCCTCCAGAAACCACGCCGGATAGCTGAAGCAGCAATCGATCCCCACCACCATCCGCGGCGTCTCCCGTCCCAGCTCGATCAGCCACTCCACCAGCTCCGCCCGCGTCCTCCCCGCCTCCAGCCGCACCGTGCCCGCCCCGCCCTTCTTCGCCGAAGCCGCCGTCCACACCCCCGCCCAGATATGCCGCCGCTGCCCCGCCGACATCCACCCGGCCCGACCAGTCCACCGCCACGATCCGTTCCATCCGGCCCTCCTACTTACAACTTCTTTATGCATTATGTACGGCCTCTTTATCCCGGATCTCTTAACGTCAATCTAACGTTCGGTTCCTTGCGAGCCGCGCGAAAAAGAGACCCGATCATCATGCAAGCTTCACTTCGATTCCTCCCCCGGAGCGCGCAGTGTGCCGCGTTCCTAGCTAGTGCCGTTCTCCTCTCCCTGCCCGCCAGTGCAGCTCACTCACGGATCGGTCGCCCGAGCGATTCGGCGTCGACCTATCTGGACGCCCCGTCGCCCTTCGACGCGTCTCCGTTCGCCGCAACGATAGACAGCGTCGGCAGACGCATCGGCAACGCCGGTCACCCAGACCGCCCCGCAACACTCTTCCGAGTGGCAACTTTGCTCCAGCGCCTGGCCAGCTTCTACAAGCAGACTGGAACGGAACCCTGCCCTCCGGCCCCACGCCGGAGCGCCGTGCGCTCGAGGCCCCGCTGGACTCCTCGCCCTTCCCCAGCTCCGACTGGGGCTACGGCGGATCGCCCCTCATCGGCGTCCCCGACGGCAACGTCTACCCCCTGATGACCGCCCTCAAGCGCCAGAACAGCCGCACCAAGGTCTACGGCTGGGTCGGCGCCGAGCTTCAACTACAGCACCTCGGCAAACAATCAACTACCCCGTCTCCTACGACATCTACCCCAACAGCGTCGTCCTCAATCAGGCCGTCGTCTACGTCGAGCGCCTTCCCAACACCGTCCAGAACAAGCACTTCGACTGGGGCTACCACGTCACCGGCTTCTACGGAAACGACTACCGCTTCACCACCGCCAAGGGCTACTTCAGCCAGCAGCTGCTGCAGAAGAACCGCCAGCTACGGCTTCGATCCGGTCCTCGAATACGTCGACCTCTACTTCCCGGTCGATGCAGGGCCTGAACATCCGCATGGGCCGCTTCCTCTCCGTCCCCGGCATCGAGGCCCAGCTCGCCCCCAACAACTACAACTGATCCACTCGCTCCTCTACACCATCGACCCCTTCACCGACACCGGCATCTACGGCACGCTGAAGCTCAACAAGCAGTGGATCGTGCAGCTCGGCATGTCGGCCGGCCACGACGTCGCCCCCTGGACCGTCGATCGCAACCCTCACCGGCCATCGCCTGCGTCGACTATCTCGCACCACGAGCAACGACGACAACTTCTACGCCTGCGCCAACGGCATCAACAGCGGCAAATACGCCTACAACAATCTCCAGGACTACGACGGCACCTGGTACCACAAGTTCAACGCCAAGTGGCACATGGCCACCGAGGCCTGGTACATGTACGAGCGCGACGTGCCCAACGTCAGCAGCGGCGTCGTCAATCCCATCACCCCCGAGATCGGAACCGACGGAGCCTACTGCTCCGGTGGTGTGCGGACCTGTACCGCACCGGAATACGCCGGGGTGAACTACCTCAACCGCGAGGTCAACTCGAAGCTGATGGTCGGCTTCCGCTCCGACTTCCTCGACGACAAGAAGGGCCAGCGCACCGGCATCGCCACCAAATACACCGAGAACACCCTCTATGCGACCAAGTACTTCGGCAGCACCGTCATGCTGCGGCCGGAGATTCGCTTCGATCACTCCTGGGACAAGCTCGGGTACAACAACGGAACCGCCCGCAATCAGTTCTTCGCCGGCGCGGACCTGATCTACAAGTTCTAAGGAACTTTCAGGAAACGACCGCCCCTCCAGCGCAGCCGGATCGCGCCGGAGGGGCGGTCGTTTATTTGGAACCTTCCTCCCATCCCCGGCGTACTCTCTAAACGGGAGGGAACCATTGTGCTCAAGCTTCTGCTCTTCTGTCTTCTTCTGCTCGTCTGCTGGCCCCTGGCTCTGGCGGCGCTCCTCCTTTACCCGCTGATCTGGCTGATCCTATTGCCCTTCCGCCTGATCGGCATCGTCGTCGGAGGCGTCTTCGAGCTCATCGCCGCCCTCTTCTCTCTCCCCGCCCGCGCTCTGCGCCGCATCTAGCGGTCTGGGGAAGTTCCGCCTCAAACTCGCAGATCGTACTGGTCCGAGTCGCCCTCACCCTCGCCCGGAACCTCCACGCTCCAGCTGCGCAGCAGCTTGAAGATCGCGTTCGACCCATACCCTGCCCGCATCAGCCGGTTCATCACCCGCACCGTCTCTTTTTTTGCGTTCGGTCCGCTGGGCTGCTGGATGCGCTTCCGTGTGCAGTACGCCCGCGCCAGCTCCACCTCATCGGTCTCGCCATACGCGCTCTCGAGCGTCGCCTCCACCAGCTCCTTGTTCACGCCCTTCTGCGCCAGATCCTGCTGCACCCGTCGCCGCCCGAAGCCCTGGTTCTCCTTGCGCAGCCGCGTGTAATCGGCGGCAAACCGCGTATCCGACAGATACTTCAGGTCGATCAGCCGCTCCACCACGCGGTCCATATCCTGTTCCCCGGCCTCGCCCTCATGCGCCCGCGTCTTCATCAACCGGCGCAGATCCCGCACCGTCCGCATCCCGCGCGCCAGCGTCGCCACCGCATACTCGAACAACTCCGCCTCACCCACCGGCTCCCGCTTCTTCGGCCGTGCAAACGCCATCATTCCTCCTCCTCGTCACTCCTATTCTCTCCCTATCCCTTCTATCCCTGATTTCAGCGTCTATCTCATTAAGCCATCTCCGCGTACTATGGGAGTCCTTATGAACTGCCTGAAGCCGCTTACCCGCATCCTGCTGCTCGCGTTCACCTGCTCGCTCCCCGCCGCCGCCCAGGCGATCGCCGGCTTCGGCCCGCTCGATCCCACCCCGCCCGCCGGCATCACGCCCGAGCAGATCATCCAGAAGTTCGCCGCCCGCGAGACCGAGTTCAGCACGCCCGCGACAACTACACCTTCCGCCAGACGGTCAAAGTCGACACGCATCAACGACGACAACACAGGTCGATGGCGAGTACCAGCAGGTCACCGACATCACCTTCTCGCCCTCGGGCGCGCGCCTGGAGCGCGTCGTCTTCGCCCCGCAGAACACCCTCCAGCGCGTCATGATGTCACCCGCCGACATGCAGGACATCGAGCATCGCCTGCCCTTCATCCTCACCACCGAGGACCTGCCCGAGTACGACATCACCTACCTCGGCCGCCAGCACGTCGACGACCTCGACACCTACGTCTTCTCCGCCGGCCCCAAGACCATCGTCAAGAACCACCGCTACTTCCAGGGCAAGGTCTGGGTCGACACCCAGGACTTCCAGATCGTCCTGGTCAACGGCAAGAACGTCCCCGACGACGTCCGCCGCGGCCACGAGGATCTCTCCCCGCCCTTCACCACCTACTACGAGCAGGTCGACGGCAAGTACTGGTTCCCCACCTACACCAAGGCCGAAGGCACCCTCCACTTCGCCGCCCAGCAGGGAGCCCTCTCGCAGGACGTCCACATGCGCTCCACCGTCAAGTACACCGACTACAAGCAGTTCCACGCCACCAGCACCATCGTCTCCAGCAGCGGTGCCATCGCCGAGCCACCCCCGCCCCCCAAAAAGTAAACCGGGCGTTGTTTCCGCGACGGCATTTCCGCAATTCGGGTCGTTGTAGTACGTTGTCTGCAACCGCAAAAATATACGTCATCTCGACCGAAGCGGCGGACGATTCGACCGTCCGCCGCGCTAGTGGAGAGACCCCTGTATTTGCCTTTTTGACCAACCCAGAATCGCTAAGAAGCTCAGCCCCGAAGCAGCTAGCTAAGCCTCGCAATGCGCCTCTGGATTCAACCGCTGCTCGGTGATCCACCGATCCATCAGCGTCTCGGCGCAGCGCGAGCCGCACAGATGTTTCACGCCCTCGCGCATGCGCCTGCGTGCGATGCCACCGCGTCAACTTCAGCAGGGGCTGATCCTCGCCCGGATTCTCGCCCTGAAAGCAATCCACCCAGCTCAACCACCAGATCTCGCTGTCGCTCTTCAGCTTGTTACATACATCACACTGGAAGCTTTCATTCCTTGCCATCTCGATCTCCTGAAGCACAATTGCGACACTATATGGACTTTGAGGACAAACGCCACACGCACGCTTCGCTCGCGCCATCTTCTGCGGGCGAGCACAAGCTACTTGGATCGTACCGTTACGCCACGCTCGAGTCGCCTGCCTCGAAGTAGAGATACTTCCGCCACGCCGCATCCGCCGACCCGATCATCCGCATGATGTGCCGCGAGGTATGCAGGCTGAACGGCCGCGGCTCGCGCTGCAGCTTCATGTCCGTCAGCTCGTGCAGCAACTGGTTGCCCTTCCGCCGATTGCAGTCATGGCAGCACGCCACCAGGTTCTCCCACGTCGACAGACCGCCGCGCGACCGCGGAATCACATGGTCCAGCGTCAGCTCCGCCGCCGTCAGCACCACGCTGCAGTACTGGCAGCAGTTGCGGTCGCGCAGCAGGATGTTCTTCCGGCTCAGCGCCCGCGTCTGGTGCGGAATCCGCCGATACTCCAGCAGCCGGATCACGCTCGGCATCGCCACCCGCATCCGCGCCGCATGCAGCATCGCGCCCTGCTCCTCCTCGGTCCGCGCCACGCCCTTCAGCACCAGCACCAGCGCCCGCCGCGCGCCGCAGATGTTGATCGGCTCATAGCTCGCATTCAGCACCAGCACAGGAGTCTGCATCGCCGGCTGGCGAAACACCCCGACCGAACCTCCACCTCCGTTGTCGTGCGCGCGTGCCGTCCCGTGTGGCACTTCGCGCCCAGCCTTTGACTTCGCGCCTTCGATGGTTGCATCCAACTCCTCCAACTGCCCGTTTGATCGCCCCAACTGCAAACCGCTCGTGCTCGGAAGATCCCTCGCTCTACGGCCGTCAGCCGCCTAGCCATCCGCATCCCACAGCGCGACCGACTCCTGCTGCGCCCGCGCCAGCGTCGCGACCCAGACCTTGCGCGCGCCCGCTCGCCGCAGCGCCCGCAGCGCACGCCCGCGCCGTCGCGCCGGTCGTGTAGATGTCGTCGATCAGCAGCACCTCGCGCCCGATCACCGCCGCCGTCATCGGCCACCGCGAACGCCCCTTCCAGATTCCGTCGCCGCCCCTTCGCGCTCAGCGTGAACTGGCTCTTGGTCGCCTTCACGCGCCGCAGCGCGTCATGCCGCGCCCGCAGCCGCCACTCCGGCCGCAACCGCCGCAGCCTCGCGGATCGCCGCATCCGCCAGCAGCACCGACTGGTTATAGCCGCGCTGCCGCTCCTTGGCCGGGAACAGCGGCACCGCAACCACCATCAACTCGCGCGCCGCATCCGCCCGCAGCTTCAGCACCGCCTCGGCCAGCATCCCGCCCAGCGGCTCGGCCAGCGACCGCATCCGCTCATACTTCAGCAGGTGCACCATCTCCCGCAGCTCGTCCTCATACACCCCATACGCGACCGCCCGCGCAAACGTCGGTTCCGCCAGCCGGCACGGCGAGCACAGCAGCCCTTCCGCGGCAGCCGCGCAGCAAGCTGTCCCGCGAAGCGAGCCTCTCCATGTCCATGGCCTCGCCGCAACGGCCGCACAGCGCCATCGGCAAACGTTCAGATTGTGGGGGGATTCGCGACACGCAAACGTCGCAGACGGGAGCAAAACCAGCGCGCAACAGGGGACCGCCGCAGACGCGGCAGTCATCCGGATAAACCGTTGTTACCAGATCGTCGAAGGCAGCACTGCAGGCCGAGGAGTGGACTTCGGAGAACGCGCACCACCGCGCGCCACTCCAAACCTCCTCCTCGGACGCGCAATTCCAGGCGGAGCTCCTGGCGGACTCCCAGAAGCAATCCCAAGCGCATTGTCTTCATGCTTTCGCTGAAGACGCACCTCACTGCCTCGCTGCAGGCGAATTGCTGCACCGTTGCCCGCAGTATAAGCCCATCCCGCGCCGCCGCGCCAACTCGAAGCAAATCGCGAGCGACTGCACAGCGCGAGCAACCTCCGATCACCGCTGGTACACTCCCATCGCAGTGACATCGCTTCACAGCCTGGAGATCCCACCGAAATGTCCGCCCCATGCGCCACCGCCGCCCCCGCCAAAGCGACGCCCGCCTTCAAGCCCTTTGTTCCCGCCACCGAGTCGCGCCCCGAGCTCACCGTCCGCGCGCTCCTGCTGGGCGCGCTCTTCGGCGTCCTCTTCGGCGCCGTCACGGTCTATGTCGGCCTGCGCGCCGGCCTCACCGTCGCCGCCAGCATCCCCATCTCGGTGCTCTCGATCTCCATCCTGCGCGCCTTCGGCAACGCCTCGCATCCTCGAAAACAACATCGTCCAGACCACCGGCAACGCCGGCCAGTCCATCGCCTCCGGCGTCATCTTCACCCTCCCCGCGCTGATCTTCCTCGGCTTCGACCTCGAGTCCATCGCGCATCTTCGCGCTCGCGCTCTTCGGCGGCTGGCTCGGCGTCCTCTTCATGATCCCGCTGCGCCGCCAGCTCATCGTCGAAGAGCACGGCACGCTCATCTACCCCGAAGGCACCGCCTGCGCCGACGTCCTGATCGCCGGCGAGCGCGGCGGCAGCTTCGCCTCGCGCGTCTTCCTCGGCCTCGGCCTCGGCGGCCTCTACACCCTCTTCCAGAACGACAACCTCTTCGCCCTCTGGCCCGGCGAGCCCGACTACCAGCCCGACCTCGGCGCGCAGCACCTGCTCAAAGGCGCCGCCATCCGCGCCGACTGCACGCCCGAGTACCTCGGCGTCGGCTACATCATCGGCGCGCCGCGTCGCCGCCATCATGCTCGCCGGCGGCGTCTTCTCCTGGCTCGTCCTGATGCCCGCCATCTACTTCTTCGGCTCGCACCTCGCCACCCCGCTCTATCCCGGCACCGTGCCCATCACCCAGATGTCGCCCTCCGACCTCTGGCGCACCTACGTCCGGCCCATGGGCGCGGGCGCGGTCGCCGCCGCCGGCCTCATCACCCTCCTCCGCACCCTGCCCACCATCGTCAGCGCGCTCACCCAGGGCTTCAAGAAGACCGGCACCAAGCTCGCCGCCGCCGCGCCCTCGCGCACCGAGCACGACCTGCCCCCATCGTCGTCTTCGGCGGCTCGCGTCCTGCTCATCCTGCTGATGTTCCTCTTCCTCCAGTTCAAGCCCGTCCCCGGAGCGCAGGTCGGCGCCCTCGCCAACCTCGCCGCCGCGCTGCTCATCGTCGTCTTCGGCTTCCTCTTCGTCACCGTCTCGCGCGCGCATCGTCGGCATCGTCGGCTCCTCGGCCTCGCCCGTCTCCGGCATGACCATCGCCACGCTGATGGCCACCGCCGCCATCTTCCTCGTCAAAGGCTGGACCGCCCCCGCCTTCGGCGCGCTCGCCATCACCATCGGCGGCGTCGTCTGCATCGCCGCCTCCAACGCCGGCGACACCAGCCAGGACCTCAAGACCGGCTACCTCATCGGCGCCACGCCCTGGAAGCAGCAGCTCGCCCTCATGTTCGGCGTCATCGTCTCCATCTTCTCCATCGGCGCCACGCTCAACGCCATGAACAGCGGCCTCGAGAGCTTCCAGCGCCTGCAGCAGCCCATCGCCCTCTCGCTCGCCCAGCTCCCCGACGGCGTGCAGAACAAGGGCAACTTCACCCGCGACCACCTCGCCCTCACCTCCCGCAACGTCGACGACCACACCCGGCAGGAGCTCTCCAACGCCCACCAGTACATCCTGCTCAACGCCATCGGCTCCACCACCCTCGACGACGGCAAATACCTCTACAACCCCGCCACCGGCCAATCGAAGTCCAGTGGATCCAGGGCATCGGCAGCGAGAAGGCCGCCGCCCCGCAGGGCCGCCTCATGGCCACCGTCATCAACGGCATCCTCTCCCGCAAGCTCCCCTGGACGCTGGTCCTGCTCGGCGTCGCCCTCGTCATCGTCGTCGAGCTGCTCGGCATCCGCTCGCTCACCTTCGCCGTCGGCGCCTATCTCTCCATCGCCACCACGCTCGCCATCTTCGTCGGCGGCGTCATGCGCTGGATGGTCGACCGCGCCATGTCCACTTCCACGCCAAGCAGGCCGCGCGCCAACCACGCCGACGCCACTCGCGCTCTGGCACGAAGACCGCGCCGCCTTCCACGCCCGCTACCCCGACTTCGACGCCACCAACCCCGACCACCTCGACCCCGCCACCGGCCTGCCCGTGCCCACCGCGTCACCCCCGCGCTCGACACCGAGAGCGAGATCTCCCCCGGCAGCCTCTACGCCTCCGGCCTCATCGCCGCCGGCGGCATCGTCGGCCTGCTCGGCGTCTGCATCAAGCTCTACGAGGCCGCCACCGAGCGCAGCTCCCCCGCTTCAGCGACCACAACCCGCTCCACCACGACTGGGTCAGCGTCCTCATGTTCGCCCTGCTCGCCTTCAGCCTCTACTACTTCGCCCGCAAACCCCTCGATACGATCGATACCATCGATACCCAGGAAGGGAAGTAGATGAGAAGACCCCTCCTCGTCCTGGCGGCTGCGCTGCTGTTCAGTGCGGCCGCCGCCCACGCCGATGACGCGACCAAGCACGCCAAGGTGAAGGAGCTCTTCCAGCTCACCTCCATGCAGAACCGTGTCGATCAGATCCGTGTCTCCGCGCTCGCCCAGGCCCGCTCCTTCGCCGCGCAGCAGTTCGCCTCTACCGGCGTCTCCGCGCAGCCGGACAACAAGGGCCTCGCCGCCTACTACGAGAAGCTCAACGCACTTGTCGCCGAAAGCTATAACTGGACCAAGCTGGAGCCCGCCTACGAACAGGTCTACGCCGATCTCTACACCGAAGACGAGCTCGACGGAATCCTCGCCTTCTACAAATCGCCGGTCGGCCAGGCCTTCCTCGCGAAGACCCCCGAGGCCACCCGCCAGGTCCTGCAAATCTCCAAGCAGCAGTTCGACGCCCTCACCC
>CAVWJY010000022.1:0-47707 GCA_963755245.1 uncultured Acidobacteriaceae bacterium | reverse complement strand
CGGACGGGACCCGAAGGGTCCCGTCGCGAGGGTGGAGTGAGCGCACCCAATTGGAGCGGTGCGCCTGTTGAGCAGAATGGGTCGTGCGGCAGTCAAGCGAGGTTGGGTGAGGCAGCTTGTGGGACGGCCGATCTACTGGCCGCTCGGAGTGTTGGCCGGTTGCGAGGCATTGCCCATGTTCGTCATGAGCTTGACCTCAACCCGGCGATTCTTTGCTCGGCCTGTAGCAGTCTTATCGGTTGCAACCTGCTGATCTTTACCGATACCAATCAGATAGAACTTGTGGGGGGGAACGTTGTATTTGCCGGCGAGATAATTTACCACCGCATCCGCACGGCGCTGGCTCAGCTGGTAGTTATACTGCGCGTCCCCCGTGGTATCCGTTCCACCCGTAACTTCAAGCAGATAGCCGCGGGCAGTGCCCAGCGTTGCGGCAAAGTCATCGAGCTGTTTCTTATCCGCCGCCGTCAGAACCGCCTTGTCGAAGGCGAAGGTTACGGTGACGTCGGAGACCGACTTGTAGTTGTCCAGATTCGCGACAACACCGGCCAGCGTATCCACGCGGTTTACGGCCTCCTGAGCATTCTGCCCCGCCGCATTCGCCGCCTGGCCCGCCGCATCGGCGTGCTGGCCCGCAGTGTCGGCCGCACCCTGGGCACCGGCGATCCCCTTCTGCGCGCGTTCGTCGGTGTCGACGATCGTGCGGTGGTCGGCAGCGGTCTTCGCATCCAGGTCATTGGTCTGCTGAATCAGCGGCGTCGTCTGCGAACGGACGTAGTTCTTCGATGCGCAACCGGTCGTCAATCCAACAGATGCCGTGAGGAAAAGAGCGGTTAGACCAGTGAGAGCGCCAAGCCGAAGCGATACCGTGTTGCCTGCGAAGTGCATACCGTTGTTCATTTGTTGTCTCCCGTTATAGAGGTGCTGCCCAATGCTTGTTAGCAAGTCCCTCGCCAATTGCAGCTGGATGGCCAAATGGCCTTTTCTCAGCCATATCCTCTTAGATGCATAGGTTTGACACACACCTTTTTGGCAGAAAACAGCATTTTTTGCCAGACCAACGCGTCAAAATTTCCAGACCGAGGCGATCCCCACCTCCCATTTCGGGACCCCACCTCCACCGTCTCGGCAAACCGTTACACTTAAAGCGAGATGGACCTGCTCCAGAAAATCCGCACCATCCCCACCCTGCCCGGCTGCTACCTCTACAAGAACGCCGAGGGCGAGGTCATCTACGTCGGCAAGGCGAAGAACCTGCGCTCCCGGGTGCGCTCGTACTTCCTGGAGGCCAGCCAGGCCAACGCCAAGACCGGCTCGCTGATGCGCGAGGCCGTCGATGTCGAATACATCACGGTCGACAACGAGCGCGAAGCGCTCGCGCTCGAAAACAACCTCATCAAGCAGCGCAAGCCGCGCTTCAACATCCTGCTGCGCGACGACAAGACCTACCCCTACATCAAGCTCACCCTGCACGACCGCTACCCCAAGGTCTTCGTCACCCGCCGCCTGCGCAAGGACGGCAGCGCCTACTTCGGCCCCTACTTCCCCGGCAACCTCGCCTATCGGCTGGTCGACCTCATCCATCGCAGCTTCCTGATCCCCAGCTGCAAGGTGGACCTGTCGCGCTACCATCCCCGCGCCTGCCTGCAGTACTACATCAAGCGCTGCCTCGGCCCCTGCGTCGAAGGACCTGACCACCCCCGAGATCTACAAGCAGACCATCCGCGACGTGCAGCTCTTTCTCGAAGGCCGCCCGAGCGAGCTCGAGCAGCGCCTCACCGAACGCATGACCGAGGCCGCCGAAAACGAGCAGTTCGAGCTCGCCGCCCGCCTCCGCGACCAGATCGTCACCGTCCACCAGATGCAGGACAAGCAGCGCATCGCCACCGCCGACAACGAGGACGCCGACGTCTTCGGCTTCCACTTCGAAAACGACATGCTGGCGGTGAACCTCTTCCACATGCGCGGCGGCAAGATCGTCGACCGCCGCGACCTCTTCTGGGAGGATCTGCCGGATCTGGCCGTGGACTTCGCCAGCAGCGATATCGCCGAGCGACATCGCCGCAGCGAGAGCCGACGCCGCGCTCGAGCCCACCGCGTCTCATGCGAACCGCGTCCCGGCAGACGAACGACCGCGCTCCCTTCAGCCCGTCGGCCTTCTTCTCCGCCCTGCTCAAGCAGCTCTATCTCGACCAGACCTACGTCCCGCGCTCCATCCTCGTGCCCGTCGACTTCCCCGACCGCGCCGTGCTCGCCGAGCTGCTCGCCGAACGCACCGGCCATCGCATCGAACTGGCCGTCCCGCAGCGCGGCGACAAGCGCTCGCTCGTCGACCTCGTCTGCCAGAACGCCAAGCAGTCCTACGACCAGCGCTTCCGCGTGCTGCAGCCCAACCAGAAGGCGATCCAGGAGGCGCTGCAGGACGCGCTCACGCTGGAAGAGCCGCCCAAGCGCATCGAGTGCTTCGACATCTCCCACATCCAGGGCGCGGAGACCGTCGCCTCCATGGTCGTCTGGGAGGACGGCGGCATGAAGAAGTCCGACTACCGCAAGTTCCAGGTCAAGACCGTCACCGGCGTCGACGACTTCGCCAGCATGCGCGAGATCATCCACCGCCGCTACAAGCGCCTGATGGACGAGAAGAAGCCGTTCCCCTCGCTGATCCTGATCGACGGCGGCCTCGGCCAGCTCCACGCCGCCTACGCCGCGCTCGAGGAGATCGGCGTCACGCTGCAGCCGCTCGCCTCCATCGCCAAGAAGGAAGAGATCATCTACGTCTACGGCCAGGAGAACGAGCCCGTCGTCCTCGACCGCCGCTCGCCCGGTGCTGCACCTGATGCAGCAGATCCGCGACGAGAGCCACCGCTTCGCCGTCACCTACCACCGCAAGCGCCGCCAGATGCGCGACCGCGACACCGAGCTCGACGCCATCCCCGGCGTCGGCCCGCGCACCCGCCAGCGCCTGGTCGAACACTTCGGCAGCGTCCGCGGCATCCGCCAGGCCACCCGCGACGCGCTCACCGCCGTCGTCAGCGCCGCCACCGCCGACAAGATCCGCAAACACTTCGACGAAGAGCCTACCCCGGCACCGGCATCCCCGCTCGTCCAGCTCTCCTGATCGCTACGGCAACCCGACCCGCAGCACATCTCGCAGAGCCAACGGTGTCGGAGCCGCACCTCAGAAACGTCATCTCGACCGAAGCGGCGGACAGCATCATGCGTCCGCCGCGCAGTGGAGAGACCCCTGTATTTGCCTTTGTCCCACTCGCCGGCAACTCAGAATCGGTCCTGCGGGATCGATGCGCTCCCAGCGCGGCTGATCCTGAAATGGCGACAGGAATCGCCGGGTGTCCTGAATCTTCACGCCCGATCCCCTCGAGGAACCGCAGCAACTGCTTCGCATCGGAAAAGCGCTTCTGGGAAGAAAAGCCGCTTCGTTCGGAGTTCTTGACCAGCACATCAAAGGTGGCCGGTGGTCCGGGGTGGTAGTAGATATCAACAGACTCCAAGTTCACGTACTCCAAAGAAAACTGCAAAAAAGCGGTTTCCCACGATACCGTTCCCCAGCTCCCAACGGTAGTCCCCTCGGGATGCATCTCTGGTAACCACACGTAACATTCCTGCGCCGATCATCGCAGGAATGATAAAGTTAGCCGGCCGTTCTGCGGTCCTTCCGCAGAGCAGGATCATCGGGACCGCATCCCCGCAAACGGGGCAGAATGCGAAGCGACGCGAAGACGAGAACGAAAGGACGAACCTAAGTGCCCACGCCTGCGCCGCTATCGGAATCGAGCCATCGGGAATCGAGCCCCACGCCCACACCGCCGCCGTCCGTCCCACCGCCCCCACGCTCCACTCCGCGCTTCGTCTCGCGTTCTTCTTCGCCGCCATCAAGCTCGTCCTCCACGTCGCCGCGAACCTGTGGGAGGCACATATTGGCTACGGCTACTTTCGCGACGAGATGTACTACATCGCTCTGCGGCCGGCATCTGGCCTGGGGCTATGTGGATCACGGCCCCATCGTCGCGCTGCAGGCGCGCGCCTCGGAGATCCTCTTTGGCAGATCACTCGCCGGGCTGCGCCTGCTCTCGGCGCTGGCCGGCGCGGCCCGGGTCTTCCTCACCGGCCTGCTGGCGTGGGCGCTCGGCGGCCGACGCGCCGGCGCAAGCGCTGGCGATGCTCGGCGTCCTGCTGGCTCCGCAGTACCTCGGCATCGACAGCTTTCTCTCCATGAACTCCTTCGAGTCCGCCTTCTGGATGCTCTGCCTGCTGGCGCTGATCCTGATCCTGCGCGGCGGCTCCGACCGGCTGTGGCTGCTCTTCGGCGCAGCCGCCGGGCTCGGCCTGCTCAACAAGCCCTCGATGACCTTCTTCCTCGTGGCACTGCTGCTCGCACTGCTGGTGACGCCGCAACGGCGACTGCTGCGTAGCCGCTGGGCCGCGCGCGGGCGTCGCGCTGCTGCTCCTCATCACGCTGCCCAACCTGCTGTGGCAGATCCACAACCATTGGCCGACGCTCGAGTTCCTGCGCAACGACGCAGCCGGCAACAAGTCCATCCAGCTCGCGCCGATCGCCTTCCTCGTCACAGCAGATCCTCAGTCTGAGCCCCATCACAGTCGCTCATCTGGGGCGCCGGCCTGGTCCATCTGCTCGCGCCGCAAAGACACCCGCTGGCTCGGCCTCACCTACCTGATCTTTCTCGCGATCATGATGGCGCTGCACGCCAAGGACTACTACGTCTCGCCCATCTATCCCATCCTCTTCGCCGCAGGCGGCATCGCGTGGGAGCGGCGTTTCGCGCAACGCCGCAGCGTCATCGACGACCGCGCCTTCGCCTTCCCCATCTTCGAGACAGTGCTGATCGCCGTCGCGATCTTCCCTCTTCCCCTCTCGCTGCCGCTGATGCCTCCGGCGCAGTGGCTGCGCTACACCAATGCCACGCACCTCTACGGTTTCAACGGCAACTCGCGAGACGCCTTCTCGAGCGGCCCGCTGCCGCAGTTCTATGCCGACCGCTTCGGCTGGCAGGAGGAGGTCGATCAGGTCACCCGCATCTACAATGCGCTGCCGCCCGAGCAGCGCCGCATCACCGGCATCCTCTGCTACAACTACGGCGAGGCCAGCGCGATCAACTTCCTCGGGCACGGTCTTCCCTTCGCCATCTCCGGTCACAATAACTACTACCTGTGGGGCACGCACGGTTACAATTTCGACTCGATGATCCTGATCGAGGGTTCAACCCCGGAGCATCTGCAAACATACTTCCGATCCGTCCAGATCCTCGGGCACATGGGAACCCCCTACACGATGCCCTACGAGCACAAGAACATCTTCCTGGTCAGCGGCCGCAAGTTCGACCCCGCCCTCCTTTGGCCGCAGAAGAAAGATTTTTTCTAACCCGAACCCTGTACATCATCGAGCGCAGAGCCTCAGCTGCGGTTCCGCACCGCATGCTCATACACGCGCACATACTCCTGCGCCGGGGCCTTCCAACGGAACTCCTGCGCCATGCCGCGCCGCATCATGCGCAGCCACTGCTCCTTGTTCTGGAAGGTCGCGAGCGCACGCTGCAACGCATCCAGCAGCGCGTTCGGGTCGTAGCCCCAGAACTTGAAGCCATTGCCGCCGCCGTTCGGCTGCTCGTCGATCGTGTCCTCGAGCCCGCCGGTCGCGCGCACCACCGGCACCGTGCCGTACTTCAGGCTGTAGATCTGGTTCAACCCGCACGGCTCGTAACGCGACGGCATCAGGAAGATATCCGAGCCCGCCTCGATCTTGTGCGCCATCACGTTGTCGTACTTCACCAGCACGCGAACCTTCTCCGGATGCGCGCTCCGCGAACTCGGTCAGCAGCCGCTCGTAGTACTCCTCGCCGTTGCCCAGCATCAGCAGCACGATGTCCTCTTCCACCAGCCGGTCGATAATCTCCGCGATGAAGTCGAAGCCCTTCTGCGTCGCGAACCGCGAGACCACGCCGATCACCGCCGTCTCATCGCTGACCGCGCCCATGCCGAACGCATGCAGCAGATCGCGCCGGCACTCCTTCTTCCCGTCGAGATTCTCCGCCGTATAGTGCGCCGCGATGTAGCGGATCGCGTCGCCGGATTCCACTCGTCGTAGTCCACGCCATTGAGGATCCCCACCAGATCCGCGCTGCGCCGCCGCAGCAGCCCTCGAGACCGTTGCCGAACTCCGGCGTCTGAATCTCCTTCGCATATCCGCGGCTCACCGTCGTCAGCGCATCCGCGTAGACGATGCCGCCCTTCAGGAAGTTCACCGTGTCGTACTGCTCCAGCTTCTCCATGGTGAACATATCCCACGGCAGCAGCAGCGTCTCCATCGTGCGCGGCGGAAACCAGCCCTGGTAGCCCGCGTTGTGGATCGTCAGCACCGCCGGCACATGCCGCAGCACCGGATCGAAGTAATAGGTGGAGCGCAGCAGCACCGCCAGCATCGCCGTCTGCCAGTCATGCACATGGAAGACATCCGGCACGCCCAGCATCTTGGTCGCCTCGATCACCGCGCGGCGAAGCAGCCCGAAGCGCTCGGCGTTGTCGCGCATAGTCGCCGCGCGGCGTCGCATAGAGCTCTCGCGATCGAACAGCTCCGGGCAATCGACGAAGTAATACTGCACGCCATCGTCGATGCCGCCATCCAGAATCCGCACGAAGCGGTTGTAGGAAGGAAACGGAATCGTCACGCTCGGCAGCACCACCGCCGCGTTGGGCACCAGCTTCGCCACCTGCCGGTAGTACGGGATAAATACCTGCACCTGATGGCCGAGCTTGACCAGCGCCTTCGGCAGCGCGCCACCACGTCCGCCAGCCCGCCCGTCTTCGCCCAGGGGGCGCACTCCGATGCTGCAAACACAATATGCATGAACTCGATCCTATTCGGTGCAACAAACCGTTAGTCTATAGATAGCGCAACCCCAGACGCGGACGCTGCAAAACCTTGCAGATCCCGACTGGACACCGTACGCCACAGTATCAGACACCTATGAAGCAGAAACCCAAACTCGGACAGAACTTTCTGGTGGACGACAACGCCCGCCATGCCATCGTAGCCGCTCTCGGCGACATCAGCGAACGCACCGTCATCGAGATCGGCCCCGGCCACGGCGCCATTACCGACCTTCTCGCACCGCCGCGCCAAACGCCTCATCGCGCTCGAGCTCGACCGCGCCCTCGCCGCCGAGTTGACCTTCCGCTTCCGCGACCAGCCCCACGTCGCAGATCCTCGAGATCGACGTCCTCGACGCCGACCTCAGCGCCCTGATCCCGGCGGCGAGACCGCCGACGTCATCGGCAACCTTCCCTACTACATCACCTCGGACATCCTGCTGAAGCTCTTCGCCGCCGCGAAGGACGGCCTCCTCGCCCGCGCCGTGCTGATGATGCAGCGCGAGGTCGCCGACCGGCTCTCCGCCGCGCCCGGCGTCCGCGACTACGGCCTGCTCTCCGCCACCACCCAGATGCACGCCCAGGTCGATTCCCTCTTCACCCTGCCGCCCGAGGCGTTTTCGCCGCCGCCCGAGGTCTTCTCGACCGTCCTGCGGCTGCACTTCGCACCGCGCTTCGCCGAGCTCGGCGTCGATGCGGCAGGCTTCGACCGCTTCCTGAAGACGCTCTTCGCGCAGAAGCGCAAGACCCTGCAGAACAACCTGCGCGCCGGCGGATTCGCCCCCGACCGCGTCGCCGCAGCCTGGCCCGCAAGCATCCCCGCGCAGGCTCGCGCCGAGTCGGTCGCGCTGGAGCCGCTCGCCGAGCTCTACCGTGCGCTCGAGACCGCCGCGGCCGAGCTCACGCCCAACCCAGCAGACTAACGCCCGATCTCTATCCGCCGGTGCTCGGAATGCTATTCCTGCGCCGGCGGAAAGCGCTGCAGCAGGCTCGACGCACGCGTCCGCGAACGCGCTCCAGCACCTCGTCGTCCGCGGCAATCGAGCGCAGCGTCCGCGCAATCGTACCCACCTCAATCGCACGGCCGGCGGCCACGTCCTCCGCCAGCGCGGCGCGTCTCCTCATCCAGCCCCAGCCGGTCGAAGCGATGATCGAAGTCCAGCTTGCGCCCCACCTCCAGCGTCCTCACGATCCCCTGAAACAGATCCGTCAGCTCCACCACGTTCTTGTTCTCGGAGAAGTTATAGACGCAGGAGCCCTCGCCATCCGGCCCGCTGTAGCGCAGCGTCTTTCTGCCCATGTCCGCAACGTTCTTCGCCAGCGAGGCACAGGCAAGGTTGAACCGGTCGCTGCGCCCGCGCCAACGCGAAGATCCTGCTCGTCGTCGCCCGCGTCAGCACCATCTTCTGCTCCACATGCTGCGTCGCCGGAGACGAGTTTCCCGTCCCGCGCGCCCCCCGGCAGCGCCACTCCGCCGCGTAACTGGCATTGCCCCCTTCGTCGATCGCCAGCAGAAACTGCGGGACCATCACACCCGCCCGCTCGAATTGAAACGTGACCCGCGCCGTGGCCGCATTCGCCGCCGCGCCGCTCGGCTGCGCGGCTTCAATCGGCTTCACCGCGCCTGCCTGCCTGCGAAGCTTCGGCCTGCTGCGACACCCGCGTCTGCTGCGCGGCCAGCAGCAGTTTGCGCGACCAAGGCAGAACAGAGGAGCGCCCATCCCAGCGCCCACCCCGCCCCGGCCGCGCGCCTCATCGCGAGCCGCCCTGCGCCGCCAGCGTCTGCGCCGTCTGGATATGGCAGATCGCGATCGCCAACGCATCCGCCGCGTCCGGCGACTCCGGCGCCTGCTCCAACTCCAGCAGCCGCGTCACCATGAACTGCACCTGCTCCTTCGCCGCCAGCCCATACCCCACCACCGCACTCTTGATCGACAGCGGAGCATACTCCACCACCGGCTTGCCGCAGTTCGCCGCCGCCAGCATGGCCACGCCGCGCACCTGCCCCAGCTTCAGCGCGGACTTCGCATTGGCCGAGAAGAAGACCTCCTCGATGGCCACCACCTCCGGCTCGTGCGCCGTAATCAGCGCGATCAGCTCGGCATACACCTGCGCCAGCCGCTGCGGCGTCTTATCTTTTTTGTTCAGCTTGATCGCACCCGCACCCAGGTGCACCAGCCGCGACATCCGGCCGCTCTCGTCCACCTCGACCACGCCGTAGCCGGTAAACTCTGTTCCGCAATCGATCCCAAAGACACGCATTGCGAGAGTGTACTGCACGCGCGCCCTACCCGCGCGTGCAAAGAATCAGCCGATTTCACCCGATTAACTTCGAAATTCCCTCCAGCGGCGAACTCGCCGTCGCATACAGCTTGCGCGGCATCCGCCCCGCCAGAAACGCCTGCCGCCCGGCCAGCACCGCATGCTGCATCGCCTCGGCCATCAGGATCGGATCGTTCGCCGCCGCGATCGCCGTATTCATCAGCACCGCGTCGAAGCCCAGCTCCATCGCCACCGCCGCATCCGAGGCCGTGCCCACGCCGGCGTCGACGATCAGCGGAACCTCCGTGATCATCTCGCGCAGAATCCGCAGATTCGCCGTATTCTGCAGCCCCAGACCGCTGCCGATCGGCGCTCCCAGCGGCATCACCGCCGCCGCGCCCACATCGATCAGCCGCTTGGCAAACACAATGTCGTCCGAGGTATACGGCAGCACCGTGAAGCCCTCCTTCACCAGCACCCGCGTCGCCTCCAGCGTCGCCTGCACATCGGGATACAGCGTCGCCTGATCGCCGATCACCTCGATCTTCACCCAGTCCGACAGCCCCACCTCGCGCGCCAGCATCGCCGCCCGAATCGCCTCCTCGGCGGTGTAGCAGCCGGCCGTATTCGGCAGCAGAAAGTAGCGCTGCGGATCGAGAAAATCCAGCAGCGACTCCTTCGACCGGTCCAGGTTCACACGCCGCACCGCCACGGTGACCATCTCGGCGCCCGAGGCCTCGACCGCGGCCTGCGTCTCCGCTCCATCCTTATACTTCCCTGTGCCCACGATCAGGCGCGACTGAAAGGCTTTTCCCGCAATAACTAAAGGTTCCATATCGCATCCATTCTACGCCGCCCTCGATCCACGCAAAGCCACTCCACACGCAAACACCTACGGCCCGCACCGGGAGATCGATGCGGGCCGTAGGGCGGTGAGCTGTTGAGATTGACTTGAGGCGTCCACACTCGTTCATGGGCCGCTGCGGAGACTGTGCCGAAGGCACAGCCTGAAACTAAGGACCGCTGGGACTAGAGCAGGACGCTCTAAGCCTCAGTCACCTCACGTGTTGTTTTGCTACAGTAACCATCAATTTTCATAGGCTGGATCACCCTCCTTTCCCGTGTACCCCAGAGACTACGCCCGGGCCTTTTTCGAAGTCAAATGCGCCCTCTCAGGTACGCTAAGGTGCAGCGCAGGAGATATCTCCCTTGTTGATTTGGAATGCGTTTCTCATCGCCTTCACCGCTCTGCTGCCGCTGATCAATCCGCTCGGATCCGCGCTGGTCTTTCTCGGCCTGGTCGGCCACGCACGCCCCGAGGTCTATCGCTCGCTCGCCCGCCGCATCGCCATCAACAACATCATCTTCCTCGCCATCATCGAGCTGCTGGGCTCGGCCATCCTGCGCTTCTTCGGCATCTCGCTGCCCATCGTGCAGCTCTCGGGCGGCATCGTCATCGCCGCCATCGGCTGGTCCGTGCTCAACGAGCAGGACGCCAGCAAGACCGCGCGCGACAAGCAGGAAGACGCCGAACTCGACGCCGAGATGGGCAAGCGCGCCCTCGAACAGAAGGCGTTCTATCCCTTCACCTTTCCCGTCACCTCCGGCCCGGGAACACTGGTCGTCATGCTCACCCTGGCCGCCCAGGTCTCCAATCGCGACCTGACGCGCAACATCCTCGGCCACGTCGGCATCCTGATCGCCGTCGTCGTCCTCAGCGCCCTGGTGTACTTCTGCTACGCCTACGCGCCGAAGATCACCCGAGTCCATCTCGCCCGCGACCGCGCACGGCATCCTGCGCGTCATCGCCTTCATCCTGCTCTGCATCGGCGTGCAGATCGCCTGGAACGGCCTCGCGCTTCTGCTCGCCACCGTCGGCAAGCCCGGATCGTAACCCGCGCAGCCACAATAGCTCCGCCCTCTATACTCGGACCATGTACGCACCGTTCGCACTCGCGTTCGAGCTGCCCGGCTTCCTGCTCGGCCTGCTCTTCGGCAGCTTCCTCAACGTCTGCATCGCGCGTCTTCCGCACGGCGAAAGCGTCGTCGCTCCGCGTTCGCGCTGCCCGCAGTGCCGCAGCCTCATCCGCTGGTACGACAACATCCCGCTGCTCAGCTGGCTGCTGCTCCGCCGCCGTTGCCGCGACTGCGCCCAGCCCATCCCGGCGCAATATCCCCTGGTCGAACTCGCCACCGCCGCCTGGTTCGCCCTCGTCGCCGGCGCATCTCGCCCCCGCGCTCACAACCTCCACCGGCGAGCCGCTCGCGACGGCCATCATCGCCAGCCTCTCCCTCCTCATCCTCGGCTTCCTCCTGATCGGCCTCATGGTCATGGACTGGCAGACGATGACCCTGCCCGATGCCTTCACCCTCACCGGCATCTTCCTCGGCTTCCTGCTCACCTGCGCCCAGGCCATCTTCCTCGGCCCCACCGAAGACCAGATCAATCTCCGCAGCCATCACATCCAGCTCGCCAGCCCCGGCAACGTCGTCGATCGCGGCAACCTCTTCTTCACCGGCCCCGAAGCCTTGATCATGGGCCGCTTAGCCGCGATCTGCGGCGTCGCCCTGTTCCTGCTGGCGATTCGCGCCCTCTACAAGGCCGTCCGCAAGCGCGAGGGCATGGGCCTCGGCGACGTAAAACTCCTCGCCATGATCGCCGCCTTCCTCGGCTTCTGCGCCGGCGCTGTTCGCGCTCTTCGTCGGCGTGATCGCCGCCTTTGTGTACGCCGTAATCTTACTCGCTGCGCGGCCGCGCCGGCGCCGCCACCCGCCTTCCCTTCGGCAGCTTCCTCGCCGCTCGGCGGACTCTGTCAGCGCGCTCTTCGGCCGTCCGCTTATCGACGCGTATCTCGCACTCTTTCGCTAGCAATTTCAAGATTTTCCGCTAACTGCGGCATAGCCGCAATTAGAGCCCCGATAATCGCACTTCACTGCTTGACACTTGACCCCACCACTCTTACCCTCAAAAATGGCCATGCAAAGTTATCCCTACGTTTGGAACTATCTTCCGCTCGTACTTCAGATCCTGTTTGCGCTGGCGTTGGCCTGCGGTATGGTGGGCGCCTCCTTCCTCATTGGCAAGCACAAAAACTCCCGCACCAAAGCCGGCGCCTACGAGTGCGGCATGGACCCGATCGGCGATGCCCGCGGCCGCTTCTCCGTCCGCTTCTACATGGTCGCCATGCTCTTCATCCTCTTCGATGTCGAGGCGGTCTTCATGCTTCCCTGGGCGGTCATCTTCCGCAAGCTGCCCGCCATCACCGGCTCGCGGATGTTCGGCTTCTACGAGATGATCGTCTATCTCGGCTTCGTCGCCGTCGGCCTCTTCTACGTCTGGAAGAAGGGCATCCTCGACTGGTCCAACGACAAGGGAGATCTGTAATGGCTGCTGTTTTCAGGCACCCAGGCCGTGTTCGAGGCGCTGCCCGAGAACAAGGCCATCCTCGCGCTCAAAGAGCTTGGCCGTCGACGCCAAGTTCGACCGCGCCGAGCTCACCCTCACCGTCGCGCGCGAGAGCATCGCCGCCGCCTGCAAGGCACTGCAAAGCGCCGGCTACAACTTCCTCGAAGATGTCACCGCGGTCGACTGGTATCCCTCCGAGCCGCGCTTTCAGATCGTCTATCACATCCTCTCGCACAGCCTCAAAGAGCGCATTCGCCTCGTCGTGCGGCTCGCGAGCGATGCCGCCGCCATCGACAGCATCATCGCCATCTGGCCCTCGGCCAACTTCTATGAGCGCGAAGTCTTCGACCTCTTCGGCGTCCACTTCGGCGGCCATCCCAACCTCCGCCGCATCATGATGCCCGACGACTGGGAAGGCCACCCGCTGCGCAAAGACTACCCCGTGGAGGGCTACCGCTAATGTCCCCTATAGCCTCGCCCGACCTGATCAATCCCGGCGTTGAAGACGTCATCGCCGACGCGAAGAAGCACGGCACCGAGTCCGAGCGACCACACCATGGTCCTCAACATGGGCCCGCAGCATCCCTCGACCCACGGCGTGCTCCGCCTGGTGCTCGAGATCGATGGCGAGACCGTCGTCTCGCTCGCGCCCGACATCGGCTACCTGCACACCGGCATCGAGAAGACCTGCGAGGCCAAGTTCTACCAGCAGGTCGTCCCGCTCACCGACCGCATCGACTATCTCTGCCCGATGACCAACAACCTCGCCTACTGCCTCGCAGTCGAGAAGTTGCTGGAGCTTGAGATCCCCGAGCGCGCGCAGTACATCCGCGTGCTGCTCAACGAGCTCACCCGCATCCAGTCGCACCTGGTCTGGCTCGGCACGCACGCCATGGACATCGGCGCGCTCACCGTCTTCCTCTACTGCTTCCGCGAGCGCGAAGACGCTGCTGCGCATCTTCGAGAGCGTCTCCGGCCAGCGCATGATGACGCAGCTACTTCCGCATCGGCGGCGTCTCGCTCGAGCCGCCCCTCGACTTCTACAAGAACGTGCAGGACTTCCTCAACACGATGCCCTCGAAGATCGACGAGTACGAGAACCTGCTCACCGGCAATCCCATCTGGATCGGCCGCCTCAAGGGCGTCGGCCATCTCTCGCCCGAGGACGCGATCGCGCTCGGCGTCACCGGCCCGCCGCTGCGCGCCAGCGGCGTCGACTGGGACCTGCGCCGCGACATGCCCTACTCCGGCTACGAGAAGTTCCAGTTCAAGGTGCCGATCTCGACCGACGGCGACGTCTGGGCGCGCTACGTCGTCCGCATGGACGAGATGCGCGAGTCGGTCAAGATCTGCCCAGCAGGCGCTCGACGGCATGCCCGAGGGCCGCATCACCGCCGACGCGCCGAAGATCATCCTTCCCGACCGCGAACAGATGAAGACCCAGATGGAGTCGCTCATCCATCACTTCAAGATCGTCACCGAAGGCTTTGGCGTTCCCGCCGGCGAGGTCTACCAGGCCGTCGAATCGCCGCGCGGCGAGATGGGCTACTACGTCGTCTCCGACGGCACCGCCAAGCCCTACCGCGTGCACATGCGCAACCCCTCCTACGCCACGCTGCAGGCGCTCGAGACCATGTGCAAGGGCAAGCTGCTCGCCGACGTCGTCGCCGTCATCGGCTCGCATCGACATCGTGCTCGGAGAGATCGACCGATAACGCATCTGCACTCGAATTGTCGGAGTTCGTAGCGTAACTATCATCGACCTACAGTGAACACTCAACTCCATACCGAACTCTGGACCTCCTTCGCATCGCTGCTTCGCGCCTACGGCGCGGCACACGGCTCAACAGCACGCATCAGGCCATCGTCGAAGTCAGCAGCGACCTCATCCTGCTGCGCGTCGGCACTCGCTGGCTCCGCTTCACCCCCAGCGAGATGACCGACGAAAACAACAACGCGGTGCCCTTCCACCTCAACGAAGATGGAACCGTCACCGTCGGAGCAGTAACGGAAGATATGGATTTCACAGCCGAACGGCTGACGCGGGAGCTAATGCAGTGAGCGTAATCTCCAACTCGATCTTCTCGCCGGAGCTGGCCGCACGCTTCGACAAGCTGGTCACCATCTACCCGCTCAAGCGCTCCGCGCTGGTGCCCATGCTGCTCTACGCGCAGGACGAGGTCGGCTACGTCTCGGACGCCGTCGTCGCCGAGATCGCCGAGCGCCTCGGACCTGCTCGAGCTCGACGTGCGCAACGTGCTCAGCTACTACTCCATGCTGCGCACCAAGCCAGCCGGCAAATACAACGTGCAGGTCTGCACCAACATCTCCTGCATGCTGCGCGGCGGCTACGAGATCCTCGACCACTGCAAGGCGAAGCTCGGCATCGGCCACAAAGGTGTAACCCCCGACGGCATCTTTTCGCTCGAAGAGGTCGAGTGCATCGGCGCCTGCTGCTGGGCGCCCGCCATGCAGGTCAACTACGACTTCCACGACGACCTCACGCCCGAAAAGGTCGACGTACTGTTACAGATCTACCGCGACGGCCAGGGAAAGGACGTGAAGTAGATGCCCACCCTCGTCTCCCATCCCGATGAAGTAAGAGTGCTCTCCCGCCGCTTCGGCCAGGGCGCCGCCGACATCGACAAGTACATCGAGCTCGACGGCTACAAGGCCGTGCAGAAGGCCATCGCCGAAGGCCCCGGACGTGGATCATCAACACCATGAAGGCCTCCGGCCTGCGCGGTCGCGGCGGCGCCGGCTTCCCCACCGGCATGAAGTGGTCCTTCGTGCCCAAGCAGTCCGACAAGCCCAAGTACGTCCTGGTCAACGGCGACGAGTCCGAGCCCGGCACCTGCAAGGATCACGTCATCTTCCTGCACGACCCGCACGCGGTCATCGAAGGCACCATGATCGCCGGCCTCGCCATCGGCGCGAAGATCGGCTTCATCTATCTGCGCGGCGAGTATCGCTACCTGCTCAAGATCATGGAGAAGGCCGTCGCCGACGCCTACGCCAAGGGCTTCCTCGGCAAGAACATCTTCGGCTCCGGCCTCGACTTCGACATCATCACGCAGACCGGCGCCGGCGCCTACGAGGTCGGCGAAGAGTCCGCGCTGATGGAGTCGCTCGAAGGCAAGCGCGGCGTTCCGCGCATCAAGCCTCCCTTCCCTGCCGTCGTCGGCCTCTACGGCGGCCCCACCGTCATCAACAACGCCGAGACCATCGCCAGCGCCCCGCACATCCTGCTGATGGGCGGCGAGGCCTACGCCAAGCTCGGCACCGAGCGCAACGGCGGCACGCGCCTCTTCGGCATCTCCGGCCACGTCGAGCGCCCCGGCGTCTATGAGCTGCCCGATGGGCTACAACCTCAAGAAGGCGATCTACGAGGTCGCCGGCGGCATCAAGGGCGGCAAGAAGCTGAAGGCCGTCGTCCCCGGCGGCTCCTCCTGCCCGGTGCTCACGGCAGACGAGATCGACGTCGGCCTCGACTTCGACCAGATGGGCAAGGCCGGCACCATGCTCGGCTCGGGCGGCATCGTCGTGCTCGACGAGACCGTCTCCATCGTCGAGTTCGCGCTGCGCACCATCAACTTCTACCAGCACGAGAGCTGCGGCTGGTGCATCCCCTGCCGCGAGGGCACGGACTGGATCAAGAAGACCCTGACCCGCGTCCACGCCGGCGGCGGCGCCAACAAGGACATCGACAACGTCCAGTACCTCGCCGAAAACATGCTGGGCCGCACCTTCTGCCCGCTCGGCGACGCGGCAGCGATGCCCATCGCTCGGCTTCGTCAAGAAGTTCCGCAAGGAGTTTGAAGACTACATCGAAGGCAAGCGCGTGGGAACACCCATCATCACCGTCGACCAGTTGGTCGGAGCAGCACATTGAACAAGACATGGCCTAGATTGATCTGGGTCCTTGTCGCAGTCGTACTGTTGATCGCACTCGTTCGGTGGGTGACCACGCGTCCCCAGCACCGCAGCCACGATCAGAAGATTCTGATTGAGAAGTCGAAGACGAAGTAGAGGGATTCAGATGGCAGACGTAACCTTCACCGTAGACGGCAAGAAGCTCACCGCACCCGCGGGCACGCTGCTGATCGAGGCCTGCAAGACCGCAGGCATCGAGATCCCTGCCTTCTGCTACTACCCCGGCCTCTCGCTGCAGGCCGCCTGCCGCATGTGCGTGGTCCGCATCGAGAAGATGCCCAAGCTGCAGACCGCCTGCACCACGCCGGTCGCCGAGGGCATGGTCGTCCAGACCGAGACGCCCGAGATCGCGCAGGCCCGCAAGGCCACGCTGCAACTGCTGCTCGGCAACCACCCGCTCGACTGCCCCGTCTGCGACGCCGGCGGCGAGTGCGAGCTGCAGGACATGACCTTCAAGTACGGCGCCGCCGACAGCTTCTACGCCGAGCCCAAGAACCACCGCGAAGAGCAGAAGTGGTCGCCGGTCGTCTACTTCGACCGCCCGCGCTGCATCCTCTGCTACCGCTGCGTGCGCATGTGCGGCGAAGGCATGGACGTCTTCGCGCTCGGCATCCAGAACCGCGGCAGCTCCTCCGTCATCGCGCCGAACGTTCCCGCGCAGATGTCGCCCGACGATCTCGCGCACGTCGACTGCGAGCAGTGCGGCATGTGCATCGACGCCTGCCCGGTCGGCGCGCTCACCTCCGGCACCTATCGCTACAAGACCCGCCCGTGGGAGATGAACCACGTCGCCACCATCTGCACGCACTGCGGCGATGGCTGCAAGACCACGCTCGGCGTGCGCTCGCACCTCCGACGGCAGCGAGATTGTTCGCGGCGACAACCGCGACAAGTCCGGCATCAACGGCGACTTCCTCTGTAACAAGGGCCGTTACGCATTCGACTTCGCCAACCACGCCGACCGCATCACCCAGCCGCTGGTCCGCCAGGCCGACGGCAGCCTCAAGCCCGTCAGCTGGGAGGCCGCCCTCGAGCACGCCGGCAAGAAGCCTGCGCGAGCTCCGCGACACCCGCGGCGGCAAGTCCATCGGCGTCATCGGCGGCAACCGCCTCACCAACGAAGAGGCCTACCTGCTGCAGAAGTTCGCGCGCACGGTGCTCGGCACCAACAACATCGACCACCACCGCACCGCCGATTATGTAGCCTTCGCGCAAGCACTCGTCGGGAACGACCGGCCGCACCGCCTCGCTGCGCGACACCGCCAGCTTCCCCGGCGATCCTGCTCCTCGGCGGCGATCCCACCAACCAGAATCCCGCTGACCGCCTGGAACCTGCGCACCGACGTTCGCCTCAACAAGCGCGCGCCTCTACGTCGCCAACACCGAGGCCATCAAGCTCCGCCGCCAGGCCAAGGCCTTCCTGCAGCTCGCGCCCTTCGGCTACGGCGCCCTCGCGAACTTCCTCGCTGGCGACGACTCCGCCGCCAGCGCAGCCGCCACCGACGCCAACGCCCTCACCGCCTTCCGCGACGCCATCAAGGCCGAAGAGAAGCTCCTCATCCTCATCGGCTCCGAGCTGCGCGGCGCCGAGCTCAAGCAAGCTCATCGACTTCGGCCTCACCCTGCCCGGCGCCAAGTTCGCCTGCTCTCCGACTACGCCAACTCGCGCGGCGCAGCCGACATGGGCCTGCTCCCCGACATGCTCCCCGGCTACGTTCCCGTCGGCGCGAAGCACGATCTCGCCGCCGAGTACGCCGCTCCCACCGAGCCCGGCCTCGACATGCTCGAGATCTTCGACGCCGCCGCCAAGGGCGAGCTCTCCGCGCTCTACGTCGTCGGCTCGAACCCCGTCGCCCGCTACGGCGTCGATCCCGCCGCGCTCAAGAACACCTTCGTCGTCGTGCAGGACATGTTCCTCACCGAGACCGCCGCGCTCGCCGACGTCGTCCTTCCCGCCGCCAATCTCTACGAGAAGGCCGGCTCCGTCACCAACAGCTACGGCGATCTGCAGCAGGTGAAGAAGGCCGCCGACCGCGCCGGTGTGCGCACCGACTTCGAGATGATCGTCCGCATCGCCGACAAGATGGGCGCCGACGTCCGCAAGCTCGTTCCCTTCGGCAAAGGGCGTCCGCGCCGACATGGGCCAGACCCGCGGCGCGCAGTCCGGCGAGGCCGACCGCCACGCCGTCTGGCTCACCGCCAACAACCTCGAGCCGCGCCTCAGCCCCTTCGATCCCTTCGCCATCCTCGACGAGATCCAGCGCCTCGTCCCCGGCTACAACCTGCTGCGGCTACAACTTCTCTCCGGCAACGATCAGCACCTGCAGCCCGCCGCACCGCAGGGTCTCGTGCAGATCACCGGCCAGACCCCGCGCCGCGACCTGGTCCTGCCGCCAACGACACCCTCTTCACCTCCGGCACGCTCGGCCGCTACTCCGCCATGCTCAACGACCTGCAAGCAGAACGAAGCCCAGCGCGCCGCCTACCAACCCAGACTGCACCCAGATCCGAAACCGCCGCCGACTTGTACGCTAAGCTGTCGCTAAGAACGACCTGACTGGAAACGGCGAAATCGTGAGCCAACTAACCACACTTCCGAGATTCATTTCTGCTGCTCAGCGATCCTCAAGGTCGCCGTGGTGCTCGTCATCACGCTGACCGCGGTCGCCTACACGGTGCTGCTGGAGCGCAAGGTCATCGGCCGCATGCAGAACCGCTGGGGACCCAGCCGCGTCGGCCCCTTCGGCCTGCTGCAGCCGCTCGCCGACGGCATCAAGCTCTTCCTCAAGGAAGACCTCATGCCGCTCGCCGGTCGAGCGCCCGCTCTTCATCGCTCGCGCCGCTCATCGCGCTCACCTGCGCGCTGATCTCGATCGCCGTCGTTCCCTTCGGCGCGCGTGCACAACGTCCACGGCGTCGACATCTTCCAGGTCGCCAACGTCAACATCGGCCTGCTGGTCATCCTCGGCATCACCTCCATCGGCGTCTACGGCATCGCGCTCTCCGGCTGGTCGTCGAACAACAAGTACGCGCTGCTCGGCTCGCTGCGCGCCACCGCGCAGGTCATCAGCTACGAGCTCGCGCTCGGCCTCTCGCTGGTCGGCGTCGTGCTCCGCGCCGGCTCGCTCAACCTGCGCGACATCGTCGACAGCCAGTCCGCCCACGGCGCTGCTCTCCTGGAACATCTTCGGCGGCTTCCAGTTCGTCGCCTTCTTCATCTACCTCATGGCCGCCTACGCCGAGACCAACCGCTCGCCCTTCGACCTCCCCGAGGCCGAGTCCGAGCTCGTCGCCGGCTACCACACCGAGTACAGCTCCATGAAGTTCGCCATGTTCTTCATGGCCGAGTACGCCAACATGATCACCGTCAGCTGCGTGGCCACGCTGCTCTTCTTCGGCGGCGCCTCCAGCCCCTTCGGCCATCTGCTGCCCGCGAACTTCGGCGGTCCCATCCTCACGGCGATCTTCCCCATCCTCTGGTTCGTCGCCAAGGTCTTCGCCTTCCTCTTCCTCTATATCTGGGTGCGCGGCACGCTGCCGCGCTTCCGTTACGACCAACTCATGGGCTTCGGCTGGAAGTTTCTGCTGCCCGTCGCCATGGCCAACATCATCGTCACCAGTCTCGTCCTCGCGCTGCGCGGCTAGCACGCACGACTCGCTGTACCGTGCTTTACAATCGGCAGATACGCACAATCTTCTGCTGGGCTTGTTCCGATACTTCAGTTCTCGTGATCGCTAAGGACTCGACGGACCTCATGCAACTGGCACTCTTCCTCATCTTCGGCGCGCTGGCGGTCGCAGGAGCGCTCAATCTCCTTCTCCAGCGCCATCCCATCAACAGCGCCCTGTCGCTGGTCGTGGTGATGATGTCGCTGGCCGTCCTCTACTGGTCGCTCGGCGCCGAGTTCCTCGCCGCCGCCCAGGTCATCGTCTACTCCGGCGCCATCATGGTGCTCTTCGTCTTCGTCATCATGCTGCTCAACGCCGGCGAAGAGGAGCGCACCCACGGCAGCCGCGCGGCCTACATCGCCGGCTTCCCCGGAGCCGCCGCGCTCTTCTGCCTGCTCAGCTTCGTCTTCCTCTCGGAGCGCAAGGCGCTCGGCACCGCCAGCCTCGGCGGATACCTCGGCGGCGCCGCCAGCAACATCGCCGAGATCAGCAGCGTGCTCTTCACCAAGCTCCTGCTGCCCTTCGAGGTCACCTCGGTCCTGATCCTGGTCGCGATCCTCGGCGCCGTCGTGCTCGCGCGGAAGGAGCAATAGGAGCAGCCATGGTGCCCATCGCCTACTACCTCGTCCTCGCCGCCATCCTCTTCTCCATCGGCGTCGCCGCCTTCCTCATCAAGCGCAACGTCATCACCATCTTCATGTCCATCGAGCTGATGCTCAACGCCGTCAACCTCACCTTCGTCGCCTTCGCCCACATGTGGCACCAGGTGCAGCGGACAGATCTTCGTCTTCTTCGTCATGGTCGTCGCCGCGGCGGAGGCCGCCGTCGGCCTCGCCATCATCATCGCCATCTTCCGCACCCGCCAGACCCTCAACGTCGATCAGATCAACCTGATGAAATCGTGACCTCTATGCCCTATTCCTCTCTCTGGCTGATTCCGCTGCTTCCCTTCGCCGGCTTCCTGATCAACGGGACCCTCGGCCGCAAGCTGCCGCGCACCGCCGTCACCGGCGATCGCGCTGCTCTTCACCGCGATCCCCGCCGCGCTCGTCGCCTGGCTCTGGAGCGCCATGCTCGGCGGCCACATCGGCACCGTCTCGCTGGTCAGCCAGCCCTGGATCGCCATCACCGGCTTCCAGGTCAACTTCGCCTTCAGCGTCGACCACCTCACCCTGATCATGCTCGGCGTGGTCACCGGCGTCGGCTTCCTCATCCATCTCTACTCCGTCGGCTACATGGCGCACGAAGAGGGCTACTGGCGCTTCTTCGCCTACCTCAACCTCTTCATGTTCTTCATGCTGGTGCTGGTCCTCGCGTCGAGCTTCCTGCTGCTGTTCGTCGGCTGGGAGGGCGTCGGTCTCGCCTCCTACCTGCTCATCGGCTTCTACTTCAAGAAGGACTCCGCCGCCAACGCCGGCAAGAAGGCCTTCATCGTCAACCGCATCGGCGACTTCGGCTTCCTGCTCGCGATGTTCCTGCTGATCGCCCACTTCGGCACGCTCGAACTTCGCCGACGTCTTCGCCGCGATCGCCGCGCATCCCGAGTGGCAGGGCGGCTTCCTCACCGCCATCGCGCTGCTGCTGGTCCTCGGCGCCGCCGGCAAGTCCGCGCAGATTCCGCTCTACGTCTGGCTGCCCGACGCGATGGAAGGCCCCACGCCGGTCTCCGCGCTCATCCACGCGGCCACCATGGTCACCGCCGGCGTCTACATGGTCGCGCGCTGCCACACGCTCTTCGACCGCTCGCCCTTCGCGCTCGGCGTCGTCGCCATCATCGGCGCGGCCACCGCGCATCTTCGCCGCCACCATCGGCATGGTGCAGCACGACATCAAGCGCGTCCTCGCCTACTCCACCGTCTCGCAGCTCGGCTACATGTTCCTGGCCTGCGGAGTCGGCGCCTACGCCGCCGGCATCTTCCACCTGCTCACCCACGCCTTCTTCAAGGCGCTGCTCTTCCTCGCCGCCGGCTCCGTCATCCACGCGCTCGCGCGGCGAACAGGACATGCGCAAGATGGGCGGCCTGCGCAAGCGCATCCCCGTCACCTTCTGGACCATGAGCGCCGGCGTCTTCGCCATCGCCGGCATCTCCCCCTTCGCCGGCTTCTTCTCCAAGGACGAGATCCTCTACCAGGCCTTCATCTCGCCCAACCCGCTCGGCAAGCTGCTCTGGTTCGTCGGCCTCGTCACCGCCGGCATGACCTCCTTCTACATGTTCCGCCTCTGGTTCAAGACCTTCTTCGGCGCCCCGCGCTTCGAGGAGCACGCAGAGGCCCACCACGGCGCCACGCGCACGCACGCCGCACAAGCTGATCACGACAGCCACGGCCACTCCCACGGCGTCCACGAGTCGCCCTGGATCATGCTCTTCCCGCTCGTCGTCCTCGCCATCCTCTCGGTCATCGGCGGCTGGGTCGGCATCCCCGCCGCGCTTCGGCGGCCACAACGAGATCGAGCACTTCCTCGAGCCCGTCTTCGCCAGCCGCGTCGCCGAACTGCGACCAGCACCGCTCGGCAGCCACGCGACTCGAGCTGATCCTCGCCGGCGTCTCGCTCGCTCACCGCGGCCCTCGGCTTCTTCGTCGCCTAGTCTTCTACTACAAGAAGCCCGGCAGCTCGACCGCCCTCGCCAAGCAGCTTCAAGCCGCTCTACACCCTGTCGAGAACAAGTTCTACATCGACGAGATCTACAGCACCGTCATCGTCACTCCCGCTGCTGATGTTCTCGCGCCTCGTCCTCGCCGGCCTCGTCGACCGCGGCATCGTCAACGGCTCCGGCCGGCACCGCCGGCGCATCGCTCGCGGCCTCGGCGCCCTCACCCGCCGCATGCAGTCCGGCAACATCCGCTCCTACGCCGGCTGGCTCGCGCTCGGAGCCGCCGCCGTCGTCGCTCTCATGATCTTCGGCCGCACCCTCTGGATCCACTTCTAACCTCAGTTCGTCTGCCTACTATCGTTCGTCTCGTTGCGATGCATCGTCGTTGAACCACCAAAGGAACCGATGAACATCGACCACTCCATCCTGACGCTCATCACCTTCGTCCCCTCGGCCGGCGCGATCCTGCTCGCGCTGCTGCCGGACAAAGGCAAGACCATGCAGTGGGGCGCGCTCGCCGTCACGCTCTTCACCTTCCTGCTCACCCTGCATCTGCCCTTCCACTACAACTACGCGCGCCGCACGGCTTCCAGTTCGAGCAGAACGTCCCCTGGATCGCCTCGCCCGCAGCCATCCGCTACCACCTCGGCGTCGATGGCCTCTCGATGTGGCTGGTCGTGCTCACCGGCTTCCTCGCCCCGCTCGGCGTGCTCATCTCGCTGGAACGCCATCGCCGCCCGCAAGAAGACCTTCTACATCCTCTTCCTGCTGCAGCAGGTCGCCATGCTCGGCGTCTTCGTCTCGCTCGATCTCTTCCTCTACTACGCCTTCTGGGAGCTGACGCTGGTGCCGATGACCCTCCTCATCGCCACCTTCGGCCGCACCGAGAACCGCCGCAAGGCCGCCATCAAGTTCTTCCTCTACGCCTTCATCCCCTCGGCCATCCTGCTGGTCGCCATGCTCTGGCTCTACGTCCAGACCGGCACCTTCGACATGCCCACGCTCGCCAAGCTCGCCAGCGTCCACGCCATCTCCAGCAACCCCGCCGCGCTCTGGCTCGCCTCGCTGGCCTTCCTGGTCGCCTTCGCCGTCAAGGTTCCCGTCTTCCCGCTGCACGGCTGGCTCACGGACGCCGTCAGCGAGGCCCCCACCGCCGCCGTCATGGTCCTCGCCGGCAAGCTCGGCCTCTACTCCATCCTGCGCTTCTCCTTCGGCATCTTCCCCGACCAGTCCCACCGCATCGCCCCGCTGATGATCGCCCTCGGCGCCATCGGCATCGTCTACGGCGCGCTGCATCGCCCTGGTCCAGAACGACCTCAAGAGCCTCGCCGCCTACGGCACCCTCGGCCACGTCAGCGTCGCCGTCCTCGGCATCTTCACCTTCACCATCGCCGGCATCGACGGCGGCATCTACCAGACCCTCAACGAAGGCCTCGGCGGCGCGCCCTCTTCATGCTGCTCGGCCTGCTCTACGAGCGCTTCGGCACCTACGACATGCGCGAGCTACGGCGGCCTCGCCGCAGAAGTTCCCCTGGATGGTCACCATGTTCGTCATCACCACGCTCTCCGTCGTCGGCCTGCCCATGCTCAACGGCTTCGTCGGCGAGTTCCTGGTCTTCTCCGGCACCATGCAGTCCGCCGTCGCCCACCACACCGGCTGGACCGTCCTCGCCACCACCGGCGTCATCCTCACCGCCGCCTACATGCTCTGGATGATCCAGCGCGTCTTCTACGGCAACCTCGGCCTCAAGTCCGCGGCCATCGCCGGCTGGGACCTCGACGCCCGCGAGCACCTCGCCCTCTGGCCGCTGATGATCCTCTTCCTCGTCATGGGCGTCGTCTCGCCCTATCTGGATGCGCGCCATCGACACCGCCGGCACCGCGCTGGCACAGCCCTTCGGCCCCGCCGTCCGCACCGTCTATCTCTACTCGCATCCCGCAGCACTCCCTGCCTCACCCACCACGGCCAACACGACAGAAGGAGGCCAGCGCTAATGTCCACTCTTCCGCCCAGCCTCTCGCCCAACGTTCTCGCCCTGCTGCCCGAGTACATCCTCACCCTCACCGGCGTCCTGATCATGCTCGACCGAGTCCGTCCTCAAGCCCGCCAGCAGCCGCAAGCCGCTCGGCTGGCTCGCCATCGTCGGGACGCTCGCTCGCCGGCCTCGCCAGCTGGTATCAGCTTCAGTTCGGCACCCTCCACGCCTTCTCCGGCAGCATCCAGGTCGACGCCTTCTCCATCTTCTTCCACCTGCTCATCGCCGCCGTCGTCCTGGTCACGCTGCTCGGCTCGCTCGACTACTTCGAGGGCAACGCCAGCCACGCCGGCGAGTACTTCGCCCTCGTCCTCTTCGGCGCCGTCGGCATGATGTTCATGACCTGCTCGGTCGAGCTCCTCATGGTCTTCATCGGCCTCGAGATCTCCTCCATCTCCACCTACATCATGGCCGGCTTCCGCAAGGGCCAGGCCACCGCCTCCGAGTCCTCGCATCAAGTACTTCCTGCTCGGCTCGCTTCGCCACCGCCTTCTTCCTCTACGGCATCGCGCTGGCCTTCGGCGCCACCGGCTCCACCTCCATCGCCGCCATCGCCGCCGGCCTCGGCACCTCCGCCACCCCGCGCATGGCCTTCCTCGCGCTCGCCATGATCCTCATCGGCCTCGGCTTCAAGGTCTCCGCCGCTCCCTTCCACGTCTGGACCCCGGACGTCTACCAGGGCGCGCCGGCTCCCGTCGTCGGCCTCATGTCGACCGCGCCCAAGGCCGCCGCCTTCGCCGTCCTGCTGCGCATCACCTTCTCCGGCTTCCCCAGCATGCAGCACCGCTGGTCCCTGCTGATCTGGATCCTCGCCGCGCTCTCGATGACCATCGGCAACCTCGGCGCGCTGCTGCAGCGCGACGTCAAGCGCATGCTCGCCTACTCCAGCATCGCCCACGCCGGCTACCTGCTGGTCGCCTTCACCGCCTTCCCCGCCGACGGCATCGCCGCCGCCTGCTTCTACACCGCCGCCTACGCCGCCATGAACGTCGGCGCCTTCGCCGTCATCACCCAGGTCGGCGGCTACAACGAGACCGCCCGCACCATCGAGGACTACACCGGCCTCGCCCTGCGCCGCCCCGTGCTCGCCGCGACTGCTCGCCTTCTTCCTGCTCTCGCTGATCGGCATCCCCTTCACCGGCGGCTTCTTCGGCAAGTTCTACGTCTTCTCCGCCGCCCTGCACTCCGGCCACGTCTGGCTCGCCGTCATCGGCCTGCTCAACAGCGGCGTCGCCTGCTTCTACTACCTGCGCCTGCTGGCCGCCCTCTACACCCGCTCCATCGCGGACGTCGAAGGCGCCCGCCGCAACCCCACGCCCCACCATCAGCCTCCCCGCCGGCATCGCCCTCACCGCCGCCGCCCTCGCCACCCTGGTCCTCGGCATCCTCCCCGGCCGCGTTCTCGCATCTGGCGCAACGCGCAGCTGTCAGCTATACTTCTCCCGACACCAACAGCGACATATTGCCGACGTTACGGAGATAGCACCTGGCTCCGAATCGTCTCTCTGCCGTGAATCAGAGTCGTTCAACGCGCCGAAAGAGGGTTCCTAGTTGCCGATTCCATCCCGAACGCTCATGCGCCCCGCCGCATGAGCGTTCGCACTATCCATGAAATTGCGGCCGTACTCCTGGGCTGTCTCTCCCTGTACGTGACCCTGATCCACCTCAGCACGCCTGCCCTGCGCGGCGTCCGCTGGGTCGCGATCGCCTATGGCTCCGCCGCCCTCGGCATCCTGCTCCGCCAACACAGCCACAGCAACCTCGCCATCGCCCTCGGCAACCTCCTCATCGCCTTCCTCTGCATCGCCTTCTACTGGGGACTCTCCCAGCTGCTCCAGAAGACCCGCCTCAACCTCTGGCTGCTCCTCTTCCTCGCGCCCGTCCTCGCCGAGCAGCTCTACTTCCTCTATCTCGATCCCCGCATCGTCGCCCGCGCCCTGTGCTTCAATGCCATCCTCGCGGTGCAGTCCGTCTGCATCGTCTACCTGCTGCTGCGCAACGGCACCCGCGCAACCCTCTTCCCCCGCATCGGCCTCGCCCTCCTGTTCCTCTACTGGGCCGGCCTGCAAACCGTCCTCACCTACGCCAGCGCCCACCACCACGTTCTCCGCCTCGCCTACGAGCAGCAGGTCGACGGCCTCTTCCTCCTCATCCCCCTGCTGCCTGCCGTCCTCGTCTGCCTCGGCTTCCTCTGGCTCGCCATGACCCAGCTCCAGAACGAGCTCGAGCATCCAGTCCAACACCGACGTCCTCACCGGCCTGCTCAACCGCCGCGCCCTGCAGCGCGCCGCCGCCCGCGCCATCGCCATCGCCCGCCGCCGCAGCGCCCCCCTCGCCCTCGTCCTGCTCGATCTCGACCACTTCAAGCAGATCAACGACCTGCACGGCCACGAGGGCGGCGACGCCGCCCTCGCCCTCACCGCCCACTGCCTCACCACCAACCTCCGCGCCCAGGACCTCATCGCCCGCATCGGCGGCGAGGAGTTCGTCGCCCTGCTCCCCGACACCGACGAGCCCCAGGCCACCCTCACCGCCGAGCGCATCCGCTCCGGCATCGAGCAGCTCCGCATGCCGCACCTGCGCAACGACGTCATCCTCTCCGCCAGCTTCGGTGTCACCCGTCTCCAGCCCGGCGACACCACCCTCGAGCAGCTCCTCTCCCGCGCCGACCACGCCCTCTACCAGGCCAAGAACAGCGGCCGCAACCGCGTCCACACCCGCTGGGCCTAACCCTCCCCGCACCTTATCCCGCAGTCATCCGTTATCCTCGAAGGAAACTACGATCTCCGAATCCACTCGCGCTGGCACCGGATTTCGTCCTTGCCTTGCGTCATCCACGCAGCGAAGGCGATATCCCACCGCCTACCGCCGCACTTCAGCCCATACCCCGGGTGCCCCATCCTCGAGACGGTTTCATCGTCGGCAGGGTGGGGTATCGTTTGCCAGCAAACGACCGCCTTCACGCTGCGACGAATCCCACTGCACGCCCACAAATTCACGCCGCCTCTTCCGCAGCCGTCTCATCCGTATCGACAGGAACCTCGCCCACAGGATTTTTCTCTGGTATCTGCTTGCGAAAGATTCGCCACTGTCGACGCCACTCCCAGCCCTTCATGGCGATTGATCCCAGCAGGCTGCCGGAGAACCGGTAGCTCACCGTTGTAATGGCGTTGTTATTGCTCCACAGCTTCTTATACGCAACCGGTCCGGGTCCAAAATCGAGTTCCAGTCCCTTCTCGAAGGTCCAATGCACGCAATACTCATCCAGCAGCGATCCCGGAGAATATCTTCCCCATTCGGCATCAAACGCGGTAATAATCCAGTCCAATTTCTTTTTGTTGTAGGCCACGAGCTTGGCTGCGATGGGAGTGCCATTGATCTTGAGCAAGAAAATGGCAAAGTTCTGACATGCACTCTTGCTGGAAAAAAGAGCGACGAGGAAGTTCCTGTAGCTTTCCGAATAGAGCCACGACCCACGCTTGTTTACCCTCTCCGCCCAGTCGCGTTTGTGGTGCAGCGACCAATCAATCACCGCGGCAGTTTCGCTCGATGCCTCGAGAATCTGAAACTCCAGCTCTCCCTGCTCCTCCAGCTTTTTGCGCTTCCGTCTCCGCGTCTGCTTCGAGTCGTGCCCTGTGCTGATCACTCTCCAATAGGTATCCCAGTCGGTCCATTCTTTGTCCCATTCGACGACATAACAGAAGTCTGTCTCAACGTCGACCGGGTTTTCTCTGGAGATAACGGTGTGGATGCCCGACCCAACCTTCAGCTGCGGCATGCTGAGGATGTCGGCAGCGATTCTCGACCGCACGCACTGCCATGCGCTCGAGAGAAGCTCCATCACCTCTGGACCATCCAGACCATCCTCGACGAGCGGTTCGGTATACTCTGCCCCCATCGACCACAGCGGGCTTAGTATCTTCACCCCGCGCCACTCTTCGGATGAGCAACGGCCAGATCAGCACGATCCTTCCGGCTTGCCGAATCACAATACACCGGAGAGCCGAACGTTTGTCGTTGTGGATCTCCTGCAGCAAACCAGAGCAAAGGTGGAGCTTTGCTGGTAACCCGGGCTACGTACGCTCGACCACAGTGCATCCCACTCGGGCTGCAGCGGGACAAGGTCACGAGAATCAGAAATGATATCGATGGTCATGGGTGCGCATGCTCTCGCAGCGTTCGCCCGTTCCTATCGTTCTCAGAACTCGTTCCTATCGTACCCAGAGATAGTTGCGCGAGCCGCAGGTCCTTGTCAACTCGAACCCGCTTTTCAGAGAGTCGGCAGTAACCGCTCTTTCGAGCAGGGAGCGAGCCTTCCTTCCCCAAAACGAAAAAGCCCCCGCATCGCGGAGGCTCTTCGTTTCAACTCAAACCCGAAAGGCTTACTGAACCTTCAAGAAGATGATCACGAACGTGAACAGCGCCAGGGACTCGATGAACGCCAGGCCGAGAATCAGGAAGATGAAGATTCCAGGACGAGCGCCCGGGTTACGCGCCAGCGCTTCGGTCGCCGAAGCCGTCGCCTTACCCTGACCCAGACCGCACAGACCGGCGGCGATCGCCATGCCGATACCAGCGCGATCGAAACCCACCAGTTGCTCGCAGGTGCGCCTGCACCCTGCGCGAACGCCGGCGTCGCCAGCAACATACCCGCCAACGACATGAACAAATATTGCAGCTTCTTCATTGTCTTGCTCCTTCTCCCGAAGTACGCCGCCAGTGGGTGGTTGATGCTCACCGTGCTGGCACCCTCACGCTGTACGGCGTTCGAACCTACCGGGAAGTGGGAGCCCTCCCCGGCAAAACACAAAATTGGTAGCCCAGGCTTTAGCCCTGGGCATGCGAAGCCTCTAATGGTCGTGCGCAGACCGCCATCGACAGATAGATCGACGCCAGCAGGAAGAACACATACGCCTGCACCACGGCCACGCCCATATGCAGTCCCAGGAACACCAGCGGCACGCCGATCGGCACGATCGAGAAGAACGCCAGCGTCACCAGGTCGCCCGCAAACATATTCGCGTACAAACGCACCGTGAGCGACAGCACACGCGCGAAGTGCGAGATCAGCTCGATCGGCAACAGCAGCGGCGCCAGCCACCACACCGGTCCCAGGAACTGCTTGATGTACCCAGCGCCGTTCGTGCGAATGCCGTGGAAGTGGTAGTAGAGGAAGGTCACCAGCGCGAATCCCAGCGGCACCACCGGGCTCGCCGTCGGCGACTCCAGCCCGGGAACCAGTCCCAGCAGGTTGCACAGCAGGATGAACAGCCCCAGCGTCGTCAGGTAGCTGGTAAACCGCTTATGCCCGTGACCAATGATCGACTCGCCCTGCTCGGTCACGAACTCGTGCGTCATCTCCGCCAGGTGCTGCGCCGCCGCCGGCTTCTCCACATCCAGCGTCAGCCGCACGACCACGAAGTACGCCAGCAGCAGCACGAACACCAGCAGCTCCATCGCAAAGGCGTTCGTGATCGGCGCATGCGGATGCGCCGGCTGTATATGCACCGCACGCAGCAGCGCCGTGACGGACGCGGCGAAGTGGGCGTTCAGAAATCGAGTCAGGAATAACTGTGTCGGCATAAAAGTGTGCAGGCAGGCCCGGCTAAACTGTCCACGCCTTCATCAACCGCACACCTTCGACCGAGAGGCAAAACACTCCCAGTCCAAGGCCGGCCGCCAGCGCGTACACCGAACCATCCAGAAACTTAAGGCTAACATACAGAAGCACCACCGTAAGCCCCAACCGCAGGAAGAATCCCAGCAGCACCATCCCCAGCGGCTTGGCCTCGCCGCCGGTGTCCATCCGCACCATCACCGCCGTCATCAGCCGCAGCCACTCCCACAGCCCCGAGCCCGAGATCGCCGCGCCCACCAGCAGCAGCGCCGCGCTCTCCAGCCCAGCTTCCACCACAGCAGCGGCGCCGCGATCACCGTCAAAATCGCCAGCAGCCGCAGCGCGCTCACGATCGTCCGTTTGAAATCCGCATCGCTGAACTGCTCAAAAACCTTCATCGTCCCGTCTTCGCTCACACCCATCTCCGTTACCGCCGTCCATCCTTCAGAAACCGCGCCGCGGTCCGAAAGATCTGCATAAATCCCGCCACCGCGCCCAGCACGATCCCCGCCACCCCAATCCATCTCTGGTGGAAGTGCAGGTCCGCCCAGCTCCCAGCAGCCACCCGATCAGGCATCCAGCCGGCAGCGCCAGCGCCAGCTGAATCATCGACTCCGCCTTCACCAGCTCGTCCAGCGCCTTGCTCCTTGCCCGTCATCAGCCATAGCCCTCCATTACATCACGCCCGCCCGATCGCGTCAACACGTCCGGGTGCCCCATCCTCGGCGCACGGTCTCATCGCTGACAGGGTGGAGTATCGAGCGCAGCTCGACCGCCGCTGTTGCTTTTCCGCTCTCCGATCCCTATCCCACCCCGACCACCGCTATACTGAACTGTCAACTTCACCCAGAAGGAAACCCCTTTCGTGTTTCAATCCGAGTTCGAAATCAAGCTCCACCAGGAGCGCCGCGACAAGCTCGCCCGCATCGAGGCCCTCGGCCAGCCCGCCTACCCCAACAGCTACGCCGCCACCCTCACCCTCCCCGAGATCCGCGCCCAGTTCGACCCCATCACCCCCGAGCAGTTCGAGGCCGACCTCGCCGCCGGCAAAAAGATCGAGCTCTCCCTCGCCGGCCGCATCATGGCCATCCGCGTCCAGGGCAAGGCCGGCTTCGCGCAGCTCCAGCAGGGCGGCCAGCGCCTCCAGATCTACGTCCGCAAGGACGACGTCGGCGAGGACCTCTTCGCCCTCTACAAGCTCCTCGACCTCGGCGACCACATCGGCGTCCGCGGCTTCCTCATGCGCACCCGCACCGGCGAGCTCACCCTCCACGTCGCCGCCATCACCCTCCCCGGCCACGAGGGCGCAGCTCCCCCTCACCTTCCTCGCCAAGGCCATGCTCGCCCTGCCCGACAAGTACCACGGCCTCGAGGACACCGAGCTCCGCTACCGCCAGCGCTACGTCGACCTCTTCATGAACACCGGCCACTGCGCCAAGCAGGCCACCCCGGCCGCAGCAGACGACCGCCAGCGCCCCAGACGCCGCAGCCGAGCCGCGAGCCCCGGCCGCAGCCACCGAGCCCGAAGACGGCCCCGGCAACGTCCGCGAGGTCTTCGTCAAGCGCGCCGCCGTCCTCCGCGCCCTGCGCACCTTCTTCGACGCCCGCGGCTACCTCGAGGTCGAGACCCCGATGATGCACACCGTCGCCGGCGGCGCCGCGGCCCGTCCCTTCACCACCCACCACAACGCGCTCGACCTCGATCTCTCCCTCCGCATCGCCCCCGAGCTCTACCTGAAGCGCCTGGTGGTCGGCGGCCTCGACCGCGTCTACGAGATCAACCGCAACTTCCGCAACGAGGGCATCAGCACCCAGCACAACCCCGAGTTCACCATGCTGGAGTTCTACCAGGCCTACGCCAACTACCACGACCTGATGAACCTCACCGAGGAGCTGATCACCTTCGTCGCCAACGAGGTCAACGGCACCACCATCACGCGCTTCCCATCTTCAAGGCCCCGCGCCGGCGAGTCGTCGAGATCGACCTCGGCAAATGGACCAAGCTCTCCATGCGCGAAGCCATCATCAAGTTCTGGCCCGATGACCTCGGATCGACGCCTCGCTGCGAGACTTCGACGAGCTCTCGACGCAGTTCGCGACTCGATCGAAGCATGCCAGCTCGAAGCATCATGCGAATGGCTCGACCGCAGCTTCCGCTAGCCAGCCGGACCGACGGTCAGCACGATCGGAACTGAGCATGCAGACGCACGATTGTCGAGCCTTCGAGGCGACTGGAGAAGTCACTGTCGGCAAAGTCATCGCGACCATCTTCGAGACCGTCGCCGAAGAGCACCTCATCCAGCCCACGATCATCTACGACTTCCCCCTCGCCGTCAGCCCGCTCTCCAAGCAGAAGCCCGACGAGCCCGACTGGGTCGAGCGCTTCGAGTTCTACATCGGCGGCTTCGAGGTCGGCAACGCCTTCTCCGAGCTCAACGACCCCGACGAGCAGCGCAAGCGCTTCGAGGACCAGCTCAAGGAGCGCGACCGCGGCGACGACGAGGCCCACGCCATGGACGAGGACTACGTCCGCGCCCTCGGCTACGGCCTGCCGCCCACCGGCGGCGAGGGCATCGGCATCGACCGCCTCACCATGCTCCTCACCGGCAGCCGCTCCATCCGCGACGTCATCCTCTTCCCCCTCCTCCGCCCCCAGAAGTAGCCTCCGGGCACGAAGCTCACCCACAGAAGCGGAGATCCCCCAAGAGAGCTTCCGCTCACCAAACCGCTCCCGACCGCACGCACCATCCGCCGATACACCGAGTGCCTCATCTCGACGCGCAGCGTCGGCGGCATCATCGTCTGTCGGCGCAGTTGAGACCGCGTATTTGCGCTGCTGCGCCGACAGTCGATCGCCGGATGCCGCATCGACCGCCTGTCTGTTTATCTGCACAGCCACAGGCACCAATACACCGCAGCCCCATGCGCTCGACCGTTCAACTCAGGACCCACTGCCGCTCCTGTCAAATCTCTCTCAAGCCCCAAAAGACACGAATCCCCAACAAAGACGCGGCGATTGCACCCCTTGAAACATGCCGAAAGGGCCCATCACTTGATAATACTGGAACTGCAAAGAAAAAAGACGAATCCCGGCCCACCCACACCACAGGCCCACACAACTCTTTATTTAGCCTTAGCAAGCCATGCTTACAATCGCACCAGCACCGCATCCACACACAACAAACCACTTGCATCCAGGAACAGGGAGGGAGGGAGACCCCGTTAGCCTTTCTTCATCCGCTTGATCACCTGCGCCAGCGTCGTCTCATTCATCGCCGCCGCCGCATCGCTCTTGGCCCGCTTCAGCAGCGGCGCCAGCGCCTTGTCCTCGACCGCCAGCCACTCGCCCGCCGTCGCCGCAAACAGATCGCCCAAGCCGATCTCCTTGGCCGCCACCTTCAGCTTCGCGCCGCCGTTCGGCCCCTTCCGCTGCACAATGAACCCGCCCTTGTGCAGCCGCAAAAACGCGCGTCGGATCATCACCGCGCTCTCGCCCAACTCTTCGGCAATCGCCGCCGAGGTGTGCATCGCATCTGGCGCCGCCGCCAGAACCGCCAAGACTCTCAGACTCAACGCGAAACCGACCATTCTGTGCCATGCAGAGCAAGCTATCACACGCTCTGCTAACCTTTCACAAGTGAATATCCTCTTTGTCGGCGATGTCTTCGGATCCGCCGGTCGCCATATCGTCCGCGAGCACCTGCCGCACGTCCTCCACCACCACGCCGTCGACCTTCTCGTCATCAATGGCGAGAACGCCGCCGGCGGTTTCGGCCTCACCCCCTCGCTCGCCGAAGAGCTCTTCGACCTCGGCGCCCACGTCATCACCACCGGAAACCACATCTGGGACAAGCGCGAGATCTTCGACTACATGTCGGTTCCCGCCGACTCCCACGACGCGCGGCCGCCGCGTCCTCCGCCCCGCCAACTACGCCGTCGGAACCCCCGGCTTCGGCGTCTACCAGGGCGAGCTTCCCAACGGCCAAACCTACGCCGTCCTGAACCTCCAGGGCCGCGTCTTCATGTCCTCCTGCGACGACCCCTTCCGCAAGGCCGACGAGCTGCTCTCGCAAGATCACCGCCAAGGTCATCCTCCTCGACATCCACGCCGAAGCCACCAGCGAGAAGGTCGCCCTCGGCTGGTACCTCGACGGCCGCGTCACCGCCGTCCTCGGCACCCACACCCACATCCCCACCGCCGACCAGCGCATCCTCCACAACGGCACCGCCTACCAGACCGACGTCGGCATGTCCGGCCCCTACGACTCCGTCATCGGCGTCGAGCGCGAGCTCGTCCTCGCCCGCTTCCTCACCGGAATGCCGGGCAAGTTCGAGGCCGCCAAGGGCAATCCCAAGATGTGCGCCACCCTGATCTCCTGCGACGGCGCCACCGGCCGCGCCACCGACATCCAGCGCCTCATGCTCGGCGAATAGCCCGCAGCCCTCCCCAAATACATCCCCCAAACGCACAGAAGGCAGCCCGCTAAGGGCTGCCTTCTTGCGTTGCGTGTTGCCGAAAGGACTACTTGGTGGTGTGCGGTCCCGCATGGTGATGCACCGGAGCCGCCGCCTTCGGCAGAACCACTTCGCCGTCGGTCATGGTGATCATCAGCGGGCTCGGCGTGTACGAGTCATAGGTTCCGGTCAGCGTGACCTTCTGTCCCACCGCGGTTGCCGCGGCGATCTCGTCGGCCTTCTTCTTGGCAGCAGCCGTTCGCCGCAGCCGTCGCATGCTCGGGCGCCTCAACCGGCTTCAGGTTGAAGGTGAAGTCCGCGGTCTTCGACTGCACCGCATCGTCCGACACCGCAACCTTCAGCGACCGTCGGCGTCGACTCGATGACCACCGCGCCCGGAATCTCGACGCTCTTGCCCTTCACCGTCTGCCAGACCTTGTCCGCATCCTCAGGCTTGCCGTTGGCCAGGATGAACTCCTTGTCGCTCAGCGCCAGGGTCGCCAGATCCGGAGTCGACGCGATCGTCTGCGCCACGATATCGGCAGGCTTCGGAGCCGGCGTGACCGTCAGCGTGCTCGGAGGATTCAGGTTCGCCTGCCGCAGCGGTCGCCACCTGATCGTAGCCATCCGCGTTGCCATGGAACTTCTTGTAGCAGTACTGCGCCGTCGGCAGCATCTGCGACTTGTACGGCTCCGGCGCGAACGCCACGAAGCGCGCCACGTAGAACGCGCAGTTCACCAGATCCGGAGGCGTCGACTGCAGGTACGCCAGACCGAGGAAGTAGGTGTCCTGCAGGATCGGACCCGGCTTGGTCGTCTGCTCGACCGGCACCGACGCCAGCTCCGACTTGAAGTTGGTGATCGCCGTCGCCGTGTCCTTCTTGTTCAGCGCCGCGGTGCGATCGCGCTGTAGAAGATCGGGGTTGCGCTCGCCATCACGGTCTTGAAGTCGGCATCGCTCATCGCCGCAGGCTTGGTCGCCGCCAGGCCCTTCTGCGCGAACTGGGCAGCAGCATCCAGAGCAGCCTGCTTGGCCGCCGGATCGGTCAGCGAGTCGGCGCTCTGCTTGCGGAAGTACACCTCGAAGGTCAGCGCACGCACGATTGTTCGGATCCACCTGCAGCAGACGATCCGCCGCGTCGATCGTCTTCGCCGGGTCGAAGCTGCTATAGGCCAGCATCAGCTGCTGCAGCACATCCGCCTTCACCGCCGACTGCGGATACGCCGTCAGATAGGACTCCAGCGCAGGCGCCTTGGTCTGCGGGGTGGTCTGCCCAATCGCGCTGTTATAGGCAGCGTACTCGGCCGCGGACATCTGGACCTGCCCCGCCTGGGCTCCCGAAGCCGCCGCATCGGGCTGGGTCTGACCAAATGCAGTCTTGGAGATTTGTGGCGCAAGGCTTGCAACCATCAGGAGAGACGCAACAACTGCCTTATTCATTCAAAACACCTCTATCGATTTCAGTGAACTGCGCGCCACCGAGTCCCAGGTCTGGGATGTGCTGGATCCCCAAGGCAGCTTGGACCTTGGGCGATGATGCGGATTATAGAAAGCGCGTTGCTCTCTTGCAAGTTTGAAGCCGTTGGCCCCGGTATTTCCCACGCGCGCGAAATACCGCTCTGTCCGCGCATCGTTGGATTTCTGATTCTAGAGCGAAAATCTCCATTCCATCAGCTCTTTCTCCAGCGATCTTTTTCCGCATCCGAGATCCCGCCCCCTGCCCGCCTCCCTAAACTCCCCATCCGAACCGCTTATCCGCCGCCGCCCAGCCGCCTCAAACATCTATTCGTAGGGTTACGGACGTCTTATCCACAACCGGTTGCGTGAGAGTTGTTGATTCGCCCCCAGCCGACCGCTAGAGTGAGAGAAACCTCGCCGCGACCGCCAGATCGTCCTTTTCAGGACCGCTGCGGCCACCAGATCCACGGTCGGTTGTCACTTCATCGTTTCACGAGGGTCCATGCTCAAGCTGAAGAAGGTCCAGATCCTCGGCTTCAAATCCTTCTGCGACCGCACCGAGGTGCAGCTCTCCGGCGAGGGCATCGCCGCCATCGTCGGGCCCAACGGCTGCGGCAAGTCCAATATCTCCGACGCCATCACCTGGGTCCTCGGCGAGCAGTCCGCCAAGAGCCTGCGCGGCATCAAGATGGAAGACGTCATCTTCGCCGGCACCCGCGACCGCAAGCCCACCGGCATGGCCGAGGTCTCGCTCACCCTCGTCGACCCCGAGGTCTACGACGGCGCCGGCCTCGCCCGACGACGCCGAAGACCGTCGCCGATCGACCGCAACGCCGAATGTCAGCGACTGGGACGAGACCGCCCTCCGCCAGCAGCGCGCCGCCGAGACCGAAGAGGCCGTCGCCGAGGCCCAGCCCGGCACCGTCATCGAAGGCGAAGCCACCGACGCCGCAGCAGCCGTGCCCGCCGACGCCACCGCCGACACCGACGCCGAGCCCAACGCCGAAGCCGCCCTCGCCGCCAACCCGAACAACGTCGTCCTCAAGATCCGCCGCCGCAAGTTCGGCCGCGCCCCGGTCCGCGCCGGCGAGATCACCATCACCCGCCGCCTCTTCCGCACCGGCGACTCCGAATATCTGCTCAACGGCAAGATCTGCCGCCTGCGCGACATTCAGGACATCTTCATGGGCACCGGCCTCGGCGGCGAGTCCTACGCCATCATCGGCCAGGAGCGCATCGGCCAGCTGCTCAGCTCCAAGCCCCTCGACCGCCGCGCCATCATCGAAGAGGCCGCCGGCATCACCCGCTTCAAGACCAAAAAGCGCCTCGCCGAGCTCCGCCTCGAGTCCGCCAAGCAGAACCTCGCCCGCGTCAACGACATCTTCGAAGAAGTCACCAAGCAGATGGTCTACGCTCAAGCGCCAGGCCGCCAAGGCCGAGCGCTACGGCGCCCTGCGCGACGAGCTGCGCACCCGCCTCCGCGTCGTCCTCGCCAGCCGCATGCAGCAGATGGACGCCGAGCCGCCAGCGCCGCCGCCGAGATCGCCCGCCTCGGCGCACGCCATCGACGCCCAGGCCGCCGCCACTCGAGGCCATGGACGCCGAGCACTCCGCGGGCGTCGCGCCGCGGCTACGCGCTCGACCAGCAGATCCGCGAGGCCGGCGCCCGCGCCAACCAGTCCGCCGTCGAGCTCGAGCGCATCACCGCCCGCACCGCCTCCAACGTCGACCGCATCGCCGAGCTCACCAACCGCATCGCCAGCCGGCGCCGACGAGCTCGAGCAGCGCCCGCGCCCAGCTCGCGCAGCTCGCCGGCGAGCAGGAGCAGCACCGCAGCTTCCTCGAGTCCGCCACCAGCGAGTCCACCAGCTCCCGCGAGGCCGCGCAGGCCCAGCAGGCCGAGGCCCAGAAGCCGTCCGCGCCCGTCGCCCAGGCCGAGCAGCAGCTCGAGCAGAACCGCCGCAGCTCCATGCAGCTCCTCCAGCGCGCCGGCCAGACCCGCAACGAGGAGGCGCAGGCCGAAGCCGCGCTCGCCGGTCTCGAGCGCGAGGCCGAGCGCCTCGCCGCCGAGTCCGAGGCCGCACGCGGCGAGCTCGAAGCCCTCGGCATCCAGCGCGGCCAGGTCAAGCTCTCCTTCGAAGCCGTCACCGAGCGCCTCAAGCGCCTCGAAGCCGAGATCGCCGAGCCTGCGCAGCGAGCTCGAGGCCAGCCGCAGCGAAGAGACCGCAGTCCAAGCGCCGCGGCGACCAGCTCCGCGCCGAGCAGGCCACCCTCACCGGCCGCCGCAACTCGCTCGAAGCCGCTCATCCGCGAGCACAGCTACTCCACCGACACCGTCCGCAACCTCTTCCGCGCCAACTCCAACCGCACCCGCAGACCGGCGGCAGCGACGACCTCTCGCCCGTCGGCACGCTCGCCGACTTCCTCGAGGTCGAAGGCAAGTACGAGAGCGTCGTCGACGAGTTCCTCCGCGACGAGCTCAACTACATCGTCGTCAAGAGCTGGGACGCCGCCGACGAAGGCATGCGCCTGCTACAGACAGACGTAGCCGGCCGCGCTACCTTCCTCGTCCATCCGAACGACGCGCAGGCCAAGTTCCCTTCGCCGACGGCATGAGCAGCCTCGCAGAGCCCGCAGCACGAGGGCCTCGTCGCCCTCAGGACTGCATCCGCGTCCGCGACGGCTTCGGCAAATCGCTCGAGGTCATCCTGCCCAAGCTGCGCGACGGCTTCATCGCGCCCGATCCCGAGACCGCCCGCACGCTCGCGCTCGAGATCCCCGCGCCTTCTTCCTCGCGCCCACCGGCGAGACCTTCCACAACGTCACCGTCACCGGCGGCCGCACCCGCGCGCAGGGCCCGCTCGCCCTCAAGCGCGAGCTGAACGAGGTCCAGCAGAAGGTCGACGCCGCCGAAGCCGAGCTGGTCGCAGACCGACAACCGCACCGCCGAGCTGCAGCACCAGATCGCCGAGCTCACCGCCGAGCTCGAAGCAAGACCCACGAGCGCCGCGACGCTCGAGCGCGAGGCCGCCAACTCCGGCGCCGCCCTGCGCCAGATGGAGTCCGAGACCGCAGCGCCTCGAGCGCCGCCTGCAGGACTGGCAGCTCAACATCGAGCGCAACCGCGACGCCCGCACCCAGAAGGAAGACCTCATCGCGCAGCGTCAGGATCAGGCCGCCGCGCTCGACGCCGAACGCGCCGCCCTCGAAGTGACACTCGCGGAGTTACAAGAGCAGCTCGGCGCCATGCGCGCCCAGCGCGAGGAGCTGCAGCAGGCCGCCGCCGCAGCAGCCGCCGCGCTCGCCGGCCTCGAAGAGCGCCGCCGCAACGCCGCCGCCAACCTCGAGCAGACCACCCGCCTCTTCAACGCCCAGCAGCAGCGCATCGAGCAGCTCGACGCAGCAGCTCGAGCAGGCCGCCGCCGAGCGCCTGCGCCGCGAAGAGGAGACCGCCCAGCTCGCCATCCAGCAGGAGGAGATCGCCCAGACGCGCAGCACCGCCGTCGCCGACGGCGCCCGTCTCACCGCCGAGGCCACCGAGCTCCGCGCCCGCATCACCGAGATCGACCAGCGCCTCCGCACCCTCCGCCACGAGACCGAGGCCCAGCGCGAGCAGCGCTCCGTCCTCACCGCCCGCGCCGCCAAGCTCGCCTCCGACCTCGAGCACATCGAGGCCACCTGCCTCAACGACCTCGCCGTCGAAGCCGCCGTCCTCCGCGCCGACGAGACCATCGTCCGCATCGAAGGCGAAGCCCTCGCCGCCGAAGAAGAGCAGGCGCGCGGCCTCAAGCAGCGCCTCGAAGCCATGGGCCCCGTCAACATGATGGCGCTCGAGGAGTACAACGAGACCGCCGGCCGCCACGCCTTCCTGGAGAGCCAGCGCAAGGACCTGCTCGACTCCATCGAGAACACCCAGGCCTCCATCAAGGAGATCGACGACGTCTCCCACGCCAAGTTCGACGAGGCCTTCAAGATCATCAACGAGAACTTCTCCGTCACCTTCACCAAGCTCTTCGGCGGCGGCCAGGCCTACATGCAGCTCACCGACGCCGAGAACAGCAACGAGTCCGGCATCGACCTCATCGCCTCGCCCCCGGGCAAGAAGCTGCAGAACGTCCTCCTGCTCTCGGGCGGAGAGAAGGCCCTCACCGCGCTCTCGCTGCTGGTCGGCATCTTCCAGTTCCAGCCCGCGCCCTTCTGCGTGCTCGACGAAGTCGACGCCCCGCTCGACGAGACCAACGTCGGCCGCTTCTCCAAGCTCATCGCCGACATGAGCGAGACCACCCAGTTCGTCGTCATCACCCACAGCAAGCGCACCATGTCCGAGGCCGACGTCATCTACGGCGTCACCATGCAGGAGCCCGGCGTCTCCAAGATCGTCAGCGTCAACCTCGGCAAGGGCAACCGCAGCGGCCAGGGCGGCCGTCGCAGCGTCGCCTAACCCAAACACGACTCTGACTGCTGGACGCAAGCTCGACTATTGCGCTGCTGGAGCAGGCTACAGACACAAGCTGCTCCAGCTTTTTTCGATTCTCCCCAACGGCTTCGCAGAGTTACCTAGCGCTCCGCAAAAAGACACGTCATCTCAGACCTGAAGCAGCTGATCAGTCGCTCACCGTTCGCGCGCAGTGGAGAGATCCCTGTATTCTGTCTTTGCCCGCCCTTTGCGTCGTCACTCGCAGGGATCGCCTAGGAGTACCTCACCTCCTACCGCCGACGCAGCCCCGCATCCCCACCACCACCTTCGCCGTCGTCACCGCCTGCCCCGCATGCCGCTGCGTATGCTCCGCGCAATGGATCAGCAGCCCACCCACGCTGCTCGGCAGCTCCTTCCGCCCCACCCCACGCACCTCCTCATAGCTGCTCGGCGAAATCAGCCGAATCCGTCGCTCCGCCTCACCCAGCCCCGCCCGCACCTCGGCCACCACCACCTCCGTCCGCGCCCCCGGCTCCAGCTCCGACCGCAGCGCGTCCATCTGCGCCCCCGTCAGCTGCAGCCCCTCGGCATACGTCAGCAGCCGGTCGAGACTCCGCGCAATATGCCGCAGATGAAACGCCACCGGAGCCAGCCCATACGGCCGCGCATTCATCTCCTCATCCGACAGCCCCACACACCACCGCGTCACATCCTCACCCGCCAGCTCCAGCGCATGCAGCACCTGCCGCCGCACCGCATCCACATCCGTCAGCGTCCCCCGCAGCCAAGGCTCCCAGCCTCTCCTTCACTGCCCCGCATCACAGTCCCTTTCCCTTCCGAAACTCCCGCACCACATCGCCCACATCGCGATGCTGCGCATCCACAGCATCATTCATCGCCTGCACCTCCTCCGCGCTCACCTTCCCCGCCAGCCGGTCCAGCGCCACCTGAATCTCCGGATGCCGCCGCACCGAGTCCTCCCGCACCAGCGGCACCGCCTCATACGGCGGAAAGTAGTGCCGGTCATCCTGAAGCACCGTAAGCCCCAGCGCCCGAATCGGCCCATCGGTCGAGTTCCCCGCCACCATGTCCACCTGATGCGCCTCCAGCGCCCGATACAGCAGGCCCAGATCCATCACCCGCGGCGCGCCCGCAAACCGCAGCCCATACGCCGCCTCCAGCCCGCGCAGCCCATCCGGCCGCTCCTCGAACTCATACCCCACCCCCAGCCGCATCTGCGTGAGCCAGCCGCACCGCATCCGAGATCGTCCTCAGCCCCAGCCGCCGCGCATCCTCCCCCGCACCACCATCGCAAACGTATCCTCAAACCCCAGCGGCGGCCCCACCTCCACCCTATACCGCTGCGCATACAACCGCCGCACCGTCGCCAGCACCGTCGCCGCATCGCGCTGGCCCACCGGCGGCAGCGGCTGCTTCAGAATCGCCGTCAGCGCCGTCCCGGTGTACTCCACATAGCCATCGATCCGCCCGCTCACCAGCGCCTGCTGGCAGAGATAGCTCCCCGCCAGATAAAACCGTCCGCTCCACCCTTTGGCTGCGAGACCGCCTCGATCTCCTGCGCCAGCAGCTCCCCCAGCACCACCTGCTCGGTAAAGTTCTTCGCCCCAATCACCACCCGCGACGACCGCGGCGGCGCACACCCCACCAGCAGAACCAGCAAAAACACGCGCAGCGTCCAAAACCGTGCGAAGCACCGCCCGCCCGGCGTTAGGGCGCCTTTGCCTTTCACCGCCTCACCGCCAGCCTTCTTCTCCAACATCCCCAGCCCCGTATCCGCCACCAGCGCCAGCAGCGCCGCCGGCACCGCCCCCGCCAGCACCAGCCCGTTGTCCACGCTCGCCACGCCGCGAAAGATCAGCTCCCCCAGCCCGCCCGCGCCGATCGCCGCCGCAATCGTCGCCACGCCGACACATGTAACCGTCGCGGTCCGCAGCCCCGCCAGAATCACGCTCGCCGCCAGCGGCAGCTCCACCTTCAACAGCCGCTGCCATCCCGCTCATCCCCAGCGCCTTCGACACATCCAGCAGCGCCGGATCGACCCCACCCACGCCCGCATACGTATTCCGCAGAATCGGCAGCAGCGCATACCCCGTCAGCGCCAGAATCGCCAGCCGCGCCGCATTCTCCCCCAGCCACGGCACCGGCAGCAGCAGCCCAAACAGCGCCAGGCTCGGAATCGTCTGCACCACATTCGCCACCGCGATCACCGGCCCCGCCAGCCGCCGCTTGCGCGTCAGCAAAATCCCCAGCGGCACCCCGATCGCCGCCGCCAGCAGCATCGCGAACCCCGTCAGCCACAGGTGCTCGAAGGTCAGCCGAGCGATCTCCCACCCATGCGCCTGCACAAACCCGATCATGCCCCCCATCATGCCGGAACAGCCCGGCGCACAGCGGTTACATACTCCTTCACCGCCGGAATCTCCGACCCCAGAACCTCCCGCGCCGCCACATCCGCCACCACCGTCCCGCTGTCCAGAAAAACCACGCGATCCGCCAGATACAACGCCTCATCCAGATCGTGCGTCACCAGCAACACCGTCTTCTTCACCCGCGCCAGCAGCTCCCGCACCATCGTCTGCATCTCCGCCCGCGTCATCGGATCGAGCGCCCCAAACGGCTCATCCATCAGCAACACCGCCGGATCGGCCGCCAGCGCCCGCGCCAGCCCCACCCGCTGCCGCTGCCCACCCGAGAGCTGCCACGGATACCGCCCGCGAAACTCCGCCACACTCCATCCCCACCATGCCCAGCACCTCCGCCACCCGCGCCGCAATCGCCTGCTTGGACCGCACCCGCCAACTCCAGCGCCAGCCCCGCATTCCGCTCCACCGTCATATGCGGAAACAGCCCATTCTCCTGGATCACATACCCAATCGACCGCCGCAGCTCCTGCAGGTTCGCCGAGCCCACCGCCACGCCGTCCACCCATACCTCGCCCGACGACGGCAGCACCAGCCCATTCACCATCCGCAGCAGCGTCGTCTTCCCCGCCCCGCTCCGTCCCAGCACCGCCGTCGTCGTCCCCGCCTCCAGCCGCAGCGAGACATCCCGCAGCACGCTCGGCGCAGCCTTCCCCAAACGCGACTCGGCCGGCGCATAGCTCACCTTCGCGAACTCTACGCCGGCCGTTGTCATGCTCGTCTCGTTACTGCGGCTCGTACTGCGCCGTCTCGCTCGCACCCGCCTCAGCAGGAGAGCTCTCAGAACCACCCGGCTCGGTCGCAGCTCAGCCGCAGCGCTCGGCAGGCACCGCGCCCGCATCCGCCCGCCGGCTGCCCCTTCACCCGCACCACCGTGATCTTGTCGAAGCCCTCTTTGAACGACGGTGGCCGCAGCCGCTCCGCCATCTTCTGCATCACCTCATCGGTGACCACGCGCTCGCGCTTCGAGTTCCGCTCCATGCAAACCGCCAGCGGCACATCGAAGAACACCGCCTGCACCTCGTACTGGAAGCTCTTCGCCATCTTGATCCACTGCCGGCGCTCATGCGGCGACAGGTTCGTCGCGTCCACATAGTTCCACGGCATCTTCGCGATCAAGCGCGCCCGCAGCAGCGACCGCAGCGTCGAGAACACCAGCCCCTGGTAGCGCTGCTCGGTGATGTCATCAAACAGCAGCCCACGCAGCAGATCGCTCGACAGCGGCGTCACGCCGCGCCGCTTGTACCACGTCGTCTTGCCCGACCCCGGCAGTCCGATGGTCAGCACCACGTAGCCGCGCGGCGACTTCACCGGCACCGCAGGCATCTCCGCCGGCGGCGTCGCCAGGCTCTCCGGCTGCGTCTCCAGCACAATCTTCTGGTCTTGCTCTGCCGCCTTGAAGCCCGCAGCCTCGGCCGCCTCGATCTCCCGCTCCTCGGCCGCCGCCGGCAGCTCCACCGTACGCGGCTGCGCCTGCTCTTCTCCAGCCTCTACCGTCCGCACAGGAAGCGGCTCCGGGTAGGTCGGCCTTAGCGGAGCCAGTTGCCCTGCCGGCAGCTCCTGTCCACTCTTGCCTGTGGACTCTGAATCGTTTGGTCCACGTCTAGAACGTCGTCTCATGATGTCGCTTATCCATTTCATCTGCACAAATTCGTCTGCACAAAATCGGTTGGCGCGTGCTCGCACCTGTGCTGCTTGTAACACAGCCTCGAAGCCCGTCGCAAATCCCCCGAACCCGCCAAGACTACCCATACCTGCCACGCCGCCCTCGCACCCCCTGTCCCGCCATGCGAAAATCCTCCGTCGCCTGACATCCTCCATTCACATACTCCGGCTAACGTTCTCCCAACAAAAACGAGGTGCCGCATGATCACCGCAACCGAAGATCTGGATCACAAACAACGCGCGTACAAGGCCGCCGTCGAAGCACTGGATCGCCGCCATCCGCCACGAAGAGCAGCTCGCCTCCGTCGAACACTCCGTCGCCGACCTCGACGCCTGGGAGGCAGCCTGCCGCCAGGAGACCGAGCTGCGCGCCAAAACCCGGCAGGCCAAACAGGACTACGAAGACGCCCTGCGCGAGAAGTTCTTCCACTTCTAGCCCAGCTCTCCCGTCACGCTCCCGCCACGCTCCTCCGGCCAGACCGGGCCGCGATCCTCCTGCGCCCCATTCCAGCCGCAAAATGCTCCTTCCAGCACATCGCATAGCCATCCGCCGCGCCGCCCTCTAAAATAGGAACACCGAACCAGACAAGTTCCACATCACGAGAAGGATAGGAGCAACTCCAGTTATGGCAGTAAAGGTAGGCATCAACGGCTTCGGCCGCATCGGCCGCAACGTCTTCCGCACCGCCCTCGCCAACCCCGAGATCGACTTCGTCGCCGTCAACGACCTCACCACGCCCGCGACCCTGGCCCACCTGCTCAAGTACGACTCCATCCTCGGCAACCTCAAAAACGACATCCAGCACGGCGACGACTTCATCTCCGTCGACGGCAAGAAGATCAAGGTCTTCGCCGAGCGCGACCCCGCCAAGCTCGACTGGGCCTCCGTCGGCGCCGAGGTCGTCGTCGAGTCCACCGGCTTCTTCACCGACGCCACCAAGGCCAAGGCCCACCTCGGCGCGACCGTCAAGAAGGTCATCATCTCCGCCCCCGCCACCCACGAGGACATCACCCTCGTCCTCGGCGTCAACTCGGACAAGTACGACCCCGCCGCGCACCACGTCATCTCCAACGCGAGCTGCACCACCAACTGCCTCGCGCCCGGTCGTCAAGGTGCTCAACGACACCTTCGGCATCCAGTCCGGCATCATGACCACGATCCACAGCTACACCAACGATCAGGTCATCCTCGACACGCCGCACAAGGACCTCCGCCGCGCCCGCGCCGCCGCCCTCTCCATGATCCCCTCCAGCACCGGCGCCGCCAAGGCCCTCAAGCTGGTCGTCCCCGAGATGGCCGGCAAGCTCGACGGCTTCGCCGTCCGCGTCCCCACCCCCAACGTCTCCGCTCGTCGACCTCACCTTCGTCTCCGAGAAGCCGATCACCGTCGAAGCCATCAACGCCGCCATCAAGGACGCCTCCGAGGGCTGCCTCAAGGGCATCCTCGGCTACACCGAAGAGGAGCTCGTCTCCACCGACTTCCGTGGCGACGCCCGCTCCAGCATCTTCGACTCCAAGCTCACCAAGGTCATCGGCACAGCACCGGCAAGGTCATCAGCTGGTACGACAACGAGTGGGGCTACTCCAGCCGCGTCAAGGACCTCATCCTCTTCCTCGTAGAAAAGGGCCTGTAATTACTGTCCACAACCAGGGTTTGGCCCAGCTTCGCGCCGTTCTTGCAGCGCGAAGCTGCGGCTAAACCGCTCCCTCAAGTGCTTCGATCCCCTCCAAACAAGCTGCAGGATCCGTTTCTGACGGCGCCGCATGGGTCTTTCTCCGACCACCCCTGCACCCCAAGCGCAATCACCAGCAACAACAGCGCCGAAAGCTCGGAGAAGATCCGCACCTCGCGCAGCACCCCAGTCCCCAGCATCGCCAGCAGCCACAATCCAGAGACCGCCATCGCGGTCGCGCGGACCTGCCGCGGAACATACCTCCAGAAGAAAAACAGCGCGATATAGGCAAAGCCAAAGACCGCAAACTCTGCGACCCAGAACAGAGGATTCACGAGTTGTTGCATATTCCTGCCGATCTGATTCTGAGCGATCCCCGACAAATCGGACATACATGATGAATGTGAGCGGCCTCGCCCATCCGCACCGCGAACACCACCGCCCCCATCCCGCAGCACCAGGCAAGCAGCCGCCCCAGCGGACGCCGACCATAATTCAGACCGAGGTACAGCGGCACCGCCATCGCCGCCGTCTCCTTGTTCAAAACGGCAAAAAGTAACACCAGCGTGACCGTCCCTGGCCTGTCCCGATACGCCAGATAAACCAGCAGCATGAAAAAAAACAGTGCGGTCAGATCATACGGATAGTAGAGGTTACGATTCAGCACCAGCATCGTGTCGAAGTACGCCATGTACGCCATGCCCAGCGCCATCCACTCGAATCCCGGCCGAGCATCGATCCCCCGCAGCAGCCGCCGCGCGATCTGCAGCGTTCCCAGCATCGCCGCAAACGTCAGCAGAACGACAAACCACCCCTCGTCGCTCGTGAACGGAGCGTTCAACCGCGGAAGGTGCCGCGCCGGGAATCGCCGATGCAGTGGGCTCAGCAAAAACACGGTCGCCTGCCACAGCAGTGCAGGCAGCATCCGGTACGCAAACGCCCCGCCCTGCCCGGAAAGTTCCTTGTAGGCAAAAGCAACCATCGGCGATGTCAGCGTATTGTAGGCAATCGCGAAGTGCACCGAAAGCAGAACGCAGACAACATCGAGCAGTCGTCTTTGCGATTTGGAGGTGGTCGCGCGCATGTGGCCAGAAGTATACATGGCCCCCAATTACCCCTTTTCGGCCGTCCCACCCAGAGCCTGGTGCCCGGATCCATCCCCCGCAGTCATGCGAT
>CAVWJY010000021.1:0-6406 GCA_963755245.1 uncultured Acidobacteriaceae bacterium | reverse complement strand
TGCGAGATTCGCCGTATCGCCCGTGCACAGGTTGTCGACGCCAATCACCGTCGCGCCCTCGGCCAGCAGCGCATCGCAGAGGTGCGAGCCAAGAAAGCCCGCAGCCCCCGTTACTAAAATCCTATGTGACATCTGTTCCTTTCAACGTTACCGATCGAACCAGCGCTGCCCAGCGGCCTACGAGGTCACCAGGCTGCCCACGCGCACCGGATTCGCCTGCGGCCGACCGACGCTGAGGTAGGTAAAGCCGTGCTCCGCCATCACCGCCGGATCGAACATGTTCCTTCCATCGATCACAATCGGATACCGCATCGCGCTCTTGCAGCCGTGGCAGATCGAGCTCTGCGAACTCCGCCCAATCGGTCAGGATCAGCAGCGCGTCGGCGTCCTGCGCCGCGGCATAAGCATCCTCGGCATACGCGCATCTGCGGCCCCTCCGGCAGCACCTCGCTGGCCCGCTCCATCGCCGCCGGATCGTACGCCACAATCGAGCATCCCGCACCCTGCAGCATCTGGACCATCTCGATCGCCGGCGACTCGCGAATATCATCCGTCTCGCCCTTGAAGGCCAGCCCCAGCACGCCCAGCCGCTTGCCGCGCAGCGTCCACAGCGCCGACCGCACCTTGCGCAGGAACCGCTTCTTCTGCTCCGCGTTGATCTTCTCCACCTCGGTCAGCAGGCTGAAGTCCACGCCCATCTGCTCCGCCACCGAGCGAAACGCCGCCACATCCTTGGGAAAGCACGATCCGCCATAGCCGATGCCCGGCCGCAGAAACTTCGGCCCGATGCGGCTATCCAGCCCGATGCCGTGCGCCACCTGCTCCACGTTGGCGCCCGTCGCCTCGCACAGATTCGAGACCGCATTGATGAACGAGATCTTCATCGCCAGAAACGCATTCGAGGCGTGCTTGATGATCTCCGCGCTCTTGGTCGAGGTCAGCAGCAGCGGCGGCGGCGCAGTCGCCCCGCACACACCCGCAATCGCATCCGCGCGCTCGTAATAGCTCCCCTCGGTCAGCGGCTCATAGATCGCCGTCAGCACCTCCGCCGCCCGCTCGCTGTCCGATCCCACCACAATCCGGTCCGGATGCAGAAAGTCCACCACCGCCGTGCCCTCGCGCAGAAACTCCGGGTTCGACACCACGTCGAACCACTCCCGCGGCGCGCCGTTGCGCTCCATCGCCTGCCGAATCCACTCGTTCGTGTACACCGGCACCGTGCTCTTTTCGACGATCACCGTGTACTTGGTCAGCGACCGCGCAATCTCGCACGCCACCGCCTCCACATAGGAGAGATCCGCATCGCCGTCCTCGCTCTGCGGCGTGCCCACCGCGATAAAGATCGCCTGCGACTCGCGCGTCGCCTCAGCCAGATCGGTCGTGAACCGGATCTCCCGGTTGCGATACCGCCCCAGCAACTCCGGCAGATGCTCCTCGTGGATCAGCGTCGCGCCCGCCGCGCAGCGCCTCCACCTTGCGCTCATCGTTGTCCACGCAGATCACCGTGGCCCATCTCCGCAAAGCAAACCGCAGCCACCAGACCTACGTACCCGGATCCGACCACCGCTATCTGTATCGATGTGGACATGAGTCGTGCATTCTCCTATTGGTGAAACTTGTAGTCATTCTAAATGGATGTCGCACCGGCCGACCCGCGCACAAAGTGCCAGCCAGATTTACATCCGCTGCCACTCGGCAGTTTGCGGCTACAATTCCGCCCATGACCTTACAGCCTGCTGGCCGTTGCTGCCTCCCGCCAGGGAGTTCCCTGAGTCTTTGGGAGAGCGGCAGCGCGTCGGACACCACGCTCTCCGAGGCGCTCCTCACCCTGCGCAAACGCAATGGTGCTCGTCGTGCTGTGCGCTCCTCGGCATCCTCTACGGCATCTACCGGGCCTACACCCAGCCGCGGCTCTTCTAGCCTTCGCCCAGATCGAGGTCCGCTCCGGCTCCTCCGCCGAGTACAAGGTCGACGCCGCCAGGCCTCACCAGCGACACCGAGCAGCAAGCTCGCCGCCGAGGTCGTCATCCTGCAAAGCGACACCCTCATGATCACCGTCGCGCGCGAGTTGGACCTCTGCAACAACCCCGACTTTCTCGGCGTCCACGGCCCCGTCCCCACCAGTCGCTCGACGACCCCGCCGTCCGCGAGCGCATCGATCCGCCGCCTCCACCGGCAGCTCACGGTCGCGCTGATCCCCAAGACCGACATCATCAAGCTCACCTACTCCAGCCTCAACGCCAAGCTCTCTGCCGACATCGTCAACAAGATCGTCGCCGACTACATCCAGCGCTCCTACGAGACGCCGCTACCTCTCCACCCAGCGCGTCTCCCAGTGGCTCTCCGGCCAGCTCGACGACCTCAAGCACCAGGTCGAAACCTCGCAGGAGCAGATGCTCGACCTGCAGCGCCGTCTCGGCATGCTCGGCCTCGATCCCACCCACAACCAGATCGCCACCACGCTCGAGGATCTCTCCGATCGCCGCCGCGCAGGCTCGCATCGCCCGCATCCTCGCCGAGTCCCGCTACCGCGTCATGCAGGGCATCGATCCCGACACCATCGAGGACTCGCTCGACCCCACGCGCTCCGGCGCCACCCGCGGTCCTGAACGCAGCTCCGCGGCCAGGTCGCCACCGCCCGTGCCACCCTCGCCCAGCTCAACGCCACCCTCGGCCCCAACCACCCCGAGGTCAAGGCGCAGGCCGCCCAGCTCGACGCCCTTCGAAAAGGAGCTCCACGCCGAGCAGGCCCGCCTGCTCTCCCAGGCCAAAGAAGACCTTCGTCGTCGCCAACCGCCAACCAGGACCAGACCCTCGCCGCGCTCGAAGAGCAGAAGGCCGAGGCCTACAAGATGCGCGACGACATGGTCGAGTACACCCTGCGCCAGCGCGAGTTCGAATCCAACCGCACCCTCTACGAAGGCCTGCTCCAGCGCCTCCGCACCGCCGGCGTCGAGGCCGGTCTCGAATCCCTCGAGATCGATATCGTCGATCAGGCCGTCGCCGCCGCCGCCCCACCCTGCAGCCGAAGACCACCATCGTTCTCGACCGTGCTGATCGTCAGCCTGCTGATCGGCATCATCCTCGCCTTCCTGCTCGAAAGCCTCGACACCGGCCTGCGCAGCATCGCCGAGATCGAAGCCATCACCCAGCTGCCCTCGCTCGCCATCATCCCGCGCCCAAGCGCGATCGGCAGCCGAGCACGAACGACCGCCTGACCACGGCGCAGCGCAACATCGCCGTCGCTCACCTCACCCAAATCGCAGTTTGCCGAGGCCTTCCGCTCCCTGCGCACCTCGCTGCTGCTCTCCACCACCGGCAAGCCCCCGAAGTTCATCCTCTTCACCAGCTCCACGCCCTCCGAAGGCAAGACCACCATCGCCAGCAACCTCGCCTGCATCCTCGCCCAGGGCGATACCCGCGTCCTGCTCATCGACGCCGACCTGCGCCGCCCCAACGTCCATCCTCGCTTCGGCCTCAACGGAAGCATCGGCCTCAGCACCGTGCTCACCGGCGGCACCACCTTCGAGCAGTGCCTGCAGCACGTCCCGGAGGCGCCCAACCTCGATATCCTCGCCAGCGGCCCCGTTCCGCCCTTCCCCGCCGAGATGCTCAGCTCGGAGGCCATGCAGCGCGCTGCTCAGCAGCTGCGCCGAGCTCTACGACTACGTCGTCCTCGACTCCCCGCCCGATCCTCTCCGTCACCGACGGCGTCATCCTCGCGCGCCATGCCGACGCCGTCGTCCTGGTCGTCCGCCAGGGCAAATCGAGCAAGCACGTCGTCCGCCGCGCCCGCGATCTTCTGCTCCGCGCCGGCGCCCCCATCACCGGCATCGTGCTCAACGCCGTCGACCTCAACTCCCCCGAGTATCAGGGCTACTACGGCCAATCCGGCTACCACTACGCCGGCATCGACTCCGACACCTGGGAAGCTGCAAACGAAACGGGGCCAGATTCCTACTCGACTGAAGCACCCACGAGGCTAGGCCATGCTCCGCGGAACGGCGAGACGAACCTATGGATCGCACTCCTGTCCGCCTGCCGGCCTACGCGCTACTGCCTCGTTCTGCTGCCCCTGCCGTCCTGCGCTCCTCTGCGTCGCTCTGCCCGCGCCCAGTTCAGCGGCCCGCGCTCACCGCCCCCACCACTCGACCGCGTCCGTCGCCGCGCCCACCCCGACCCGGACCTTCTTCGTCTCAGACCACGGCGACATCCACCTCGCAGCCCGGCGACCTCGTCGCCGTCCACCTCTTCGGCTCTATCGACTACGCGCCCATCGTCCGCGTCAACCTCGACGGCACCGTGCAACTCCCGCTGATCGGCAGTCGTCCCCGTCAAGGGTCTCACCCTCGACCAGGCCGAGAACCTCATCGCCCACCGCCTCAAGACCGCCGGCATGTACCGCGACCCCCAGGTCACCATCCAGGTCACCGAGTCCGCGACCCAGGTCGTCACCGTCACCGGCGAAGCCCACGCCATCATCCCCGTCTCCGGCGTCCGCCGCCTGCTTGAGATCCTCTCCGCCGCCGGTGGCCTTCCCCCTCACCGCCAGCCACACCATCACCATCGACCGCCCCGGCGTCGACACCCCATCGTCGTCGATCTCGGCACCGACCCCTCCGCATGCCGACTCCAACATCCCCATCTATCCCGGGCGACACCATCGTCGTCTCCCGCGTCGGCGTCGTCTATCTGCTCGGAGAATTCAAAACCCCCGGCGCCATCCCCATCCAGCAGAACTCCCCCCTCACCCTGCTCAAGCCGCCGCGCTCGGTGGCGGCGCCAGCTTCGACGGCCACTTTAACGACCTTCGCATCATCCGCACCGTCAGCCGTCAGCGCACCCGTCCTCCAGCTCGACATCAAGCAGCATCATGCGGCAAGGACCCGACCCCGTCCTGCAGGCCGACGACATCCTCTACCTGCCGACCAGCGCCATCAAAGCCGCCACTCAGCTCCGGCGGCATCGGCGCTGCTCAACCTCGTCTCCGTCCTCTTGATCGCCGCCAACTACTGACCATGACCGCGAGCCCGCCATCCCAAGCCGCCGCACTCCGCCTCGCCTACCTGGTCAGCCATCCCATCCAGTACCAGGCACCGTTGCTCCGCCGCATCGCGCGCGAGCCCGACATCGACCTCACCGTCTTCTTCTCCTCCGACTTCTCCCTCCGCGGCTACCCCGACCACGGCTTCGGCGTCGACGTCCAGTGGGACATCCCCCTCGTCGAGGGCTACGCCCACGAGTTTCTTCCCGCGTCTTCGTGGCTTCCCGACGCGCAGCCCCATCCCCCTCAACCGCGGCATCCTCCGCCGCCTCCCCGCGGCAAGCCCGCCCTTCGACGCCCTCTGGGTCCACGGCTACGCCACCGTCAACGCGCTGCACGCCATCCTCGCCGCCAAGCTCCTCGGCATCCCCGTCCTCCTCCGCGCCGATCCCTGGCTCGGCGACCGCCCTCGCAGCCTTCCCAACTTCTCCTCAAACGCCTCTTCTTCCATTGCCTGCGGCCCTTCATCGCCGCCGCTCTCCCCGTCGGGAGCCTGAACCGTGCCTACTGGGAACACTACCTCGGCGAACGACCTCCCTCTCTGGACCGTCCCCTACGCCGTCGACAACGCCTTCTTCCAGCAGCACAGCCGAGACGCCGCTGCCCGCCGCGACGAGCTCTACCGCGAGCTCGACCTCGACCCAACCCGCCCCGTCATCCTCTTCGCCTCCAAGCTCCAGACCCGCAAACGCTGCGCCGACCTCCTCGAGGCCTACCTCGCCCTCGCCCCTGAGGTCGCCCCCACATCAGGTCCCGCATTTCGCCAGGAGCCACACCCCTACCTCGTCATCGTTGGAGACGGCGAAGAGCGCTCCGCGCTGGAAGCCCAAGCCGCCGCCAGCGGTCTCACCTCCATCCGCTTCTGCGGCTTCCGCAACCAGTCTGAGCTCCCACGCTTCTTCGACCTAGCCACCGTCTTCGTCCTCCCCGCCGAGCACGAGCCCTGGGGCCTCATCGTCAACGAGGTCATGAACGCCGCTCGCCCCGTCGTCCTCTCCACCGATGTCGGCTGCCACCCCGACCTCCTCACCGACGGCGTCGAAGGCCTCCTCTTCCCCACCGGCCAATTCCTGCTCTCACCGACGCTCTCCGCCGCATCCTCGCCACCCCCGACACCGCCCGCCAAATGGGCAAGCGCGCGCTCGAACGCATCGATCACTGGAGCTTTGAACAGGACGTTCACGTCCTCCGTCAGGCTCTTGCCCACACCACAGGAAGGATCTTCCCAGAACCACAGCCGAAAACTAACTCCTAAAGCATTGGATGAGGGTATTCCCAGAAGCCAAGCTCACGATGACGATAAAGACACAGCGAACCTTCTCGACTCAAGCCAACGTGCGATCCAGTCCCTCCGCCCGTCGC
>CAVWJY010000020.1:0-78605 GCA_963755245.1 uncultured Acidobacteriaceae bacterium | reverse complement strand
CACCTACTATGAGCAGGTCGACGGCAAGTACTGGTTTCCCACCTACACCAAGGCTGAAGGCACCCTACACTTCGCCGCCCAGCAGGGCGCCCTCTCGCAGGACGTCCACATGCGCTCCACCGTCAAATACACCGACTACAAGCAGTTCCACGCCACCAGCACGATCGTCTCCAGCAGCGGCGCGATCGCCGACCCGCCCCCCCCCAAAAAGTAAACCGGGCGTCGTTTCCGCGGCCTAATACGCGATCGAAACATACGTCATCTCGACCGAAGCGGCGGACGGTTTCGACGGTTTCATCGTCCGCCGCGTAGTGGAGAGACCCCTGTATTTGCCTTTTTGATCAACCCAGAATCGCGTGAGAAGCTCGAAGCACCGTAAAAGCTAGCTAAGCCTCGCAATGCGCCTCTGGATTCAACCGCTGCTCGGTGATCCACCGATCCATCAGCGTCTCGGCGCAGCGCGAGCCGCACAGATGTTTCACGCCCTCGCCATGCGCCTGCGTGCGATGCCACCGCGTCAGCTTCAGCAGGGGCTGATCCTCGCCCGGATTCTCCCCCTGAAAGCAATCCACCCAGCTCAACCACCAGATCTCGCTGTCGCTCTTCAGTTTGCTACACACATCACACTGGAAGCTTTCATTCCTTGCCATCTCGATCTCCTGACGCACAAATGGAACAATGGGACTTCGAAGGACAAACGCCAATACGAGACGCGCGTTGCCCATCCTCTGCCGAGCGAAAGTTACCGGCGAGCGTTACGCCACGCTCGCTCGCCCGCCTCGAAGTAGAGATACTTCCGCCACGCCGCATCCGCCGACCCGATCATCCGCATGATGTGCCGCCAGGTATGCAGGCTGAACGGCCGCGGCTCACGCTGTAGCTTCATGTCGGTCAACTCGTGCAGCAACTGGTTGCCCTTCCGCCGATTGCAGTCGTGGCAGCACGCCACCAGGTTCTCCCACGTCGACGGACCTCCCCGCGATCGCGGAACCACATGGTCCAGCGTCAGCTCGCCGCCGTCAGCACCACGCTGCAGTACTGGCAGCGTTGCGGTCGCGCAGCAGGATGTTCTTTCGGCTCAGCGCCCGCGTCTGGTGCGGAATCCGCCGATACTCCAGCAGCCGGATCACGCTCGGCATCGCAACGCGCATCCGTGCCGCGTGCAGCATCGCGCCCTGTTCCTCCTCGGTTTGCGCCACGCCCTTCAGCACCAGCACCAGCGCCCGCCGCGCACCGCAGATGTTGATCGGCTCATAGCTTGCATTCAGCACCAGGACAGGAGTCTGCATCGCCGGCTGGCGAAATACCCCGACCGAACCTCCACCTCGGTTGTTGTACGCGGCGACGTGCCGCCCCGTGTGGCACTTCGCGCCCAGCCTTTGACTTCGCGCCTTCGATGGTTGCATCCAATCCTCCAACTGCCCGTTTGATCGCCCCAACTGCAAACCGCTCTGCTCGGAAGGTCTCTCGTTTCTAGGCCGTCAACCGCCTGCCATCCGCATCCCACAGCTCGACCGACTCCTGCTGCGCCCGCGCCAGCGTCGCAACCCAGACCCTTCGCGCCCCCGCTCGCTGCAGCGCCCGAGCGCACGCCCGCGCCGTCGCGCCGGTCGTGTAAATGTCGTCGATCACCAGCACCTCGCGGCCGATCACCGCCGCCGCATCGGCCACCGCGAACGCCCCAACCAGATTCCGTCGCCGCCCCTTTGCGCTCAGCGTGACTGACTCTTGGTCGCCTTCACCCGCCGCAGCGCGTCTGTCGCGCCCGCAGCCGCCACTCCGGCCGCAACCGCCGCAGCCTGCGGATCGCCGCCTCCGCCAGCAGCACCGACTGGTTGTATCCTCGCGCCGCTCATTGGCAGGGAACAGCGGCACCGCAACCACCATCACCTCGCCGCCGGTCTCCTGCCAACTGCCGCCGAGCTGGATCACCGCCTCGGCCAGAAATCCTCCCAGCGGCTCGGCCAGCGACCGCATCCCCTCATACTTCAGCAGGTGCACCATCTCCCGCAGCTTGTCCTCATACACGCCATACGCGACCGCCCGCGCAAACGGCGGTTCCACCCGCCGGCACGGGGAACACAGCAGCCCCTCGCGAGGAAGCCGCGCAGCAAGCTGTCCGGCGAAGCGAGCACTCTCCATGCCCATGCCTCGCCGCAACGGCCGCACAGCGCCATCGGCAAACGCTCAGATTGTGGGGGGATTTGCGACACGCAAACGTCGCAGACGGGAGCAAAACCAGCGCGCAACAGGGGACCGCCGCAGGCGCGGCAATCATCCGGATAAACAGTTGTTACCAGATCGTCAAAGGCAGCCTGCAAGCCGAGGAGTGGACTTCGGAGAACGCGCACCACCGCGCGCCACTCCAAACCTCCTCCTGGGACTCCAAGCGCAATTCCAGGCGGGGCTCCTGGCGGACTCCAGAAGCAATCCCAAGCGCATTGTCTTGCATGCTTTCGCTGAAGACGCACCTCACTGCCTCGATGCGGAAAATTTCTGCACCGTTGCCCGCAGTATAAGCCCATCCCGCCCACCGCGCCAATTCGGGAGGCAAACACGCGGCGAACTCACCCCAGTCCGCGAGCAACCTCCGGACCACACTGGTAAACTCCGATGCAGTACATCGCCTCACTGCCTGGAGAATCCCACCGACATGTCCGCCCCCGCGCCGACCGCCGTCCCCGCCAAAGGGACGCCCGCCTACAAGCCCTTTGTTCCCGCCACCGAAACGCGCCCCGAACTCTCCGCGCGCGCGCTCATCCTCGGTGCCCTCTTCGGCGTCCTCTTCGGTGCCGTCACGGTCTACGTCGGCCTCCGCGCCGGCCTCACCGTCGCCGCGTCGATCCCCATCTCGGTGCTGTCGATCTCCATCCTGCGCGCCTTCGGCAAGGCCTCGATCCTCGAGAACAACATCGTCCAGTCCACCGGAAACGCCGGCCAGTCCATCGCCTCGGGCGTCATCTTCACCCTGCCAGCGCTGATCTTCCTCGGCTTCGACCTCGAGGCGTCCGAATCTTCGCCCTCGCCCTCTTCGGCGGCTGGCTCGGCGTCCTCTTCATGATCCCGCTGCGCCGCCAGCTCATCGTCGAGGAGCACCACGCCCTCATCTACCCCGAGGGCACCGCCTGCGCCGACGTCCTGATGGCCGGCGAGCGCGGCGGCTCCTTCGCCTCCCGCGTCTTCCTCGGCCTCGGTCTCGGCGGCCTCTACACCCTCTTCCAGAACGACAACCTCTTCGCCCTCTGGCCCAGCGAGCCCGACTACCAGCCCGACCTCGGCGCCCAGCACCTGCTCAAAGGCTCCGCCCTCCGCGCCGACTGCACCCCCGAGTACCTCGGCGTCGGCTACATCATCGGCCTCCGCGTCGCCGCCATCATGCTCGCCGGCGGCGTCTTCTCCTGGCTCGTCCTGATGCCCGCCATCTACTTCTTCGGCTCGCACCTCAGCTCGCCGCTCTACCCCGGAACGGTGCTGATCACCCAGATGTCGCCCTCCGACCTCTGGCGCACCTACGTCCGCCCGATGGGCGCGGGAGCCGTCGCCGCCGCCGGCCTCATCACCCTGCTCCGCACCCTGCCCACCATCTTCGGCGCCCTCACCCAGGGCTTCCGCAAGGCCGGCACCAAGATCGCCGCCGCCGCGCCCTCGCGCACGGAGAACGACCTGCCGCCCATCGTCGTCTTCGGCGGCTCCGTCCTGCTCATCCTGCTGATGTTCCTCTTCCTCCAGTTCAAGCCCATCCCCGGCGCGCAGGTCGGCGCTCTGGCGAACCTCGCCGCCGCCCTGCTGGTCGTCCTCTTCGGCTTCCTCTTCGTCACCGTCTCGGCGCGCATCGTCGGCATCGTCGGCTCCTCGGCCTCGCCCGTCTCCGGCATGACCATCGCCACCCTGATGGCCACCGCCGCCATCTTCCTCGTCAAGGGCTGGACCGCCCCCGCCTTCGGCGCCCTCGCCATCACCATCGGCGGCGTCGTCTGCATCGCCGCCTCCAACGCCGGCGACACCAGCCAGGACCTCAAGACCGGCTTCCTCATCGGCGCGACGCCGTGGAAGCAGCAGGTCGCCATCATGGTCGGCGTCATCGTCAGCATCTTCTCCATCGGCGCCACCCTCAACGCCATGAACAACGGCCTCGAGACCTTCCAGCGCCTGCAGCGTCCCATCGTCCTCTCGCTCGCCCAGCTGCCTGACGGCGTCCAGAACGAGGGCAACTTCACCCGCGACCACCTCGCCCTCACCTCCCGCAACGTCGACGACCACACCCGGCAGGAGATCTCCAACGCCCACCAGTACCTCCTGCTCAACGCCATCGGCTCGGCCACCCTCGACGACGGCAAGTACCTCTACAACCCCGCCACCCACGCCATCGAGATCCAGTGGATCCAGGGCATCGGCAGCGAGAAGGCCGCCGCTCCGCAGGGCCGCCTGATGGCCACCGTCATCAACGGCATCCTCTCCCGCAAGCTCCCCTGGACGCTCGTTCTGCTCGGCGTCGCGCTGGTCGTCGTGGTCGAACTCCTCGGCGTCCGGTCGCTCACCTTCGCCGTCGGAGCCTACCTCTCCATCGCGACCACGCTCGCCATCTTCGTCGGCGGCGTCGTGCGTTGGATGGTCGACCGCGCCATGCTCCACTTCCAGGCCAAGCAGGCCGTGGCCAACCACGCCGAGGCCCTCGCGCTCTGGCGCGAAGACCGCCCCGCCTTCCACGCCCGCTACCCCGACTTCGACGCCACCAACCCCGACCACATCGATCCCGCCACCGGCCTGCCGGTCCCCACCGGCGTCACCCCCGCGCTCGACACCGAGAGCGAGATCTCCCCCGGCAGCCTCTACGCGTCGGGTCTGATCGCCGCCGGCGGCATCGTCGGCCTGCTCGGCGTCTGCATCAAGCTCTACGAGGCCGCCACCGAGCGCAGCTTCCCCCGCTTCAGCGACCACAATCCGCTCCACCACGACTGGGTCAGCGTCCTGATGTTCGCGCTGCTGGCCTTCAGCCTCTACTACTTCGCCCGCAAACCCCTCGATACGATCGATACGATCGACACGCAGGAAGGGAAGTAACCGATGAAAAGACCCCTCCTCGTCTTCGCGGCTGCGCTGCTGTTCAGCGCAGCCGCCGCCCACGCCGACGACGCCAGCAAGCACGCCAAGGTGAAGGAGCTCTTCGCCCTCACCTCCATGCAGAGCCGTGTCGATCAGATCCGTGTCTCGGCGCTCGCCCAGGCTCGTTCCTTCGCGGCGCAGCAGTTCGCCTCCACCGGCGTCTCCGCGCAGCAGGACAACAAGGGCCTTGCCGCGTACTACGAGAAGCTCAACGCGCTCGTCGGCGAAAGCTACAACTGGACCAAGCTGGAGCCCGCCTACGAGCAGGTCTACGCCGATCTCTACACCGAAGACGAGCTCGACGGGATCCTCGCCTTCTACAAATCACCGGTCGGTCAGGCCTTCCTCGCGAAGACCCCCGAGGCCACCCGCCAGGTTCTGCAGATCTCCAAGCAGCAGTTCGACGCCCTCACCCCGCAGATCCAAAGGCTCACCGAGGACTACGCCGCCCACCTCCACGCCCAACCCACCGCGAACTCCAGGGCAAGCCATAGAGTCGGGCGGTGGCGTAGATTTGGAGGGGAACGAATCGCGCCGCAAGGAGCTTCAGGAGAGCATGGCAACGATCAAGCAGGACGATTTCATCGAGAGCGTCGCGGACGCGCTGCAGTACATCAGCTACTACCATCCCGAGGACTACATCACCAACCTGGCGCGGGCCTATGAGCTCGAGCAGAGCCACGCCGCCAAGGATGCGATGGCGCAGATCCTGATCAACTCGCGGATGTGCTTCGAGGGCCATCGGCCGATCTGCCAGGACACCGGCATCGTCACCGCGTTTGTGAAGGTCGGCATGACGGTGCAGTGGGAGCCGAGCAAGGCGCACGGCATGCTGAGCATGCAGCAGATGGTCGATGAGGGCGTGCGGCGGGCGTGGAAGAATCCCGACAACACGCTGCGGCCGAGCCTGCTGGCCGATCCGGCGTTCACGCGCAAGAACACCGGCGACAACACCCCGGCGATGGTCGTGGTGGAGCTGGTGGAGGGCGGCGCGGTGGACGTGACGCTGGCCGCGAAGGGCGGCGGCTCGGAGGCGAAGTCGAAGTTCGCCATGCTGAATCCTTCGGACTCGATCGTCGACTGGGTGCTGAAGACGGTGCCGACGATGGGCGCGGGCTGGTGTCCGCCGGGGATGCTGGGCATCGGCATCGGCGGCACGGCGGAGAAGGCGATGGTGATGGCGAAGGAGTCGCTGATGGAGCCCATCGACATGCAGGAGCTGATCGCGCGCGGGCCGAAGACGAAGACCGAGGCGCTGCGCATCGAGCTCTACGAGAAGGTGAACCGGCTGGGCATCGGCGCGCAGGGCCTCGGCGGGCTGACCACCGTGCTCGACATCAAGATCATGGAGTTCCCCACCCACGCGGCCAACCTGCCGATTGCCATGATCCCGAACTGCGCGGCGACGCGGCACCTGCACATCCGGCTCGATGGATCGGGGCCGGTGATGGCCGATCCGCCGTCGCTCGACGCGTGGCCGAAGCTGGAGTATGACGTGCACACGGCGCGGCGGGTGAATCTGGACACGATCACGCGGGAAGAGGTGAAGAGCTGGAAGCCGGGCGAGGTGGTGCTGCTCTCGGGCAAGCTGCTGACCGGGCGCGACGCGGCGCACAAGCGCATGACCGACATGCTCGACCGCGGGGAGAAGCTGCCGGTCGATTTCAAGGACCGGTTTCATCTACTACGTCGGGCCGGTGGATGCGGTGCGCGACGAGGCGGTGGGGCCGGCGGGACCGACGACGGCGACGCGCATGGACAAGTTCACGCGGCAGATGCTGGCCGAGACCGGGCTGCTGGGCATGATCGGCAAGGCGGAGCGCGGGCCGGAGGCGATCGCGGCGATTCGAGAGTACGAGGCGGTCTACCTGATGGCGGTCGGCGGCTCGGCGTATCTGGTGTCGAAGGCGATCAAGCACGCCCGCGTGCTGGCCTTCGAGGACCTGGGCATGGAGGCGATCTACGAGTTCGAGGTGGTGGATATGCCGGTGACCGTGGCGGTCGATAGCCAGGGCACCAGCGTGCACCAGACCGGGCCGGCGGAGTGGTCGCGGAGGATCGCCGAGGGGCTGGCCGGGGTGCCGATCCTCGGGCAGTAATCTTCTGGATAGCATCAGCAAAAGGCGCACTCCGCATCACCGTGGGAGTGCGCCTTTTGCTTGGTGCTCGCTCATCGCGAAGAACGTGTAGGACGACGTTAGGAGATGCGGGAGGGGTGCTCGGGAGCGGGCTTCTGCTTGCGGTTGAGCACGAAGGGCGCCGTGCCCGGCGCTTGTCCGAGGCGTGGTCGATCTTCTTCCAGAAGCCGACGAAGTAATCGACCGCCGAGATGATGGAGACGATGGTCATCCAGTAGATCGCGGTCAGCGCGATGAAGCGCACACCGATGACAAAGCCGCCGCCCCACTGCGGGAACCACAGCCAGTAGTCCCAGCGATGCGCCAGGATGGCGGCGACGACCGAGACGATCTGGATGACGGTCTTGAGCTTGCCGATCTCCGACGCCTGGATGGTGAAGCCCTCGGCGGCGGCGATCGAGCGCAGGCCGGAGACCAGGAACTCGCGGCCGATGACCAGCACGGCGATCCACGGCGGGACGACGCGGGGGTTGTAGGCGACCAGGATGATGAAGGCCGCCGAGACCATCAGCTTGTCGGCGAGCGGGTCGAGCAGCATGCCCATGGTGGTGATCTGGCCGCGTTTGCGGGCCAGGTAGCCGTCGAGGCCGTCGGTGATGCTGGCCAGGATGAAGACGGCCGAGGCGATCAGCTCCTGCTCGCCGCCGCGCAGGCCGATGGCGCCGTGGCCGCCCGCCCAGGGAAAGCCGGGCGAGAGGATCCAGAGGAGCAGAGGCACGCAGGCGACGCGGCTCATCGTGATGGAATTGGGCAGGTTCATCGCATCATGGCCCGGGCGATTGCGCGCGACGGATAAAAGCATTCTGTCACATGCGAGGGCTCGGATGTCGGTGGAAGCTGCGATTGGCCCGGAATTCGCTGGGAATTTCATGCGGCTAATACGGCGGACGGCCTCCTGGGAAACTCCCCGGAGGCCGCCCGTCCCGATCTGGACAGTTTAGGCGTAGATGCCGCGCTGCTTGGTGGTGTAGGCCACCCGGTCGATGGCCAGCATGTAGGCGGCGATGCGGTTGTTGACCGAGTGCGCGGTGGCGTAGTGGACCACGTCGTTGAAGCTGTCGACCATGATCGCGTCGAGCCGCTGGTTGACCTCGGCCTCGCTCCAGAAGTAGCCCATGCGGTCCTGCACCCACTCGAAGTAGCTGGTGGTGACGCCGCCGGCGTTGGCCAGGATGTCGGGGATGACGAAGACGCCCTTTTCGGCGAGGATCTCGTCGGCGACAACTGTCGTCGGGCCGTTGGCGCCCTCGCAGAGGATGCGGCAGTTGAGCTGCGCGGCGTTCGGCTGGTGATGACGTTCTCGGTCGCCGCCGGGATGAGGATCTCGCAGGGCCGGGTGATCAGCTCGGCGGCGTCGACCGCCTCGGCCTCGGCGAAGCCGGTGATGCTGCCGGTGCGCTTGTGGTGCGAGAGCAGCGAGGGGATGTCGAGCCCCTTGGCGTTGTAGAGCGCGCCGTCCCACTCGGCGATGCCGGTGATGGTGTAGCCCTTTTCATGCAGCAGCTTGGCGGCGTTCGAGCCGACGTTGCCGAAGCCCTGGATGATGACCCGGCAGCCCTCGACGGGCAGGTTCAGGTGCTTCAGCGCGGAGTCGCAGACGACCGAGATGCCGCGGCCGGTGGCCTCGCGACGGCCGCGCGAGCCGCCGATGTTGACCGGCTTGCCGGTGACGACCGCGGTCACCGTCTGCCGCTGGTGCATGGAGTAGGTGTCCATGATCCAGGCCATGGTCTGCTCGTCGGTGCCCATGTCGGGCGCGGGAACGTCCTTCTCCGGTCCGATGAACTCGACCAGCTCGGCGGTGTAGCGGCGGGTCAGGCGCTCCAGCTCGCCCTGCGACATCTTCTTGGGGTCGCAGATCACGCCGCCCTTGGCGCCGCCGAAGGGAATGTTGACCACGGCGCACTTCCAGGTCATCCACGAGGCCAGGGCGCGGACCTCGTCGAGCGAGACGTCGGGCGAGTAGCGGATGCCGCCCTTGGCCGGACCGCGCGCGATGGAGTGCTGGACGCGGTAGCCGGTGAAGACCTCAATGGTGCCGTCGTCCATGGCCACCGGGATGTGGACGATGATCTCCCGCGCCGGATAGCGCAGGACCTTCCAGATGCCCTTATCCAGATTGAGCTTTTTGGCGGCAAAGTCGAAGCGTGCCGCCTGCGCTTCCCAAGGATTCGTCTCCTGCTCTAGTGTCAGGGTGTTGAGCCGGTCGTTCAGTACAGACATGATGTTTTCCTTCTTCTCGGTTACAGGTACCAACGATTCTGTGGCATCTCGCAAGACCATCTCGGGTTCCCCCGTTAGGGCGCCGTCGTGCCTGGATCGGTTTCGCTCCAAACGTTCGAAGTATAGGCCTCTGGGAAAAGGATCGGCAACCGGCGATCTTCGCCGCGCTCCAACAGGCGGAATGTGCAGAAGCGCCCAAAACCGCGCATTTATGATGAATCCAACTATGCCGACCGCGCCGAACGCCACTGCCAGCTCCCTTCCCTCCCTCCGCGACTTCCAGACGCTGGCGAAGAGCCATACCCTCGTACCGGTATATCGGACGATTACGGCCGATTTGGAGACCCCGGTGTCGGCTTTTTTGCGCCTCGCCGCCGCGGAGCCGGAGGCGTTTCTGCTGGAGTCGGTCGAGGGCGGCGAACGCGTCGGCCGCTACACCTTCATCGGCATCGAGCCCTACAAGAAGATGACCGCGCGCGGCACCTCCATCGTGGTGGAGGAGGGCCGCAAGCGCCGCAGCTTCGAGGGCGACATCTTCGCGGAGCTGAAGCAGGCGCTCGACGGCCATAAGGCCGCGCAAACTCCCCGGCCTGCCGCCGTTCACCGCCGGCGCCGTCGGCTTCTTCAGCTACGACGTCGTGCGCCAGATCGAGAAGCTGCCCACGCTGGCCAAGGATGAGCTCGGCGTCCCGGACGCCTGCCTGATGTTCTTCGATCAGGTCATCGCCTTCGACCACGTGAAGAAGGAGATCCACCTGATCGCGACCGTGGACCTGACGCGCGAGAAGAAGCGAGGGCGCCTACGACCGCGCGCTCAAGCGGCTCAACAAGCTCGAAAGCGGCTGGAGGGAGCGCTCCCCAAGCCGCGCAAGAAGACGATCACCGCCGCGCTGAAGATCACGCCGCGGACCTCGAAGGCGGCGTTCCTGAAGGCGGTCGCCAAGACCAAGGAGTATGTGGCGGCCGGAGACGTCTTCCAGTGCGTGCTCTCGCAGCGCTTCGACTGCGAGCCGGGCGTGGACGCCTTCGAGGTCTACCGCTCGCTGCGCATCGTCAATCCCGTCGCCGTATATGTACTTCCTGCGCTTCGGGCTGGAGACTGCCGCCAAGAAGACCGCAAAGGGCAAGACCAAGCAGGCGGCCACGCGTCCGGCCCACATTGTCGGCTCGTCGCCCGAGCTGCTGGTGCGCGTGCATGGCCGCGACGTGCAGTACCGCCCCATCGCCGGCACCCGGCCCCGCGCCGCCGACGAGGCCGAGGACAAGGCGCTCGAGGCCGATCTGCGCGCCGACGCCAAGGAGGTCGCCGAGCACATCATGCTGGTCGACCTGGGCCGCAACGACGTCGGCCGCGTCAGCGAGTTCGGCAGCGTCCGCGTCAAGGACCTGATGGTGGTCGAACGCTACAGCCACGTCATGCACCTGGTCAGCGCGGTCGAGGGCAAGCTGCGCGAGGACCTCGGCCCCATCGACGCCTTCAAGGCCTGCTTCCCCGCCGGCACGCTCAGCGGCGCGCCCAAGATCCGCGCCATGGAGATCATCGAGGAGCTGGAGCCGGCGCGCCGCGGCGTCTACGGCGGCAGCATCCTGTACGCCGACTTCAACGGCAATCTCGACTCCTGCATCGCCATCCGCACGCTGTACATGGACGGCAAGCAGGGCCACATCCAGGCCGGCGCCGGCATCGTCGCCGACTCGGTGCCGGAGAACGAGTTCGCCGAGTGCGGCAACAAGGCCCGCGCCGTCATCCGCGCCATCGAACGCGCCCGGCGGGGGTAAAGCGACGCAGCCTCTTATTTGTTTGGCAGCAGGGGCAGCAGCAGATCGGCCAGCTTATCCATCTGGGACTTCCAGGTGAGGCTGCTGATGTTGGCCGCACCTCGAGCGCCCGGGCCTGGGCTGCCTCGCGGGCGTTGTAGACGGTCTCGAGGGCGGCAACCATCTCGTCGATATCGCTGTTGCCCCAGCCGACCATATCGTCCGAGGGCAGACTGGTCTGGTGCCGCAGCGTGATCGCCGTGCCATCGTGCAGCAGGTCGCGATGCCCGGTGTTGTCCGACAGGATGACGGGGACACCCGAGGCCATGCACTCCATCGCCACCAGGTTCGTCCCTCCCTCGGCGCGGTTGGCGAAGAGAGCCACATCCGCTTCGCGCATAATGCGCGGCATCTGGTGATTTGGCGTTGCGCCTAAGTGGAAGACCTGGTCGTCCGGCACCCCGTTGCTGCGGGTCCAGCCGTGCGCGCTGAACTTGCCGTCGGCGAGGAAGGGCGGCGGAATCATCCCGTCCTCGACCCCGAGGTCGCGGGCGCATTGGGGCCAGGGCGATCCCCAGGCCGTGAGCAGCAGCGCGTCCTTGTGTCTCTGGGCAAAGATGCGGAAGGCGCGCAGCACCAGGTCCTGGCCCTTGCGGTGCTCCAGCTTGCCGCCGGAGAAGACCACGAAGCGTCCCTTGAACAGATCGCGTTTGGGTGCGGGATGGAACTGCGAGGTGTCGATGCCCTGCAGCACCAGCTCCACCCGTTGCGCCCCTGCATCCTGCATCAGCTTCTGATTCCAGCTGGATCCGGCGATCATGAGCGGGAGTTCGCGCATCCGCGCCAGGCCCTCGGGAGTGAACGTTGTCTTTTCGAGGAAGGGAATGCCAACCGAGGGGGTGCCGTCCAACAGCATTCGGCCCTGGATAGGCATTCTTTGGAAGTCGTTCCCCATCCCCTGCAGTACGAGGGAGGAGCTCTTGTGGATCCCACCGGGCAACGCCTTCAGCTCCGTTTGCAGCTTTGCCGAACGGTTCAGCGCGGGCTCGATTCGAAGCGCTTCGAGCGCATCGAGAACGACCTCTCCCTGAGGCTGAAGCGATGTCGGCAAGAGATCAGAACGACCGGCCCAGGCCTGCATCAGGTTGAGTCCATAGATGCCCCAGCCGAAGAAGCTGGATACCTGCCAATCAAACAGAACCTGCATTTCCTGCGCCATTGCTGTCCCCGGCGCCTCTCGTGGAGTCAATGCCGGAGATGTGCGAAGCGACACGCTGAGCAGACATTCGAGAAGACGTGAGCTAGATTGTAACCGATTGAGGAACAGCCTCCGGTCTGCCGCAACACTCCCTCCGGCACTTGGAGACGGTACAGCGCTTCGCCGCAGCCGCAGGTCCTGTGGTGTCGCCAGAGGACTCCGTTTGGACTTAAGCACCTGCTTGGAAGACTTTAGGCTTCGCCGGGGAGGGGGGGGACGGCTCTCCAGTCTCCCCAAAACACGCTGGGAACTGGGGCAGAGGCGTAGAATGAAAGCTGCTATGGTCTTCGTTCTCGATAACTACGACTCGTTTACCTACAATCTGGTCCAGTACATGGGCGAGCTGGGAGCGGAGATCGTCATCCGCCGCAACGACGAGTTGACGCCCGCCGAGGTCGAAGCCCTGCATCCCGAGCGCATCCTGATCTCGCCCGGCCCCTGCACGCCGCATGACGCCGGCATCAGCATGGACCTGATCCGTCACTTCGCCCGTCCCGGCGCTCCTCGCACCCCCATCCTCGGCGTCTGCCTCGGCCACCAGGCCATTGGCGCGGCCTTTGGCGGCAACGTGGTGCGGGCTCCGAAGCTGATGCACGGCAAGACCAGCGAGATTGAGCATGATGGCAAGACGATCTTTGCGGGTATCCCCTCGGCGATGACCTGCACGCGGTATCACTCGCTGATCGTCGAAGAGAAGGATTTTCCGGCGGAGCTTGAGGTCTCGGCGCGCACGGTGGCGTCGGACGAAGGCGAGAACAGCAGCCGCACCATCATGGCGCTGCGCCACCGCGAACTGCCCATCGAAGGCGTGCAGTTCCATCCCGAGAGCGTGCTGACCGTGCATGGCAAGCAGATCATCGCAAACTTCCTGAAGATGTAACCGAAGATGTAAGGTAGCCTAGGCCGATGAGACCAGCGATGATGACGCCCCGCCTGTTGCTGCTTGCGCTGGCGACGCCGCTCGCCCTGCAGAGCAGCGCAGAGGCGCAGCAGCAGCTCGGCAGCGTCGCGGTGCAGGACGCAACCGTGACCGGCACGGTGACCCCGCCGACGGTCGTCCATGACCGCGTGCTGCTGGTGGACAGCGGCACGGTCACGGCGAAGGACCATACCGCTGAGGTGAAGCTGGCGCGCGGCGGCGCGGTCGACGTGTGCTCGACCAGCGGGCTGCACCTGACGGCGGGTACGGCGAACGACAATGGCCCCTCTCCCCTGATGCTGTCGCTGGACCGCGGCGCGATGGAGATCCACATGACGGCGGGCACAAGCGACATCCTCATGACGCCGGATCTGCGCCTGTCGGTGAAGCAGGGCGGGCGGCTCGACCTGCGCATCCGCGTCACGCCGAATGGCGATACCTGCGTCGAGAATCGTATCCCGCAGGCCGCTGCTCCGGCGCTGGCTGCGACCGCAGCGAAGACGCCGGATGCGGCGGGCGTTTCGGTGAACGTCGCCAGCCTGTTTGGCGAGGACAGCTACGACGTGAAGCCGGGGCAGCATGTGATGTTCGAGCATGCGGACCTGCACGAGGTGGTGGACCATGAGAGCTCGCCGTGCGGCTGTCCGGCGGAGCCAGCGACCGAGGTCGCTGGGGGAAGCGAGTTTGGGCTGGGCGGAGCGAAGGACGCGCATCCGTTCCCGGTTGCGGTGAGCCAGGGGCTCGCACCTGCGCCGCCGGTTCCGCAGGCGCCTGAGGGCGTGGTGCATGCGCAGGTGTCGACGACGTTGAGCTACTCGGGAGACAGCGGAGATACGGCTCCGGCGGGAACGACCGAGCCGCCGATGGCCTTCGGCCAGATCCACCAGGCGCCTCCGCCGCCGGCGAAACCGGGCTTCCTTCACCGGATAAAAGGGTTCCTCAAGCGGCTTTTCTAGGCGCCGCTCCAGCGACACCGACAGGACAGCAGGCCCGGCCATCGCATGCCAATTCGAGGGCCGGGCTGCGCTACAATCAAGGGATTGGACACATTTCTGGGCGACGCCCAGCCAACCCGCACGGACCGTTGCGTACGGGACATACGAAGCATATTTTCGAGATCACAAGAGATTAGGGGTTTTCATTTATGTCGATTCCCGCAACGCAGATGCGCCCGGGCATGATCATCAAGCACAACAACGACCTGCACCTGGTCTTCTCCGTCGAACACCGCACTCCGGGCAATCTGCGCGCCTTCATCCAGGCCAAGCTGCGCAACGTGCGCACGGGCGCGATGTTCATCGAGCGCTTCCGCTCGCCGGACCCGATCGATCGCGTGATTGTCGACGAAATCAAGATGGAGTTTCTGTACAGCGACGGCGACGACTACTACTTCATGGACGAGAGCTTCGAGCAGACCATGCTGAAGCGCGAGACCCTGGGCGATGCGGTCGATTACCTGACGCCGAACCTGTCGATCAGCGTGAGCTTCCATGACGGCAAGGCGGTCGGCATCGAGCTGCCGACGGTGGTGGAGATGACGGTGATGGAGACCGAGCCGGGCATCAAGTCGGCGACCGCGTCGTCGGTGACCAAGCCGGCCAAGACCGAGACCGGTCTGGTGGTGCAGGTTCCTCCGTTCATCAACGAGGGCGAGAAGATCCGCGTGGATACGTCGGAAGGCTCGTACATGAGCCGCGCGTAAGCTCCTCCTCAATACAAGACACGTACGAGAACGGCAGAGCCATTGCGGGCTCTGCCGTTTTCCTGTTTGTCGCACGATGCCGCGCTCAGAAGCGGATGTAAGCGCTCAGCGAAGGCTCGGTGGTGACGACCCACTTCTGCGTCGCGATGAGAGGCGCGTCGAAGTTGGGGGCGCGATAGATCAGGGCTCGTCCCTGAACGCGGAAGCCGAAGTGCTTGTTCGAGGTGGGGATATCGAAGCCAACCTCGGTAAGTCCCATGCCACGCCATTGATTGGGGCCGCTCTGCGTAGGCACGAAGTCGAGGGCTCCGCCGCCGACGTTGACAAAGGGCTGCAGGTGCCGGAGGTGTGGGTGGAACATATAGGCTGCACTCGCCTCGTGCACGTTGGACTGGACCGAGGCCGCGACGGCATCGTTTTTGGTGACGAAGCGTTGGCTGAAGCGGTTGAAGCCATAATTGACCTCGACGCCCGCCCAGGCAACGGGATGATCCCCCACCGACAGCAGGAAGCCGGTCGAGTCCGTGGTGGTCTGATGGTTGCCATTTCCATCTGTAACCGCCGTGGTGAGTTGTCCGGTTCCGCCAACCGAGACATCGGCTTCGTGGAGCTTGTAGAACTGAGCGCGGGCGGAGACTGCGGTGAACGCCGCGCAGACGAGGACGAGAAGATACAGGGCCCGATTTCTAAGCATGTTCACTCTCCATAAACGCGAGTTTCGGAAATGAGGCACGGGTGCGCGAACTCACAACGGAGTGGAGTGCGGCATCGAGTGGCATTTGCCTGTTTTTCCGAAGCGGCGCTGCAGCGCCGCCGTCGTGCACTTGCTTGCACTAGGGATGTGAAACGTTGCAGTCGGGTTGTCCTTTTTCCGCACAGACCGAGCGTCTTGCATGGCGATGGAGATACCTGCGACACTTGAGCTTCATGGTGCGTCATTACATGATTCGCGGTCGCGTGCAAGGGGTTGGCTTTCGCTGGTTTGTGCAGCGCGAGGCGGCCGAGTTGGGACTGCGTGGATGGGTGCGCAACACGACCGATGGACAGGTCGAGCTGATTGCCTCGGGAAGCGTGGAACAGTTGGGCCAGTTGCAGGCCGCGCTGCACCGCGGATCGCGCGGCAGCCGCGTGGACGCGGTCGTGGAACACGACCTGGCGGAGAGCGAAGGCGCTGCGCTGGGACCATTTGAGATTGAAGGAGCCTGGTAGACGATGTTGAAGAACGCGATTGATTGTGAGCCGTTGAAGGAGCTGGTACGCACGGTTCCTGATTTCCCGAAGCCGGGAATTTTGTTTTATGACATCACCACCCTGCTGAAGGACAAGACGGGCTTCGCGCAGCTGATCGATGCGATGGCCGCGCACTTCATCGGCAAAGAGGTGGACCTGGTGCTGGGCATCGAGGCGCGTGGCTTCATCTTTGGGCCGGCGCTGGCCTATCGCCTGAACGCTGGCTTTGTGCCGGTGCGCAAGCCGAAGAAGCTGCCCGCGCAGGTGGCCCGGGTGAGCTATGACCTCGAGTACGGCACCGACTCGCTCGAGATCCATCTCGATGCGATTCAGCCGGGACAGCGCGTGGTCATCGTCGACGATCTGCTGGCGACGGGTGGCACGATGCAGGCGACGGTGAGCCTGGTGAAGCAGCTGGGCGGCGAGATCGTCGGGCTGGGCTTCGCGGTGGAACTGGACTTCCTGAAGGGCCGCGCCAAGTTCGAGGAGTACGACGTTCTGAGCCTGCTGCACTACAACGAGTAAGGTCGCTCGCGAATAAGCGATTAATAAATCGGATGAGGGCGTAAAAAGCCCACATCCTACGGGAGTCGGCCGCATCGGTGCGGTCGGCTCCCGCATCTACTTTGCAGCACTGCATCAGGAGAAAACTGAACCATGAAGACCTACGGCTACGCCGCGCACGATCCCAAGTCCCCGCTCGTCCCCTACGACTTTGAACACCGCGATCCGGGCGCGGACGATATCGCCATCGAGATCGCTTACTCGGGCATCTGCCACTCCGACATCCACCAGGCTCGCGATGAGTGGGGCGGATCGATCTATCCCATGGTTCCCGGTCACGAGATCGTCGGCCATGTGATCGCGGTCGGCGCGAACGTGACCAAGTTCAAGGTGGGCGATCGCGCCGCGGTCGGCGTGATGGTCGACTCCTGCCGCGAGTGCGACAACTGCAAGGCCGGCACCGAGTCGTACTGCGACAAGGGCATGGTCCCGACCTACAACGGCAAGGAGTACGACGGCACCCCGACCTTCGGCGGCTACGCCAAGCACATCGTGGTGCGTGCGGACTACGCCTTCACGATCCTCCGACAAGCTGGATCTGGCCGCGACGGCTCCGCTGCTCTGCGCCGGCATCACCACCTACTCGCCGCTGCGCAACTGGAAGGTTGGCCCGGGCAAGAAGGTCGGCATTGTGGGCCTCGGCGGTCTCGGCCACATGGCGCTGAAGTTCGCGCATGCCTTCGGCGCGCACGTCGTTCAGTTCACCACGTCGGAGAGCAAGGTGGCCGACGCCAAGAAGCTGGGCGCGCACGAGGTCATCATCACCAAGAACGCCGATGAGCTGGCCAAGCACGCGAACACCTTCGACTTCATCCTGGACTGCGTTTCGGCTCCGCACGACCTGAACCAGTACCTGAACCTGCTGCGCCGCGACGGCACGATGTGCCTGGTGGGCCTGCCCGAGGTTCCGAGCGAGGTGGCGTCGTTCTCGCTGGTGCTGAATCGTCGTTCGCTGTCGGGCTCGATGATCGGCGGCATCGCCGAGACGCAGGAGATGCTGGACTTCTGCGCCGAGCACAACATCGTCTCGGACATCGAACTGACCCCGATGGACAAGGTGAACGAGGCCTACGAGCGCGTTCTGAAGTCGGACGTGAAGTACCGCTTCGTCATCGACATGAAGTCGTTGCAGAAGTAGTTTGACGGGGGCTTCCCCCCGAAACAAGAACACCCCAGCGCATGCGCTGGGGTGTTCTTCGTTTGATCGAACGATGTATCAATATCCCTTTCGGCAATTTATGACAGCCACGCGATGAGGTCATCCTTGGTCTGGTGCTGCATACCATCTAGCCCGCAATACAGCGATATGGCCATCGAAGGTTTATCCGACTGTTGATAATTTGCTTGGCGCTTCACCTACGATCACCAGCGATCGCTGGCGCTTTCAGGCGTTCCAGTTAGCCCGATCTGATGAACGAAGCAACCCGAAGGCTCGACATCGCGTCTGCGCTGGTACCGTCCACTGCAGCTGAATCGTAGCGCTTCGAGGCCGGTCTGATCGACAACTTGGTGGGTCGACATGAAGTTGCAAGATCGTGCCAGATCCGCCATGGACGCATGCTTCAAGGCTTCCACGTGCCGACCATTGGATGCTTCCGTTCGTGCTGTTCAATCCATCGCGTTCGGATCGCTCGTATTGGCGATTATCTTTGGTACCGCTCTTGGCCACGGTCAGCGCAACACGGCATCTCCCGCTGCTCGTGGTGCAACTGCAGATCCGAGCCGCTCCGCCAGAATTTTCACGTATCAGTCCCTGAACTGTGTCAAGTCGGCGACCTTCCACATCCGCAGGCCGTCTACATGCCACGCTGTCTTCACAGTTCGGGCGCGAACTGGCTCTCGCACGCCGTAACCGCACGAACGCTCCACCATCATGTCCAGTAGCATCACGTGCCGGCCAGGCGCGAATATGTGGCCCCGCATGTCGTCGGGGCTGTTTCACTGCCGCGACTCTCGTCCGGTCAGCTGCTTAGCCATGGTCTTCGCCGCCAGACTTCGTCGTGTCCTGCGCTTGCGCATTTCTTCCACCATCCCGTACAGCGGTGTCGCCGCAGCTACGCCGATCCATATCCAAGCACGTTGACTCGAATAAAAAGTTTTCGCATCGTCGGCTTTTCGAGCAAGTTCGCAAATGGGTAGAACGGTGCCGAGCGGTATGGGTGGGGCTGGCGGTGCCGGGATCCTTCGCTGCGCTCAGGATGACAGCAACAACAACGGCGGGGCCGAAATACAGGGATCTCTCCGCTGCGCGACGGACGATGAGGCTGTCCGTCGCTCGGTCGAGATGACGTTTTTTCTTGTTGGGGAAATGCTCTGCCCGATGTCCTCGGGATGCTAGAGGACGACGTGCTCGGGAGGGAGCTGGACCGGGCCGGCGTTGTCGGCGGGGAGACGGCCGAAGACGCGCTCGGGCGCGATGTTCTCGTTGATGACCGGCAGCGAGGGGAGATTGTCGGTGCGGCCGGCCTCGTGGACGACGGCGTCGGCCTGCGCGAGGACCTCATCGACCGTCATGGTGTACATCTCGCGGCCGTTGTCGTAACCGCTCTCGATGAGGGACTTGAGGTAGCGGCCGGCGATCTGGGCGGCGAGATAGTCGGTGATGACCTTGCCGGTGCGGCGCTTCTGCTCGACCCAGGCGGTGTTGGGCAGGGCGATCCAGACGGCGCGGCCGTTGACTTGGAAGCGAACGTCGGTGGCGTCGGCGTGGCGGGTGGCGATGGCGACGACGGTTCCCTTCCAGGAGCAATGCAGCTCTTCGCCGGTCCAGCGATCGGTCACTTTGAAGTCTTCGTACATACGCACCAGCTTAGTGCAGGGTCGCGGGAACGGCAAGACATGGCCGGGTATCGGCCGGAAGTCGTATTCCTGCCCCAGTAAGCGCGAGCTGGAGTAGAATTTTGCACGTCTTCGTACGTCAAGGAACGCGGCCTCCGGGATGGATGGTGGTACGACGCAAGCGTTCCCTCCCGACCGCCGACGGAGTTTTCGGGAGGATCTATGAGCAGATGGGGAGCGCGTCTCATCCTGGCAGCACTGGCGGTGGCAGCACTGGGCATGACGGGCTGCCAATATCACTCCAAACAGGACACTTATTACCTGATCTCAACCAACCTGAAGCTGCCGTACTGGAAGACGGTGAGCGAGGGATTTTCGAAGGCGGCGGCCGAGTATGGGGTGACGGCGCGGGTCGACGGACCCGATACCTACGACACGCAGGCGGAGCTGGCGGCGTTTCAGAAGGCGGTGCTGAACAAGCCGGCGGGGATCCTGATCTCGGTGGCGGATGCGGCGCTGCTGCGGCCGGAGATCAACTCGGCGGTGGAGGCGGGCATTCCGGTGATCACGGTGGACTCGGATGCGCCCACCAGCTCGCGGCTGTACTTTATTGGGACCAACAACCTGGAGGCGGGACACCTGGGCGGACAGCGGCTGGTGGAAAAGCTGCACGACAAGGGCAATGTGGTGTTTTACACGATCGCCGGACAGCCCAATCTCGAGGAGCGGTTGGCGGGCTATGAGGACGTGCTGTCGGCGCATCCGGGGGTCAAGATCGTGGATGTGTTCAACACCAAGGGCGATGCGGGGAGCGCGTTCGACCAGACGGAGCAGTACCTGGGCAAGACGGGCGCGGATAAGATCGACGCGTTTGTCAGTCTGGAGTCGCAGGCGGGCAAGGGGATCGCCGAGGTGCTGAAACGGAAGAACATCACCGACCGGACGGTGATCGCGATGGATGTGGACGAGGAGACGCTGAACCTGATCAAGGAGGGGGCGCTCGAGGCGACGGTGTCGCAGAAGCCGTTCACGATGGGGTATGTGGGGCTGAAGTCGCTGGACGAGGTGCACCATAACCACCCCAGGGCGTTCCGCAGCAACTATGCGGTGGACTCGTTCTCGGAGTACCCGTTCTTTGTGGATACGGGAACGGCGCTGGTGGATAAGATCAACGCGGACCTGTATTTGGCGAGCGCAGCGCAGGCGGGACAGCAGTAGACCCCACTCCATGAGAGCGGCCCTCTCATGGAGTGAGGAAGATGCTAGAGGCCGAGTTCGGTGCGGATGGCGGCGGCGATGGAGTCGGCGTGGTGGCGCATGCGGGGCTCGGACTCGGCCTCGATCATGACGCGGGCCAGCGCCTCGGTGCCGGAGTAGCGGATGACGACGCGGCCGGTGTCGGCGAGCTCGGTCTCGGCGGCGAGGATGGCGGCGGCGACGGTGGGGATGGCCTCGAGCGGGCGCTTCTCGCGGACCTTGACGTTGACGATGACCTGGGGGAAGGTCTTGAGGTCGGCGAGCAGCTCGTCCAGCGACTTGCCGGAGCGGTGGACGATGTCGAGCAGAAGCAGCGCGGTGAGCAGGCCGTCGCCGGTGGTGCTGCGGCCGGAGAAGATGATGTGGCCGGACTGTTCGCCGCCGAGCGGGGCGCCGGTGGCGAGCATCTGCTCGAGGACGTACTTGTCGCCGACGGGGGCGCGGTGCATGTTGATTCCAGAGCGCTTGAGCGCCGCCTCGAGGCCCATGTTGGACATCGTGGTGGCGACGATGGCGCCGTTCTGGAGCAGGCCGCGCGCCTGGAGATCGCGGGCGGCGAGCAGAAGCACGGCGTCGCCGTTGATGACGTTGCCGTGGCGGTCGGCGAAGAGGGCGCGGTCGGCGTCGCCGTCGAAGGTGATGCCGAGGTCGGCGTTCTGCGCGACGACCTCGCGGGCGACGACGGCGGGGTGAAGCGCGCCGCAGTGCTCGTTGATGTTGCGGCCGTCGGGGCTGGCGTGGGTGAGGATGACCTCGCCGCCGCCACGGGCGTTCAGCGCGGCGAAGAGCTGCGGAGCGACGGCGGAGGCGGCTCCGTTGGCGCAGTCGACGACGATGCGCTTGCCGTCGAGGGAGAGATCGGGGACGGCTTCGAGGAGGAAGCGGATGTACTCGGCGCGGTCGGAGTCGTTGACCTCGGGCGGGGTGGCTGGGTCGCGGTCTCCGCGGCGATGGCGGCGGAGTTCTCGAGCTGGCGGAAGATCTCCTGCTCGATGGCGATCTCGGTGACGTCGGGGAGCTTGAAGCCGTCGGGGCCGAAGAGCTTGATGCCGTTGTCCTGCCAGGGATTGTGCGAGGCGGAGATGACGACGCCGGCGCTGAAGCCGTTGAAGCGGGCGAGGAAGGCGACGGCCGGGGTGGTGATGACGCCGGCGCTCTCGACCGTGGCGCCGCCGGAGGTGAGGCCGGCGGTGAGGGTGGCGGCGATCCAGTCGCTGGACTCGCGCGTGTCCATGCCGAGCAGGACGCGGGGGCTCGCGCCGAGGTGGTGGGCGAGGGCGCGGCCGACGGCGTAGACGGTGGCGGGATCGAGCGGGGACTGGCCGGCGACGGCGCGAATGCCGTCGGTGCCGAAGAGCTTCTTCATCGTTGAGACTCCGGTGATTGGAATGGGTTGGCCTGGGGTTCGCTGGCCTGGGGCGTTTCGCTTGCGGTGACCTGGGCCTGCGAGGGATCCGCTGGCGAGGCGGGCGCGGATCTGCTGGCCGGGCTGCGCCTCGGCGGCGGAGCGGAGCAGGGTCTCGCCGGCTTCGCCTTCTAGATAGACGAGGGCGTAGCCGCGGTTGAGGACGGCGAGCGGCGACAGAGCTTCGAGCCGCGCGGTGAGCTGGTTGAGGCGCGTCGCGCGGCGCAGCGAGAGGCTGCTGGCGCTGCGCCGGAGCGCGACGCTGGCGTGGGCGAGGCGGTGCTGGGCGCTGGCGAGGCGGACGGTGGGGGCCTGGCGCTGCAGGCGGGTCTCGAGGCCGACGAGGCGGCGGCCGGGGGACTGCAGGCGGCGGTGGATCGCCGACTCCATGCGGTAGGCGAGGTCGTCGAGGCGCTGCTGGCGGCGGCTGACGGCGTCGCGCAGGCGGTGGAGGACCTGGTCGGCGGAGAGCCGCTGGTAGCGCTGGCGGAGGTGGAGGAGCTGGTAGCGGGCGGCGCGTTCGACGCGGGTGGCGAGGGAGGCGACGCGCTCCTCGATGCGGTGCTGCGCGGCGGTGACCAGCTCGGCGGCGGCCGAGGGCGTGGGGGCGCGGAGGTCGGCGACGAAGTCGGCGATGGTGAAGTCGGTCTCGTGGCCGATGGCGGAGACGATGGGCAGCTCGGAGGCGGCGATGGCGCGGGCCAGGGCCTCGTCGTTGAAGCCGGCGAGATCTTCGATGGAGCCGCCGCCGCGGGCGAGGACGATGAGATCGACCTTGCTCGGGATTGGCTGGTTGAACCAGCGGATGCCGGCGGCGACCGAGCCGGGGCAGTTCGCGCCCTGCATGGCGGCGGGGTAGACCAGGAGGTCGAGGCGGGCGTGGCGGCGGCGGACGACGGTGACGATGTCGCGGATGACGGCGCCGGTGGGCGAGGTGACGATGCCGACGCAGCGCGGGAAGGCGGGCAGCGGGCGCTTGCGCTCGGCGTCGAAGAGGCCCTCGGCGGCGAGGCGCTGCTTGAGCTGCTCGAAGGCGAGCTGGAGGGCGCCGCTGCCGCGCGGCTCCATGGTCTCGGCGATGAGCTGGAGCTGGCCGCGGCTCTCGTAGACGGAGATGCGGCCGCGCACCAGGACGGCGAGGCCGTCGGTGGGGCGGAAGCGGAGCAGCTGGGCCTGGCGGCGGAAGAGGACGATGGGGAGCTGCGCGTCGCCGTCCTTGAGGGTGAAGTAGATGTGGCCGGAGGGCGCGGGGCGGCAGTTGGAGATCTCGCCCTCGACCCAGAGATCGGTGTAGCCGCGCTCGACCTGAGCGCGGATGTCGGCGACCAGCGAGCGGACGCTCCAGATGCGGCGGGCGTTGGGATCGGAGGCGGGAGCAGCCGGGGCGATGGCGCGGGCGGGACGGGCGGGCTCCGCCTCCGCAGCCGGCTTTGGCTGCTGGAGCGGGCTCAGGGACAGACGCGGCGGCTGGGATCTCGGCGGGCGCGGGGTTTGCGGCCACGGCGGGGATCTCCAGCGGTGTCTCCAGTGGCGCGGGGGGCTCGGCGTCGAAGGCGGCGAAGAGGTCCGGCTGGGTGGGCTGGGGCGAGGCTGCAGCGGCGGGCTTGCGGGGCTTGCGGCGCAGGCTGGCAAGGGTTTCCGGAGTCTTGTCGCCGAAGAGCATACCGCCTGAGTCTAGCACTGTGAGCGGGGGAGTTGGAGGTCGGGCTCAGCGATTGCCGCGCCCGAAGGCCCAGAATAGGAGCGTCAGCAGCGCGCTGAGGAGCAGCGAGCTGGCCAGCGGGAGGCTGACGATCCAGTTGCGGCCGCGCAGCGTGATGTCGCCGGGGAGACGGCCGAAGGGCAGGTGCAGCCGTGCGAGCGCCGCGAGCAGAAGCCCGAGGGCGACCAGCACCAGGCCGAGAAGAATCAGAATGCGGGCAGGGATCGGCATGGGGATCTCGGCGATCAGGCGTTCAACATGCGGACCGCTTCGTGGAGCAGCTCCTCGGGGTGGCACGGCTTGGTCAGAACATGGGCCTGCTGCGGCATCTTGCCAATCTGATCGCGGACAGGTTTGAGATTCGCAGTAGTAGCCGGTGAGCACCAGCACGCGGCACTGGGGCCGCTCCCGCGCGAGCACGGCCATCAGATCGAGACCGTCGCGGCCGGGCATGGTGATGTCGCACAGGATGAGATTGGGATCGAAGCTGTGGACGCACTCGAGCGCATCTTCCACCGAGTAGACGACCTTGGCTTCAAAGCCGCTCTTGCGGAAGATGATTCCGAGCGTGTCGGCGGTGAGGGGTTCGTCATCGACGATCAAGACGCGTTGCATCATGTCTCCTCCACAAAAACCGGAGGGCTTGCAGGGGAACCGTGTCGCTCAGGCCATAGCGCGGACGCCACCACTCTCTCAGATACTCCACAATAGCGGATTCCGGAGCAGAAGCCGAGTTAAGCTTTTGCCATCGGACGGTATGGATGCCTCATCCGCGGTGGATTTTTGCACTGCACGGAAGTATCCTCCATCAGATAAACAACAGCTCGTCTGGACGTTGGAACTGGCGTTGGAAACGGAGAGATCCATGTTGCACATTGCCGCCCTCATGGTCGGTCTCGGCTTCGGCCTCGCGGTCTTTCTCGACGCCTTCCAGACCATGGTTCTGCCGCGCCGCCCCTCAGGACGGTTTCGCATCACCCGGCTGTTCTTCCTTGCTGACCTGGACGCCGTGGTCGGCGGTCGCCAGGCGCATCCAGAACCGCAGCGTGCGCGAGGAGGTCTATGGCATCTATGGACCGCTCTCGCTGCTGTTGCTGCTGGTGCTGTGGGCGGTTTTGTTGATTCTGACCTTTGGGCTGATGTTCTTCGCGCTCGGTTCGCCGATCACCGAGCCCGGCGGGCCGGCGACGTGGAGCGCGTCTGGCGCAGCTTCGCGCCGATCTCTATGTGAGCGGCACCACGCTGTTTACGCTGGGGCTGGGCGATGTGCTGCCACACGGCATGGCGGCGCGGTCGCTGGTGATCGCCGAGGCCGGCGTGGGATTGGGATTCGTCGCCCTGGTGATTGGCTATCTGCCGGTGCTCTACGGCGCGTTTTCCAAGCGCGAGGTGAGCATTGCGATGCTCGATGCGCGGGCCGGATCTCCGCCGACCGCGGGCGAACTGCTGCGGCGGCATGGCTTCGACGGCGGCGATCAGGCGATCATCGTGCTGCTGTCGGAGTGGGAGCGCTGGTCGGCGGAGCTGCTGGAGTCGCATATCTCGTATCCGCTCCTCTGCTACTACCGCTCGCAGCACGATAACCAGAGCTGGCTGTCGGCGCTGACGGCGATTCTGGACACCTGCTCGCTGCTGATTACCAGCGTGGAGGAGACGCCGGCGCGGCAGGCGCAGCTCACCTTTGCCATGGCGCGGCACGCGCTGGTGGATCTGGCGCTGGTGTTTCATCTGAAGGAGAAGAGACGGTGGGCGGAGCAGGTGAAGGTCGACCGGCTGCCGACGGCGGAGTTCCGGCGGCTCTGCGAGCTGCTGAGCGGCACGGAGATCCGGCTGTGCGGCGATCCCGCCGCGGAGGAGCGGCTGCGCACCATGCGGGCGCTCTATGAGCCGTATGCCCAGGCGCTCTCCGAGTACCTCGGCATGGCGCTTCCGGCCTGGGTGACGGAGCCGAAGATCGCCGATCCGAAGAAGACCGACCAATGGACCAAGGTGGCGAGCCTGCGCGCCAACGCGGAAGGCGCTCGCCGCAAGCAGGAGCCTTCGGCACGGGCTCGAAGCGGAGCGGGCTTCCCTGGGTTCGATCCTGCGGCCGGGTCACACCTGCACGATGAAGAGCATCAGACATTAGCGCAGAATGCAGCGAGGGCGGGACCGAAGTCCCGCCCTCACGCATCGAAACTGCGACTCTGGTTACTGTGCCTGCATGCGCGCCAGGGCCTGCGGGCGCGGGGTTCAGCTTCTGCGCGGCGAGCTGGCCGACCGGTCCCTTGGCATCCTTGTCCTTGAGCTGGGCATAGATCTCCTTGGCCTTGGCCGGGTTGCCCTGCGACTCATAGAGCTCGGCGAGCTGCAGCTGCGCGAGGCCCGCGGGAACGGTGCTGGTGGGCTTGGCGGTGAGCTGGTTGTAGAGCTCGATGGCCTGGGGATCGCGGTTGGTCTGGCGATAGAGCTGCGCGAGCGAGAGCTTGGCGAGCGCGGCGAGGTTGCTGTTCCATCCGTCGGCGACCTGCTTGAGCGAGGCCTCGGCGGCGGCGTTGTCGTTCGCTTCGATGGAGGTGAGGCCGGCGAAGTAGCGGGCGACCTTGCCGTCGGGGGTCATGCTGTACTTGTCGGCGACGGCGAGGAACTCGGCGTTGGCGGCCTTGGCGCGGACGGCGGCCGTGGGGTAGGTCTTGATGCCGGGAGGCACGGGCTGACCGGCGGGCGCGAGCGGCGTCTGGTAGTCCTGCATGGCGGCGCCGAAGGCGATGGAGGCCTGACCGGAGCGATAGTTGTAGAGCGCGAAGCCGCCAACCAGGACGAGGATGACGAGCGCCACAATACCCGACGTCATGAGGACGGAGCGCCGGTTTTCGCTGGCCCACTCGAGGCCATGCTTGGTCGTGTCGATGAACTGATCGTGCTTGAGGGCTGCCTTTGTCTGCTGATCCACAGTGATTGCTCTTCCTTTATGGCTCGCCGCGGTGCGATCCGCTTTGAGAGAACTTGCCGTTGGAACGGAACTGACTCGGCGCGTGTAATCAACGCGGAGCTAACAGTCTATCAGCGCGGCGACACAAGAGCCAGAAGTTGGTGGCGAGGATGTTCCGGCGACGCCACTCCACTGTAGGCTAACGGCATGTCTCGATTCGCACGATCTGGTCTGCTTGTAGGTCTTTTCGCATGTTCCACGCTGGCAGCGGTAGCTGCCCAGGCGTCCAACACCGGGCAGCCGCCCAGCCCCGACCCACGCCGATCTGCTGCGCGGCAACTACGGCGAATATCGCGCCAACAACGATCTGCTCTCCTACGACCTCGACGTGCGCGTCGATCCGGCGAAGAAGTTTATCAGCGGCAGCAACACCATTCGCTTCAAGATGCTCGCGGACGACAACCGCATCCAGATCGATCTGAGCGACGCGCTGCATATCGACAAGATCGTGCTGGGCAAGACGGAGCTGAAGTACTCGCGCGACTCGGGCGCGGTCTTCATCGACTTCCCGGCCAAGCTGCGCAAGGGGCATACCTATGCGATCGGCTTTTACTACTCCGGCAACCCGGTCCAGCAGGGGCGGTTTGGCGGCATGACCTTCGAGAAGGATCCGGCGGGTCGCCCGTGGGTGAACACCGCCTGCGAAGAGGTGGGCGCGAGCGTCTGGTGGCCGAATAAAGACCAGTGGCGCGATGAGGTGAAGGGCATGCGGCTGCGCGTCGCGGTGCCGAACGGGCTGATGGATGTCTCGAACGGGAGGTTCGTCGGCAAGAAGGATCTCGGCGACGGCTACACGCGCTGGGACTGGCAGGTGCACTACCCGATCAACAGCTATGACGTGGCGCTGAACATCGGCGACTATGTGCACTTCAGCGACCGCTTTGGGAAGCTGCCGATGGACTACTACGTTCTGCCGGAGAACCTGGACAAGGCGAAGACGCAGTTCGCGCAGGCCAAGCCGATGATGGAGGCCTACTACCACTACTTCGGCGAGTATCCGTTTATCAAGGACGGTTACAAATTGGTCGAGGTGCCGTACGCGGGCATGGAGCACCAGAGCGCGGTCGCCTATGGCAATCACTATCAGCAACAGCTACGGCAAGGGCGACTGGACCGGCGTCGGGATCAGCCCGAAGTTCGACTTCATCATCATCCACGAGAGCGGGCATGAGTGGTTCGGCAACGCCGTGACCGCCGCGGACATGACCGATATGTGGATCCATGAGGCCTGGACGACCTACATGGAGAGCCTCTACGTCGAATACCGGTGGGGCAAGCCGGACGCGATCAAGTATCTGAACGGAGAGAAGCCGAAGGTGAAGAACGATCTGCCGATCGTGGTCTCGAACGACAAGGACGAGACGATTCATGGCACGAATCAGCAACCGACGGAGGATCAATACTTCAAGGGCGCGCTGATGATCAATACGCTGCGCAGCGTGATCGACAACGACCCCGAGTGGTTCAAGCTGATCCACGACTTCTATCAGCACTTCAAGTACAAGAACATTCTGACCGAGGATGTGGTCGCGTACTTCAACCAGCAGACGGGCATGAACCTGACGCCGTTCTTCAACCAGTACCTGCGGCACACGGCGATTCCGACGCTGGAGTTGAAGTTTGACGCGGGCACCGTCGCCTATCGCTGGAAGGTGGATGAGGCTGGGTTCGCGATGCCGGTGAAGGTGGGCGTTGCGGGACAGTGGCAGACGATTCGTCCGACCGAGGAGTGGCAGACGATGAAGACGCCGCTGACCAAGGAGAGCTTCGCCGTGGCGACGGATCTGTACTACATCAACGTCGACAAAATGTAACTGTATTGGGAATAAAACAAAAGCGCCGGCTTCTCGAATGAGAGCCGGCGCTTTTTGTTGCGCGCTACTTGATGTCGCGCCAGTTATGGCCGATGCCGACCTCCGCCACGATGGGGATGGAGAACTCGGCGACGTGCTCCATCTCGTGTTTGACGAGGGCTTCGAGTTCCTCGGCCTCCTCGGGGACGACGTCGAAGAGGAGTTCGTCGTGGACCTGGAGGGTCATGCGGGACTTCAGCTTGCGCTTGGTGATCTCGCGGTCGAGCGCGATCATCGCGAGCTTGATGAGATCAGCCGCCGTGCCCTGCAGCGGCGTGTTGACCGCAGTGCGCTCGGCGAATCCGCGCATGTTGGGGTTGCGCGACTGGATGTCCGGGATGGGACGAATGCGGCCGAAGTGGGTCTTGACCGCCTGGTCGCGACGCACCGTCTCAAGCGTCTCGTCGATGAAGGCGCGGACGCCCTTGTAGCGGTCGAAGTAGGTCTCGATGTAGAGCTTCGCCTCCTTCTGATCGATGCCCAGTTGCGCGGCGAGACCGAAGGGGCTGATGCCGTAGACGATGCCGAAGTTGACCGCCTTCGCGCGAGCGCGGGTCTCCTTGGACATGGTCGCGGGATCGACGCCGAAGACCTCGGAGGCGGTGAGGGTGTGGATGTCGATGCCGGTGCGATAGGCGTTCAGCAGCAAGGGATCCTGCGAGAAGTGAGCCATCAGGCGCAGCTCGATCTGCGAGTAGTCGGCCGACATCAGAACGTTGCCGGGGGCCGCGATGAAGGCGCCGCGGATCTCGCGACCGAGCGCGGTGCGCGTGGGAATGTTCTGCAGGTTGGGGTTGGTCGAAGAGAGGCGGCCGGTCGCGGTGCCGACCTGGTTGAAGGTGGTGTGGATGCGGCCCTCGGCGTCGGCGAGGCCGGGAAGCTGCTCGGTGTAGTTGCTGCGCAGCTTGGCAAGCTGGCGGTACTCGAGCACCAGCGCGGGCACGGTGTGGTGCTCGGCGAGCTCCTCGAGCACGTCCTGCGCGGTGGAGACGACCTTGCCCTTGCCATGCTTCATGGGCTTGGGCAGCAGCATCTTGTTGAAGAGCACGTCGCCGAGCTGCTTGGGCGAGTTGATGTTGAAGCGGTGGCCGGACTCGGTGTAGATGCGCTCGGCGAGCGCGTCCATGTCGATGGCGAGGCGGCTCGACATCGCGGAGAGGACGCTCGAATCGATGCGGACGCCGGCCTGCTCCATGCGCAGCAGCACGGAGACGAGCGGGAGATCCATGGTCTCGTAGATGTGCTTGAGGCCGGCGGCTTCGGCCTGCTCGCGCAGCGTGTGGGAGAGGCGCTGCGTGGCGTTGGCGGCCTCGGGGAGCAGGTGCGCGACCTGCTCCGGCGTGGGCTGCTTGGGCACGGCTGTGAGCGCGCGATGCGTGAAGCGCGCGGTGACGTCGGCGAGCGTGTGCGAGCCGTGCGTCGGGTTGATGAGGTAGCTGTAGAGCATGACATCGTCGCGCACACCGGCGAGCGCGATGCCCTGCGGCGCAAGCAGGCGGAGGACGGCTTTGAGATCGTGGACGTGCTTGGGGAGGGTCGCGTCTTCGAGGGCTTCGCGGAGGCCGGGAGCGTCGAAGGGAGCGACCAGAGCGCTGGCGTCGGAGGTGGAGAGACCGAGAAGCAGGGCGCAGGGCTCAGGGATCAGGGAACCTGCGGCGGGCACCACCTCGGGTGCGCCGAAGAGATTCAGGTTTTCGGCGGGCGAGGGGTTCCGGCTCGGCGTCGGCTTCTTCGCGTGGCGACCTCCGCGGCGAGCGCACGGGTGTCCTCGAAGATGGCCAGGGTGAGGCCCTTGACGCCGCTGGCGTCGCTGGTGCGTGCGTCGGCGAGCAGCGCGGCGATTTGTTCCTGCGACGGGGACAAATTGTAGGCGATGGGCGTGTTGTCGACCGCGGGGGCGAGCTCCTTGAGCATGGTGGTGAACTCGAGCTCGGAGAAGAGGTCGCGGCAGGCGGCGTTGTCCGGCGCCTGGGTGATCATCTGCTCGATGTCGTAGTCGATGGGCACGCTGGTGTGGATGGTGACCAGCTCCTTCGAGAGCAGGATGTTGTCGCGATTGTTTTGTAACGATTCGCGATACGTTTTGCGCTTGACCTGATCGGGATGGCTCACCGCCGCGTCGAGCGCGGCCTCGACCGTGCCGAACTGCTGGATGAGTTCGACCGAGCCCTTGTCGCCGATGCCGGGAGCGCCGGGGATGTTGTCGATGGCGTCGCCGCGCAGCGCCATGACGTCGATCACGCGCGTCAGGCGGAACGCCGAGGGTCTCTTCGACCTTGGCCGAATCGAGGATGAGGTTGTCCTTCGTCGGGTTCAGGATGACAACGGAATCGTTGACCAGCTGCATCATGTCCTTGTCCGACGAGACGACGAAGACCTTGTGGCCGGCCTCGGCGAGCCGGCAGGAGAGCGTGCCGATGACGTCGTCGGCCTCGAAGCCCTCGTAGGAGAGGATGGGGATGCGGAAGGCCTCGAGCGCGCGGCGGATGTAGGGCAGCTGCTGGGCGAGGTCGGCGGGCATCTCGGCGCGGTTGGCCTTGTAGCCGAGGTAGTCGACCTCTTCGAACTGCTGCGTCTTGATGTTGAACTTCTTGACCGCCTTCATCTCCTTGGCGCGCTCGTCGCGGAAGACGGGGCCGGAGAGGTCGTAGACCGCCGCGAGGTAGTGCGGCTGGAAGTCCTTGCGCAGCTTGTTGATCATGTTCACGAAGACGTAGGTCGCGGCGGTGGGAATGCCGGTGCGCGTGGACATGGGGCGCTGCCGCTGCATGGCGTGGTAGGCACGGAAGATGAAGGCCATGCTGTCGAGCAGGTAGATGGGGGGCTTTTCGGAGGTCTGCGGGGCGGAATTGGTCGCTAAAGACATGGCTTTCTGAGCATAGCTGCTTTCGCGGCCGGTTTCCGAGCCGAAGCCCGCTTAGAGCAGCAGCATGCAGTCGCCGTAGCTGAAAAAGCGGTAGCGGTGCGCGGACGGCGTGGGCGTAGGCGGCCAGCACCTCGTCCCTTCCGGCGAAGGCGCTGACCAGCATAAGCAGCGTGGATTCAGGGAGATGGAAGTTGGTGAGGAGGCCCTGGACGATCTGGAAGCGGTGGCCGGGGCTGAGGAAGATGTTGGTGCTGCCGGAGTGGGGCTCGAGCGGGTTGCCGGCGGTCAATTGGCGACTTGGGCGCAGTGCTCGAGCGTGCGGGTGGTGGTGGTTCCGGCGGCGATCACCCTTCGTTTCTGCGAGATGGCGGCGTTGATGGCGGCGGCGGTGGAGGCCGGCAGGGTGTAGTGCTCGGTGTGGAGGCGGATGTCGGCGAGGATACTCGGCGCGGACCGGCTGGAAGGTGCCGAGGCCGACGTGGAGGGTGACGTACTCGACCTGGACGCCCTTTGCTTTCAGCGCGTTGAGGATCTCGGGGGTGAAGTGGAGGCCGGCCGTGGGCGCGGCGGCGGAGCCGGGCTGGTTGGCGTAGACGGTCTGGTAGCGGGTGCGATCCTCTCCCTCGTCGTCGCGGTGGATGTACGGGGGGAGCGGCATGTGGCCTATTTTGTTGAGGATGGCCTGGAAGTCCGGGACCGGGGAGAAGCGCAGGGTGCGTTCGCCGAAGTCGCCGGCGGTGAGGATCTCGGCTTCGAGGAGGAGTTCGCCGGTGGTGGGGTCGGCGAAGTGGAGGCGGTCGCCGGGCTGGATCTTGCGGCTGGGACGGACCAGCGTGGACCAGACGTTTTCGCCTGGGTACTCGTCGGTAAGTTGCTGCGTGAGCAGGACTTCGATGCGGCCGGTGGGGTCGGGCGAGTTCGCCTGGGTGTGCGCGGTGCGGGCGCGGGTGGCGAAGAGGCGGGCCGGGATGACACGGCTGTCGTTGAGGATGAGGAGGTCGCCATCCTGCAGATAATGCGGGAGTTCGGCGAACATCTGGTCGCTGTAGGCGCCGGTCGCGCGGTCGACGGCGAGCATGCGGCTGGAGCCGCGCACTGCGGGCGGCGTTTGGGCGATTAGGTCTTCGGGAAGGTCGAAATGGAAGTCGGAGACGCGCACTTTTGTCATTTTAACTGGGTAGCTTGTGGCGGAATGTGTGGCCGATCTGGACAGGGTCTGTCGTTTTGCGAGCTGCGGCGTTTTTGGGCGCGAACGAAGGACAAATACAGGGGTCTCTCCGCTGCGCGACAAACGGTGAGGCTGTTTGTCGCTCCGGTCGAGATGACGTGTTTCGGTGAGTGACGGGATGGAGGACGAGTTTCGTGTCGGTCGAGTGGTTCGGTCGGAGGCGGGCTACTCGGTGGCCATGGCGACGGCGCGGTCGAGGGATTGCTGGACGGCGGCCTCGGTGACCTCGGCGGCGGGGACGTGCGCGGGCCAGGTGACGCGGACGCGGGCGAAGGGCTTGGGGATGAGGAAACGGTCCCAGGATTTGAGCTCCCAGGCGCGGTCGGGAAGAAGGTAGAAGGTGCCGACGGGGGCGCCGACGAGTTGGGCGAGCTGCGCGGTGCCGGGTTTGGCGACCATCGCCGGACCCTTGGGGCCGTCGGCGGTGATGGCGCAGCGGTGGCCGGCGCGGTAGGCCTCGGCCATCTGGCGGAGGGCGGTGCTGCCGCCACGGGAGCTGGAGCCGCGGATGGCCTTGAAGCCGAGGAGTTCGACGGTGCGGGCGATGAGTTCGCCGTCGAAGCTGCGGGAGATGAGGATGGCGATGCCGAGATTGCGGAAGCGGTAGGCGGCGACCAGGAGCGACCGGTGCCAGAAGGCGTAGACACCGGGGCCGGGGATGCGGTCGCCGGGAGTGACGCCGGGGGCGGCGTGGTCCTCGTAGCGCAGGGTGCAGCCGAGCAGGCGGATGAGCAGCGCGGCCAGACGAGGGACGATGGCCAGGGTCAGGCGCTGCGAGACGGTGTAGGGCACAAACCGGTAGGCGGCGATCAGGAGCGACCGGTGCCAGAAGGCGTAGACGCCGGGGCCGGGGATGCGGTCGCCGGGAGTGACGCCGGGAGCGGCGTGGTCCTCGTAGCGCAGGGTGCAGCCGAGCAGGCGGATGAGCAGCGCGGCCAGACGAGGGACGACGGCCAGGGTCAGGCGCTGCGAGACGGTGTAGGGCACGACTTCAGTTTACTTTGCCGTTCGACACGGAACATAGGTAGATCGAACTGGTTATATGGCCAGGGTCAGTGTACTGTCGGGTCATTCTGCCGATTACGACTGTGAGGGCGAAGGTGAAAAATCGACGACCGCGTCTGGTCTTGCTGTTGGCGTTATCGATGGTCGCTATGACAAGAGCCAAGGGGCAGGACCAGATCGTCCCTCGGGAGCAATCACATTTCAGCGCAGAAGACGAAAGTGTGAAGCGGCCTAGCAGCCTACGTCGCGATGTTCTATCGCGCCTTGCAAGTGATCAGTATGTAGCTGAGACGCTGAAGCAGGAGAATCTAACGGCGGACCAGCTTCCGAATCTTGGTTCATCTGTTATCGGCCCGCAGACAGCGATTGAGGGGATACATCCGTGAATCGATCTAGGTACTCGCTGAGGTTGGCGGAATCGAGTTTGAAAGGAAGCGCAGCGGCTTGCCAAGGAAGACGGCGTCTCACTGAATCATTGGATATCCGTTGGCGGTCGCGCAAAAGATTCGGAGCCGTGGAGACGGCGGCGGAGTTTCTGAAGCGACGGGCTGCGGGAGCGACGGGCGAGGAGCTGAAGTACTTTCTGAGCCGGGTGCCGAACCGGCCACCTGATCCAGGGGATGAGATCGATTCGTTCGGCGAAGCAGAGGAGAGATAAGCGTTTGCGCCGGGAGGTGAGGCCCGGCGCAAACGGTTCGAGTGGAGGCGACGTGAAGCCTACCGGCCGCTACCAGCCGTAGACCAGGTTGTAGGCGTTGATGCTGCCGATGCCGGTGGCGAAGTCCCAGCCGGTGGTGGCGCGGTAGGAGGGGGTGTAGGTGCTGGTTGCGGTGGAGAGCACGCCGTTGGTGCCCGAGGGTAGATAGCAGCCGTGGGTGCCGGTGCAGTTGACGTCGATATCGCCCTTGGTGATGTCGCGGAAGATGCAGCCGGCGCCGATGGCGTTGCCGGTGGTGGAGTTGCAGGAGGCGCTTCCGGAGACGCCGTACTCGGTGGCCGCGAGCGAGTAGTAGGTGGGGTTGGGATTGCCCTGGGGCGCGGCCTGCTTCTGGTTGACCAGGGCCTGGATGGCGGCCAGGATGGGCGAGGCGAAGGAGGTTCCGCCGGCGCCGGACCAGGTGCTCGGCGCGCCGGTGCAGGGGGCTCCGCCGTAGGCCTTATCCGAGTAGCAGATGACGTAGTAGTGGCCCCACACGCCGTTGGCCGCGAAGAGCGAGACATCGGGCAGGTCGCGGACGCCATCGGCGGGGACGCCGACGAGCGACTGCCAGGCGGGTTTGGCGTAGCCCGCGCAGGTGCCGCTGATGACGCCCGTGGTGCTGGCGGTTCCGGTGGCGCAGCCGCTGGGGCCGCCGCTGCCGCTGGCGGTGGTCAGGTAGTCGGCCTTGCCGGTGGCGGAGTTGCAGAAGCCGCTGCTGCCGTAGGGGGTGGGGTAGCCGGCGTAGGTGGAGAGCAGCGTTCCGGCGCAGGAGTCGTTCCAGGGGATCTCCGGGAGGTAGCTCTTGGCCGAGGCGAAGGTGGCGGTGTTGGTGGAGTTCCAGTAGGTGGCGGTGGTGCCGGCGTCGGTGTCGCCGAAGTCGGTGCCGCCGACGGCGACGTTGTAGGGGGTGGAGGCGAAGCCGCTGACGGAGATGCCGTGGGTGGCTTTGGCGAGGTCGGCGTCGCAGCTGGCGGCGCCCTCGTCGCCGGAGGAGACGAAGACGGAGATGCCTTCGGCGGCGGCGGTCTGGTAGGCGGCGCGGTAGGCGGCGTTGGCGGTGGCTCCGTTTTCGGCCTCGCACTCGCCGTAGCTGATGCTGATGATCTTGGGCGGGGTGGCTTCGGCGATCAGGTTCTGGAAGGCGATGAGGCCGCCGAAGGTGGTGCGTGGTGTCTGGCGCAGGAGGCGAGCTCGATGGCGGCGCTGGGTGCGGCGGCGCTGGCCCACTCGGCGTCGAGGATGGCCTCGACGGAGTCGCCGTTGACGCCGGGGTTGGTGCAGTTGCTGCCGGGATGGACCTGGGTGAAGGAGCCGGCGGTGTAGGTGGAGAGGCCGAACTTGCTGCGGAAGGTGGTCCAGTCGGCGGTGCTGTAGACGTTGGTGTCCTCGATGACGACGATGGTCTGGCCCTGGCCGGAGATGCTGGCGGTGAACAGCGGGGTGAGGTTATAGATGGTGGCGAGATCGCCGGGGACGATGGCGTGGTAGGTGCCGCCGGAGGTGAAGGTGTAGTCCGGGGGTGGGCGTCTGTCCCTGCAGGATGTTGTGCGTGCTGGGGTCCACGTGGGCGTTGGCGACCTGCTTATGCAGGGTGTGGGGCCGGAAGTCGTGCAGCGAGACGACGCCGGCGACGACGCCCGCGAGCGCCGCGGGGATCTGCGGATCCTGCATGTTGGCGATGTGCGCCACGCCGTTGACGCTGAGGTTGTGGATGGAGGTGTGCAGCGCGGCGCGGACGGTGGCGGCGGTGCCGGAGAAGTCGATCACCAGACCGTTGGGCGCGACCTGGTTGACGGTGAAGCCGCTGGCGGTGAGCCAGGCGGTGACCTGGGCGATGTCCTCGGTGGTGGGGCCGAACTGCTGCTGCAGCTCAGTGGGCGTGAGCCACTTGTGGAAGTTGGGCGAGCCCTTGGTCTGGAGCTGGTCGAGGTAGAGGTCGAGCTGCTGTTCCTGCTCGGGGGAGCGCTGGAGCTGGAGCAGCATGTGCTCGAGCGGCAGGCTGTCGTCGACCGCGCCACGGTCGTTGGCGGGGTTGGCGGCGGAGCGGACGTTGCCGGGGAGGGGGGTGAGGCGGGTGAGATCGATGGGCGTGGAGATGAGCGAGTGGGGCGGGGTGTGTTCCTGAGAGTGAGGGGAGGGGGACTGTGCGAAGCTCCATGCGGCGGTGGCATGAAGCAGCAACGCAGCGACGAGAAGCGCTGCGGACGAGGGTCGCGGGACGATGCGGGAACATAGCTCTCCTTGAGCTTCCGAGGGAATTCCCTTGGGCGATTCAGGACGAGCTGCGGGACTTGCTCTGCGTGGACGAACGCGAGCGGGCAACACACAGACTTCGAGCGGCCGCACGAGAGGAGAAAACCTGGCACCAAGGGCAGAACACGCCGTCTGAAGAAGACGGCCTATAAGCGTGAGGGATCGTAGCCAGGAGATTGCCGGAAATCAAGGAGGAAATCTGTTTAGCTGGTTGGGGGCGGAGAGGGGCCGAGATACGGGGATCTCTCCACTGCGCAGCGGACGTTGGGACTGTCCGCTGCTTCGGTCGAGAGGACGTGCTTTTTGGTGGGCGTGAGGTCTGCTTCGTGTTTTTTCTTTGGGGTAGGCGATGCAGGGCTAGCTGTACTTGAGCCAGCGCAGGATCTCCGGCAGGTTGGGCTTCTTGCCGTACATCAGGATGCCGACGCGGTAGATGCGGCTGGCGATCCAGAGGACGGCGTAGATGGCCGCGAGCATCAGGGCCAGCGAGAGCGCGATCTGCCAGAGCGGAGGCATGGCGAGGGAGATGCGCAGGTACATGATGAGCGGGGTGCAGAAGGGGATCAGCGAGAGGATGGTCGAGACCAGGCCGCTGGGGTTGGCGATGACCACGCCGAGGGCGAACATGCAGCCGGCCAGCGGCAGGACCAGAAGCATGTTGAGCTGCTGCAGCTCCTGCTCGGAGTTGACCATGGCGCCGAGGGCGGCGGCGATGCTGGCGTAGAGCAGGAAGCCGAGGATGAAGTAGACGAAGAAGAAGACGACCTGCGCGACGCTGAGGGCGACATGCAGGCCCCCGCCCGCGACGCCGACGAGCAGCGAGGTGCTGGTCAGCAGGACGGCGGTGCTCAGCCAGAGGAAGACCTGGGTGAGGCCGACGGAGCCGACGCCGAGGATCTTGCCGGCGAGCAGCTCCTCCGGGCGGATGGTGGCGAGCAGGACCTCGAAGACGCGCGAGGTCTTCTCCTCGATGATGGAGCGGGCGACGTTCATGCCGTAGAGCATGACCACGAAGTACATCAGGAAGAACATGATGTAGGCGCCGACGAAGGAGCTGACGGTGCTGGCGCTGCTGCTGTCGATCTGCGACCGGCTGGAGCAGGGCGTCGACGTCGGCGGCGACCATGCCCTTGTGGGCGAGCTGCTCGCGCATGAGCACGGTGCGGAGCGCGCCGCTGAGGATGCCTTCGGTGGCGATGTCGGCGCGGGAGCGCGGCTTGTAGGAGATGTTGGGACGGGCGGCGTCCCGCAGGCGCGGGGGTGATCCAGAGGTAGCCGTCGAGGGCCTTGTCGCTGAGCTCGCCGTCGAGCTCGGCGCGGGTGCTGGCGACGGGCGGCGAGATGACGTCGACGGTCATGTCGCTGTTCTTGCGGTTCTGCAGCTCCTTCTGGAGATCGAGCGCGAGCTCGGTGTCCTGGGAGACGATGGCGATGTGCGAGGTGGACTTGGTCCGGGCCGCGCCGATGGCGCTGAGCGCGATGCCGCCCACCATGATCAGCGGGATGAGGACGGTCATGATGAGGAAGGACTTGGTGCGGATGCGCTCGAGGTACTCGCGCTTTGCGATGAGCCAGACGTTATGCATCGGCTTTGCCTCCTACGGCTTCGATGAAGATCTCTTCGAGGGTGGGCTCCATGACCTCGAAGCGGGAGATGCGGGTGCCGCGGGCGACGGCGTCGGCGAGCAGCGGCTGGGCGTCGGGATGGGGGCCGTGGCCGTTGGTGATGCAGCTTGATCTCGGCGTGGCCGGAGTAGTCCTTGTAGCTCTCGACGGAGGGGTGGTGGAGGAAGCTGCTGTCGCCCTCGAAGTTCATCACGACGCGGTTGCGCGGGTAGCGGGACTTGATCTCGCGCATGCCGCCGGAGAGGAGGAGTTCGCCGCGATGGATGAGGGCGATCTCGTCGCAGAGCTTCTCCACCTGATCCATGCGGTGGGTGGAGAAGAGGATGGTTTTGCCGTCGCGGCGCAGCTCGAGGAGGGTCTGCATGAGCAGGTCGGCGTTGACCGGATCGAGGCCGCTGAAGGGCTCGTCCATGACGATGAGGTCGGGCTCGTGGAGCAGCGTGGCGATGAACTGGATCTTCTGCTGCATGCCCTTGGAGAGCTCCTCGGTCTTCTTGAGGATGGACTCGGAGATCTCCATGCGGTCGCACCAGCTGTGGGCGCGGCGGGAGGCGGTGTGGGCGTCGAGGCCGTGCAGCTGGCCGAGGAAGATGAGCTGGTCGATGACCTTCATCTTCTTGTAGAGGCCGCGCTCCTCGGGCAGGTAGCCGACGCGGTGGAGCAGCTTGCGGTCGAAGGGCTGATCGAACAGCGAGACGGTGCCGGAGTCGGGGACGGTGATGCCGATCATCATGCGGATGGAGGAGGTCTTGCCGGAGCCGTTGGGGCCGAGCAGACCGAACATGGTGCCGGGTTCGATCTTGAAGGAGAGGCCATGCACCGCGACCTTGGTGTCATAGGCCTTGCGTACGTGCTGCAGTTCGACGATGGGCATAGGTTCCTGAAAGGATGGGCGATTTTGGAGTATGGCGAGTGTAGCAAGCAAAAAGCATGGCCGGGGCAAGAATCTTTGCCCCGGCCATGCTGCCCTTCCAGCCATTTTTTTATTGGTCTCTACTCGCCATCTCGGAACCATCTCGGAACTTAGGAAGGAGGTTAGTTTGCCGCGACCTCGAGCGACGAGGTTCGGCGGCGGCCTTGCGATCCAGACGGACCGAGCACAGCGCCAGCAGCAGCGTGATCAGGGTGACGCCGGCGCTGGCGATGGGCAGGATGCGGTAGCCGAGGCCGGCGGTGAGCAGCATGCCGCCCAGCGAGGCTCCGGTGGCGTTGCCGAGGTTGAAGGCTCCCTGGTTGAGGGTGGAGGCGAGGTTGGGCGCATCCGAGGCCTGATCGACGACGCGGGCCTGCAGCGGGGCTCCGGCGGCGAACTGCAGCGCGCCCCAGATGAGGATCATGGCGACGGATGCAATCTTGTAGGGCTCGGCGAGGTAGAGGATGCCGAGGGTGGCGATCAGCACGATGAGCGAGCCGATCTGGAAGGCCATCGGACGCCAGTCGCTGAGCCGGCCGCCGAGCAGGTTGCCGACCGTGATGCCGACGCCGAAGGCGAGCAGCACCGGCGTGACGCCGCGCGGCGCGATGTGGGTGATGGTCTCGAGCGTGGGCGCGACGTAGGTGAAGACGCAGAAGAGCGAGGCCGAGGTGAGCACGCTCATGGACATGACCAGCAGCACCTGCGGGCGGCGCAGCACGCGGAACTCGTGCAGCAGGCCGTTGCCGCCCTTGGGCTGCTGCGGGACGAACCAGAACAGAGCGGCGGCGGCGGCGAAGCCGATGGGGACGATGGCCCAGAAGGCGGCTCGCCAGCCGAAGGCCTGTCCCGAGCGCGGTGCCGGCGGGAACGCCGAGGACGTTGGCGAGGGTGAGGCCGGAGAACATCAGGGCGATGGCCTGCGCGCGCTGGTTGCGGGGAACGAGGTTCGTCGCGACGATGCTGCCGATGCCGAAGAACGCGCCGTGGCAGAGCGCGGTGAGCACGCGGGCGGCGAAGAGCAGGTTGTACGTCGGCGCGACGGCGCAGGCGAGGTTGCCCAGCGTGAAGATGCCCATCAGCAGCAGCAGGGCCAGCTTGCGCTCCAGCCGCGCGGTGGCGATGGCGACCAGAGGAGCGCCGATGGTGACCGAGAGCGCGTAGCCGGTGACCAGGACGCCGGCCTTGGGGATGCTGACCTGGAAGTCGTCGGAGAGGTTGGGGAGCAGCCCCATGATGATGAACTCGGAGGTGCCGATGCCGAAGGCGGCGATGGCGAGTGCGAGCAGCGGAGTGCTGCGGAGGATGCTGGTGCCGCCCTGATTCTTGGTAAGTGCTGAGAAGGATTCCACCTATTTATTCCACCACAGCGCGATGCGGAGTGCCGGGCGGGTCGGCTGGCGGCTGAGGAATGTGGGACTTGGGCGGCTTTGGGGCGGTTGGGCCCCTTGGGGCACCTAACGTCCAAATTTTGAATCATCTCTCCCGAGCGAGGGCGTTTCTCGCAGATTCCGGTTCTGCGCGTGACATGGATCTGGTCATCCAGCTCCGCAGGGCATCAACTACGCCAGAGCATCTGTGTGTGGGATATTTTCTATACCGATGTTCAATGGAACTGTTCCGCGATGTGTGTCATGGATTTAGCAATTCGACGGTTGGTGTTGATGGCAGCTTACGTGTAGGTTTACTTGTGCGTGGAACTTGTGCGAGTCTTCCGGGCAGGCTCAACGCGCTCTGCTAACTGTCGACGGTTGAGCATCCTCGCAAGGGGGCGCACTTGCGGCTTTCCAAATTGACACTTGGGGTGTAATTCCTTTGGCTGTGTGCCACGTTCCGCCACTCTGGGAGATCAAGGAAGAGAAGTTCATGGATCCGGCAGGCATCTTATCTGGTCGTTCAGATTTCAATCACGCGTACGCTGACCAAATTGGATCAGCTATTCCTGGTTGATGCTTTATAGCTATCAGCCCTTGCCGAGAGGCAATCCGAACGGTGAATACCATCCTGCATCTTTTGCCGGTTGGCTTGAGGTGTCCTGACGTGAAACGGCGACGTCCAGAGGAAACGCCTGATGTTTAGTGCTGACAATTTCCATTTGACTCCTGCGACTCGCGCCGACGCACCTCCATCGGAACCGTAAGCTGAACGTCAGGAGCGGGCGATTGCCGCATTCGCGAGGCTCTACAGGGATTCACCATCGCGCGGTGCTTCAGCGATGAAGGCGTCAGCAACACCATTCCCTCGGCGCTCGAGCTGAGTTCAAGCGGCTTCTGGCCGCGATCTGGGGGAAGTGTGGAGCGGGCGAAGAACGATGTCGCCGATGGCGCAACGGCTGTATTAGCATGGCTGTTGCATCCGGCTCTTGAAAAAACGATCGGGGAAAGAAATGCACCTTGGGACCATGCTCGCCGCCTCCATGCTGTTCGCCGTCAGCCCTCTGCTCGCGCAGACAACGCCCGCGCCGGCTCTCACCTCCGCAGCGGCCAGCACCGCTCCCAGTGCGCCCAAAGCCGGATCCGATGGCCGCCATGCAGACGAAGCTGAATGACTGGCCGCAGCTCGATCGCTATCGCGCCGACAACGCCGCGCTGGCGGCACCGGCTGCGGGCGAGCAGCGCGTGGTCTTCTATGGCGACTCGATCACCGATGGCTGGGGACGGCGGCCGGGCACGGGCACCTTCTTCCCCGGCAAGCCGTACGTCAATCGCGGCATCAGCGGCCAGACCACGCCGCAGATGGTGGTCCGCTTCCAGCAGGATGTGATCCACCTGCACCCTGCGGTGGTCGTGATCCTGGCCGGGACCAACGACGTCGCGGGCAACACCGGGCCGTCGACGCCGGAGATGACCGAGGACAACTTCGCCGCGATGGCCGCGATCGCGCGCCAGAACGGGATCAAGGTGGTGCTGGCGTCGATCACGCCGGCGTACCAGTACCCGTGGAAGCAGAGCGTGCAGCCGGTGGCGGCGATCCGCGAGATCAACCAGTGGATGAAGGAGTACTGCGCCCGCGAGCACCTCGTCTACCTCGACTACTACTCGGCGCTGGTCGATGACAAGGGCGGGATGCGGCCGGGGCTCTCGTTCGACGGCGTGCACCCGACCGCGGCGGGCTACGCCATCATGGGGCCGCTGGCCGAGGCGGCGATCACGCAGGCGCTGGGGCAGTAAGCGCAAAGGGATCCGTGAGGGCGGCGTAGCTTCGCCGCCCTCACGGATCCACATCATTTCCTACGGCTTCAGGTGGCTGAGCTCTTCGTCGAGGGTGGCGTTGTGAGCGATGCTCGTCGACCTGCGCCATGTAGGCCTGCCCGCGGGTCTTGCGGACGACAAAGATCGACGCGATCAGCACCGCGACCAGCAGCGCCAGCACGCCGGCCTCGATCATGGAGGCGCGGAAGTGGGCCTCCACATCGGGGGTCCAGAGCATGTCGCCGCTGAACTTTTCGCTGTGCAGGATGACGACCAGGATGCGCCGGATGATGGCGATCAGGCCGATGATGAGGAAGGGCTCGATGACCAGCGAGTGCGAGCGGATGGAGATGCGCACGGTGTGCAGCAGCTCGACCAGCATGAGCACCAGCAGCAGCCGGTCGATGAGCTGCAGGATCACCGTGGTGCCCGCGATGTCCTTGATCCCCGCGGCAAACAGCGGCAGCGCACCGACGATGGCGAGCACGCCGGCGGCGGCCATGAGGATGCCGAGAATGCTGTAGATGACGGTTTCGATAGATCCGAGCACGAGGTAGGAGCGCATTTTCTTGTGTTCTGGCATGAAGCGGCGGTACCGATCCTGATTTGAAGATGAAGCGTCAGATGCCAGATTACGGGATCGCGGGGAGGCCTGCTCGAGGGTGGGGAAGGCCGTTGATTCCGCTGTGGATGGACGATCTTGGTAGCATCGGGGAGTGCTGGAACTTTCTACACCGGTAAAGTTTGTGAAGCGGGTGGGCGAACGGGTCGCGGTCGAGCTCGCCAAGCGTGGCGTCGAGACCGTCGAGGACCTGCTGTACCATCTGCCCTTTCGCTATGAAGACCGCTTGAATCCGCTGCCGATCAGCGCGCTCCGGGCGGGCACGATGGCGTCGGTGATCGGCGAGGTGCGCGGCTCGGCGCTGCTGCACACGCGCAACAACATGCCGATCTTTGAGATCACGGTTGGCCAGGGGCTGCAGACGGTCAAATGCGTCTGGTTTCGCGGCGGCTATCTCAAGGACAAGTTTTGTCCTGGGCAGATGGTCGCGCTCTACGGCAAGCTCGAGCCGTCGCGCTCGAGCGAGGGCCGGTTCAAGATGATCCAGCCGCAGTTCGAGCTGCTGCCCTCGGCCGGAGCCATCGGCGAAGACGCCGAGTTCGCCATGCTCGAGGTGGGCCGCATCGTGCCGGTCTACGAGACGCTCGGCGGCACCACGGCATGGGGCGCGAGGCTGGGATCGAAGTGGCTGCGGCGCGTGCTCTGGTCGCTGTTCAAGCAGATGGAGTATGAGCTGCAGGATCCGCAGACCGCCGCGGAACAGCCGGAGACGCCGCTCGAGACGCTGCCCGCCGCGATGCGCCAGCGGCTGAAGCTGCCGCCGCGATTGGCGGCGCTGAAGGCCGTGCACTTTCCCGAGGCCGGAACCGCGATGGTGGAGCTGATGGCGGCGACGACGCCGGGACATCGGCGGCTGATCTTCGAGGAGCTGTTCTATCTGGAGCTGGGGCTCGAGCTGAAGCGGCGGCGCCTGCACGACCGCGCGGGCACGGCATTTGTAACCAACGAGAGCGTGCGTCAGGCGATCAAGCAGGTGCTTCCGTTCCATCCGACTGCCGCTCAAAAGCGGGTGTTGGGAGAGATCGTCGCCGACATGCGCGAGGCGCGGCCGATGCGCCGGCTGCTGCAGGGCGATGTGGGCTCGGGCAAGACGATCGTGGCGATGCAGGCGGCGCTGGTGGCCATCGAGAACGGCTATCAGGCTGCGCTGATGGCGCCGACCGAGATCCTGGCGACGCAGCATTATCTGTCGGCGCGGAAGCTGTTCGGCGATGTGGTCTCGCCGCGCACGGGCAGGCCGTATCGCATTACGCTGCTGACCGGGTCGCTCGATGAGGCGGCCAAGCGCGAGGCGCGGGGAAGGATCTATCGCGGCGAGAGCGATCTCGCCATCGGCACGCATGCGCTGATCGAGGACAAGGTGGACTTCGCGAACCTTGGGCTGGTGATCGTCGACGAGCAGCATCGCTTCGGCGTGCAGCAGCGCTTCCGGCTGATGAAGAAGGACGACGCGCTCGATCCCGATGTGCTGGTGATGACGGCGACGCCGATTCCGCGCACGCTCGCGCTGACGCTGTACGGAGATTTAGACGCGAGCGTGATCGATCAGCTGCCGCCGGGACGAACGCCGATCGTCACCCGCCGCACCACGGAGGAGCGCGCCGACGATGTGTGGGCCTTCGTGCGCAAGCAGGTCGAGGAAGGGCGGCAGGCGTACATCGTGTATCCCGTCGTCGAGGGTGCGAAGGACGACCAGCCGGAGCTGGACTTCGCCCATGACGAGGACGCCGCGGCGGAGCCAGTGAAGGAAGAGGCCTCGCTGGGTGGTGGCGCGAAGGTCGCGCGTAAGACCGCCGCACGCAAGACGGCGACGAAGACAGCAGTGAAGACAGCGACCAAGACGGCGGCGAAGAAAGCAACTCGCAAGGGAACAAAAGCGGGCAGCGACAACGATCTCTTTCCCAAGGTCAAGCTGCGCTCGGCCACCGAGATGCACGATGCGCTGCGCAACGGCGCGCTGGCCGGGCTGCGGCTGGGGCTGCTGCATGGGCGCATGCACGCCGACGACAAAGAGGTGACCATGGCGCGCTTCAAGCGCGGCGAGATCGATGTGCTGATCGCGACCACGGTGATCGAGGTCGGCGTCGACGTGCCCAACGCGAGCGTGATGGTGATCGAACACGCCGAGCGCTTCGGCATGGCGCAGCTGCATCAGCTGCGCGGTCGCGTGGGCCGTGGCGCGGCCAAGAGCTTCTGCATTCTGATGGCGGGCGGCAAGGTCTCCGAGCAGGCCGAGGCGCGGCTCAATGCGATGGTGCGCACGCAGAACGGCTTCGAGCTGGCCGAGCTGGACCTGCAGCAGCGCGGTCCGGGAGAGTTCTTCGGGACGCGTCAGGCGGGCCTGCCGGAGTTTCGCGTGGCCAACCTGATTCGCGATCGCGCGCTGCTGGAGCTGGCCAAGACGGAGGCCGCGCACTTTGCGCGCGAGCCCGATCCTGCGGTCTCGCGCGAGGAGACCGATGCGGTCTGGGCGCGGTTGAAGCGGCAGTGGCAGCGGCGCTACGGCCTGGTCGAGGCCTGAGCAATCTCGCGTTCAGTGGTGGCCAATCGGATACTTCAACGAGGCGAACGAGAACGAATACAGGGGTCTCTCCACTGCGCAGCGGACGGTAAACTGTCCGCTGCTTCGGTCGAGATGACGTAGTTCTTGGGGTGATTGAGAGGATGTTTTCGAGGATGGCCGAGATGACGTGCTTTTCACCTGGGGCGGGGTTATGCCTACTTCGGTCGAAAGGACGTTTCTGCAGACGAGCCCAAAACTTGAATGTATCGATTACACCTAGCTGGCGACGGCGAAGTCCGAGAGCGAAATCTGCTGCGGCTGGGGCTGCAGCGGCGCTGCCAGACGCTCCGGCACAACGGCCTTCTTGGGGCCGCGCTTGCGGGCGACGAGAACGCGCACGCGCTCCAGCACCTCGACCGGCGAGCAGGCGCCCTTGGGCAGGAAGACATCGGCCGCGCTGGCGCGATCGAAGGAGCTGACCGTTCCCGAGACGATCATCGCGGGCAGGCCGGGGTGATACTGCTTGGCGCGGCGCACCAGCTCGTTGCCGTCCATCTGCGGCATGATCAGATCCGAGAGCAGCAGATCGAAGCTGCCGGGGGCGGTGTGCATGATCAGATCGAGCGCTGCCTGCGCGCTCTCTACGGCGACGACGCGGTAGCCGCGGGTTTCCAGCAGGAACTTGCGTACGGAGAGGACCTGCTCGTTATCGTCGACGCAAAGGATGGCTTTCTTGGGGCGCATTGCAGCTCACTTGTTCTGCCGTGCGCGGCGATAGAGCCGCGGGGCGGATGGGCCTCACCAAGGTGCCTGTCGGTTTACAGGCGCGGCGGCGAAGCGGCGTTCAAAGGGGACCGCGGCGCTCTGGCGTTCTCCAGAGCGTAGGGGAGCGTCTGCTTTCCAAGGCGCGGTACGGGAGACGCACCGTCTGAACGCGGCATGAAATCCGCAATCAGACGAGGCTCTCCTGTCCGCCCCCGGGGAGGCAGTGCCCCCGGCCGTCACACCCCGTGCAGGGCGTGACGGACCGCGGGTGGAGAGAGACCCTGCTGCCTGGCAGATTGCCTCGCCGTCTCCAGCGCGCAGAGGGTCGTGCTGTTGCGAGTACGGAAGGTCCGCAAGGGACCGGCCGCTTATGCAAGCAGAGACGTGCGCGAGGGAGACCAGCGACTGCCGTGCAGCCGGGCTTCTCTCAACTCAGGTTGTCCTAAAACAGGCGAAAGACGCTGTGCATTGTGGGACAGCCCGGGCCAAATCTGACCCGGTGTCCTCGGTGGCACTTTTCAACAGTACGAACCCCTCAGCGTCTTGGCAACTACGAAGAAAAGGCGAAAAGAGGAAGCTTTTCAACTTGCTTGTCCACCGCCCTGTGCAAATGCCCGATGGATGTTGGCGATTGACCGAAAACGGCTGTGGGAAACAGGTGTATCACGGCAGGAAAAAGCGTCCCATTGCTACAGGAATGGTGCGGCCTCCGACGAACACTTTTGTGACCTTCGGCTCCCGTTCCGGGCCAAAATCCTCCCGCGTCGCCTGCACATAGATGCGGCTGGGACGCTGGATCTCGATGCCCTGCTCGAGCAGGATGGGCTGCTCGCTGCCCGCCAGCCCGTGCCGCACCAGGTAGGCGATGGCGCAGCCGGAGGCCGAACCCGTCGCCGGATCCTCGCCGTTGTAGAACTGCATGCGCGCGTGCCAGTCCACGCCCGACCCTGCCGCGGCGCGGGTGATGCAGTGGAAGAACTTCGCGTCGCTGCTGGTCGAGATACGCCTGCGCCGTGTTCTGCGGAATGCACAGCCGCGCCGCCACCTCCATCGACCGCAGCGGGACGATGCAGAAGGCCATGCCGGTCGAGACGGTCTGGATGGGCAGCTCGGGATCGAGGTCGTCCACGCTGAGGCCAAGCGCCGCCGCGACGGCGGCCCGATCGTGCACCGCGCCGAAGACCGGGTCCCGCTGCTGCATGGTGCCGAAGACGCCGCGCTTGTTCGGCATCTGCGGACCGAAGCGGACCGGGATCGGGCCCACGGGAAGATCGAGCGTGATCACCTCGCTGCCGCGCAGCACGGGGTGATTCCAGTAGAGCCAGCTGGCGGTGCCGAGCGTGGGATGCCCGGCGAACTGCAGCTCCTCCTGCGTGGTGAAGATGCGGACCTGCACGCCGCGCTCCTGCTCGATGGCGGCGTCGCGGGGCAGGATGAAGCTGGTCTCGGCGAGATTGGTCTCGCGCGCCAGCGCCTGCATCTGCTCGGTGGAGAGGCCGCGGGCGTCGGTGAAGACGGCCAGCATGTTGCCGGCGAGCGCATCCTCGGTGAAGACATCGACCTGCGCGTACTCAAACGGGCGGCAATCCTGGAACAGCTCTGCGTGTACCGCTGGCCCGGTGAGGGTTGACATGGGGGACTCCTTGGACGTAAGTTCTCTAGCAGATCGCGAGTGGGGCAAACCGGCCTTCACGCCAGCCAAAGCTGGCAGCGATCCCTAAATCTAAGATTCTGACTTGGATTCTACGATGAAGCTGGCTTCCATCCCGACGACCATGACGACCATGCCCATCACGACCATTCCGACCCGCCGACCACGTGCTGTCGCTGCGGATGTGCTCTGGGGCGTGGATGGACGTGGATGAGCGAGGCGAAGTAAGGATCTTCGAAGCGCACGGAAACCCACCCAGGCTCGCGTCCGGGTGGGTTTCTGTTTGGGCGTCAGCTCGGATTTTCTGCTGTCAGGGCTGTCTCATCCGGCCCCGACAGTGGTAGATTGAAGACTCCGGGGTTTGCACGCGGCATCTGCAACCTGCGGAGGAACAAAATGAGCACCGATGGCGAAGTGGCTAACGCGCTGGTCTGCAAAACCAGTATTCATGGGTTCAAATCCCATTCGGTGCTCCAATTAATCCTTCAATAGCTCATAACCATCTCTGCTATCACGGTGTTTGCCGGTTCAACGAACCCCGATTCGTGGCTGAACACTAGCCCTCCGGGAAGAAGGCCTTGGCAAGGTCCTGGCGCTCATTGACGTTCCCTCCCTGCCACGCTCCAACGTGGTCGTCAGCTTCCCTTTGCCCACCCTTCCGTTAGCAACTGCCTGGGGAGCGCCACCGGGAGTGGGATTCAGCTAAGATCTCGATATCAATATGCGCCTACCTGTTCGCATCCGACTGAGGTGGGATCGGCAGCACTGCTGCTCCTTGCTCTCTCGTTCCGCCTCGATGCTGTCCGCCCAAGATCATTCCGCATACCAGCACGGGTACTCATCGAAGAAAACGTAGGTTTCCTTGCTCGCACGAGTGCGGCCCTTTTGAACCGGTGTACTTCAGTCTTTGCGTGCAAGACGCAGAGCAGATATTCCTAGACGACTGTTTGACACCCGATTCAACTACGATCCGCACAAACTGAGACCGCTGATCGCAAAGCAATCCAATTTCGTAGCGATCAGAGGAACTTATGGATCGTGAGGCCAGACGGACGAGAGTTTCAGGTAAAGAGAGACTATGCGAAGGTTATTACATTGATGCCGGTGCGTAGCAGAACTGCATCGTCGCATCTTGCAGAGCCCCTCAGCTACGCGCACCCGCCCCGCCGACGTGCACCCGACGCAGTTTATGTACCGGTAAATGATCGTATCGGCTACTGGACGAAGTGCTTCTTAGCTCCTGATCGCGCTATCGTTTGTTTTGCGAGAGGTCCCAAGGGAACAGTTCTCTCACGTTTATCAGGCGCTTCCAGAGGTCCACACAAATTCAGATTAGTGGTTGATCCGCTTCGCACGAGCTATGACACCATCGTTTTACAGAACGGCGTAACTCTCATCAGGAAGTACTGACTGATTTCAGTACTGCGTGATCCCGAAATACCGAATTATTGTAAGTTGCACAAAGCGATCTCGCAGTTCTTGCATTCGATCTGGAGACTCCCTTGAAATGGTGTGCCTTCTGTAGTTAGTCCGGCGTAAACAATACGCTCTGGTAGGTATAAATACCGTTAGGATCAGAGCCAAATTACATAGTGCAGGCCTCCGGGACGGTGTTAGCGAACCGGAAAACTCTCCCGGAATAGCGATATTCCGAGCATCTACTATCAAGCGCAGCCGGAATCTGTGAGAACCGCTCTCGCTCGGGAGAGATGATTCAAAATCTGGACGTTCGGTGTTCCAACTTCACCCGTTATGGTGCCCTTTCGGAGAAGTCCAGCAAGACCTTTTCCTGTCCTGCCTCACCATCGGCCAGGCGTACTGCCTCTTGAAAGTCCTTCAATGAATACCGCACAATCGTTGGCGGCGTAAGTGCTCCGTTTGACAACATCGTGAGGAGATCGCTCGTCGCTGCCCGCACTTCGGCGAGTGGCTGCGATCTCACCCAACGCGGAAGCCACCACCCGCGAACCGTCGCTGTCGAATAAATCAAACGCGGAGCGAAGAGCGGCATGATAAATTTCGCGGGGTCCGTCTGCCGATGACTGGAGAGCGCTCCATACACAAGCATGGTTCCAGCGGGAGCGAGGTTGCGGGCGATCTCAGCGCCCAGTTCCCCGGCGACGCAGTCAATCGCTCGTTCAACGCCCTTCCCCGCGGTCAATTCCTGCAGGCGCGCCCTGAGATCCTCGTCGGCTGTGCAGATTACCTCATTGCCTCCGAGGTTGCGGATGATTGTTTCCTGCTCGCGCCGCCGGATGACGTTGATTGTCTTGAAGCGATACTGCTGCGCCAATTGAAGCACCAACTTCCCCACGCTGGACGCAGCCGCCGTCTGTAGGAGCCAGTCGTCCTCCTTCAGGTTGTGACTTGATCTCGTCACTGCCCATGCCGTCAAAGGATTGATCTAGGAAGTGGCGGCGGCCGAATCATCCAGGCCGTCTGGAACGGGCACGAGTCTGTCCACTGGACAAACGATCCGTTCGCGCCAGGTTTGCCAGGTAGCAACGAAAACTACGCGCGTTCCAACCATCGGACCCTGCACGCCCGGACCCACAGCCTCCACAATCCCCACGCCTTCGATGCCCGGGCTGGCTGGCAATTCCGGCTGATAGCCATAGCGCCCTCGCAGCATGTGCAGATCCGATGGGTGGATCGAGTCATCAGCCCTCGGACGAGCGCTTCGCCATGGGCCAAAGGCGGAGTGGGAACCTCTGCCAGTTTCAATACGCTCCTTCGGTTCACCGGTCTCGCGAAAGATCAAAGCTAGCCGAACGAGGTTCAGTTCGGTTGGACGGTGCATGTGATGTTGAACTCCGCGCACACGTGGATAATTGACTCGACCACCATGGATGTCTGATCAGGTTCATTTGATTTGCCGGCTCCGGACGCTACGATCATTTGCGTGACCTTAGCGCCCAACGCGTAAATCTGAAAGCCGGCGACCTGCTTGCCTTTTTGAATCTCGATGGTGCCTGTTTGCTTGTCCTGTTTGGTGATCTTCACCTCAGGATGAGTCTTCAAGAGTTCGATCGTCTTGTCATATACCTTGCTCGGATTGGCATCCAGCACGACGGTAGCTATGTCATAGCCTCCGTTGGCAGATCGCTGGGTCATGCGATTGATCTGGTTCTTTGCTGCGCGCGCCGCCAGAACCCACTGCGCTTGCATGGAAGCTGCCAAAAGAAGAAAAAGCGCGAGTACGAAAGCTGCCGACCAACGGTTAGGGCGCATCAACGCACCTCCAAAACGAACCGAGAATGAGGGCCCGATGCTATCGGAACGGGTGAGGGAGATGCAATTGGGGTGGAAGGTTCCACTCTGCAGCGCAATAGTTTTATGGCGAAACAAAGAAACACGACGCTGGCTACTCGAGCAGAACCGTAGCGCGCGCCGTGCTTTTTGTGTTCGTGGGAACAAGATGCTCTCCCATCGACAGCTACATCCTTCCGGGGCCGATTACGGGACAGCGGTGCCGACGAATGTCGTAATGCTATTGGCAGGCAACGTGTAAGTAAACGAATTGGAGGTTACCGAGACGCTCGCCTGCGGAGCGAGATTCAAAGTGGCCGAGGTAATCGTCGGCGTCACGCTGGAAAAGGTGGGAGCGTTCGTGAGCGTGAACGGCTGCGAAACTGCTGACGCCGAGTAGTTGGTCGCGATGATCACCAGAGTATTCGTGGTCGTGTTCTGATACGCCGAGACGCTTACGCCTGCTTCCGGAAGGTGCGTTGCATCGATCCGGTAATAGCCGGGCCGCACAAATTTGCTGTACTGGCCTAACATATAGGCACGGCGCGCAAGGGTTCCATTGCTGGCCATCAGCCCCTGGTCATCCGTACTGTCGGAATTAATCAGCCACCAATAAAGCCACGCATTGGCCCCATCCACAGCGATCCGCTGGTCAATGACGGCAGCCCAATCGAGCGCATCGGTGATATTGGTGACGAAACCACGTTGGCAGAATGCTGGCCCAGTACCCGGCCCACAGGAGGTCTCTGTTTGCCAATACTTTCTTTTCAGTGGCCAGCTCGTAGGGTAGGGATCGGCAGTCACTGTATTCGTGCCTTTCAGGGCAGCATCATAGTCATGCCAGTTGATTCCCCCTACATATTGGTTGCATGCCGAATCCCCGGCGCATGTATTTCCTAAATTGAGATAGCTATAGGTGCCGGACTCTGGCAGAAAGATCAGTGGCTGAGGTGACAGCGACGCAAACGTTGGTCCTAGATTATTTTTCACGAAAGCATCCAGAGTCGCCGCCGTCCAGGAGGAACTATCGTAGCTCTGGCATACATTCGGCTCATTCTGAACCGACAATGCATAGAGAGAGATGTTGTCCAGAGTCTGGAGACTCTTCGCGAAGTTGGCCAGCCAGGTCGCATAGGCGGCGTAATACGTGGTGCTCAAGCCAGCATTCTTGCTGCAGTTTACGCTCTTGTTCGTTTTGTAGGCGGCTGGCGGAGACCAGGGGGAGGCGATGACCTTTCCTCCATTTGCAATCACTGCCTTCATATCGCCGACCACTGCGCCCGCGCAACTTGTACTTACACTCGTACAGCTTCCGGAGATACCGGCGGCATCGGGGACCGCGACGCGAAGTAAGGACAAGCCAAGTTGCCCGGCTCCTGTCCCAAAAAATAAGGATTGATGTGCCGAGGACATGCTGGCGCTACTAAACGCGTTTGACGCACCGAAGCCGTCGATAACCTGATGCGGAAGGGCCCAGTTAATCGTAGCCGTTTGCGAGCGCGCCGCAAATCCGGCGAAGGAGAGAAGGAGGGCGGCGGGTAAGGTTGCCCTTCTTACGATTCCCAATGCAACCATCAGGAAGCTTGTGCTCGTCTTACTTGGCGCGGGTAATTGCGAGAAGAAGGTGACTTTTGTAGCGGGAGTCATAAGTTCATCCTTTGCAAATTTTGAATTCTGCGAGGCCATCATCCATTTCTCTTCGGGGCCCCAGACACAATCCGGCTCACGCTCGCCTCCCGGGCACGCGGGGGCAAGCAACCTGTAGCTCATGCGTGTTTTTGCACGCACGTATCTATAAGCCTGCGATCAGTCAGGAGATGCGTCTTTCCTTAGCTGTTTTCTTAGGCAAAGAAGGGAAGCATGACGGCAGAGCGCCATCAGAAGAAAGGTGGAGCGAATTATTTCCTGCGCCTGAGGATGCGAATCACTTCGGGCACATCGCAATAATGTTTTGCAACTGTAAGTTGGATAGCTAATTAATACATAGGCATTAGACAACAAGTCGACAACAAACAGCATCGCCCTGCGGGGGGATGGGGCAACCCTGTGCAAGCGAGGTCTCCAACTCTGCACATAGGCTCTCCCACTCCCTTTCCGGAGCTACAGCTACTCCGGGATCCACCAGGCGGGTAGTATCTTCGGGATATGTAGCTTGCGCGCGATTGGAACCCACTGCGGCGCGAACTCCCGGGTTACATTCTGCAGGGCGAATCCCAGGAACTCCGTCCCCATACGCTCCCCAGCATGCGAGACATCATTGTAGCCAGCGGGCAGATACGCCATGCCGACAAAGCCTCCTGCAGCGGCGCCGGCGAAGTTGGCGTAGGCCAGTTCGCTGTGGCCGGAGTCGGTGCGGTCCACGAAGGTGAAGGCGATCGCATGAGCGATGCGCGCTCCGGTGCTCGCGCCCTCCGCCGCAGGCAGATAGCGGGGATCCTCGTGCACCGCAGCTCCGACCAGGAACCGGGCTGTTCGCTTGGTAGCTCTGCGTTGCCAGAGCGCTGCCGTAGAGCCGTCCAAAGGCACCGGCGCCGTCGGTCCAATCCTTCGGATAGCCGGGATAGCTAGTGGGAGGATGCGCCATGCGGATGCCTGCGCCGACTGCCGGAAGGATCAACGCATGCGGTCCAAAGGACTGATGCACGTACAGCTTGAACTTCTCATCCAAGGTGAGCGGTGTGCTCGTCCAGACCGCGGGCAATCCCATTAGGCCCTCGAGCTTCGCGCGCATCCGGAGCGCTCGCCTCCGGCGTTTCAGACGCGGCATTCTGCGGGCTTTGAAAGGAGGGAGCATCCGGCAGGTTGGAGACGTCCGCGATCTCTGCGGCCGGCTGACTTGTGCTGACTTGCTGCGCCAGAGCGGATGCGCTCAGGACAAGGGATAAAGCAAACGTAATTTTGACCATCGAAACGTACAAACTCCCGGGGCCGACTTGCCGACCGACTCGTGCAAATGCCGCATGGCGTTAAACTCCTCCATCACGACAAGCTTCGATTAGACGGCCGAGACTGTGAATAGTTGCAAGGATATTACGGCGACGACGGCGCGTGACGGGTTCGGCGCATCACGCAACCGACCGCGGTACAAATCCGACTGTTTGCTCCGACACACGACCAATGAACACCGGTAGAATTGCTGGCCCTGTGCCCTCACGGAACCCGCGAATATTGCGCCAGTAACCTGCTTAGCTGCGGGCTCGCTCGAGTGACTTGCGGTCCCACTGCGCCAGATCGGCGGCGGCGCTGTAGGTGCTTTCGAGGAACTGCAGCAGCGCGTCGTCGGGCGAGGCAGCCTGGCGCAGATCGTCGTAGAGGTAGATAAACTCGCCGAGGCTGCGGTTATAGCGTGGCCTGCGGCGGACGGATCACCGCCGCCTCCAGTCCCGCTCGGCGGCGGCGCCGCGTAGCAGTAGAAGCCCGCCTCGCCAAAGCCGCCGTTGCCGGGCCAGAAGCCCGCGCTGATGACCTCGTGCGAGTAGGCCTCGCGCGTGATCGAGTCGGCGCCCGCGCGCGCCGGGGCACGGCGGCCGGAGAAGCGCGTCACCGCCAGATCGAAGCTGCCCCAGAAGAAATGCACCGGGCTGACCTTGCCGACGAAGCCCGAGGAGAAGCGCAGAAAGACGCGCTCCGCATGCATCAGAACGCGCCAGAAGCGGTGCGCCGCGTCGGCGTCGTAGTCGGCGTGGACATGGTCCTCGGCGAACGGGATGGGATTCTTCAACTCCACCGGCACCGGATTGATCTTGACCGTGACGCCGATGGCCGCGAGGCTGCGCTGATACTCGGCGTAGAACTCCGCCACCGACTGCGGACGCAGCGGCGTCGAGAGGCTGGCGCCCGTGCTCAGCCGGAAGCGCAGCTTGTGGCTGACAAAGTCGAACTCGATCTCGAGGAACTCCTCGCCGTACGGCATCGCGGAGGTGCTCAGCCCGCGCGCGGTGACGTACAAGCGGAACGTTCCACCAGTGCGCCTGCATGCGGGCTCAACGCCAGCCGCGTCTTGCCGACGATCTGCGTCCACATATGCAGCGTCTCGGCGGTCTTCTGCCAGTCGCGCCACGCCAACTGCGGCCAATCGGTCCGCACCTGCTCCAGCTGTTCCATCGCCGCCTCCCCGAACTTTCCTGCCAAAACAAAAGCAGCGGAGCCGAGCCAAAGGGCCGATCTCCGCTGCTCCGTTAGGTTGGATGCAATCTTACTTCAGGTCGAGTCTTCTGGTTCAGGTCGAGCGCCTTCGACGAGCCGCCCACCTGGATGGTGTAGGCTCCCGGCAACAGCTTCCAGGAGTTGGCATCGACGTCGTAGATCGACAGGTACTTGGGATCGATCGTGACGCTGACCTGCTTGCTCTCGCCCGGCGCCAGCGCGACCTTGCTCCAGCCGATCAGACGCTTCGGCGGCTCGCCCGAACCCGTGGGCAGCGAAGCGTAGATCTCCGCAACCTCCGAGCCAGCGCGGCTGCCCGTGTTCTTCACCGTGAAGGTGACGGTCGGCTCATGGTCGCCCGATACCTTCAGATCCGAGTAGCTGTAGGTCGTGTACGACAGACCGAAGCCGAAGGGGAACAGCACCGGCTTGTTCTCCGCGTCGTACCACTTGTAGCCCACCTTCAGGCCCTCGTCGTAGTTCACCGAGAAGGTCGGCTTGGCCTCGCCCGAACGCATCACGGCATCCTTGCCCAGCGCTCCGGGAGGCGGAATCACCTGCGTGGGATGCGGCAGATCGGCCTCGGTCACGGGGAAGGTCATGGGCAGCTTCGCGCTCGGGTTCACGTCGCCGAACAGCACGTTGGCGACCGCGTCCGCGCCCTTGCTTCCGGCATACCAGGCCTCGACGATGCCCGACACCTGATTGACCCACGGCATGGTCACCGCCGTGCCCGTCTCAAGCACCACGATGGTCTTCGGATTCGCCTTGGCGACCGCCGCGATCAGCGCGTCCTGATTGTCCGGCAGCGAGAGATTCTTGAGGTCCATGCCCTCGCTCTCCCACTGGTAGGCGAAGACCAGCACGACGTCGGAGTTCTTCGCCAGCTCCGCGGCCTCGTTCAGATCCTTACCCGAGGCGTAGCGCACCTGCGCGCCGGGAGCCTTGGCCTCGATCGCCTTCAGCGGCGAGGTGGGGAACCAGATGTGCTCCTGCCACTTGCCCGCGGGACGGCCGGGAGGATCGACCTGCGCCGAACCGCCGCCGGAGATCATGCCCATGTCGGCGTTCTCGCCGATGATCGCGATCGAGTGGACCTGGTTGCGATCGAGCGGCAGCACCGCGCCCTCGTTCTTCAGCAGCACCGTGCTCTGCTCGGCGATGTGCTTCGCGATGGCGAGGTCGGCCTCGACGTCGATCACGCTCTTCTGGATCGGGTAGTCGACGATGCCGCTGGCGAACTCGCCGTAGCAGCATGTGGCGCACGTGGCTATCGAGCTCCGCCATGGAGATGCTGCCGTCCTGAACCGCCGCCTTCAGCTTCGGACCGTAGTAGTCATAGAGCGGCTCCTCGTTGTCGAGCCCCGCGTGCGACGCCTTCACCGTGCTGTGCGTTCCGCCCCAGTCCGAGAGCACGAAGCCCTTGAAGTTGAAGTCGTCGCGCAGCACATCGGTCAGCAGGTACTTGTTCTCGCAGGCAAAGTCGCCGTTGACGGCGTTGTAGGAGCACATCACCGCCGCGGGATTGCCGACCTTGACGCCGATCTCGAAGGCCAGCAGGTCGCTCTCGCGCATCGCGCGCTTGCCGATGATCGAGTTGACCTCGTTGCGGCCGGTCTCCTGATCGTTCACCGCGTAGTGCTTGATGTCGCCGACGACGTGCTGCGCCTGCTCGCACTTGATGCGGTTGCCGACCAGCGTTCCGGCCAGCACCGGGTCCTCGCCGAGATACTCAAAGGTGCGTCCGTTGCGCGGCTCGCGGGTGAGGTTGGTGCCGCCGCCGAGCGTCATGTTGTAGCCCTGCGCGCGCAGCTCGCTGCCGATCAGCGCGCCGTAGGAGCAGGCCGCCTGCGGATCCCAGCTCGCCGCCGAGGCCAGGTTCGAGGGCAGCGCCGTCGAGTAGCGGCCGTTGTCCGCGCTCGAGCGCACGCCGTACGCCGCATCGTCCATCTGGATGAAGGGAAGTCCCAGCCGCGGAATGGGCTGCACAAAGCCGGCGCCGCCGTTGCCCAGGTAGGCGTTGGGCTCGGGCGTTCCCCAGCCCGGCATGCCGTTGCCGTGCAGCAGCAGAATCTTCTCGTCGAGCGTCATCTCCTTCAGCACCAGGTCGGCGCGCTCCTCGGGAGAGAGAGCCTTGTTCATCCACGGCTGCGTCGCCGCCGCCTGTCCGTGCACCGCGGGCTGGGCCAGGGCTGGGGATCCTGGAGCGAGAAGGACGGTACCGCAGGCGGTGATCGCGGCTGCGGCAAGGGTCAGGCTACTGAGAACTTTCTTCGTCATGAATGAAATCGTCCAGTTCTTTTTGATTGTCTGGAGAAACGCTCGTTGGGCGATTTTCGGCCCAAGAAAAACGCTTGTCCTGCCACAAGGAAAATACACTGCTCAATCCGATTAAGTCATCTTTTGCGAGCAGAAGAGCAAAGCCAAGCCGCAGAAAACTCGGCCCACAAAACAAAACGACGGCGAAACCCTCTCGCCGCCGTCCGTCTCGTTCGTGCGCTCGTTCCAGCGCAAACCCTACTTCTCTACCCCGAACCGGAACACCGTCGTCTGGTGCATCGTCGCGCCCGGCTTCAGCTCCGTGCTGGGAAACGACGGGTGATTCGGCGAGTCCGGATAGTGCTGCGTCTCCAGGCACAGGCCCATGTTCTTGCCGTACGCCACGCCCGACCGTCCCTTGTACTGGCCGGTCATCGAGTTGCCGGCGTAGAACTGCACCCCCGGCTGGGTCGTCTCCACCGTCAGCGTGCGTCCGCTCGCCGGATCGATGACCTCGGCCGCCGGACGCAGCTCGCCCGCCTTGCCGCGCACCACCCAGTTATGGTCGTAGCCGCCCGCGTACAGCAGCTGCTGATTGTTTTCGCCCATGCGCTCGCCGATCACCGTCGCATGGTTGAAATCGAACGGCGTGCCCTTCACCGGAGCCAGCTCGCCGGTCGGAATCAGCCCGGCATCGACCGGCGTGTAGGCATCCGCGTCGATCTGCACCTTCTCGTCGAGAATCGTTCCCAGCGGTCCCGCCCCGTGGCCCTCGCCCGCGAGGTTGAAGTAGGCGTGATTGGTCAGATTCACCACCGTCGCCTTGTCGGTCGTCGCGGTGTAGTCGATGCGCAGCTCGCCCGGCGCATGCACCGTGTACTTCACATGCGCGGTCAGCGTTCCGGGATAGCCCTGATCGCCGTCCGGGCTCACCAGCGTGAACTCCACGCCGCCCGGAACCTCATGCGCCTGCCACACCTTGCGGTCGAAGCCGATCGTGCCGCCGTGCAGCGAGTTCGGCCCATTGTTCGTGGGAACGTGGTACTTCTTGCCGTCGATCGTGAAGCTGCCGTGCGCGATCCGGTTGCCATACCGCCCGACGATCGAGCCGACGTAGGTGTGGTTATCGGCCACGTACTCGTCCAGCGTGTCGTAGCCCAGCGCCACGTCGGCGATCTTGCCCGCGCGGTCCGGCGTCTGGATCGAGACGATGCGCGCCCCGAAGTTCGTAAGCCGCACCTCGAGCCCCGCCGTCTTCAAGGTGTAAATGTCGACCGCGGTGCCATCCGCCAGCTTGCCGAAGCTCGCCTTGGTGACCCCGCCCTGTGCCGCCGCTACCGCTGTCATACCCATCAGGAAAATAACCCCCGCAAGTCGGTTTGCGATTCCTCGTCCAAATCTCATGTACGTGCGTTCCTCGATCATGCTGCTCGCGCCGCTGCATTCTGTTCCGTTGCAAGAACTTGAACGCGTGGCACAGCCACTATACAGGGATCAGGGCACAGCGATCAGGGATCAAAGATCAGGAGCAGCATTTGCGTTTGCTCTGCTGATCCATGATCCTCACGCCCTGATCCCCGCCTTTTCCTGTCAAGCTCTAAACCGCATAAACCGCACAAAACAAAGCGACTAAAGTTGCCGATTCGGTATGCCCAATCTGCTCTAATAGATAATAGGGGGAAGAATATCGAACTGGGGAGGTTGCCGCTCTGAGAGGTCGGATAAGTCTTTTAGAAAGAAGATTTTAGCCGCAAACCTTTTAGAATGAATATTTTGGCGAGACGAGTAGCGGCTAAGCCACAGATTCGAAATAACTTGCCTCCAAGATACCCCCGGGGGGAGGGATCGGAAAGAGCATAGACGCAGCGCTTGAGCGTCTAAAACAGGGAACACGGCCTCGGCCGCCTCGAAGGAAAGAGAAGGGGTAGATCTGGTGCATTCGAAACTCATCGCGGCAGCCTGCGCGACCATCACTGCGGCGCTCCTGCTCGCTCCCGCGCCTGCCTCCGCGCAGGGCATCACCATCACCTCCGACAAGCCGCTCGACAAGCTCGAGGCGGTCGCCATCTTCCGCGACGCCATGCCCACCGGCGTCACCGTCTCGCGCCACGGCCGCATCTTCGTCAACTTCCCGCGCTGGGGCGACAAGGTCCCCTACACCGTCGCCGAGATCAAGCAGGGCCTCCCCGTCGCCTTCCCCGACGCCGAGATCAACCGCCAGGACGACCACGACGCCGCCCACCACTTCCTCAGCGTGCAGAGCGTCGTCATCGACGCCGAGGACCGCCTCTGGGTGCTCGACACCGGCTCGCCGCTGATGCAGGGCACGGTCCCCAACGGACCGAAGCTGGTCGCCATCGACCTCACCACCAATAAGGTGATTCGCACCATCCTGCTGCCGCCCTGCGGTCGCCGGGCCGAAGTCCTACATGAATGACGTCCGCTTCGACCTCAGCGTCGGCGCGGCGGGCTTCGCCTACATCACCGACTCGTCGTCCGAGGGTCCGAACGGCATCGTCGTCGTCGATCTCGCCACCGGCCGCAGCTGGCGCAAGCTGAACAACCACCCCAGCACCCGCCCCGAGCCCGACTTTATCGCCATCGTCGAGGGCCAGCCGCTCTACAAGCACGAGCCCGGCAAGCCCCGCAGCCCCGTTCGTCGCCGGGGCCGACGGCATCGCCCTCAGCGCCGACGGCTCGCGCCTCTTCTACTGCCCGCTCTCCAGCCGCAAGCTCTACAGCGTCAGCACCGCCGCCCTGCGCAACGAGCACCTGCCCCCCGCGCAGGTCGCCGCCACCGTCCACCTGGTCGCCGGCAAGGGCGCCTCCGACGGCCTCGAGTCCGACACCGCCGGCAACGTCTACGCCGGCGACTACGAGAGCAACTCCATCCACATCGTCGCCCCCGACGGCAGCCTCAAGCTGCTGACCCACGACGCCACCCTGCTCTGGCCCGACACCCTCAGCCTCGCCGACGACGGCTACCTCTACGTCACCTCGAACCAGCTCGAGCGCCAGGCTATCTTCCACGATGGCAGCGACTTCCGCGAGAAGCCCTACCTGCTGTTCCGCGTCAAGGTCGACGCCAAGCCCGTCCGTCTCGACAAAAAGAACGCCGGAACGACACGCAAAGCCCATCGCCGACAAAATCACAGAAAAATAATCCGCCAAACGCAGCGAAGCGCGAGGAGAGCATCCTCCGCGCTTCGCTGTTTACTGCAATTACATCAATCGAGTTAGACCAGCTCGGAGCCGGCGAAGAAGTAGCCGATCTCGAACGCCGCGGTGTCCTCAGCGTCGGAGCCGTGAATGGCGTTCTCGCCGATCGAAGCCGCGAACTGCTTGCGGATCGTGCCCTCTTCGGCCTGCGCCGGGTTGGTCGCGCCCATCAGCGTGCGCAGATCGGCGATCGCGTTCTCCTTCTCGAGAACCATCGGGAAGATCGGTCCGCTGGACATGAACTCGGTCAGCTCGCCGAAGAACGGACGCGCTGCGTGCACATGGTAAAAGCCTTCGGCCTGAGCCTTCGAAATGCTCGCCTTCTTGATGGAGACGATCTTGAAACCGGCCTTCTCGATCTCGGCGAGAATGGCTGCGGTGTAACCTTTGCGGACTGCGTCCGGCTTGATGATGCTGAAAGTGCGCTGGGCCAACGTATTTCTCCTGTTTGGGTCTCTGACAAGTAGTGTAGAACAAGGCCAAGAAGCCGCGCACCTTTCCTGCGTCACAAAGCGGCTTGGGATCAGGAGCTTGAGGGATGCGCAGGACAGCTTGGATCTGGTTTGCGGGCTTCACGGCGTGGCTGGTCGACGCGATGATCAACCTTCGCCTGGAGAACGGAGCGCACGCGCGATTGGCCTTGATGGTCGCTCTGGTCTTCCTCGCCGCCGGCTTCTTCTACCGCAACCAGCCCCGCTGAGCGGCGATTGCCGCGCACCTCGGTTCGGTGGGAAGATGATCCTCCGAGGCTCCTTATGGCGAACGCCCGGACCAAAGCACAGACCGAAACGCACAGGCAGACAGCACGCGATGCCAAGCTCCACCGTTGTCCGTCCCATCGCCAGGCTGCAGGACCAGATCATGCGGCTCGAGGCGGCGATCGTCGTCTGCCGCGTGAGGCCGAAGAAGGAGCCGGTGCACACGCTGCGCAAGGCGACGCGCTACGTCGAAGCGCAGCTGACGCTGCTCGAACTCGTTCCGCATCTGCCGCCGCACGCGAAGCAGGCCAAGAAGGTCCGCAAACGCCTGAAGAGCGTTCGCAAGGCCGCGGGAATCGTCCGCGACTTCGACGTGCAGCGCGCGCTGGTCAAAGACGACGCTCCCGACGTTCCCAAGTTCCGGCAACGCGGCGGCGAAGACAACTCGCCCGACGCGAAGACCGTCCAAGGGAAGACTCCGCCCAACGAGCAGATGCAGCGCGACGCGAAGGCGCTGGCGAAGGCCCTGAAGCTGCAGCGTGACCAGGAGACGGCGAAGCTGACCGCGCTGCTGCGCGTCGAGGAGAAGCGGCTGACCAAATGCCTCGCGAAGCTGGAAGACGCGCTGGAACCGGCCGCGCAGCACACGATTCCGGCGCGATCATCTGGCGGCGAGCATCGAGCGCTGGTTTCACGCCCAGCACGCCGCATCCGCCTAGGCGTCGCGGAACAGCAGCGACGGGAAAGCGACCGGACGCAAGCAGGACATTCACGCGCTGGACGAGGAGGCGCTGCACACGCTGCGCAAGGCCTCGAAGCTCTGCCGCTACATGGCGGAGAGCTTGCCGACCGACCTCCCCGCGGCCAAACAGATCGCCAGCCGCTTCGAGGCGATCCAGGAGGCCGGAGGCAAATGGCACGACTGGCTGCTGCTGCAGGAGATCGCCGCGAAACACCACGGCAAGGACGCCGCGCTCACCGACCGCTATACGCAGCATCGCGACGCCGCGCTGGCCAGCTATCAGACGCACCTCGCAACCCTGCTCTCGCCCGAGCGCACAAAATAAGCGCCTGCGGTGGATACAAAACAGTGAGCGTTGGTTTGTCAAAGGGAAATTTGTAACGATAGAGAGAGCGTGATCCGAAGTTACGGCATTATTGTACGTTCCTATTTATGCAACCAGAAGAAGAACAAAAGGACGGTAAGCCTGACTGGATTCGGTCACGGTCATTCGACTCCAGAAGATAGCTAAAAAGCTCGCCAAAACAGCGTCTCCTGGAATTCGTGCTCCGCACGGTGACATTTGCAGGACGTCCTCGCAAGACAAGGGATGAACCAAAATTGTTATAGCGAAATGCGATCGAGCCATGTGTACTTGATGGACCCGAGGTGAAACACATGGATGCTCACACTGCCATTCTGGTAGGTAGCTACGACTATGCGTCTCGTAGCCCTGTCGATTCTGATTGCTGTCTTTGCGGCCTATGCCGCCCTCGATCTAGCGGGCCGAGTGACAGCGGCGCATGGTGTCGCCCGGTTTACCTGGTTGAGCGGTGGTGCTCTCGCAATGGGGATGGGCATCTGGTCGATGCACTACGTCGGGATGGAGGCCTTTCGGCTTCCCGTCGCGGTACAGTATGACTGGCCCACCGTCCTGCTTTCGATGGCAGCGGCAGTGTTTGCCTCAGCGGTGGCCTTGTTTGTGGTGAGCCGCAAGACCATGGGGATGGCCGCAGCCGCTCTCGGCAGCCTCTTGATGGGGAGTGGCATTGCGGCGATGCACTACCTCGGGATGGAAGCCATGCGGCTCCCCGCGATGTGCCATTACTCCTCTGGCTTGGTCGCGCTTTCCGTGGTTCTGGCGATGATCATCGCGTTTGCAGCGATGTGGTTGACCTTTGGCCTGAGAGCGCAAACCGCGACCTGGAGTTGGCGGAAGTCGGGAAGCGCGCTGCTCATGGGACTGGCGATTCCCACCATGCACTACGTGGGGATGGCCGCGGTCAGCTTTATGCCTGCGTCGCTGCCGGCCTCTGAACTCACGCATGCCGTCAGCATCTCGGAGCTGGGCGTAGCTGGAATCGCCTTGGCTGCCTTGGCGATTATGGGGCTGGTCTTCCTCGGGTCCATGCTGGATCGGCGGTTTTCGATTCATACGATGGAGCTGAAGTTGAGCGAAGAGCGCTTCCACATGATGGCGGAGCTGAGCGCTGAACGAGAGAAGGCAAAGATTGCCGCCGAAGCCGCAAGCCGGGCCAAGAGCGAGTTTCTTGCGAATATGAGCCACGAGATTCGCACTCCGTTGAACGGCATCATCGGCATGACCGACCTCACGCTGGAGACGGAGCTGACGCGAGAGCAGCGCGACTACCTGGATACGGTCAAGTTGTCGGCGGATTCCTTGCTCAACGTGATCAATGACATCCTCGATTTCTCGAAGATCGAGGCGGGAAAACTCGATCTGGAAGCAATCGATTTCGATCTGTGCGACTGCATTGAAGGAACCCTCAAGACGCTCGCCTTTCCGGCAGATGCGAAGGCGATCGAGTTGTTGGGCGAGGTCTCTCCCGAGATCCCCAAGATGGTCGTGGGCGATCCTGGACGTCTCCGGCAAATCCTGATCAATCTGCTGGGGAATGCCCTGAAGTTCACGTTTGAAGGAGAGGTCAGTCTGAGGGTGCAGGCCGAGTTGATCGAGGACAAAGCGGCCACGCTTCACTTCATCGTCTCCGATACTGGCGTGGGCATCGCACCGGAAAAATTGGACAGCATCTTCGATTCCTTTAGTCAGGCCGATACGTCTACAACCCGCGAATACGGAGGGACCGGCCTCGGCCTGACGATCTCCCGCCACCTTGTAGAGATGATGGGTGGACGTATCTGGGTCGAGAGCGAGCTGGGAGTGGGATCGAACTTCCACTTCACGGTGCGACTGGGAACCGCCGTGTCACGCGAGCCTGTGATCGAAGAAGCAGCAGATTCCAAGATCCTGCAAGGGGTCAAGGTCTTGATCGTCGATGACAATCGCACCAACCGCAGGATCCTCGAAGGGTCTGGTGAAGCTGTGGGGGATGAATCCTACCTCAGCCATCGATGGGGAAACAGCCTTGGTCGAGCTGTCGGCCGCACGAGCGATCAAGGATCCGTACCAACTCATCTTGACCGACATGCACATGCCCAGGATGGATGGATTTGGGCTCGTCGAGCGCATCAAGGAAAACTCTGAATTGTGCACCGCAACGATCATGATGCTGACCTCCGGAGGACAACGGGGAGACGCAGCCCGCTGCGAAGAACTGGGCATCGCGGCCTATCTGCTGAAGCCGGTTCGGCAGTCCGAGTTGCGCCAGGCCATCGCGCGGGTACTGAGCGCAAAAGAACAGGCGGGAGGAATGCCGATGATCACCCGCTACTCCCTGCATACGGATGCTGCCCCGGCGCAGAGATTGCATATTCTGCTGGCCGAGGACAACCCTGTCAATCAGAAGCTGGCGATACGCCTGCTCGAGAAGCGGGGACACCATGTGACCCTCACCTCCAACGGGCGAGAGGCCTTAGCGGCGCTTGAGAAAAGCCCGTATGATTTGGTATTGATGGATGTTCACATGCCAGATATGGATGGCCTGGAGGCTACCCGACGGATCCGCCAGAAGGAGAAAGAGGAGAACTCTCAATCCCGGCAAGCAATCGTTGCCATGACGGCCCTGGTGATGAAGGGCGATCGCGAACGTTGCACGGAGGCCGGCATGGACGGCTATCTTGCAAAGCCGATCCGCCCCCAGGAGTTGGATGCGATCCTGGACACCTATCTCGCACGGAATCGCGAAGACCTTTCCGGCGTCGCCTCGAGTGTGCCGACCGAAGCTTCCTCGAGCGTGCCGGCGGAAGCTTCGGTCTGTGCAGAAGAGCTCTTTGAGCGGATCGATGGCGATCTCACTTTACTTTCGGAGCTGGTTGCATTGCTTCGCGAAAGCTATCCGGGACAGCTTCGATCGGCACGAGAGGCCGTGATGCAGGGCGATGCTGTGGCTCTGCAACGAGCCGGACATTCGCTGAAAGGCGCATTGGGAAATCTTGCTGCGCCCATCGGATCGAGGCTTGCATTCGAGCTCGAGTCCATGGGAAAGAGCGGCGAGCTTGAGCTTGCGAATGTCCGCGTGGATCTGCTCGAGGAGGAGCTGATCCGCATCCTGGAGACACTGGAAGGTCTGTGCCTGGAGGCAACCCAGTGAGAATTCTGGTCGCGGACGATGATCCGGTTTCGCTCCATCTGATGGGACGAATCCTGCAGCAGAGCGGTTATGAGGTAATTACGGCGGACAATGGACGCCAGGCAGCGCGGGAACTCTGCAAGTATGGCGGACCCCGGCTTGCACTGATCGACTGGATGATGCCCGAGCTCGACGGGCCAGGTGTCTGCCGCGAGGTGCGGCGTAAGCACGACGACGCCTATGTGTACATGTTGCTTCTGACCGCAAAGCAATCGAGTGGAGATGTCGTCCACGGGCTGGAGGCTGGAGCCGATGACTATCTCACCAAACCTTGCCACCCGGCGGAGTTGAGAGCGAGACTACATACCGGCCGACGCATCCTTCAGCTCGAAGACAAGCTGGTGGAAGCGCGGGAAGAGATGCGCTACAAAGCGACTCATGATGCGCTGACCTGCTGTGTTGAACCGGGGAACGATTCTTTCTTCGCTTCGCGGCGAACTACGCCGGTCGACACGGGAACAGCTCTCCCGTGTCGCTGCTCCTTTGCGACCTCGACCACTTCAAGAAGATCAATGATGACTATGGGCATCTGGCTGGCGATGAGGTGCTGGAGCAGGTGGCCCAACGCCTTCTGAACGCTGTGCGGTCGAGTGACTATGTTGGTCGTTATGGCGGAGAAGAGTTCCTCATTGTGCTGAATGGGTGTACCGGGAGTGAACTCAAAGAGCGTGCCGAGCAGATCCGGAACAGCATCAATTGCCTCCCTTGTGTAACCTCGCACGGAACCATTCCAATATCGCTGAGTATCGGTGCGATCACCCTCGAGGCCTGGGATAGGTTGCTTCCGCTCGAGCCGTTTCTGAAAGAGATCGATGCGGCGCTGTATCGGGCCAAAGCTCTGGGCGGAACCGAGTGGTTTTCGCGGAATTGTCAATTTCCGTTTGAGTATCGCAAGCGCCCCGTGGCTTTAAATGTCTCTTTCGGAAAATACACCCGGCTCGAAAACAAATGGACCCAGAGCTCCACCCTCCAGATCAGGGCCTCCCTCGGAGGAATCTGGACGCGCAAAACGAAAAGCCTAGCGTTTGCCAGGCTTCAGATCGTTCTCTGGATGTTCTCGGAAACAAAGTCGTGGCGGAGAGTGGGGGATTCTGCTTTTGCCCTCAAAAAACCCAATAAAAGAAGGGGTAGCTCGAATTCAGCTCGAAAACTGAGCGAATTTGGGTATTAGGGCAAAAGAGGAACCCAACATTGAACCGTACTCTCTCTCTAGTGGCTCGCAGCCGTGGAAGGCAAAGGCTGGCGTCGAGGTGCCGCCGTACTCAACAAGAATGGCAAGCTGAAAGCCAACGCCATGACCATTGGCGGTGCTGAACTGCACTGCCCGAATGGGCGCTACCAGATGCGGGAAGTACCAAGGCAAGCGTCCCGTATACACGGAGCTTGGCAATCATCCACAGATGCGCTCAATCGTTACCGTGCTGAGGAGGCCAAACTCAACGCACGGGCCACAGCGATAGCCGCTGGCCTTGAAATCGTCACACCCGACGAAACTCGCAAGAGTCTCAAGCAGTATGCGGAAGACTTTTTGGAGATGCACCGCAACCTTCCACACCGCTGGATGACTCGGTGAGGGTATACACGCAACTCACCACGAGCTTTCTCGCCTGCTGCAAGGTTAGTTACCCTGAGCAAGTGACCAAACATGATGTAATCCGCTGGCACGGCTGGATGAGGGATAAGAAAAAGTATACGGATCGCACCTGTGCCAACCTGTATATATCGCTGCGTGGCTTCCTTCGCTACTGTCAACTGAACCCCGGTGTGCTCATCCCCCAAGGGACGCACAAGCTTCTGAAGACGTACACCAAGAAGACGGTCAACACTTACACACCGGAGGTGGTCGCTCAGTTGATCGAAGCCAGCACCGATCAGAACCGTGCTCTGCTATGGGACTTCGCTTATAAGACAGGACTACGTGACTCAGAACTGCAAGCAGTCACCCGCTATGACTTGCACGGACTGGAGACGGAGAACCCGATGCTGCACGTCAAGGAGCGTGACGAATACGGCAACATAAAAGATGCAGAGGAACGGGAGATTGAGCTGCATCTGTCACTTGTGTCCCCACTTAGGGAGTGGTTGCGTAATAACCCAAAGCGGGTTCTGGTGTTTGGTACTGAGACGGATAAGCCCGATACCAAGATGCTCAAAGCTCTTAAGGTCACGGCGCGGCGGGCAGGGCTCAACTGCGGACACTGCAAAGGATGCAAGGGAAAGCGGTATGAGTGCGGTGAATTCACACTCCATCGTTTCGGCGCACTTACACGAGCCGGATGCTGAGAGCCACAGGTGGCGACCTCCGTAGCGTGATGCAGCGGACAGGCCACAGCGATCTGAGCTCTGTCATGCGGTACTTGGAACCAGCCGCACAAATCCGAGACGCGGTAGCAAAAGCTTTCTGATGCTAGGCCCCGGTCAAGACCGGGGCGTTTACTTTGCGGTGTGCCGCATGCGGAGCCACTCAGCAACATCGGCTGGGTCAAGTCGGATTCCGCCGAGCCGGTAGGCTGGCAATCGACCGGCCTTGATCGCCTTGTACAGTGTCTTGGGTGACATCGAAAGTAGTCTACCCAGTTCCTCAACGGTAATTAGAGTATCTCTGTTCGCTACAGTTCTAATAATGCTCATCCCGTTTGATACTGCGATTCTTTGGACAAGCCATTCTTGTGATAATTACTAATACTCAGTTAGCTAGATAAGTGGGAGTTAGTTCCGCCGTCGACCCGGCCTCATGGTGCTAACAGGGAAGCGGACGCCCTATTCTGTTCCTGCGTCTGCTAGACCATTCGGAAGATGTGGGACATCATTAGGCATCGGTACTGCGGGCGTAGTGTAGGTTGCCTCGTACTGTAGTTCGAACGGAGTACGGTAGGAGGCGTGCCTGCTCCCGTGGCTCGGTAAGGCGTCCGGCCTGATCTATTCGCCGCCAATGTGACGCTGCGGATACCGTGAATTGTCAAACGCTCTACTCCGACCGGCGGATGAGTTTTGCCGCTTCTTTGATGTTAAGCAGTGCGGGCTTACATCACGTGCGGCATCATCGCGGCATGCTGAGGCCGCAGGACACGCCGACCTCCTCATCAATCGCTTTCACTTGTTCTGTCACTCATGTGCACTTTCACGACATTCGGGGTCCACCGCGTTCCGCCTCCACTCTGTCAGTCTCCGCGTCGTAGTCCGTGAAGATCACATCTCCATTGACAGGGGCAAGTGCTCGAAAGAAGTCATCACCCTTTTATCGGCGCGTGACCGACTGGGTAGGATGCGGATGCCGATGCGGCGGCCAGTACTTACCGTCCAATCGCAAGGTATGGAGTCAGATGGCTAGCGGTTGCTAAACCGAACTGGAGTTCAGCAAACTCCATCGCATTTTCTCTTTGCAGTTTCGACGAACGCAGTATTTGTAGTCAGGTGGTTGTGGATGGCCGTCACAAGCTACTACTCCTTCGCTGCCCAGCGCAGGTATCAGTTGGGGCGGGTTCGCACACCCGCCCCTGCCTCCGTGCGAGGAAGCGTCTTTTCTTGCACGTCAGCCTCCGGTCAAATCTAAAGTGCAACGGAAGCTAATAATGAAAAACTGCGAATGGAAGAATACCGAACTCACACCGCTGCTGTGCCGGGTGATGGGTGATAATGGGGGGCTCCTTTAATGAGCTTCCTGTCTATTGCTACACCACTAGCCGAACTTGGTATCCGAGTTTTCCCACTCCAGCCCGGCAAGAAGACTCCCATTGCCGGTATTGAATTCTCCACCAGGTAACCACGAGCCCGAGTAAGGTTGAGGAGTGGAATAACGAAAACTCCCACTACAATGTAGGCATCCTTGCCGATAGCAACTTCTGCTTTCTGGAGTTCGACATCGCCAAGGGTATGAACAGTGCCGCCGAAGAGATGGGGCAAGAACTCCCTAAGACCCGGGTGCAACGTTCAGGCCGTGGCTTCGGGCACTTCATCTTCAAACACACCGATCGTAGCCGTAAGCTGGGTAACCGTTCCGTCAATCTGAATGCCGGTTGCACCTGTGATAAACAGGAGAACCGCCTGTGCAACTGCCGTATGGCTGGCAAGCATCACCACCATGAGTGGTTCTCGTTCCGCGCCCAAAACAGGTACCTCGTCGGCGCCGGGAGCAAGCATCCCGATGGTGGCTACTACACTACCCTCCGTGACATTGACCCAACGCCTGTCCCGGATTGGGTATGTGACTTCGTGGAAAGGCATTCTGAGGTACCGAAGGCCAAGCACAGGGTTGGTAGCGTGTCGGTAAGTGAAGAGTTCGACTTCGATGACTTCTGTGACTTCTACGACCTCGGCGGCCATGAAGAAGGAGATTGGTTCATCACCGATGAGTGCCCTGTCGCTGGCTATCGCCACCAAGGCTCTTTCAAGACGGGTTTCTTCTACGACGGCAATAGTCTCGGCTTCAACTGCTTCGCCCAAGGTTGTGATGGCAGCAATATGTCAGTCGGTCAGGTCATCGGTCATCTCAACAAGGAGAAGGGGGAGCCGTACAAGGGCATCATCTGGGACAAGGATGAAGATGACGAGGAAACCATATTAAGTTGAAGGTTGAGTTCTTGGATGACGGCGATGAGGAGGCTGCTCCGGTGGTCGAGGTCAAGCCGTTCATTATCGAAGCCGCTGACATTGAGGCAGCTCTGAATGAGCCCTCCATTGATGTAGCACCGAACTGCTACACGGAGGGTATCTCCGAACTGGCGAAGGAACTCAAGTGGCAGGGCACCATTGCTATGCTCCCGGAAGAGTTAGTGCCGAAGCCCGACGACGTTGCCATCACAGACCCAGAGGGACGCACGGGGTTGGAGTTTTCCGGTGACTGTGCGATGTACGGTAAGCTGGCGGATATTGCCAAGCGTAACTCTGCTCTCCAACTTGGGTGGTTCTACCCCGCCTTGCTTGGCGTGGCGTCGGCGTTGGATATCGAAGACAGCAACTCAGGTTCGCCATGGCGCGTGAGGGGCAACATGTATGTGGCTCTGCTGGGTGCTGTGGGTACCGGTAAGAACGTCCACATGGATGCAGCCAAGGCTGCACTGGTCGTCCCCAACGGCGAATCGGTCTATGTGGAGGATGCACCCAACAGCCATGGTGGTCTGATGAACCAGTTAAGCGAAGATGAGCCCGTGACCCGGCTACTGTTCCTCGACGAACTTGCTAGCGTCTTCAATGCGTGTGCGGTCACGGGTTCCAACCTGCCGACCATGCTGTGCAGCCTCTGGAACAAGGACAAGGTGGGGGCAGCGTCCGCAAGAGCCGTGAGGTCGTGTATGGCAAGCTGAGCATCCTCGGTGGTCTGGCTATCAATGATGTGGCTGACTTCTCCCGCTTGTTCGGAGCCAATACCGTAAAAGGGATGTACGACCGGTTCCTGTTCGGGTACAGCACCACCCCTGTCAAGTTCAACCGCAAGAACTTGCCCTCCTTCGCGGAGACGGTGGATGTTAAGCCGGTTCACTTCGCCGACTGGGTGTATGACGCCAAGAACGAGTGGATTGGAGATGACCCGCTGCGGGGCAGAATGTCGGAGCACGCCCTGCGTGTGGCTATGGTCACGGCGGCTATTAATGGGGACATGGAGATTACCAAGCCATGTCTTGAGGCTGCGTTCCGGTTCATGGAGTGGCAGCTTCGCCTGCGGGGGGTGTTCAAGCCCGGTGTGGCGGAGACCAAGGAGGCGGAGTGCTACGAGGCTGTCTATCACGCGTTGCGGGAACGGCATGACCAGCAGAAAGCGTCCAAGACACTACCCAAGGGAGCTGACAAGCTCACCACAGATGTACCCATGGAGCAGCGTTGGAAGCTCGTCCACTTCAGTCAGGCGGTCAACTCCAAGTCTTACTACCGGAAGTACGCGGGTCTCATCGACCGGGTGAGGAAGTCGATGGTGGACAACGAGGTCATCGAGGACTTCAAGGAGGAAGAGGAGGATGACAACGCCAAGGTTAAGAAAGAAGAGTAAGACGCCGTTCATCGTCATTGTGTCGGACTTGAAGTAGGGGGAGTTTGCAAGTGAGGAGGGGAGCCTGTGATCGGCTCCCTTTTTTCTTTGCCCGCACAATGACAGATTTTGACTGATAGCAGTCAAAGTCAAATGACTGATTTGCCCCCGTGTCATCAGTCATAAGTCAAATGAGTCTATATCCACACGTCTAAACCATGTTCTCTCTCTAAGTCTATAGACGTAATATAGAGTAGTGCATGTATAGAATAATCAATTACGACTGTCCGTCAGTCGCCATCAGTCACCGGTTGATCTATGGGAATTAGCTTACGAATCTGGTTTGCACGCATATCGCGAGACTGACTGATTGAGCTTACGAACAGGTCACTGTCTCTCGGCGCAATTCATCAGTTGAGCTGCTTGAGAGGGTTGCGAGCAGAAATGGCCGAACCGTTTATACGCTAGTTTCGTGATAGCTACCTGCCCGAACCGCCTGCATTGCTCCCAAAAGCGCCGGTGTAACAAAATCTCCGCTACGAAAAATATCTGTAAGGGGCTCGGTGCCCACCCCTGCGCAATTTAACTAGGAGAAGGATGGAAATGGAAATGGACAGAGACAGAGCATGAATCATACAGAGCTTACCTCCAAACGCAATGCAGCTATTGGTCTCCAGAGAACGACCAGTTCTTAGCCGGTGAAATCGTTTTTCAATGGTCGAATCGAGAGAGCGTCCGTCGCATGATGATTCCGCAACAGGCAGAGATGCTCAAAATTGACGGTGTCCTTTCGGGGCTGCTCTTGAAATGAAGCAGAAGCTCTCGAAACTCGGACGCAATGGCGGCTGGAGTGCGTGGTTGAAGCAGCAAAAGATTCCACGTTCGACAGCCGACAGGCTCGTGCTTGAGCACGCCGAGTATTTTGACCTGAGGGATGAACTGCCTCATAGGGCACCGTCCGAACCGCTGGAGGGCAACATCTGTCAAGCTGCATATCGTACAAGCGACCGGTTCGAGACCATGCTGAGGTCGCCCAAGTCCCGCATGACATTCGTTAAGGTCGCCGCCGACTTGTTTGGCCTCGAAGTCGATCTTGGGGAAGTCGATTCCGTGCGGCTCACCCTTCCGCCGCCTGTCGAACAGGCCAACTTTGATTGCAGAGTCCCCAACGTCATCCGCGTGATGGAAGACGGAGCGGTTGTGCCTGTGGACTATGAACTCAGGGATGAAAGCATGGCAGATTTCCACTAGAGTGCCGAGTTCGTTGAGGCTATTGGGACGAGTGACCGCTGCCCCCCTCGACCGGAAACTGTTCCGAAGCGATTTCAGATTCCTTGTTCCGGGATCCCAGAGAGGGAACTCCCCCTTCAAGCGCTTGGAATAACGCTGGCCATCTACCCTGACTGATTAGGTTCCACCCCTTCCACACAGGTGGAGACAGCCACGGAACTCGGTATTCTTGGACTCAGAATGCAAGCGGAAACCCAAGCGAAAACCCAAGCAGAAATTCAACGGTATGCGGAGCTAGGCCGCAGCGGTGGCCTGTCAGTTTCTGAGGCCAAGAGAGCCGCAGCCAGACTCAACGGCGCGAAGGGTGACGGCCAAGGACGGACAGACGCAGTCGCGTTACGAAGCTCCTCAACTCGTCCAAGGATGAGAATTGGGGAACGCCGCAGTTGTTCTTCGATGAGTTGAACAAGGAGCTCCAGTTCACACTTGATGCCGCTGCGTCGGACACGAATGCTAAGTGTGCGCGGTACTATAGCAAAGAAAACGATTCTCTGACTCAGCCGTGGTCCGGTAGGGTCTGGTGCAACCCGCCGTATAGCGCAATGATGACCCCAGCATTTATGCGAAAAGCGGCAGCGGAAAGGAATAACTGTGAGGTCATCGTAATGTTGGTTCCGTCCCGGACAAGCACGCAATGGTGGCGAAACAACGTGTGGGACGGCGAAGGTGCTCATAAAGGGGTGACCGTGAGGTTCCCTCCAAGATTGAAGAATGACGAGCGTAATCATCCCAGCAAGTCCGAGCGACGTTGGCCGTTTCCTTGTGCGTTGGTGATTTTCAGGCCGGATGTGGCTGGCAACTAATCCGGTAACTCTAAACTAATGCCCCCGGCTGCTGGAGTGGAAACCGCCCAGCGCCGCTCAGGGCCGTAGCGGCGGGCAAGATGGCCGGGTGGTGTGGTTCAGGAACTCAGAAGGCCGCCACAACCTTATAAACCACCCTCCCGGACGTCTTCCACTGTTCGGCGTCCCCGGTCCCCCCATTCCGGGGAGAGCCTACGATAGGTTCTGGGGATAAACTAAAGTATGTCAATGAATACTGCACTGGCAACGACGACCTCGATTGCTACTTCGGTGATTGCCATTTGCGCCTTAGTGCTGACCTTCCGAGGCTGGAGAGACAACCGCGAGAAGATACGTTTAGATCTGTTCAGCCGACGTTTCACTATCTATCAGAGGGTGCTGGTCTTTTATCAAGAACTCATCGTTTGGCAAGACAGGGACGACCAAAAGGCACTAATACAGCCCTTCATAGAGGCCAGCCGGGAAGCCCTGTTCATCTTTCCACAGAAGTCTGGGGTCTATGAGTACCTTCAAGAATTCTGGAACCACTCGTGGAAGATTACTCGTTTCACGGAGGCGGCGCGGCCTTTGATGGCGCTGCACGAGCATCAGCAAGGAGACAATATGCCTCCCTGCTTCAAAGAACGCTGAGCCAGATTTTGCGTTCAAATCCGGGCTATGACCCGTCGCTGGTTGGGCTTCGCGTCTATACATCGACACCAAATCCCGAAAACCCTCTCCCTCCAGAAGTAGTGAGGCAGGACTATCGTTTGACGTTAGAAACAAACGGTGTCAGCCTACCGCGTGATATCACGGTTCTCTTGAAGAACAGAAGCTTGAATAGTGATGCTCAGAAGTTGGGCTTCACCGAAATGGGCATTCAAGATTCAGTCGAGGCACATCTTGGCACCATCCTATGTGCAGTCGGGTTTCAACAGAATGGTGCTCACCCGGCCTATTGTATGCGAGAGGACGGAGTGGAGATTGTTCACTGGGATGTCTACCATCAATGGCCATCAGATTATGTAGTTCAGGACGGCCACTGAAGCCCACTGAGCCGCTGCTCCATTCCGACGCAAGGCGGTATCTAATCGGGTTGCACGGGGGTCGTTCACAAGGTCTTTTCCATAGCCCCCGTTTTACCGGGCTTTTTGCCATCCGAAACGCGGCGTCAGCGGTGGTCAGCAACGATTAGTCTGTGAGCCGTCTAGCCCAAGCCGAGCGACACACTGACGGATTGTCTGACTCAGATCATTCAGTACGACGAAATGCTACATCAGAGTTGTCACGTCATAGCGTGTGTGTGCAAAATGCGGGAGCGGGCGGTAATCCACCCGGCAGAGCCGAGACTTTCTCACGACTGGATGGCGTCGGATAAAGTGCACAGTCAGGATGTGAAAAGCTTAAATGTTTTCAATGCCGCTTTAACCATGAACTTAGTCGTATGCTTGGCTACCCGTGGGCCGTGCGTCCAAGTCAGTTTGCCTATATGAACAGCCGCTTTCCCGCCGAACTTGGCAGTGTGAAGAGCCGCCTTCCCGCCAAACCTTGCAGTGTGTTTGAGAATCCTTGGAGCGTGCATTCCCGATGCTGCGTTGAGAATGCCGGAACCGTGCGATACAGCATTTTGTGGATTTGCAGCATAGTATCGGGCAATATGCCGGAGGATGCGGTGCATAGGAGAACCCCTATCGCGTAATGAGGAGCGGGTTGCCGATTGCGAAATCCAAGTATACTCTGGCACGCTTTGGTTTCGTCGTTCTTTGGGCGAAACCGTCAGCAGAATTGAACAAACTTAATCGCTTTTATGTGCGCTTCAGAATTCTTCGGTTCGACACTGAGTACTTTGTTGAAATGCGTTCGAGCATTCTCCTTATCCCCAGCCTGCAACAGGTTAATGGCATAATTGAGGTGTGCACCAGAGCAATGGTCAGACGCTTCGATGGCCGACCTATACGCCTGATTTTCTTTTTCAGTCATGCCAGTTTTCATGTAGATAGAGGCTAGAACCATGAAACCGTCTGGGTCACGTGGCTCTAGGCGGGTGTAGCTTAGTGACGCGCCTACCGCCTCATTCCACATTTCGGAATACTTAAAGCACTGTGCAATGTTCATGTACGCTGCACTCCATCTAGGCTCTAATTCGATAGATTTTGCGTATGCTTTAGCCGCTAAGCCATGGTCACCTTGCCTGTACATGAGGTTTCCGAGTAAATAGTGAGGTGCGAACCACCTCGGGTCAGCTTGAGATGCAGCAAAGTATAGCTTGAGAGCTTGTAAATCGTTATTCTCGCGCTCATTAGCTGTTCCTTGACGAACAAGCTTCTGGCTTCCTCCTTTAGCCAAACCGGATAGAGCGGCACGTTCGCCGAATTTACCTCTTGAAGGTACATTCGTTGGAGTCTCCTTTTCTGTTTTGATTCGCGTGGAATTGTACCACTGTCAAGAGTAAGAGGTTCACCCAACTCCAGAAGCGCATCGAGGCCGTGCGGGATTCGGTGCGGTCTCACTTGTCCGCTTGTTTGGCGAAGAGCGGCCTGCGTTTACCGGGTTGCGAGAGGAGGACTCATCGACCGGATTGCTGGCAGTGTGGTTGCGCGGCTTGGCGCTCCACAGAAAACGCAGGCGGCGCGAGGAGAGGCACGGTACGTGCGAGAACAGGAAGCCGCTGCGTTTCTCGGTGTCAGTGTGTTCACGCTCAGAAGCTGGAGGAGCAGGGGCGAACCTAGCAGTTCACCAGTAACCGAATTGGCAAGATGGTGATGTACTCGGTCAAGGAACTGGAGCGGTTCATGGAACAGCGAACCATCGAGATGCGGTGAGGAACTACCTGCGTTCGGACGCTGTGCCGAACTCGACAAGCAAGAAATAGCTGGGGTTGGGAATGGTGCAACGGGAAACTAATCTAGGCTAACCGCGAATACCTGTGGACGATGAAACTCCTTGTGATTGGAAGCTGCGCTGACCATAAGTTCGACAAGGATTGCCCCACCGTTCGTCCGAGGAGGATTTTGACGACGGCGAGTCCCTTTGCAAGCGGGAAGCCGAACTCAAGAACTGAATGCGTCCGCTCTCCAAGCTTTTAAGCCGGATGGCAACATACATCTCTGCATTACGGGACGGTGTGTGCCTCCTCCGTCACTGATACGGCGATGGTGCTTGCTCGGCGTGCAGCATTGGTCTTGCGGTATCCATCAGGAGCGATACAATTTTAGCATTCAATACCGAAAAAGTAGATTCTAGTCCAAAGTCCACAGAGCGTTCTATAGGGAGACTCACTTGGCCATTACGCTGAAACGGCAACTCGATCCATCGGAGAAACAACAGATACTTGCAATTCATGGGAGAAATTGCTATGCAACTGGCCACGCGATCCCAGTGGACGTTCCTCTTCATTTCGACCACGTCCGTGCATTTGCAATTGACGGTCAAAGTAGTCTAGACAATATTGCCCCAATGTGCGAGCCGCACAATAAAGCTAAAGGAACGCTCCCTCTTGAAGACTTTCGAGTTCGGTTGAAGATGCGCGACTTCTTTCAGGAATCGCGAGACGTAACCCTACACGACCTGCTCAAGTATTTCATGGAGAAAGAGCATGGGTTCACCTTTGGCAATCCCGAGCACGGCAAACGTATCTGGGGATGCCGTGACACTGAGCGGCTCGGGCTCCGACAGGCAATATGAGCTTTACACCTGTCCGACAACCGGATGGCGTTACTTCTATGCAACTCTCCCAATCGCCGTTCTAGATAGTGACGATGCTGACGAAAGCGGGGCGGGACTCCAGCCTCGGTTCCTGAGCGAAGACAGGGTCTTTGAACTCTTCCGCCATTTCCAAACCCATCCCGTCCTTCAGCCCTCAATCGGCCGATACGCGGAAGCCAAATCGTCATCTTTGACGGCCAACACAAAATAGCCTCCCTTCTTTGGAACGGTCGCACAGACTTTGAGTGTAAGGTTTATCTAAATCCAGACCTCCGACTCTTCAACAGCACCAATATTTCGGCGCACGACAAATACTCCCAGCTGCGATTCTTTGCTCCGATCATGGTTCGCAAGCTCGGAGACGAATTGGCGGAGACTTTGGAGGTTTATCGCAATCAGGAAGACGGAAAGCCAAAGTCGGAGGAAGGCTTCATTCAATTCCTCCGGACAACCCAGCTTCTGACCAAGGGTGAAGTGAATGAAAGATTCCGCAGCTATTTGTACAATAGCGCCCTGAAAAGCTCGGACAACAGCTTGGCAAAATATATCTCTAGCGGAAACCGTAGTAGCGCGGCTACGCCGCTCACGCTAGACGTGCTCAAGAAATCGCTTTTTGCGAAGTTTATTTACCAAGAACCACTGACAGTTAGCCTTACTGGAGTTGATTACAAGAGGGATAGCGAATTATCGAATGTACTGGCACTTAGCAACTATCTGGTCGATCTAGCACTCCACAACTGGAGCAGTGAATCGAGCACAAAGACCGAGACGCAGCGAAAGCTTGAGCGCATCTTTGGATCGAAGTCGATGATGGCTTGGTTCGAGTTACTGCATGGCGC